>CALUMG010000006.1 GCA_944321705.1 uncultured Muribaculaceae bacterium | reverse complement strand
GACCAAGTGCGGGCAATTAGAATCGTGCTTTCGGGTACGCACGAGGATATGATGAAAATACAGGACGAGGGCAGACTGGACGAATGGTGCGATGACAACCTGCAATGGCTGCACCGCACGTTCGGAAAGGAGAATACCGTATCGGCAGTGCTGCACATGGACGAGCACACGCCGCATATCCACGCCACGGTCGTGCCGATAGTGACGGGAAAGCGCAGGAAAGCGAGGCAGAAGCAAGTGGATGGCAGACGTACCTACCGAAAGAAAGCCAACGCTGTACGCCTGTGTGCTGATGACCTCATGAGCCGTGAAAGGCTTGTCGCCTACCATGACAGCTATGCCGCAGCAATGGCGAAATACGGCTTGCAGCGTGGCATACGAGGGTCGGAGGCACGGCATACCACCACTGCCCAATACTACCGTGACCTGAAACGGCAGACAGGAGAGCTTGAAGCCAACGTGCAACAACTACAAACCGAACAGCGGCAGGCGGAACGGCAGCTTGACGAAGTGCGAAAGGAAATCAAGTCGGAGAAACTGGAAGCCGCCAAGACCGAGGCGAAAACGGCACTCGTGGCAAAGGTCGGTTCTCTTTTGGGCAGCAATAAGTTGAAAGAGGAAAGGGAGGGATTACAGCAACGTCTATCTGTGCTTGAAAAGCAGAATGAAGAATTAATGCAGCATATCAAGCAAATGGAACGGGAGCATCAATCGGAACGCACCAAGTTCAACGAGTATATAGACATGATACAGCGATATTTTCCTTATGTGGAAAAGCTGTTACCGTTGATTGACTTCTGCCGAAACACCTTGAATTTCTCTGAAAGAGTAATTCAAGAGCTGTGTAAGTTAAAGGAAGTAAGGTTGAAAGGTGATTTCTATTCTCCTGAGTTCAACCGAAAGTTCCGTGACGAAAATGCGGTTTTCTCATTTGAAGAGGACAAGAGCAGGAAAGGACACTACCAAATATACGTGAATGACATTCCGCTTGTGCAATGGTTCAGGCAGAAAGCGCATAAATGGAGAAATAGTTTAGAAATTACCACAACAAAGCAGAAAAATGGCTTAAATACATAGAATGTATCAAGGTGTTTATGAAAAAATAGTTTTTTCAATAATCGACGTTAAGGCGATTGGTCGTTCCAGCCATTTTTGTTGAGACTTGATGCTAATTTTTTGAATGACATTTCGTTGATTACTGATTCTCAAATATATATATTATATTTGCACTAAATAAACTCATATAAATTATGAACCAGACAGATTTTACAATTGCTCCTTTTCATATCACAGATGATAAATCTTGTATGGCTATGATTAGTGATGGCATGATTCATTTTTTCGCCATTAATGGTCAAAGCATAGACAGAAAAGATTTAAATTTACCAGAGGTATTTGTTCTGTGCTTTAACAATGGGACGAGTCGGTCGTATGTTATGGTAAATGAAAAAGAAGAGTGTAAGGAGGGTAAAATATATGTTATAAATAAGGATAATAGGGTGATTTTCACTTCTGACGATAAAGAATTAGGAACATTCTATCGATTAACAGATGATTCGGTTATTCTTGGGATAAAAGATATTATAACGTCATCGAACCTGTTGACTTCGAGTAATAACAAATTCGGACATCTGATTGCTAATAACGAACTTACCGATTGCCAATATATAGGAACAATAGGTGATTTTTATTTTTTTTGTAGCGGAAATAATGTATATCACATTTATACAATTAATATTTTCAGTATACCAGATGACGAAGCCAATCGTTATGAATATGATAAAGAAAAATGGAAATACAAAATCTTATCAAGAGATTTTATTCAAGTTCAGACGTTTAATTGCAAATATATTGTTCTTTGGGAAACAACAGGTCCATATTTGTCATACTGCCGCATGAATGTTATCTATTTTAGTGAAGACAAACAAAACAGACTCAATATTATAAGCTACGATGTATCATACGATTATAATTGTAAGAAAAAATCATTCTTAATCCATTCTGACTTGAGCAAAGTTAATTGGGAAAAAGATATCCAGATCCTTACAGATGATGACACCATCATATTACACCACAAGAATATCAATTCAAGTTACAAAGGGTTCACGATTATTGTCGAATACGATGGTAGTAATTATGAATTTGTATTAGCCAATCAAGAGAGATTAGGTTGGTATCATAATCAATCAATAGATCGTTTTGCCAACTCTCTGATCTTGCTTGAGGACTACTATCGCATTATGATTTACGACAAAACAGGGAAATTGGTATCTCAGACCAGTAAAGATTATGACTATCAGAAGAAAAGAGCTGCTATTACTGATTACGCTATTTTTGAACAAAAAATGTCTGTTCAACATATAAAATCACCGATTAGAAATAATTATGTCCGGTATGGAGCTATAAATACTGAAACCCTAAATGTTGCTGTTCCACCAAGTTTTAGTAAAATTGATTTCTTAGTCTTAGAGGAGCCAAGTTCTAAACATTATAGAGAAAAAGGACAATACCAAATATATATTAAAGTATGCTTAGAATGCATCAGTAGTCCGAATACTTCAGCCGAATATTGGGGGCTCTTCAATGACTCTGCATATATTTTGCCTTGCTTCTATAAAAATATCGAAAGATTGCGGATAAAAAAGCAAGATTTAATATTGATTGAAGACCATATCGGACATAAAGGACTATTTGTTAACGATAAAATATTAGTCCCTTGTATGTATAGTTCTATAGATATATTAGGGTATTATCTATTAATGAAAAAAATAGATGGAACTACAGATATATTATATACTTATAATAATCTCATGATGTTGGGAAATTTTACATCTATAAACCAAGCATCGATTAAATTGAATTTTAAAGAAACATTTGTAAGTGAAGAATCAATCATAGTAGAAAAGAATGGAAAATATGGGTTAATTTGCCATGGAGAGTTAATCAATAACGAATGTTTATATGATAAGGTTGAAGTAATACGTGCTTATCCTAAACAAACAGTATTTGCATCAAGTGCAAACTGTCCACCAATCAAACCAATATGGTTTTCCGTACAAATTGGAATGATGAAGGGTGTTTATGGGAATCTAGGATATGAATGTAAATCTGAGGTAAAATACAAAAATGTTGATGTTGTCGATTGCCATACATTTAATCCTCAATTTCATTATAATACTCTTCGAACGGTAATATTGTTGGATGGAAGAGTCTACACTTCCGAAAATGAGAGTTCCCTTATATGCCAAAAAGAAGATTTATCATTTAGAGGATTTCTTTCGGGCGATGTTTTGGCTTTTTCTAACGATAAAGGTACCAAGTTGGAACTTTTTGATTATCAAGGCAAAAGCAGAGAATATGATGTTGTAGACTCTGAGGGTAATTCTTTAGATAAAAATGAAATCGACACTTGTAATGATAAATACGCAGTCTTGTTGTATTTTAATATGTATTCACAAGACTATACGACAGAAGAATATGTCTTTTCATTTAGTGAAAACAAAATTGTCAATAGTCCCTTTTATCAAGAAGATGAAGAAGATGAATGCGATGATTATGAACCTACAGGAATAGAAGATGACTATGATTATGAGCGTGATACTTATTATGCTTTAGGAGGCGATGATTATGATTCATTTAAGGAGAATGGAGGCTCGATAGATGACATGATGGACAGAATGGGTTTGTAGAGTATAAAATTTAGCAACGGTGACTATAGTATATAGGAATCACCTCTTCCCATTCCGAACAGAGAAGTTAAGACTATATACGCTGATGGTACTGCACAAGTGGGAGAGTAAGTGTCGCCAAGGTCTGAGGTTGGGACTCACAGACTGTGCAAATGAGTTTGGGTTCCATGGTTATTAATTTTTTATTATATTTCACTATGAAACAAATGATTTTGTTTTGTGTGTAGATTAGAGAATTTATTTCCAAAAGAATTCTCCCTACACTTAGAAAGGCTACAGCAGATGAATAGCTTAGAGTATGTACAATATCGTTAATCGTAACAACTTTGTCAATACATCCGCAATTGGGATTCATGGGTTATGGGTGTATAATCGTGGACGGATATTCACTCTATACTTCGCAATAGAGAAGTGAGTTATTATAGTGGTAGTCTGCAGTGAGTATTCTATCTATTAGCTTAACAGTTTGTGGAATGTTTGTGTTCCCGCAATTTGCATTACTGTTGGGAATCACTTCGGTGATGTTGGATTTTGTGATGCTCATTTATACTATAATAGTAAGATAAAGATTTGTACAGGTTAAGTGGCATAGATTCTTTGCCTAAGAAGGAAAACTGACAACCCGTATGGCGATTTATATCGCCATACGTCATTTATAAGGTTAACTGATTCTGCTTTTTTTCGACATCTTTTCGATTTTCATTTGATTGATTTATATCAGAAAGAAGCAAGGAAATCCAAATTATTGCTTAATTTTGCAGTAAGATGAGTTACCTAACAAGTAAAGCGATGCAGACCACGGCAATAGGAACAGTTGCCAACTCATTACCCGAAAACAAGGTAATTCTTATAACTCTCTTAAATTCAAGTAGGTATATTCCTTATACAGATTTACAGAAAATATATGGAATATCCGCCGAAATCCGGCAGAAATCCAAATATCAAACTGACAAAGAAAATTCTTCCAAATTATGAGGGTATATCATAATCCGTTCAGATGGCATGTATGAATTTTAATACATCATAATTAAATTTCATGCCGATTGGACAAAAAAACGGGTGCCGATTGAAAATAGCTCCAATCGGCACCCGTAATTTTCACATCATGCCATAGATGGCATCGCTATAACTTCAATAGCCAAATATTTCTTTAGTTTGTAATTCATGTACTGGTCCAAATTGCTTCAACGCCTGCATGTCGATACTCTTCTTGTCACCGAGGATGCAATACTGGAACGTGCGTCCTTTCACCCACTCATTCTGGAACTTGACAACATCGGCCAAAGTGGCATTCTGCACATAGTCATACAACGAAATGCGGGAATCTACATCCAACCCATAATCTTGGGCTGCTATGTATTGCCATATCACGTCCGACTTGAGGATGCGTTCAGTGCGCAAGCGAGAAAGCAAGCTGTTCTTCGCAATCTCAAACGCGGTCTCCGATTCAGGCATATCTTCGATTATGTCATTAAATGTACTTATAGCATCAAAGACTTTGTCGTTCTGCGTAGCAATCAGAGATACATAGCAATAAGTATCATCCTTGTCGTTAGGCTGAGAAAGACTGGCCGAAGCCATGTAAGCAAGCCCTCGGCTTTCGCGCATTTCTTGGAACACGATTGAGTTCATGCCGCCATTGAAATACTCATTGTACAATCTTCTTGCATTTTCAATGGCCAAGTCATATTTTTTACCATCGTTGGAATACTGCAACATATATACTTGATTAGCTTCATACGGAGCAGTGTATATCATCGGATTCTCTGTCAACAGTCGCGCCATGTCTTTGACAGGAACATCCTTCAATTCCTCGGCCACTTTATGCTCCTCGTTTATCAAGGCTGTAAAATCATCTTGCGACATCGGGCCATAATAAGTCACACGATGCTTGTAGCCGCAAAGCCCATGTATGATGTCAACCAATTTCTGTGGATCGATTGATTCCAATTCTTTCTCGCTCGGGATATTGGTGTAACGGTTGTGCGGTCCAAATTGCATGTAAGCAATGAGACGGTTTACATTACTGTATTGGTCGGCTTTTGCATCGGCACGTTGTTTCAATATGTTATCCACAAGGTTCTTGTAAGCCTCTTCATCAACTTGGCAATCAGCAAGCAACTTATCCATCAAGGCAACCGCTTCGGGCATGTTTTCATTCAATCCCGACAAGAATATATAAGATCTTTCACTATTTGCAACGACATTGAAGTTGCAGGCAAGACGATAAAATTCCTTTTTCACCTCTTCCGAAGTCATATCGGATGTTCCAAGATATTCAAAATAATCAACTGCAGTAGAAAGCCACTTGTCGGAGTTCGTACCCATATCGAATATGTACATCAACTCAAACAAGTCGTTTGATTCATTATGCTTGTACAGCAACTGCATACCCGGCTTCAGTTCGGTAACAGTCAAATCCTTCGAAAAATCAAGGAACACAGGTTCGATAGGCTTCACGACAGAAGCTTGAATCTCTTTCAAAAATGCGCTGGCCGTGTCGCGGTTCATGGCGATAGGCGTGATTTCAGGCTTGTCAATGGTGAGGATATTTGGATTTTTGCCTTTACGTTTGTAAACTATCGCATAATTATCATCCTTCAAGTAGCGGTTGGCAAAATTCATGATGTCGGCTTTCGTGAATTTCGACATGCGGTCAAGCCGAGTCACCTCATCTTCCCATCTCGACCCGTTTATGAATGAGTTTACAAACATGTCGGCACGCCCCTCATTGCTTTCAAGCGTGATTTCCTGTTGCCATTTGAAATTGTTCAATATGGCTTGGAGCATCTTTTCGTCAAAATCACCATTGCGCAATTTTGCCACTTCGGCAAGCACGATATCCTTCACTTCATCAAGCGACTGGCCTTCCTTTGGCGTGCCATGAATCAAGAACGTCGAATAATCGGCCATAGTCAACGGGAAAGAATACACCTGCAGCACCTTCTGCGGTTGCAGCACGTCTATGTCAAGCAATCCGGCCACGCCATTGCTCAACAATTGGGATACCACTTCCATCGTGTCGGCCTCAAAAGTTCCCTCCCCGGGCAATCTCCAGCCCATCATCAATGTCTCGGCTTCTTTGCCTTTTACCTCTTTCACGATAGGAGCTGTAATTTCCGATTCGGCCTTCAAGTCGAGTTTTGGCAAATTCGGATTGGGCTGCATGTCGCCAAAGTACTTGTCGATGACAGCAATAACCTCGTCGGGATTAAAATCGCCCGACATGCAAATGGCCATGTTGTTAGGAACATACCATTGCTTGTAATAATTCTTTATATTGGTAATTGACGGATTCTTCAAGTGTTCTTGGAATCCAAGCACAGTCCACAATCCATAAGGATGATGAGGATACAAGGCTGCATTCAACGAATCAAGCGCAGTCTCAATGTCGCTCGTGAGCGACATGTTCTTTTCCTCATACACCGTTTCAAGCTCGGTGTGGAAACCGCGTATCACGTTGTTTTTAAAACGGTCAGCTTGTATAATGGCCCAATTCTCCACTTGGTTGCTTGGAATGTTTTCCACATAACATGTCACGTCGGTACTGGTATATGCATTGGTCCCTGTGGCACCTATTGCAGCCATCAATTTGTCATATTCGTTAGGAATGGCATATTTCGATGCTTCATACGACAAACTATCTATTACGGCATATATTTTCTTTCTTTCCACGCTGTCGGTTGTCTGGCGATACACCTCAAACTGTTGTTCAATTTGGTCGAGCAACGGCTTTTCGGCTTCGTAATTTTGTGTGCCGAAATGATTTGTTCCTTTGAACATGAGATGCTCGAAATAATGGGCCAGGCCGGTCGTCTCGGCCGGGTCGTTCTTGCTTCCCACTCTCACCGCTATATACGTCTGTATGCGTGGTTCATCCTTGTTCACACTCATGTACACCTTTAATCCATTGTCGAGCGTGTAAATGCGCGTATTCATCGGATCTCCCGGAACCGACTCGTAGCTATAACCCGCACAACCTGTCATGATTGCCGCAACACATAATGTAGCGGCAACACCTAAACACTTGAAAATTCCTTTCATATATTTATGATATTTATTGTATTTTTTGTAAAAATAGACATAAATACCGTAACATAAAACATTAATGACATTATTCCATCAATATTTCAAGATTTTGCACAAATTCGTAACTTTGCAACCGCAAATTTCAAGTAACAAAAATTTTCATTGTTTTAGGTTTACATAATATATGGCTATATCCATAAAATCAGGCTTGGCCACAGGAAAGCGTTCCAATTTAAAGTGGCAATTGGCCCGGCTTGCAGGACCCATTTTCATTGAAGTACTGCTTATCATGATGCTCGGTGCCGTAGACACGTTCATGTTGTCACGACACAGCGACGGTAGCGTAGCAGCAGTGGGAATGGTAAATCAAATCGTCACTTTCTGCTTCCTCGTGTTTGAAGTGATTAACATCGGCACATCCGTGCTTTGTTCTCAATACATGGGAGCTAAACTCGATGAGAAAGTAGAGACCATCGTTGGCATATCGCTCATAGTAAACCTCGTGTTTGGATTGGCCATAAGTGCTTTTCTATACTTTGGAGCCGACATGCTGCTATCAAAAATGGGACTTGCACCCGAATTGATGCCCGACGGATTGGCCTACATGCGTATTGTAGGGTCAATGGCATTCTTCCAGGCACTTGCCATGACACTGTCGGCAGCCTTGCGCAGTGCCGACATGGCATTCTACCCGATGCTCGTGGCTCTCGTCATGAACATCCTAAACATATTTGGCAACTACTCGCTTATTTTCGGTAAATTCGGAATGCCGGCCCTCGGCGTGGAAGGTGCAGCGATTTCCACTGCAGCATGCCGGGCAATAGCCATGGGTATGCTCATGGTAATAGTCCACAAAAAGCTGATTCCGAAATTCCACAAGCGAAATTTTGTGCCATTCCAATGGAGAGAACTCGGCAAATTGATGCGCATAGGGTTGCCGTCGGCCGGCGAACAGGCTTCCTACAGTTCATCGCAAATTGTTATTACCTATCTCATAAACATGCTTGGAGTCGAGGCTCTCGCCACTCGCACCTATTGCGTCAACATCATAATGTTCGTGTACCTGTTCAGCATATCGATGGCCCAAGGAGGAGCAATCTGCATCGGACACCTCGTTGGCCGCTCCAAGAATCGTGCCGCTTTCATCCTCGGGAAATTCGTGATGAAACGTTCCGTCTCCATTACCCTTGCACTGTCGATACTGCTTGCACTGTCGGGCCCGTACATATTCAACATCCTCACACGCAATCCCGAGATAATACGTCTTGGCTGCATAATCCTGTGGATTGACGTACTGCTTGAAATAGGCCGTCCCATCAACATATTTGCCACCAACGCGCTGCGTGCCGCCGGCGATGTCAACTACCCTTTCTATGTAGGATTAATTGTAATGTGGAGTGTCGCAGTGGCTTTCGGCTATGTGTCGGGAATAGTACTTGGATTCGGCATACTTGGCATGTGGACCGCCTTCATGCTCGACGAAAACATTCGAGGCATCATATTCGTGAAACGATGGTACAGCATGAAATGGGTTGCGAAGAATTTCATCCGATAAACAGAACTGATTGATGGCAAAAACAATCATGCCATCAATCAGACGACTTCTGCCTGTATTCGCTTGGTGACATTCCCACGCGTTGCTTGAAATATTTTCCAAATATCGACTGGTTGGAGAAATTCAGTTCCGCACTTATTTCCTGAATCGTATGGGAAGAAGAACGCAACATAACCTTGGCAGCAAGAATGACAAAATTGTCTATCCAATCGCCTGCCGTCTTTCCGCTCACCTGTTTTACTACCGATGTCAGATGCTTTGACGTGATGCACATGCGTCCGGCATAATATTGCACCGTTCTTTTGTGCTTGAACTCGTTTTCCACAAGAGTGACAAAATTGAAAAACAACTCTTCGTTATGAGTCCGCTTTGTTTCGGCATATTTGTAACGCTCCTTGTATATGGCAAGAATCTTGTACAGCACCGACAATAATAGGCCTTGCATCATCTTACGCTTGTAAATCCCGTGCTCGCGCTTGATGCGACGCCACAAGAATGCATGAAAATCTTTCAAGTCCTCGGTCTCATCTTCGGTCAACGATATTACAGGACTCGACTTGAAACTCATTATAAGAGGTAATACCGAATGCACGTCGGGCAGCATCTCGTCGACAAATTTCCTGTCTATTCCCACAAACAACCCTTTAAAGTCACTCGAAGACTCATAACCATGCAAAATATGGTCGGGCATCAGAGTAAACAGGCTGTTGGCCGGCACATGATACTCGTTGAGATTGACTTTCACAGTGGCGTCTCCGCTTATGCACACCCCGAAAAGAGGCATGTCGAGCATTATCGGCTTATCGGATATCGACATGCCGTCAAGATTATCAAAGATAAACACTTCATTGTCGAGGACATCCTTTTGCGGCACTGAATCCATGTCGCCATATAATATTATTTTATTTTTCAAATCCTTATCCATATAACCTAATACTCTACGCCCATCGCACATGCCATGACGTGAACGGGAGTAAATATACAAATTATTTGCCACATTCTAAAGCCTCACAAGCTCGACACTTCTGCAACACTCATTTACTGAATGCAGCCAAACACCTATTTTTCACAATAATCATTAATGAAATAGCTTTAAGTCAAAAAGAATAATTATCTTTGCAGGAATTTTTACATGTAGAGAAAGAATTTTATGGTAACACCTACTAAAAAAACCATCGAACTGGGTGACGGACGTGTGATCACCCTCGAAACAGGAAAGCTTGCAAAGCAAGCCGATGGTGCTGTTGAACTGCGCATGAACAATACTATGCTTCTTGCGACAGTCGTGTCGGCAAAAGAAGCCGGCGAAGGGGTAGATTTCATGCCCCTGCAAGTTGAGTACAAAGAAAAATTCTCAGCTTTTGGAAGATTCCCAGGCGGTTTCCAGAAACGCGAAGGGCGCGCATCCGACTATGAAATCTTGACTGCCCGTCTTGTCGACAGGGTACTTCGCCCTTTATTCCCCGACAATTATCATGCTGACACTTTTGTCAACATAATTTTGTTCTCTTCCGACGGTCAAGACATGCCCGATGCTCTCGCCGGATTAGCAGCTTCGGCAGCTCTCGCTGTTTCCGACATTCCTTTCAACGGGCCTATTTCTGAAGTTCGCGTGGCTCGCATCGACGGACAATTCGTCATCAACCCGACTTTCGACCAACTTGAAAAAGCTGACATGGATCTTATGGTAGGTGCTACTTACGACAACATAATGATGGTCGAAGGTGAAATGGACGAAGTGAGCGAAACCGATTTGCTCAACGCATTGAAAGCTGCACACGAAGCCATCAAGGTTCAATGCAAGGCTCAAATGGAATTTGCCGAAGAAGTAGGAGCAACCGTTAAACGTGAATACTGCCACGAAATAAACGATGAAGAATTGCGTCAAAATGTGTGGGACACTTGCTACGACAAGGCATACGCCATAGCAAAAGCCGGTTCTGCCGACAAGCATTGGCGCAATGACAGTTTCGATGCAATCTGCAACGAATATATCGAATCAATTCCCGAAGAAGAACGTGAAGAAAAAACTCCGCTCGTGAAACGTTATTATCATGATGTGGAAAAAGAAGCAATGCGTCGCTGCGTCCTTGATGAAGGCATCCGTCTTGACGGACGTAAGACAACCGAAATTCGACCCATTTGGTGCGAAGTCGATTACCTTCCGGGTCCTCACGGCTCGGCAGTGTTCACCCGTGGAGAAACACAGGCGCTTGCTACCGTAACACTCGGAACCAAGCTCGACGAGAAACTTGTCGACGATGTATTGAACCACGGCACCGAAAGATTCCTGCTCCACTACAACTTCCCTCCGTTCTCAACAGGAGAAGCTAAAGCACAACGTGGCGTTGGCCGTCGCGAAATCGGGCATGGAAACTTGGCCCATCGCGCCTTGAAACGCATGTTCCCCGAAAATTTCCCTTACACAGTGCGCATCGTTTCAGACATCCTTGAATCAAACGGTTCTTCTTCAATGGCTACCGTATGTGCCGGAACTCTCGCGCTGCTCGATGCAGGTGTGAAAATGAAAAAGCCGGTTGCAGGCATCGCCATGGGTTTGATTTCCGACAAGGGCAATGTAAAGCATGCAATCTTGTCCGACATCCTTGGTGACGAAGACCACCTCGGAGACATGGACTTCAAGGTTACAGGAACGAAAGACGGTATTACCGCCACTCAAATGGACATAAAGTGTGACGGATTGTCTTACGAAATCCTTGAACAGGCTCTTAACCAAGCTCGTGATGGAAGAATGCACATTCTTAACATCATTAATGAAACTATCCCGCAACCGCGTGAAGACTATAAGCCTCATGTGCCTCGCATCGTAACTATGACTGTCGACAAGGACTTCATCGGTGCAATCATCGGCAAGGGTGGTGAAACAATCCAAGGCATACAAGAAGCTACCGGAGCTGTCGTGACTATCGACGAAATCGACGGCAAGGGAGAAATCGAAATTTCTGCAGCCAACAAGGAATGCATCGATGCCGCAGTTGAACGAATCAAGGCTATCATTGCCGTTCCCGAAGAAGGAAAAGTCTACACCGGCGTTATACGCAGCATCCTCGACTTTGGCGCATTCGTTGAATTCATGCCGGGAAAAGACGGATTGCTCCACATTTCAGAAATAAGCTGGGATCGCATTGAGAACATGGAATCAACCGGATTGAAAGAAGGTGACGAAGTAACTGTTAAATTGATTGAAATAGACAAGAAAACAGGCAAGTTCCGTCTTTCAATGAAAGCCCTTCAAGACAAGCCCGAAGGATTTGAAGATGCGCGTCGCGGCGGAAATAACAACAACCACCGTCAAGGAGGAAACGGCAACAAAGGTCCTCGCAACAACGGCAACAATGGCGGTAACGGCCGTCCTCAACGCAATGGCGGAAACAATCGCGGTCCACGCCGTGATTATTGATTGCCCGTTACTGTAAAACAATAAAAACCAGATAATTATAGGCCGAATCTTAATAGATTCGGCCTATTTTATTCTATTTCACTCCTTTATTACTATTTGCACGCCAAACGCCCTTATTTTTTACACAAATGCCATTATTCCATATAAAACAATGGCAATTTTTCGCAATAATTACCTTCTTTACCTCTTTTTTTATAAAATAAAACTATCTTTGCAAAAACTAAAAAACAACCTTTTTATTTAACGTTATGCTAAAAACTACTAAATTTCTAATTTTTGCATTGCTTTGCCTTATACTGGCACATCCGGCAACAGCATCTCAAAAAGCCTATGTGTATGCCGTTTCCGGAAGCTATGGAATCATGGACTTCCAACTTGGCACATTCTCTCCGGAGATGTTATACCAAAGTGACACCAACATTAGCGCGGCGACATTTGCCGAAGGTCTATATTATGCCTTGCATGTCGACAACGAAGGAAACCCCACCGGCATTTATTCCTATGACCTGAAAACAGGCTCGTCGGAAAAATACATGGACCTAATGGCATCGTCGGTAATTTGCGACATGACTTACGACTATGCATCCCAATCTATACTGTTTCTTGGCGATGCTTGGCCAAACACGACTCTTTTGCGCTTAGACCTTGCCACTAAGGAGATAACCACTTTGCACGATTTTACCGACACATCAATGATGTGCATCGCAGCCGATTATGATGGTGAAATATACCTTCTCGACCGACAAGGCATATTGTATCGCATGGACAAAACTACTTATGAATTAACGTCTGTGATTGATACAGACCAATACATCAACGGTCTTCAATCCATGGACTTTGACCACAACACCGGCAAGTTATACTGGGTTTCTACAAATTATGGCATATGCTATAACTATGAAATCGACGTTGACAACGAAACGATGAACTCGATAGGGTCGGTCAGCAACACGCAACTCGTGGGACTTTTCACCGGATACACCGAAGCCGGTCCAAACGCTCCGGCTGCTCCAACGCAGTTTGTTGCAACTCCGGGAGCCAACGGAGCCAACTCTTGCGACCTTTCTTGGGCTCTTCCAACCACGACTTTCAACCGTAAGACTCTTGCCAACCCCATCACGGCAGTAACCGTATATCGAGATGGAGAAGCAATTGCCACGCTCGACGCTTCGGCTACTTCATATACCGACAATGCCGTCACTGCCGGAAACCACCAATACAAAGTTACAGCAAGCAACAGTGTCGGAGAAGGAATGTTCAACACTACCTCAGTGTATGTAGGTGAAGACCTTCCGTCTGCTCCGACTAATGTGGTAGCTCAAGTATCCGGCAACACGATCCAAATTACTTGGGATGCTCCGACAACCGGATTAAACGGTGGATGGATAAGTTCCAACATCACTTACAATGTGACAAGAATAAACGACAACAAAGTCATTCAAGAAGCTACCACGCAAACTTCGGCAACCGATGCCATTGAAGGAGCCTATGCAGGTTACTCCTACAGAGTTACGGCATCAACGGCAGCCGGAGCCGGCGAAAGTGCCATATCAAACACCGTTCATGCCGGCGTGGCTCAACCATTGCCTTTCACATCAGTCCTTGAAACAGAACAAGACTTGTCAAATTGGACCATCATAGATGGCGACGGCAACGGTGCAAGCTGGCAAATGGGAACTTTATTCAAAAACAGCCGACAAGGTGCCGAAGTCATCCATAACAACGACAATGGCTCTGACGACTGGTTGATTACACCTCCTGCAAAGCTAAGTGCCGGAGTTGTTACAGAAGTCAGCTTCTTAACTTACACGGCTTATTCTTATAATGAACAAATAGAAGTGCGCATTGCCAAAGCAGGCACTGACCCTCAAGAAGCCCAAGTTGTGGAAACCATCAGCATACAAGGCTCGAAAGGTTATTACGGATATGACGTTAAGCAACCTATTCCTGCCATGGAAGAGGATGGCGAATACTGCATTTACCTGCACTATGCCACTGCGCCTAAAACAACAAACAACTGGGGCGTGCACATCAACGACTTCACTTGGAAAGAAAACAACACCGGTTCAATCTCAGGTACTGTCAGCTACGATATGATGGGATGGGAACAAGGTCTGTATGGAGCAACGGTAACTGTTGGCGACTTGTCAGCGACTACCGATTGGCAAGGCAAATACACCATCTCCGAAATTCCGGAAGGTGAATATGACGTAACTGTAAAAAGCACAGGATATGTTCCTCAATCACAACATGTCAGAATCAATGCCGGAGACCAGCTGACGTTAAATTTCATGCTCGAACAATTGCAACAATACGACATCTCTGGTACTGTGACCGATGACGCTGGCAACCCGATAATGGGAGCATCGATAAAAGTCGAAGGAGAACAATCATATTCCGATGAAACCGACGAAACCGGTGCATACACCATTCGCAGCATTTACGAAGGTACCGGTTACACTCTCACCATTGAAAAGAACAATTACATAGGTACGAGCGAAACATTCGACTTGACGCAAGACATCGAGAAGAATTATTCTCTCAAGACCGATATCATTGCGCCTTACAACGTTCAAGCATCCGACAATGAAGATGGCAACATCCTTGTGGAATGGAGTTCGCCAAAGTCGTTGAAAGAATTGCACTACGACAACGGTACAGTAGCTCAAGCCTACAGCTGGGGTGAATACGGAAGCGACTCGCATGTCCTCGCATCTGTTTACCGCCAGCCGTCCAAAATCTATGAAATAAAATGGCAGAGTGTAAAAACCGAAACCAGCTCGGATGAAATCAACTTGCTCATCATCGATCTTGATTACGGAGGCAACCCGACTTCCGACGTATTGTATGAAGTGAAAGGAGTTCCCACTGTTGACGGAGAATGGAACACTTATCGCTTGCCTGAACCGATTACTGCCGAAAGAGGCGGATTCCTTGTTGCCGTAAGCGGCAAGGGTGCCACATTGGCTATCGATAATGGTACGGAAGACGGTACTATTGAGTTCCCTAACACGCAATGCACCAACAACAACTACGTTGCTTCCTACAACTATACTTATTTCGACGAACGCACGACAAACCAGTCGGCAAGATTCTTGTTGAGGGCTGTGTGCGAAAACATCGAACCCGAAGGCAGCACAATGCCTGAAATCAGCTACGACTTGTACCGCGTTCCCGAATCGGCTCAAGACGATGAATCGGCATGGACTGCCGTGGCTCAAGGCATCAAGGAGCTCTCTCATGAAGAAAGCAATGTTCCGAGCGGAATATATACTTATGCTGTAAAGGCTATTTACGGTGAAGGCGAGGCATTGGTTTCGGACGCAGCATTCTCAACTGAGGTCCGTCATAACATGATTGCCGACGTGACCGTGAATGTAACTGCAAATTCCGATCCTGCTCATGCCAACGGTGCGACTGTCACATTATACAATGACAAGAACAACTATTCGGCTACTGTGACCGACGGAATCGCCACATTTGCCGATGTTGACAAAGGCTCTTATAACGTGAACATCGTCCAACGCGGATTTGAGACACTTAAAGCCGAAAATGTGAACATAACAGGCGAAGACAAAGCGTTCTCATTCAGCTATGAATTGAAACAAAGTTTCGACAAGCCGGCTACAATCGACGTAATCATAGCTGATGAGAAATCTACTGATGCCGAATTGGTATGGAACGTTCAGCCAAACATCAATGAAGGATTTGAAGGCGACGATTATACCGACTTTGAAGTGAATCCGGCCGGAAACATCGGTTGGCAATATATCGACAATGACGGTCGCGAATCGGCAGGATTTGCCAACACTTCATTCCCTAACATGAATGAAAAAATGGCTGCCATCACATTCAATGCCGAAACAACCACTCCTCCGCTTAGCAGGGAAATAGCATACTCGGGTGTCCGTGCCCTTGCATTCTTTGCAGCTCGCGACTTGCTCAACGAAGCCGACGAATTGGTTCACTACGACAGCGACGATTACTTGATTTCTCCTGAACTCAAGCCTTACAAAGACTTCAAGTTCTCATTCTATGCATGCTCCTATGAAGAAGCAATAGGAAACCTTGAACGCATCAAGGTGGGATATTCGACAACTACACCCGAACTTGACAGCTTCATTTGGCTCGACGAAGATTACTTCTATGTCCCGTTGAAATATGAACAATACACCTACGACATTCCTGCCGAAGCAAAATATGTAGTTATCAACAACCACTCCATAAGCAACTTCATGCTGCTTGTCGACGACATATTCATCGGTGTAGACGGACAAGTACAAGGAAATCCATACATGCCTGTCAATGTTACAGGATATGAGGTATATCTTGACGGAGAAAAATTGACCGACACTCAAGACACTCGAATCACGCTATCCAACTTGACTCAAGGCAAACACACTGCCGGAGTAGTGCAAAAATTTGCCACAGGAAAATCCGAACCACTCGAAATAGAATTTGAAATAGGTGAAGTCGGAATCGAAAATGTCACCAACGACGGCAACATCCGCATCTACGCCTATGATGACATGCTATATATCAATGGCGACTATGCAACAGCAATGATATACAATGCAGCCGGAACAGCAGTAATGCAACTTGACGGTGAAAGCCAAGCCGACATGTCGGCACTAAGCAACGGCATTTATATCGTTAGAGCCCTTGACTTGGAAGGAAACGCTACGGTACAAAAAATCGTAATCCGATAAGCAAATATCCATCTATCATTATAGCAACCGCCCGGTGAGAAATCTCCATCGGGCGGTTTTATTTTATGCGTCTCATGTTTTGCAAGTACACGATAAATTCATACACGGCTTGAATGGATAAACATATTCACACGACCGAGGATGTGTCAAAACTAAAATAACCTTTCTCGAAAATCACGGATAGTAACTACAGACCTTAAAAAAGAGTCATACCAAGCTTTAATTTAAGCAATGACATGGTTCCTTGCATTGTTTCCAACAGTGTTCAAGTTTCAAATTAGAAGTTCTCTATTTTATAATAGTGTTTTGACCCTCCTCATTCCCATTGCAATCCATTTGGCAGGCAGCAACAAAAAAGCATCCCTTCAGGAGAATTTCCCGGAGGGATGCCCGCTTTTATTTGTGATGGTGCTTATTATCAATTCTTTCCGTGACAGTCCTTATATTTCTTGCCACTTCCGCATGGACAAGGATCATTTCGACCAATCTTCGGACCCACTTTTATTGGAGTGCGGCGTACCGGGCCTTGCGGCTGACCTGCTGCTCGACGCTGAGCATCAGCTCCGGGATAAGCCTCCTTACTCTCAGTATATTGCGGAGTCGGGCGACGCGGTTCATTCTTCATCTCCTGTATTTGAGGCTGCAGAGCAGGAGCAGCCGGCATGCCGGAGATTGACACAGACGGCTGTTGAGCCGACGGTTGCGGCTGAGTCTGTTGGACAGGGATGAAACCTCTCATCAATATTGAAATCGCCTTTGTATTCATGTTGTTGAGCATTGTCGCAAACAAGTTGAAAGACTCAATCTTATAAATCAACAACGGGTCTTTCTGCTCATAGCTTGCATTTTGCACCGATTGACGCAACTGGTCAAGCTCGCGCAAATGCTCTTTCCAAGACTCATCGATGGTCATAAGCAATATAGCCTTCTGCCAAGACTTGGCTACGCTCTTGCCTTCGGTACGATAAGCCTCCTCTATGTCGGCTGGTACGCCGAATGTATGGCGACCGTCCGAAACAGGCACACGCAACATTCCTTTAGCTCCGCGAGACTCAACGAGCATCTTCACGACAGGGAATGCAACCTCGGCAATCTTTTCGCTTCTACGATTGAAATTGGCGACTACTTCGTCATAAATCTTCGTTATCATGTCCTCTTTTTCCATTTTCAAGAAATCTTGCTCCGAGAATGGAATTTCGATGGCATAATTAGTCATGACCTTCATCTTCAAGTCGGGATAATCATCTTGTGCTCCAAATTCATTCACAATGGCCTCAACGTTGTCATATATCATGTTGACTATGTCAAGCCCGATTCTTTCTCCCATCAAAGCATGGTGGCGACGAGTGTAAATGACATTACGTTGAGTGTTCATCACATCGTCATATTCCAAAAGATGCTTACGAATACCGAAGTTGTTCTCTTCGACACGCTTTTGTGCACGCTCAACCGACTTGGTAACCATAGGCGACTCTATTGCTTCACCTTCCTTCAAGCCGAAACGGTCAAGCATCTTCACCACATTGTCGCTTGCAAACAAACGCATCAACGTGTCTTCAAATGAAACAAAGAACACCGACGAACCCGGGTCGCCTTGACGTCCTGCACGTCCGCGCAACTGACGGTCGACACGACGTGATTCATGACGCTCGGTACCTATGATTGCAAGACCTCCGGCGGCTTTTACTTCCGGAGCCAGCTTTATATCGGTACCACGGCCTGCCATGTTGGTGGCAATTGTCACTACGGCCTTTTGACCTGCTTGGGCAACAATCTCAGCTTCGCGTTGGTGCAATTTTGCATTCAATACATTGTGGGGAATTCTTCTCATGGTGAGCATGCGGCTCAACAATTCGGATATTTCAACCGAAGTTGTTCCGACAAGAACCGGTCGACCCGAGTTCACCATCTTTTCAATTTCCTCTATTACCGCATTGTATTTTTCTTTCTTTGTCTTATAGACGCGGTCATCCATGTCTACACGTTGTACAGGCTTATTCGTAGGAATCGTCACTACATCGAGCTTGTAGATGTCCCAGAATTCACCGGCTTCAGTTTCAGCCGTACCAGTCATACCAGCCAACTTGTGATACATCCTGAAGTAGTTCTGCAACGTGATTGTCGCAAACGTCTGTGTCGCATCCTCCACCTTGACGCCTTCCTTGGCCTCGATGGCTTGATGCAAGCCGTCGCTGTATCGACGACCTTCCATGATACGTCCCGTTTGCTCATCTACGATTTTTACTTTTCCATCTTCCGAAACGATGTATTCTACATCTCGGGTGAACAACGCGTAAGCCTTTAACAACTGGTTCACAGTGTGTACGCGCTCGGCTTTCACGGCATAATTTTGCATCAATTCATCCTTCTTTGCCATTTTTTCTTCATCGGTGAGATTTTCATTCTCAACCTGCGACAATTCAGTTGCAATATCAGGCAAAACGAAGAATGTAGGATCGGAAGTCGTTCCGGTCAACACATCTATACCTTTATCGGTAAGTTGCACGCTGTTGTTCTTTTCATCGATGACGAAATACAACGGGTCGGTAACGATATGCATTTCACGGCTGTTGTCTTGCATGTAGAATGCTTCGGTCTTTAGCATCAACGGCTTCACGCCTTCTTGGCTCAAGAATTTTATCAATGCGCCGTTCTTAGGCAAACCTTTATATGCACGATACAGCAACAACGAGCCTTCCTTTACTTTTTCTTCATCATTACTTGCGAGTAAAGTCTTGGCCTGGCCAAGCAAGTCGGTCACAAGTTTTTTCTGTGCGTTCACAACCCTTTCGACATTTGGCTTGAACTGCACAAACATCTGGTCGTTGCCTTTAGGTACAGGACCCGAAATAATCAACGGAGTACGAGCATCGTCGATAAGCACAGAATCGACCTCATCGACAATGGCATAGTTATGCTTGCGTTGCACAAGATCCTCGGGCGACACCGCCATGTTGTCGCGCAAATAGTCAAAACCAAATTCATTGTTCGTACCAAACGTGATGTCGCAGTTGTAGGCGCGACGGCGTTGTGGAGAATTGGGTTGTGTCTTGTCTATGCAATCAACCGAAATTCCATGGAACATGTAGATAGGGCCCATCCATTCCGAGTCACGCTTGGCCAAATAATCATTGACTGTAACGACATGCACGCCATTGCCTGGAAGTGCATTAAGGAATACCGGCAATGTGGCGACAAGAGTCTTACCTTCACCGGTAGCCATCTCGGCAATCTTGCCTTGATGCAGCACGATACCACCTATGAGCTGTACATCGTAATGAACCATGTCCCACTTGATTTCATTACCACCGGCCATCCAGTGATTTTTGTAAATGGCCTTGTCCCCTTCTATCGAAAGGAAATCTTTGCCTGCGGCAGCCAATTCCCGGTCAAATTCGCTTGCAGTCACCTCGACAGTCTCATTTTGTGCAAAACGACGTGCCGTGTCCTTAACAATGGCAAAAACCTCCGGCAAGACTTCATTAAGAATATCTTCGGTACGGTCGAGTATTTCTTTTTCTATTTTATCAATTTGATTCCAAAGCGGTTCACGCTTATCATAGTCAAGAGTCTCTATTTCCTTCTTCAACTCCTCTATTTGATTGCGTTGCGGAGCCACATATTCCTTTATGCGTGCACGAATGTCAGTAATGTGCTGGCGCAATTCATCGTTCGACAATTTCTCTATTTCGGGATATATCGCCTTAATCTTGTCAACTATGGGCATGATGCCTTTCAAGTCACGTTGCGATTTGTTTCCAAACAGAGATTTTAAAACGTCAGTAAATCCCATTTTTATTATGCTGATATTGTTTATTCGTTATTAAAAATATTAATTGTGGGAGAACCCTCCTTTCTAATGCCTGCCAAACCGGTTCAGACTGAAAGAAACACACCAGTATGACACACATCCTTGCAAAGCCGTCAATATTTCAAATCAAGCGGCATTCCCGTAGCCGCATTTGGAGAGCGTATTCTCAATATTCCCGATATGGTGGGAGCTAATAGAGTGGCATCTACCGGATATGTTATTTTTTGCGGTTTTACCCCCGGTCCCATTATGAACACAGGAGAATTTACCGCGTTGGCCCTAATGAGCTTGGCTTCATCAAAATTGTCATTATCATTGTCCATTATGAGCCATCCGGGACTCACTTCTATAACCACGTCGCCAAAGTACTCCGGCACCATTGCCTTATGCAGCATCCATGCCTCGGCGTTTGACGGATTGTTCAAGATTTCCTCAAAAGTGTAGGCAGCAGTCACACCGCTCATTTGCCTGAGAAACTCGCTCGACTTCGCCCTTATTTCATCGAGTTTCAGGTTTTTCTCCTTTATAAGCTCTTGATTAAGGAAAAAATGCCTGTTGAAATATCCTTTAACCCATTGCCCGTTGCCATGCAACGCCATCAAGTACATGTTAAGCAGCGAAATTGCACGCTTCGGATAGAATTCTCCTGTCGGGATGTTATAACGTTCAGCCGGACGGGTATTGTCTTCATAATAACCTGTAGATGCGACAAATACCAAAGTATTACCCATGCCTACGGTCTTATCAACTTCAGAAAACAGCCGAGCCAAGTCGTTGTCAAGACGCAAATAAATGTCTTGCATCTCCACGCGATTGTCGCCATCATGCGTGTATTCATATGGCGCAGCCGTATACCCTATGCACAACATGTCGGTCTGCCCGCGGTTGCCCAAGCGCAACACGTTCAAATATTCTATCGCGGCAGTTGTCACCTCGTTGTTCACAAGCGCACTTTTCTTGTATTTGCGGAAACGGTCGCGGTCGGACGAAGAATAAATGTATCTGAACGGATAATATTTTTTAAATGAAAGTATGTCGGGATAATCATCAAGCGGAATTGACGGAACCCAAGAAGTAGTGTCAAGTCGGCTTGCAAGTGGTATCCTGTAATTTCGTCCCGACAAAATCTGTGGAGCATCCTTATAAAATGTGGTAGAAGCCCAATTACCAGTGACATCGTCTATCCAAAACGCGCTGTTGGCCGCATGGCCGGCAAGCAAAATGGCCTGTTGAGCATCAGGAGCTATCGCATGTATGTAACCAAGACCGCTGGTGTGTATCCTCAATTCATCGGTAACGGTAGACACTTTATATGCCATTGGCGAATAAGTGTCGGCTGTGAAATTGCCCATTGCCGACGTGTCGGTGAGAATATATTGCGGGGTGTTGATTGTCCTGTCAAAAATATATGCGCACGGGATGCCGTTGACATTTGGCGTGGTCCCGCTCATCAAGATCGCCGTTCCCGAAGCTATGTCAAGGTCGGGCACGCCGAAATCCAGATTCTCTATAAATACACCTTCACGAGCCAGACGCTTGAAGCCTGCCTCGCCAAAGTGAGCCTGCAACAATTCAAGATAGTCGCCTCTAAGCTGGTCGACAACTATGCCTATAACCAATCGAGGGCGATCTCCGGCACCAACGTTGTTGTTTTGCGACAACGCTGTCAGAGCCACCATTGAAGCCACTATTGAAGTGAGCATCTGGTTTATTTGCTTATTTTTGTGCATTTGCAGCTAAATATCACTATATAGTTTAACGACCGTGTTGCAAGACACAACATGAACGGGAAAACAGCCATGTTTGCGGCTTGTGGCAGGAACGGCCATGACACAAGCAGTAGAACAATGACCGCAAAGTTAAGAAAATGATAGAAATAAAGCACTCTTTTTGCCTTTTTTATCCAAATTAATATTGCAGGAAGCAATGAAAACGGATGTAACCATATCCCGTTGAGATTGGGTGATGTGGCGGCATGAGTGGATATGAATATCAAAAAAAAGATGAGCAAGCCGCAAACGCCGGCAAAGCCAAAAAGCAGACTGTCAAACCAACGGCTCACTTTGCGTCGCTTAATATCATACACCGACAAGGCCACTGTAAGTAACAACATCGCTACCGAAACGGCCAACGGAGACATCCATCCGGGCGTAGGTGGCAACACATCGCCTGTATCTGCTCCGGGATTCAACACATGGGTCGCGCTCACAAGTGGCATTATCGTGTCGCGACGCTCTATCGAAGCTCCGGCAAATGCATCCATAAGCACCATTGGCACAAACATTTGCTCGCGATAATCAAGCTCATAATCTATGCCGCTGCCCAGCACAAGGTCTATTCCAAATTGCTGCCACGCGTAATTTGCATTATAGCGTCGCATTTCTTCACGAAATGTGAGCGTGTCGCGCATGGCCGGATAATGCAATGTATTGCCAAGTACTTTTTCCACCATGTCGCGAGGACGTGTCGCACAATTGTCATAAATATAATTATACCTGTAAACGGCATTCTCGGGCAATGCATTCACATGAAGGGCATTAGCAACCTCCGCCGCCTGTTGCGGAGTGAGATTCAACTCCTGTTCCACGACTTTGCGGTTTTCATAACCCAAAAGCGAGTATTGCGACGAATATCCCACGACCTTGTAATCGGTATCCCCCTTGACAAAGCGATACATGAAATTGGGCGCGTCAAAATCAAAGATTCCATAATTATACACCACATCCACACCTGCATATCGCACTCTGAGCATGGTGTGTCCGTATAATTCATAAATTTCACTACCCGGATAACATGTGATGAGACTCACTTTGACATTAATGGTACTGTCGCGCCCTGCTGCCAGCATGTTAATGCTCGACAAAAGCAAAGCGACAACCAGCATCAATTTATATTTCATCGATGAGCTTCCTGCCATTACAGTTTTCTTGTATTCTTAAATTACACGACTTTCTTATGCAACAAAAATCATACCTGTCAATCTCCGCGATAATGACTTTGCAAAAACAACCGGGCAAAAAAATCCCAATTGTCATGTAAAACCGATTTCTCGCCTTTGTCAAAAGGCAAACGTGCATCGGGCAGCAAATCGTTCTTGAAAAGATACTTCACGAGGTCAATCGGAGCTACTCCTCGCTCGGTCACCATTCTGTGCGCACCTTCGCGTGCCGCATCGGCATCATATATCGCATTGTCCGGATGATTTATGTACTGAGCCACGTCATGGGCAATCAACATCCCTTTGGCACGATTACCAAGCAAGACGAAATTGTTGAATTTCTTCATTCCCGGAAGATGCCCGGTTTCAGATTTCCCCCATCCCATCTTTTCGCTCACAAAACGTTCAAGGGAGTCATAACTGTCGATAAACGCTATGGGACTTCCTCCCGTGGCATTCACAAGTTGCTTGTAGAATTTATGTTCATTTCCATCGGCCACATCGGCATCATTATCATCCATTACAGGCTCTTTCCCTTCGACAATCAATTTCACCCATTCTCCTATTGTAAACGACAACGGCCCTGTGGGATTTTCTATCATTATCTGCCTGTTCATTTCAACAAGACGTTGGCGTGCCTCATCCTCGTCACGACTTGAACCGATAATTTCCTTTGCCTTGGCCATCGCCGCATTCAAAGCGCCAGTAGCCGCCGGACGCAAAAAATAACAATTCCAAAATAGCCAGTATGACAAATCATATACTTGCTTTGCACAATCTTCATCGGCAAGATCCACATCCATGGCTACGTTGTACTCGACAGGAGTAGGAGCTTCCTCATATACTGCATCAAGCAGATTGAAAAACAAATGCGCAAGCCGGGCTATGTTATTGTCATAAGGCGAAATCAAACCGTGCACATCTTGGTGGCTCTCGATGACATACCAGCTTATGAATTGTAAATCCACATAATTCAGTTCACTGTCGATATAATCATCAGGACGTTCATAAATAGGCAATGGACGGTTATACAACTTATAACACATCGTTGAAAACGATCTCCAAATGCCCGCATCAGAAATAATGTCTTGAAAATACCCTACGATGGCAAGCACGACTTCTTTCCTGACATCTTCACCGATGTTCATCAATATGCGAGCATTATCCCAAATTTTAGCGAGCCGTGTGGCAAGTATTATGTAATACTTGTCGGTTTCAGCCACGTCGGGATAATTTGGCTGCTTGAGCATGAAATCTTTTATCGTAATTTCCATATTCCGCTTTCTATATCTTTTATTGTTGCGCATTAAGACAACAGTGCAAAGATAACTATCAAATAGTCTCCATCAACTCTTTTACGCTACCACATGCCAACTGCCGTCCTCGATTTGTCACAATTATTTCATCTTTTCCTTTCACCGCTACTTTCAAGCTGCTATTGTCGTCTATGCCAAATCCGTTCCGACGCAATGCGTTACCAATCCAGTGCCGCAGCTGCATGTCCCGACAATCCAAGGCCACCGAAGAAATAACGGGTAACTCGACATCAAAATCTCCAATCGTCATGTTGAAACAGGCATTACCCCCGTCCCACATTTTTTGCATCACACCGTCGAGCACTAAATCCTCGGTATATCCTTGCACGACTTGCCTGTCGGCAGTAATCACCCACAGTTCATCGGCAAGCAATAATGCCTGTGAAACATCATGCGTAGACAACAATACGGCTTTCCCTTTGTCATGCGCCAGCAAATGCAACAACTTCACGACATCGGCCTTACTGGCCACATCAAGGAAAGCCGTTGGCTCGTCGAGCATTATGATCGGCGTTTCTTGCGCCAGCACCTTGGCTATCATGGCCTTCTGCCGTTCACCGTCGCTCAACTCAGCAAGGAAATTATCCTGCTTGTGTCTTATGCCCGATGCCTCCATTGCCGCATCCACCGCGGCACGGTCCTCATCATCAAGGCGACCGAAAAAACCCGTATAGGGTTGTCTCCCCAAAGAAACCAACTCCTTCACTGTCAACCCTCCGGCTTGAGTCCTGTCGGTATATACAAGCGACAACATTCTTGACAATTCCTTTCGGCTCAACTTGTCGATGTCGCGTCCGGCATACTCTATTTCCCCTGACAAGCGCGGTTGCGAGCCGGCCAATGTGCGCATCAAGGTCGATTTCCCCTTTCCGTTTGCACCAAGAAGAGCCGTCAATTTCCCCGGTTTCAATTCCAAGTCAAGCCCTTCCATGATTACCATGTCATGTTTCCCATGCCGGTAACCTATTGCTAAATCGTGAGTATTCAATGCAACCATGCGCGACATTAATTGAAATATTGGATTTTTTCCCTGTTAAGTATTATATATATAATAACCGGAACACCTATTGCCGGGGTTATCGCATTGATAGGTATTATGCCAATCGACGATGCCGGCAGCACGCTTATCAGCTGGCACAACAGTGCGATGTCGGCTCCGGCAAGCACTGTTGCAGGCAACAATATGTTGTGATTTGACGAATTAAGAAGCAGTCTCGCTATGTGCGGCACAACAAGACCGACAAATGCGATAGGTCCGCAAAAAGCCGTGGCTGCGGCCGTCAGTATGCCTGTGATCAACAGCAATTCGTTGCGAGTACGACGAATGTTCACACCAAGGTTTTCGGCATAACGGGTTCCTAACAGCAACGCATTCAACGGTTTTGCCATCAACATGGCCCACACCATGCCGGCAATTATTATAATCGAAAATGCCGGCAAGCTATCGGTCGTGACACCCGAAAAGTTTCCAAGCCCCCATATCACATAGGAATGAACTCCTTCCTGAGTGGAAAAGAAATTAAGCAGGGATATTACGCTTGACGACAGGTAACTTATCATTATGCCCACAATGAGCAGCATTGTGGTTCCTCTCACCAATGAAGAAAAAATTATCAACAATGAAAGAATCACAGCCGCTCCGGCAAGTGCACCGGCAAGAATACTTATGTACCCGCCTATCGTGCTGCCGAACAATGTCCCGAACTCCCCTCCCAAAGCGAGCATCACCACTGCGACGCCAAGACTCGCGCCTGTGGAAACTCCAAGAATCGACGGACCTGCAAGCGGATTATTGAACGTGGTCTGCATCAACAGTCCCGACACAGCCAGTGCAGCACCGGCAAGCACTGCCGTCACTGTCATAGGCACGCGCGATTGCAACATTATCAACTCCCACGCCTCATTTGAGCTGCCATTTCCCGAAAGGATGCTCATGACCTCGTCTATTGGGATATTCACCGAGCCGACTACGAGATTGGCAACAAAAAGCACGATAAGCAATAATACGAACAAAATTATTGCCACCCGACTCCTGCGATATGTATGTGTTTTTTCATTCATCGGGCAATGGTGCAAAATATTTCAAATCGCCCGGTAACATTCCGGGATGGAATATTTTTATGTATTCTTCCAATAATATTTCGGGATGAAAAGGGAAGTCTTGAAAAAGTGTTGTTTCAAGAGTACAGCATTGATAGACATTACCATCTTTACATGCTTTAAACTTATCGTTCAATGGATTGGATTTGACAAATGATTCTCGTGTCATTTGAGTCGTCGACCTTATCAACCAGAAGTCGGCATCACCTGCCTTGTCATAAACTTGCGCAAAATCGAGCGACAACGACCCTGCCGAATTGTTATCCGCCCAAGGATATTCTGCACCTGCATCAACATAGAAATGAGCCATGTAGCTGCTTCCTCCGGGCACATACCACACTCCGCTCATGACAGTCTCCGATATTACCTTCGGACGCTCCTTCGTCATCGACGCTACCGACCTGAGTGAATCATATTTATCTTTTACTGAATTGAAAATCGAGTCGGCTTCCGCACGTTTGTCATACAATTCTCCAAACAACTTAATCCACTCGGCACGTCCCACCGGTGTATTCTCCATATAATCGGCACATTCAATAATTGGTATGCCGAGATTGGCCAATATGCCATATCCACCGTTCTGAAAAGGTGAAAGGATTATCACTTCGGGCATGAACGACATTATCTTCTCCACTGTGGGCGACACCGATTTTCCGGCATCCACGATGCGTCCTTCTTTAACTCCGGTTATCACTTCAGGCATGTTGAAATATTCCAAGTCGCACACTCCAGTTATGGATTGAACCTCACCCAGTTCCTTTATAACACCTCCATGTACCGATGAATACACGAGCGCACTTTTTACCGGGGTTCTCACGACTATGGCATCATCAGGGATATCGTCGGGCAACAACGAGTCGCGCGGCACAAGGGCGTAAGTTTGCAACATCGCACCTTCTCGCCACGGATTTTTTATTTCGACCAACGTAAAGTTACGATAATGACTGATATTTAACCCTGAGGCAATTTCCACCTCGTTGTCTGCGTCATGAATCTCATGCTTGCCACTATGCCGACAAGAACAAAAGAACATGGCCATCACCGTCATAACGACAATGAACCGCCATTTCGTCACGCCTATGTCTAATTGTTTTTTCATTACAGTTTCTCATGCAAATTTACGACATTATTGCATAGTAGCCAAAATAAGCCGCAATCGAGAATCGCCCTGTCATTCAAATTCCAATAAAAATGTCGTGTTCCAGCCATTGGTTCCGGCAGGCAATAAGCTGATGCTGCCTCCGCTTTGGTTCATTATCTGTCTCGATAATGAAAGTCCCACGCCATTACCGTCAATCTTTGTCGTAAAGAACGGTATGAATATGTTTTCGGCCACATCGGCAGGAATTACAGATCCATTATTACTCACATACACAAGCACATGCTCCTCATTTGTCACATAAGCTCGCAAGAATATGCGCCCCAAACCGCCCTCGACTGCCTGCACCGCATTCTTTATCACATTGATAAGTACTTGCCTGATAAGATTCGGGTCGGCATATATCATCAAGTCTGTAGGCTCAATTTGCTTGGAGAACGAAATATTGTCGGGAATTATCTTCAGACCTTCAATTTGCTTGACTATATCCTTCAAATAAAACGGCTCAGGCTTAGGCTGCTGCAATGTGGAAACGACTCTGTAATAATCTACAAACGACATCAACCCTGAAGCCACATCATGAATGGCTTTCATGCCCTCGTAAAACTTATTCCCGGTAGCATCTTCCTTCTCAAGGAATGTACTACTCAATGACACTATTGGAGCTACCGAATTCATTATCTCGTGCGTCAACACGCGAGTCAATTTTATCCAAGATTCAAGTTCTTTTGAATCAAGTTCATTTTTTATGTCATTGATGGCATAAATGCGAACCCCCTTTTCTCCAAGCTTCATTTCAGACACATTGACCAGCAATCGTGCCATTCCCGAAGGCGTATTAAAATCTATGCGCCGGCTTTCACCGTGCGACATCCTGTACAACACATCCGGCAGCCCATCCTTATATCGCTCCAATTGGTTGAACGACCGCAATACAGGCAACCTTAGCAACTTGATTGCAGCATCATTACTTTGCAACACATCATTATTCTTGTCAAGCACAACTATACCGGTCGACACTCTTGACATTATCAATCCATAGAATGCCTCACGCTGCTCCAACAGCAATCGTTGGTGCATCATCACCTCGCCAAGTTGATTGTACAAATCCTGTAACATTCGTTCTTGCCATGAGAGTCCCCGATTGCTAAATTTGAACGTGTAATCGCCATTCTTGATGGCTTCAAGCATCATGTTGCATTTTTGTCTGAACGAAAAATACGACTTTAATCGGGCTATAATCATCAAGCCAAGAACCGCGCAACCTAAAAAAATAATCCATGTGTACCCAAGCATCATGCCAATTGCCACACAAGCTCCGCCGGCTGCACAAGTCAATATGTTGACTACATTAAAGGAAATACCGGCATTATAACCCATATCGTTTCATTTTATTATAAAGCGTTTGTCGTGTAATCCCCAATCTGGTTGCCGCCTGCGACAAGTTTCCTCGACTCACGTCTATTGCCTTTTTTATCATGTCGCGCTCCATCTCGTCGAGTGTTTGCAAGGGGTTGTTTTCTTGATTTTTACCATTTGACGACAAATACATGTTATCCGCTTGCAAGTTCCCGATTTTCAATTCATCTCCATCCGACAATATCACGCATTTTTCCATTACATGCTGCAATTCCCTTATGTTTCCAGGCCAATTGTAGGACACTAACATTTCACAAGCTGCTTGTGAAATTCCATGAATGTCTCGACCATAACGCCTGCTGTATTTCTTGACGAAATATCTTGCAAGTGGCAAAATGTCCTCACGGCGTTCGCGCAACGGAGGCAAATTCAAGTGGATGGTATTTATACGATAAAAGAGATCTTCACGAAATTCACCTTTCGCCACCATTTCTTCTATATTTCTGTTTGTAGCGCAAATCAGCCTGATGTCGGTAGCTTGCGGAATATTGCTGCCAACTTTCACAAAGCACTTCTTCTGTATGGCTGTCAACAGTTTCGATTGCAGGTAATATGGCAAATTGGCTATTTCATCAAGAAAAAGCGTACCCCCGTCAGCGGCCTCAAACCGGCCGGTCCGGTCGGCATGAGCACTTGTGAACGAACCTCGCACATGCCCGAACAACTCGCTTTCAAACAAAGACTCGGGTATAGCTCCCATGTCAACTGTAACCATCTGCCGGCACGAGCGTTTCGACAATCGATGTATCTCCCTTGCCAGCATGTCTTTGCCCGTTCCGTTCTCTCCCGTTATCAACACCGACGCATCAGTGGCGCTGGTCTTCTCAACCATCTGCCGCAATTGCTTCATGGCCGATGAATCGCCCCAATACATGCTATCGTCAGTATCGGCATTTGGCAATATGTTTTTTTTGCAGGTCGATTTATAAGCATCAAGCAAAGTCTTTACCAACTTGGCATTATCCCAAGGCTTCTCGACAAAATCATATGCACCCTCTTTTATTCCTGTAACGGCAAGAGCAATGTCGGCGTAAGCTGTAAACAAAACCACCGCCACATCGGGCTTTAATTTTTTTATCTCACGCAACCAAAATAATCCTTCATTGCCATTGTTTATTCCGGGCGAGAAATTCATGTCAAGCAAAACGACATTTACATCCTCCTGTTTCAACAATGTCGGCACATTCCCCGGAACAGACGTAGTGAGTACCTTGATAAAATAATCATCCATCAGATACTTCAACGATGTCAATATGCTGCGATTATCATCTATTACCAATAATGTGCCTTGTTTTGCCATGTCCCGACTAATAATTTCTTCCCAACAAATATAAGTTACCTTTTTTACATTGCCAAAACATAACCGCCATTGCTTCAAAAAGCTATAACCCTATTAGCGCACCATCCCAGTAGTTTTTTTTACATTCCTAAAAATTTCCGCTGTACAAAAATTTTACACCATGTGTATGATTTTTTTACACAATCGCATATAGCTCATTTACAAAACACTACATTTCAACATTTTATCATTTTGGCCTGATATTTGGATATACATACACAGAAATATATATCAAAAACATGAACAAAACATTTACTCACATTCTATCAATCATGTTGCTTTCACTTGCATTTCCACAAAATACCCATGCACAACAGGCATGGGACGTGGACATGTGCATGCGATATGCCGTCGAGCACAATCGAACGGTGCGGCAACGGGAACTTGAATCAGACAATTACGGACTCGACCGTATAAAAGCCATCGGCAACTTCCTGCCGGGCATCAGTGGCGGGACAAGCCTGCAATACAACTGGGGTCGCTCGGTAGATCCTGAAACAAACACCTACAACAACATTTCCACATTCAACAATTCTTATTCATTGCAAGCTTCATTGCCTATTTTCAATGGTGGCAACTTGATTAACACGCTGCGCCGCTCCAAAGTCTCCGTGCTACTTGGCAAAGCCGCGCTTGAAGAAGCTCGCGACAACATTGCTCTTGAAACTTTCCAAGCCTACATAGATGCGTTGTATTATTATGGCACAGTGAAACTGGCTCGGGAAAAAGTCATTGAAAGCGATTCTCTCCTATACAAGACGCGCAGACAAGAGCAACTCGGCCTAAAAGGAATGGCCGACGTGGCTCAAATGGAAGCGCAAACCGCCACCGACGAATATAACTTAACGACACAATCAAATTTGTTCGAGACCGCCATGCTTACCCTAAAACAGAAAATGAACTATCCGCTTGACGATAATCTGCTACTCGACACGCTGATGCTCGACAACTCGGTATTGAACATGGCAATACTCACCGATGACTCTCTTGCCGACATCTTTGAAGCCACAATGAACACAAATCCCACCTTGCGACAATCGGAATTCAACATGGAAATAGCAAACCTCGATGCAAAAATATCATGGGCCAATGTGCTGCCTTCCATCTCCCTGAACGGTGGCATCAACTCTTCTTATTTCAAGGAATTGAACAATAACGGTTATTCCGGATTTTGGAACCAGCTCGAAAACAATTTCGGCCAATACGTCGGCATTAGCATCAGCATACCGATATTCAACGGAATGTCGGGAATAACCGGCATTCGCAAAGCTCGCAACAGCCACCGCATCGCCATCGAACAATATGAAGCACAAAAGGAAGAGTTGCAAAAACTCGTAACTCAAGCTGTCCTTGACAAAAACGGATTCCTGAAAGAATGCATGAAAATGGAAAAGAAAGTCGAGGCCGATTCCATCGCCTACCATGTGACACGACGCAAATACGAAGAAGGTCTCATGACTTCGCTCGATGTGCAAACGAGCGCAGCCACCCTTCTTGAAAGTGAAGTGGCGCTGCTTCAATGCAAATTGTCGTATGTGCTAAAATGCCGACTCGTGGAATACTACAAAGGTCACGACATAATAGCTACGGAAATTTAAACAACTTAACTAATAATTCACGACAATGGATATAAAAATAGAGAAAAAGAAAGGATTGCAGAAAAAGCACATCATATACATTGCAGCAGGCGTTATCGCGCTCTTGTTGCTGATATGGATATTTATCGACAAAGAATCCTCCAAAACCGTGAATCTCGATTCAATAACGATTGCCGAGGTCACCAAAGGTGAATTTAACGATTACATCCGCCTCAACGGACAAGTAAAACCAATATCGGTAGTGCAATTAAGCCCTGAGGAAGGGGGAATCGTGCGAGAAAAGGTAGTTGAAGAAGGCGCATATGTCAAAAAAGGGGACGTTATCTTGAGATTGAGCAACTCAAACCTCGACTTGCAAATCCTGAATGCCGAGTCAGAGCTTGCCGAGAAGCAGAACCTGTTGCGCAACACCCAAGTGACAATGCAACAGGACAGGTTGAACAACGAAACCGAGAAAGTGCAACTCGACATAGACACCCGTCGCAAGCAACGCACTTTCTCGCAATATGAACGACTATATGCCGAAAAGCTCATAAGCCGCGAGGAATACCTGCAAGCAAAAGAAGACTATGAGGCGGCAATGAAGAAATATGAACTGATTACCGAAAGGCTTATCCAAGATTCCATATACCGCACAATACAAATGGCGCAAATGGAAGAAAATCTGCGCAACATGCGGCAAAATGTATTGTTGATTCGTCAACGCAAGGAGAAACTTGACGTAAAAGCCACAATCGACGGTGAACTCGGGTTGCTGGATGCCGAATTGGGGCAAAACATTTCGGTGGGTCAAATGATAGGCCAGATAAACGACTTGTCGGGCTTCAAGGCCGAAGTGTTCATCGACGAACACTACATCGACCGTGTAACTACCGGGTTGCTGGCAAGATTCGACCGACAAGGAAGCTCTTTCTACATGAAAGTGCGCAAGGTGTATCCCGAAGTGCGTGACGGCCGATTCCGTGCCGACCTCGTGTTCTCGAATGAGGAAAAGCCCGACAACATTAGAATCGGACAAACTTATTACCTCGACCTTGAATTGGGAGAACCTACCATCAGCACACTTGTCCCCAAAGGCACTTTCTTCCAAACCACTGGCGGACGCTGGATATATGTTCTCGACAAAGATGGGCGCAAAGCCTACAAACGGGCAATCAAAATAAACAGGCAGAATCCTCAATTCTATGAAGTGGAAGAGGGTCTCGAACCCGGAGAAAAGGTCATAACCTCGGGTTACGAAAGCTTTAAGGACAACGACATACTGATTCTTGAATAAAACAAACATATAATAACATAAACATGAAAAGATTCAAAACTTATTTCACTTACCTTGGGCGAAACAAGCTCTTTACGCTGGTAAACATCGGCGGGCTGGCCATTTCGCTGATGTTTGTCATCCTCATTGCCGACATGGTGTCAAGGCAATTGACAGTAGATAAGAACATCAAGGATGCCGACCGCATTTACCTGATGGCCGACGAAGAGACTGTTTCGGCTCACTACCAAGTGGGCGTGAGGCTGCAAAGCCGCTATCCTGAGATAGAAGATTGGACTTCGATTGCCGACTTCTATACCATACCGAGCGTGCCGCAAGGAAACAACGAAAATTCATTCGTGTCGATAAAGTATTGCTTTGCAAAGAAAAACTTCTTCGACTTCTTCAGTTTCAAGGTCTTGAAAGGTAATCCTTCCGAAATATTGCTGAGCGACAACAATATCGTGCTGACACGCTCGGCGGCCTTGAGGTTGTTTGGCTCCGAAGACGTGATAGGCAAAACAATAAACCCCAGCTTTAATGATGCGCCATACACAGTCACTGGGATTGTCGAGGATATTGAAAACTCCATTTTCCCCGACGACATTGAAGCGTTCATGCCCCAAGAAAACGCGAAATACATGAATTGGAGTGCCGACATCGAAGACACTCGCATGTCAAATGCCGGATCAGCGACACTGTTTTACAAATTTGCCAAAGGCGTGAACCCCAACGACAAGGCAGACGATGTCTTGTCCTACCTGAAAGAATTCTTCTGGCGGTATGAAAGAGGCTCATCCAAGGTCGTTACATTCATTCCCATGCGTGACTTTTATTTCTCAGAATACCAAAGCTGGCAAAATTTGAGGCAATATGACTTCACGCAAGTGCTGATATTCCTTGCCACGGGCATAATCATATTGCTGATGGCGGTATTCAATTACGCAAGCATGTCGATAGCACAGACATCCTACCGGGCAAAAGAAATGTCGACAAGACGGCTGCTCGGCTCTTCTCGTAGTGAGATATTCTGGCGCATGATAACCGAATCGTTCATGCTCACCATAGTATCGTTCTTGATAGGGTTCATACTCGCCAAAGCGGCCGAACCTGTTGCCATCGACCTGCTTGGAACGAGAATCGACATCGTTGGCGACCTTAGTTGGATTACAATTACTTGTTATGCTGCTTTCATCGCCCTACTTGCTCTCTTGACAGGCATGCCGTCGGCCTCGATACTGTCAAGCTACAATCCGCTCGACGTGGTGAAAGGCACATTCCGCCGCAAGACCAAGGCATCCTACATGAGATGGCTTAACTTGGTACAAAGCGGATTGACAATCTCGTTGCTGGCTTGTTCAATATTCTTGTACACTCGTGTCCACGACATCCTCAACGCCCCGTTGGGCTATGAATATGGCAACGTGCTTATCTACCCGTCAATGGGTTATAAGACAAATAACTTCTTCAAAAGTGAAGCCTTGAAGCTACCGTTTGTCAAAAATGTGTCATACACTATGGGAACACCTGCCGACGGAGGAAACAACAACACGATGTTCCTGCAAACTAAGAACGGAACTGAGGAATTCAGTTTCCAGACTTTCACTGTCGACACGGCATTTTTGAAGATTTTCCACATCCAAATCACCGAAGACCGTAAATTGACATCATCCAACGCATTCTTTATCAGCGAAAACACAATGAAGATGCTGAAATATCTCGGGCTAAATACTGACCGCGTCGTTGGTATATCAAACTCAAGTTGGGGTTTCGACGTAGCCGGGCAATTCAAGGATTTCAAAATCCGTTCTTTGCTTAGCAACGACATACATCCGATGAAAATGCAGATTCTTCCAACCGACAGCATTCAATACCCTTGGAGCATCTGCGTAGAGGTTGATGATTCCAATCGCAACGAAGCCAAGCTGCAACTTGATGAAATATTTTCGAACATGATTGACGGAATGCCGTTCGACTCCACTTGGTATGACGATTTCATAAAGTCATATTACCAAAACATCATGAAAATAAACGAGTTACTCATTATTTTCACCTGTGTCGCATTCATTATATCATTACTCGGTCTCACGGCTATGAGCATATATTTCATTTCACAGCGCAAACGCGACATGGCCATTCGCAAAGTGTTCGGAGCAACGTCGGGCGATGAGATGAAACGCATGTTGCGGTTCTCGTTCATTGCCATACTTGCCGGGACGATAGTTGCAATACCTCTCACATGGATCGGCGTGGAGCAAATATCCAAAATCGTAAATTACGGACGTGAGTTCCAGTGGTGGATGGCAGTCATCGCCGTTGGCGTGACCACATTGATTTCGCTCATTTCAGTCTGGTTCATCAGCCGGAAAGCTGTCAATGAAAATCCTGTAAACAATATAAAGACCGAATAATTCCAACAACTCAGAAAACATCAACAGAACTATGATACGAATAGAAAATCTCACAAAGATATTCCGCACCACCGAGGTGGAAACGATTGCGTTGAACAACATCAACCTTGAAATAGCCGAAAAGGAATTTGTAGCCATCATGGGACCTTCGGGCTGTGGCAAATCAACGTTGCTCAACATCATGGGACTTCTCGACAACCCTTCGGGGGGACGTTACTTCCTCAATAACGAGGAAGTAGGACACCTTAAGGAAAAAGAACGCACACACATGCGCAGCGGCAACATCGGATTCATTTTCCAGAGTTTCAACTTGATTGATGAATTGAATGTGCAGGAAAACGTGGAGTTGCCACTCACCTACATGCACATGTCGTCAAAAGAACGCAAGGAAAAAGTCGCCGAAATTCTCTCGCGCATGAGCATCAGCCATCGTGCAAGGCACTATCCGCAACAACTGTCAGGAGGCCAGCAACAACGTGTGGCAATAGCCCGTGCCGTGGTATCCAATCCTAAAATAATCCTTGCCGACGAGCCTACAGGAAACCTCGACTCCAAAAACGGCAAAGAAGTGATGCAGTTGCTTTCGCAGCTCAACAAAGAAGGGACTACGATAGTAATGGTTACGCACAGTCAGCACGATGCAGGATATGCCGGACGTATCGTAAACTTGTTTGACGGCCAAATCGTGACATCGATAGGAACAATCTGAAAAATAGCGAAATGAGAAAACAGGAACCATGCCGAGTGTGCGATGGTTCCTGTTTTTTATAATGTTGCTGACCGCAATGTTCATGGCAATTTTACAGTATAGACGCAATTCATCGCGTCTTTCAACCACATCAAGTTGACACACAATCACATACGCAAGACTGCGGTCGTATCTCGACCTACATTCTTCTCTGGTTCATTATCATTTAACAAACAAGAACGTAGTGACGCTCTCCTTTCCAAGATAATAAGCACGAGCTTTCACCACACTTGCTTCTCCGCAATCTACAGGCTTTGTCCACAAGGCCGAATCCCTTGTGGGTTCGCTTCCATCAAGCGTGTAACGTACTGTCACACCGGGATATTGTGTATTAGCAATCAGCAAGCCGTCTTTTATGATTATACCCGGTTGGCCTATATGAAAACTTACATTCTTATTGAAAAGACGAGGCAACTCCTTCAAACCAATCTTTAAATTATATTGCGAACGTTCCTTGTAATACCTGCTCAAATCTTTATAATCATTGCCCCATACAGGATATGCGTTCCATCCGCGTTCAGCGAGTCCGAACACTTTAGGGAAATAATAATTCTGTATCATTTCATAACCATCAACAGCCTCAGCCCATGTTTGAGCCTGCACGCCTATGATATTGTTACGCAACTTCAAGGCAGGTTTGCCATCGTCGGCCTTGGCAAGATCAACCGGCTTACCGTCGTGCGAGACATGACGAGTACGATATATGTTGAACGGCTGTGCTTCCCATGATGTAAACTCATTTGTAGTTCCGCCCCAACTCAATCCACGTTCGCTTTGATGATAACTGTACACCATGTCAAAATAGAAATTATTGACATTGCTGAGTATCACCGGATAGCCATTATTGGCAAGAGTATATGGTACCACATCACGACTTCCGACCGTGCTCCACGCATTCACTCCTGCAAAACGAGGAGCAACCCTCGACGAAAATTCCTTGTCCCGGTCGGTCGCAACTTCCTGCCATCCCACAGTTTTCATCCCTTTGGATGCAATGATGCTCGAAACCCTATCAACAAAATAGCCATGAGCTTCATGTGTGGTCTTGTAACCGTTGCGCTGCATGAGGTCTTGCACCATAGGCGACTTCAACCATGCTCCTGTGGCCACTTCGTCACCGCCTATGTGCATGATTTTCAATTCAAGCCCTGCATCCTTGTACATCAACGCAAGTTCATCTATAACCTTCTCCATGAACCTGTAAGTTCCCTCTCCCGCAATATTCATTACATTGTCGTGGAAGCCCTGTGCCGATGTGTATTCCGAGAGGTCGCCATCATCCCACAATTTATATCTTTCGGCCTCCACTGTGTCTCCTTCGGCCATATATTTTGCATACCTATGTCTCATCGACACTATCGCAGCACGCGCATGACCGGGGCTTTCAACTTCGGGAATCACCGTCACTCCGCGACTTGCAGCAAACTTGAGTAATTCCACAAATTGCTCGCGAGTTATGAATCCATTGGCCGTCGTCGTGCTGTCATCAGGATTTCCCGAACCTCGATAAGTCTGAACCATGAAATCTTTTTCATCGAGTGTCAAACCTTTGCGCGACCCCACCTCTGTCAACTCGGGCAAGCCTGGAATCTCGATTCTCCATGCCTCGTCGTCGGTGAGATGGAATTGCATGCGATTGATTTTGTAGGATGCAAGCAAATCTATCAATTGTCTTATGTCGTCATATCGCGTGAAATTCCTTGCAATGTCGAGCATGAACCCTCGATAGTTCAAATCGGGATAATCGACAATTTTGGCACAAGGAAGCTCCTTGTTGGTATAAGCCCAACCTGTCTCTATTACCGCTACCAAGGTTTTTACTCCGTTCAACACGCCTTCTTGCGATGCACCGGCAATTGCTATTTTAGCCGGCTCGACAGTCAATTCATAATATTCCGCATTCTTCCCGGTCAAATCAAGCAACGAAAGTTCCACAGGTATGCCCCCCGACTCCACTGTCGGTATTCCATTGGCCGCCAATTTCTCTTTCAAATAATTTCCGGCCGTCGACATTCCATTGCCAACTACTATGTTCAACGGCGATTCCAATTTCAACACGCCACCGGGTTCTGTTATCGACTTCGGTGTCGGGAATATGTCATATGCCGAACTACTATATTTGATTCCTGTTGGATTTATCGACTCATTCAATTTATATACATAGTTGCCATCAGGATATTCGGGATGTTCCTTGCCCGGAATGCTCCATTGAGCCGGATTCTGCAAATCAGGAACGGTTATCCTTACCGACATGGGATTATCCATGCGGTCGTTGAATGCAAAATGCCCTCCATCGGGATTAAACGATGCCGAACCGTAAGTTCCTTTCGTCATCATGTCGACTACCAACGAGTCTCCGGGCATCAACGGTTCATAATTCTCTCCGGGAGTTATTCTGTAATAATTAGGCACAATCGTGCTTATCTCAGCCTTGCATTCGGGAGCAAGCTCCACAGTCCTCGGGAAAGTGTTGTAGTAAAATCCCCATCCGTCGCCAAGCACAGAGTCGCTCACGTTAGTTATGACGAAACGAGAACTGTAATATCCGGGCTTAACCCCGTTTTCTCCCATCTCCCATCTTACTGAAATCGGAGCTTCGCCCGATAATGCAGGCAAAATGCAACACAGAGTTGAAGCCATCGTTATTAAAAATCTTTTTTTCATGTTTTATTGATTTGTGTATGGTTATTTATGGTATCTCAAAAGGCTTTTCAAGCCTCATTCATTTGTCGGCACACATCATCGAGAAGAGCACCGCATGCATCTTCAAGTAAATCAAGGACAAGTTCAAATCCCTCATCCCCGTCATAATAAGGGTCGGGCACATGGTCGTAGTGCGGATTCATCCTTATGTATCGTCCTATTTCCACGATTTTATCATCCCCGACGAGTCCAAACAATGGTTGCAAGGAATATATGTTACTTTTTTCCATGACCACAATCTTGTCGAAAGCACCGTAATCTTCCCATGTTGCCTGGCGGCTGCGATGCGTGAGTTCATATCCTCGTCTCCTTGCATGAACCCTCATCCGGCTATCGGGCAGACTTCCCGAATGGCCTCCATAAGTCCCGGCCGAGTCCACTTTTATCTTGTCTTGCAAGCCTCGCTCGGCAATCATGCTTTCCATTATGCCTTGAGCAGCCGGTGAACGACAAATATTGCCGAGGCAGATGAATAAAATCTTATATGGATTGTCCAAATAATTTCTTCCCATTCTTCTTAAAGATTTAAAAGTTATTTATTCGCACTCGATTCAAGCTGCTCTACCAATTTATAAGCAGCCGTCGCTGCACAATCATTAGTTCCAAGACGGTCACGCATTTTTACATATCCGTCAAGCACCGCTTTGCGTCGCGGAGTGTCTCCAAGCAGCAATCCAAGTTCGTTGCCTATCGACTCACGGTTGCAATAATGCAACAGCAACTCGACAACGACCGGAGCGTCGGCAATGAGGTTGGGCAATGACACATATTTTACTTTCAACAGGCGTTTATACCAGTTATACACGCGCTTGCTGCCGTTCATCCTGTAACACACCACCTGAGGCGTGCCAAGTATGGCTGTTTCAAGAGTCGCCGTACCCGATGTCACGACGGCTGCACGAGAATGCGCAACAAGTTCCCACGACTTGCCGAACATTATCTTCAAGCCTCGGCCATAATCTCCGCAATTATCCAATATCTTGCGATATTCTGTTTCTTCAATGTTGGGAGCTCCGGCTATAACTGCTTGATATTGCCCATATTTGCTGCAAGCTGCCACCATTTCCGGCAAATTGTCGCGAATTTCCTTGTGTCGAGATCCTGGAACTATCGCAATTATCTCCTTACCAGTCTCAAGCCCATTGGCAACTTTGAACGAAGACGAATCGGCAAATTGGCTTGAAGCTGTCAATATCTCCTTCACGGTAGGATTTCCGACATATTCCACGGCATACCCGTGACGGGCATAAAATTCCGTCTCAAACGGAAGGATTGAATATAGCTCGGTGATATATTTTTTTATCTGTTTCACCCTGTATTCTTTCCATGCCCACACTTTCGGTGAAATGAAATAAAAAGCCGGAATTCCTTTCTCGTAAGCATATTTCGCGACTTTCAAGTTGAATGAAGGATAATCGACAAGGATTACCGCATCGGGTCGCCAGTCATCAACATGACATTTGGCTCTTTTAAGGAATCCAAGAATCTGTGACAAGTGTTTCAACACTTCTATGAACCCCATGAAAGCCATGTCCTTATAATGAATCAGCGGAGCCACGCCGGCAGCTTTTGCCATCATGTCGCCTCCGAAAAAAGAAAACTCGGCCAAAGCATCTTGACGCTTCAACTCGCCTATGAGCTGCGCCGCATGCAAGTCGCCCGATGCCTCCCCGGCTATCAAAAAATACTTCATTTCTTTGCCAATAACTAAATTTGATTTATTGCAAACTTAACGAAAATCCATGTAAAAACCACAGCAAATAGGCGTGGATTTACTCTACTACTTAAATCTTTTTTTGCTTTTCATCGAATAAAACTTGTAACGATACCTTGCTCTTTCTTTGGCATCGGTTGTCCTCCATTTTTCAGGCTTTTCAGCATCCACGCCATGTTGTTTCCCAACGTGCGCATCGTCTGCAAGCCTTCGGCATCCTGAGAGGCTTCACCCGGCAATCGGCCGTGCACGCTGTTCCAATATTGGGAACTTACTACGGGCATGTTGCTTATCGTAAAATATTTGTTCAGCCTGTCAAACGTGGCACTTGCACCTCCTCGCCGACATACGGCTACCGATGCCGCCGGCTTGTATTGCAACAACGATGAAGCTGAATAAAACAATCTGTCGAGCAATGCGCAAAGAGAACCGTTAGGACCGGCATAATAAACGGGAGACCCGATGACAATGCCGTCGGCCGTTTCTAATTTCTCACGCACAATATCGTACAGTTCGTCATTAAACACGCACCGACCCAATTCCTTACATCGCCCGCAAGCCACGCATCCTTGCACAGCATTTGCACCAATTGAAATAATTTTAGTCTCTATGCCATTAGCTTGCAAAGCTTTTGCAACTTCCGACAAAGCTATGTAGGTGTTACCTTCCCCTCTCGGGCTTCCATTTATCAATAATACTTTCATAACTCTTTTTTTCACATGGTCTACTCATCATGCAAATATACCACCAATTCACCTTTTGTCTCTAATTTCCACAATCTTAAAAAGTCGCAAGTATGTCAAAAAAAACATAATTTCTTCAATTGTATTAAACCATTCTGTACTATTCTCATCTAAAATAAATAAACAAATAACGACAACATACAATGGACAAAAACAGGATTATCGAAGCATTGTTGATTGCAGTGGCAATCGTTATTCTCGGCTTCAGCCTGAAAGCCGGGATAGACAATTTCACCAACAAGGACCGTCGCGTCACAGTGAAAGGCCTTGCCGAGCGTGAAGTTGCCGCCGACCTCGTGACATGGCCTATCGTTTCAATTGAAATGGGTAACGACCTGCCTCAATTGTACAACAAAATAAACAACACCAACAAGAAAATAACCGATTTCTTAAAAAGAAACGGAGTCGCCGAAAACGACATCACGATAAACCCTCCTGTCGTGTATGACAAAGATGCCAACCGCTACACTACCGACAAATCGGACGAGCGATACAACATTACTTCGGTAATCACGGTATCTTCGAGAGAGGTGGCAAAAATTCGTGAAATCATAGCCCGTCAAGGCGAGTTGTTGAAAGAAGGCATCGCGATTGTGGACGGAGGATATGAAAATCCCATAACATATGAATACACCAATTTCAACGACATAAAGCAAGAAATGATGAAAGAAGCGATTGCCAATGCACAGGCAACAGCCGAGCAATTTGCCGAAAACAGCAACAGCAAGCTCGATAAAATAATCACAGCCTCGCAAGGTCAATTCACAATAACAAGCCGCGACAACAATTCGCCCCATATCAAAAACATACGAGTGGTGTCGACCATAACGTATTCGCTTGATGATTGACAAACGTTTTGCACTTAAATATATTTTTCCAACCGCGCCTTGTGTTATCTTGGTGCGGTTTTTACTTGTTCTATTGACAACAGAAATATTCTTTTACCTTTGAATTAAACTTCGATATTGCTAACTTTGCATGATACCTCCCGGATGCGTGCTGCTCGATTGCAAAAAAACATGCACAAACAGGAGAAAAGTCTTTCTATGTTATGAAACGATTCACAATTTTATTGTCACTTGTGATAATAACCGTCATATTAGTGTGTTGCGGAGGCTCGGATAGCCAAAATGAAGCCAACTCTGGCATTGAAACAACGACAGTTCCTGCATTGAAGGATGCCGACACGCTGCCAGTCAAGATATCAAGGATTAAAGTTCGTCCCATAGGCAGTTACAGCCGCGTTTTCAACGACAAAAATGACGCACACCTTGCCGTGGCTCGAAAAATAGGCATTCGACCGATCTCCTCTTTACAAGATGCTTACAACCAAAAAGTGCCGTTGTTGCGCATATACACTTGCAACGACTTTTTCATCGAAGAATTGACTCATTCGCTGCCTTACCTTGTCCCTCAAGCTGCCCGCCTGTTGCACGACATAGGGCGCTCCTTCAGCGACACGATAGAAGCTCGTGGCGGCTCAAAATATAAAATACGCGTGACAAGCGTCACTCGCACCGACCATTCTGTTGCAAAATTGCGTCGCAACAATGTAAACGCGACTGTCGAATCTGCCCACCGATATGGCACGACATTCGACATAAGCTATATAAAATTCATTCCATGCGATTCTTCTCGTGTCATCGCAACACAAGATCTACGCGGCATACTTGCCGAAATATTGAAAAACATGCGCGACAAAGGCCGTTGCCTTGTCAAATATGAAATAAAGCAAGGCTGCTTCCATGTCACTGCTATATGAAACGCAAAGCAACCAAACCGTCAATAATCAAAATATAATGTTTTCACTATAAAAATAAACCATCATGAAAACAAAACGAATTATCACTAAGACATTGAAAATACTTACATGGGTCGTAGGTTCGATGGTTGTCATCGCAGGTCTCGCGTTATGGGCGGTTGTTTGGTTTATTTCTCCTGAAAACCTCACTAAAATAGCTGAAAACGCGGCAAATGAATATCTTGATGCCGACGTAAAAATAGGACGAATTGAATTGACTGCCTACTCTACATTCCCTATAATTCATGTAGACATTGACAGCCTTTCAGTGGCATCCAACAGCCTTGACTCGATTGAAAAGCTTGATAAAAGCCGTATTCCGTCAAATGCGTCATCACTTGCTTCTTTTTCAAAACTGCATCTTGGCGTAAACCTGTTAAATGCCATGATAGGTAAAATAACGGTTGAAGACTTGTCGGTCAATGACCTTTGGGTCAACCTCGTCGATGTATCTCCCACGGTTTCCAACTATGCCATAGTTCCTGCTTCGGGCGATGAAAAGGAAATTACTGAATCCGATACTACTTCATTTCAATTTCCCGACATATTATGCCGGGAAATAATGCTCAACGGCAAAACCACATTTTCTTATTGTAACGCGACCGATTCATCCTTTGCACAAGTAACATTGACCAAAGCATCGTTCCATGACAATGGCAAAGACTTGATGCAGCTCGACATTGCAGGCAATGTACTATACGCAACCGATGGCGACACGACTTCACTTGCAAAAATCGACATCTCTAAATTCAGGATTGCAAATGACAAAGCCGACTCCTACCGTCTTGAACTTGCCGGAGACATTGACTATAAAATCAATGACGAAATTCTTGCCAACGGATTGCCTTTTGACATGAGTACCGCAATTCACTGGAATCCAAAGGCAATGGCAAACATCAGCATCTCTGATTTCAAGGCCACCATCATCGACATACCGATAGAAGGCAATCTCTTGTTGCTGGCTCAAAGGGCACCAAGACTGCAAAAATTTGACTTGTCGGTAGGACCGGTAAAATTTGCATCCATCGTTCCGCATCTGCCGGCAGCCTATCGAAAAATGTTCCGCAACATATCGAGCAACATAATGGCAACCGTCAATATGAATCTTGACGAGCCCTACATGCTCCTAAGCAAAAAACTTCCATCGATGTCGGCTCAAATCGTAATTCCCGACTCCTATTGGCGTAAAAACGGGGCGACAAGAGGAATCGACCGCATCGCATTGAGAGCCCGAATGCAACTATACACGCAAAAGCCCAATGCGAGCACAGTCACTCTTGACACTCTGATATTGAACGGGAAATCCATAAAGTTGCAATTGTCGGGTGTTGCTTCCAATTTGTTTGCCGACCCGCATGTGTCGGCCAATGTGAGTGGATACACCGATATTGGCACTCTCACCAAACTTGCCGACATTCCTCTCAACTTCTCAATCACAGGCGAAGCATCGGCCAATGCGTCGGTCGACATGCACATGAGCGATTTAAACAAAAACAATTTCCATAAAATGAAGCTTTATGGCAGTTTGGGCCTAAGCAACATCCACTATGACAATGTACTTGACACGATGAGCATCTATGCCAACAACGCCAATTTGACGTTCGGCAACAAGCAGTCGTTCATGCGCCGCGACTCATCGACTGTCGACGACTTGCTCAAGGTCACGGTACATGTCGACACGCTCGACGCTTCAGTCCCGGGACTCGACATATCCATGAAAAACTCTACCATCGGAGCTGGAGCTGTCGGTGCATCAAATTTACTCCAAGACACCACGCAGGTTGTCCCGATGGGCATAAGGTTCACCTCAAGCATGGCACGGATGCGTCAAGACAACGGCACTTTCATCGCCACACGAGGAATCACATGCTCGGGCAATGTGATGCGCTACCGCAATATCAAGCGCATGCCATTATATCATCTCGGCTTCGGAATAGACACAATATTCTATCGTGACAATGCATCGTTCATATTCCTCAACAAGGGACGCATTGACCTCTTTGCCAACAGAAGGGTAAATTGGCGGCGAGTGGGACGCACCAAGCAGCTTATCGACACGTTGCGTGCCCGACACCCTGAATGGAGCAACGACACTCTTCTCGCTTATGTGAAAGAAATGCAAGACAAGCGTCGCGAGACATTAAGAAATTATGCCCGCTCACGCAACAGGCAGGACATGCAGCCGAGCGATGAAGAAATAATGAACTTGGGTGTCGATGACAGCGGATTCCGCAAATTGCTGTCAAGATGGCAACTTACCGGTTTCATAAAAAGCGAAACAGGTGCCTTGTACACTCCATACTTTCCTTTGAGGAACAAAATCACCGATGTCGATGTGGCTTTCAACATGGACAGCATCACAGTGCGCAATTTCAACTATAACGTGGGGTCAAGCAATTTCAACTTGAAAGGACAACTGAAAAACATTCGCTCCAACCTCATGGGCCGCACTCGTCGACCACTCGACATTTCAATGATTCTAAAAGCCGACACGATTGATGTCAATCAACTCATAAAGGCCGCTGCCGACGGAATGACTTATTCCAACAATGCCGTTGGTCTTAATACGCTCGGCTCCGAAGAAGAATTATTGTCGGTAGAGAGCATGGAGCAACAGGTCATGACAGAAACAGCTACTGCCGACTCGGCAATGGCAGCATTCGTTGTCCCTCGGAACATAGAAGCCAAAGTTGCTTTGCGAAGCAACAACATCACATTTGCCGACATGGACTTGAAGCAATTCAACGGGAACTTGCTCATCCACGACGGAGTGATAAACTTGAATGAATTGAGAGCCTTGTCCAATTTGGGTTCGGCTCGCTTCAATGCAATGTATGCGTCTACCGATAGGCATAACATCAAATTCGGATTCGATTTGGGAATGAAAAAAATTCATGTCGGACAATTATTGAAAATGATTCCGGCCATCGACTCCGTAATGCCTCTGCTTGAATCGGTCGATGGAATCATCGATGCCGACATTGCAACCACGTCCAACATCGACTCCACGATGAACCTCATAATACCGACCCTCAAAGCTGCCATAAAATTGCATGGCGACAGCCTCGTATTCATGGATTCCGAAACTTTCAGGCAAATAGCCAAGATGCTTCGATTCAAAAACAAGGAAAAGAACATGATTGACAGCATGACTGTGGAACTCCTTGTCGAAAATTCTCAAATGCAATTATTCCCATTCATGTTCAACTTCGACCGGTACAAATTGGGCGTTCTGGGATACAACGACTTGAATTTGAATTTTAAATATCATATCTCAGTCCTTGATTCACCTATTCCGTTCAAATTCGGAATCAACATTTACGGCAATCCCGATGACATGCACTTCCGTTTTGGAGGAGCAAAATACAAGGATGGAATGGCCGGCGAGTTGGTACAAATCGTAGACACCACTCGCATCAACTTACGCGAACAAATCAATGCCGCGTTCCGTCGTGGAGCAAGAGCTGCCCTACGCTCAGAACTGAGGGTAAACCGCAGGCCCGACATAAGAAAAGAAATGTCTGAAAATGAAAATGACACTTTGTCAAGCTCCGACAGCCTGAAATTGATTCAAGAAGGAATGATTGAGAAACCACAAACGGCTCCAACCTCAATTCCGGCTCCCGATACCGGCAATGCCGACAATAAAAACGACTCTTCTGAAATTATTGGCATAAAACCGGAACAAGCCATCTTGCCCGACCCTAAAGACAAAAGCCAAGCATAACTTTAGTCTTTCAAATATATAACAACGACCGAGGCCCGCATCAACAAATTGCGGGCCTCGGCCATTTATCCACCTTTATTTGTCACCCAAAGACTTAAGCCTGTCGGGATGCATTGATATAAACTCTTTCCATGACTTGCATGTCGAAATTCCGCCATGAGGTCTCGTCGATTCATAATAATGGCACAACGCAGCGGCAAGAGCATCGGTGGCATCAAGCAAATCGGGCATCTTGTCTTTTGGAATGTCAAGAATCCTCCTCAACATTTCGGCTACTTGCTCTTTCGATGCACCACCATTTCCCGTTATTGCCATTTTAATTTTCAATGGGGCATATTCTGTTATGGGAATGTCACGATGCAATGCAGCCGCCATGGCCACGCCTTGTGCACGCCCGAGTTTCAGCATCGATTGCACATTCTTGCCATAGAACGGGGCCTCTATGGCCATTTCATCGGGCAGATATTGCTCCACGAGGCCAAGCACCCTTTCAAAAATGCGATGCAACCGCATGTAATGGTCTTCAAATTTGCTCAATTTTATGACCCCAAGCGCAATCATAGACGGTTTCTTCCCGTTCACGCCAAGAATTCCATACCCCATGACATTTGTCCCGGGATCTATGCCTATTATCACCTTTTCAAAATCGCTCACCACACTTGCCATTATTCCAGTTCAAGTTTCTCCATCAATGTGGAAAATCCAACTACATCTTCATTAAAAATTTTACGCATCTCGGCAAGCAATGTTGCCCCGGTCCTGCGGTACCATATCTCCAAGACCTCTATCGAAGGTGCATGAAACTGCAATGCAAAACTTTTACCTTCGACTTCCCTCCTGTCCGACATCACACATGTCAATTGTGGCAAAGACAACTCACCGCTCGCCAAGGCTCTTGGAATATATTCTGTCCTCAACCATTTGATGAATTTATCTTCGACATTGACTCCGGCATGATAGGTAGTATTGTAAATTATCATATACAAGAAATTTAAACAAGTGAATGCACATGCGTTTAAATAAAAAATTGCGCCACGGGTAGCGATTTTGTTTCCCGAGGCGCAATTTTGCAATTTCGCTCGACACCGCCGTTACATCGGCAACGCGCGGCATTGAACGTATATCAGACTTTTATTAAAGAGCCTTGCCTTCGCTGCCAAGCACGTTGATGATTTTGTGCTTGTAAAGTTTTTCCATTTCGTCGCGAGCCGGTCCGAGATACTTGCGTGGGTCGAATTCAGCAGGCTTGTCATGGAATACTTTGCGTACAGCAGCTGTCATAGCCAAGCGGCTGTCAGAGTCAATGTTAATCTTGCAAACTGCGCTCTTGGCTGCTTTGCGAAGTTCTTCTTCAGGAATACCAATTGCATCAGGCAACTTGCCACCATTTTCATTGATGATGTCAACATATTCTTGAGGAACTGAAGATGAACCGTGAAGAACGATTGGGAATCCAGGAAGTTTTTCCATTACTGCGTCGAGCACATCAAATGCCAATGGAGGCGGAACAAGACGGCCTGTCTTCGGGTCACGAGTGCATTGTTCCGGTTTGAACTTGTAAGCACCGTGAGAAGTACCGATTGAGATTGCCAAGCTGTCGCAACCTGTGCGAGTAGCGAAGTCGATTACTTCTTCAGGATTGGTGTAAGTGTGATGTTCTGCGCAAACTTCATCTTCAACACCTGCAAGCACACCGAGCTCACCTTCTACGGTAACATCATATTGATGTGCGTATTCTACAACCTTCTTTGTAAGAGCTACATTTTCTTCATAAGGAAGATGAGAACCGTCGATCATTACTGAAGAGAATCCGCTGTCAACACAAGACTTGCAAAGCTCGAAACTGTCACCGTGGTCGAGGTGCAACACGATTTGAGGATGTTCCCAACCTAATTCCTTTGCATATTCAACAGCACCTTCTGCCATGTAACGCAACAAAGTAGCGTTGGCATAGTTGCGGGCACCCTTTGATACTTGAAGGATTACAGGAGATTTTGTATCGGCTGCAGCCTTGATGATTGCTTGCAACTGCTCCATGTTATTGAAGTTGAAAGCCGGTATTGCATAACCGCCTTTGATGGCCTTGGCAAACATTTCACGAGTGTTTACCAAACCAAGATCCTTGTAATTTACCATTTTACTTAAATTTATATAAGTGAATAAATCAATATTCAAATTTAAATCCAAACAACATCGCGCCAACGCGCCACAAGGGCACTTTTCACCATTGCAATGTTTTATGTTGCAAATATAGCAATTTTATGCATCGAATATATCTCTGAATAGATAAATTATAATTAAATTTGCTTAGTTTTTTGGAACTGGCCAATCATTAATATTTTATAAACACTTTAGAGAAACTACGAGCATGAGAAAATGGCGCATTGAAGACAGTGCGGAGCTCTACAACATCAATGGGTGGGGCTTGAAATATTTTTCCATTAATGAAAATGGGCATGTGGTGGTAACACCGAAAGAGAACTGCGTTCCGGTTGACTTGAAAGAAGTCATGGACGAGCTGCAAGTGAGAGACATTACATCGCCGGTGCTTTTGAGATTTCCCGATATTCTCGACAACCGAATCGAGAAAATCACTCGTTGCTTCCAGCAAGCTGCCGAAGAGTATCACTACAAGGCTGAAAATTTCATAATATACCCCATAAAGGTCAATCAAATGAGGCAAGTCGTGGAAGAAATAGTCAGCCACGGCAACAAATTCAAAATCGGGCTTGAAGCAGGCTCAAAACCCGAGTTGCATGCAGTCCTTGCCATCAACATTTCGGAAAAATCTCTCATTATTTGCAATGGCTACAAGGATGAAAACTACATCGAACTGGCTTTGCTCGCTCAAAAGATGGGACGACGCATTTTCCTCGTGGTTGAAAAATTAAATGAGCTGAACCTCATCGCCGAGATTTCAAAAAGGCTCAAGATTCGCCCAAACATAGGCATACGCATCAAATTGTCGAGCTCGGGAAGCGGAAAATGGGAAGAATCGGGAGGCGACCAAAGTAAATTCGGGCTTAATTCAAGCGAATTGCTTGCCGCACTCGAATTCCTTGAAAAGAACAAAATGACCGACTGCCTTAAATTGATTCATTTCCACATAGGCAGCCAAATAACAAAAATACGCCGCATAAAGAATGCTTTGCGTGAAGCAACCCAATTCTATGTCCAACTCACGAAAATGGGATTTGACATCGACTTCATCGACATTGGCGGAGGTCTGGGTGTAGACTATGACGGCACTCGTAGCAGCGCAAGCGAGAGCAGCATGAACTACAGCATTCAGGAATATGTTAACGACTCGGTTTCGGCTCTTGTCGACGCATGCGTGAAGAACAACATAAAACAACCAAACATAATCACCGAGTCGGGACGGTCGCTGTCGGCCCACCATTCCGTGCTGATATTTGAAGTCCTTGAGACTGCAAGCCTGCCTCAATGGGATGAAGACGTAGACAAAATCAATGAGAACGACCATGAATTGGCGCGTGAACTATACGATATTTGGGACAAGCTAAACCAGCCTCGCCTGTTTGAAAGCTGGCACGATGCCCTGCAAATCAAGGAGGAAGCTCTCGACTTGTTCAGCCTCGGATTGCTTGACCTGCGCACGCGCGCAATCATCGAGAAACTGTTTTGGTCGGTAGCCCGAGATGTAAGCGAAATGGCTTCCGACATGAAGCATGCACCCGAAGAGTTGCGCAAAGTGGCGAAAACGCTGCCCGAAAAATACTTCTGCAACTTCTCACTGTTCCAGTCCCTACCCGACTCTTGGGCTATAGACCAAGTGTTTCCCATAATGCCCATCTACCGTCTCGACGAAAAGCCCAACAAAATGGCTTCTATTCAAGACATCACATGCGACAGCGATGGCAAGATAAGCAATTTCATCTCGGTTCACGGCACATCCACATCATTGCCCGTGCATACCGTGAAAAATAACGAACCTTACTACTTCGGCGTGTTCCTCGTGGGAGCATACCAAGAAATCCTTGGCGACATGCACAACCTCTTCGGCGACACTAATGCCGTACACATAAGCGTCTACAAGGACCACTACGACATCGACCAGATTATAGATGGAGAAACTGTGGCCGAAGTCCTCGATTATGTGCAATACAGCCCCAAGAAGCTTGTCCGAAACGTGGAAACTTGGGTTACCAAATCCATGAAATCGGGTAAAATCACACCCGAAGAAGGTAGAGAGTTCTTAAGCAACTACCGTTCGGGCCTCTACGGTTACACTTATCTTGAAAAAGATTAAACTCAACTAAAGAGAACTACATACAAACGACGAGACACATGCTCAAGTGGCCTCGTCGTTTTTCATCTATCCTACCCAACTGAAATCGCCGCAAAACGCCATCCAGATTTCATATTCTCATGCCGAATCTCTAATTTTGTAACAACCCAATCACGACAAGAACAAGCCTTATGAGATATTTTATGCGACTTGCCTACAACGGCGCAAATTTCCACGGATGGCAGACCCAGCCAAACGCCACCACTGTCCAAGAGACCATTGAACACGCCATGTCGACAGTGCTACGCAAACCCATATCAATAACAGGAGCCGGGCGAACCGATGCAGGAGTAAATGCGGCAATGATGATTGCGCACTTCGACTGTGATTCAATGCCCGATGACACTGCACCATTGGTGAGAAGCTTGAACAGCCTGCTCGGTAAAAACATTGCTATCTACACAATTTTCAAGGTGGACGATGACGCCCATGCCCGATTCGATGCAACAAGCCGAACATACAAGTACTTTGCTCATACGGTAAAATCACCTTTCATTTATCCGCTTAGCTGGCAGTGCAACCCTAAGCTCGATTTTGACAAAATGAACGAAGCTGCCAAAGTTTTATTACAATATACCGACTTCACCAGCTTCAGCAAACTGCATACCGATGTGGCAACCAACAATTGCCGCATCACCCATGCACAATGGGAACCTGAAGGGAAACAAATGGTATTCACTATTACTGCCGACCGCTTCCTGCGAAACATGGTGCGTGCAATTGTAGGAACTCTTGTCGATGTGGGAATGGGGAAAATCACGAAATCGGACTTTTGCCGAATCATTGAACAGAAAGACCGTTGTTGCGCCGGAACTTCCATGCCTGGTCATGCTCTTTTCCTTTGGGACATAACCTACCCTTTTGAAATAAAATAACACCCGACCCAGATGATGTCACATCTTTTTAACAATATGCAGCACATTGCATATTATCATCAATGCAACCATTATCGCGGTCGGCACAAACCGTTCTACAGCCAAAGTATCATATACATTTATCATAACCAACACGGCAAACACCGACAATAAAGTCGTAACAACCGTATCCACATGATAGAATGCTTTCTTAAACCTTGTATTCCGCCATTCTATCACTCCACGATTGGATTCCATGCCAAAATTAAGGACGATGAATATGGCACACACCACAAGTTCCCATGTACCAGTGGCACCCGACAATAAACATGCAAGCCATCCGAGCAGCAGATATATCGACGAATAATGTATTCTTAAAAAAGATTTCATCGTTCCTTTAAAAATCCTTATGTAAATATAATCAATTAAACCGAACCTGCATAAAATAATATTGCGTCCTGCCCGTCCTTCTGACATTTTAACCACTATATCCCCATTATTAAAGGAACTTTTGTCACGATAACCGACAAATTTTCCATTTTTGCGGCACAAATGCCGGTGGCATCCGATTTGCAATTCTTATAGTGGATTTGCAAGCGACCGGCAATGCCGGAAAGCGGAATGCAAGTTCTTAAAATAAATTGATAATTAATAATTTAAAATAGGAGACTATAACTATGGCACTCATTCGAAGAAATCAAAATTGGTTACCAAGCGTGTTCAACGATTTGTTTGACAATGATTGGATTGAAAGATCAAATTCAATATCGGCTCCGGCCATTAACGTGGTAGAACGCGAAAACGAATATTGTGTTGAAATTGCCGCTCCGGGCATGACCAAGGAAGACTTCAACGTTCATCTCGATGAAGAGGGAAATCTCGTGGTTTCGCTTGAAAAGAAAGAAGAAAACAACGAAAACAAGGAAAAAGGTCATTACTTGCGTCGTGAATTTTCTTATACCCAATTCCGCCAAGTCATGATATTGCCCGACGATGTTGATCGCGACAAAATCTCGGCTCATGTGGAGAACGGAATTTTGACAGTCGAGCTTCTCAAAAAATCAAAAGAAGAACCTAAGAACGACGTGAGAAAGATAGAAATTCGTTAACGTTAGGCAACTTCAAAATAAACTAATCAAAATGGCAGCCATGCGCTTATGCATGGTTGCCATTTTGTTTTAAATACTCCGACAGCAATCATTGTCAACTGTTTACAACAGTTTCACCCTAAATTTTTTGCATAATAAGCCGATTTTTTCAGTACATTTGCCGACAAATTATAAAAACAGGACATAATGCCAGATAATGATGTTTTGCTAAATGCAGTCAGTGAGACTTTACAATATACGGGAGTTAAATTACGCAACCCTCACACTTTCTCCATTGAGAAAGGCAAAATATATGCAGTAGTAGGTGAAAATGGCTCAGGGAAAACGACACTGGGAAAAATAATCGAAAAAGGTTGGAACATATCAACCAACAAAATACTGGGTGACAAAAAATCATTACACATAAGAAGCATAGAATTTACCGACATTCATTCGCTCACGGGATGCGCCGACTCATATTACCAACAACGCTTTGAATCAACGGCAAACGACAGCATTCCCACAGTCGGGCAACTTATCGATGGTAAAATCGACGACCGGCAATGGCTGTCGCTATGCAAGTCGCTATCCATCGACGATGTAAGGCATAAACGTGTCAATTTCTTGTCAAGTGGGGAATTACGCAAGTTCCTAATCATAAACATGTTGATTGACAATCCAGATATCATCATTATCGACAATCCCTACATTGGCCTTGACTCTCGCTCAAGGCAAATGTTCAACGACATGATTGCCCGGTTGGCAGAAAATGGAAGAACCATAATATTGCTCTTGTGCAACACTCGCGACATCCCTGATTTCACCAATTGCGTGATTCCCATACAAAACCTCGAAATAGGCAAGCCGATAAACGTCACTCCGCAAGACATCGCTTCGTTGCGCGATGAGCTAAAGCAATATTTCTCGCAGCAACAAGTGCCCGTGCTGCCTTTGAATAGCACGAGCTCCCCTGCCGACTATGCCACAGCCTTTGAACTGTCGCATTGCAATGTGGCATACGGCAAGAACATTATTCTGCATGATGTGTCGTGGAAAGTTTCTACTGGAGAAAAATGGGCTTTGCTCGGAGAGAATGGCGCAGGAAAATCAACTTTGCTAAGCCTTGTATATGCCGATAATCCTCAAGGTTACCGTAACGACATAACCTTGTTTGACCGAAAGCGCGGCACCGGCGAAAGCATTTGGGACATAAAGAAACGCATAGGATACATTTCTCCAGAAATGCATTTGTACTTCAACAATGGCGAAGATGTACTCACTGTGGTTGCTTCGGGTCTGCACGATAACATAGGCTGCTTCAGACGCATAAACGACGAGCAAAAAGCCATAGCTTCGCAATGGCTCGACACGTTTGGTCTCGGGCACTTGGCTACACGATATTTTAGGACTCTGTCTTCGGGAGAACAACGCCTTGTACTGCTTGCCCGCACATTTGCCAAGCGTGCGCCGCTGCTCATTCTTGACGAACCTTTGCACGGACTCGACATGATGAAAAAGCAACTCGTGTCCGACGTTATTGGGCAAATAATGAAAATCGAAGGCATGACACTCGTGTATGTCACTCATTATGAACACGAGATACCCTCGGCAGTAAATCACATCTTCAGGCTTGCCAAATCACATGTCTCTTGACTTTAGGCTTGCTTCTCCCCTCGCCCGTTTGTACCTTTGCAATCGATTTATCCATTTAATTTGCCATGTGGGTTTTACTTGCTGCCGTTTCGGCTCTATGCTTAGGATTTTATGACGTTTTCAAGAAATTATCGGTGACAGGCAACAATGTCCTTTCAGTATTGTTCTTGAACACGCTTTTTGGGGCTTTGCTATTGTCGCCTGTCATCATAAGCGGCATCATTGCCGGAGATTACGGATTCAGAGGTAGCTTGTCGGGGCACTTGCTGATACTAATAAAATCGGGCATAGTCCTGTCATCATGGATACTCGGCTATTTCAGCATCAAGCACTTGCCTCTCACCATCACAGGGCCCATCAACGCCACACGCCCTATTCTCGTGCTGATAGGGGCAATGTTGATATTTGGAGAGCGGCTCAACTTGATGCAATGGGGAGGTATTGCACTTGGTGGAATTTCACTTTTTCTCGTCAGTAGAATTGGCAAGAAAGAAGGACATCCCATTTCCCACGACAAGTGGCTGCTCATGAGCTTGGGAGCAATGGTGCTGGGAGCCGTGAGCGGCTTATATGATAAATGGCTGCTCAAAAGCCTTGATCCGCTGCAAGTACAGGCATGGTATTCCCTCTATCAATGCGTGATAATGGGATTTACAATACTGTTGCTCAAACGCAAAGGCGACAACCACACTCCATTCAAATGGAAATGGACAATTCCTTGCATAGCAATTTTCCTGACAGTCGCCGACCTTGCCTATTTTTACGCACTATCGTTGGAAGGCTCAATGATAAGTATCATATCCATGATAAGGCGCGGCAGTGTCATTGTCTCCTTCTTGTTTGGCGTTGCGGCATTGCACGAAAAGAACGTTAAGCTGAAGCTAATAGACTTGTCGGTCCTATTGGCCGGACTTATCCTTTTGGTGCTTGGAAGCCGATAAATACCGGCCATTCCATCATGTAATAACCGCAAGACATCGCACCGCATGTTGTTTCATTGGAAAAAGAATCGTACATTTGTCGGGCTTCGCGCAAGCCATGCAACAATTAATATAATTTTAACAACGCAATAATATCATGTCAATTCTAAAGAATGAAATTCCTGTGGGATTATGCAGCGACCATGCAGGATACAAGACAAAAATGGCTGTCATCGAATATTTAAAGCAAAACGGTATAAAATATGTTGACTTCGGGACACACAGCGAAGAAAGTTGCGATTATCCCGATTTCGCACATCCATGTGCCACCGCTGTAGAAAAAGGCGAATGCTATCCCGGAATAGGAATATGCGGAAGCGGTGAAGGAATCAACATGACACTGAACAAGCACCAAGGCATACGTTCGGCTTTGTGCTGGAACAGCGAAATTGCCAAGCTCGCACGTCAACACAATGATGCCAATGTCCTTGCAATGCCGGGACGCTTCATCTCGGATGCCGAAGCCATCGACATAGTCAAAACATTCTTCAACACCGACTATGAAGGAGGCAGACACCAACGTCGCATTGACAAAATTCCGGTAAAAGAATAATTTTAACTCTCACACACATACGCGCATTTTACACCAATAAGTTCCAAATTGCGCAAAAAATAACGAGGATGCATATCAATCAGTGCTGCATCCTCGTTTATTTTATGTCTTCAATGACCGCTATCAATCAAAGTCGACAGAATCATTTTTCTTTACATAGTCCTTTGCCAATGCAGGACGGTGCCCGATGTTGTAATAGTCTAACCCTGCCGATGTCAAATCTTCAGGCGGATAGATGTTGCGTCCATCCACTACTACATGACCTTTCATTGCTTTCTGTATCACGCTCCACGATGGGACTCTGAATTCCTCCCATTCGGTAACGACGACAAGAGCGTCGGCATCATTTACAGTGTCATACATGTCTTTTCCGAAAACCAACACGTCTTCACCAAGTTTGCGACGGGCGACATCCATTGCAATCGGGTCGTAAGCCCTTATTTTGCAACCGGCTTCAACAAGCGAATTAATAAGCACAAGCGATGGAGCCTCGCGCATGTCATCAGTTTTAGGCTTGAAGGCAAGCCCCCAAATGGCAATCGTCTTGCCTTTCAGTGCATCCTTGCTGCCAAAAGCCCTTACAAGCTTGTCAAAAAGCACATGCTTCTGCGATTCATTGATTGCTTCCACGGCTTCGATTATGCGCATTTTCATTCCATGCTCGACTGCCGTATGCGCAAGAGCCTTGACATCCTTCGGGAAACATGAGCCGCCATATCCACAACCGGGATACAAGAATTTGCTGCCTATTCGGCTGTCCGAAGCTATTCCTTTTCGCACCATGCTGACACTGGCTCCGACAAGTTCGCACAAATTAGCTATGTCATTCATGAAGCTTATGCGAGTCGCAAGCATGGCATTGGCCGCATACTTGGTCATTTCGGCCGAAGGAATATCCATGAATATTACCCTGAAACTATTAAGCATGAACGGACGATAAAGGCGGGCAAGCAATTTCTCGGCCTTTGGAGAATCGGTCCCGACGACAACACGTTCGGGACTCATGAAATCTTTTATGGCAACGCCTTCTTTCAAAAATTCAGGATTTGAAGCAACGTCAAACTCGATGTTCACTCCGCGACGATCCAATTCTTCTTGTATGGTTTTACGCACCTTTTCGGCCGTACCGACAGGCACGGTGCTTTTGGTCACGACGACAAGATACTTGTTCATGTTTCGACCCACTGTCCTTGCCACTTCAAGTACATAATGCAAGTCGGCACTGCCGTCCTCGTCGGCCGGAGTACCTACTGCCGAAAACACTATGTCGACCGAATCAAGCACATCCACGAGATTGGTAGTGAAATTCAATCGTTTGTTATTCCTGTTGCGTTCCACCAATTCACCCAATCCAGGCTCATATATGGGAAGAATGCCTCGATTCAAGTTATCTATTTTCGTCTTGTCCACATCGACACATGTCACGTTGACACCCGTCTCGGCAAAGCATGCGCCTGTGACCAATCCGACATATCCTGTTCCAACAACTGCTATATGCATGATTATATGTTATTCTATTATCTTATAATATTAATAACGTATTTTTTATTTTTTATTGCCCGAAGAAACCGCAATTTTGAGAAAAGCCGTCTGTACGGGAAATTCTTGTCGACAACACATGAGTCTCACGATTAATGATGCCCTTATGCACATGCAGCAATCAGTAATATGCCACTGCAACACTTCTCAAATACAGTGAAACATTAAAAGAACTTGAATTTGCTCTTCTTTTTATCATGCGAGTCGTCTTCGTCATCGCTCTGTCCATAACCGTAGCCATATCCATATCCATATCCATAACCGTAGCCGTAGCCATATCCGTAACCGTAGCTGTAACGTTTGCCATCCATGTCTATGTCGGTGAGCAATATTGCAGGATTCTTGATTTTATTATCGGCATACATGCGCTCCAGTTCAGGCAAATAATGCTTGTCAATCTTGCCGTCGCGCATTACATATACGGTCAAGTCGACATGACGATTCACGATAGATGCGTCGGCGACAACCGTATAAGGCACCGTATCAAGGATTATTATGTCATACCTTTCCCTCAATGTTTCAATCATTGTGGTGAAACGTTCCGACATTAACAATCCGGTGGGATTTGGAGGTATGGCTCCGATTGAAATAGTATCAAGGTTAGGCGCAAGCTCTTCCTTGTTGATTATTTCATCCAGATTATTGATTTTTCCTGACAAATATGCGCTTACGCCTATATGGCTGTGATGCTTGTGAGTACTCCAGTTCTTCGAGGAATCACCCTTGCGCAAATCAAGGTCGATGGCAATAACTTTCTTTCCGGCATGCGCACACGACAATGCAAGATTTACGACTACATAGCTCTTACCTTCACCGGGGATTGTAGACGTGAATTGTATCACAACCCCTCCCGAACTCTTCCGGTCGCCAATCATATAACCAAGATTGCCTCTCACTATCCGGAATGCCTCGGTCACTCGGTCGCGGCCGGTTTCAGAAACTACAATTTCTTCCGACTCCTGACTTGGACTTTTTCTTGGCAATTCACCAAGTATTGGAATATTTGTGGCAGCTTCGACATCTTTTCTTCCATGAATATTGGTGTCGAGCGAGTATATCCAAAATATCAAATATATTATGCCGGCAGGCAATATCAATCCGAACATGAAGCCGGCCAATGTTATGTTCATCGTTGCCGGTGCAATAGGCAGGTCGTCCCCTCCCGGATGTTCTATGATTTTCGCATTAGGCTCGGTGATTGCCATCTGCAAAGCATTTTCTTCACGTTTGTTCAGCAAATACAAATATAATTCCTCTTTAATTTTTTGCTGCCTCAGCACGTTGCCTATCTCCTTTTCTTGCGTAGGTACCGATGCAATGCGCCTGTTGGCGATGCGTTCCTGCTCAAGAGCCTGTTGGTGCTTGATTTGTAGCGTATTGTAGAAATTCTCTATTGACCTCGATATGTTGTCCTTCATCGAAGTCAACGACTTGTCGAGCTCCTTAGTTATAGGGTTGTCAATACCCGACGATGCCGACACGCGCATGTATTTCAGGCAATCTTCATTGTACAAGCCTATCTGCTTCTCTATACCCATGTCAGCGATACCGGTATTGGCCGGGATAAGCTCGTGTTCCTTCATCTGCGACAGATAGTCCTTTATGTATCTTGCCAACATCAACTGCATCTCGACCGAAGCCACATTTTCGGTATACTTTGACCCGTCGGCGACATAAGCCGAAGCTGCGGTCGTCAAGTCGGGGATGTTGTTCTCGATTTTCAATTGTTCTATTTGCGCGTCGATTCCGCCCAAATCCGAAGAAATAGCTGCAATACGGTCGACAATGAATGCTTCGGTATTCCTTGCCACGCGATTCTTGTCGTTAATCACGTCTTGATTGTAACAATCGATCAACGTGCTCAACACATCGACTGCCATGTCGTAGTTGTCGGCATCAAGCATGAGCTCAAGCACGCTCGTTTCCTCTCCGGTCAACTGAATGTTCAAGTTATTGCGTAAATCAATTGCACGCTGATGCAAATTACTTACGTTGACATATATCTTTTCTCCTATCAGCTCGTCCGAAAACAATTTGGTCTTACCAACAGAGAACGAACCTTTCTCTGTGTCTACCTTGGCCCCGAATTTTGCCGTGTGCCAATCCTTATCCTCTTTTGCGCTTGGACAGCAATATTCATACTCTTCATTATTCAACGGAACAATTTCAAGAGAGTAACCTTTTTTGTCAATCTCGCTCAAAGGAGTGACAATTATTGTATTATGCTTGTACATGTTGACCTTGCGCAACAATGGCTTGGAATAATATTCCACATTGATACCCAAAGTCTCCACGACCTTGTCGAGGAGCTCGGTCGATGTTATGACATAAATTTCATTTTCCACGGCATCCACACGATTTCCCAAACCTATATCTGAGAAAATCCTCATTTCTCCCGACATTCCGCCGTTCTTATCATCAGTCCCTATTAAAATGTAGGCCGACGACCTGAATTGCTGTGTCTGCGATTGAGTAAATATAAAAGCAACCGTGGTACATGCCACGACAGAAATCACAAACCAATACCAATTACGCAGGCATGCGCTGAAAAATGCCCGTATGGATATTCCCGATTCCGTATTTTCCAATTTTTCAAACTGACTTCTTTCCTGGTCTTGCATAAAAATACTATAAGCTTAAAGAAATGACAAAACGTGCCTTACGCTTTTGCATGCAGGGCAACAATAGTGTGTTTTCACTAAAACATTTTATTAAAACACATCTTTACTCGATTGTTTTTGTATAAAAGTCCTAATTTTTCGTCTGCAAAGATAAGCAATTAATTATAGAGACAATAAATAATAGATGGCAAAAAAAGCATAACGCACCGTAAATTTTATTTGAACATCATTGGCACAATAACGGCAGTTTTGATAATTGTGGCCTTTGGCGTATATTTGACCCAAAAATTTCACATTATGAAGCGTCTGCTCCTTCTTGCCATCACTGCGATACTGGCATCTACAAGCATTATTGCCCATGCCGAACTGTTCACATGGTCGAAATATGACTTGACATTTGAAGTGCCCGAAGGCGGTCGGGTGACATACAGTTCACCGTCCACTTTTGAAATACAATGGTACGACTTCACATTGCTCATAAAACTATATGACAAATCGGAAGCCGATGATGATTACATGAAGTATGCCATAAACAGAACAGCCTCGGGCTACAATATGTTTGACACCGACATGAATAAAGCCAAAATGGATGGTTTCAAAGGTTATACATTGACAGGCACCCTGCCCGATGGTTCTCGGGCAAGCATCACCAACGTGGCATCAAAAAAAGCCGACTTTGCCATGCAAGTGGAAATGAATTACCTTGCAGAAAACAGCAAGATTGCCGAAGACATCTTAAAGAGTTTCAAAGCCAATAAGCCTCAAAAAATAAAGAAACCTAAACAAAAAATCCAAAAAAAGGGAGAAAAAGAAAAGCCCATCAGGCCCGGCACGCTCGAAGGAGAACAGCTATATGAAGCGTAACTCCGGCCTATAATTCCCGACATCCGGCACAGTTTTCACGAGTTTTTATATTTTTTTTCTGATTATCTGTTGGATAATGTTTAAATTTGCACTTCGAAATTTAAAATCACTAATATGGCTCCTTCCCAGAAAAAAGCATTGATAATCGTAGGTGCGTTGGTCATCGTGCTGGCAATCTCATTTTTCGGCTTTTATGCTAAACAGCAAATAGATGAAGCCAAGGCCGCAAATGAACAGTTGATGTTGCAAAATGAGCAATTGCAACTTGCCGGTGAATACGAACAATTGAGCAATGAATTCAAGAACTACGAAAGTCAGACTCAATTCCTCAATAACGACTCGATTATCTTGAAATATAGCGAAGCAAAAGACAAGGTAGAAAAGCTTCTTACCGAGTTGAAGACTCAAAAAATAACAAGCGACAAGCGAATTAAGGAATTGCAAGACGAAATAAAGACTTTGCGCAGCATAATGCGACATTATGTACAGATAATCGACTCCTTAAGCCGAGAAAATGCAGGGTTGAAAGCTGAAAACGAAGAAATAAAAACTCGCAACAAGCAACTCAGTTCACAAGTGTCGCGCGTTAATCAAGAAAACAAAGACTTGTCGGAACGCATGACATTGGCCGAAAAGCTAAATGTAACGGGTGTTACCTTAACTCCGCTCAAGAGCAACGGCAAGACCGAAAAACGAATCACCAAGGCAAAACAATTGCGCGTCATGTTCACCATACCACAAAACAACTCTACCCCGGTGGGCGAAAAAATCATTTACATGCGCATTACAAGCCCCGAAGGATATTTGCTTGGAGAGAACGGCACATTTGAATTTGAGGGTGGCTCTGTCCCCTATACCGAGCGCAAGACGATAGAATATGCCGGACAAGAGATTCCCGACATTGCAATTTATTGGAATGTGAACACCACGCTGAATGCCGGAACCTATAATGTGGAATTGTTTGTCGACAACTACAGGCTCATTTCGCGCGACTTTTCATTCGAAAAATAAATCCAAATCCATCACATTTTATACCACATAAAAACGTGGCAGGTCACAAAGCTTTCAATAGCTCAACGACCTGCCACGCTGCTTCTTGCAAATGCCTACTCGGCAAAATATTGCGTTTTCAACCAGTAAGCATATATCGGATCTTGAAATGAATATACTCCTGCTTGGTTGTCCAATATGTCATTCTTTACAAGCGCGCTTTTTGAACGAGAGATAGATGTAGCCGACGAAATATGGTAACGGTGCATCACCTCGGTCGAAGTAATTGACTTTTCTCCTGCAAGCAATGCTTTCATGTAATTAAGCTGCTGAGTCGTCAATGCTTCGGTAATCGTCACAAAAAGCAAGCTTAACTGTTCGACCAATGCAGCATGTGCTTCCCGGACAATCTCCACCGTACATTCATCCTTAGTCCTCAACCACGACAATTGCGCCAACTGTTGAGCATAATAAGGATGATTGTCCGTAAGTTCGGCAATTAAATGGCTCGCGGCATCGGTAATGCTTTTTCCCGTATCGGCAAAACGGCAATTGAAAAAAGCAACGAGACAAGATGTTTCTATTTTGCCTAAAAACATAAGATTGCCAAACTTATAGAACGGCTTGGATGAATTAGTAAATACTTCCATCATCATGTGCCGCTTACTCCCATACAAACAATAAGCCACATGCTGATGTAATTGCCAGTGTGAACGCAATTTTTTCTGGAAATAATCAGGCTCGGAAAATTCTGCCATGTTCTGGAATTCATCCACACAGACTACAATCTTAATGCCTTTCTCTTTTGCAATCCTTTCGGCCAAATCAAGCACTTCATCGGGATTGTGCTTGACATCCTCCCAATCGAAATCAATCGAGACTTCATTTGCAGGGTCGGCTCCTATCGTAATTTTAGGGACAAGACGAGAGAAAAATTTCTTGGCATTTTCAACGGCTTCTTCCCATCTGGATGAAGTTGCCGATATTATTTTCTTAGCCAACAGTGCATAAAAATTTTCCTCACTGCGAACGTTAAAAAGATCAATATGACATATTCGCAACTTGTCATCTTGTTCCATCGCCAAATTAGCAGCCTTGTTTACAAGGGAGCTTTTCCCCCAACGACGTGGAGATATGATAATCGTATTGATTAACGACTTGAAATTTTGCACCAGACACGCAGTTTCTTGCTCCCTGTCGGTGAAATTCTTGTCAGTAGCTATCTTTCCAAAGACAAACGGCGTTTCCATCTTGTATAATTTTAATCGTTACCGTTACAAAAATAGCACAAAAACTAAATTACACAAAATGTAATTACATAAAATGTAAACAAAAAAAAACGGTGCACACACGATTAGCCAATCAGCAAACCGTCTATTCACTTACCATAAATTTTCATTATCTCCTCATAGTAGGTTTCGCCATTATAACGTTCCATGGCCTTACGGGCGATATCTGCATAATCAAATTTTGCATTATACATAAGCCCGATCTTTTCTTTCAGGTCATCGGCATTACCACTTGTAAATGTCATGCCGTTCACACCTTCATCAATCAGTCCGGGAATACCGCCTATACGCGCCCCTAATATAGGAGTTCCGAGACACTGTGCCTCTATAATAGACAAAGGGTTATTCTCATACCATTCAGACGGAACAATAATGAACTGCGCCATTCCTACCTGTTCCTTTATTCCATCCCATTGTTTGAATCCCAAGAACTCTATATCGCCTTTCAACGTCTCACTTTTAGCCCTCAATTCTTTTTCAAGTGGGCCGCCACCGATGATTTTCAGTTTATAAGGCAATTGGCTGGCAGCCTTTATCAAGGTGTCTAATCCCTTTTCATGCGAAAGCCGTCCGACATAGCAATAATAATCTTCTCTTTCGCCATACGAGCTTCTTTTGCACTTGTCAGTGTCGATGAAGTTGCACAGCACTTTCAGTTTCCTTTCCTTAAAACCTCCCTGTATCATCTTCTCTTTCATGAAGCTGCTTGGACAGATAAACAAGTCGGTACAATTTTCCAAACGCTGACGATTCCACACGACAGCCTCCCTATAACCGATTAGCGAAGCCAACGTAGAACCTTTTATACATTTATACGTCTTGCAATGGGTTTTGTCACCATTGAAACATTTTTCACATACTTCAATTCCGTTTCGCAAGCAATCATAACGTGGGCACAACAACTTGTAGTCATGCAAAGTCCATACGACTTTTATACCTCGCTCGTGTGCCAGCTCGGCGATGACAGGCGACAACTGCGTGTGTATGTTGTTAAGATGGACGACTTCAGGACGGAAGTCGTCGAGCAACAGGTTGAATTTTCTCTTGACTTCATGCGACCCGAATGGCCTCGAAAAAGCCATCAGCTTGGTCATGTTGCCGGGGAAATACTTCTTCCACGGTGTCTCCAAGTTGTCGGGATAGTCCATCGCGAACACAGCTACCTCATGACCGTGCTTCTTGAGCAATTGCTCTAAATTCAACACATATATGCAGTCGCCGCCACGGCGGTAATAGAATTTATTGGAAAGTAATATGCGCATAAAATTATTTTAGGTTTTCAACGGCTTAATATAAGCATTTGAGAAATAGCCTTTTAGCAAATTATTTGAGAAGTAGTGGTAACGACTAAGAGACCGTGCAATTTTCAGCATTTTGCTGTGTCTTTACTGTCAAATAACTCTTTATGCAAAAGTAGTCAAAATCCACAGCTGAGCAAAACAATTGGCTAATTTTAGTCGTAATAGGTTCTATTTAGTCGTAAATAGTCGTAAATCGGCATATTTAGTCGAAAGTACCGATTATGACTTAACATACCACATCCTGCCTTTAAGAATGATTGTCCCTGCTTCTTTCATTTCCACAAGTATGTTCCCAACCATTCGTTCCTGCTGCTCCGAAGTCTTGGTTTTAGGAAGTACATCTTTGAGATAATCAAATATCGCATCTCGCTTGGTTCCTGCCGAACCTGCATTTTGAAGATACTGCAAAATCATTTGTTGGAGTTTTGCTTTTTCCAGTCCCCTGGCGCGAGTATAATGTGGTAACTGCTTTGTCTTTTTAGCGATATCAAGGGATATGCTATATTCAGAAACAGTCCCCTCTAAAAGACCTCTATTCAATAAGTCTATCACATTCTCATCAGAAATTCGATGTCCTTTTTGTACTGAGTCCAAAAGAATACAATCATCCAATGTCAATGTGTTGTTTTCTTTTAGTAGCTGTGTATATTTTTCATTGATTGTATTCCCATATATTGTCACACCAACCTCTTTATTCAATACATCTATTTCGTAATCAGGCATCGGAAAATGACGACGTCTTTGTTCATTGAACATCTTTTTAATGCCACGACTTACGGTGTCTATCATGTTGAAATTCACCATTGCACGGCAAAGACACTCATTTCGGAAATGACGTTGTGGTCCTTTGGTTTCCAAAGCCTTTTGCAGAGTACCAGGAATAAAACTGCCTCCATTTGCATAGTAAAGCCATCCGGGATTTTCTACAAAATTGATACGCTGCTGTAAAGTATAATCCTGATGTGCAATGGCATTATGCAGTGCCTCACGAATAGTGTAGTCGTCATATTGCTTCATTGTTTCCGGGAATAGTGTTCCTCCTGGCAATTCTCTCATCGTCAGATTGTGTATCTTGCTCAATATTTTGTCAACGGTGAGAATAAATGGAGCAGTGAAATGTTCATAATCTACGACATTTTGGAATTCGTCCCGTAAAGTCCATGTAACTTCAATTACAGCAGGACGAAGTTTAAATACAGAAACAGGTTTTCCCAACAGAATAATAGCGGCACGAGTCAGTTTCCCATCGATCATTATTCCACTATTGGAAAGAAAATCTTCCACCGTCCATGCATCAATTTCCTCAGAAGGAATATTGGAAGAATGTACCTTTTTGAACATGATGCGGGCTTTCGCTACAGCCAATTCATCCAAATCCGCTATTGTCGCATTAGGAACAATTTCAGCGGACCAATCTTTTGCTTCAAAGACAGGTTCTTCCAGAATAACGGCAAGCCGTTCTTGTGTCATCTCCACCAATGAATCTTCGACACGCTGCCATGCTTTTTTATGAGCATAAACAGGACGTCGAGGTAAATGTTTTGGAATATGAATTATCCAAACCGTCTTATGTGTATCCTCTGTAGTATATTCGTCAATACTCAATCCTTCGGAAGAAAGATTGGTACAATGCTCTACCAGTTTCCACACGGCTGACTGGGCATTTAAATTAAACTTGGATAAATCTGTCCCGACAATTGCCAATGTTTTATCCTGTGCGCCTATCACAAGATGTCCTCCCTCCATATTCGCTATGGCTGATACATATGAAATGACATCATTCTTTTCATCTCCGGCAAAGGAATTCTTGAGATTTTTCATCTCTTTCCACTCACAGCGTGCATTCTCTTGCGGAAATTCACGGAGTAAATATTGTTGAAGTTCTTTTGCTGTCATAATAGAATCTTTCTACAATTTAGTGACTGAATTTGCCAATCTTTTCTCACCATCAATTTCAGTTGTATAATAACGCTGATTTAGAGTATTTTAATTACAAATTAACTGTTTTATTTTTGCACACAAAGCCACTCCCATGCTCTTTCTTGAATAATTTAACAAAAAACTTTTACGTGCCATACTCCCCAAACATTTCATTTCTTCATTGTTTTCAAGCAGGCTAGATATTCTTTCAGCAGCATCCTTTGCGTCTTTTGTTATATAAATTCCGTTCTCACCATCTTTCACATACATTTCAGCCAAAGTACTTGGACATGTTACAACAACAGGTTTAGAAAACATCATTCCCGTCAACAAAACAGTATCACCTGAGCATATATTACCATCTGCAATTGGAGTGACACACAAGTCACAATTATTAAACCACGCAAAAGACTCTTCATATTTTATATCGTTACGGAATATTATATTTTTTTGCAAATCAATTGCCGGCTTCCATGTATCGCTTGCAATAACTAACAACTTATCTTTCAAACAATCTTGTTCCCATACCTTAACGAGGAAATTAAAATCCCTATTCGAACGGCCTATCGACAATGAAAAATTTTTCAACGGCACCTTCAAGTCTTTCATTTCTTCATATGTGTCAGGAATCCCGAAACCAGTAACTATAAACTTACTAGCATCAATTCCCAGCTCATTGGAACATATTGAGACATAATTATGACTTAACACATGAAAATAATCCACATAATTGTTATTACAACTATATTTCATATACGCATGGTAAAGTTTCCCTATCAATCCTTTTTTCCTTTTATATGTAAAATTTACAACCCCAACAACATTTTGCTTCTTTACATGAAACAAACGACAAAACAAAGCAAAATTAATTGCATAAAATTGTTGCCATCCCAATATAATTTCATATTTTCCTCTCCTAAGAAAAATATTTAACGGAAAGATGAAATATGCCACATACCGCCTTAAATTTTGCAAAATGCTACCATGTTCCCAATTGCTAATTGAAGATATTATTTTGAAAGGATTCTTTGCAATAGTATTACATCCTTCTGCAAAAGACTCAATCTCTTTTGGTTGACAATCTGCCAAGATTACGTTATTTCTCAACATGATACATGCTAATTATAAATAAATTACAATTGAAAATCTAATTTATAAACTATTTTGAATTAATCCAAAAATAACGTGGCAAAACTACATTAAGTTCAAAATCAACAAACAGATAGGAGGTGATGTATTATAAAAGTTTTCAAACCTTAATAGTAATCACACAACATCCTATTAACTAAAAACACTGTAACTAAAAAAATAGCATCTTTACAAGAAAAGAAGCAGAAACATTAAATAAACGGGTTATATGAATGAGATTGATTTATGATATTCGAGAGGTTTTATATACTCACAGGTCACGCTTGAACTCCAAAATACAAATCTAAATACTTATCCGCAACATTATCCCATGTTAAATTCAATCGGACATATTTTTTTGAGTTCTCACTTATTGCATCATGTAATCCTTTATTCTCGCATAAAAGCCTTATACATCTAGACCACTCTTTAACATCAAGGGCATTAATAACAAATCCATTAAAACCATTCTTTATCAGCGTATCGCTCCCTGCTGTCAAAGTTGACACAATCGGGACTCCAAAATACATAGCTTCCAATATTACCATTCCGTAAATCTCATAATTTGATGTTAAAAGAATTACATCCGAAACACCGAACAAAGATGATAATAATTGTTGATCTTGCTTTCCCAACAAAAAACACCGTTCCTGTAGTCTTAACGATTTGACCTTGTCATTGACGGCTTTACGCATATTCCCGTCTCCCACTATTACCAATGCGTAGTCATCGGGCAACGCTCGCAATATATCTACAAGGAACAATGGGTTGCGCCTGTGTTCGAGGCTGCCGACATACAGAAGCACCTTTTTGCCCTGCAATCCCAATTCTGCACGCCAGTCCCTGTTGTCGTATCCGTCAAATCGCGACACATCCAACCCGACATACGTCAATTTTGTTTCCCTGTCGTAATATTTTTTCACATAGTTGGATGCTTTCAAGGTCTTGCAACCTATTCCAGTCACATTCTTTATGATGTATCTGCCGAATGTACTATTAAACAACAGTTCAAGCTGCTTGAACACAGGCTTTCTTGTAGCTTGATAATTTCCTTGAACCAGAAAAGAACGAATGTTGTGCTTTTTAGCCCAACGCACGACTTTCCATGTCATGAACATCCCAAGATCATGCACCTGTATTAATGTTGGCTTCAGTTTTTCAAGAATACCGTCAATACCGTCAAACCACGCCAATTGCTGATTCAATGCCCTGAACTTGCAATATATGACATCCACTCCGTCAACCACGAGGCTCCCTGCCGCCTTGTTACCAAGGACCAATGTCACTTTCAGCCCCTTGCTCCTCAAAGCCTTTGCCAAGCCTAATTCCTGACAATTATATGATTCCAAGTTCACGACAGAACCACCTGTCCGTATAATTACGAGATGTTGATTTGAGAAGTTAGTCATAAACCTTTATTTTTTCACGTTATTTTTGTCCGAATCCATTTTCGTTTTTGAACTTGTCTTTCATTATCATTAAAGCGGAACATTTTGGCCAACTAATTCTTTAAGAGCAGTCAGCTTTTTATCTTCAGGCATTTCCCCTAAAATGAAGGTTGACGGTCGAAACAGAAAAAGTCTAAAACTCAAAAAACACGGCTAAGGTACAAAAAATTTCTCAAATACAACCCTTTCCATGCTATTCCGAGGAAGTATCGGTGCGGCTTCAAGTTCATCATGGCAAAAATAATGTTCAGCACATACTGTAGAAACGCGACTTCATCGCGTCTCGGAATGGAATGATTGACATCTTTTTAGCATACTTCGCAGAGGGATCCCCCGTCAACAATCCCGACTGGCGCGCCCCAAACAGGTTACATACAGAAAAAGGCTCGAAAGATTTTCTCTTTCAAGCCTTTTACGCGGAGAGAACGAGATTCGAACTCGTGGTAGGGTTACCCCTACGGCAGTTTAGCAAACTGCTGGTTTCAGCCACTCACCCATCTCTCCAATTTGAGCGCTGATTTCGTCATTGCGAGTGCAAAGTTAGTCATTTTTATTAAATCTGCAAGCATCCAAAGTAAAATATTTTCGCTATTTTTGTAAAAATCTTCAAGTGACCACACAATGACCGCATTACGCCACAAGAAACTACTTGCTGTTATTCTTCTGCTCGGCATTGCCATAATCGCCGCATGTCTATGGGCCTATCCCTATTTTTACAGCAAAGCCGGCAGCGACTGCATGATATACATATATCCTAACGCGACAAAACCGGCATTGGCCGACTCTATTGCCGCAAAATGCAACAAAGCGTTTGCCAAACGAGTCACAAACATGCTTCAGTGGCTGGATGTTGATTTAGGAAACCGCACAGGTGCCTACTCAATCACTGCCGACGATACCCCATTGTCCACAGCAAGAAAAATACGCAACAAGCAGCAATCTCCCGTAAAATTCACATTCAACAATATCAGGCTTAAGCAACAATTTGCCGACCGTGTGGCGAGGAAATTGCTCATGACCGAGTCCGACATAATGACAATCCTCAACGACAGTTCCACATGTGCAAAATTTGGAAAAACACCTTTGACAATAGTCAATATATTACTCCCCGACAGCTATGAATGTTGGTGGAACACATCTCCGGGTCAACTAATGAACACCATGCACCATTATTATGAACAATTCTGGAACGGCGAACGCGATGTCAAAGCAAAATCTCTGGGATTGTCGCGCGACCAGATACAAATTTTAGCATCAATAGTGGAAGAAGAAACGAGCAAAAGGGATGAAATGGGACTCGTGGCACGCCTATACATCAACAGACTGGAACGAGGCATGCTGTTGCAAGCCGACCCTACCGTAAAATTTGCAATAGGCGACTTCTCGATACGACGCATCACAAATGCCATGCTGGAAACAGAGTCGCCCTATAACACATACTTGTACCCCGGACTCCCTCCCGGACCCATACGCTTCGCATCTAAAGCCGGGATAGATGCCGTGCTGAATGCGCCCAAGCACAATTACCTATATATGTGTGCCAAAGAGGATTTTTCGGGATACCACAATTTCGCATCCACTTATGCGCAACACATGCGCAACGCAAGAAAATATCAAGCCGAGCTCAATCGTAGAGGCATAAGATAAATCGATTTCCCTATTTTTAATCACTAAAAACTTTGCAACATGGAACCAAAAGATGAAGACAAACTCGTAGTATTCGGCGAATATGCCAATGAAGCCGAAGCAAGCATCGTAAAAGGTGTACTTGAAACAAACGGCATTCCATGCATTCTTACCAACGAATTACTTTCGTCGCTGCTGCCTATGGCTCCGTTAAAAGCCGGCCTCGTGCGACTCATGGTCTTTGACTTTGACCTTGAAATGGCAAAGAAAATAATGGAATCGGCTCCTATTGATGACCAAGCTGGCAACAATGCTCCTGGAAATGAATGATCAACCCGAAGCTGCCATATTCCGCAAAGCCATAAATAGCGACATCGCCCATATATGGGAAATAATAAATGCCCAAAAAGTAATCATGGCCGCCGAAGGGCGCACGCAATGGCAAAACGGATACCCGTCGCCCGAAACAATTGCGACGGATGTTGCAAAAGGAGTCGGACGCGTGCTATGCGACAAGCTATCGGGTCGTGTCATGGCTTATTGCGCCTTGATTTATTCGGGGGACCCGGCCTACGACTTTATAAAAGATGGTGAATGGATGACCCCGCAAGGAAGCCGTTACGCAGCTGTGCATCGCCTTGCTGTATCGCCCTATGAATGCTGCAAAGGGTTAGCTAAGCGCATGTTTGGCCATGCGGCCGATGAAGCCATAGCCAATAGCTGCAAGTCGATACGCGTCGACACAAATCATGACAACGTGCAGATGCTGCACATTTTGCCTACATTGAATTATCAACGTTGTGGAATAGTGCGGCAAAGTGACGGCGACCGCATTGCATTTGAATTGATATTATCATGACAACATCACGATAAGCACAACTTGCACTATTATAACTCTTGCAAACATGCTTAACGGATAGACAGTGGCATAAGCTACCGAAGGATGATCGCCGGGAATAGTGTCATTGGAATAATTCAATGCCATTGGATTGGCCATCGCGCCACACAACATCCCCGATACTGTGCCATAATCGATTTTCATGATTTTAAAGGCTATAAGGCCTATTATAACTACCGGTATCACGGTCAACAAAAATCCCAGCAACACCCATGCCGCACCTTCGGGCCTAACTATCACTTCAAAGAAGTGAGGACCGGAATCAAGTCCGAGGCACGCAAGGTACAACGCAAGGCCAAGTGCCCGAAGCATCAAGTTGGCACTCTGCGTGGTATAAGTAATCATGTGCATCCTCGGACCGAAAGTGCCTATCAAGATTCCGACAATTATTGGCCCACCGGCAAGCCCAAGCCTCACATGCGAATCCATTCCGGGAATCATTATCGGCAACGAGCCAAGCACAAGACCTATTGTCATTCCTATGAACACCGAAATCAAGTTGGGTTCTTTCAAACTTTTCACGGCGTTGCCGAGCACTTTCTCGACATTCTTTATTGAAGCGGCTTCACCAACGACTGTGACACGGTCGCCAAGCTGAAGACGCAAATTGGGAGACGCAAGCAATTGCACTCCCGAACGATATATGCGGCTTATGTTCACACCGTAGGTTGTGCGTAACTTCAGTGCACCGAGTTTTTTACCATTGAGCCCGGGGCGAGTTATCAAGATTCTTTGAGAAATCAACTGACTGTCGATTGCATTCCAGTCTATGTCTTCCTTATTCCAGTCGGTAGACTCTTGTTCGCCAAACAACACTGTCAAAGCCTTGTTATCTTCTTCCGACGAAATGACAAGCAACCTGTCGCCTTCCCTAAGGATTGTCCCCGATTCGGGAATCGTCACCTTGCCATCTCGCCACAATCGTGATATTACGAACGGATGCTGTATGAACTTGGCAATCTCCTTGACGCTTTTATCAAAAACGGCAGGATTATGCACTTGAAATGCTGCGATATAGGTCGCGCTATGGTCTTCCTTGCTCTCATGAACGAGGTCTTTGTCGTTCACAAAAAAGCGACGCATCATGAACAAGGCAATTATTACTCCGACAACGCCAAGAGGATAAGACACGGCACATCCGAGAGCCGGGCCCGAATTGGGCAAGCCGAGCTGTCTCAATGCTTCCTGGGCAGCAGCAAGAGCCGGGGTGTTGGTAGTTGCTCCGCACAATATCCCCACCATATCCGAAATGGAAATACCTGTGGCCATGCTTGTTACGACAGCAAGCAACGTTCCGACAGCCACAACCGAGAGCGCCAGCAGATTAAGTGTCATGCCATCCTTGCGAAACGCACTGAAGAATCCCGGACCGACCTGCAATCCAAGCGCGTAAACAAACAATACAAGACCAAAATTTTCAGCGTATGACAACATCTGGCTGTCAATGGAAAAGCCGAGATGTCCGGCAAGAATGCCTATGAAAAACACAAATGTGACCCCAAGGGATATTCCCAGCACTTTGACCTTGCCCAAAGCAAGACCCATGGCACATATCACCGACAATACCACCATTGCCTGAAGTGCCGAGTGCTCAAAAAAAGCATTGTATAGCCAATCCATATATAGCTTGTACAAAAAACGGTGCAAAGTTACACCTTTGCTCGACATTTACAAAACTTTTGAACAATGCCTGTCTTTATTTTAATATGACAATAAAGTTTTTAGTTTCATGTCTATTACTTTAATCTCACTTGGAAATTGAGTTTAAATGAGAGAGTTCCGTCCTCTTCTTTTATTATCGAAGCATATTTATGACGAGAAGTGCTTGAACGTTCCAAATATGCATTGGAAAAGAGGTAATCTTCAAATCTATTACGGTCATAGAAATGGTAACACAAAATCTCACCATCCTTCTTTACCACCAAATAACCGCCATTGGCATCAAACTGCCCATTCCAAGCTGTAGCGGGCATCATGCCCAATGCTGTTGAAGTCAGAAGGTGTTTAATTTTATACCCATAGAATGGAGAAGCTTGAGAAACATCGTACTTTAACGGGTTAGTTTCAGTGAGAATTTCCGCCAATTCTTTCAATGTCGAAACGCCAGTATTAAGTTGCTCCAAAAGTAAATGAGCAATGATAGCAGGTAAATCTCCGTCAAGCATGACGAGATTGTTGCGAAACGTAGAATTATCCACTTTATCAAACACCAATATGCCACCTTTCTTTCTTATTGCATCAACTCTTTTAATCACTTTATCTCGTGAAGGATTTATAGAATTGATATTGGCAATATCTTCATCCGAAAGAATAGAGCCTTCAATTTTGAAATTGAAATTTGTTGCCTTGCTTGCATTCAATAAAGTTGAGTCACCGCCAAGTTGAGATTTTATACTAAATCCCATTTCTGAATTCATTTTGGTGCGGCGGTCATGTAAAATGATTTTAATATCTGTTTTATCAGATGATTTAGCCTTCAAAGAGTGGCAGTAAATATGGTTCAGAAAACTCTCAATCTGAGGTATAGCAAAAGAACCATTATGCTCATTGATGGCTCTTAATAACTTTTCTGCTTCAGACAAAAACACTAATGCAGGAATGCGCAACAATTCTTCTTCCGGAGTTTGAATTACGACATCTTTGTCTTGAAGTTTATAGTTGAATTTTCCTTCTTTTTCTTGACGAAGAATCATTATAATGGGATAAAACAAATTCTGAATCTTATTCAGGTTTCCTTTCGTTGAAAGTAAACTCCCTAAACTAAATATGTAATTGTATTTACTCCTTCTCATAATCTTTATCGATTCTTGTATTTTTCATAATGTACTTGCAAGAATTCTTTTTTGGGGAAAAATTTATTGGGCATTATAATTTTCTCGCCATTTATGCTCTCTAGATATTTTTTGAATTTATCATCAGTCGTATTTTGTAACAATTCATCTGAAATAATAATTGTTAAGTCTGGAGAAATTGCCATGAATAATTCATCATAGGCTTTATGAAAAAATGAATTCATACATAAGCCATTTTGAGGATTAGTCCTATTGGCTGTATTTTCTGACCAATCTACAATATGACAAGCTTCTAATAATTCTATATTGCCTATGCCCGAAATGCAACATCTATTATTATATGAACTTAAAACAGCCATACGAAAAAATGATTGATTTATTCGTTGTTTTACAACTATTTCACGCTCCTTTCCTTGTGGCAAATCATTGATGTCAATGTCTTCTTCTATAGATTTCCCATGTAATTTTGCAATTATTTTCTCGCTTTCATAGGCAAGGTATTCTGGATTTTCATAAAATTCTCTCCATATTTCTTCTTCCATTTTTGCACCGTGCACTAATCCAACGATACCTTTCTTATGCAAATCTGGATCAAGTCTTCCAATATTTCCTACTTTCATATTCAAGGCACTTGGAGTTCTACCAAGTATTTTAGCATACTCCCTTATTACAGGATGAGATTTGTTGCTATCTTTAAAAGGTATTTTGCAATACACATAGAATGCGACTATCGTTTCTTCGCGGCTCCAAAGATTCATAAGGCTATTTCAACAATTTTCGATTATTTACTTCCTCCAACACCTTCATTTGTTGGATAGCAATTTGATTAAGTTTAACCAATCTATCTGATTGAGAAATGCCTTCATTGATAAATACGGCATTTAAGTTTTCCATATTCGACAAACAAATCAATTCATTAATGGTTGCATAATCTCTTATGTTCCCTTTTAAATCGGGATTGGCATCTCGCCATTGTTTAGCGGTTTGCCCAAATAGGGCAACATTAAGAACGTCTGCTTCATTAGCATAGACATAAGATATTTGTTGAGGAGTTAATTGAGGTGGAATGAGATGTTGTTTGATGGCATCGGTATGAATGTGATAATTAATTTTAGACAATTCTCTTTTTGCAGTCCAACCTAATAACTTATGCTTTTCTTCTTGCAAGCGTTGATACTCTTTTACCAGCAACAATTGAAAACGCGGACTTATCCACATGCCAAAATGATAAGCAATATCTCTATGTGCATAAGTTCCTCCATATCTTCCAGCTTTAGCTACGATACCAATTGCATTGGTGCGTTCAATCCAAGCTTTAACAGATAACACGAAATTATTACTTCCTGCAGCATCTCTAATTGTACCGAATTCGGTATAATTAAAATTGGGATTATACAATGCTTCCCATTCGCCAATATACTCAATAGTACTTTTTAAGCTCATCCAACGGAATATGATATGCTCCTGCATCTGGCTATGGGCCATATCCGTTAACGAAATATAGTCCTCTTGCCCCTGCGAAAGAAGACTTATTTCTGCATTATCTATATGAATAATTTGTTTTTTCATAAATATCTAATTTTAAATCGAATGACGACAAAATCAAGTTTACAATCACAAATTTATCATTCTTGCGGTATATAACTCCTGCATTCCAAAGTAATTTTCGAACAAAAGTTCAAGTTTAGTTCCTTTACTTTTGTTAGCAGCCATATTCTTGTGTCGTTGTTCTTTTGTAAGGTGGTCCATTTGCGATTTTACATTTAAAGAAATATGCGCCATACTTTATCAGATGCAAAGGTACTTATTCTTATTTGAATGAGATTAATAACTCCATATATACAACAAGCAAACAACTTGCTATGGCATTGAAGATTCAACCGTTTATATGTGCGTTAATTGGGAATTAATTGCTAATTTTGCGCTCTGAAATTGGTAATGAAATCTCTAAGCAGAAGTTTATGAAAGATTTAGCAACTAAATACGACCCGTCGGAGGTCGAAGACAAATGGTATAAATACTGGACCGAGCATAATTTGTTCAAATCAGTACCCGACAAGCGCACGCCATACACGGTGGTGATTCCGCCGCCAAACGTGACCGGAGTGTTGCACATGGGGCACATGCTCAACAACACTATACAAGACATTCTCGTGCGACGCGCACGCATGGAAGGCAAAAATGCATGCTGGGTTCCGGGAACCGACCACGCTTCCATTGCCACCGAAGCCAAAGTGGTCAACAAACTTGCAGCTCAAGGGATTAAAAAAACTGATCTCACTCGCGAGGAATTCTTGAAACATGCTTGGGATTGGACCAACGAGCACGGAGGAATCATCCTGAAACAGCTGCGCAAACTTGGTGCTTCCTGCGACTGGGACCGCACAGCATTCACAATGGATGAAACGCGAAGCAAAAGCGTAATCAAAGTTTTTGTCGACCTATATAACAAGGGACTCATTTACCGAGGTGTGAGAATGGTAAACTGGGACCCGAAGGCTCTGACCGCACTAAGCGATGAAGAGGTAATCTACAAGGAAGAACACAGCAAGCTATACTATCTGAGATATTATGTCGCAGGCAACGACGGTTCTACTCCTGCCTATGCCGTAGTGGCTACCACTCGTCCTGAAACCATAATGGGCGACACGGCAATGTGCATAAACCCCAATGATCCGAAAAATGCGTGGCTCAAGGGAAAGAAAGTAATCGTGCCTCTCGTAAATCGCGAAATTCCTGTAATCGAGGACGAATACGTTGACATTGAATTTGGTACAGGATGCTTGAAAGTGACTCCGGCACATGATGTCAACGACTATATGCTTGGAGAAAAACACAACTTGCCAAGCATAGACATTTTCAACGACAATGGAACAATCAGCGAGGCTGCCGGTCTTTATGTGGGCATGGACCGCTTCGACGTGCGAGAACAAATAGAAAAGGACCTTGAAGCTGCCGGACTGATTGAGAAAGTCGAGCCTTACACCAACAAAGTCGGATTCTCCGAACGCACCAACGTGGCAATCGAGCCAAAACTATCGATGCAATGGTTCTTGAAGATGAAACATTTTGCCGACATGGCATTGCCTCCGGTTATGAACGACGAATTGAAATTCTATCCGCCAAAATACAAAAACACCTATAAGTATTGGATGGAAAACATCAAAGACTGGTGCATCAGCCGCCAGTTGTGGTGGGGACACCAGATTCCGGCCTACTACCTGCCCGAAGGCGGATATGTAGTTGCCGAAACTGCCGAAAAAGCTCTTGAACTCGCAAAAGAGAAAACAGGCAATGAGTCTTTGACCGTAGCCGACCTGCGACAAGATTCCGACTGCCTCGATACTTGGTTCTCATCATGGCTGTGGCCTATTTCCTTGTTTGACGGAATCAACAATCCCGGAAACGACGAGATAAAATATTACTATCCGACAACCGATCTTGTGACCGCACCCGACATCATATTCTTCTGGGTCGCACGCATGATTATGGCCGGATATGAATATATGGGCGAAATGCCTTTCAAGAATGTATATTTCACCGGTATCGTCCGCGACAAAATCGGCAGGAAGATGTCTAAGTCGCTCGGCAATTCACCCGACCCGCTTGACCTTATCGACAAGTATGGCGCCGATGGTGTGAGAATGGGACTCATGTTCTCGGCTCCTGCCGGAAACGACATCCTCTATGATGACGCTTTGTGCGAGCAAGGACGCAACTTCAACAACAAGATTTGGAACGCGTTCCGCCTTGTTAAAGGATGGCAAGTGGCCGACATTGAACAACCCGAATATGCCCGAATCGCAACCGACTGGTTTGCCAACGTTCTCGACAGCACCAATGCCGAAGTAAAAGACCTGTTTGGCAAATTCCGCCTGTCGGAAGCTCTAAAAGCCGTATACCGACTATTCTGGGATGAATTCTCTGCTTGGTATCTTGAAATGATAAAGCCGGCTTACGGACAGCCTATCGACCGTAAGACTTACGATGCCACGCTAAACTTCTTCGACACATTGCTGCGATTGTTACATCCGTTCATGCCATTCATTACCGAGGAACTGTGGCAACACATAAGTCCGCGCAAGGATGGAGAAAGCATCATGTATGCCCTTATTCCGGAACCGGGCTCTATCGACACGGCTTGTCTCAACGCGATGGAAGAGGCAAAAGGCATCATAGCAGGAATCCGCACCATCCGCTTGCAGAAATCAATTCCAAACAAGTCACAGCTCGACTTGCAAGTCATCGGCAAATTCAACAATCCTTTTGCCTGCATAATTTGCAAACTTGCCAACATCGACAAAATCGTGGAAGTTGAAAGTAAAGACGCTACCGCTGCTTCATTCCTTGTAGGGACTACCGAATATTCGGTGCCTCTCGGAAACAACATCAACATAGACGAGGAATTGAAAAAGCTCGAAGCCGACTTGAAATACATGCAAGGTTTCAAAGTCTCGATAGAAAAGAAACTGGGCAACGTGAACTTCGTCAATAACGCTCCCGAAGCTGTTGTTGCAGGTGAACGTAAAAAATTGTCGGATGCACTGTCAAAAATCAAGACTCTCGAAGAAAGCATCGCTGCCCTAAAACGATAATTCTTTCTGCAAAAACTCACAAGAGGCTGTTCCTAAAGTAATCGGAACGGCCTCTTGTCTTTTTTTGCCTTTTTTATCGTGCTAATCATATCGATTGCAAATCTTTTTATAATTTTATCGGCCAATATGCAGCCTCATTACCCTACATTTGATAATAAGTTCATGAAAACAAAGAAAATCATTTTGGCTTTCGACTCGTTCAAGGGGTCGGCATCTGCAAAAGCACTGTCCGACGCTGCCGAATCGGCAATTCTCGACATATTGCCTGGATGCAATGTCATAAAAATCCCCATAGCCGACGGTGGTGAAGGAACTGTTGACGCAATATGTCGCCACGCAAAAGTCTCACACATCGAATGCAACACGCACGATCCTCTCATGAGGGACATAACAGCAAGTTACGCAATAATCGACGAAACAAAAACTGCCATAATAGAACTCGCAGCTGCAAGCGGCCTCACGCTTGTGGAAGAATCCCACCGCAATCCGCTTGAAACCACGACCTATGGAACAGGCGAATTGATTGCAGATGCCATCGGCCGCGGTTGCCGCAAATTCATAATAGGGCTTGGAGGAAGTGCCACAAATGATGGGGGAACAGGAATGCTTGCCGCACTTGGATTCAGATTCAAAGACTTTTCAGGTAACGAATTGAACCCAATAGGCAGAAACCTGTCATTGATAGCATCAGTCTGCTCATCGACAGCAAATCAGCTTCTCAAAGAATGCTCGTTCACGGTTGCCTGCGATGTTGAAAATCCGCTATACGGCAACCTTGGCGCAGCGGCCATTTTCGCTCCTCAAAAAGGAGCCGATAGCAAAATGATAGAGATTCTCGACAAAGGGTTGCGCAATTTCAACGACATAACTATGAAAGCCACAGGCTGCAACATGAACGAAATTGCCGGCAGCGGCGCTGCCGGAGGAGCAGGCGGCGGAATGGCCGCATATTTACATGCCGACTTGAAAAAAGGCAATGAAATAATTCTCAACATCGCCAATTTTGACAAAATCGCAGCCGATGCCGATCTCATAATCACAGGAGAAGGACATATCGATTCACAGACCATGATGGGGAAAGCCATCAGCGGGGTGCTAACCCATGCTATCGCAGCCAATGTCCCCGTCATCGCCATTGCCGGCGCAGTAGACGATGCAGATACACTCAACAAAGCCGGACTTACGGCTGTTTTTCCCATCCAACATGGACCCGTTTCTCATCAAGAAGCCATGGACACAACCACGACATTGAACAATGCAAAACGCACCGTTGCACAAATAATACGACTCATTGACGCCTTTCAGAAAAAATGAAAAAATGGAGCGGCAGCATCGTTATGCAACCGCTCCATGCAACTATTGTCATTTCAAGACAAATATTCTTATCATAACAATGTCTTCGGGTCAAGATTTCCCGATTCAATATCCTTGAAGTAGCGATAAGTGCTTACCTTCAATTCCATCACGGCATTCTCATCGGCAACGATTATGGCCTTCGGGTGCATCTGCAATGCACTGATTGTCGACATGTGAGAAACTGCACCTTCCACTCCGGCTTGCAATGCACGAGCCTTGTTATAACCATTCACTATAAGCAACACGCTGCGAGCATCCATTACCGTACCGACTCCTACGGTCAACGCATGTTTCGGAACCTTGTTTATGTCATTGTCGAAGAACCTGGAATTGGCAATTATCGTGTCCATTGTCAACGTTTTCTGGCGCGTGCGCGAAGTCAACGACGAACAAGGCTCATTGAACGCTATATGTCCATCAGGGCCTACGCCGCCAAGGAACAAGTCTATGCCGCCATAAGATTTAATCTTGGCTTCGTAACGTGCACATTCCTCTTCCTTGCAGGGAGCATTCCCGTTCAATATGTTCACATTTTCTTTCTTAATATTTATATGCCCGAAGAAATTTTTCCACATGAACGAGTGGTAGCTTTCGGGGTGTTCTTCAGGCAAATCGCAGTATTCATCCATATTGAATGTCACAACATTCTCAAACGATACTTTTCCTTCCTTGTTGAGCTCGATGAGCTTGCGATACATTCCAAGAGGAGAACTTCCGGTGGGGCAACCGAGCACAAAAGGCTTGTCGGGTGTAGGATTGAAGTCGTTTATTTGCTTTGCCACATAATTTGCAGCCCATTCCGACACTGTAGCATAGTCGGGTTCAATAATCAATCTCATGTCTGTTTAGCAATTAAAAAGTTGTTTTGAGTTCATTTACTGCAAAATTAAATAAATTTCCAAAGTTGCCAATATCATACGCTGCATTTGGCATTTTTTTATGAGTCTTTTATTTTTGTATTTCACAAGATTTATTAATTTTGCTATTGTATTATGGTCGATACGGGACACACCATGCCCTGCCTTTGCCAATCAATGGAATTCAATTACCTTGCGGGTGATTAAGCAGTCATAAATGCATTAATTCTAAATTTGTGATATTAATTCATAATGCTTGTTAATAAGTATTGCCGTGAGGAAATTATTCTGTACGTTTGCATTAGAATTTTAGAAAGATTATTCGCACAAAACAAATGAAAACAAACCTTAGCTCTCAAATCAAGTTGGACAGAGTACCTAAAAAGTACTATGCCCCAATGAGTGAGATTGAGCTTGCCTCTCTCACCCGAAATGAAAAACTATTCACGAAAATTCTCGAATCTCCTGACGAAGGTGCGGAATACATCGCCAATGACATAGCCGCAACAATCCACAAATATGTCAGGTCGACGGGCAAATGCGTGCTTGCCCTTGGCGCAGGCGACAACACATTGAAAGTGTACGACAAGCTGGCTGAACTTTATGAGAACGGAACCATAAGTTTCAGGAATGTAGTAATCTTCAACCTTAGCGAATTTTTCCCTATTGACGAAAATATATCACCAAGCACCTCGGCAAGGTTGCACGAAGTTTTCTTAAACAAGGTGGATATTCCAAAAGAAAATTTCCACAACTTCAACGTCAGCACGACGATGGAAGACGTTCATCAATCCTGTCTCGACTATGAAGCCGAAATAGACCGATGCGGAGGTCTCGACTTGGTAGTATGTGAAATCGGGCAACTCGGAACTTTGGCATTCAACGAGCCGGGTTCATCAATGCACTCTTCTTGCCGACTGATGCGTCTCAGCAACGAAATACGCCAAAACATTGCCAATTCATATCACTGCAACGACGTGCCAATCACAGCCCTTACTTTGGGATTGTCAAACATATTGACAGCAAAGCATGTAATCTCAATGGCATGGGGCGAAAATTACTCACAAATCGTATTCAAGACTGTTGAAGGCAACGTTGACGCGATGGTTCCTGCATCAATATTGCAAATGCACCGTCACGCCAAATTGGTCATTGACCTGTCGGCTGCCGACGAATTGACACGAATAAGCCATCCTTGGATTGTAACTTCGTGTGAATGGACCGACAAGCTGATTCGCCGCGCAATAGTTTGGCTATGTGAAAAGACTGGCAAGCCGATTCTTAAACTGACAAACAAAGACTACAACGATTATGGACTGAGCGAACTGCTTGCGCACTTCGGTTCGGCCTATAACGTAAACATAAAGATTTTCAACGACCTGCAACACACCATTACCGGGTGGCCGGGAGGAAAGCCAAACGCCGACGACACATATCGTCCCGAACGCGCTGTTCCTTATCCCAAACGGGTCATCGTGTTCAGCCCTCACCCCGACGATGATGTCATTTCGATGGGCGGAACGTTGAAACGTCTCGTAGACCAGCACCACGACGTGCATGTGGCCTATGAAACATCGGGCAACATTGCCGTAGGCGACGAAGACATGATGAGATATGTCATGCTGATGGACAAGATTGGCGAACGCTTTGGCATCAACACTCCAGAGTACGAGCAAATCAGTGCCGATGTGCATAATTTCGTCAAAAACAAGCAACAAGGCGACATCGACATGGAAATCATCCGTTACTTGAAAGGAATGATTCGCCAGTGTGAGGCAACCACTGCTTGCAACTACATAGGCGTTAAGCCCGAGAACATCCACTTCTGCCAATTGCCGTTCTATGAAACAGGAACTATCAAGAAAGGCGACTTGAGCCAAAAGGATGTCGACATAATAAAGGCTTTAATACTCGACGTGAAGCCTCATCAAATATTCGTTGCAGGTGACCTTGCCGACCCACATGGGACGCACAAGGTTTGTACCGATGCCGTATTGGCTGCCGTTGACGAATTGCTCGACGAGCCGTTCATGAAAGATTGTCGCATCTGGATGTACCGTGGTGCATGGGCCGAATGGGAAATCGACCACATCGAGATGGCAGTTCCTATCAGCCCCGAAGAGTTGCGCTTCAAGAGAAATTCGATTCTCAAGCACCAGTCGCAGATGGAAAATGCTCCGTTCCTTGGAAACGACGACCGTCTGTTCTGGCAACGTGCCGAAGATCGCAACCGTGCTACCGCACAGCTATACAGCAACCTCGGCCTTGCTTCCTACGAAGCCATGGAAGCATTCGTCGAATATCATCCCATTCATTGAATACAACAATGCACAAAACAATACAGATACAACGAAACAAATAACGTTTTTAACCTAACACATCGTAAAAGCAACAATAAAGCAACAACAAATAAGTGAATCATAGGTTAGGAATCCAGTGGCGCGTGAGCGTAGCTGGATTTTTTATTCACACAACGTAAATAAACTTTGGAACACTTGACGGTATACCAAAATTGCAGACTTGATATTGTAGAGACGCGACTTCATCGCGTCTCACTACCTGCAATCACACGCAAATACTTGTGTATCAACATTTTACTATTAAAAAGACGCGATAAAGTCGCGTCTCTACATGTTGTCTAAACAGATTATGATATACCATCATTACACAAAGAGGAATCATTGAAACTTCCGCTTCAATATAAAAAACACGTCCGTTAATCCGGGACGTGTCTTATACAATCTCGCGGTTGCTACCGATCAGCCATTCTCGGAGGTGACCGTCGCTATGTCACTCTTTTCTTCAACGCCGAGTTTCTGCCGTATCACGGTCTTGCGCTGATAGACCGTGCGCACGCTCTGTTGGGTGACTATGCTTATTTCCTTGGTTGAGAAATTGGCACGCAACAAGCAGCACAATTGCAATTCGCGTTCATTCAGTATCTGTCCGAACCTCTCCACGAGATGCGAATAATAACCGTCATACACATAATCTATCGTCTTGTACAAGTCAGCCCAGTTCAGCATTGACTCTACGGCCACATCTTTGTCGACAATCTCTTGCATACGTTTCAGCAACTCCTGATTGGCAGTCGTCGGATTGGCAGCGGCCATCCTTATAACACCGAGCTGCTGCAACAAGACTCTCTTGACAAACCGGTCGTCACGCTCATTGGTGCAACTCTGCGATTCGGCTATCATGCGGCGCAGCGTGTCCAACTCATCATCTTTTTCAACAATCGCCCTGTTTTTCTTCCTGACGTACATGACAAACCCGACCGCAACGACAACACAAGCAAATGTCATGCACAACACCAACAACTGCTTATGCTGGTTCTCGATCGTGAGCTTGTAATTCCATTCAGTCATCTGCACGTTTGCCTGTTTCTTGGCTTCAGCTATCTTCTGTGAGAATTCCTTGTTTGATTGCAATGAATTCACAAACAGTATCCATTCCGTGCCATCAATCTCATGCGTGGTCACATATCTCAACAGAATGTGCATCATTTTATAATATCCGGCATTCGTCATATTCTCCTTAATTTCGGCTGTTGCGAAATCATCGGCCATTTGCAAGCAACGACGCGCCATGCCTACATCATCAAGCAGCAAGTAATAGCGGCACATACTGGCATAAGAAAGCGAAGTTATGGCACTGTCTCCCTTAAAATGCTCAAGTGCCAATTCCTGCAATCTTATCGCCTCGTTCTGGTCGCCGCATTCGCTCACGATGTCGGCCTGAGTCATGATGACCTGTTTCCAATACATCGCCGAATCTTGCGTCATCTTGATATACCGGTCTAAGTCACTGATAATGTCTCTTGCCATCTCAGGACTATTCAAGTAGTAAGCCGACACGGCAAGGTTGTAACGCAGCATGAATGTCATGTCGGTGTTAGGGTTCAATTCAAGCAACTGCTTCAGATAGTTGTTACACGACTCCATATCATAATCCCGGCCTGCCAATTCAAACATTGCCAATAGTATCGTAGATTTCTTATGATGGTCGGCCAAGGCTTTTTCAAGGATGCCGCGTGATTGGTCTTTCTCCCCGATCCACCAATAGTATTTTGCAAGGAGCAATGTGGCTTGCAGCAATTTTGCCGAATCGACAGGCTCGGCCGATTTGTAATATTCAAAGGCATCGGGCAACAGTGCGTCCTCGCTCATCGCGTCCCCATTCATGTCATGTGCCGCCCCGACGATAATGGCATAGCGGGCTTTTTGCCGCTCGTTTAAATCCTCGGGATACACATCCTCGACCAATACCAGCGCGCTGTCTCCATTCCCTACTTCGATCATGCTCTCAGCCTCGCAGATGGCCTTGTCGTAACCATCCCCGCACCCAATCAGCAATACCGACAGTAGTAGAACAAATATATATTTCATCTTGACAATCCAAATTTTAGAAACATACAAATTTAACAAAAATACATATCAGTACTGCGCAAAACCAGCCGAAAACACATGCCTGACGAAAATATAAAGCCGACAAGTCCGCATATAAACTTTTGTCAAGGCGTTACCTTACAATACTCTTATCATCAATATATTACAAAATAGATTGCAGTTTGGATAGTTGCCAATATAAACGCAAAAATCGATTGGGCGGACATAATTTTGTGTCAGAAAATCAGAACAAAAACACAATAAAATTTTACTTCTATGAAGAATGTTCTATTCACAATTTTGATGCTTGCATCCATTTTTACCACATCCTTTGCAAGCAATAAAATAACAGGTGCTGTAATCGACGACAATGACAACAGCGAGCTAATCGGAGCCAACGTCATGCTTACCGACAGTACGGCGCAAGTCATTGCAGCCACGGCGACCGATAATGACGGAAAGTTCATACTCGAAGACATCAATGATGGCTCATTCATCCTGCAAATCTCCCACATAGGCCACACGCCCCAATCTATTGTCTTGACTAATCTTGACAAGGATGTCGACTTGGGCACAATCAGCCTTGTTGCATCTTCGACCGTTCTAAACGAAGTCGTTGTTGAAGGTGACGCAGTAATCAACAAAATCGACCGCCAAATAATACTGCCCACGACAGCTCAGCGCAAGATGTCGACCAACGGCATATCACTGTTGCAACACATGCAGGTGCCAAGCCTTGTAATAGACCCTCTTGACAAGAGTGTCAAGACCGGTTCGGGCAAAGACGTGCAACTGCGAATAAACGGTGTGGAATCGACCAAAGATGAAGTCTTGGCTATAAACCCGTCCGATGTGGTCAGGATAGAATATCACGACATGCCCGGATTGAGATATGGCAATGCCGCTGCCGTGGTCGATTATATCGTGAAAAAGAAAACTACCGGCGGCAACATCGCAGGCGACTTGACCAACGGCGTGAAACCGCTCGGCGCAGGCGATTACAACTTATCGGCTCGATATAATTTTAATAAATCGGCATTGAGTGCGGTTTTCAGCTATCACCGCAGGGACCTTGAATGGATAAGGGAAAACTACGAAACATTCATTTATCCCGACCATACGCTCCAAAACCGGGAAATGGGCAACCCGACAAAATTTAAATTTGACAAAATGAACCTCTCCATCAGTTACAATTACGCCAACGACCGAAACATGCTGAACATTACCTTTCGTAACTCTTACGACAACACTCCCAACTCTTTCTCCGACCGTAACAGCACGTTGTATCAAGACGATATCGAATACGACATCTCTTACAATCAAAGAAGCAAGTCATACATACCTTCGCTCGACATATATTATCAATTAAACTTGAAAAATGACCGTCATTTATATCTCGATGTGGTAGGCACCTATCTGAAAAGCAGCAACGACAGTCGTTACTCCATGACGAATGACGCAATTACTCCTGACGAAATAATATCGCATGTAGATGGTGAGAAATATTCGATAATCGGAGAAGCCATCTACGAAATGCCATTGTGGAACGGGACATTCACGGCAGGCGCAAAGTACAACCAGTCGAGAACCCAAAACATATATGACGGCAACATAAGCAGCAAAGTCAACATGGAAATGTCGGAAGCATACATGTTTGCCGAGTTCAGGTCGCACGTCAACAAACTGAATTACATCATCGGAATAGGCGGAATGCGTACTTATTACGAACAGGAAGAAATGAAGCAGGAAAAATACATCGTGCGCCCTACTCTTACCCTCTCCTACAATTTCACCAACAACATATACTTGAAATACAATGCCTATGTGTCGGGATATTCCCCGTCACTTGCCGACTTGAGCGACGTAATGCAGGAAATGGATGCCTATCAAGTGAGACACGGAAATCCATCACTGAGCAGTGTAACATTCTATACCAACAGCCTTACGGCCGGATGGAACAGCCGCCATGTGAATGTGGAGCTGTCGGGACAATACAGTTACGACGACAAGCCGATAATGGAAGAGACTCTTTATGAAAACGGCAAGTTCATCAGGACATACGCCAACCAGCGCGGATTTCACCGGCTCAACCTGCAAGCCACGGTGCAAGTGTTGCCATTCAAGGAATACATGGCGATAAGGCTCACCCCGTTCTTCAATCGTTACATCAGCAACGGCAATGATTACACCCACACCCATTCCAATTGCGGATTCCGTGGCAGCATAATGGGCATGTACAAGAACTGGTCTATGATGATTGACATGAACACAAGTTATCACAACTTGTGGGGTGAAACATTGGAGAAAGGCGAAAAATTGCATTCAATAGCCGTGGGATACAACACCCATAAATGGGGCATACAAATGATGCTCATGAATCCGTTCACCAAACGATACAGCATAGAGGCCGAGAATCTGTCGCGACTGGCTCCATACAGCCAATTAGCCTATTCCGACGATTTCAAGCGCATGGTCATGATAAACTTTTCATTCAACTTAGATTTCGGGAAGCTGATTGACATAGGTGGCAAACGCATCAACAACAGCGATACCGACACCGGCATTCTCTCGGGCAGCAAATAACACTGCCATCGAAATATACATTTTTTACATTTGAGGTTTACAAGAAAGAGCCTTCCACTCTGGAGAAAGGCTCTTTCATTATATCATGGTTAAAACTTCTTGCGTCCCTTAAGGTAATAATCAAATATTATGTTACAATCGCAACCGGGTAATTTTTTAAGCATGTTGACAGCCGGAAAATCATTGTACATCTTGCGCATCTCCTTAAAGTCGCGGTGAGCCTTGAGCACTGCGGCGGCGTTCTTGAAATCAAATTTCGCTACAAACATGAAAAACGCCAATGCATCGTACAGCCGACGTATGAACAACAACCTGCGTCCTTCCTCGCGAGGCAGATTCTTATGCAACAACACAAGGTTGTTCCTGAAGTTAAGGTAGGTCTTTCGCGGATTACCTGCCGGCAAGCTGCCACCACCCAAGTGGTACACACGGCTACATGGAACCATCACCACCCTACCGCCTTGAAGATGCATCCGCCAACACAGGTCAATCTCCTCCATGTGGGCAAAAAATTTCTCATCAAGGCCACCGGCTCGCAGATAAGCATCGGTGCGCACCATCAACGCGGCACCCGAAGCCCAAAACACCTCCTCTACCGACTTATCATATTGTCCTTCATCCTTCTCGATTGACGAGAATATGCGTCCCCGACAATAAGGATACCCGTGGCAGTCGATATAGCCCCCTGCTGCCCCGGCATATTCAAAGCAGGACTTGTCGACATACGACAAAATCTTCGGCTGGCAAGCCATCACATCCTCATGCGATTCCATGTAGTCGAAAAGCGGAGTGAGCCACCCTTCGGGCACTTCAACGTCGGAATTAAGCAGCACGGTATATTTGTAGTCCGTCTCCTTTATAGCCTTGTTGTATCCGCCGGCGTAGCCATAATTTTTGTCGAATGGCAAAATCTTGACAGCACTGCCGAACTTTTCTTTAAGGACGGTCATCGAGTCATCGGTGCTGCCATTGTCGGCAACAATGACATCGGCAATTGTCGAGTCGGTCATGCCGCACACCGAAGGCAGGAATTGCTCAAGCAACCTTGCCCCGTTCCAGTTCATTATAATAATTGCAACCGGCTTCTTCGAGCCTTCAATCTCCATATTCATAATTACTCGCCACTTTCGGCATTCAATTTTACTTTATGCTTCCATCTGTTATGCGTCCACAACCAGATTGACGGATCTTCCTTTATTTGAGTCTCGAGTCGACGCGCATATTCATCGCTTATGCTGTACATAGGCTTCTCTCCCGGATTTGGAGCAATTTCCCTTATGTAACATTCATAATGACCCCGGCTCAACCTGTGAGGCTCGAAATACAACACAACATAGTTCAGTTTGCGCGCCAGCAACTCGCTCCCTGTTATTATGGCCGTGTCGTGATTAAGAAACCTTATCACATGTCCGCTCTCGGTCACCGATGGATGCTGGTCGCTCATAAAGCCTATTATGGCCTGCTTCTTCTCGTTGCGCAAGCGCAGCAAGTCGCGGAAAACAGTCCGCTTGGCAAAACAATGCGTGTAGAATCGCTGACGCAGGTGCAAGAACAATGAATTGAACCAGTCGTTGTTCAACGGCCTATATACACTGCCAAACACCTTCTCGGTGAAATCATGGCGTGACCATAGCGTCACCGACGGCAACCACTCCCAATTGGCATAATGGGCGGCATATATGAGAATGGAACGGCCTTCGTCAAGATAGCGGTCGATAATATCGACATCATGAAATACGAGCCTGCGCCTGATTTCATCATCCGAGACATGCAGCAACTTTATCGTTTCAACAAAATAATCGGCGAAAAAATGATAGAACCTGCGTTCAATCCGACATATCTCCTCTTCATTTTTTTCAGGGAACGACTCTTTGAGATTCTTGTGAACGATTTTCCGACGATACCCGACGACATTATACACCAAGAAGTAAATCACGTCGGAAATCATATACAACACCCTGAAAGGCATCAACGCCATCAAATGAAACAATGCATCGACTGGCAGATATAATACGTCTTTAGACTTTCCTTTTTTCATAACTCACTAACAATAGAGCCTTTGATTGTTTCAACGTCATGCCCGAAGCCGTCAAGCCTGACGACAAGCATGCGATTGGACAACCGATCATCGGCCGGGAGTTCCACACGAAGGTAATTATCGGTGAATCCATGCATTACATCTCCATGACGAGCATGTTCAAGCAGCACTTTCCGTTCTGTTCCAAAAAAACGGGACGAGAAAGCCGATAACTTTTTCTCCGACAATTCCATCATGCGCGCCACTCGCGCTTCTTTATCCTTTTTTTCTACGACATAATCGATGTTCAATGCCTTTGTCCCTGGACGTTCCGAATAAGGAAACACATGCAAGCGCGACACATCCATCGACTCTATAAACCGGAATGATTCTTCAAACAATTCTTCAGTTTCTCCTCGTGCACCAACAATTACATCCACACCGATAAAAGCATCGGGCATTACCTCTTTTATCCTTTTTATTTTACTTGCATACAGCGATGTGTCATAATGACGGTGCATCAATTTCAATATGGTGTCACTGCCGCTCTGCAACGGGATGTGGAAATGAGGCATGAAACGCTTGGAAGCAGCCACAAATTCTATTACATCGTCGCCAAGCAAATCGGGCTCAATTGACGAAATACGATAACGTTCTATTCCTTCGACCTCATCAAGAGCTTTTATCAAGTCGATAAACTTCTCCCCGGTATTTTTGCCAAAATCACCTATGTTGACACCCGTAATGACTATTTCCTTGCCTCCTTCGGCAGCAACATCGCGAGCTTGCGCAACAAGCGACTCGATAGTTCCACTGCGGCTGCGACCACGGGCGAACGGAATCGTGCAATATGTACAAAAATAATCACATCCATCTTGCACTTTCAAGAAATAACGAGTGCGGTCCCCCCGTGAACAGGACGGAGCAAATGTCCTCATGTCGCGCGACGGATCTACATCCACCTTTTGATGGCGCTCGGCCATCCATTCCTTTATATATTTTACTATGTCGAGTTTTTTGTCGCTGCCTATTACGATGTCCACACCTTCAATCGAAGCTATTTCCTCACTTTTCAATTGAGCATAACAACCTGTCACCACAATCAAAGCGCCCGGGTAATTTTTTATGAGCTTCCTGATGGCCTGCCTGCATTTCTTGTCGGCAAGGTCGGTAACGCTGCAAGTATTGACAACGCAAATGTCGGGAATTTCACCCGCCTTTGCCCGATGTATTCCATTTTCCGACAAGATTTTACTTATTGTGGATGTCTCCGAAAAATTCAATTTGCAACCAAGCGTGAGATATTCTGCTGTGTATAACCCTGAAATAGATTTATCAATCATGTGGCAAACTTATCTTTATGGGTACAAAATTACACTAAAATAGCCAATAAATAAACTTCACTCCGTGCCTAAATGACAAATTTGCCCTTATGCCAATTTGCCTATGACATTATGACACAAGATGACAATCTTTATGTTTTGCAATTTTTATACAGCCTTCCAAGACCAAGCCAACACAACATGCGACACAACACACTGCTAATCAAGACTATAACCAATTCATCGTTCATTATTCATGCTATAAAAAAGAGTTATAAAACATATTTTTACACCAATTTTCACTATTTTTTCAATAAAAATATTTGCAAATAAAATTTTAGTTGTAACTTTGCACTGTTTTTGAAGCATTAAATATTGTTTTATTATTAAAATTACAAGGAAATGAAAAAGTTAGTTTTGTTACTTGCTGTTGTATTTGGTGTATCTTTGTTCTCTTGCAACGGTACATCTACTTCTTCAACTGAAGCTGCTGCTGATACTACTGCTACTGAAGTAGTTGCTGCTGACACTACTGCTGCTGACTCAGTTGCTGCTGATACAGTTGCTGCTGACTCAGTTAAGTAATTTTCGCAAGTAACTTAAAAGAGTTTGGAGCTGCTTTCCTCGGTGAGGGAAACAGCTTTTTTTATGTCCTTTTGTGAACACCACCATCATTTTAGAATCACATATTTTTCGCTAAAAACCGTTAAAGCCGTCATTTCTATAGAAACACTTGCTATATTTGTAATACATTTTATAGTTTAGAGCGTTAAGAAATATTATCCTCTATTTGGAATCTGGACAATTCTGATAACACAAGGATAATAGGCAATAATGCTCACGTCGTGTATAGGTATGCGTTCTCTGCTTGCCGAAAGTAGGATTGCATAATACATACATCAGGCGTGGGCTATTGTTTATTACTTGTGTTAAGGTAGTCCAGAACCTCAAATAGAGTAATATCCAATAGCTGCCACGCTTTTTTTTATGTACCGCCTGCAAGAGGCAGCATCAGGCATAAAACAACTAATTCATCATGGGTAAAAAATTTTTCGCGACATTGGTCGCATTGGCAGTAATGAATCTGTCGCTCTTTGGAGCTGTACCATTGAAAAAAGGAACAGTGCTAAATGTTAGAGTAATGACTGAAATCAACAGCAACAAGGCAAGTAACGGAACAGAAGTGGTTGTCGTGGACGATGACGTTGTGAAAGACGGCACTGTCGTCATCGCAAAAGGAACTCCTGTCAAAGTATCAATCAACAAGAAAAAAGCTAAAGGAGTCGGGAAAGCCGGGAGTGTCGAGCTGAGATGCATTTCCACTACTTCTGTCGACGGACAGACGATTGCCTTGGAAGGCATGAAAGCAGAAGAAGGCGATTCAAGACAAGGTCTCGCTCTTGGTTTAGGCATCGGATTAGGAGTTTTCACATTGATTGGATTCGCATGTCTTGCCATAAAGGGAGAAAAAGCCAACATAGAGACAAACACAATAATTCCAAACATCATGGTCATGGATGACTACCTGATTGAAAATTAAACCTATCCGACCTAATTTAGACAAAATTTAGACGCCATGCAAATATCCTTGGACAATTGCATGGCGTCTCATATGAAACATACTGCAGAGATTTATTTTGATGTCTTGCCAAATATATCATCATATATCTTACGAGTCGCACCAAGATTCTCCTTTATATAATTACCGGCAGCCTTGCCATGTTCTTCAAGGAAAGAAACATCGCACTTGTTCATCAATTCTTCAAAATCCGACTTTCCAGTAATCGAGAACCCTCCACCACACTTTATCAAATCTCCGGCTTCCTTGAATTTGGAATAATTTGGTCCGAATATCACGGGAATGCCATAAACGGCAGCCTCATTCAAGTTATGTATTCCAGCCCCGAAACCACCACCAATGTAAGCCGCATTGGCATATCCGTAACACGATGATAAAATGCCAAAACAGTTTATTATCAAGCAATCGGCACCAGTCACATCATCCTCCGACGATTCAGTGTATAGCTTGACCGGGCGTGTTATTCGCGACATTATCGCCTGCAATCTCGCGTCATCAAATTCATGGGGAGCGATTATCAATTTCATGTCCTTATGGGAATTGAAATAAGGGATTACTATATCCTCATCAGGTTCCCATGAACTGCCCATTATGAGTGTGAATTGAGAAGACTTAGCAAATTTCTCAACCATAGGGAACGGCTTGCAAGTCGCAAGGATGTCCGACACGCGATCAAACCGGGTATCTCCTGCCACGGTAACATCCTTCACGTTTATTGCAGACAACAATTTCCGTGAATTCTCATCCTGGACATAAATGCGCGTGAAACAGTCGAGCATCCTACGGAACATGCCTCCCCACGGACGGAAAAATATCTGTCCCTTGCGAAAAATGGATGAAATTATATAGGTCGGAATTTCATGTTTCTGCAATTCTTCAAGATAATTGCCCCAAAATTCATATTTCACGAAAATAGCCATGCGCGGCATCACGATTCTTATGAACTGCGACGCATTGGCCGGCGTATCGAGCGGAAGATAGCACACCACGTCGGCACCTTTATAATCCTTGCGCACTTCATAACCCGAAGGCGAAAAGAATGTCAACAGAATTTTTTGAGAAGGGTCATTGCGCTTTATCATTTCAATAAGCGGCCGTCCTTGCTCAAATTCCCCTAACGAAGATGCATGTATCCAAATAAACCGTCCTTTGTTATTCCCTATTTCGCCACTTAGTTTCTGCAAAGCCGCCTTTTGGCCCTCTCGCATCTTCTTGGCTTTGGGATTCTTCCATGAAGCAATTCTTATTCCTGCCCCATACAAGGATATGCCCAAGTTATACAATACATTCATAATAAATCGACTGCTATTTACGATTGCACCAACTTGCTTTCGTTCTCAATAACAATTACTCAAATATTCGCTTCTCGACACTTTTTTGCGTCGGTCTTTCCACAAATTGTTGTCCAAATAAACTCGTAACGAGATTTTTTGCCAAAATGCAAAAGCTTCCCGAGTATAATGAAAATCAAGCGAAGCATACAAGTTCATGAACTGGTTGCGGAAAATATATGCATATATGTCGGTGCGACTGTACAATTTTGCCTGATAATAAGGGTCACCCATGTTAAGCAACGAGCCATATTTGGAGTATAACGGATACTGGTTCTTCCCTGCATAAAATTGTTCCCTCACGCCAAGGAATTTCCATTCGGCTACGGCATCCACAAGCACTCCGCAAGGAGTCTCCCATTCGCCCACGCCACGGTCGCGTTCAAGTTGTGCCATCAATCCCACCTTGACAACAAGGCTGTCGAGCGGTGTCTGCCCTACAAGATTAACACCTACATAAGGATTCACCGAAATATCGTCATTGACATTTTGGTCGGGAGTAGGATTCTTCGTCTTAGCCAAATGGTTGACCTGCAAATGGCCTCCGAGCAGCCAAATTCCATGAGGATTCCATTGCCCGTTGAAATATACGCTGAAAGCCTCCCTTTGCGTGTCGGTCTGCAAGCTGCGCCAGTCAAGCGACAACTCGAAGAATCCGCGTTCATGCAGATATTGGACTAGCACACCCCTTATGTTAGGTTCATTGTAGTTAAGCGAATCGCTGAACAACACATGAGGCATCGGTTCGAGCAATTGCGTCCGTGGGAACATGCCAAGGCTCAATCTCCACGACGGCGACATGTATCGATAGTATAACGTAGGACTCAGTTTATAATCCTTCCATCCGTTACCCAACGGCTGCATCCATGACACTCCGCCCATTATGTTATGCTCTCCACCGGCAAATGAGAAACCCACCTCCGGTGACAAACGGGTAAATATTAGCGTCTGGTCGGGAGAATAATAATCATCTCCTTCTCTATTTTCAAATACCGACCCAAAGTCCACGCTCCACTTGAACCCTTGCTGTGCCGTGGCACTCGACCATGCCACAAGGCTCAACAATAATATGGAAATCGCACGCACCATACGCACATCGAGCCTTATTACTCTACCGGTTTTATTGCGGCAACGCCCTTGCGTATGCGGGATATTGTTTCCTCGCGCCCTATCAGCTCAGTTATGTCAAACATGTGCGGGCCCTTGCATTCGCCAACCACAGTCAAGCGGAAAGCATTCATCACATTGCCAAGGTGATAGCCTTTTTCGGCAATCCATCCAAGGACAAACTCTTCACACGGTTTTGAAGAAAAATCGGGTATTTTTTCAAGCACTTCAATCAATTCTTCCATGATTTGAGGCGTTTCAGGCTTCCAACGTTTCTTTATGTCTTTTTCGGCATAAGAGTCAGGAGCCACAAAAAAGAAGCGAGCTTGTTCCCACAAATCCTTGACAAAAGATATGCGACCTTTGACAAGACCTACGACGTGTGCAATGTAATCATCGGAGAATGTTTGCAAATTCACTCCGTGAGCAGCAAGTACCGGCTTGAACAATTCTGCAAGTTCATTGTCGGGCTTGACCATCAAATATTCATGATTGAACCACTTTGCCTTCTCAAAGTCAAATTTGGCTCCGCTCTTTGAACAATGTGCAAACGAGAAGTCGCGAACAAGCTCGTCCATGCTCATTATTTCACGATCGTCTCCGGGATTCCATCCAAGCAATGCGAGGAAATTGATGACAGCTTCAGGAAGATAGCCAGACTCGCGATAACCCGACGAAATTTCGCCGCTCTTAGGGTCATGCCATTCAAGCGGGAACACAGGGAATCCAAGCCTGTCGCCATCGCGCTTGCTCAACTTGCCTTTGCCGTCGGGTTTCAACAACAATGGAAGATGCACGAATTGCGGCATTGTGTCGATCCATCCGAATGCTTCATAAAGCAGCACATGCAATGGAGCCGATGGTAGCCATTCTTCGCCCCTTATCACATGTGACACTTTCATCAAGTGGTCGTCTACGATGTTGGCAAGGTGGTAAGTAGGCAGGTCGTCAGCGCTCTTGTAAAGCACCTTGTCGTCGAGAATCGATGAATTTATGACAACTTTCCCGCGAATCAAGTCATCAACTTCAATGTCACGATTTGGTTCCACTTTGAAACGAACCACATATTTTTCACCGTTGTCGATAAGAGCCTTCACTTCTTCGGCAGTCAAGGTCAAAGAATTGCGCATCGACATGCGAGTCGCGGCATCATACTGGAAATTAGGTACTGATTGCCTTTTTTCCTCAAGCTCGGCTTGAGTGTCAAAAGCTATGTAGGCTTTACCATTGTCGAGCAACATTTTCACATGCTCCCTGTATATGTCACGACGTTCCGACTGCTTGTAGGGGCCGTATGCTCCGCCTTCGCGCACGCCTTCGTCTATTTTTATTCCGAGCCAAGCAAGCGACTCGTTGATATATTCTTCAGCATTCGGGACAAAACGAGTTGAATCGGTATCCTCTATGCGCAAAATCATAGTGCCGTTATTCTGACGGGCAAACAAATAATTATATAATGCTGTGCGCACGCCTCCTATGTGCAATGGGCCTGTGGGCGATGGCGCAAAACGTACTCTCACTTCTCTTTCCATAATTTTCTGTTTAAAAGAATGCAAAAAAACTTTGCAAAGTTACAAAACTTCTACAAAAAAGGTATTATCTACATCATCTTTTAATCCCTCAATGCCAAGACTACACCTAAACAGGCATAATCACTATACAAATCGTCACTTGTTGCTATTTTCAACGCATAGGGGTCACCTCGTATCCTTCTTCTTGCAACAACGACAATAAGCCCTTTTCTCCCGGCAAATGCCCGGCACCGACGACGATGAACGTGGCTTTTTTAGGCAATATGGATTTCAATTGTTCCATCCACCTCTCGTTTCGATTCTCCATCAACACGGCAGCTTCGGCTTCGGTCATTCCAAATTCGGGGTCGAGCATTACTTCATACAATCCGTTTAAATCCTGGGTTACATACAAATCGGACAGCCGACGGGAAAAATCAATATATTTTTGTTCTTCCTTAAACATCGCCAACAAATCTTCGGCCTGTTCGGCTATTGGTGTATCGAAAAGCAAATGCAACTGTTCCTCGGCAGTTTCAAAACCATTCACCGCCTTATTTTGTTCCTTTGCCATCTCTTGAATCACTCCATCTATCGGTTTTTCAGGATTAAACCCTTCAAAGGCTTCAGCCGACAACATCACGGCAATCTGCGTCATCAATGCCGCCGGCTTCAACATGGCAACTTGCTCGACAGGCACATTGAAATATTTCCGTACTCCGGTTTCCAACACTCTCAACTCCTCTTTATCATACAGCGAAGTCAACAGGCTATCCTTGGGTGCTATCATGTATTTCTGCATTCTTACGGCCATCTCGATTCCGGCTTCTTCCATCTCTACTTCACCGTAAACTTGCACACATGAAGAAAATGCTTCATTGAATCCTGCTATGCTGTCGAGCATCCACAACGGAGCCACATGATGCGTGCCCATCACATACGAATCATGTTCAAGTCCGTTGCCCGATATTTTCCACAAGATCTGCGAATTCGCTGCAAAAGCAATCATTGCAATTGCAACAATAAAAATAATTTTTCGTGTCATGCTTGCTTTATCTAAAATAATCAGCCTTGCCAATAACTTAGCAATTGCAAATATAAGCCAACATCATTAACTCTTGCAAATAAGCACTTTTTTATATCAAATAGAAGCCTCTCGTACAGTGAAAAAAATAAGCAGGCTCATTTTCCCATTGCACCCGACTTTCACTATTTTTGCCAATAAATAGACAACAAGCAAACGCTATGGAAAGCAAACGCAACACCACAATGTCGATTGTCAAAGGGCTTGCCATCATACTCATGGTGCTCGGTCATGCCGAAGCTCCGGGACAAATAACCACATTCATATACCTGTTCCACATGCCAGTGTTCTTCATGGCTTCAGGTTATTTCTTCTCTCGCAAAAACGTCGACGAGCCATGGGAATTCTGTCGTAAACGATTCAAAGGATTATATATACCATTCCTAAAATGGAGCCTGTTTTTCCTTCTTATTCACAATTTCCTTTTCACCGTAGGGATACTCAACGAGCAATACGGCAACTGGAGCGGAGGTATCACACATCCCTACACCGCCCATCAATTCTTGCAACGGCTGGTGTCGATAGTGTTCGCAATGGGAGGATACGACGAATTCCTTGCTGGCGCGTTCTGGTTTTTCAGGGCATTGCTTATTTCAAGCATCGTCTTCCTCATATTGTTCAAGCTGCTCGAAAAACGCGATTCATGGTTCAGCGGATGGAAAGTCGCTGTCGGCATCGCCATCCTCGCTGTCCTCTTTGCCGCATTCAAAATAAGCAATAGGCTGTCGGTAGTCAACGTAGTGCAAGGAGGCATAAGGGAAACATGGGGCATCTTGTTCTTCGCCTGCGGAGTGATATACAGGCATTTTGAGCCAAAATTGAGACTAAAGTGGTGGATGGCTGTGCTGTTTTTCGCATTCCTGTGCGCCGGCACCCATTTCGCATGGGCAGGGATGAATCTTGCCCCGAAATTGCAAGATGTATTCACATTGCCGCTCACTGGCATTGCCGGATTCTTGATGCTGCACATCATCGCTTCGGCTATCGACAAGCGCGACAACCCACTGAAACGCTTCCTCGTTTATGCCGGCGACATGTCGGTATATGTCTATATTTTCCACATATCCGCATTCAAGTTGGTCAGCCTTATAAAAATATGGTGGTATGGTCTTGATTTCGGCCAGATAGGATGCCACATGGTGATACACGACTTCCACGGCGACCTGTTTTGGATTCTATACACCATCGTTGGAACGGCCGTCCCGTTGATATGGATATATTTGTATCGTAAAGCCGACGACAAGCTGAAGCAAGCAAAATTAAAGAAAGCAATAAACAAAAATTGAAATAATCTTTCTCGAAGTCGTAAAAAATCATACTTTTATTCTAACCTTTTCATGCAAGACTTGCAACCTAAAAGCATCTTCATTGCGTCTAAGTAACAAAATTAAACCACAAAAAAATGAAAAATATCCTATCACTAACTTTTGCCGCACTCGTGTTGTCGGCATCTTCATGCGCCACGCAAGCTGGTACAACTACCGTTTCTCGAAACATGGAAGTAAACAATTTCACCGAAATAGACCTCACAGGGCCAATGAACGTGATTTACCAAGCAAGTTCTAAACCTCACATCAAAATAGATGGCCCCGACAAAGCCGTTGCACAGCTTGAAATAGAAGTTAAAGGCTCGCAATTGATTATTTCTTGCAAAGACCGGAATGGCCATTCATGGAACGACGACATCGATGATGTGACGATATACGCCTACTCGCCTCGTGCTGACAAGTTCACCATAACAGGCAGCGGCGACATACATGTCAATTCCGACATAAACACCGGCGGAGAGGCCCAGTTTAAGATATTGGGCAGCGGTGACATGTATGCCTCAAACGTGAAAGCCGGGAACGTAAAAGCGACAGTCAATGGCAGCGGCGACCTGTACCTCGACTTGGTCGATGCAGGCTCTATAACGGCAACAGTCAACGGCTCGGGCGATTTGACAATACAGCAAGCCAACGCTTCAAATGAATTCGTGACATCGGTATCAGGCAGCGGCGACATCACCATCTCATCGGCCTCATCAAAAGATGCAAGCACGACTGTAAATGGAAGCGGAGACATGTTGATAGAGTCACTCAAAACCTCATCTTTTACCTGTTCGGTCAATGGTAGCGGAGACTTGGAATGCGAGAGCCTGCAAGCCATCAATGCGGCAGCTTCCATTGCCGGCTCGGGCGACATTACACTTGCAGGACGCAGCGGCAGTGCCGGTTATAATGTAGTAAACTCGGGATGGATTGACGCTGCCGACCTCATCGTCGACAACGTGTCGGCAAATGTCACAGGCTCGGGCACTATAGAATGTACGGCCAACGCTACCCTTAAAGCTAATGTCTCGGGAAGCGGCGAAATAGAATACAGCGGCAACCCGAAACTGTCGGCAAGCGGCAAAGTCGAAAACATTTACAAAGAATAACCTCGCAACAGAAATCCAAAATGAAACACCGCAGGGCAGTAGAAATGAGACTGCCCTGCGTTTTTATGTAATAACATCCATGCTTGCACGATTTTTTGGGTTTTGACCATGATTTGTGCTAACTTTGCATGGCAGACGCTAAACAGCACTGCATTTTAATGTTCAATTTCAAATGTACGAATCCAAAGCTGTAAGCAACTACCTCGCTCGAAACGGATACGATTCATTCCGAATAAAAGCCGCTCTCATCGACATGGACGGGGTCTTATATGACTCAATGAAAGGACACTCGGCCGCATGGTTCAGAATGGCGAAGGAACTCGGAATAGAATGCACTCGTGATGAATTTTATGCCTACGAAGGCATGACCGGAGCCGCCACAATCAACATTTTGTTCAACCGAGCCTACGGACGCGACGCGACAGCCGACGAATGCAAAGAGCTGTATGCCAAAAAAGCCAAATATTTTGCCGAAATGGGAGAACCGGCTAAAATGCCTGGGGCCGGAGACATGCTCTGCCAACTTAAAAATGCCGGCATTACATGCGTGCTCGTCACAGGGTCGGGGCAGCATTCAATTCTTGACAGACTTGACCGCGACTATCCGGGAATATTCTTACCCGAGAATCGAGTGACAGCTCTTAACGTGACACACGGCAAACCCGACCCTGAACCATACTTGAAAGGGCTTGAATTTGCGGGATGCCTTGCAAATGAAGCCATAGTGATAGAAAATGCCCCGCTCGGAGTAAAAGCCGGACATGCTGCCGGATGTTTCACGGTTGCGGTGACAACCGGACCGATACCCGAGGCCGACATGACGGCAAACGGAGCCGACATAATTTACAATTCAATGCCCCAATTTGCAAAACAACTGCCCGAATTGCTGAAAGCTGCTGCAACGACAACTAAATAAAACCTCAACCCACATGGAACACCAAGCCATCATATATTCAAATGACATTGCCAATGCCCTTGACCGCATTCTCGACAATGCCGACTTCAACAAGGTGATCATACTCACCGACAAAAATGCCAACCAATTCGTATTGCCAAAAATAAGCTATATCCCTTTGCTGGCATCATCTCCGCGCATCACAATAGCAGCAGGCGATGTCAACAAGAATCTCGACACTGCCGCAATGGTGTGGCAACAACTTGTCGACAATGGCGCGACAAGAAAAACCATCCTGCTGAACATAGGCGGTGGCGTGGTGACCGACCTTGGCGGATTTGCGGCATCAGTTTTCAAACGCGGCATCAAGTTCATCAACATACCCACCACTTTGCTCGGAGCTGTCGATGCTTCAATCGGGGGGAAGACAGGTGTGAACTTCTCGGGGCTGAAGAATGAAATAGGTGTTTTCAACGAAGCCTCGGCGGTAATAATATCCACCCTGTTTTTCGACACACTGCCACAGTCTGAAATGAAGTCGGGCTATGCCGAAATGCTAAAACATGGCTTACTGAGCGACAAAGAATACTTCAACGACCTCATCGCCTACGACATTACCGGAGGAGACCTTGAACACCTGCTGCACTTGCTGAAAAAATCGGTAATGCTAAAGGAACGCATTGTCAAAGAGGACCCTCATGAACATGGCATCCGAAAGGCTTTGAACCTCGGGCACACTGCCGGGCATGCGTTCGAGAGCCTTGCAATGAAACGCAACGCTCCCGTTCCTCACGGATATGCCGTTGCTTGGGGCTTAGTGGTGGAACTCGTAATGTCACACATGCTCTACCAATTTCCATCGGTAACGCTACACGACGTTGCAAGATTCGTGGCCGACAATTACGGAGCATTCCACATAACATGCGACGACTACGACGAAATTATATCATTGATGAAACATGACAAGAAAAGCCTTGGCGGCGAAATCAACGTTTCGCTGCTCGAAGATGTAGGCGTGATAAAAGTCGGCTCGATTGTTGCAATCGATGATGTAAAAACAGCCCTCGACATATACAGGGATTTAATGCACATTTAAGCATCAAGCAAAAAATATATTATTTCATACACGATTATGACAAATTTCCTTACAGCGGCAATCGAAAACAAGCGAGCCGAAGTCGAAGCTATGAAACTCGCCATCAGCGAATCAATGATGTTCGACATGGCGAGACGCACTCGACGCACCCCACTGTCGCTGTCCGGAGCCATAAACGGCAATTACACTGGAATCATAGCCGAATTCAAGCGTAAATCCCCATTGAAAGGGAACCTTAACCCTATGGCCGATGCCTATGAAGTGACAACAGGGTACCAGACGCATGGGGCATCGGCAATTGCCGTAATGACCGACACTCGATTTTACGGAGGCTCCCTCTACGACCTTGCCTTGGCAAGCAAGGCCGTGACCATGCCAATCCTGCGCATGGACATAATCATCGACAAGTACCAGATACTTGAATCATACGTCTACGGTGCCGATGCCGTGATGCTGACAGCCTCATTCCTCTCCATCGAGGAAATCGAGGCCATGATGGTGGTGGCTCACAGACTCGGGATGGAAGTGCTGCTCGACATCAATTCAGCCGACGACATTAAAAAAATTCCGGCATGTACCGACATCATAGGAGTCAACAACCGCGACTACAAGACTTTTGCAACCGACATAGACGCTTCCTACAACATGATGCCGAAGTTACCAAAAGAGATAGACAAAGTTGCACTCAGCGGGATATGTTCCCATCAAGACATCCATCGCCTGCGAGCCATAGGCTATTCTGGATTCCTTATAGGCGAAACTTTCATGAAAAAGAACAACCCTGCCGAGGCAATGTACAACTTCATAAACCCTCCACACATCGGATAACCGCATGCAATTATCCGATAAAGAGGATTTGAGACATGAATGTTAAATCTCAATTTTTTTGTCAACGCCATTTAACTTCCCATTACTTTGAGCATCAAATATCCAGAAAACAAAAAAATGAAACAAGCAGCCGTGACCGACGATGAATTGGTGGAAATGCTTAAGTCGCCCGACAGCAAGGACAAGGCATTCAGGCTGCTGATGCGTAAATATGGCTCGCGGCTGTACTGGCACGTACGACGCATAGTTGTAAGCCACGAAGACGCCGAGGATGTAATGCAGGAAACTGCAATAAACATCTTGGCTGGAATAGAAAAATTCCAGCAAAAGAGTTCATTGGGAACTTGGGTGTACCGAATCGCCACAAACGAGGCTCTGCGAATGTTGCGCGGGAAAGCGGGAATTTTCCAGTCGATTGACGCAATTGGCGAGACCCTTGTGGAGAAACTCGAAGATGAAGCCGGAGTAGAATCCGACGCAGCCCAATTACTTTTCCAGAAGGCACTGCTGCAACTGCCAACGCAACAACGGCTTGCATTCAACCTGAGGTACTACGATGAATTGCCCTACGAAGAGATAGCCAAAATAACAGGGAAGAACATAAACACCCTGAAAACAAACTATCACTTTGCCGTAACAAAAATCAAGAATTATTTAAAAGAAAATTCACTATGAAAAATGGCGATTTCGAAAATTTTGGTAAAAAAATGCCTTTCCACGAGACTCAAGAATATGTAAACGACCTCGTGGAACGATGCACAGAATATGCGTTGTCGAGCAATCAGCGGCGCAAAAACGCCTCGATTAAGCGATTGATTGCATACGCCTCACCAGGCATAGCCGCCGCAATTGCAATCACTGCCATACTATTTGCCGTGCTCACCCCTCGGGAGGAAAACAACGACTTTAATTGCACCGTCGAAACAATCGCCAACAGCAAGTCGCTTGGCACAGTACTGTCGCAATTGAGCAACGACCAGCTTGCAAGCCTCGACTATTGCACTTTTGACGACCTGCCCGTCATGGAAACCGAAGACGAATATTAATCTTACATAATCTTCACACGCTATGAAACAAATTTATTTTCTGATATGGGCGGCAGTGTGCCTTGTCGCCGCGGCACCAGATGCCAACGCCGAAAAGGGGAAATGGCTGCCGGAAGAACAAGCAGCATTGATTTTCAATGCAAAAATGAAAATGATGCAAGAGGAACTAAAATTGACCGATGAACAAACCAACCAGCTTATCCCATTGTATAGAGACTACCTACGCGACTTGAACAAAGTGTTTCATTCAAGAAAATACGGACATCGCGCCAAAGCCTCTACATCGGACGAAGCTGCAAAAATAATCATCGACCGTCTTGACGTGAACGAGAGGGTGATAAAGTTGCAAAAAGATTACATCGTCAAATTCAGCAAAATCCTCAATCCCGACCAGACGATGCGCATATTCCAAGTGGAACGACAGATTCAACGCAAAATCCGTGATGAAAAGAAACGTCGGATGCGCACCCCAAGGGCATGCATAATCAACGACAATTGCTGCCGGACATTGATTGAATGCTGTGCATGACACAATATTTATAAAAAAACAGGCTGTCCTGAAAAGACAGCCTGTTTTTTTATAAATTCCATGAACAAATCGCTCATTTCACAAGATGACTCGATAATCTACACATGCACAACCATAAAATACCGCAAAATTGCATTTTACCTACACAAACAGGTTCATTTTAAACTCCTCCCTCGAAAGGAGGAGTGAATGCGATGACAAATAAAAATACAAATGATGACGTACCTATCCGATACGCCACCACTTGCATTTAACATTGAATTCCGCAATAAATCCTTTCCGCCTATCTTGTCATGCTCATTAATAGCTCATGAACGGCTCGGTAAAATTAAGATTTATGATGCGTTCGACAAGATGTTCAGAATCATCATCGCCATGCTTATTATAGAAATCCAAAGCTATGACGCCGACACGCAATGGACGACTGACATCGTCACCTTCGGCATGCTCCTTCAATGTCTCAGACAACGAAATATTCATTATCGGATTTATCTTGTCGCCATTGCCCCATGCGTAATCCCACGGAAAAGCAGAGAGACGTCCGGCCACGCTATTGAAAATGATGTACATTTTTTTGTCGTTCGGATTGTCGATGGCGCTTGTAATCGCATCCTTCACTTTTTCGGTTTTATCTTTAGTATCATGGATTGCCTCGCTCATGGCATAGTACTTGTCCTCTATATAGAAATAGTTATTACCGTTATATGCATTTTCAGCCACTCCGTCGTCGGGCCAAATGCTCAATATTTTAATTCCCTTAGTAGCGTTCGGATAACGGCTGAAAAGCACGACTTTCCCTCTTGCCTGTCCTAAAGTGGGTATTGAACTGCCTGTGTACATGATGTCGTCATTAAGATAAGATGACAATTTCGATTCCAAATCAAAGTCATCAACATTTGACAATTCCATCAATATGACTTCTTTAGGATACCTTTGCAAATATGACTTGAAATCATTCATAACATCACCAAAATCGACATCACAATCTATACTGCCATGTTTTATATTTTGGTCCTCATCTACTCGTATGTCAAAATATCTTATGCCATGTTCCAATTGGATTGCAATTGACGTATTTTGACACTGCGCCATTTTATTAGGAATGGTCGAAAGATCTATCGTGCCCGTACAAGAATCATGAGTTCCGGGAATTGAAAGGTCATAGAGATACAAGTTGTCGCTCAATCCCGACATCCACGCAGCCTCGACTTCGACAACATTGAAAGTAACGAGAAATATTCCATCTGCTCCGCTCGGAGAAGACACATACAGTTGATTACATTCCCAATCTGGCGAACATGTGAAAACTGAACCGTTTTGCAAGCTTTTATATTTCGGATAAGAATATGTGGGAGAGCCGTTAGGATAATTACTTGGCGTAATTTTTTCTCCAATCAAATTGAATTTTACTCCGGCCGGACAATCCACTCTGTACTTCTTTCCTCCGACTAACGAAAATGGGTACCAATTTGACATGTTATGTTTATAATCCCCTGCGTTGTCATAATTGCCGGCATTGCTTGCGACCATGACACCCGATGAGTAATAAGGCTGCAAAACCACCGTGAAAGAACCGCTTGCTCCCGACGGATTTGCTATATACCACTCATCGCCCCCTTTATAGTTTATAATGGAACCGTTCTTCACATTTGAATATGTGACATAATCGGTCGTCCTGTCCCACATTATGTTAAAGCTTACGCCCTCAGGACATTGCACCAGCCATGTGTCATGACATCCTTTTGCCTTGGAGAAGTTTTCGCTTGAACGATTTTTCTGCCCGTCCTGCTCCGTAGACAAGCTGGTGACATAAATGTAATCATTATTGGCATTTTCAGGAATAAAAGTAACAACGAATGAAGAGTTTGCTCCCGAAGGATTTGCTATATACAGGTTCTCGGTAGATGAAAAAAATAAGACATCCCCGTTTTTAATTCCGTCGGCAATAACAGCATCACTGCCCGTTATGTCTTCCCACACGCTGAATTTGACATCTGCATCGCTACACTCAATGCGGTAATATGAACCTTTGTTCAAGTCAAAATTAGCACTCGAGCGATTGCTCTGTCCCTCCAATTGAGACTTGGAACTTGTCACATATATATAATCGGGATTCGATTCATATGGCTTGAACGTAACCATGAAAGCATTATCGGCATCGGGATCGGCTATGTACAAATTATGGTCTGAACCGGGATTTTGTATAATTGCCCCGTCTTTCAGATCGGAAAATATCACCTTGTCAGAACCGTTTAAATCCTGCCAAATGTCGAAAGATGCATCTTTATCGGTGCACTCTATTTGGAACAAAGTGGAACCTTTAAGGTTGAAATTCTCACTCGAACGATGCTTCTGGCCGTCTTCCGGCTCATCTAAACTGGTTATATATATATAATTAGGGTTATCTTCAAATACCCTGTAAGTTATGGTGAAACTTTCATTCGCCCCTTTAGGGTCGGCTATATATAAGTTGGCATTAGGCGACAAATCAGTTATTGCCATATTGAACAAATTGCTCGCCCACACGTCATCTTTTCCCGACTTGTTGATGTTCACATCAAATGTTATGCCGTCGGGGCAAGTCCACAGCAATTTTTGGGAGTTCATGCCTTTTGTAGAAAAATCATCGCTCGAGCGATGCTTTTGTCCCTTTTGCGGTTTTGATTCACTCTTGACGCTGCGTTCCATGGGATCTTCAGCTCCCAAGACAGGATGCTTCAGCCCTTCTTCAAATTTGTCATCATCTTCGCAAGCCGTCAGCATGGTAAAAGACATGAATAAACACGACAGGAATAAAAGCCAATTTACTTTTTTCATAAAATTTGGTTCTTGTGATAAAATTTAGATTTGTTTATATTTCTATGCATTATGCTTTTCTCCGTAGGCAAAAATGCACGACAAAATTAATTTCGTCGACACGAATCTCAGTTCACAGGCACGAACCTCAGTACATTTTTGGTTACAATATATTAAAAGACACGTAAATCGGTTAATTTTAAAAAGCCGCATTCATATTTTCCGACTTTGCTTGAGTTTCTTTACTGCGTCGACTGCATGCTTGTAATTATCACGCGATGTGAACCCCGAAGCTAATGCAACTTCCTTTTTTGTGGCATTGGGATTGGCTTCGAGATAAGCCTCGGCATACTCCACTCGAGGAATGTTGACTACATAATAGAACCCGTTCAAATACCTTGCGCATACACGCGCCAACTTGGTGCGTCCGCACAATGTCATCTCACCAGCAAGCGCGTCAAGATTGAAATGAGGGTCTAAAAAACGTTTCTTTCCCACAACAATAGAATATATCTCGGCTTTTATCTGCTCTATTTCCTTATCTAGCTCCTTGCCGGCTGGAACATTTTCATTATCGCCCACCAAATCATCCTCTTGGGCTTTCTTTATGATTTCTGCTTGTTTGCTCTTAATGTCTCTTTCAATCCCCGATGTAAGCACCACTCCGCGCTGGGGATGCAATATTACAGTGAGGATGCCTACCATCCATACTGCCACAACAATATCGACCGCCATTTTAAACCAATGGCTGCCCGTGAGATACAATATCCACATGACTATCGCAAACGCCAACGGCATGTTTACCACCCTCGCGGCGAACTTGTATGGGAAATCATCTTCATTGGAAAAACTGTCGTAATGATACTTGCCTATTTTCTTCTTCAATCTTCCTGAGATTACAAGCATGACGGCAGTCAAAGCCACGCTGACCGCTCCCGAAGCATAAAATGCGGCTCGCATGCAATCGGCGACCACAGGCGAATCTCCGAGCAGCGTCAACACGAGCATAAATAAAATCAACGCAAATGAAACCGACATCAAGAGCGCAATCTTCCTGTTGGAAGCCAGCCGGTCATTGTCGAAGTAACGCAAGAACAACACAGAAAAGCACAATGGATAATATATTATGCCAAACGCCCTTATGTAGAGCCATGTGTCTTCATCCGACGGAGCATAGAGATATGGGAATTGCAATATTATAAAAAAATAGAAAAATGACACGTATTTGCGAGCCGGATAGAAGTAATCCTCCATTTCATCATACGGTTTGCACATGTGACTCCAACGCACGACGCTGCAAAACACCCCCGAAAGGATGAATGCCATACATGCGGCAGCATAAAATATACAAGGTGACGACATGGTCATACACAAAAATACATTTGTCTCCTGATGTGCAAAATTATCATTTTTTCTAAAATCATACTCCACATTGCAATCTTAATTTTTACGACAAGAACTCTTAAAAAACGCATATGCGCCATCCGGCCGTAATTTGCACGAGACATGCGCCTCGATTTTCACTCGGCGCATGGCTATGGACTCCTAAAAACGCCTGTGCCATAACGCCATGCTTTTTAGCCTGTCGAGAGAATCATTTGCCGAAATCAGCTTTTTAAACAATTGTTGATAACTTCCATGTCTGAGCCGAGTTATTAACAAAAATGCCCACTTATCAACAATTTTGCATTTTTTTATCTGAAATACAAGGATATATAAACAAAATATGATTCCTTTGCAACGTGAAATTTTTATTTGTATGGGTAAAATTATCGCAATAGCCAATCAAAAAGGCGGCGTGGGAAAAACCACCACGGCCATCAACCTTGCCTCTTCTCTTGCCGTGCAAGGTAAAAAAGTACTGATTATTGATGCCGACCCTCAGGCAAACGCAACTTCCGGACTTGGAATAGACCCGAAGTCCATGAACTCTTCTATATACGAGTGTCTCGTGGACGATTACCCCCTCAACGGAACTCAAGTGAAAACTTGCGTCGACAATCTTGAACTCGTAGGTTCCCGTATTGACCTCGTAGGTGCAGAATTGGAACTCATCAACAAACCCAATCGCGAGAAAGTATTACACACCTTGCTTGCCCAAGTCAAAGATGATTATGATTTCATCCTCATCGATTGCAGCCCTTCCCTCGGATTAATAACCGTCAACGCACTCACAGCTGCCGACTCGGTCATCATTCCCGTGCAAGCCGAATACTTCGCACTTGAAGGAATCAGCAAGTTGCTAAACACTATACGTATAATAAAATCCAAACTTAATCCCCACCTGGCCATCGAAGGCTTCCTGCTTACGATGTATGACGCTCGCTTGCGACTCGCCAATCAAATATACGAAGAATTGAAAGGCCATTTCGGAGAGATGGTGTTCAATACCGTCATCCCACGCAACATCAGGCTCAGCGAAGCTCCAAGCCATGGACTTCCGGCAATCCTGTATGATGCTGAAAGCAAAGGCTCCACAAGCCACCTACAACTGGCTCGCGAACTCATCGCAAGATCCAGAAACCGACAGTCGGCTTGAATCCCTTTTTATTAATCAATACTCACAACTACAAAAAAACAACATACAACCATGTCGATGAAACGTTCAGCTTTAGGTCGCGGACTGGATTCGCTCATTTCAATGGACGACATTCAGACGAGTGGCTCATCGGCCATCAATGAGATCCCTATCGACCAAATCTCGCCAAATCCGGAGCAACCTCGTTCCAACTTTGATGAAGAATCTCTTCAAGAACTGGCTTCTTCAATAAAAGAATTGGGAATAATACAACCCATCACGTTGCGAAGCATAGGCTCCGACAACTACCAAATCATCTCGGGAGAAAGACGTTTCAGAGCGGCAAAAATTGCCGGGCTCGACTCTGTGCCGGCTTATGTAAGGACTGCCAACGATGCCGAAATAACCGAAATGGCATTGATTGAGAACATTCAGCGAGAGGACTTGAATGCGATAGAAATAGCCCTTACTTTCAAAAAACTGATAGAGCAATACAATCTGACACAAGAACGGCTGAGCGAACGAATCGGGAAAAAACGCGCAACCGTGGCCAATTTCTTGCGCCTGCTCAAATTACCGGCCGAAGTGCAACTGGGATTGCGCGACAAGCGCATCGACATGGGACACGCAAGGGCGTTGCTTGCTGTTGAAAAACCTTCATTGCAGTTAAAACTTTATAACGAAACTCTGAAAAAAGGCCTCTCGGTGCGTCAAGTTGAAGCACTTGCCAAGATTTACAACGAGAAGGGTCAAGAAGCGGCAAATGAGCAAGAAAACCAGCCTAAACGACTGACAAACAAAGACTATGACATTCTCAAAAAGCACTTGTCGGCATCTTTCAACACGCAAGTGAAATTTTCATGCGACGCCAAAGGCAAAGGAAAAATAACTTTCCCGTTCAACAATGAAGAAGAACTTGAAAGATTAATTAATATCTTTGACAGGATAAAGAATGACGATTTACAAAATTTGCAGTAAATTTGCATTCTGCAAACCTGTTTATTAATTGATAAAATAAGAGTGAAATTCTCCAAGAGGACAAAAGAACGCTTCTACAAGTGCACAGCCATAGTGCTGTGCATGGTGTTTATCGTTCCTGTGCAAGTATTCGCCGATGCAAAGACATTGAGCCTGATGGCCGATTCCATTCCGACCGACTCGATTCCTGCGGAAATCCCTGTCGCCCGCCAATTGCCCGACGACAGGATGAAAGTTGTTCTCGATGAAGATGAAGTAACATTGATTCCTGCCGACAGCCTAATCCGAATCGATGACATAATGACCGACACAGTCGATTTAGCCGCGACCGACAGCATTTCAGCGGAATTATTGGCTCAACGCATAAAAGCGAGGAATGACTCCATCAGAAAAGATTCGCTCGAACGAGCCGCTTATGGAGAAATAAAAGTATTCAACCCCAATCCGACACGCGCCGTATGGCTTTCGGCATTGTTCCCCGGACTGGGACAAATATACAACCGCCGATACTGGAAATTACCAATTATCGCCGGCGGTTATGTGGGGCTCGCCTACGCAACGTCATGGAACAACCAGATGTTGAAAGACTATACAAGAGCCTATGGAGACATAACCGACAACGACCCTAACACTAAAAGCTACATGGATTTCTATCCATCCACTATCAGGGAAGAAGATCTTGACATGGATTGGCTTGAAAATACTTTACGGTCGAGAAAAGACTTCTACCGTCGCAACAGGGACCTTTGCATCATTTGCATGGTGGGATTATATCTTGTGTGCATAATCGATGCCTACGTTGACGCGTCGCTTGCCAATTTCGACATTTCCCCCGACTTGTCGATAAAATTAAAACCGGCTGCCATAGGCCAGCCGCAGACAAGCAACCTGCCTTCGCTCGGAGGTGCCGTGAGTTTCGAGTTCTAACTTGCTTTAAAAACCGATATCGATAACATAACATAAAGATGAAAAGGAATTTATTAATTTCAATCATAGTCGGTGCATCGGCTCTCACATCAATAGCCGCGCCGACACCTACAATATTGACCATCAAGGAAACCATTTCCGACACGGCAATCGTTTATCCCGAAAGTTTTGAAACCGACACTCGTGCCATGCGCGAAAACTGGTACATCCGCAACTACATGGTTCTCGATGCCGATGTTGAAAACAGGTCAAGCAATGACAACCTGAGCGATAAAGAATACATCGAGCGGCTGAAATCGCTGCCGACGGTAATAGAAATGCCCTACAACCAAATCGTGCGCAGCTACATCGAGATGTATGTAGAGCGTCGTCGCAGCTTGGTCGAAACCATGCTCGGAATGAGCATGTACTACATGCCTATCTTTGAACAAGCTCTTGAAAAAGAGGGACTACCTCTTGAATTAAAATATTTGCCAGTGATAGAATCGGCTCTAAATCCCGTCGCCGTATCGCGTGCCGGCGCAACAGGCCTATGGCAATTCATGATAGGTACGGCAAAAGGACTCGGGCTGGAAGTAAATTCGCTCGTCGACGAACGCCGCGACCCATATCGTTCATCGGAAATGGCTGCAAAATATCTGAAAGAGCTTTATGGCATTTACAACGATTGGTCACTTGCCATCGCGGCCTACAACTGCGGCCCGGGCAATGTCAACAAAGCCTTGAGACGCGCTGCTGCCGCCAGCGGCAAATCCGACTCCAAGGACTTTTGGGAAATTTATTATTATCTACCGAAAGAGACTCGCGGATATGTCCCGGCATTCATCGCGGCCAACTATGTTATGACCTATTTCAAGAGCCACAACATAAGTCCGAGCCTTGCAAAAAAGCCGCTCATAACCGACACTATAAGCATCAACAGGCGCGTGCACTTCGATCAAATTTCAGCCGTGCTCAACATGCCCGTCGAGGAAATACGAGTACTGAATCCTCAATACCGCAAAGACATAATTCCGGGAAACAATCATCCTTACAAACTGATATTGCCCTCTCAACAAGTGTACAGCTACATAATGAGCGAGGACAGCATCTTGAACTTCAACACGAGCAAATATGGCCTGCGTGGGGTCGTGCAACCCACCGACTACTCAGTCGCTTCGGGTGACGGAAACTATACCTACGAACGCAAACTCGTGACAAAATACCACAAGGTGCGCCGCGGAGAATCATTATCGGTCATAGCCCGCAAGTATGGTGTGACCATAAACAGCATCAAGAAGGCAAACGGCATGAAAGGCGACAACATCCAACGTGGCCAATTGCTGAAAATACGCACCTATCAACGCGTTCGCGTCAACAGCAACGGTGAAGAAATAGCACAAAACACTACCAAGAAAAAGCAATCTTCCTCATCTTCAAGCAGCAAGAAAAAGACACGCACACGCAAGCACAAGGTGAAATCGGGAGAAACACTCTCTGGAATAGCAATGCTTTACGATGGCGTCACAGTTACCGACATTCGCAGGGCAAACGGCATACGCGGCAGCAAAATCAGAGCCGGCCAAACATTGCTCATTCCCATAAAATAAACTTCTATTCACAAAAGCATAAAACAGTTCCAAGCAATATATTAATTACATGGACAATTGCAAAAAGCGACCGCTGATATTCATAGGCAACGATGACGGCTACTTGGCCAAGGGAATAAAAGTTCTCTCAGACATTGCCAGGGAATATGGCGATGTGTTCATTGCTGCTCCACACGACCACCAATCGGGGAAATCATCGGCACTGACCGTTACTACCCCGTTGCGTGCAAAATTACTGACCGATGAGCCCGGGCTTACCTCTTATTACGTCACAGGCACGCCGGTGGATTGCATAAAACTGGCAGTCAGCAACTTGATGCCGCGCACTCCCGACATCGTGCTGTCGGGAATAAACCACGGATACAATTCAGGCAACAGCGCGATATACTCAGGCACAATGGGAATCGCCTTTGAAGGCTCGTTTCTCAATGTCCCGAGCATAGGATTCTCCTATGGCGATTACCCTTCCGATGCCGATTTCACAGTTTGCGAGCCGGTCGTGCGACAATTCATCGAAGCCGCCATCGACAACCGGCTACCTTCTCAAGGCGTGTGCTACAATGTTAACATCCCAAAATGCACCAAGCTAAACGGCATAAAGACCACCATTGCAGCAAAAGGACGTTGGACCGAAGAATATGACAGTCGCATCGACCCTCATGGCATGCCTTATTATTGGCTGACAGGTAAATACATAGCCGAGAATCCCGACAACCAAGAAACCGACTTGTATTGGCTGAAACGCGATTATGCAACTGTCGTGCCATGCCGTGCCGACCAAACGGCTCACGACCTACTTGAAGACACATCAAAGCTGTTTGATTAAATGCCAAACATAAAAAACACACGAAGCCGTGCAGCCAGCAAAGCCGCACGGCTTCGCATTTTAGACGGTTCCAACTTATGCATTTTAACACATGTTCTTTCGATTTCTTGGAAATTAACATTATATTTGTATGCATAACAACGAGCCCGTCATGCAGTGTGCAGGATTCGGGCCGATAACATAAAAGCGGCACTTATGGCAAATAATCAAGAAGGCAAAAAAAGTACCCGCAAAAAGAAAAGCGTGGTAGAGAACCAAGTAATAGAATTTTTCAACAAAGAAGAAAACATCCCTTACAATTACAAGCAAGTATCGGCCGGCATAGGAGCCGAAACGCCAAAAGAACGGGCAATCGTGGTTGAAATACTCGAGAACCTCGCCATCGAAGGGTTTCTCACCGAGGTGACTCCCGGGCGATTCAAAGCCAAGGCAAGAGGCAACGTGGCCGTCGGCACATTTGTCAGGAGAAGCAACGGCAAGAACAGCGTCATCCTTGAACAGGAAGACGAAGCAATATTTGTTGCCGAACGCAATTCAATGCATGCCTTGAACGGCGACAAAGTGAAAGTGCACATTTGCGCACAACGCAAGGGGTTTGAGCCTGAAGCCGAAGTAATTGAAATAATCGAGAAAAAAGACCAAGTCTTCATCGGCACGCTGCAAGTCGACAAATACTTTGCACATCTTGTGACCGACAGCAAATACCTCGCCACCGACATCCTAATCCCTAAAAACAAACTTAAAGGAGGTCAAACAGGCGACAAGGCAATAGCAAAAATCATTGAATGGCCCGACGATGCCAACAGTCCGGTAGGAGAAATCATCGACGTGCTCGGAGTTGCAGGTGAAAACAACGCCGAAATACATGCCATCCTTGCTGAATACGGATTGCCATACAAATACCCTGAAGAGGTAGAAAAGGCCGCTGAAAAACTTGATGCCACAATCACTCCCGAAATAATTGCCGAGCGTAAAGACTTCCGCGATGTTGTCACATTCACAATTGACCCGAAAGACGCAAAAGACTTTGACGACGCTCTTTCATTACAAAAATTGCCTAATGGCAACTGGCAAGTGGGAGTGCACATCGCCGACGTGACACACTATGTCACTCCCGGCTCAATAATCGACAAGGAAGCCTACAACCGAGCCACATCGGTTTACCTCGTCGACCGCACAGTGCCAATGTTGCCCGAAAGATTGTGCAACGAAATATGCTCATTGAGGCCTAATGAAGAAAAACTTGCATACTCGTGCATACTGGAACTTGATGACAATGCAAACATAATCAATTCCGACATCTGCCACACCGTGATACTCAGCAACCGACGTTTCACCTACGAAGAAGCACAAGAAATTATTGAAACCGGCAAAGGTGACTACGCCGACGAGATTCTCACCCTCGACCGTCTTGCAAAGATTCTGCGCAAGAACCGATATGACAACGGTTCGGTTGATTTCGACCGTTTTGAAGTGAGATTTGACATCGATGAAAACGGACGTCCCGTCGACGTATACTTTAAAGTATCGAAAGATGCCAATAAATTGATTGAAGAATTCATGTTGCTGGCCAACAAAATCGTGGCCGAAAGCATCGGCAAAGTTCCACATGACAAGAAAGCGAAAACTTTCGTATATCGAATCCATGACAAACCAACCCCCGAAAAATTTGAAAATTTCGGGGAAATAGTACGTCAATTCGGACACAAAGTAAAAACCGAAGGTGCGTCAACCGAAGTCAACAAGTCGCTCAACAAACTTCTCCACGAAATAAAAGGGAAGCCCGAAGAGAACATGTTGTCAACCCTTGCAATACGTTCAATGGCAAAGGCGGTATACTCCACGGTCAACATAGGGCACTACGGACTGGCATTCGACTACTACACACATTTCACTTCCCCCATCAGGCGATACCCCGACATGATGGTGCATCGCCTGCTCGACCGCTACAAAAAAGGCGGGCGCAGCGCAAATGCCGAAAAAGTGGAAGAAGAATGCAAGCACTCAAGCGACATGGAGCAACTTGCGGCATCGGCCGAAAGAGCTTCCATAAAGTACAAGCAAGTTGAATTCCTCGGTGAACGTCTTGGAAAAGTCTATCAAGGCACTATTTCTGGAGTCACCGAATGGGGCTTGTATGTTGAAATCGATGAAAACAAATGCGAAGGACTCGTCCCGATACGCGACCTTGAAGGCGATTATTATGAATTTGACGAGAAAAACTACTGCCTAATAGGACGCAGGCAGAAGAAGCGTTACCGCCTCGGCGACCAAGTTACAATCCAAATCGCCCGTGCCGACCTCGTCAAGAAACAACTTGACTTCGCGCTCATCGACGAGAAGCACCCTGTCGGAACCCACCACATCGACAACGCTCCCATCACGGCAAGCGTAACATCCAAGAGGAAAGAATCCAAGCAAGAAAAATTGCGCGACGCATTTGAAGGAGGCAAGAGCATCAAGAAGCAAGGGAGAAAGAAAGAATCAAAAAAACGTTCCAAACGTCGTTAACGAGCTTTTATTAAAGATTTTTTTCCTTAATTTTTGTAGAAACGGCCAAATACAATAATTTTGTAAACAAAATAAAACAATACTGTAAATCAAATCAAATTATTAACTTAATTCAGAACTACTATGTGGTTAACAAACTCGTCTGTAGGCAGGAAAATGGTGATGGCAGTCACCGGACTTTTCCTTGTCCTATTTGTAACCTTTCATGTGCTGATGAATGCAGTGGCATTGTTCTCTCCAAGCGGGTATAATGCCGTTTGCGAATTCCTTGGCGCCAATTGGTATGCGGTTGCCGGCACATTAGTGCTTGCTGCCGGATTCGTGATTCACATTATCTATTCGTTTTGGCTCACGCTGCAAAACCGCAATGCGCGTGGCAACGACCGTTACAATGTGACAAGCCGTCCGAAAAGCGTGGAATGGGCTTCCCAAAACATGCTCGTGCTTGGTATAATCGTGGTATGCTTCATGATTGTACACCTCGTGCAATTCTGGGCTAAGATGCAATTGCCCGAACTCATGGGCGAGCACCTTGAATACACCGGCATGGGATTCATTTACGCAACTTTCGCACAACCTTGGGTTCTTCCGGTTTACATCATCGGTTTCATCGCCTTGTGGTTCCACATGACTCACGGATTCTGGAGTGCATTCCAGTCTCTCGGAGCCAACAACGACATCTGGTTGCGCCGTTTCAAAGCAACAGCCAACGTTTGGGCTACTGTAGTATGCTTGCTTTTCGCCGTTGAAGCCATCTGGTTCACATTCCAAGCTCAAGACGAAACAAACATGCTGAAAAACGGCATCAACACCGAGCATGTAATCGAACAAGCAAGCTCCACTATAATTGAATTATTGGATGACGCTGAGTAATAACAATTAAACTTCGATACTGAAATGGAAGATATAAAAAAAGGCAACAATACTACTGCTCAGCCTGTAATAGACTCGAAAATACCTGAAGGTCCTATTGCTGAGAAATGGACTAATTACAAGGCTCACCAAAAACTCGTGAACCCGGCCAACAAACGCCGCCTTGACATCATCGTCGTAGGTACAGGTCTTGCCGGTGCTTCGGCTGCCTCTACTTTGGCTGAAATGGGATTCAACGTGTTGAACTTCTGCATTCAAGACTCTCCTCGTCGCGCACACTCTATTGCGGCTCAAGGAGGTATCAACGCAGCAAAGAATTATCAAAACGACGGCGACTCAGTATATCGTTTGTTCTATGACACCGTAAAAGGTGGCGACTATCGCGCTCGCGAAGCAAACGTTTACCGTCTTGCCGAAGTTTCAAACAATATCATCGACCAATGTATCGCTCAAGGCGTTCCTTTCGCTCGTGAATACGGAGGCTTGCTCGCCAACCGTTCTTTCGGTGGTGCTCAAGTATCGCGTACTTTCTATGCAAAGGGTCAGACAGGACAACAATTGCTCCTTGGCGCATACGCTTCGCTCAACCGCCAAATCCAATTGGGCAAGGTTAAGAGCTACAACCGCTATGAAATGCACGACGTGGTAATAATCGACGGTCGCGCTCGCGGTATCATTGCCAAGAACCTTGTTACAGGCAAATTTGAACGTTTTGCAGCTCACGCTGTAGTAATTGCAACCGGCGGATACGGCAACACCTACTTCTTGTCGACAAACGCAATGGCCTGCAACTGTAGCGCAGCTATCGCTTGCTATCGCAAAGGTGCATACTTCGCCAATCCTGCTTACGTTCAAATCCACCCAACTTGCATCCCTGTTCACGGAGACAAGCAATCAAAACTCACATTGATGTCGGAATCGCTCCGTAACGACGGCCGCATCTGGGTTCCTAAGAAACTCGAAGACGCTAAGGCTTTGCAAGCCGGCAAGAAAAAAGGTAGCGACATCCCTGAAGAAGACCGCGACTACTACTTGGAACGCCGTTACCCTGCATTCGGTAACCTCGTGCCTCGCGACGTTGCTTCGCGTGCTGCCAAGGAACGCTGCGACAAGGGCTATGGTGTCAACAACACCGGTCTTGCCGTATTCCTTGACTTCTCCGAAAGTATCGAACGTCTCGGCTTAGACGTTGTAAGACAACGTTATGGCAACCTATTCGACATGTACGAGGAAATCACCGACGTAAACCCGGGCGAATTGGCAAGGGAAATAAACGGTGTGAAATATTACAACCCGATGATGATATATCCTGCAATCCACTACACAATGGGTGGTATCTGGGTAGACTACGAACTTCAAACATCAATCAAGGGTCTGTTCGCAATCGGTGAATGCAACTTCTCCGACCACGGTGCAAACCGCCTCGGTGCTTCGGCCCTCATGCAAGGTCTTGCCGACGGATATTTCGTATTGCCTTACACTATCCAAAATTATCTTGCCGACCAAATCACAGTGCCTCACTTCAAGACCGACACTCCTGAATTTGACAAAGCAGAAAAGGAATGCAAGGCTCGCATGGATCACTTGATGAACATCAAGGGTAAACGCTCGGTAGACTCTATCCACAAGGAATTGGGTCACATCATGTGGGAATATGTCGGAATGGGTCGCACCAAGGAAGGTCTTGAAACTGCCTTGAAGAAATTGAAAGAAATACGCAAGGAATTTGAAACCAACCTGTTCATCCCGGGTTCTCAAGAAGGCATGAATGTGGAACTTGACAAGGCATTCCGCCTCAACGACTTTATAACGATGGGTGAACTTATAGCTTACGATGCATTGAACCGTAACGAAAGCTGCGGCGGACACTTCCGCGAAGAATATCAAACCGAGGAAGGTGAAGCTAAACGCGACGACGCTAACTACTTCTACGTTTCTTGCTGGAATTACAACGGTTCGGACGATGTGGCTCCTACTCTCATCAAGGAACCATTGCACTACGAAGCTATTAAGGTTCAAACACGTAACTACAAGTCTTAATTAATCGTTAAAAAAGTATCAAAAAATGGAATCAAATATAAGTTTCACTCTCAGAATTTGGCGTCAAGCCGGTCCTAAGGAAAAAGGCGGATTCAAAGAATACCACATGTCCGACATTCCTACCGACACTTCGTTCCTCGAAATGCTTGACATATTGAATGAGCAGTTGATTGAAAAAGGTGAGGAACCTATCGTGTTTGACCACGATTGCCGTGAAGGTATCTGCGGAATGTGTTCTCTTTACATAAACGGACATCCGCACGGCCCCGCAACAGGAGCCACTACATGCCAGCTTTACATGCGTCGTTTCCATGACGGCGACACAATCACCGTTGAACCGTGGCGTTCGGCTGCATTCCCTGTAATAAAGGACTTGATGGTCGACCGTAACGCATTCGACAAGATTCAACAAGCAGGCGGTTATGTTTCATTCAACTGCGGAGGTGCACAAGATGCCAACGCAATTCCTATTTCAAAAACTGCTGCCGACGAGGCTATGGACTCGGCTACTTGTATCGGTTGTGGAGCTTGCGTCGCAGCTTGCAAGAACGGTTCTGCAATGTTGTTTGTTTCTGCTAAGGTCAGCCAGTTCGCGCTCCTTCCTCAAGGTCGCGTAGAAGCTGCACGCCGTGTGAAAGCCATGGTCAGCAAGATGGACGAACTCGGATTCGGTAACTGCACCAACACAGGTGCTTGTGCAGCCGAATGCCCGAAGAACATCAAGCTCAGCAACATCGCTCGCTTGAACCGCGAATTCCTTTGCGCGAAATTCAAAGACTGATAATAACACATAGTTTGTTCTGCATAAAAAAATCTGCTTGGCAGCGATGCCGGGCAGATTTTTTTATTGCTATCGTTTAAAATCCATCGAACAGCCAAGGAGTCAAGACAAACACGCCAATATCCTGCCTAATCATCACAGTAGAGATGCAATTCATCGCGTCTGAAAAACATCGAATCGGCCAAATCCTAACAGTCAGACACAAAGAATCGCATTTCCCTTCCTCACATGGGCGCACTTAAAACGGCCTGAAATCATCACATAAAAAAGATGGAACAGCTTGACACTGTCCCATCTCATTATGTATTCTTTTTGTCAAAGACAAAAGTCCTGCAATATTAAAATATTCGTCATTCGGCAAGCAAGCCGGTGTAATAATTGCGCACGTCGCTCCACTTGTAATATGGATACATGTCGGTATCGACAGGTATCGAAGTTTCGCGCTCGTTGTGCAAGAATTTCACGATTATGTCATCATGATTTTTCTTGTTGCGGAAAAATATTATCTGCGCATTTCCAGCCATTGGCGAAATCTCATAAGTGACAAAATGCTTGTAAAAGTCGGCCGGGTTCTCAACCGAATCATAGCAATCCTTGAAACCGAGCAACCCTACAAGAGGTATGAGGTTGCCATCATGTCCAAATCGAAGCGTGGCACCCGTCTTGCCGCTTTCTATGCAAGCATCGGCCGACTCGATTATATTTTCAAGCAAAGGCTTCGCGTTGTCAAGCATCATGCCATTATTGCCGGCATAATTGCTGTCGCACACATAGAAACGATAATTGAACGCCTGCCACAAATCAAACAATTCTTGCGGTTCAAACAAGTCCATGAACGACACTTGAGTCTCTATGTCCTGCATTCCCACTGCAAGCCAGTAGAAGCCCCACATGAGCGTATGCGGATTGACATTGCGCGTCACAAATTTTTCATCGCAAAACAGTGACTTTACAAGCCTGTCGCCATTGGTGTGAGATTCCTCAAACTTGCGATATTCTTCTTGCCAAGGGCCATCGGGTGCCGTGAACTTGTTTGATTCAGGACTGTGGTAATTCAAATAGCACATGTAGCGGTTGCTGGCCTCGCGTGTGATTTGAAGCTCGGGATTCAATTCTTTCAATCGTTCGCAGAAGGCATCCATGCTCATGGCGCAACGCATCACGATTGTCGAACGTGCCGAGATGTCAACTTTACCTTTGAACACTTCGGGGAACGTGTTAAACATGCGCTCCGCAATTCCACGATGTTGTTTCACTCCGAGCGGGGACAAGTCTCCGCCTCGTCCTTCGGCTTCATCCCATACTTTCTCGATACGGTCGAGCGCATCAAGGCCAAGCGGAGTCAACGCACCGGCATCCTTCGCCTTGCGCATCAATTCAAGTACCCATAAGTAATCATTATCGCTCACGAGATAACGAGAGCCATGGCGGCCGTAATGGCTTATGTAAAACGGTTCATAACCCTTAGGCACAGCTGTTTGCTCCACGCTGCTCACAGGATAGGCATAATACACGCCACCTGCCTTGTTCAAATCCTCGAATATTTCTTCCTTGGCCGTTTGCGCCGATGCTAAAAACGGCAAAATTAAAAAGGCCAAAGTCAATTTAATAAGTTTATTCATAAATATCGTTTTATTATTAACAAAAATAATCATTGTTTTAAAAAATCGGGACAAGAAAATCGGAAAAGCGACTCTCCTGCCCCGACGTCAGGTAAACCATCAAATATAAAAACTAAACACTAATAACCTTCATTCTGTTTGAGCTCAGGATTATTCGATATTTCGCTTTCAGGTATCGGGAATAGAGCGTAAGTGTCGGCAACGTCACTACCAAGACGTTCTCCGTTCTTCCAATCCCAATTATTGTTCTTTGTGAACTTGCCGAAACGAATCAAATCGGTACGACGCAGACACTCTGATGCAAATTCACGTTGACGCTCGTCAAGAATGAAATCAAGTGTAAGTTCTGCATCGGAAATTTCTCCTGAAACAGCCGAGCTGATTCCCGTTTGCGCATATTTGCCCGACATGTAGGCACGATTGCGTATTTCGTTTACATAGTTCAATGCATCGGCACGAGAACCGTGGCTTGAACCACGCAATATTGCTTCGGCTGCTGTCAAATAAGCTTCAGCGGTACGGAACATAGGCCAATCAATAGAAGTGTATGTATCGCCCGAAGCGCATATTTGGTCATCCTTCGTCACATTGCGCCACTTAATATATCCAAATCCGCAAGTGAACGTACTTGTCATTGCAAGGTTCTCATCCCAAGTTTCTTTAACTTGACCGGGCAAAGCTGTCATGAATTGCGCACGCTTGTCATTCTTGTTGTTACCCCAAGTGTCGTTTTCATCAAATGCCACGTCGGCAGCGTCAAAAGCATCCACGAGAGTTGTCTTGGCACGAACGTTACCCCAACCGCGAGCGCCAACTCCGGTCAAGTAATAGTCATTCATCGGGCCATTCACGAAAGCTTTCACATAGAAGTTTGTTCCGGCCGAGCTTTGAGCTTTCAAGCCGTCTTGTACAAGTGGCCAGATGATTTCACTGCAAGCATCGTTGTCGGCAAGGAAAATGTGACGATAATCAGATGCCAACGGATAAACATTTGAATCGATCACCTTCTTGGCATAGTCATAGCAATCATCATAGCGATTCTCACCAATCCATGTCTGTGCATTCAAATACATCCTCGAAAGCAAGAACCATGCAGCAACTTCGTCCACACGGCCATATTCATTTTGTCCCGCGCTCTTCAACACATCTTGAGTGTCACCTGTTTCTCCAAGAATGGCTTTTAATTCACTTTCGGCATATTCAAATGTCCCTTTCCTGTCCATTTGTTCCGGAATCTCCTTTACACCTGTATTTTCATCAATGTAAGGCACTCCACCAAACAAGTCGCACAACATGGAATAGCAATAAGCCCTGATGAAACGAGCTTCGGCACGATAATTAAGATAATCGGCACTCATTTCGTCCCATACGCCGCGATCTTGCATCTTTTCGGGAGTACATTCACGCAAGAACTCATTGCAATAGGCAATCGACATGTACAAGCGTTGATAGGTCCAAGTGACTACCGAAGTAGATGGCACCCAGTTAAGGTTAAGGCAGTTGCGCAAGCCGTTTGACGAAGATGGCATCAAGAAATTGTCGGTGCAAAGTTCTTGCAAGTAGAACAACAGGCGAGTATAACCCGAATATCCCTCATTGGCGCCTTCCAAGTCGCCATTTCCGCCGTCACCGCCTTGCTGGCCGGTCAATATCAATGAGCCGTAACATTTTGCAAGCACGCCCATGTATCCTTCTTTAGAGCTATATACCTTTTCCGACACAAGATTGTTGTCATCGAGAGGCATGGTATCAAGGTCGCCTATGCAAGATGTGAGCAATCCGAGGCAGCCTATCATGAATGTCAATATATATTTTTTCATCGTTGTCATTATGTTATTATAGTTTTTAGAATGTGAGATTTACTCCGAAAGTATATGTGCGCGGACGCGGATAAACTTCACGGTCAAGTCCGTCGGGAAGTTCCGGATCTATGCCCGAGTAACCGGTAATAGTGGCAATGTTCGACACCGATGCTGTCAAGCGCAAGCGACTGTTGTCGTTCCACAACTTGTCGAATGTGTATCCGAGCGTTATGTTGTCAAAACGGAAGAAAGAACCGTTTTCAAGCCACATGTCTGAATACAATTGTTGGGTCTGGAATCCCGTATTGGCTGTGGATTGCAGAATGTTGGAGTAGCTTCCTTGGTCGCTGTAAACCGATTGTACATATTGATCGGCTGCAACATAATTGTAAACATAGTTGCCAAACGAACCGTGACCGCTAAGTGCCAGATCCCAATTCTTATAAGAGAAACGGGTGTTGAATCCTATATAGGAAGTTGGCAACGCGCTCTTTCCGGTAGCATAGCGATATTCATTGCTCGAAACAGAGCCGTCGGGTTGTACATACTGGCCTTCGAGCGGCTTGCCGTTTTCGTCATAAGCCTGCTTGCACAGGTAGAAAGTATATGGACGTTCACCTACCATGAACACTTGCACATATTTTCCCGTACCCGAAATGGCACCAGTCTGAACGAAGTTTTGACCTGTGTCTATCATGTTCAACTTGGTGATTTTAGAATCATTCCATGTATAGTTGAATCCTACTGTCCATTCAAAATCATCGGTTCTTACAGGAACGGCATTGATGGAGAATTCAACACCTTGGTTTTCCATCTTTCCGATATTGGTAGTGATTACCGAAGAGTAGTTGGTTCCCGAAATCACATTGATTGTGTTGAGCAAGTCTTTGGTGTATCGCTTGTAATAATCGATAGAACCGTAAATGCGGTTGCCCAAGAATCCATAATCAAATCCGGCGTTCCATGTAGTAGTCGTTTCCCATTTTATGTCGCTGTCATATCCGTTCGGGCGGTATGTGTTATACCAAGTATTGCCAAATTGATAAGATGATTCCGGATAAGATACCGTGAAGGTTGTCATATAAGGATAGTCGTTCAAGATATCCTGCTGACCTGTGACACCATAGCCGAGACGCAATTTCAAGTCAGACAATACCGATTGTTCTTTCAAGAAATCCTCTTGAATGATACGCCATGCAAGAGCTGCCGACGGGAATATGCCCCAGCGATTACCTTTGGCGAAACGAGATGAAGCATCCGAACGCAAAGTAACAGTTGCAAGATAACGGTCATCGTAGCTGTAATTGGCACGTCCGTAGAACGACAACAAGTAATATTCAGTTTCATAGTGAGTATCGCTCAACAATTGATTGCCTTGAGGATCATCAGTTGAAAGATTGTACTTCCTCCAGAAGTGTTGCCATCCGTAACCGGCCATGATGCCGAATGTGTGCTTAGATATGGTCTTGTCATAGTTGGCAAATGCATCGAGCAAATAGTTGCGCTTGTTCTGTACGCCTCGTTGCATCAAGCCTGTGCCATCTTTCTGGTTTTGAGTGTACATCATACCTGCAAGTTCAGGCACGTCCTTGTTATACTTACTTTCGAGCACGTCGTAACCAAGGTTCACATTCAATTTCAAGTCTTCAAGACCATGAATCTTATACATGATGGCTGCACTACCTATCGAACGAACCACCTTGTTGCTTTGGTCGGTAAGTTCAAGTTGTGCCATAGGGTTGTCAGTCTGTATAGCCATAGGACCGCTTTCATTAGTCCAAATGAAATATCCGAGACCCGGATCGGTAGATGCAGTAGGACTGCCGGTCATTACAGGACGAGTCGGGTCATAACGCAAAGCATTGTTTACCACCGAATTGTCAACCATCTTATTGTTTTCATAAGAAACCTTCAAGTTAATGTTTGCAGTCAAGTGGTCGTCAAGAAGCGACGGTGCAATGTTTCCGCCAAACGACAAGCGTTGGTAATTGTTATTTTTTATGATACCATTTTGGTTGGTATATCCCAATGACACGCGATACGGACTGTTGATGGGTTTTACCTTGCCCGAAACCGACAAATTCTGTTCTGTACCGAACGCAGCACGGTATATCTCATCTTGCCAGTCGGTATTTGCCGAGCCAAAAGATGGATTTGAAGGCACACCGGTAACAGTGGGGACGAACGCACGGAACTCATCTGCCGTAAGCACGTCGAGCTTGTTGGCCACCGTACTTACCGAATAATTGCTTGAATAATTTACAGCCAATCGGTCAGTACCTTTCTTAGTGGTGATAACGATTACACCATTTGATGCACGCGAACCGTAGATGGCTGTTGCCGAAGCATCTTTCAACACTGTAAATGTCTCTATGTCATCAGGGTTTAATGAACCGATGATATTGGATGAACCTTCAATGGTCGAGTTGTCGACAGGCACACCGTCAATAACAATCAACGGGTCGTTGCTTGCCGAAAGCGAGGCTCCACTGCGCACGCGAATCGTAGCTCCCGAACCCGGAGCTCCCGAACCGGTAACGACATTGACACCGGCCACTTTCCCGACAAGTGCGTCTTGTGCAGTAACTCGATTACCTTTATTAAAATCATCGGGTTTGATTGCCACGAGGGAACCGGTAGCATCCGATTTCTTAACGCTACCGTAACCAATCACAACAACTTCATCAAGATTCTGTGCACTTTCACGCAAAACTACTCCCGATTGCAATTCCGGAGAATTAGCCGCGATTTCACGAGTTTCACATCCTACATAGGAGATTACAAGAATTGAATTACTTTCCGGCACTTTAACAGAGAAACGACCATCAAAATCGGTAGCCGTACCTATTTGCATGCCTTTCACCATAACAGATGCGCCAATCACGGGTTCTTTGTTGCCATCGACAACAAGTCCTTCAACCATCGTAGTCTGCGCATAAACATTAAAATTCAAGATTAGTGCAAATACAACAATTAGCACCTTGAATAAATCAGACTTTAAACGTTTCATCAATTAATTAGGTTTGTTAATATGTATGAATAATTGTATGCAAAATCTTTGTTCGCAAAATTATCATACTCATGTAACAAAGCTATGTCATATAAACAGCCATAGTAAACTCAAAAAGAGCAATTGAGACACCTAAATAATTAATTCACAATTCCTTAAATTTTGGCAATTTTTCAAATAAAGTAAACTTTTTACCCTTTTATGGGAAGCGAGAAACCGCAAAAAAACATATGTTTTACAACATGTTTACAAATTTTGGACAGCCTTCACGAATTTGTCTTTCGGGACGACGGCTTTGTTCCTTACTTTCATCCTGTAATTATATACCGTCTGCGATGAATAGTGAAGGAAACTTGCTATTTTCGTACTGTCGTTTATTCCCAACCTGACGAGAGCATAAATTCTCAATTCGGGCGTAAGGCATTCCCCTTCTTTTGGTATTATTTCAGATCCCGGCTGCATCAACTTGTTGAAGTCTTCAACAAATGTCGGGAACAAGTCAAGGAATATCACGTCAAACTTTTTGAAAAAGTCCTTTAATGCATCGGTAGTGACCGGAGAAGATACAGCAGCCTTTATATCGGCCATCTGCCCCGTCTTGACTTTGCGAGACAACGAAACTCTGAATTTTTCCATGTCGTCGATATAACCCGAACATATATTGAACAACTGGGCTATGTAGGTTTCCTTTATCTTGTTTGATTCTCCAAGCCTGCCATTGACATCCTTCAAATCTTCGTTAAGCGACACCAGTTCCTTGTTTTTGGCATCAAGCTTGCGACGCACCTCTATCAATTTGCGGTTGCGCTTGCTCAATACCAACAATATCGCCACCAATATTATCACCAATATGCTCACTATGATATAATAGAATATGCGGGCATTGCGCTCATCCTCCTGAACTTGTTCATAGGCATCCAATATGATAGGCATGTATTTTGCCACTTGAAGGAGGCGGCTGCGTGCATTGCTGTTCATGATGTCTTCTATTGCACAAGTTATGTATTTATAAGCACGGTCGGTGTCTCCTTCATCGTTAAGCATCAACGCAAGATCTTGCAAGGACGTATATGTTTTCACGCTATTTCGCTTGTCTATTATGGCTCCCATTGTGAGACAATATATCTCGGCCTTCATATTTCCAAAGAGGTGATAAATATCGGCAAGCGTGCACCAGAATATGGCATTGTCGGCAATCAATTCAGGATTGTCATTCATGAAGTCGATCAAAATCTTCAACGCGTCGTCATATCGGCCCTCGCTCAAGTATATCTCACTTTCGTTTATGATATATCCGGGGGAACCTTCAATATTTACCATGGAGATGGAATCGCGATAAGCTCGCAACTGATTGAGATAATAACCTGTCATGTCTTCGTCATGATTTTCATTAAATATCGACAAAGTTATTGAATGCAACAAATAATAGTAATAATTGCTGTTTTTCACAAATTCGTCATGAGGAAGCTTCTTTAGAATGTCAATTCCTGCATCAAACTGGCCAAGTCCTTTCAATCCGTCGGCTACATTCATCAATGCCACCGAAATGGAATCCATTTCTCCTATTCTTTTAGCAACTTCCACGCGACAACGTGCATAATATAATGCTGAATCAAGTCGGTATTTACGATACTGGTAAAACATCTCCCCATAAGCATCAAACAACGCCTTGTCGCCCATCGCTTCATCCAGCCTGATTTTACTCATGGCTATCGACTGTTGCTTGGCAACCTCTATGGGCTCCTTGCCATCCACTATACCGTCAAGCACCGACAATAGCGAATCGGTATTTAATTTTTCAAGGTTATATCTTGGCTGTCCAAATAAGCCAGTAGCTCCCAACACAATCACTATTAGGAGACATATCGCACGGAATTGCATAGTAGTTATTCTGGTTTTTCACAAAGATAGTGAAAGTCGAGTGCAATACGAAAATTAGCTCGCTTATTTTTCTATTGCCGAGACGAATCCTATCTTATCGAAAGATAGTGAAAGGTGAACGCAGAGACAAGCAAAAAACAACGTTTTTATGATTGGCTATGCTGAACCGAATCCTATCTTATCTTATCTTCCTAACTGAAACTATGAAAAAAATGATGGCCGACGATTATCGGCCATCACTCTGTAGTACTATATTGAAATTTCACTTGTCAAGCATCAATGTTGGCATAGGTTGCGTTACTCTCTATGAATTGACGGCGCGGAGCCACATCCTCGCCCATCAGCATCGAGAAAATGCGATCGGCTTCGGCCGCATCGCTTATGCACACCTGTTTCAATATGCGATTAGCCGGATCCATGGTCGTTTCACGCAATTGTTCAGGGTTCATTTCACCAAGACCCTTGTAGCGTTGCAACTTTATTTGCTTCTCATCACCTCCGGCATATTTGTCGATAAACTGGCGCACCTGCTGGTCATTCCAGCAATATTCGGTATTATTACCTTTTGAACATTTGTACAATGGCGGAGTCGCTATATACAAATATCCATTCTCAATGATTGCACGCATGCGACGGAAGAAGAATGTCATGAGCAACGTGGCTATGTGGGCACCGTCCACATCGGCATCGGTCATGATTATGATTTTGTGATAACGCAATTTCGACAAATTAGCTTCCTTCGGATCTTCTTCTGTTCCTATCGTGACACCAAGAGCCTTGAACATGTTTACAATCTCCTCACTGTCGAACACCTTGTGATCCATTGCCTTTTCCACGTTCAATATCTTACCGCGCAATGGCAAGATTGCCTGATATACACGGTCGCGGCCTTGCTTTGCCGAACCGCCTGCCGAGTCTCCCTCGACAAGGAACAATTCACATTCTTCGGGAACTTTCGAAGAGCAGTCGGCAAGCTTGCCTGGCAGGCCGCCCCCACCCAACGGGCTCTTGCGTTGCACTTTCAATCGTGCATTTTGTGCGGCATGACGTGCCGTGGCTGCAAGTATCACCTTTTCGATAATGGCCTTGGCTTGAGTAGGATGCTCTTCAAGATAATTGCCTAACGCCTCTCTTACAGCTGTTTCCACAGCACCTATCACTTCATTGTTGCCAAGTTTAGTTTTCGTTTGTCCTTCAAACTGAGGTTCAAGGACCTTAACCGAAATAACGGCAGTCAAGCCTTCGCGGAAGTCATCTTTGCTTATTTCCACTTTTACCTTTTCAAGCATCTTCGAGTCTTCGGCATATTTTTTCAACGTTGCGCCAAGACCGCGACGGAAACCAGTGAGATGCGTACCGCCTTCTATCGTATTAATGTTATTGACAAACGAATATATGTTTTCATTGAACGACGTGTTATAAGTCATGGCCACTTCCACAGGGATGCCCTGCTTCTCGGTGCTTATGTGAATCACGTCATTTATAAGATGCTCTTTGTTTGAGTCGATATATTGTACAAACTCGTCAAGACCTGTTTTTGAATAGAATTTTTCAACTTTCGGATTTCCTTCCTCGTCTTTTTGGCGCAAATCGGTCAACGTCAATGCCACCCCTGCGTTCAAGAATGCCAAGTCACGCAAACGAGTGGCAAGAATGCCGTAGTCATAGACTGTCTCTGAAAATATCGACGAATCGGGATGGAAAAATATCGTTGTGCCATGATCTTCGACCGAAGTTTCGCCTATTACGGCAACTGGAGCTTTCGGATGTCCGCAGCTATATTCCTGCATATAGATTTTTCCTCCTCGGCGCACCTCGGCACGCAAATAAGTCGACAGCGCGTTGACGCACGACACTCCCACGCCATGAAGTCCTCCTGACACTTTATAAGAACCTTTGTCAAATTTACCTCCGGCGTGAAGCACGGTAAGAACCACCTCAAGTGCCGATTTATGCAATTTCTCATGCATGTCGACAGGGATGCCTCGACCGTTATCAACCACCTTGATTGAATTATCTTCGGTTATCGTTACTTCGATATGCGTTGCAAATCCGGCCATTGCCTCATCGATTGAATTGTCAACCACCTCATAGACGAGATGATGCAATCCCTTGGAACTGGTATCCCCGATATACATCGAAGGGCGTTTTCTAACAGCTTCAAGTCCTTCAAGAACCTGAATATTGCTTGCCGAATACTTCTGTTCTGCTATTTCTTCTGATGACATAATCTTATATTCCCCACACTACTTTGCCGGGCTTCAGGACATGCCCGGCATGTGATTTTGATTCCTTAATTATACAATTCTTTGAACAAACAAATTTACGAATTTTTTTCGATATTTCCCTCAACTTTTACCACATTTGAATAATATGGGATGTGTCTCAGATATAGGAAATCAAGCAAACTCATTTCCTCAAATTTCCACCATGCCCGAACAATATTGGATGTCTCGAAATCACTTGCCTGTTTCTCTCTCATGAGAGACAAACATACGACAATGCCGGGGCATATTACACACCCCGGCATTGCTGTAGCCCATAGCGGAATCGAACCGCTCTTTCAAGAATGAAAATCTTGCGTCCTAACCGATAGACGAATGGGCCAATATTTCTTCACATCGCTCCAGTGATCATTCACATCATGTCATGACAACATCTGTCGCCATCACATCAAGAGGGGGTCACGCAGCCAACTTGTTGATGTGGCGAGCGAGCTTCGACTTCAAGTTAGAAGCTTTGTTCTTTGAAATAAGACCTTTGCGAGCAAGCTTGTCAAGCAAAGAAGATGTCTTTACATAAGCTGCTTGTGCTTCTTCCTTGTTGCTCATTGCACGAACACGACGTACATAAGTACGCATCGTCTTTGCGTAATAGCGGTTACGAAGATTTCTTGTTACAGTCTTGCGAATTCTTTTAAGCGATGATTTGTGATTTGCCATTTTTTAATCTTTATTTTTTAATAAAAAATTGCTGTTTTATTGTAGCCCATAGCGGAATCGAACCGCTCTTTCAAGAATGAAAATCTTGCGTCCTAACCGATAGACGAATGGGCCATTTCAAAGGTTGCGTCCCAAAAGCGAGTGCAAATATAGACACTATTTTTCATTCTGCAAAATTTTCAAGCAAAAAACCTCTCTTCAACATTCATTTTTTGCAAAAATCGGGACAAAAAAGCCTCCAAAACATGTTTTTTTCAATAAACAGCCACCTTGAACACTCCGTCACGTTTATGCTCAAACAAGTCATAAGCCTTGTCTATTTCCTTCAACGGGAAACGATGCGTTATGAGTGGCGTAGTATCGATTTTGCCGGCTTCTATCAACTTTAAAATCTCGGCGCAGTCGCATCCGTCCACACCACCGGTCTTGAGCACCAGATTTTTCCCATACATTTCGGGCAACGGCAAAATTTGCGGCTTGTCGTAAAGGGCCACGACCGTCACCACGGCATTGGGTCGTGCACATTTCCATGCCATTTGAAACGTTTCGTCGCTTCCGGCAACCTCAATGACCACATCGGCTCCGCCGTGGTCACTGTTATTCTTGACAAAATCTTCGCAATCCTCGGGTACGACAGTCAACACATCGGGATAATGACGTTTCACGAAATCGAGTCGCTCGGACGATCGTTCACACATGATTATTTTCTTCGGCCGTTTCAACATAACGCAAAGCAATGTGCAAATGCCCGTTGGTCCGGCCCCGATAATCAAGACCGTATCGTCGGGCGAAATCTCAGAAATGCGAGTCGCCCAGAATCCGGTTGCAAGTATGTCTCCTACAAACAAGGCCTGCTCGTCGCTCACCATGTCGGGAATACAGTTCAAGCCTTGATCGGCATGCGGCACCCTTACATATTCAGCCTGGCCTCCGTCGATGCAGCATCCTAATGCCCAACCACCGTCGGGATCAGTACAATTGTTCACAAAGCCATGCTTGCAAAAAAAACATTCTCCGCAAAACGTTTCAACATTCACTGTGACCCTGTCCCCTGGTTTTACGGTGACGACATCACTGCCGACTTGTTCCACCACTCCGACCATTTCATGCCCGACAGTGATTCCGGGAACTGCACGAGGCACGCTCCCGTGCTTTATGTGCAAATCACTCGTGCAAATGCTTCCCAGCGTGACGCGGACTATTGCATCGCGACTGTCGACCAAAGTGGGTTTCGCCTTTTCGAGCAATTCAAATTTTCCTTGTTTTACATAAGTATACGCAAGCATATCCTCAATTCTTTTTATTGTCATGCAAACTTAATGAAATAACATGAAAACAACTAAAAATGAAACATGTTTGTTAGCACGCATATACAACAATGGCGCAATCGCTATACACGGCTGCGCCATTGAGATTTTAACTTTTATGCAAAATATTTACTTCACCACTTTCAACGTCCGAGTTTCTCCATTGGCTGTCACGGTTATCAAATGAACGCCTTTGGCAAGGCCATCGAGAGGAATTTCTTCATAAGTGGTTTCTCCACTGAACAATTCGCCCTCATCGACTCCGAGCAATGAATATGCCCTCACTTCGACATTGGCCGGGACATCAGAACTAATGACCACATAAGGCATCGTTCCGCCTACGACTTTCGCTTCAAGGCTTTCGGCAACAACGCCGTTCACCCCAAGGGCGCTATCGTATATGAAGCTGACAGGCTCGCTATATTCGGTGAACGTTGTGACACCGTCGGCATTCACATAAGAAGCTCTTGCACGCACATAGTATGTTTCACCATTGGTCATTGTCGACCCGTTGACTTTCATTTCACCGGCCGGAACTGAAGTCTTGGTCCTAAAATCGGTCAATGTCTCTATGAACCTCGATCTGCCCCAAGTTGTAGCCGAGTTGGATACTTCGACCACCAGCGAACGGGCTCCTTGCTGTCCTTCGAGCTCGATATAAGAATTGGCATACAATGTGCCACCTTCGACCGGGTTAAGGACTACAGGAACAGTAGCATCCATTTGAGCAGTAGTGAACTTCACTACATCCGATACCATGTCTATGCCCATGCGTGTCATGGAAACCCTTACATAATATGTCGTGCCCGACAGCAACGTGTAAGGAGGAATATCAATCGAGCCGTTGGTCGAAGTGCCGCTGAACGTGATGTTGTCTTCTCCGAACGTGGAAACAGTTGAAACTTCAACTTTGGCTTCGACTCCATCCTCAACAATGTTCCATGTTATTGTCAATGCCGGATTGATATCTTTTGCATCATTCTCGGGATATGTCACCGAAAGCACTTGCGGAACGAATGTACCTGTCTTCGACACTCCGTCATTGTGATTGGCGGCACATGCCCTCACTCTCCAATATGTGACAGCAGCATTCTTCAAGCCCGATATTTGTGCTGAGCTGGTCGATGTCTCTTCGGTAGTAATAGAAGCAATCAAGCTACTGAAATCTTCATGCTCGCTCACTTCAACGATATAATAAGCGGCTCCATCCACGGCTGTCCAACTCAATACAAACGGGTCGATTACCTCAGCACCTTCTTCAGGTTCCATAAGTTCAGGTGCAGGAAGGGTTTCGGCCGAAACTCCTACAAACAACGGGGAATATTCATTTCCCATGCGGTCAAGAACACAAACGGCATACTGATAACCGGTTGCATACGCCTGAGGAATTTCATAATTTGTGTCGTAGGATGTTCCAAGCAGATACTCGCCTTGGCAATTAAATTGCGATTGGTCGACATCTTCAGGAACAGCGTAAACGGTATAACGCACATTGTCATAACCGTCCCACGAGAGCGTGTAGCCCGACTGCACGAGATTCGTCACCAATCCCGGGTTTTCTCCTTTCTTCCAAGGCATTGCAGGCAGCAAGGCCGGACGAGTGAACGCGAAACGTCTCAAATAATGCACCATCGACTCGGTAGTGCCTGTATTTCTCTCGCGATACAAATATTTGCATGAGTAGAATATCGAACCCGGGGCATCATTCTCGGTGCTTTCGCGATTCAATTCTATCTGGTCGACAAATTCCTGATAATCATCGGCATCGCTGCTCGGCTTTATGCTGCTGATGGAATGCGAAGAATAGAAGTGACGGTCGAAATGCGCGGCCACCTCGCTCCACCATGGTGCGATTTTGCCATAGTCGGCGCTTGAATTGCCTATCGACCAATAAATCTGCGGAGAGATGTAATCGAGCGACTGGTCGGCCAGCCATGCGATTGGGTCGGAATAAATGTCGTCATATTGCCAGTCGCTTCCTGACGGGCACGGCGTGATTCCATACTTGTTAGCCACGTTGGCATTGGTACATGCCACACCGGCCGGGCTGATGCCGAACCTCACCCAAGGCTTCTCTTCCTGTATCATGTCATAGATGGAACGCACCATGCGGTTCACGTTGTCGCGACGCCAGTCGCCTTGTTCAAGCGTGCCTCCGGCGGCAACGTATGCTTCATATAAATCGGCATCGGTGGTATAAGGAGTTCCTCCAAGATAGAAGTAATCATCAAACAAGATTCCGTCTATGTCGTAATTCTTGACAATCTCACGGCACACTTCAGTGATATAATCGATGACTTCCTGCTTGCCCGGATTCAAGATGGCGGCACCGTCATTATCCATAATCCAATCGGGATGCTCGGACCTAATATCTCCGGCCATGCCCGACCATTGCCCGGCAACCGACTCGTAACGATACGGATTGACCCACGCATGGCATTCAAGGCCGCGCTTGTGGCTCTCTTCAACTACGAAAGCAAGTGGGTCATAGCCCGGATCCATGCCTCGCTCGGCTACCAAATCGGACGACCACGGTTCGTAGGACGATTTATACATTGCGTCGCAGCGGCTCCTCACTTGGAAATTCACCGCATTCATGTTGTTGTTTGCAAGAGAGTCGAGCAATGCAATCATTTGCTCTTTTTGAGCCTCTATTTGCGTCTCGTTACCAGTCGAGGTTATCGTGGAATCTTGCGGCCAATCGAGCTGCCACACCGTGGCCACCCACGCCGAACGCATCTCCCTCTTGGGAGCTTCGGCCGATGCCGCTTGAAACGGCAATGTCATCGCGGCTGCCGCCACGGCTGATAGTACAGAAAGTCTTGATAGCGATTTCATTTATGTCGATTTTTATTTATTGATTTTTAAATGTTTTGCATGATAATTCTTGCAGACAAAGATATGTATTATTTTTGTCAAATAGCTTAATAAAAGCACCGCATTCATCTAAATTAATGTATATAATCATTAATACATGTAAATCAATCCCCCCATGTTATTTTTTTTCGTTCCGTTGCAACCTTCTGCATGCTCGCGCCGTCTAATGAGTAAAAACCGGTTTAAGAAAAACAATTAAATACAACGTAATATGAAACTAAGACATTTATTGATAGTATTAGCTATCACAACTGCAACGGCTTTCAATGCCGCTGCCGAGACTCAATCAAGCTCTATAATCGTCAATCGAGACACCACCGCAGGCTCTCAATCGATGCAAATGACCATCAGAAACGACGACAAAGTAAGTACCATCACCATAAACGGAGATACACTTGGAAACGGGGACCTGAACATAATCGTCGACAAAGTACTGTCTCGACTCAACGACACGGTCATTTCTTCCTCCAATGACAACATGGCAAATGGATTAACTTCGGGGACAATATCCAACATACACACATCCACAAGCATGATGGTCATTGTCATTACAGCCATTTCACTGGGCGCAATTCTCTTGATAGTAATCGCGTGCCTTATATTCTTCTACATGCACCGCCGCCGCAAATACATTATGATTGAAAAAGCAATAGAGAACAATTACCAACTTCCCGGATGGGCTTTAAACGAAGACACCAGACCGGCTCCGGTAATGCCGGCGGCCGAAGGCCAAACACCGCAACCACAGCAAATATCGGCTCAAGCATGGTACGACTACGAGATACGCAAAGGCACGAAACTTGCAATCATAAGCCTCGGCATAATGCTGTTCTTCTTGTTCCTTGGAATTCCGTTCCTCGCTGCCATTGCATTAATTCCGTTCCTCATGGGTGTGGCAAAAATAGTATTTGCCTACATGAACAACAAGAACAAAAATTGGCAACAACCTCGTCCTAACTCCACAAGCACTGAGAGTGACAGCAACAAGACCGTTGTCACGCCGCCCGAATTCAAACAAGAGAATGAAAACTATAACGACGATAAATAACGCACACTTCATAATATAATTTCAACAGCGAAATGTTGAGCAAAATTGATGAGATTAAATTGTTGGCTCAATGCGTCCTGACCGATAATCGGGACGCATTCGGCCGTCTCGTTGAAAATTATCAAGGTGAAATACGTCGTTTTTTCCTGAATCTGACTTTCGGTGACCACGCCCTCAGCGACGACTTGGCGCAAGAAACATTTATCAAGGCCTATTTGAACATACGCGGCTTCAAAGGCTTGTCCCGATTCAAGACTTGGTTGTTCCGCATAGCCTACAACGAATATTACTCGCATCTGCGCAAACTCCATGAGGTTCCAACCGACGAACAAGGGTATCTTCCCGAATGCGAAACCGTCGACAATTTTCATGGAATAGATGCAGGGATAGACGTGCACAAAGCCATCAGGCAGTTGAGCGAAAACGAACGCATCGTCATAATCCTCTTCTATCTTGAAGATCAGCCTTTGAAAAAAATCAAAGAGATAACAGGCATGCCCGAGGGTACTATAAAATCGCACCTGAGCCGTGGCAAAGAGAAACTCGGCAGAATCCTAAAAACTCTTGATTAAAAGAGCTTTCGACTACAAAATATTTGAAAGAACAAAATAATTACTTATATTTACTTGGTTCAAAAAAGAATGAAAAGAGACGAAATAGACATAGAAATAAGCCGCATGTTAAAGCAATCGCTTCCCGAGGCAGGACACGACAAATGGTTCACTCGAAAAGTGCTGAATCGTCTGCCCGATAAGCAAAAACATTCTCGCGGATGGATTGAACCCTGCCTTTATTTCACAGGATTGCTCGTGTGCTTCATCGGATGGGGACTGTTCCTGTGTTCTTTGAGCCCCAACGTGATTCTTGTAAAAGACATCGTCAGCTTCGGCATACTCACTGTAACGACCTTCTTGCTGATATGGAACATCGTTGAAAATGTGTTTGTCGGAGATATATAGACAGCAATATCAAAATGGCACGCGTGACTCCACATGCACTCGCCTTGCTGTAACTGGATGAATGAAATCAATCATTGCTGCATGCAGCATCAACCGTTCTCCCTTTTTCCCATAAAGATTGTCACCAATTATAGGATGTCCCAACCCGGCAGCATGAGCGGCATGCACACGCAACTGATGTGTACGCCCGGTGAGAGGTTCAAAACGCACACGGGTTTCATTGCGCATCTCATCCACCGAAAGAATTTCATACCGAGTGACTGCTTGCTTGCCATTCTCATAATCCACTTTCTGAAAAGGCCTGTTCAGCATGTCGCTGCTCAACGGCAAATCTATATAGCCATTATCCCCCCTGTCGCCGGCAATACCGTCGAGCAACGCCTCATAACACTTGGATATTTCACGACATTCAAACATTCTCTGCAACTTATGGCACACATCGGCACTTTTGGCAAACATCACGATGCCCGAAGTGTCCATGTCCAGACGATGCACGGCCGCATGCCGCTGATCGAGGTGTAATTGTCCGGCAACCAGTTCAAGCAACGATGTGCCACCAGTCTTTCCGGGGACTGTCAACATCCCAGCCGGCTTATCGACAACAACCAGCCAGTCGTCCTCATACAATACATGTACTTTCTCATCGGTCACGCCTATATTCCCGGCAAGCGGATCGGGTTCCACATCGATGCCTTGCAACATGAAATTGAGAATAGGCAGGCATTTCCCACGACATGCCGGATAAAACTCCCCATCGCGCCTTATTACATCACCCGGTGAACCCCCGAACCAAAATTCGGCCATCGTAACCGGCCTCAATCCATGAAGATAGGCATATTGCAACATTCTGGGAGCTGCGCACTCGCCTGCCCCGGCAGGAGGCACATGTTGAGAAGTTGGTGCGAAAATTTCGCACAAGTCAAGCTTGTCTCCTTTCCCGTTAAGCATCACAAATTGATGGAACAACCAGTCTTGCAACGCTGCCGAACGACTGTGCCGCACATTCTTCAATTCCTTTATGCCGGCATCGAATTGTTCCAACTTCCCTGCAACCTCTCCAATGCGGTTCTCCCATGACTTCTTGATGCGCTTGTACTCAGCCTTCTGGAACATGCTTTCGCGCAACATTTCATCTTCATCTCCTGTCCCCGACAAACGGGCTGCGTCACGTCTCAACTTGGAATCTTTCATAAACGAGCGATAGGCCGACAATGCTTCTTCGGCAACTCGCTCCAATGCTTCTTTCTCCGCCTTCAGCTGCATCAACTCGGCAGATTCCTCCAGATTCTTTATCTTCCCGTTAATCTCCGAAATCTTTGCTTCCTCAACTTTAAAATAGCCATCGGGAACCAATGTGTCATACACAGGAGGGACAAAGTATTCACGTCCTTCATTGCAATACAAATTGCCCGAATAAGCCGACACGAATCCCAGACGGTCGGAAGCATCAACTACGACAAGCACTCCCACCATCTTTCCATGTACAAGTTCGTCATGCAGAGCCTTGACCGAACTTATGTATTCACGCACTTGCGCCGACGCAATGCGTGCGAGTTCATGAGGCACATAATTAAATGGGTAGGTAAATTGTGCCGGCAATTCTATTGCTGAAATATCGACATTGAAACGATGAATCTTCTCCATAAATGCAAATTTACAAAAAACATGTGGAGAAGTGCCTTTTACGACACTTCCCCACATGAAGTTATGAAAAATAAGATTATCGTCAATACAATCTTGTCTTGCGCGGATTGATTGTCACGCCAAGGATGCTTTCGGTATTTCCGCAATAGTTAACCACTTTGTTGGTGTTGTAATCAAAGTAGTAAAGACCGGTAGTATAAGTTCTTTCAGCAGTTGAAGCCCTGAAACCGAACCACACGTTTCCTGTCTCTTCATCGAGAGCGAGCTGCGTTGTCGTCACTTCCTCGCTTGCAGCAGTAGTCATCGGGTCGGCATTCATTTCAACTCGAGCTGTCGTGCTGGCATAGTTTGGTCCTTCGGCACCTATTGCCGGGAGATCATACTGCATCAAGCCGGCAGCCGGATAAGCTGAACGTTGCCAAACGTAAAGTTTGTTCCTGCCCTCGTCGATGGCGATAGACTTCGGATTGGTGTTGGTGAACAACTGAGGTTGCGGCAATTTAGTCAAGTCGCCGATGTCGGCACGGGTGAAACGATAGATGCCTGAACCGTTGAAGCTCTTAACCCAGTAGAATACACCATTTGAATCGATTTGGATATCACCGTTACCGGCACCATAGGCGATGCTGCCGCCATGACCGGCATTGCTATAATAGCCCAAAGTGTTGTTTACAACCAGATAACCGGCTTCACTTTCATATTGAGTCGATTCAGTTGCACCGCGAGTGGTCAATGCAAGCTGACGCACACCGGTGTTACGGTCGGTGTAATACAGGTAAGTGCCGTCGGTACAACCTTGGAATGGGTCGTTGAATGCCTGACGGCCTGCATTTGTAACCATCACGTCGGCATAAGAACCATCGGCGCTCATCACTGTGATTTGTCCGTCACCGTTGGTGTCACTCTCATCGTTAATGTAGGTAAACTGCTTACCTGCATCAAGGATATAAATGTAATCGGTTTCGGTTGTTCCGCCTTCCTCATCAGAGGTTTCAATAGTGGCGCAAACAAGCTGCATCGGCATGTTGCCCGAAGTCACGCCCATGTCGAACGGCATGTTCTTCGTCCCTTCCGGCAATTGGTCTTCAGGAATTATCTTATAGGCCTTGATATTGCCACCGACTACGGCATAGTAAACCGTAGGAACAGGTTCGGTGTAACCTACCTGGACATTTACATAAGCATCTTCAAGACGACGGTTTTCTCCATTCACGTCAAACCATGTCTGCAATTCAATCCTTTGCGAACCGATGTTGCGGAAACGTATGCTACCAGGATTATCGATTGTTCCATCTTCATGAGAATAACCTACGAAATCCTCGGTAATCAAATTTCCATTTTCATCCAAAGTTCCTTCTGGGAATTTCCATACATACTTGCACACAAGGTTTTCAGGATTAGGCAATGCAATGTCGAGCTTTACGCTTACTTCATTGATTATCACCTCCTCGGCACTTTGCTCGGTTATCGACATTACCGGAGTAATATCATATATCAACAACGGATATGTACGCGAGCCAACTCCCTCAACAGTAAGTTTTACTTGATACAAGCCTGCTTCGGCATATTTATGCAACGGATTCTGCTCGGTAGAAGTAGTACCGTCGCCAAAATCCCACGACACGTTTCCGCTCTTGGACGACGTGTTGTTGAATTGAATGGTCGAAACCACATAGAAGTCGAGCGTGTACTCTTCGCCTTCGACATTATATGTAAAATCCACATCGGCCGAATCGAAATTAGAGTAATCGGGCTCCTTTTCCACGCACGCCGTCAAGCCTATCAGCATCACGGCTACCAGTGGTATTATTTTACTCAATACTTTCATAATTTTCACAAAATTGATTAGTTAAGTTGGACTGTCTTTTCATCGGTAGCCATACCAACCTTGCCATTCGTGTCTACGACCTTGAATTGCGGAATCAACGTATAGCTGCGAGTGAATTCTACTGAATAAACATTGTCGACTGAATTGAAAATCCAATCCTCGAACGGAATTTGCTCCATGAGTTCCTTAAAGAACGGTTTGTAAGCATCACGAATCGAATAGATTGCACCACCGGTATCATCGGAATAGCGGCAGAACACCCAAGGGCTTGATTCATATACCTCATAACCGGTATATTCGGCCGGCACATCTTCGAGCGAAGCCACTTCGTGCGAAGTTGCAACACCGTTTTCATCGATTGTGTTGTAGTAGTAACCAACCACATTTTCAAGATTGGTGTACCACAAGTCGCTCTTCATGTCGGTTGCCGTTTCGGTTGGGAATGTGACACCGTTGTTGGCGCTTATTGTCTGGAATTGCTCAGCCGTAAAGTCATAGTTGCAGTACACATGACGCAAATCATTGTAATATGTGCTGTCGGCTGTCAAGTAATTCACGACTGTTTCATTGAACTCGGCCTTGAATGTTTCAGGATAATACAGGTCGAAACGCTCAGAGTCGAACTCGGCAGGATTGACCCAGCTGACAGGAATCAAAGTCTGCGAAGTCGGGAATGACGCGTTCAATTCATATTCATATCCATTCCATGTGGCCAAGCTGTGGTCATAGCTTTTGATGAGCTGGGAACTACGCACGGTGTCGCTGGAAGTCACCGTTTTCGTGTAAGACAACGACGACGTGAGACGAAGGGTCGCAGCCGCGCTTTGCGAACGTGTTACCATCGCCCAAACTTCCGAATGAGAAATCTCCACATCGGTATTGGTCGTATAATATTTGCCCAAGAATGTCACATCGCTACCCGCACGGCAAACAGAACTTCCAAGCTCCCATGTGACAGTAGGCAATACCTGTCCGAGCTCAAGATTTTCTTCAAACAGGTCATGAACCGCACAGGAAGAAAATGCGAGCAACGCAATTGCGAAAATTCCTGATTTTTTATATAAGTTCATAATCAATATTCTTATTTTATTTAAACTATCTACTAATTACCAGTTTATTCTGCCGTCAATGAAGTACGTTCACCCGGTGTAAGAGCCCAAATCATAGGCTTTTGCAGCCACTTGTAGTTCTTGTAGGCACCGAGGCGTTCAAGTTCGGCTCGATTGTATTTTTCTTCCGTTTCGGGGTCGTAATTGACACGTTGGATCCAAGTGTTCTCCTTCTCGGTTTCGCTCAATCCGTCAACCCAATATGCCGAATACAAGTTGTAAGGACGGCGCAAGTCAGGATAAATGATTTCCGAACGGTCGCCGATACCGTAATTGTTACGGCTGTTGCTGTAATGATAACGACGCATGTCGGTCCATTGTTCAGGCTGCATGTACATCGCAATCCACTTCTGTATCATCAAGTCGCTCAATGAATATTCCGACTCGTTGAAGAACCAGTGCTCGTTGCCACGGTCGGTGACAGGAGGAACCGACGATACTCCCGAGTTGTTGTCGAGGAAGGCGTTCACTTGCGCATCCCAGTAAGCCTTGCGCTCAAAACCGATGCCGTTGGCGGTAGCTTGCCCCGGATAACGGTTGTCGCGAGTTTCGTTGTAGTTGACTTCGTTAGGATAAGCGGCAAGGAAGTAATCCAAGTGGCGTTGAATGTTGTTGGCAGTCGCTTCTTTTGCAAGCTGGCAAGCGACAGTGCGGTTGCCCTTCCAATACTCGGCCTCTGCCTTTATGAAATACAACTCTTCCATCGTGAACAACGGGTTATAGGTGCGAGTGCGAGTTGCATCGCCTGCGTATGCGCCGTGGAACAAATTAGGATAATCGTTCACGACATAAGTCGTACCCATTCCGATATTGTTCTCAAGAGAACGCAGTTTCACCGACTCGTTGGTATTGGAAGGAGATGTAGGACCTGTACGGGCAATCATCAACATACTTGCGCGGGGATCGTTGGCATAACCTTGACCGTTCACGTATTGACCGCTCTTGGTTTCATCTGTAGTATTCAACAATCCGAGGCAGCTTTCCAAGAAATACTTCGACGGGATGGCCGAATCGAGCATGTTCTTACGCGACTCCCAACTGTTGATGATAGGTTGTGCCGCACCCCAAACGTTGTTCTGCTCGTTGGTTCCGCCATCGAAGTAGTAACGCGGCTCATTTCCGAACCATGCACCATAGAGGAGGTCGCCCGAACGCCATTGGTTGATGGCAGCGTCGGCAGCAGCGATGATTTCATCGCACATCTGTGAAGATGTGTTGATATTAGGCAAGTTACGCAACAAGATACGAGCCTTTATTGCATAAACGAGACCTTTCCACTTGCTCAGGTCGCCCTGATACAAGCGATCTTGCGATGCATCGATGACTTGGTTGGTAGAAGCTTCAGTAATCGAAGTGTCTTCATACATGGCAATCAAGTCGTCAGCTTCTTGAAGCATCCATGCATATATGCTCGACTGAGTGTCGTAGGTAGGATTATTTGACACATAAGCGTTGCTCAACGGCATGTCGCCAAACATGTCGGTCGTCAACTGGGTGGACATCAACCTGATTGTGCGGGCAATCAACTCATAATTGGGCGAATTAATGTTATGTGAGTTTGTAATCAAGTTGCGCACGTTCACACCGATGTCATAGAAATGCCTGCGCCATTGTGGGTGGCGGTTCATCGTCAAGAATTCCCATTCGCTCTTGTAGGAATAAGCGCCGATGCTCGATTTGCCACTTGTTGTCAAGCATTGCGACAAGTATATGCCATATTCAGCGTGGTCATATACGGTCTGTTGGGCATAGAAAACGATGGTGGGCAATCCCACTTCGGGGGTAATTTCATGGGCTTTGTCCGGATTCACGTTTTCATCAAGAATGTCGGTACAACCGGCTGCACCCAAACCCAACAATATCGATAGCGATAGTATTTTAAATCTATTCATGATTCTTTAATTAGAATGTAGCTTTAAGAGTTAAGTTAAAACTGCGTGTATTAGGTACTGCATAACGGTCGATACCCATTGATCCCGTACCACTGTTAACTCCTTGCATTACTTGCGGATCGGAACCTGAATACTTGGTCAACAAGAACAAGTTACGGCCTGTAACCGATGCCGACAATCCCTTGACAGGGCAATTCTTCGACAACATGCGAGTAAAGTCGTAGGCAAGTGTAACGTAGCTGAGACGTATGTATGAACCATCTTCTATGAAGTTGGAAGATACAGGGACATAATAAGTATTGATGAAGTTCTGGTCAAGGATTACCGGAGTCGTGTTTGGAGAATAAGTTCCGTCGGCATTGGCAACGACACCCTTGAACACGATTTCGCGGTTGCGATACTTGTCATACAAGTGGTGCATACCGTTCGACATGAGGTTGGTAGCCGTGATGTTGGCAACGTCGCCACCACAACGGCCGTCGAACATGAACGACAAGCTCAAGTCTTTCCATGTGAACATCGAGCCGAGACCAAGCAAGAAGTCCGGTTCACGATTACCGATAAGTACGTTCTTTTCATCATTGATTACAGGATAACCTTGCTCGTTGACCACAATGTTTCCATTCGGGTCCCTCAAATAATCCTTACCGATGATAGCCGTTGTCGAACCGCCAAGGAATGCGCAAGGATAAGTACCGCCATAGTTGGTTCCAGCGATTTCAGTAACACCGTCGGGCAACGATTTCAAGCGTCCACGGTTAAGTGAGAAGTTGGCAGTTGCCGTCCACGAGAAGTCTTTAGTGCGAAGAATGTCTTGGCCGAGGGTGATTTCAACACCATAGTTTTCAACGGTACCTTCGTTACGGGTTTGAAGGATTGTACCCGAAGCCGGAGACACGCGCACCGAAACAATCTGGTTGTCGACAGTAGTCGAGTAGTATGCTACATCGAGACGAGTGCGAGAATCGAAGAATCTCAAGTCGGCACCCACTTCCCATGTGCTTGTCATTTCAGGCTCAAGAGTGATGGCGCGTGATGTTGTCGGGTCGATACCGTAACCGCCATCAGGGAATGTCGACCAGCTCTTGTAAGTATCGGTGAATAGATAAGCCGGACAGTCCTTACCTACCTTTGCCCAGTTACCGCGAACTTTACCATAAGAGAACCAGTCGTTGCGCAAATTGAACAATTCGGAGAATATCACACCGGCAGTAACCGAAGGATAGAAATATGTTGCATCGACTTGTGCCAATGTTGAAGAACCGTCGTAACGTCCTGTCACTGACAATTGAGCCATGCCCTTGTAGTCGAAGCGTATTTCACCGAAGTAGCCATACTTGTTTGTCTTCGAGTGGTTAAGATAAGTGTAGTAGTCGGAAGAAGAAGACATCGTCAATGTCGACGGGTCAACATTCTGGAAGCTGTAGAAATCGCCGCCAAGCAAGAAGTTCTGGCCTGCAAGCGATGCGTCCCATCCATTGGTTTCCTTGTATTCCATACCATACAACAAGTTCAAAGTATAATCCTCGGCAAATGTCTTTTGGTAAGTTGCAAGGAAGTTGGCTGTGAATTGAGAACCGCGCGACGGGTCGAACGAGTATGAACCATACTTGTAGGCATAGTCGGCAAGAGCTTCGTCGTTAGGATTGTTGAAATCCGATGGTTGGAAACGAGGGACCTCGTAGCCATCAGATGCAGAATAGCTCTTGTCATAAGCGAGCTTGCCGGTGAGGACGAGTCCTTCTATCGGTTCGTAAGAAATCTGTCCGTTGATCATCATGCGGGTGTTCTCCGATTCCGACTTGTCGTTATACCGGCTGAAGTAAGGAGAAACCACGGCCGAAACCCTGTCGGCATCGGTAAGGTTTTCCCAATGGTCGTAACGGTTGCTCCAGTTAGGATAACCTTCGATTGTCTGATAATCAGCCATGTTTTTGTTGATGGCCCATCCATAGATGGTCGACATGTTTGAAGCCCTGGCGCTGGTCAAAGAGTTATAGAAAGCTCTTGCCTTGCTATCGCTCAAGTTGACCGAAAGCATGATTTTAACCTTGTCCGAAGGATTGAATTCACCTTTGGCAAAGACGTTCAATTGCTTCTTGTAATCTTCGGGGATTATACCGTCGCTGCTTGAATAAGAAGCCGACGCGTATGCGCGGAATTGTTCGTTACCGCCCGAAACCGACACGTCGTATTTCTGCAAGAAACCTGTGCCGAGGAATTCGCCCACGTTATCATATACCCTGTCGTCGGCATTGAGCATAGGACCCCAGCCGCCAACCGAGTTTTCAACATAGAATCCCTTGCTACCGCCAACGAAGCGGCTTTGCATCTTCGGCACTCTCACGGCATTAGAGATTTCCCAACCGCCGCTGGCATTGACGGTCACCTTGCCGTCCTTACCGCTCTTGGTGGTAATCATGATGACACCGTTTGAAGCTTCCTGACCATACAATGCCGAAGCGGCAGCACCCTTCAAGATGCTCATGTTGGCAATGTCGTTGGGGTTGATGTCGGCAAGAGAAGTACCTTTACCGCGAATCGGCATACCATCGAGCACAATCAACGGCTCGTTGCTCTGCGATTGGTTTACCGAAGAAATCGCACGGATGATAATCTGAGAAGAAGAGTTAGGAGAACCTCCTGTCGTGCCGACTTGCAAACCCGCAACCTTTCCTTGCAAGGTGCTTGTGATGTCGGTCGAGCTACCTGCCGTAACCAAATCACCATCGAGTGATTGAACAGCAAAGTTAAGTTTCTTCTTCTCCTGAGTCTGACCCATTGCCGTAACGACAACTTCGTCAAGAACTTGGGCGTTTTCTGCCATCTCTACGTTTATTGTGGTCTGAGACCCAACTTTCAACGAAATGGACTCCATGCCCACATAACTGAAATTCAGGACGTCGGTATCCTGAACGTCAATAGTGTATCTTCCATCAAAGTCGGTAGCTGTGCCACGCTGCGTTCCCTCGACCATGACAGTTGCCCCTATGATAGGCAAATTGTCACTTTTCTGAGTAACTACGCCCGTGACGGTTCGGGCGAAGCCCACCACCGCAAATAGGGAAAATAACAGAAGCAATAGCTGTTTTCTCATAATTACATTTGTTAATATCCAAGGTTCATATTAAATATTATAGTTTATGTCAATTCCTTTTTTAGAAGGCATTTTTCATATTTACAAGTATCTTCCTCGTCGACTTCAAACAACGGGACAATCTTAATATTTTTTTGCCTATGCTACAAAAAAGCGCAAGAATCCCCCTTGCAATAAATCTTCACAAATCTAATAAATTCTTTTCACAATGAAACAAACGCAAACGCATAAAATACGCCCATGCTACATTTTTTATGATTTAACTACATATTTTTAATATTACTCGTCCCCATCTTCACGCTTTCCTCACGTTTTATCCAAGCCAAGGCTTCACACAACGCTCAGCCGTCTGCATCACAAAAAGCGGCACGGAAATTTCCCATGCCGCTTTTTACGTTTCAGTAGCTTGATATTGACGCGCTTTATTTTTTCATCAACTTCTGAACCTGTACTCCTTGCGATGTAAATATCTTCACGATGTAATGCCCTTGAGGCAATGAAGAGACATCCATCATGTTGACACCCTCAACAACGTTCAGCAACTGGCCTGCAAGATTGTAAACTTCGAGCCTTGCCACATCGTTGCTGTTGACTTGAATGAAATTGGAAGCCGGATTCGGGAAAATCGACACCTTGGCATCCTCAACCTTGTCGGCAACTATGTCATTGACACCTGTGGCATCGGCAAGGTTGGTTATAACCGCATAACTGTGGGCAGGAACCGTAATAGTTGAAGCACCTGCATCAAATGTCGGTTCCACTCCATAGGAATGGCTGCTCAAATAATAGACTCCGCCGGGATTGTCGAATGTATAAGAGAAAGTTTTTTCTTCCGAAGTCGGGTTATAGGCTGCCACAAGTTCCTTTGTACGGTCATGATTCCGCATTGTCATGAAACGTCCGTCTTCCCAATTAGCAACGGCCACATTCCAATAAAATTCGGCATCGCTTGCAAACAAGTCGGGATTTGCCTTGCGGATGGCAAGCAACTCGCTGTAACAGTCATACAAGCCTTTGCGATTGGCATCGTCAAGATATTCCCAATGAGGCTCTTTCATCGAAGTATCGCCTTGACCTCCGCTGATGTCATATCCAAGTTCTCCAAATTGCCATATCATCTTGGCTCCTGGAACGAGCATCGAGAACGCGGCATTTGACCCTAAACGCCTCATGCGAACGGCCATCACACGCTTTATTTGCGTAGAGCTGCCATAAGCCGTCTGCTTGTAGCCCATTCTCTCTTCATCATGACTTTCCATGTAGCCTACCGTGCTGCCGAACGGGCGACTCTCATTGCCGGTGTACATACTGCCAAAGTCACTGTCTTGAGGATAGCCCATGGCCGACTGGCAATAAGCATTGTTCATATTTTTCCATGACATCGCGCCGTAATTGTTGGCCATGTAATTTTCCTCCTGCTTGTCCACAAAATATTCGAGGATGGCATAAGCATCGGGATTGACGCTGTACACTGCATCGATGAAACGACCAATGTTGACAGTTCGAGAAGTATTATATGCCGAACCGTCATAATCGTTAGCGTAGCTGTCGGTATCACCGAGCCCCTTTGCGAGGTCAAAGCGATAGCCGTCAACTTTGTATTCTTCAAGCCAATACTTCAACACGTCACACATGTATTGTTGAACAGTGGCATTCTCCATTTTCCATTCATTGCCCACGCTGAAGTTGTGAGGAGCGACAGCGTTATAGAACGGATTATCCTCCGACGGACGTCCTGCCGCGCTGTCCCAATACATCATGCACCAAGGATGCATTCCCCATGTGTGATTGAACACCACGTCGAGAATCACGGCTATGCCGCGCTTGTGGCACTCGTCAATGAATTTCTTGTACATCGTGCTCGAACCATAATACTTGTCGGGAGCAAAATAGAAATTAGGATTGTATCCCCATGAATTATTTCCGTCAAATTCTTGAACCGGCATCAATTCTATGGCATTTATGCCCAAAGTTTCAAGATAATCGAGCTTTTCCATTGCCGATTCAATGCATTGCTCCTCGGTGAAGTCTCGGAAAAGAAGTTCATATATTATAAGATTTTCCTTGGCAGGAGCTTCAAAGTCGGTTACTTCCCATTCATAACCGTCGCCATTGCCGTGGAACACCGAAATTATGAATTCGCCCACCTTATCCGACGGAAATTGCTTCAAATCGGGATAACGCGTGTAACCTTGATTAATATATTTATCATTCCATGGGTCAAGAATCAATTTTGAATAAGGGTCGGCAACATTCAAATTGTCATCGACAATGAAATAATATCCATACTCCTTGTCCATGTCAATCTTGCCCGCAGGAATGGTAATCCAAAAGTCGCGATTGCCTTGATAATTCATGAGGTTTTCGTTCTTTATGCGATAGTCATCCCATTCACCGACAAGAATCACATTCTTCTTCCCGGGAGCCGTGAGACTGAATGTCACGCTACCATCGGCGTTCTTGTTTGCACCGGGTTTCAACGTGCCTCCATAATTGGCTTGAGCCGACTCGCCGCGATGACAGAATTGCAATGTGTCGAGCATCATGGAATTGCCACTCACGGCCTTGGCTATCACATCATAGTCTCCCACAGGGAAAGTATAGCTTGAAGTCAGCGTCACCGCATCGGCAACCGAAGCAAACGGAGCAGCATTGGCGTCGTTGAGGTGCAACGATATGTCGCTCAATTGTGTCGTGTTGACGGTAAATGACACTTTGCAATTGTCATCGGTCAACACGCTGCTCGAAGCCGAGCTTGTCAAGTTAAGCGCAAGTCCGTCGGGATAAACATCCAAGAATATATCGCCACCGGCTGCAGTCTTGCCTTGCTTGTTCCCTGCGGCATCACGAAAGACAAATGCAATGCTTGTCACCGTCTCCCCTTCATTGAGCTCGTAATAAGTTTTCAAGTCCCCGATTTCAAGTTTCCACAAATCTGTGCTGACATAGGTCATGGCATACTTGTCTGAATTGTCAAGCCAAGTGGGAGCGTGTTTCCAGTCACTTGAGCTTTCGCTCTCCGAAGTAATTACTCCCGTATGTGCATACACTCCGCTTGTCACACCTTTCAATCCGGCATTTCCCTCATCTGCATTGAAATAAATCACAATTCCGGTAGAACTTTGCTGAATTACCGGAGGCTCGGAATAAACCACTTGAGCCTTAATCGTCATGCCGCATGCCAGCATGCATAGCATCACCAATAAGAATTTAAATCTATTCATTGTATTAAAAGGTTAATATTATTGTTTCATAGGTTTGTCCACGCAAATATAACCCAATATTACCGTCCTGCAAAAAAATCTTGACACAATCCCAAATTTTCAATGTGTTCACGACAGCCGTTAAATTCAACTTTCATTATCTTTGCAACATATATATGTGTTTTACACGCGACAATAACAAACAAGAACTTAGAATGAAACATGTTGCATTGATATTTTCATGTTTATTGGCATTGTCGGCAGCCGGATGCGCGCAATCTGAGGGCAGCATATTATGCGATGAAGCGCGAAACAGGGCCATCGATGCCGCACAAGCGTTGCTCAGCTGCGACAGCACCAACATAATGCAATTGCAAGACAAGCTATTGAACGCACGCTCAATCAGGAGCGAATACCTTCTCATAGGAGACACGGCAGCAGCCGACACTTTTGACATTGCCTTCAAGCAATATGTGCGGCATAACAGCAAAAAACTCGCCGACCAAATTTTTTAAGAAACATCGACGGCTACAAAAATGCCTGTAATGAAAAAATTCACGCTCATAACATTATCTCTCACAATAGCCACAATGGCATTTGCTTCAAGTTGCAAGAAATATGACACAGGACGTGCCTATATCCTTGCGACACGTCTTGCCGAAGACATGCACGACACCGCAAAATTGCATAACACGGCATACGACATTGAAGCATGGCTCGACAGCATTGAAGAATCGCCGGCCGATGCGATAATCGCAAGAGAGATATTATTGCAAGAATCGGCCAAAGACCGAAGCGACAGCGCAAACCTGATAATGCAAACCATCCTCTACGATGCATTGGCATTGGGCAAAAAAATTTCAAAGGAATGCTGCGACCAGCTCATGGACAGCTTGGCCGACGTGCGTGCCATTACCGACCGAATCAATATCATTCGCGGCACATATGTCGCTCGTGGGGAAACGAGCGAGCTGTGGCAATTTGACAAAGCATTCCAGAACTATGTCGATTCATTGCCAGTCGAGGAGCAAATGCGCATATATTCTTGCGCCACGACCAAGTTGAAATTAAGCATCGCAATTAGGAACGAGGCTATGGGAAATCCCGTAAAAGCCAACGAAGCCATAGAAGCGTTGAAACATATTTACGACGAGAAAGAATTCTCCGAATTCATGCAATATTACTCCACAAAATAACAATCAATTTAAAAAACTTGAACACACCATGCTTAAATTTGAAGATTACATTGGCATTGCCACTCAAGCCATTGAAAGCATAAAATATCCGGCACGTCCCGGTCGCCTGTATGAACCCATAGCATATACCATGTCGCTCGGTGGCAAACGCCTGCGTCCGGTATTGACTTTGATGGCTTGTGATGCATTCTCGGGGAGCTGCAAGGCCGCTGTCGATGCAGCAGTGGGAATAGAACTTTACCACAACTTCACACTTCTCCACGATGACGTGATGGACAAGGCCGACATGCGACGTGGCAAACCGACAGTGCATGTAAAATGGAATGACAACGTGGCAATTCTGTCGGGCGATGCCATGCTGACAATGGCTTCGCAATACATTGCACGCACCGACAATGAACACATCAAGGCAGTCACCGAGGCTTTCAACGCCACGGCCATGGGAGTATATGAAGGCCAACAATACGATATGGACTTTGAAGCGCGCAACGATGTATCCGAAGATGAATACATCGAAATGATTCGTCTCAAAACTTCGGTCTTGATTGGCGGAGCATGCAAGATAGGCGCATTGATTGGCAATGCGAGCAAGGAAGATGCCGATTCCCTATACAATTTTGGAGAATACCTCGGACTGGCATTCCAATTGCAAGATGACTGGCTGGACGTTTATGGAAACCCCGAAACTTTCGGAAAGGAAATTGGCGGTGACATCATGAACAACAAAAAGACATTCATGCTCATAAACGCAATAGCAAAGGCTACCGGTGATGATGCTTTGGAATTGCGACGCTGGCTAATGGCAAAAGCCCCCGACAAATCAAGCAAAGTGGCTGCGGTGAAAGCAATATACGACAAACTCGGCATAGACAAGCTCGCCGAGAATGCCATACAAAAATACAACGACATGGCGCTCGCGTCCATCGAGAAAGTAAATATCAGCGAAGAAGCAAAACAAAGCTTCCGTGAATTTGCCAACATGCTGCTGCACAGAGACAAATGATTGACACGCACACTCACATATATCTTGAGGAATTTGACAACGACCGTGAAGCCACAGTAGCCCGGGCAAAGGAAGCCGGCGTGAAGCACCTTGTGTTGCCAAATGTCGACATTTCGACCGTTGAGCCGATGTATCAGCTGCATGATGCCCATCCTCGCTACACATCAATGGCAATGGGTCTGCATCCGACAGAAATAAAAGAAGATTTCAATGCAACATTGGCTCAAATAGAGGCATTGCTTAATGAACGTCGATTTGTCGCCATCGGAGAGATAGGCATAGACCTATATTGGGACGCTACTTTCAGAGAAGAACAGCACGAGGCCTTTGCCACCCAGGTGGAATGGGCCGTGGATATGGATTTACCCATAATCATCCATTGCCGCAACGGCCTTGACGACATTTTGCAGGTATTTTCAAGATTCAAACGTCTGCCGGCGGGCGTATTCCACAGCTTCGGAGGCAGCATCGACGATATCAGGCGCATACGCCGATACGGAGACTTTTTCTTTGGCATCAACGGCATTGTCACTTTCAAAAAATCACAAGTGCCATCAATCTTACCCGAAATAGGACTCGACCGCATTCTGCTTGAAACAGATTCGCCTTACCTCGCCCCCGTGCCATTCAGAGGCAAACGCAACGAAAGCTCCTACATACCTTACATAGCCGAATGTATAGCCAAGTCTCTCGGCTCAACCACCGAAGAAGTGTCTTTGCAAACCGATGCCAACGCTGCACAATTGTTTAATTTACAACAATAACAGGCACTCATGCCCAACAACTAAGGGCGAGACACCATCAACCGAAATACAACAACATGTTATATAATAAAAAAGATGTCACCGACTCACGCCGGTAACATCTTTCTGCATTTATACGTAACAATAAAAATCAGTCTAACACATCTTCATGACTCGGTACGGCCACAATCCTCAGATTATGTTCTTTGATAAAATTGGTGATTTTATCACGCTCGACCGACGGCTTAACATCCGACTCAATACGGCGGATTGCGTTAAACACTGAAGTATTGCATTGATATACATGGCGATAAGCCTTTGCTATATCGTCAATGGACTCTTCCGAGAAACCTTTGTGACGCATGATATAGGCATTGACGCCATAATAAGTAATTGGATTGTGAGCCATTATGACAAATGGAGGCACATTGCCGTTTACACGGCAACCGCTCTTGACCATAGCCCATTCTCCAACTTCACTGCCTGGATGCAACATTACCGACGACCCGAGTATCACGCAAGGACCCACCTTGCTGTCGTAAGAAACATTGCTGCCGTTGCCAAGAATCACATTGTCGCTGATCTGAGCATCGTGCATGATATGGGATTCGGCCATGATAAAGACGTTGTTGCCTATGCGAGTGGCACTGCCGTCATAAATACCGCGATTTATGATGGTGTGCTCGCGAACTCGGCAATCGTCGCCTATTATCACATACGATTTGTCGCCTTTCCAGCGCAAGTCTTGCGGCTCGGCTCCGATTATGGCTCCATTATAAATTTTACATCTGTTGCCTATGCGAGTACCGCTAAGGATGCTCACAAAAGGATAGATGGTGCAATCATCACCTATTTCAACGTTCTTGCTTATAAACGAGAACGGATGGATATTTACGTTTTTCCCTATTTTAGCTTCGGGATCGACGTGTGCTAACGGACTAATCATGGTTTATGAATTTAAAAATGATTTTATTTTATTAACGTCCGCCACCTAATGCCTGATATAGGTTGATGGCAGCCTGATTGATGGCCAAGTCGGTGTTGAGCAACGAAATTTGGCTGTTCAGCAACGATTGTTGAGCCGTCAATACTTCAAGATATGTGGTAGTGCTCAAAGCCAGCAAGTCTCGATTGTAATCCACTGCCTTTTGCAATTTTTCCACTTCCAAAACAAGATTCTGCCTCATTTCTTCAGACTTTTCCATCGTTACCAGAGCATTACTTACTTCGGCCGATGCGCTAAGCACAGCGTTTTCAAACGAGTTCAACGCTTGTTGTTGTTGTGCTTTTGCAGCTTTCAAGTTAGCAATGTTCTGACCCTTGTTAAACAATGGCTGAGTGAGCTGGCCAGCAAGATTTATGAACCATTGTGCAGGATCCACTATCGCGCTTCCAAGCAATGTACCATAACCGCCATTGGCCGACAAGGTTATATTTGGATAGAATGCAGAACGCGCCATGTTGGTAGCGTAATAAGCCGAAGCAAACGAATATTCGGCTGCACGCACGTCGGGACGGGCAGCAAGATAGCTCATCGGCACGCCAAATTCAAGTTCGGAAGGCAGCACAACGATAGACTCGACGTTTACATCCCACACTTGCGGCTCTACGTTAAGCAACAACGACATTGTGTTGTTCAGCTCGTTGATGCTCATTTCCACTTGCGGAATCGCAGCAAGCACACTGTAATAGCTTGCTTCACTTTGCACGATTGCGACTTCATTATAACGTCCTGCTTCCTTCATGTCGCGCATCACTTGCACGGTCTGTTTCCACAATTCGGCAGTTTCGTTATACAAGGCAAGTTGTTTTTCAAAAGAAACAAGCTGGTAGTAGCAATTGGCCACAGCACCGATGATTTGTGAACGCACAGCTTGCTGATAAGCCTCGCTCTGATACAAGTTCACTTGAGCTTGACGCTTTGAATTAAGGATGCGACCGAAAATGTCGATTTCCCAACTAAGCGACAATGGCAATTGATAACCCCAGTCGAGAGACGCGCTGCCGACTTTCGAGCCCGAGCCGTTGGGAGCAAATGCCAATGACGGCAAATAGCTCAATCTCGCGCCAAGCAACTGTGCATGGGCTATGTCAACATTCAACTTGGCATTCTGCAAGTCCACATTGTTTTCAAGAGCCTCGTTGATAAGCACTTGCAATTGAGGATCGGTAAATATCTCATCCCATTGCAAATTTCCCAATGCCGAAGAATCCACTGGTTGCTCCAATGCTTCCTTATACTTGGAGATTACACCTTCATCGGGCAAATCATATTTCTTGTAGATGTGGCAACTGCCCATCACTGTGGCCGAAACCACAGTGATAAGAAGTAACCGTATATTCTTTATATTCATAATGCTAACACTTATTAAATTGAGAACTGTTCGATTTCATTCTTCATGCCCGAGTTGTCGGTATCTTTCCACTTAATCGGTGAGAATTTCTCTTGTACCGTCTGACAAATCACGAACAAGCACGGAACGATGAGCAACTGGAATATCATACCGATTAACATACCGCCTACGGCTCCGGTACCAAGTGCGCGGTTACCATTGGCACCTACACCCGACGCGAACATCAAAGGCAACAGACCGATAATCAACGCCAACGAGGTCATCAAGATAGGACGCAGACGAGCCGAAGCTCCCGATACGGCCGAACCGATGATCGACATACCCGTCATGCGGCGTTCAAGCGCGTATTGAACAATCAAGATGGCATTCTTGGCAAGAAGTCCGATAAGCATGATAAGAGCAATCTTCAAGTAAATATTGTTATCTATGCCGAACATCCTTGCAAACACGAATGTACCGAACAGACCGAACGGAATCGACAAGATTACCGACAACGGCAATATGTAACTTTCGTATTGCGCACTCAAAATCAAGTACACGAATACAAGACACAAGACGAAGATAAGAGCTGTAGCAGAGCTCGATGTGCTGGCTTCCTCACGAGTCAAACCCGAGAACTCGTAGTCATAACCTTGCGGCAACACTTGTGAAGCAACTTCACGGATAGCCTCGATTGCCTGACCCGAAGAGTAACCTGCATTAGGAGTACCGTTCACCGCCATTGATGTGTACATGTTGAAACGGTTGATAACGTCCGGGCCATACACGCGCGACAAGGTGATGAAGTCGCTGATTGGCACCATGCCCGAAGATGTGCGCACCTTGACGCTCTTCAAAGTCTCAGGAGAAACACGAGCTTCAGGTGAAGCCTGCATCATGACACGATACAATTTACCAAATCGGTTGAAGTTACTGATGTACATACCACCATAGTACCCTTGAAGCACAGTCAACACATTTGACGGAGAAATTCCGGCACGCTTGGCCTTTGCTACATCCACGTCAATAAGATATTGAGGATATGTCGGGTTAAATGCCGAATAAGCCATCTGTATTTCAGGACGTTGGTTCAACGCTGCAAGGAATTGCTGTTGAATGCTGAAGAACTTGTTCAAGTCTCCACCGGTCTTGTCTTGCAACTGGAATTCAAAACCGCTCGATACCGAATAACCCGAAATCATAGGAGGAGCAAAGAACATGATTGTTCCGTCCTTTATTTTCATAGCCGTAGCTGCATAGAGTTTCTTTATAGTATTTGCAACACTCTCGTCATCACTACGCTCTTCCCAGTTTTTCATCTTTATGATGACCGAACCATAACTACTACCTTGTCCGGCAATGAAGTTATAACCTTGGATCACGGTACGCATTTGCACACCAGGCATTTGAGCGATAATAACATCGAGGCTGTCGAGCACTTCTTGTGTACGCTCTTGCGATGTCGCAGGAGGCATTGACACGACACCCATGATTGTACCGGTATCTTCATCCGGCACAAGACTGTTAGGCGTAACCGACATGAGCCATACGAGCACTCCGATTGATGCTGCAACGATACCACCCGAAACCCATTTGTTCTTGATAAAGAACTTCACAGCCTTCGAATACTTGTTGAGCACGACGCTGTAGCCGGCATTGAACCCTGCATGGAAGCGGTCGACAAACGACATCTTCTTGCCTTCCTCTTCCTTGCGGTGAGGTTTCAAGAACAATGCGCAAAGGGCCGGAGACAATGTCAACGCGTTAATAGCCGATATACCAATGGCGGCCGCCATGGTCAAACCGAATTGACGATAGAACACACCCGACGTACCCGGCATGAATGATACCGGAATGAACACAAGCATCATGACCAACGTGATTGAAACGATGGCGCTGCCTATTTCACCCATTGCATCGATTGATGCCTGACGCGGCGAGTGGTATCCTTCGTCCAGCTTGGCATGGACCGCCTCGACGACCACTATCGCGTCGTCCACCACAATGGCGATTGCAAGCACAAGAGCCGAAAGGGTAAGCAAGTTGAGCGAGAACCCGATGACATATATCACAAAGAATGAACCGATAAGTGCCACAGGGATGGCGATTATAGGCACAAGCGTCGAACGGAAGTCCTGCAAGAAGATGTAAACCACAATGGCCACGAGGATAAAGGCTTCAATAAGAGTCTTGACAACCTCGTTGATTGACGCATCAAGGAACTCGTTGGTATTCATCGGCACATCAAATCTCAATCCTTCGGGAAGCGATTCCTCTGCATCATCGATTACGCCAAGTACGTTATTGATAACTTCCGATGCGTTAGAACCTGCCGACTGGAACACGATACAAGTCACACCAAGCGCGCCATTGACCCTGTTTGAGAAACCATAGTCAAGACGGCCAAGTTCAAGGTCGGCCACATCTTTCAAATAAAGGATATTTCCGTTATTGTCGGCACGGATTATAATGTCGCCAAATTCCTCGGCAGTAACGAGACGGCCTTTATAGCGCATCACATATTGGAAACTTTGCTTTCCTCGTTCTCCGAATTGACCCGGAGCAGCTTCAATGTTCTGTTCGGCAAGAGCGGCAGTGACATCGGTAGGCTCAAGATTATATTGAGCCATCACATCGGGCTTAAGCCAAATACGCATGGAGTAGTCGGAAGACAACGCGAATGCTTCACCCACACCGGCAATACGCTTGATTTCAGGCAATACGTTTATTGACATGTAGTTTTCAACAAACTCTTGGTCATAACGTCCTTCGGGGTCGGACAATGTAACACCCACAAGCATTGAACTCTGACGCTTGCGAGTGATAACGCCCACTTGGGTAACCTCGGCAGGCAACTGCGACTGAGCCTGAGCCACACGGTTCTGCACGTCGACCGCAGCCATGTCGGGGTCGTAACCTTCCTTAAAGTATATGGTAATCGTGGCACTACCCGTATTGGTCGCCGACGATGTCATGTAAGTCATGTTGAGCGCACCGTTGATTTGCTCTTCAAGTGGCGCAATCACCGAGTTAAGCACAGTTTGTGCATTTGCTCCCGTATAAGAGGTTGATACCGAAATTGTCGGCGGTGCAATGTTCGGGTACTGCTCCAATGGCAGCGCAGCAAGCCCGATTCCACCGAGAATAACGATAAATACCGATATAACGGTGGACAAAACAGGTCGTTTTATAAATGTACTTAAATTCATTTCTTAATTGTTATATTATTAAAACTTCCCTAATGATGAAAATTTAGTTTTGAGCGGCCGGAGCTGCTTGAGCGGCGTTGTTGCTCGATTGCACCAATGTGCCGGCCTTTACGGAAGTACCTACTCCTTCGGTAACGATTTCATCTCCCACTTTAAGTCCTGATGTGACGATGTAAGTTTGGCCATCATTAACCGGAGACACTGTAATGTTTGTTGACACAGCCTTGCTTGAGTCATTTACAAGATACACATATACCCTGTCTTGAATCTCATAAGTAGCCTTTTGCGGGATGATAAGCAAGTCATTGGAAGGTTGCGGAACGAGAATTTCACCTGTCAAGCCGCTGCGGAGCATCTTGTTGGTATTTTTGAACAATGCACGAACCGATGCTGTTCCCGTAGAACCGTCAAGCACTCCCGACACAGTGAACACCTTGCCCGGAAGAGCGTAACGAGAACCATCGGAAAGTTGCAAATAAACTTCAGGCATTTCCTTAATGGCTTCATTAAGAGTACGAGAACCCGATTGTGTCATCTTTATGACATCTTTTTCATTGAAGGAGAAATAAGCATACACTTCCGAAATGTCGGAAACGGTAGTCAACGGTTGAACTGACGACGGGCTCGCCAAAGAACCTTCACGGTTAGGTATGGTTCCTACCACGCCATCCGACGGAGCAACGACCTCTGTATAATCAAGATTGCGTTGTGCATTCACAAGACTTGCACGAGCTTGATTCAACGCAGCTTCTGCTTCGCGAAGTGACAAAACCGAAGTTTGATACTCATAATCGCTTATGATTTGCTTGTCATGAAGTATTTTTTTGCTGTCGGTGGTCATCTTGGCTGTTGCAACGGCTGCTTCGGCTGAAGCAACGGCAGCCTCGGCCGAACGTACTGCGGCTTCATATTGCACTTGATCGATGGTGAACAACAACTGTCCTTTCTTTACAACCTGACCTTCATCCACATGCACTTTTGTTATGAATCCCGAAATTTGAGGACGAATTTCTATGTCTGTCTTTCCCTTGATTGTAGCAGGATAGCTTTCATACAACGTCATACTATCCAATTTCACTGTGTAGGTCTCAACTTGCACAGGCATCGCACCTTGCTGCTGTTGACCGCTCCCACACGAAGACAATAAACCTGCAATCGCCACGAAAAAAGCACACGGCTTAGTGAGCGACAAGATCATTCTTTTCTTTGTCATAATAATTGATTATTAATTTATTGTTATATAATTAATGCATTTTGATGACTTCGTCTTGCTACTCAAGAATGTTCTCGTTCTACATTCTTATGTGCACAACAACATAAATTCTTTGCAAAATTAGTAATTCTGCATTTCATGAATTGTATCTTTTTCTACAAATTTTAGTCCAAAACTCCAATAAGTGGTTAAGAAAGGTCAAAAAATAACTATATATCCTTAATCAGGAGTTCATTCCGTTGTTCCAAAAACGAACTGCCATTTATGTCCAAATTTTGACAATAGGACTCACCTGTCTTGTTTCACTCAAGAAGTTTCTTGACAGCTTCACGCACATCATTCATAAGCCACATGGGTGTCGACGTGGCCCCGCATATTCCGATGCTATCCTTTCCTTCAAGCCATGCAGGGTCGATTTCAGCCGGAGATGATATGCGAAAAGACATGGGATTTGAATTACGGCACTCTTCAAATAAAATCTTGCCATTACTGCTCTTACTTCCGCTCACAAACAATATCAAGTCGTGCGCTTTGGAAAATTCTCGTATTTTGGGTATGCGATTGGCCACTTGACGGCAAATTGTGTCAAAACTTTCAAATCCGGCTTGTTTTCTTCCCGAGATAGCTTCTATCATTGCCGCAAATCCTTGCAATGACTTGGTTGTCTGCGAATAAAGATATATATCACGAGAAAAATCTATTTTATCAAGCTCATCGACATTTTCCACGACAATGGCATTCCCGTCGGTCTGTCCGACAAGCCCGTTCACCTCGGCATGCCCTTTTTTCCCATATATCACGATTTGCGGATGCCGCCCGTCAGGCTCCAAGCTATCATACTTTGCCTTTATGCGCCTCTGCAACTGCAACACCACGGGACATGTCGCATCGATAACCGTTATTCCGTTACCGGCAGCCATGCGATACGTTTCGGGGGGCTCGCCATGTGCTCTCAACAACACTGTCACATCGTGCAAACGGCCTAAATCTTCATGAGTTATTGTTTCAAGACCCTTTGTCTCAAGCCGTTCCACCTCGTTTGAATTATGCACGATATCGCCAAGGCAATACAAATGCCCCGATTTACCCAATTCCTCCTCGGCTTTCCTTATTGCAGTGACCACACCGAAGCAAAATCCCGAATCCTTGTCTATCTCGATTGTCGCCATCTTTATCGCAATGCTTTTTTAGTTTTCGGCCGATATTTTGCAATACAAATCATATAGCCATTCATTCTGCTCTTCTATCGTCATTGTAGAATTGTCAAGCACAGCGGCATCTTCGGCCTTGCGCAACGGACTTTCGTCTCGAGTGGAATCAATGCGGTCACGCTCGGTCACGTTGTGCAACACATCCTCATATTTCACCGAAGCGTTACCCTTAGCCCGCAATTCATCATAACGTCTGCGAGCCCTCACCTCAGCCGACGCATCGACAAACACCTTCATCTCGGCATCGGGGAAAACCACTGTGCCTATGTCACGGCCATCCATGACTATGCCTTTCTCTTTGCCCATGGCTTGCTGCTGTGCAACAAGTGCCCGACGCACAAATGCAATCTTGGCGACATTGCTCACTATGCCCGACACGCGCATGTCGCGAATTTTCTTCTCGACATTTGTTCCGTTCAAATAAGTTTCAGAACGTCCTGTCTCTTCATTCACTTTAAATTCGATGCTAATCCTATCTAGGCTGCCGGCCAAGGCTTTCTCATCGATTTCGCCATCACTTGCGACCATGCCATTGTCAAGGCAATACAATGCCACGGCACGATACATCGCCCCAGTGTCTATGTAAGCATAGCCAATGCGTTTCGCCAAAGCCTTCGCCATCGTGCTTTTCCCGGTAGATGAATATCCGTCGATAGCTATAATGATGCGTTTTCTATCCATTGTCATAATTCTTTATTCCATATTGCAAATTTAACTTAAGCACATGAAAAAAGCATCATAAAAGAAAGATTTTTACCCTTATGCTAATCACGCACAATAAAACGCATCATCCGACACACATCAACAACAACGTCAATAATGGTTCATTTTTTTCTAAAAAACAACCATTTTTGATACTGATTCATTAATTATCGATTGTAAAAACGCGCTTTTACGACTCTACAAATATTCCATTCTCCGTTTATTGTTCAATTATGGAGAAAAAAGAAACATTTCATTATTTTCCGCCATTAAATTCAATGGTAATTTATATTTTTGGGCATATTTTAATGTGGCGGCACAAACCTTTTGAATGCGTATTGCCAAGCTGCACCACTTTGCCTTTGGTTTAGAATCAATATTTTTCATATAAACCTAAAAACATTTATAAGATAAATGAAACACATTGTCAATTTAACGGCATCGTTATTTGCCATGATATGCCTGCTTGGAGCTTGTGGCACCAAGTCGGAATCATCACAAACCGCCGATAACACACAAATTGAGCTATGCCCGCTCGATTCCATATTGCTTAGCGACCCATGCATTTTACCCGACTCGGCAACAGCTACCTACTACATGACCGGAACAGGTGGCTTGCTATGGAAAAGCAAGGACTTGAAAATGTGGGAAGGCCCATATAAAGTGGCTCAAACAGATTCCACTTCTTGGATGGGACCAAATCCGATGATTTGGGCTGCCGAATTGCACAGCTACAATGGCAAATACTACTATTTCGCCACTTTCACCAATCAAGCAGTAATCATCGACACAATAAAAAACATTCCCATCGAGCGCCGTGCAAGCCATATCTTGGTGAGCGACAAGCCCGACGGCCCATACGTCCCGATGAAAGACAAGACCTATTTGCCCGACTATCGTCCAACCCTCGACGGAACTTTCTGGGTTGACACCGACGGAAAGCCCTACATGGTGTATTGCGGCGAATGGCTGTATGACTGGAACGGCACAATGGAAAAAATCGAGCTTAAGCCCGATTTGAGCGGCTCAGTCGGAGAAGGCAAAGTATTGTTCCGCTCAAGCGACTCTCCTTGGAGCCGCGAAGTGCGCGACGGTAAAGTCATGCCAAACAAAGTAACCGACGGCCCATACCTTTTCCGCACAGGCACAGGACGTCTCGGCATGATATGGACAAGCTGGATTGACCATGTTTACACTCAAGGAGTGGCCTACTCGCAAAGCGGAACCCTCGACGGCCCATGGATTCATGAAAAAGAACCCATCACGCCTCCCGACTTTGGACACGGAATGCTTTTCAAGACATTTGACGGCAAATGGCTCATGTCGGTACATAGCCACAAGGATGTCAACGGAAATTATATCCGCGTTCCTCACTTGTTTGAAGTAGACCTGTCGGGAGATAAACTGACAGTAGGTGAAGAATATCGCCCTTGACTCTGAAAATCAATATTTTCTAACAAAATAAAAAACTTGAATTTTATGAAGAAAGTTTCTATCCTGCTGGCCGGATGCTTGGCCACAATCATGATGGCATGCTCGCCTAAAGCAGAATTAAAGCCTATCGTTTCGGGAGAAATATGGCCTGATGACAAAGGGGTACATGTTAATGCTCACGGCGGTGGCGTAATTTACCACGACGGTACTTATTATTGGTATGGAGAAAACAAATCCGACTCCACAAGCAATGCCATGGTGGGAATCATGTGCTACTCTTCTACCGACCTCGCTTCTTGGAAGAACGAAGGCGTTGCCCTTCCGGTGGAAATGAACGACACTACAAGCGACATTATCCAAGGATGCATCATGGAACGTCCAAAAGTGATATATAACGAAAAGACCAAGAAATTTGTAATGTGGTTCCATCTTGAGCTGAAAGGCAAAGGATATGCGGCAGCACGCGCAGCCGTTGCCGAAAGCGATTCTCCGACAGGCCCGTTCAAATACATCGGTTCAGGACGTATCAACGCTGGCAAATTGCCTTTCGACATGACCGAAGAACAAAAAGCTGTTTTTGACACACTCGACCTCGAGAAATACAAAGAATGGTGGACTCCTACTTGGCGCGACGCAATCAAGAAAGGTTTGTTCTTGAAACGCGACTTGGAAGGCGGACAAATGTCTCGCGACATGCAATTATTTGTAGATGAGGACGGAAAAGCTTACCACATCTATTCTTCGGAAGACAACTTGACTTTGCAAATCGCAGAATTGAGCGACGACTATTTGAGCCACACCGGCAAATACATCCGCATATTCCCTGCCGGACACAATGAAGCTCCTGCAATCTTTAAGAAAGACGGAACTTATTGGATGATTTGCTCTGGATGCACAGGATGGGATCCTAACGAAGCACGCATGTTCTCGGCTCCTTCAATTTGGGGCCCGTGGACTCAACACCCAAATCCTTGCGTAGGTCCTAACGCAGAATTGACTTTCGGCGGACAAAGCACTTATGTATTGCAAGTTCCGGGAAAAGAAAATGCTTACATCTTCATGGCCGACATCTGGAGACCTAAGCATCCGAGCGATGCTCGCTACATTTGGTTGCCAATTCAATTCAAGGAAGACGGAACTCCCACTATCCAATGGATTGACAGCTGGACTCTCGACTACTTCGACCAAGCAAAGTAATAATTTTCATTCATACTAAACTAATGCGGCGGGATCTGACGTGCAGTCAGGTCCCGTTGTTTATTGCGGATAACAGCATGTTCTCATATGTTTTATGAATTAATATTTGTAAATTTGTGGCAACTTGTCTCGCCTAAGGCAAAACTACGATGACGTTTCCGGAATATTCCGGCACCCTATAACAACAACTCCAAATATGCCCAAATTCACGCTTAACATACTTGGTTGTGGCTCGGCAACCGCTTCATTGCGGCACTTTCCTTCATGCCAAGTGCTTGACATACGCGATAATCTCTTCATGATAGACTGCGGAGAAGGCGCGCAACTGCAAATGCGCAAAATGGCACTCAAACTTTCAAGGCTGGGAAATATTTTCCTGAGCCATCTGCATGGGGACCATTGCTTCGGCCTGCCCGGACTCATTTCAACGATGGCCTTGCTCGGGAAAACCGGATGCCTCACTATCCACACCTTTGAAGAGGGAGCTGCCATATTCCGTCAAATCTTGGATTATTTTTGCCGGGACCTGCCGTTTGAGGTGAAATTCAACATCATCGACCCAAAGAAAAAACAACTGATATATGAGGATGATGCCATCACTGTCACCGCTTTCCCACTTTACCACCGCATCGCCACAGTGGGATTCATTTTTGCCGAAAAGCCGAAAATGCGCCATATCAACGGTGAAATGGCCAAATTCTATAACATCCCGCATTACAAGTTAAATGAAATAAGAGGCGGAGCCGACTATGTGACGCCCGAAGGCGAGGTCATTGAAAACCGGCTATTGACAACTCCTGCCGACCCTTGTGTCAGTTATGCCTATTGTTCCGACACAAAAAAGTCCGAACGAGTGGCTTCTGCAATACATGGAACCGACTGGGTGTATCACGAGGCGACATACGACACCTCCTTTGCAAAAAAAGCAAAATTACGCGGACACAGTACAAGTGCCGACGCTGCCGACATCGCACTGAAAGCCGAAGCCAAGTACCTGATACTTGGACACTTCTCCAAACGATACCTCGACACCACGCTCCTTGTGGAAGAAGCACGGAAAATATTCCCATCGACCATAGCCGCCAATGAAGGCATGGTGATTGACCTCACAAAGCCCCTCCCTTGAAGCATATCTTGACCTGACACTTAACGATATTTGGTCGTAATAAAATCCATAGGCGGCATCAAGGAATCAAACTATGCGTGATAATATTCTGATTTTACATGGCATTGTCTAATATGGCTTGTCTTTGAAAGTTAGAACTTGAACTGCGCCATAAAAAACGATGCCGGCTGACTGTAATTACTGTCAATCGGCACCGCTTCTTTACGGAATGTCCATACAAGAAAAAAAAGGATTTGCAACGCAAGTCCTCTTTTTTATATCATAAACTCCCGCATTACTGCACGCAGAGGGTGTGGAGCATAGCGGACTCGAACCGCTTACCTCAACACTGCCAGTGTTGCGCTCTACCAGATGAGCTAATACCCCTTAGATTTTGTGAGTGCAAAGTTAACATAATAACGAAATGAAGCCAAATTGCAAAACATGTTTTATAACATGTTTTTTTGTCGCAGGCCATGTCAATCAGATTCCCATTGTCTATGTCACAAAAAACACCCGACTTTGACGCTCAAGGCGGCATAAGCGGGTGCTCGTTTCTGTAACACATATAAATGCATGTGCGGAGGGAGGGGGATTCGAACCCCCGATGCGCTTTTGACGCATACACGCTTTCCAGGCGTGCCTCTTCAGCCACTCGAGCATCACTCCATGATTAATGACCGCATTTTGCAAAACGGCTCACAAAGATAGCAACTCGCCTTGAAAAGGCAAAATAATCACGTTAAAAAATATAGGCATGCATATAATGCCAATCTAATTTTACTATCCATGCCGGCTATTTTTTCGATTATTACAATGATATTAGCTACCTTTGTCTCCATGACGATTACAGAAAAAACAATATGCACCATGCTGCTTGTCATGGCTTCCCTGTTCTTGCCGGGCATGGCACATGCCGACACGGCATACTACACCACGCAGGATTCCATCGTAGTGTATGAAAATCCTGCGCTCGACAAGCTGCTCGACATACAAAACACGATGACCGATTTCGTGTTTAAGGATGAAAGCATACTCGGACATCGCAAACCATCGTTTCGGCTCGTGCCGGGCATAAATCGCAATCCGGGATATGGATTTTCATTAGGAATCGGAGGGGCTGTGTCGTTCTACACCGACTCGGCCGATTGGTCGTTGAAGCGTAGCGATGTCCCGGTATATTTTGGTTTTACATTGAGCAAGCCATTCTCTTATCGCATCACGGCCGACCCTGTGTTTTATTTCAACGAAAACAAGCTGAAACTGTCGGCAAATATCCTGTATCGCGACTGGCTGGAATATTATTATGGAGTGGGATATGGCATTAACAAAGCGACAAGACGCGACAAAGAATACAACACTTATAAAAGCAAAATGTTTCAATTCGCGCCGAAGATACATTTAAAATTATGCCCTTATCTTTATGCCGGCATAGCATTTGACATTTGGCACGAGACGGTTTCCAACCCTACCGAATTCCTACTTTCCGATCCATATTACATCGCAATGCTTGGCTCTCAAGATAAAGCATCGGCAACAGGAACCGGTGTAGGAATAAATGTCAACTACGACTCGCGCGACTTTCCAAACGATGCGTATCAAGGTGCTTTGCTCGACCTCTCGGCAATGATATACACTTCCGTCCTTGGCGGTAATACAAAATATGGGACTCTTGCCATCGATTACAGGCAATATGTCCGACTTGGCAACTATAAACGCGTGATAGCATGGAACTTGACAAGCAACAACACATTTGGCAACAACATTCCTTTCATGCGTTATGCAACCATAGGAGGCATAAATGACTTTCGTGGATACTACGATTACCAATACCGCGACAAATCAATACTTACGGCCCAACTCGAATACCGTCACATGATTGAGGTTGATTCGGAATGGGGAATACTTCTCAACAGGTTTGGATTTGCCGCATGGGCAGGCGTGGGATTCATGGGCAGCAACCCGGTCAAATACAATGCCGTGCTGCCACAAGTGGGAGCAGGTTTGCGGTTTGCAGTACGCGACCGACTCAACTTCAGGCTCGACGTAGCCTATAACACAGTAGACCGTGACGTGCTGTGGTATTTCAGTTTCTCCGAGGCTTTTTAATTCAAATAATCCATCACAAGCCATGAATTTTAGGCCGATTTTGGAACAAAAACGGAAGATTATGTCCTATTTTTTCGTAAATTTACAATCTGATAATGCAATTAAATTATGGATAAACCCTTTGATTTGCACTGCATATATTTCAGTGCAAAATTAACGACAAAGAAATATGTCGAAAGCATTGCCAATGCGATAAACATAGCCAATACTACATTTCACGACATGACATCGGCCACGACCATCGATGACATAGAAATACCTGCATCGTCGATTGCGATATTTGCCGCGCCAGTATATGCCGGCCGCATCCCGGCCGTAGCTGCTGAGCGATTTGCCCGATTCAAGGGGAAACACACTCCGGCCATAATTTTTTGCACCTATGGTAATCGTGCTTTTGACGATGCCTTGCTTGAACTTAAGGACCTCGTTACGGCCAATGGGTTCAAAGTCATATCGGCGGCAGCATTTGTATCCTGTCATTCAATATTCCCAAACATTGCGGCAGGTCGTCCTTTCGCTTATGACATAAAAGACGCAACCGACTTTGCCTCAAAAAGCATTCAAGTGCTAACGTCACTGGGTTCTATTGCCAATGCTCCAAATGTCATGATTCCCGGCAAGCACCCTTACCGTCCCATTGAAAATACATTTTTCTTTGCTCCAAAACGGCACAAGCATCTGTGTGACCATTGCGGGACATGTGCACGTTTATGCCCTACGAAAGCCATCGATGCCGAAACTCTCGACATAGACACTGCTCAATGCATTTCATGCGGACACTGCATAGCTGTATGCCCGAACCATGCAAAAAATTTCGGTGGCGTCAAATACCAAGTGGCAAAACAAATGTTCACAAAAAAATTCGGTGCAGCAATATGCCACACCGATACATTTTATGCCGAAGATATCTAAGACTTGCTTAGACGCAAGTTAATTTGTAATCACATATCCACCCGAGGGTTCCTGCCGCACGTTATAGCGCAACATTCCGTATCCATGGTCATAAGCCGGTCCAGAAACCGGGATTCCGGAGCCTTCGGTCACATTAAACCGAGAACCGCATTGCGGGCAATATGCCTCAAAATTCTCGCGGTCTATTTCAAGTAACACGTTTGCCCTCACTTCGTAAGGACATGCAAGGTCATAAGCCAACGGGGAATTGTAATCCTGTGTAGTGAAATCATACCCGGATATCAATAATACGCCGCCAAATCCTGTATATGTATTTGCATTATACGGGAAATTGGCAGGGATGTGGCTATGTCTTATGAATTTTTTGTAATCTCCATAACCATGAACGCCATAAAGTTCCCACATGGATGAAGTGTTCAACACGATGTTGACTTGCATCATCGGCACACGGTTGTCTTTTATTTTGGAGCATCCGATCAAAAGCATAATTAGCAAACCGGCCAAAACAAACGGCATTTTCAAAAATCTATTTTTCATCACAACAATATACGGTCTATTTCTATCAATTCCTCGGCTGAGAAATGTTCATTCTTCATCGCATCAAGTCCGTCGACCATCTGTTCGATAGTGCGAGGTCCTATTATCACCGAAGTCACAATCTGGCGAGACAATATCCACGACACAGCCATCTGTGCAAGAGTCTGCCCACGCCTTGCTGCCATTTCGTTCAATGCTTTTACTTTGGCAATGACTGTCGGGGTTATGGCCTCTTTTTGCAGGTGATGCCCCAAAGCCGCCCTTGAATCAGCAGGAATTCCGTTGATGTACTTGTCGGTAAGCAATCCTTGAGCTAAAGGAGAAAAAGCTGTCAATCCCACGCCAAGTTCCTTTAGCAATGCAAAATGTTTCTCTTCAATGTCACGGACAAGCATGTTATACCGGCCTTGATATATCAACGGATGCACATGCTGGTTGGTCAAATAAGCCACAGCCTTTGAAAGTTTGTCGGCAGGATAATTCGACAGCCCGACATACAGGGCTTTACCGCTTTTAACGATGTCGACAAGAGCCTGCATGGTTTCTTCAATAGGCGTAAAGCCGTCATAACGATGTGAATAAAATATGTCGACATAATCCAGCTTCATGCGTTTCAACGATTCATCAAGACTTGTCATCAGCATTTTCCTTGACGACCCATTGCCATAAGGACCTTCCCACATGTCATAACCGGCCTTTGTCGTGATAATCATCTCGTGACGATGCTGCTTGAAATTTTCCTCATAGATTCTTCCGAATGTTTCTTCCGCGCTTCCATACGGTGGCCCGTAGTTATTAGCAAGGTCAAAACATGTTATGCCATGATCAAAAGCATATGTCACCTTGGCCAGCGATTCTTCATAAACGTTGATTCCTCCGAAATTCCACCAGAATCCAAGAGAAATCTCCGGCATCTTGATTCCCGATTCTCCGCAACGACGGTAATTCATCACGCCTTCGTCATAGCGGTTGGGATTAGCCACATATATTTCTTTACGACCCATAAGATTATGTCTTTATATCGATTAATCTGTTTGTTGATTCAGTTGCTACCTGCCAAGCAGCTTGGCAAATGCCTCATGATATGTGTCAAAGTCAAATTTTTCCAACTCTTGACGGTATAATTCGGCAATCTTGTCGTTGCATAAGTTCCCTATTGAACCTTCATGAGTATGCGTTACATGCTTATTTGGCACAAATGCCCCGGCTTCAATATCCAGTCCCACTTTCTTGTATGCGTCGCGGAAAGGCATCCCGGCTCGTGTCAGCCTGTTCACCTCTTCCACCGAGAACATCAAGTCATAGCGGCTGTCGTCAAGCACATTTTCATTGACTTTTATCTTGTCGACCATGGCAGTGACCATGGCAAGGATGCTTTTCATTTCATCAAATGCCGGAATGAAATTTTCCTTGACAAGTTGCAAGTCCCTGAAATATCCCGACGGAAGATTGTTTATTATAAGAGTTATCTCACCGGGCAGAGCCTGCAATTTATTGCATTTGGCGCGAGTGAGTTCAAACACGTCGGGGTTTTTCTTATGCGGCATTATCGATGAGCCTGTCGTGTACTCGTCGGCGAGCTTTATGAAACCAAAGTTTTGTGAATTGAACATGCATGCGTCAAAAGCCAGTTTCGACAAAGTTCCGGCAAGATTACCTATTGCAGCCGCCACGATTCGTTCGGTTTTTCCACGTCCCATCTGCGCGTAAACCACATTGTAGTCGAGCGATGCAAATCCAAGCAAGCGAGTCGTCATTGTCCTGTTCAACGGGAAAGAAGAGCCATATCCTGCTGCCGAGCCAAGCGGATTGCGATTTGTCACCCTGTAGGCGGCTTCCATCACGCTCAAGTCGTCCACGAGTGCCTCGGCGTAAGCACCAAACCACAATCCGAAAGATGACGGCATGGCCACTTGCAAATGTGTATAGCCGGGAATGATGCAATCGCGATAATGTTCAGATTGCTTCTGCAACACTTTAAACAACGCTGTCATGCTTTCAACAAGCTGCTCAATCTCGCTCCTGATGAATAGTCGCAAGTCAACAAGCACCTGGTCATTGCGAGAACGCCCCGAGTGGATTTTCTTCCCCACATTGCCAAGTCGGCGTGTGAGCATGAGCTCAACTTGCGAATGGACATCCTCGACATCGTCCTCTATGCCGAATTTATTTTCTTCAATTTCCCGGTATATGTTGCGCAGTTCGGTGGTCAAGATTGAAAGTTCATTCTCTTCAAGCAATCCGATGCTCTCAAGCATCGTTATATGAGCCAAAGAGCCAAGCACGTCATATCGGGCAAGGTACATGTCCATTTCCCTGTCGCGTCCCACAGTGTAGTTGTCGACATCATGATTGACTTGTACCGATTTCTCCCAAAGTTTTGAAGCCATAATATTTAAATTTCAATTCACAAATTTACGACATATTATTTCCCAAAGCGTCCGTATCGATGCAAAATTAAGCACTATTCTACTTTTTATAGCCTTTTTATAATATTACAATCATATATCTGACGTAAAAGAATTATTTTTGCATCCATAACACACTTAAGCATATTCATCATTTTGGATACTAAAAGAATCAACAATATATTGGCCGAAACAGGTTATGCGGTATATGATAGCAATCTTTCCGAATTGAAAGACAATATCACCGTGGCAAAAAACGACATTATAATATTTTGCAATGTAGGCAGTGCCATAATTGAAATCAACATGCTTGAATATGCCGTGTCGGCAGGCTCTTGCATTTTGATACATACGGGTTCTATTATTAAACTGCATTCGGCATCGCCCGACTTCAACACATTGAGCATGCTTGCCAACGAAGAAGCCGTGCTGGCGTCTTCTATTGGAATTGAAACTGAAATATTTAACGTCCTTTACAAGGAACCTTGTTTCAGAATAGACAATCCGAAGGAAATATCATTGTTGAACAACTGCCTTGAAAACTTGAGGATATTCTCTGAGCTGCCCAAACCGCCTCATCATGCGGAATTTGTACATGGTACCATCCGCAACATATATATTATCCTTTATAGTTCCCGTTATCAAAATGTCGATATAGGCAAAAGTGCCACAATGTATTCATCGGCCGACAATTATTTCAGGGAATTCCTGCGATTGATAAGAGAAAATTGCAGTAGCCACCACGATGTCACATTTTATGCCGAAAAGCTGCACATCACGCCAAAGTACTTGAACGAAATTTCCCGGAAGAAGGCTCATGTCACTGCAAAAGAAATCATAACCAAGTTTCTTGTTGCGCAGATAAAACGCGAATTGATCATCTCAGGCAATTCCGTCCAACGCATTGCTTACGATTACAACTTCTGCGACCAGTCAAGTCTCGGAAAATTCTTCAAAAAAGCCACAGGCATGTCGCCTATAGCTTTTCGTCGATCTCAATAGACATTGCGCTATATCCATGCTTCATTTTCAACTTGTTATTGGGAGGTTATCACCTGCCTGACAAATAATCGTTTTCCCCTCGTAGCAGTTATTTTTAACTCTTGTGGCTTATATTCAACTCGATATTTAAAAGATTATTGGTAATTTTGCAGCGGCAAAATGTGCCATATATGTCATTGAATCATTGACATAAGTGTAATAAAAAGATTGTTATGAGGTATAAAATTTTTCTATTGATTCTGTTAGGAATGCTGACAGCGTTTGGCCCTTTTGTGACCGACATGTACCTGCCGAGCCTTCCGTCCATGACTTCCTATTTCAACACAAACGTGTCTATGGTCCAACTCGGACTGACATTCAGCATGCTCGGCCTGGCTGTAGGACAATTGTTGTTTGGCCCGGTTAGCGACAAGCTGGGACGTCGCCGGCCATTGATAATATCACTTTCGTTATTCATTGTTTCGACGTTGTTTTGCATCTTCTCCACCGACATCGTTTTTTTCATTGCAATGCGCTTGTTGCAAGGTATTGCCGGAGCTGGAGGCATTGTAATAGCTCGTTCAATAGCGACCGACAAGTTCAACGGGCATGAATTGCTCAAGATGCTTGCCGTGATAGGTGCAATAAACGGGATTGCTCCTATTGCAGCTCCTGTCATTGGAGGCGTGATGCTTGAGACAACCGACTGGCGTGGCATATTCATGGTTTTGCTTGGCATAGGATTATTGCTTCTCGTGGGCAGCATCATGTTTAAAGAATCTTTGCCCGAAGAAAAGCGCAGCGATAAAAGTATTTTTGCCACATTTTCGCTCTTTGGCACAGTGGCACGCAACAAGCGATTCACCCGATATGTCCTGCAACAAGGATTTGCCCAATTCATCTTGTTCGGAAATATAGCATCGTCTCCATTCATCATCCAGCAACACTATGGTTATTCGGCACTCACATTCAGCATTTGCTTTGCTGTAAACGCTTTAGCCCTTGGCGTGGCTGCCGCGTTGTCGGTTAAATTCCGTAAGCCGGAGAATGCAGTTGCAACAAGTTGCATCGGAATGCTTGTCACAAGCATCGTCATTGCGTGCGTGTTGTTTGCCAATGGGTCGTTTTGGGCTTACGAGATTTCACTTTTCTTGCTGATGTTCATGATGGGACTCACGTTCACTGCATCTACCACGCTCGCGCTTAACAGCGAACGCGACCATGCCGGTACCGCGTCGGCCATGCTGGGTGCTACATGCTTCCTTGCCGGAGGCATAGTCTCGCCCCTTGTGGGAATAGGAAACATCATGATTACAACTGCAATAATATTTGTTACAGGTGCCGTTTTCTCCTCAATATTTGCTGTTCTCGCGCAACGTGCGTTGCGAAACACATAAATATTAAAACATGCGCTTGCATATACAAACTAATTTCATTACCTTTGCATCGCTTTTTGAAATTCAACCATCATGCACCCGTGCATGACAATTTCATGGATGCTGCTCGGATGGTGGAATGGTAGACACGAAGGACTTAAAATCCTTTGGCCATTGCGGCTGTGCGGGTTCAAGTCCCGCTCCGAGTACTCACAATCGCTGACTGTAAATCAGTTGGCGATTATTTTTTTATCTAAAATGTCACTTCGCTGGAGCTATGGCATGTATGAGGAGGGGCAGTAGAAATTCATAAAAATTTTCATTATTGATTTCAAAATTTCATCCAATTTGTTTTAGATTGCAAAAATCAGCAATTTATTTCACCAATTTAATTACATTTGCACAGCAAAACACACATGACTGCGTGAAATACTAACTCATAAACATTTTTGCACATACTATGGCCAATAAAAGCAACAATTCCACATTCAGTTCCAAAATAGGCGTCATAGCGGCAACTGTAGGGTCTGCCGTCGGATTAGGCAACGTGTGGCGTTTCCCGAGCCTTACCCAAGAGAACGGTGGAGCGGCTTTCATGATATTATACTTGCTGAGCATGCTGCTGATGGGCATTCCTGTGATGCTTGCCGAGACATCGCTCGGCAGGGCCGGGCATTCCGACTCGGTGGGCGTATTCAAACGTCTGACTCCCAAGAAAAAATGGTGGATTGCCGGAGTATTAGGAATCATCGCGTCTTACATTATACTGTCCTACTATATGGTGGTGGCGGGTTGGACTCTCGAATACCTGTACCAGTCGGCAACAGGATGGCTTTTTGAAGGGACGACAGGCACGGCCGCCGACAGCTCGATATACCAACAAAAAATGTCGGAAATGATTTCAACCGGCTGGAATCCGTTGCTGTGGACCTACATTGTCATCATCATAAACATGCTGATTCTGTTGAACGGCGTGCAAAAGGGAATTGAAAAGATGTCAAATATCATGATGCCAATGCTTTTTGTCATACTGCTAATTTTCGTAGGAGTGGCAATGACATTACCAAACACGCGCGAGGGTCTGGAATTTTTCTTGAAACCCGACTTCGGCAAAATCAACATCGACACCATCGTGGCTGCATTGGGACAAGCATTCTTTTCAATGAGCCTCGGCATGGGTATCCTTGTCACTTACGCATCCTATTACCCTAAAGACATCAAACTCACACGCACGGCGTTCACCGTCACCGGCCTAAACTTCCTTGTTGCCTTCATGATGGGGCTTATCATATTCCCGGCTGTAATGAGCTTTAATGTGGCCATCGACCACGAAAGCCTGTCGGGCACGACACTGGTATTCGTCACCCTGCCCGAAGTATTCAACTACATGGACATGCCGCAATTTTGGGCAATACTGTTCTTCACGCTGCTTCTCCTTGCCGCGCTCACATCCACCATTTCCATTGCCGAAGTATCGATAGCCTTTGTGCGCGACCGCTTCCACACATCGAGGCTCACCGCATGCCTCGTAGTGCTGCTGCCGATATTTGCCACAAGCGCCGTGTGCTCGCTATCGCTCGGTGCCATGCCGTGGCTCAAGATTGCAGGGATGCCGGTATTTGATTTCCTCGACACTTTCACAACCAACATATTGCTGCCCGCGAGTGCGTTCTGCATCTGTATTTATGTGGGATGGGTGCTGAAAAAGAAATTCATTAAACAGGAACTCACCAACTACGGCTCATTCCGATCGCCACTTGCGCCCATAGTGGCATTCCTAATTAGATGGGTATGCCCCATCCTGATTGCCGCCATATTTGTGTCTTACCTGATTTCATTGCTATAAAGCCGGTACAACAAAAAGGTTAATTGACGACAATACATTTTGCACGGCCGTTTTTCTGCAAGCGAATAAAAAAACGGATTGCATAACCTCATGTTAGCAACCCGGTAGATTTAAAGATATTCAACTTTTTTATTCCCTGATTTCGACATACACCAAAGTGTAGCTCTCGTTGATTCTCAAGAACAATTCCACTTTTCCCGTCCTGCAATCATCAACAGGGATATCGACAAGTGAAACTTTCAACCTGTCGGCTACTTTGTCAAATCTCATTTGTGTTCTCCCCTCAATTTGCCCTATCGAGTAAAACTCGCAATCGGCCGAAGGCAACGTTATCACACATTCGTGTTCACCGCCACGGTAGAGCGTGGCCACCGTGCTCCAGTAGTCGGGCAAACCGTATGAACCGGCAACACGCATTTCATACTTCACGTTATACCCTACCGTCGTGCCGTTTTCCTCAATCTTGCTCACGGGAGTAAATATCATATATTCTTCATTAATGGGGATTGCGCAATTGTCGCCAACTTTTGAAAACATATCGTCACCAGATGCGGCAGCATAATATTGCCCCACCTCGGCTTTAGACCTGAAATCGAAATAGAAATATGGCACTTGCATTGTCTCCAGCGATTCAAAATTGCCAAGAGAAGAAACTCGCATGTTATTGGAAAACCCTTCAAACTCACCATCGGCATTCAAGCGCACGCCCATGCCTGCAAGGTCGGTAGCTCCATGATTGATTGAATACACCGGAGTGGTGTTTTCCAAATTAGGCTCGTCGTTGCAACTGCACAACCCTACCGACATCATGGTCAATATCGATAAAATTAATCTATTTTTCCTCATTTATCCAGTCTATTTATCTAAAATTCCATCAAAGATATGAAAAAAAATCATATTACACAATCTTACAAAAAGTGCCACTCCACGCCATTACCGCATGATATTTAATTATCCACCATATTATGGGATTAAGCCAATTCTGTGCAGCGATTTGGCACAACATGCGTTCATCTTTGCCACAGAATTTGAAAGTTTGCAGCCCGTGGAATGTTTTTTCGAGCGTTTGTTTTGGCATTATGAAGCATTTGAGTAAATTGTAAAGATACCAATTGCGACAAGACTGCCAAACTGCAAGCAAAGCCGCAAAAAAAGACATATTGCATAACCTGCAAGCCAATTATTGAAACTTGGTTAAATCTGGAAAATTCAACTAAGGAGTTCTCAATAATGAGGCTAAGCGTGTTCTGTATCCTCCATCGAGGGCACGGGCTGCTTTCCCTTATTTGAACTCCAAGGCGTTTTCCAGAGCCTGACCAAGCAGATACGGGAAAAGTGAAAGCTGTGTCCTTTTTTCGTGCCTGCATACCATAGAATAACACACAGCCGTGAAAACCTAGTCAACGTTACAGACCAGGTAAAACCTAATTATGTACACATTAAATTTTCCGAATGGCAATGTCCAAACTTATTCGAGCCTTAATGATTTAATGCAAGTTGCAAGACTGCTTGGAGGGGAAGCAAAGGTTATAAACAACACACAGAAAATTTACGCCTTTGTTCCCAAGAAATAAGTGATTACACTTAATGACATTATTAGTGTGCCGAAATATACAATTCGGCACACATTCCTTATTTTCATTAAATAAAGAATTATGGAACAATTTATTGAAAAACAGTTGAATGAGTCCTATAATGGCAAATTGAACGAATTATTCAAGAAATGGCAGGAGTCATACGAAGAGAATCAAAGATATTTATTTTGTCAGGATGGCCTTGTCGTCAAGAATAAGGACGAAAATAGTGGATATGACATAAACCGTAAATGGGATGAAGCTGAAAGAAAAATCATGTTCATAGTAAAGGATTGTCCGAATGAATGGGGGTATGACGCAAGAAGACTCTTTGTTGGCTATCCGGACAATGAAAAGTCTCTTAAAAATGCCGAAAATGTAAGAAAAGTCAAAGGCCGTGGAGTTTTTTTTAAGAACATTGCCAATCTTCTATTATTACTCAAGAGAATAAAGGTATCTCTGAAAAATTTGCCAATATTGACAACAATAAGACAGCACAAATAAAAGCTTTCGATGAAATTCCATTTGCATTCGTCGAAGCCAAAAAATTGGCAGGAGGGAAGACGTGTTCAAAGGCTAAACTTCAAGAGGCGTTAAGCCGTGATGGAAAATATCTTGCTTCTGAGATAAATATTCTAAAGCCAAATATTATTGTATGCTGTGACAAGGATGAAATAATTTTCAACAATGTGGTTCAAAATTACTTTGACAATAAAATTCCAGACAATAATCACAGATGGGAATACGACTATGTCATTAATGGAGAATATCAAGGATTTAAATGCAAATTGTATTATTATGAGGAAAACGGCGTACTGCTTTTCAATTCATTTCATCCGTCATCGCGAGATGCAAAATGGAAAGTTTATGAAAAAGTACTTAGCCCGTTTCGCCAGTTTTTTGAAAGATACAAGACTTTCGAAGTCATTTCAAAGGAACATTTTAATAAGGATTGACGGTGTTTTGCTGTATTCAACCAAAACTGGACTTAAGTTGCTTCAGACACCGCACATCAGCCTTGCAGAATTCTCAGAAGTTGATGATTGCAATGAATTGCAGTCATCACTTCTGAATTAGCCATCACTTTCTATTCTAAATTCATACACAAGTGAATGACGGTTAAGCATCATTATTTTTTTACCATTCGTGTTTTAAGATAATTTCAAATTTAATTATACAGTACAAGCCATCATAACAATTCTACCATATGCTTGACAGATGCGACTCATAATTGATATGAGTTGTCTCATATTCAATAATGATACTATCCACAGCAGGAGGCAAAAAGTAATTGTAGAAAGCTGCTCAGCTAATACGGGCTTATGTTCTATACATGCTTCATTCAGCACATTGTCCATGACACTTTGTTAAAGCATTATATTCTATGCGGTCGCTTACGGACGATCCCATTTCCTCTGGTACAAGTTTGTCGGTATCTGCCGTGTAGCATTTGTCTGCATCCTTGAATACATTGATGCTCTCGGGATAATCATTAAAATAGTTGACTTCATTCACACGCGACAACTTTCTATGCTTTCCATCTTCTCTCCAATAATGGTCACCAACAGCCGGAATCAATTCCGAAAACCGCTTGAATATTCCGTCTTTCCCTATCTCAAATAAGCCTCAGGTGGTTGATTAAAATATATGAATTTATTTCTTTTATTGGAAATAAATTCATATATTAGCCAGCGTAAGTACGTCTCTTGCAGAGAGACAGATTTATAGCAATACCGGCAAAGCTGTAAGAGCCGGGATAAAATACTTACTATAATGGAACTTATAATGGGAACTTGTAGATGTTGTGGCAAACGCTGGCCTTTGGAAATCCTCAGGAAAGGGAATGGACTTTGCCCTGTATGTCAAAAAATTCATGAACGTCAAAGATAAACACTGCAATTATGAGTAAAGGGTGCAATCATACTTACAATGAAAAAACAGGATTGGTTCATCATACTGACTATGATGATGACGGAAGACATTCTTTTGACTATGATCCGTTAACAGGCGAAGTGACCCGTGACCATTCTATTTCAAATAAAAATCAAGACAAAAAAGTGCAATGGCCGAAATCTAATTTATGGGACGACTGACGTCATATTGATTATTTTCTAATACAAATACATTTAAACTGAAGAGCCTACAGGATAAAACAGGCATAAACAGAGATGGGAGTAAGTCAAATTATTCGTAACGAAAATTCTGTAACTGTAATTACAGACAAAGGACATTCTGCAACTCGCGAACAATGGTCTGGTTGGAGTGAATCAACTAACAACGAAAAACTAGACGAAGCCATTGAAGAAGCCCTCAGCAAAGATAAAGACTAAAGATTTTTAAACATTCAAAACCCTACTGCTTTTTTACAGGCAGTAGGGATATCCATAAGTCTCTGTGCTGGAAGACTGTCAAAACGTAATTATAAATATATTATTCAGACAGTAAAACTCTTAATATTCTGGTACGTCTAATTTTACTGTGGCCAGATATCTTAGTTAATTGGATAGAAATAAACTGTTTTCTATCCATAGTGGTGACATAATTACATCACAAGATTAAATTCAAATCTGTTTTATGCAAAACCGCTTATAGCAAATTGAATCTCACATATTTCAAAAAGCTCATATAATTTTTTCAAATAATAGTAATTATACATGAAATTCAAAGTTACTCTCAAACATCCATATGATTGTAGGAAACTGCGTAACGCACCAGAGATATTCGAGACTTATTGCAGGACTACAAAAGAAGCTATCGAAGAGTATTGCCAACTAAATTACGTTAATCGTTCTGAAATTTTGGAATTCACACCTTTAGTTGTTTCTAAGGATGGCCCCGGTTGTTATGGTGAAGGTTATTTTGAACATAACTCTTATTCTGACAAACCAGCAACAGCATTTAAAGCACACACTGTTCATCCCAAAAAATTAGTGAACTCGCTGTGGAGCGATGCCAATAATCGTTATACTGACCTTCTATACAAAATCACAGACGTGATAGGAGTGAGTGGAACACCTTTAAATCCCTACGATACAGCTCTGTGGATAGTAGAGTATGTTGAACTTAATCCTATAACAAAGCAGGTTAAAAAAGGGGATTTCTTTGGAATTATTAATCCCACATATCATCGCATGAATCTCGCGGAATTTATGAAACATAATTATTGCATTAGTCTTAATTTGCCTTAGGAATTGTAAATGTGAGTTCCTAAATATATAGAAATTATAATCTACAAAGATAATCCTAAATTTATGCAGTACAATAATTCTAAAACAGTCATTGTTAAAGTTACACATAGCTGTAATTTAAATTGCAAATATTGCTGTATCGGAGATGTCCTTGAACATCAAGTAATAAATAAAACCACCATAGACAATCTGTTTAGAAAATTAGCTTATGATTGTGCTGAAAGTACAATCATCTGGCATGGAGGGGAGCCATTAATTGCCGGATTACCTTTTTATAAAAAAGCTGTTGAATTACAAGCAAAATATCCTCAACATAAGTTTAAAAACTCTCTACAGACAAATGGGACACTGTTGACTGATGAGTATTTGGATTTTTTTGAACAAAATCATTTTGCGTTAGGATTTAGTCTTGATGGTTGTAAATTAACTCATAATCTCAATCGGCCTTTTAAGGGAGATAGGGATTCCTTCGAAATTACATTCAAATGGTATAAAGAAGCCGAGCATAGAGGAATGAACCCTGGCGCAATTTGCGTTATTAATGCAAACACAGCAAAACACATCAAAGAAATATACGCGTTTGCGAAAAAGTATAACGTTGCCTTTAAATTCAATGCTCAATATCCTGCTGGCCGGGCTTCCGTAAACCGGGATCTGGGATTAGATAATAAACAAATTGCACAGGCCTATATTGAACTATTTGATTTATGGTTCAGTGATCCACCTGAGACGAGAGTTAATGTTCGCATGTTTGATCATTTTGTCAAAAGCATTACAAGAATCACCAATGGAGATAATTCTATTGCCGGATTTGATTGTGCATGGGCAAATAGATGCCAGAAGTCATTTATTGGTCTTGCAACAAACGGAGACATTTACCCTTGTGGCAAGTTTGTTGATGAACGTGACTTTTTGTACGGAAATATCAATGAAGATAAAACTCTCGAAGAAATTCTTGACAATAACATCCGTAATCAATTCTTAATTCGTCATGACAAAGGAATAAACGAGTGTAAAAATTGTCGATATCTTTCAATGTGTTCTTCTGGTTGCCCCCATACAGCTTACTTATTTACGAACAATTTATTTGCAAAAAATCCATTTTGTGAGGCTGTATTATTGTTGTTTAATCATATTGAAAAGAGATTGACACAACGTGATAAATGCAAAGACATATTTATTGAATCAATCAACGAAAATGATTCAAGTGAATATATTGTATATTCTCCACGACGTGGCGGATGTTTTATTATTGGCAAAGATGTAAAGACAGAATTAGACAATTATATCCTCAACGACATTAAACCTAAAAACAAAGCTCTTAATTCTCATTTGGAAAAATGGGAACATCAATTACCAGCAGAAGTGCCACACTATAATATTGACACTTATAATAAATGTGTTATCCTATTGACGCAACAATGTAACCTGCAATGCAGTTATTGTTATGCAAAGACATCCCGTGCAAATAATATGGCTTCAAAAGAGGATATTAAATTGATAGTGGATCGAATACTTGCAAATCGACCTAAATCTCAAAAAATATTCTCATTCATAGGAGGCGGAGAACCGACTCTTAATTGGAATTTGCTCGTTTGGAGCATTGAGTATATTCGGAAAAATCAACGACACGAAAATGTCATTATATCAATTACAACAAATGGAACCTTACTCGATGAAAAACGCATAGTGTGGCTGAAAAGAAATAAAATTAATGTTGGCCTATCCTATGATATCCTTCCTGAAATTCAAGATAAATGCCGTACATACCTGAATGGAAGAGGAACATACAAAAGAATCGACGAAACAATTCACCTTTTAAATAAGCACAATCTATATTTTAGGGTTAGAGCAACTATTTCAAGCGACTCGGTCAAATTAATGCCTAAGATGATAGAGTTTATTAGGGACACCTATCCTTTTATTCGTCACATTCAATTAGAGCCAGTACAAGATAAAAGACAGAATGTCCAATCATATTATAACCAGTTTATCGAAAACTTCATTCAGGCTTATCAAATAGGCAAGCAATGTGGAATAGATGTTTATAATATGATAACTCTTTCTTTGGAAACAATAAAATCACAATTTTGCCGTGGCGAATTTTGCATGACTCCTGAGGGATACCTTGTTGGTTGTCAACGATATTCTTCGAAACTCGACGCATTATTCCCTAAATTTAATTTTGGTAAGATAAAAAATAGTACTATTTGTATTGATGATACAGCTCTCACGGAAGTGGAGAAGTTGTTTTCATATAAACTTCCACAATGTGAAACATGTTTTGCAAAGTACAATTGCGCAGGAATATGCCCGGCAATTCGCTCCGATTTATCTACAAAACAGGTTTTTGAACATTGCCAGTTTACTAAAAAACTTTTAAAGAAGATCCTTTTAACATATTGTGACAAATAATTATTCACATCTTAATTTTTTGTATTATGTACGCAAGAACATCAAATTATGTTGGAGACATGATTCAAATCGGAAGATCTCCTAAAATCCTAATGTGTGAATCATCCGGTGGACACAAAGACTATCCAGAATTCCATACTAACACATATGATGTGTACAATGAGTATTCGGAGTATGACGACTACAGTAATTATTCTGATTGCAGCTTTGACCCGTGCAATGGTGGGCGTTCTTAATCAAAAGATTTAAATGCTTAGACTTAGTCAATATGTTCGGGTATATAAATTTGAAGAGCATGCTTTAATTTATAACACCATCAATGGAGAAATTATAATTTTTCCCATTGATGGTGTTATAGACAATGCTATTTCAAAACAATTGGAGGCTTCAGTCAAGGAATATCTATATAAACATTATTTTCTTGACAAGGAGCTGCCATGGGATAAATTTGAGGAACAATTTGAATCAAATAATCAATTGCTAATTAGTCTCGAAACGTTCTTAGCATGTAATCTTTCGTGCCCATATTGTTATCAAATCAATAATAATCATCTGAAAGCCAAAATTTCTTTACAGAATTTAAATTTATTATTTGAATATATAACCCATGTCCATCAAAAAGTACATTTCAAAATTCTGCTATTGAAAATTCTTGGCGGAGAGCCATCATTAGATTGGAATCAAGCTAATTACCTCCTACAAAAAATCATACCATTTTGTAAGAGCAATAATGTTAGACTTGATCTAAGAATAGATACCAATTGTACAAATATCAGTCAATTCACTTCAATTAATGGGTATGACTCTATTCTTTTTACAATACCTCTTTGTAATAAAAAACAACATAATAAATATCGACACTACCGAAATGGCGAAGGAACATATGATGATATAATTAAGAACATTAAAATTCTTGAAAAAATGCCTAACTGTCAAATAGTTCTTCGGCACAATACAGATGCACACAATATCATTACATTTGGTGAGTATTTAGAGGATATATCCAAAAACGGAATTCACAACCCTACCATAATGCCTCAATACACTACAAATCCGGATTATGGTGATTATAAGAACCAACTAACCTATCAGCAATACATAGATTGGTTGTCAACTGAATGCATTAATGAATTAATAAAACACGGTTTTAACGTCCCTATATTTCCTCGTTTACTATTAAATGGGAAATGTCAGCATTGGTCAAATTATTCTCTTAAACTTTTTTCTGATGGGAAAGTAGGTGCTTGTGCCGCCCATTTCTTCGATCCAAAAAATCCCTATTTAACTGATGTGATGAGAAACGGTATCGAGTCCATACAAACCTATTGGAATTCGACAAAATCCACTCAAATATTTCGTGACACAAAATGTAGGAAATGTTCATCTTTCTTTGGATGTTCATCCCATTATAAATTGCCGTGCATCCATGATCTAAAGATAAAATCATGTAAACCTGAAGAAAATTTGTATTTAAATTGGCATTTGTATTTCCAAACGGTATATAAATACGTCAAAACAGGAAATATAGATCGGTTCCAAGGACTTAATATTAAAATTGTACAATCATGAACCCTGTTAACACTCACCTCTATAGAAAATTCTCGATAGGCATTTCATTTTACAAAATGACGGCTGAAGATTGGAGCAAGATCCTTGACAAGTACTACTTTTATATAAATGATATTTTCTTTTCACCTATCGAGAGTATAGACTACCAAACAAGACGTAATATTTATAATTATGAAAAACAAGAACACGGTTTTCTTGAGGAAGAATTAAACAATGTGCTTCGTGCAGCCCAACGACACGGTATCGCTTTAAAAATTGTTCTCAATGTGCCTAAATTCATTGACGACCCAAAAGAATTATTGATTGCTTACCAGAAGTATAAGAACAGATATGATATAGAATATGTTACCACTTTTTTATCTTGTGCAAAAAAGATTAAAGAAATAGATAACTCACAACGAATTATTTGCAGTTATAACCAAGGGATTATGACGGAAAAAGAATTAGAAATCATCTTGAAAAGCAATGCATTTTATTCAATAGTATTAGGTACAAATTTTTATAGGAACCTTAATGCTTTTCGTTTGATTCATCTATACGGACTAAAAGTGGAACTTTTACTAAATAACGGATGCATGCCTAATTGTTCGAGTTTTTGCAAATTATCTAATTTGTATTGTATAAATAATTTTACTGACAATATAAAACAAAAAGGCATTAATTATCTTTATGCCGAATGCAGTATGTTCCCTGAAGAAATTCACGAACATTTCCTTCCCAAAGATTTAATTGATTGCTATAAACTTTCGACTCGACCTATTTACTATGATCGTATGATTGATATGCTATCTTCCTATATTAAAGGAGACTCCTTATCTTACATAAGATCAAATATTTCTAATTATAACTTATATGGCAGATTGGCGCATTTCAATAAATATTATAAAGATCTTAAATATGAGCAGGTTATAAACAATAAAAGAAAAATATGGCAACAGATTAAAACTGAATAATATGAAATTTCTTAAAGACTATACTATCAAAGAATTGTTATCAATGGTCAACTATAATGATTATTTCATTGGTAATGAAATTTCGATAATTTCCGGTTTCTGTGATGATTTTTTTGCTCAAGACGGAGACTTGACATGGACCGATAATCCGCTTATTCTTAACCATCTTTTAGCAGCTAAATATCATTTGGCAATCATAACAAATGTCAATATAAATAACAGATTCAAAAATAAAGATATCATATATTGTAATAATCCCTTGAGATTATTTGAAGCAATTGTCAGCAGTTGCTTTACTTGGCCATCTGACAAAGAATTGGAAATTGGTCAAAATTCATTTATTCATGACACAGTTGTCATAGGTAAGAATGTAAAAATAGGAAGCAACTGCAAAATATCTCCGTATGTGTTTATTGGCGACAATGTCACTATAGGCAATAATGTTCAGATTGGATCATTTTCAACAATAGGTAACACTCCATACTATACTTCGTGGGATAAAAATAGAAATAGTAGAACTAGAAATATTTATGGATGCGTTATTGTCAAGAATGATATTCAAATTGGATCATATTGTTCTATTGACAATGGAATTACAAGTGAAACAATAATAGGTTCAAAAAGTAAACTTGGAAACTATGTAGAAATTAGCCATGACGTGAGAATAGGAAATAATTGCTGCATCTGTACTTGTTCAGCAATATCAGGACTTGTTTCCGTTGGTAACGATTGTATTTTATGGGGAAGATCTGGTGTGGCCAACCGAATCCATATCGCCCCAAGAACGACATTATTAGCTTCTTCTATTTTAACAAAAGATGTTACAAAATCTGGGAAAACATTATGTGGTTTCCCTGCTATTGAAAGGTTTAAATATTGGAGAGATGTTGCTCAAAAAAGGGATCAGTCCAAAAGATGATAACACTCTTTTTCAATTCTTTGATTTCTACATAATTAAAAATTAAGGCAGACAAACAAGCCGCATGCATCCATATTCATGGCACAGTAGATTTTTAGTGGGGATATACATATAAACAATAAGAACTTGATGTCGGCAACACCACTGAGATTAGCCCTTAAATGCTTGATTCTTTTGGGGCAGTAGAAATTTAGTGGGGATACCCATACAACATAGCGATTCTGAAAAGGAAGAACTTTTTGTCCACGACTCCATGCAGATTCGCCCTGAAAAGTTTGATTTTGGCATTGAATGATTCGGCTGC
>CALUMG010000005.1 GCA_944321705.1 uncultured Muribaculaceae bacterium | reverse complement strand
CGGCCATGCACCTGAAACTTTTTTCACGAAAAACTGCTTTAAAACATGTCCCACGCTGAATCCCCCTCAAATTCCGCTCAAAACGATAAACATTATTTAACACTCGTCTCTCGTTTTTTTCTACACCTGCATCCTTCATACACGAGCCACACGGAATAAACAGAAAAATCAGCACAAATAACAACGTGACATACAAAAAAAGCGCACCTTGCAAACACAAGATGCGCTTTCCATAAATATCATTCATCATTTATGCCGCCATACGGCATAAAATCGCATTCTGAAAATCAATATTCTGCTTCTTGATAATCATTTACATATCCCTCATCGCCTATAATCTCACGCATTTTCTTACGCAACATTATATTTTGAGCGAACAAGTCATGTACCGGTTCCTTGTCAAGCGGATGCATAGGGCTCTTGAAGTAGAATGACAACCAAGATTGAATACCCTTGAAACCACAACGCTTAGACAAATCGGCAAGCAACACGAGGTCGAGCAACAGCGGAGCTGCAAGAATTGAATCGCGGCACAAGAAATCCACCTTTATTTGCATAGGATAACCCATCCAACCTACGATATCAATATTATCCCAACCTTCCTTGTTATCGCCACGCGGCGGATAATAGTTGATGCGAACCTTGTGATAAATATTGCTATACAATTCAGGATATTCGTCTTTCTTCAAAATAGTATCGATAACCGACAATTTTGAAACCTCTTTTGTCTTGAATGAAGCAGGATCGTCAAGTACTTCACCGTCACGATTACCAAGAATATTAGTAGAGAACCAACCTCTCAAGCCAAGCATACGAGTGTGGAACATTGGTGAAAGGACTGTCTTCATCAAAGTTTGTCCTGTCTTGTAATCCTTTCCGCAGATAGGAGCTTCGTGCTTATCAGCCAATTCCCACATAGCCGGGAAGTCAACAGTCAAAGCAGGAGCACCGTTTATAAATGCGCAACCGCTTTCAATGGCAGCATAGGCATAGCACATTGACGGAGATACTTCAGGAGCATTTTCCTTCATTGCTTTTTGGAATGCGTCGAGCGACTTATGAACCTCAGACATCGGAACATACACCTCGGTAGAAGCCGACCATATCACAACAACGCGTGAGCAATCATTAGCCTTCTTGAAATTAGCGATGTCTTCTACAAGTTGGTTCTTCAAGTCCCATTTAGTTGCGCCTTCCTTAACCCAAGTACCATGCAGACGGGTCACATACTTGTTGTCAAACACAGCCTTCATAGGCTTTATCGCAGATAATTCATCCTTGACGCCGTCCAAATCGGCAGTATTCAATACAGCAGCATGTGTTGCGGCCTTGTATATATTGTCTTCAAATATATCCCATCCACCAAACACGATATCATCCAACTTAGCAATCGGAAGAACATCCTTGATTTTAGGAGCAGTGCCATCCGACAATTTGATTGTGGAAAGCTGGGTTATCGACCCAACAGGAATACCCAATCCTTTACGAGCCAGCAATGTGCCAGCAATGAATGTAGATGCAACAGCACCACCTATGCCAACGACCAAGATACCTAATTTACCTTCAGCCTTTTGCACATTAATTTTTGTCATAATAATTTTAAATTTAATATCGTTAAACTTAATACTCTTTTTCTCTCTAATTGGAAAAGCGCCGTAAAAGTAGCAGGTATTTTTTAATTAGAAAAATTATTTTAAAAAATAAGTGGCTTGTTATTTACAAATAATTGTCAATAACAGCCACTTTTCGTTATCTTATGTTAATAAGTGGAATTTTATACCACTTTTCGGTTAATTAATCACAATACTACATCAAGCATATCGGAGAGTTTTTTAATAATATTCGGATGCTGTTGACGATCTTCTTCATCGGTCCAACCTTTTCCTTTGAGCCACAACACACGGCAACCCAAAGACTCGGCAGGAACGATATCTTTCTTGTAACTGTCGCCTACTACAACAACCTCTTCGGGCGACATTCCAAGAGCCTCCACCCCAAGCATGAATATTTTAGGGTCGGGCTTGCGTACACCCACAACTGCACTTTCTATTATCTCTTTGAAATATTTGCGCAAATCGAAATCGGCAAGCACCGTTTCCACATTACCATAAAAATTGCTTACTAAAACCATTGGGAAACGTGCATGCAAAGCTTCAAGTACAGGACGAGCCTCCTCGACAGAATCTTTTGCACATCCATAGCAGTAACCGGCAATATCTTTGACCCATTCATCTATTCGCTCACTACCTATCTTACCTGCCGACACAAGATTCTCAAGCTCTATCCTCATCTTTATGAGCAACATGTCATGGAAATTGTGCTCGGGATATATATGTTTCACACGCGCAAGCTCACGCTCGGCAAACACATAGCATTCCCTGAAATCAGACTTTGACACAGGTACATTCGCACGAACATATCCGTCCCATATCACTTCACTCCAATGCACGCCGCGACTATCAATCGTACCGCCATAATCAAATATGACGCCGTTTATCCCATTAAAATGCTCCATCTTCAAGTTGCTTTATAAAATGTTTACATATCCTTTCATGCCTGCATATCATGTACACAAGCATCAAATTCAAAACCGTCAACTCAAAAGCGAAATACAGCCAAGGCATCTGTACAAACAACGAAATAAACAAAACTATGACGCGCGTATTGAACGACAACATGTTTGTATATTTCATCAAAGGTTTGCTTTTAGCTCTGAACGCGTCTCTGAATGCCTGCGGAATGTTCTCTCCAAAATGCTCTTTCAACATTTTACGCAATTGCTGCATCCGAGGTGTAAGTTTCTCCTGATTGGCCGTGTAATTACGATAAACAAAAAGAGTCAGCTTTGACCAAAAGTTCCGTTTCCACGACAAAGTTTTCAACTTTTCATCAAGTTGCGGACAGCTGTCGAGTTCGCTACCCTCAGTTCCTTTCAAGAAATAGAGATGAAATTGCCTGTAATAGTCGGCACTTGCCGCCTGTTTGCCATGACACATCCCGGCAAGGACAGCCATCACCCATATTGCCCACGGATACTCCATGAAATACTCGCTTGTCTCGTTTACCCTGAAACAAATGGCAAAATATATGGCAACAAACCAAAAATCCCCGCTCAATCCATCAAGGATGCGGCCAAGACGCGAATACTGATGCGTTAGCCGTGCAAGTTGCCCGTCGGCGCTGTCAAAACTATTTGCCCACACAAGCAACACCATGCCTATGTAATTCAACCACAGCAAATCATCATGGAAATAAAACAACACTCCACCGGCAACGCCAAGAAATATCGAAGCTATTGTTATAGCATTGGGTGTTATGCCAAGTTTTTCACCAAGCAAAGCCCACATGTAACCTATAGGACGATAAAACAACAAGTCTATGGTTTCCTCTGTGTCGAGCGATTTCAAAGAATCCTTATAGTCCTTTTTAAATTTAGCAAACTTACCCATGAATTTTCATTTTTTCATTAACAGGGTCATAACCCTTTAGATTTTATGGTATTAATCACGCATTTGGCAATATATGGCGCAGCATCGGTCCGGCAAGGAGCAAAACTTGGCCAATCGTTAAAATCGATGATTCGCATGTCGCCTTCGGGAGAAACGATGCAATCACCGCCATATATCAACACGTTCAACTCCTCGGCAGCCTGCTGGCATATCAATTTCAACTTTTTCTTGTCAAATTCTATGCCACGTGCCTTCCCGTTTATCGTCTCATATCCATACTTGCTATGCCCCAAGTCAAGAGGGTAAAACCAATAGAAAAAGGGCGTGCCATGCACCCCATAAAACTTAATCAAGTCGCCCACAAGATGCTTGTTTATAACCGCACGTTTTATGCCACGATAAAAATATTCCTGCAACACTTCTTGAGCTTCTTCGGGATGACGCACATAGCTCACATCTTCCTTATGCATGGCATGGAAATCACCGCGCTTTATCCAGCAACTTTGGAAACCAGCCTTTTTCAATTCGGGAATAACAGCCTCGTCAGTGTTCACGATAATACTGTCGGGATAAGGGATTCCGCTTCCAAGCAATATCCGTGTCATTCGCTCGCGCGTACAATTTTCTATCCCGTAACCGGAATTTATAACCAATCTCCCACTATCCTCCAATTTCTGCAACTTATCGATGGAAGCACGTTCACGACACATGTTAAGAATAACCGGTTCCGATACTCCGGAAGCATTAAACTGGTCTTCGCTATACACATTCACCGCATATCCGCGCTTTCTCAGCTGCTCGGCAGCAGCATTGAATATTGCGGCGTCATTACCTATGTGGTTTGGAGAATATGCGCCGGCACGCATTATTCCGGCAATTTCTATATCAGCCATGTCTATATATCTTATCTTAAATTAAAATCGCATGTTAAGTACACCCCCGAGCGCATCATCCATTGATGAAAGCCTCGGCAGTGGCAATATCGCCCGCATGGTCAACGTCGACAATTTTATCTATGGAATAAGCCTTCAACTTCAATCCCGAAGCAATCATGGCCCGTTGGAAATTACGCATGCGCGAAACACCTTGCGCCATGCATTGTTCCAATACTTTCACAGCCTTGTCGCCAAGCGCATACACACCTCCCGATATGTACTTGCTGTCGTCCTGCCGCTTATCATAAAAACCTTTCACCCACATGTCATCATCAACACCAACATAAAGAGGCTTCTCGTCGTCGACAAACGGAGTCACCGCCATCATGCCGTCGCAACTATCATCGGCAATAGATTCATAAGCCTTGATGTATCCGGCAAAATCCTTTTCCTTAAAAATGGTATCGACCGTGGTCAAACAAAACTTCCCGTGTGGCATGACGCGGCTCAGTTCATAGAAACTATGCATGGAACTCGGAGTTGATTTCACCACCAAATTCAAAGGGACACCTATTTCCATTGTTTCAAGATACTGTTTCACCTCGGTCATCTCGGCATTGACGATTATACTGATGCTTTCGGCATTGCATTGAGTAAATATCCTTATGAGCCGGCCTATCATAGGCTCTCCATTAAGCTCCACAAGGGGTTTCGGCTTTTTTATTCCTTCCTGTACCAGGCGAGAGCCCTCGCCAGCGGCAATTATAGCATAATTCATATTATCGTGTTTACTTGAAAAAAATTTACTACAACATTTTGACACATCCGGCATCATGCAGTATGCACATCATCATCGTCCTTTGTCAAATCAAGCACGACATTGTCGTTGCTTTTGTCGAAATATTGCCTTCGCAACGGATTGGAGTGAATTTCTTCATATTGGCACCTATTGCGATAAATGTCAATTGCATTGTATATTGCGGTCCTGAACGAGTCTGGACTTGCAAGATTTTTCCCGGCAATGTCATATCCTGTGCCGTGGTCGGGCGAAGTCCTTACAAAAGGCAACCCTGCGGTAAAATTAACCCCACCTTCCATGGCTATAGTCTTGAACGGCGACAACCCTTGATCATGATACATGGCAAGCACTCCGTCAAATTTCGAGAAACTACCACTACCGAAAAATCCATCGGCTGCATAAGGGCCAAAACAACATATCTTGTTGTCATAAGCCTCATCAATGGCAGGAATTATTATTTCCTTTTCTTCCGTTCCGAGCAATCCTCCATCTCCGGCATGAGGATTCAATGACAACACGGCTATGCGCGGATACTCTATGCCGAAATCTTTTTTCAAAGATTCATTAAATATTTCAAGCTTCTCAACTATGGCCTCCTTGGTTATGGATTCCGCAATCTTCGACACAGGCAAGTGAGTAGTCACAAGAGCCACCCGAAGTCGTTCATTGAAAAGAATCATCAGCGACTTTGCACCGTCGCCTATCGATGCTTCAAGATATTCCGTATGTCCCGGAAAATGGAAGCTGTCGCTTTGTATCGTATGCTTATCTATCGGAGCCGTCACAAGCACGTCGATCAAGCCATTTCGCAAATCAGACACTGCGCATTCCAAAGCTGTGAACGCGGCCTTGCCGGCTGCTTCGCTTTCAACACCAAGTTCCACTTTCAATTCGTCAGATACCACCTCCACGATGTTGCACACGCCCTCCTTGGCATGTATGGCATTGTCAACACTGTTGAACTGCACCGGTTGCAACCCGTTAGCCTTGCGATGAAACGCCGCTACTTTCGACGACCCATACACGACAGGTGTGAATAATTCCAAAATTTGAGGTTCTGAAAGTGTTTTCAATATTACTTCATAACCAATGCCGTTGGTATCACCTTGCGTGATGCCAACTCTTATCAATTTATCGTTTGCCATTATAAACCAATTAATTACGCCTCATTCTACTATTCTCAGAATAAAGCACATCAAAATAGTGTGCTAAGTTACACATTTTTTTTGACATGCAACGGATTGCTACTCTTTTCAATACAACGAACCGGGCTATGCAGCAAAAGTCCGCACAGCCCGGTTCAATTTTATCCTTGTTTTTTCAATATATCGTATAATACTTGGTGTATAACAATTCTCCATTACAATAAAATTCCATCCTATAATCACCCATCGACCACTTCGGAGGAGTATTGCTTCCCCAACCTGACAATTGGATAACGTTCACACCTTCGGTAAGCTCCACATCGTCAGAATAGGAATAGCCATTAGGAGAATCCGAACCAGTCGACATGCCTGTCGGAGTGAAATGTTTCACATATATCGTATAAGTTCCTGCCCTTGACGCTTTAATGGTGAGCATTGGCTTCGTGTAACGGGAATTGAAATCATACAATGTCTTGCCATATTCAGTTATGATATTTCCATTCACGTCAACATTGGCAAGTTCAACGTCCGAAACTGTTAATGAAGCAGAACTCAAGCCGCTGCCTTCCCATTCGTTGAATTCTTCATGGAATTGCTCAAATGCGGCATCGAGCACACGCATCGTCCTGTAATATACATATTTGAAATCCTCTACCGAACGAGTAAATGATTCAACCACGAAACACACGCTGTTGTTGGATGCCACATAAATCTTGGCAGCCTTCTTTGTAGCATTACACTCATTTGCCGCAAGAATGGCCGAAGCCTTTTCATCTTCGCTCACCGAGATTCCGGCACGTTGAACAGTAATATAGTAAGGAGAACCTTCCCCAATATAAATCCAATATGTATGACCCTCTCTTTTAAATTCAACCGACTCATCCGAGGTATCGATTCGCGGAGCAAAACCCTCCTCACGCAAGAAACTCATCACTTCCGACCGGAAAGCCAGCTGTTTGCTATCAAGCTCAGCAGCGCTCACTGTCGCGCACAAAAAACCAACTGAAATAATCAATGATAATAATACTAATCTTCTTTTCATAATATAACACTAAGATTTAACTACGACTCTCATATATTAATGTCCATAAGAAACGTGATGAGTGCACCATGCTTCAAACTAAGATTCCAGTAATCGACTCATCGGTAACAATACGAACAAGCCCAATTGCCATGCGACATAATATACTGAATATTATATATGCAAATTTAAACATTTTTTTGACAAAAAAATGTATTACACATAAAAATCAAACTTGACACAAATGAAAAAACACCGACATTTTTTTCATTTGCCGGTGTTATTCTTTATCCATTTTATTAAAAAACGACCATATTTATCGGAGAGACCTGCTTGCTGCCTCCTCGGCTTGATTCCACGACTATTGACGTGACATAAAACTTGTCTCCACTCGACAATTTGTCTATCTGATCTTTTTGCGCCGCTGTCAGCTTTCCTGTCGATGAATGCAGCGATGTTATATCACCATCCTTGCCGCTCTTTATAGACACGGTGTCGAAGCTGCGTACAACAAACTGCATTTCCGGGCCTTCGTTCACCTCGGCTCCTATGGCAACGATATTCTGCAAGTCGGCTTTCCTGATTGGCACGCCGCCATAGTATCGATGCACATTGCCGTCGGCACCTTTATAAGACAAAAACGGCGAAGGATCGGGCAATGGCTTGATGCTGTAATCATAGTCACATAGATGCACTTGCCGTCCTTCCCTGACACAATCAATTTTCAACGTCATCGTTTTTTGGCCATTGGCCGGAGTTATCAAGCACATGCCACCGTCGCGCGACACGCTGCCGCCCGAAGTAGTAAAAATGAGTTCGTCCAACGGAATACCGGCACAAAATATGCTCAACTCATTTGTAATACCGGCATATAAAGTATTAGTAACAGAGGGAGACACAAGCACCACCGGAACATCAAACAAGCCGTTGTCATCAACTACTCGCTGATTTTCATTTATCAGCACATAATGTCCTGCACCGCCAACCCCTTGGTTCAACAACGCTTCATAGGCCTCGACCGATGTCATCAACACGGCTTCTTCAAGCCTGTTAAGCATCATCACGCCACCTATGGCCGACAAATAAGAGAATGTTTCACGCTCCCACGACATTCCCTTTATGCTACTTGTCAACGGCAAAAACGACGCAGCATAATTGCGACGGGCCGAGTCTGCCACATAAGCCGCCATGTCGTCACGATAGGCCGCGAGGGCAATGCGGAAATCCTTACCGGCTCCGTCGGTTGCGGAAAGGAACACTCCGGGAACAGCGTTAAGGTCATCAATCGCCTTCAACTCGCCCGGTTTGTAATCATCCTTATCGGCATATTCGGCAACAGCCTCACGCAAACTGTCAATCATGCAAAGCATCTCGTCGGTGCGTGTGCTTATGTCGGTCAAGGCTTCAGCCAGCCCGGCTTTGCCTGCAATCTGCATTCTTAAAGTGTCTGTATATGCCTTAGTGTTGTTTATTCGAGCCTCAAGGTCCTTATCCATCAACTTGTAACCCTCAAGCACGTCCGACGACACATTTATGGCAAGCATGGCTATGAGTATCACATACAGGAGATTTATCATCTTCTGCCGTGGAGGCATTGTGTATTTTGACATATCCTGCTATTTTTTCGCTTTTTCGGCATCTTTCACATTAAAGGCCTCAAGCATGCGTCCATACTGGCTGTTGAGTTGCTTCACCTGTGCCGTAAGTTTCACAGTCTCGGCTTCCAAGTCGGAAAACACCTCTGTGTTTATCACATGAGAACATCCTTCAAAGTTCTTAATCTGCGACTCATAGGCCGAATTAAGTTTCTTGATATTCTCCTCAAGCCGTTGCATCTGCTCAACATACTTTCCGGCCAACACCCCGTCAGGGTCGGGAAGCCCCATTTCAGAAATGGCATTCTTGTCTTCGCCAGGCTTGAGCTGCGGAAAAACATTCTCCCACTTATAATCGCTTGCCGGCACGTCAAACCCCGAAATGAAAAATATGAAGACTTCGGTAAAAAGACCTATCATCAAGAATATGTTATCATAGGGCATGTGTGCTATTTTAAACACAGCACCAAGTATCACGAGACAAGCTCCCCAGCAATAAGCAATATTATAAAACCGCTTGCCGGCACGACTTGCCAAAAAACGTTGAAGTCCCATACCTCAGTTATGTTTTATTTACCGGATTCCAAGAAAAGTATTTTTGCGTTACATCCTGTAAGATTCTTATATCCAAGTTCTTCGGCATTAACGACCGATATGCGGTTTTGAGCTATGTCATATTTTTCCACCAATTCATCGATTATTGCTTGCGTGCGGCCTTTACGCAATGTTTCATCGATAACAGCGTCTTTCACATTGTCACTGAAAGCCACGATACGCACCTTGAACGTATTATTCTTCAGCCATTCACCTATGGCAGCAATCTTGTTGCGTTGGTCTTCGCCAAGGAAAGTGCTGAACTCTTCAAAAAAGATGTCAATCGACCCTTCTTCGTCAATTGGAGCAATCATTACATTGCCCTCATCTTCAGATTCTTCCTCACGACTCTCTTCAACGACTTTGCGCAATTGGTTCACTTCGTTGTTCAAATACTCGATTTTGCGTCCCAGCGTTTCAATTCTTTCATCTTCTTGTCCTGCAACAGGCGCCACCTGCTCCGGCAACTCTTTGTCACGATTGCAACCATTGAAATAATATCTCAATCCAAAAGCCAAGTCGCATCCTATTCCCACTTTGCTGCCGCTATCATCCCTGTATTGCATGCCGACTGCCGACATTTCACCGAAAATGCCCCAATGCGGAGAAAAATTATATCCCACGTTGATAGCCGCATTTATGGCCGGCCGGTTTTGCTTGTCACTGTTAAATATGCGATAATAGGATGCACCTACTGCTAAATTCATCGAGAAACGGTTCTCGGTGTAATCGCCCTTGAAAAGTTCAAGCAGATTGTACATATAATCAACTCCTACCGAATAATAACCTCCAGAGAAATAGCTGTCAAACTCGCGCTTTCCGACATTCATCCTCAAGCGCAATCCTGATGTGCTATTGAACCATGAACCGGCATCCAAGTGGCCCGCGAATCCATTTCCATGACCCTTGCTCCATGCCCAATTATGTTCCATTCCCAAAGAAACGAAAGCATTATCCTTAAAATATTCACTATTTTTCTCCGTCGTTTTTTCTCCTGCCATCACAGGCATTATTCCAATTGCCAAGCACAATAACAACGTTTTTCCTTTCATAATGTGTAATTGTTTATATAATTTTTATTAATACTATTTTTTTCTATCCAAAACAGCACAAAAATACATCATTTTCCCGTTGCCACACATATATGGCAGATGAATATTTTCACACGGCACCTAATTTTAACACTAACGTCAACCGTAAAAACTTTCCGGCGATATTGACCCAATTGAATCAATACCGCCGGAAATATCTGATTTAGCTATGATATTCGCTACTTTGCAGGACATCAAGACCTGAACAATTCCCTGTCGGCCTTGTCAAGCATGATTACGGTAAACCTTACCGATTTTGGCATCTCTGATTCTTTCCGCATCGTTGACTTGAAATCAGAAACCCATTTCTTGTAGAAACTCATGTCTTCATCCGAGAAATCATACTTTGACTCATCAAGCAATTTTATCTTGACTTGCAATGAAGAACTTACGCTAATCGACGTTATTTCAACCCCGTTTCCGAAATTCATCGGGCAATTGGCAGCAGCCTCGCGCCAGAACTTGCGCCACTGGTTGCTTACGAGAGGAGCCTCGTCGGGATTAGGAGCCGGGCGCGAATCACCCGAAGAAGACCTAGGCTCTGCCGCTTCTTCCTTTTTCTCCCCGGTCAACAAGTTTTCACTTGAAATCAATTTACCGCTCGTGTCATAATATTTGCGCTCCACAAGTATATTTGGATTGGACGAATCATAAATGCTTTCCATCTTGAAATATCCCTCTCCGCATACTGTCGGATTGCCTTGCGCGTCATGATAAGAACATGACACCTCATTGCCATATTGATTGTAAGCATATCTCACGATTGCCACGCCTTCTGTCAACAATTCGTCTTTTTCATTGTAATAACGAATTTCAGTGATATTGTTACGCTCATCATAATCGGCACGGAATGTCGCATAACCATATTCGCTCGCAACCCTGTTGCCGCGTCCATCCCAATAGCTGAATTCCACTGTGTTGCCACGGTTGTCATATACCACCTTGGCTTCACAAGCTTCTCCGCTCATCGACACAGGATTATCCGAAGCATCATAATTTATCTCCCTCACGATGCGGCCTTGACTATCACGGTCTTGGCAACGTCGGAACACACCGTTTTCATCCTTTCCGCGCAGCTTATCGTCTTTCCAGAAGCTTTGTTCCACCAAAAATCCGAATGAATCATACTTGTATTTGTGTATTGAATACTCAGTACCTGCTATTTCCACGAGATTATCGTTAATGTCGCAATAACGTTCTTCGACAACTTTCCTCAACTCGTCGTACTTGTATTCCACCATGTGATAATTCTTGGTATTGAAAGTCTTTGTCCCGTCAATGTTAAAGAACGCCATCTTAGTCTGGTTGGAATATTTGTCATATTCATAGCGAACGACTACAAGATTAGGCATCAATTTGCCATCGGCTCCGACATATTGTATTTCAACTATGTTGGAATGCTCGTCATATTTGTAATTCTCTCCGGCAACTTCATCTGAACGAGAAATAACAAGACTGCCGTTCTTGTCGTAGAACCTGCGGCTCAACATATTGCCGTTCTTGTCGTAGGTATACACTATCATGCAATAGCCATCATCATCGTTGCATGGGTCTCCCTCGGCATCAAAGCTCTTTTGCTCAAGAGTCTTCCCCGATTCATTGTATTTGTATGTGACACGACTGCGCCCCCATTTGTCCATGACAGGCTTGGAAGCCTCTTCATCGGCAAAAAACGACAAGCTCACCATGTTTCCTTTGACGTCATACTCATACACATAACATGCAACACCCGTCTCATTCAGGCAAGGTTGGTCATCTTTGTAGTATACGGTTTTTAAAATCTTGTTTTTATCATTATACCAACTTTTCGTTTTGGAATATATGCCTTGATACAAGAACGGATTGCCATCGGCCGATATATAGCGGCTTTCTATGATATTTCCCACCGAATCATATTCATATTCCATGGCTGCATAACCGTCACCCAAAGCCATCAATTGCCCGTCAAGCCCGACATATTCAAATCGCAACTGATCGCCATGCTCATTATTTTCAAAACGCAAGGTCACTGTCCCGTCCGAACCCGGCACTACATTGCCCTCCTTGTCGATATTGCTCATCTTTGTCACATATCCGTTAGCGTCATATTCATAGGAATATCCGCAACCGGCACCGTTATAGAAAGGATTACCGCTTGTGTCAAGATTGAAAACTTTTGTCAACAATCCATGCTCATCATATTCACGCATTTGCCCGGCAATACCTTGTTTCTGGGTCATCATCAATTCGCCCGTAGGTCCCATGTGCAAAGTCTTCACGAGATTTCCATACTTGTCATACTCAAGCGAATATATGAACGTGCCATCGCTATCATCCATAACTGGAGAACCGTCTATACCGAAATAAGAAGTCTTCACCCAATTGTCGGAGTCGTCATACTCAAATTTCTTCAAGCTCAAGCCCCACTTGGTCGATTGAGGTTCTTCACTCTCATTTATGTATTGCAACGTGAGCACTCTACCCTTTTCGTCACGAGTATAAACAATGCCATATATGTTGTTGGCATCGCCCACTTCTTGGTTGAACCTGTCTCCATAACGCAACTTGGTGACAAATCCGTCTTCGTCGAATGTATAGAAATATCTCGACACACGGCCTTTGTCCTCCGATTCGTTGGCAAAGTCATAATATCCGACAAGCGAATTTGGCAGGCAACGCTCGGTGTTATACTTGTCGTCATACTGGAAAACAGCCATGTTTATCTTGCCGTCTTTCTCTTCATATTTCATCTTGTACAACGACTTGCCACTACGGTCTTTATAAACCACAAAATCCACATTGCCATTGTCGCGATAGTAATAGTAAGCATCGGTCGGACGCCCTATGTGTTCCGATTCACTGTCGTCAATGAGCTTGCCGAAACTGTTCACATAAGAAACGCGCCTCACTTTGCCTTCCGACTCGATGATGCGATACATGCTGTTGCTGTGACCGACATCACTCGAACTCAGTTCGCCTACTCCCTCATAAACGCCCCAACGCTCAACAATATCCTTGTAATAGGAAGTGGAATCTCGATAATAAGTCCAAGCCCATATGCCGACACCGCAGGCAATCACCAAGACGGCAGCCACGACATATTTCAAATATTTCCATGTAGGTTCGGGAGCAAGCACCGCTTTCACGTCGGCAAGCATCGCCTTGCAACTGTCATAACGCTTGGCTTTGTCTTTGGCTGTTGCCTTGTCGACGATTTTTTGCATTTTATCCGATATGTAAGGATAATACTCCTTCATCCGCGGCAACGGCTTGTTCACCACGAGATCCTTTATCTCGGTGTCGCTCATCGTGGTTGAATCATAAGGAACTTTCCCTGTGAGCATGGTGTGTATCAACACTCCGAGTGAATAAATATCCGAACGGTTGTCAAGTTCCTCGCAATTCACCTGTTCAGGGCTCATGTAAGCAGGGGTACCAACGAGCCAGCCTTTTTCACTGTCATTAGACTCGGTTACGAGATGCGCGATACCGAAATCGAGCACCTTTATGTGTTTATCCTTGGTGATGAATATGTTGGCAGGCTTGATGTCCCTGTGAATCACATTATGTTCATGCGCATATTCAAATGCTTCCAGCATCTCGCGGATTATGTCGTATGCCCGGTCTTCCACTATAAGCCCGTTGGTCTCCGTCAAGAATTCCTGCAACGACTCTCCTTCGACAAATTCCATTATGAGGAACACGTTGTCGTCCTGTTCCACATAATTCAGCAATTTTACAATTCCCGGATGGTCAAGCAGCAACAACGTCTGAGCTTCTTTTTTCATCCTGTCGCGCACCATCTGGCTCCCGACGAGTTCTTCATTAAGCACCTTGATTGCCACTTTTTGGCCTATGCTGCTGTTTATCCCAAGATAAACAGTACCCATGCCACCCTTTCCTATAAGGGAGACAATCTCATAATTTAAGATTTTTTTTCCTATCAAGCTACTCATTGTCCAATAGTCTATAATGTTTCTATTTTTTCAAATCTATGCAAGCGCTAAGAAGAAACCTAAAACGTTTAGCCCTATGATGACAAGTGCTATCGTAAGTATGGAGTTTGCTCTTTTTGGGGTCTCGTCCTTCCACACAAAATACATTATTATTCCAATCAAGGGAATCAATACTGCAAGGATTGCCCATCCCGCGCCAAGGGAATCATTCACTGGCACAGGTTGTGGCGGATAGTAAGCGCCACCACCGTATTGAGGCACATTTCCATTATTTTTGAACATCGTCTCGGCTTCATTTACCGAGCCTCCGCCTCCATTCATCATCATGTACACCCTGTCCCATGGCAGTGGCACTTCATTGCCAAGCAGCACCTGCGTTCCCGGAGCTATTATAACGCGCTGTCCGCGATACATCACTCCGCCAATGTTGCTTCCGTTGCTGCTTGTATCTTCATAGACATAGCTTCCGTTATTGTATGTCAGCGTGGCGTGATGCCGGCTGACAGCGTTCCCCGACACAATGATGTCGCACGAACTGCTACGTCCTATGGTAACTCTTTTCATTATTTCGGTATTTTAAATTATTAACAATATCATTATAACCCATGTCACAATTCCTATGCAAGCGAGAAGATTGGCATTTTTCGCCCTCACAGGATAACGGTATTTGTCATTGAAATATATGATCCACCCAACAAAAGGAACCAAGAACGACAATATCGACATCAGCATGGGCAACTGGTCGGCAATGGTATATGTCCCACTCTCCCAGTCTTTCTTGCCGCTTCCCGGGTCTTTCATAACTCCCTGATTCTTTTTCCGATTCAATGCCGCAACCACTTCCTGCCAATCAAGCTTGACGCTGCCTGCAAGCATGATGTCAACCTTGTCGTAGCCATAAAAGCTGTAAGAACTGTTATGAACATCGCTACCGTTCACTTTCGACCCGTTTGTGCTGCAATCGATATACCTGTAATTAGGTCCGGTAATGGCAGGATTCCATGTCACATCGGCATGATGCCGGCTTACCCTGTTGGCTGGGTCGTTGATATTTATGTCACAACCCGACCTGCCTATCGACACTGTGAAAGATTCAAAATTACCACTACCGACGTGAATATCGACATCCGACAAACCGGTGAGCGCACGCTTGAATTCGCCACATGATCTGAAACGACGTTGCATATTTTTATCCAACGCCTTGGCTACTACGTTGTTAATCCGATCCGACACATCAGGACGTTTCATTTTCACCTGAGGTATCACGGTCTTTATGACCGCAATCATGGTCGCGTTGTTATTTGACTGTTCTTGCACGGCATGCTCGCCGACAAGCATGTAATATAGCACGCAACCAAGCGAATATATGTCGGACAAGTGGTTGATGCTGTAGCCCTCGGCCTGTTCCGGGCTCATGTAGCCACTCGTTCCTATCACAAGTTCACCTATGGTACCCTGACCGTTCAAGTCCTTGGCTATGCCGAAATCAAGCAGCTTCACCGTGCCATCGTTGCACAGCATTATGTTGCTCGGCTTTATGTCGCGATGTACGAATCCGCGCTTATGCACGTCGGTGAGCCCGTCAAGAATCTGGCACATGCAGGCTATTGCCTCCTGTTCCTTCATTGGACCTCGTGTCCGCACATATTCCTGCAAAGTGATACCGTCAAGGAACTCCATGACGATGTATAACCTGTTGTTTTCTTCAAAAGAGGCAAGCATGTTGACGATGTTCTTGTTGTCGAGCTTGCTCAGTATGTCAATCTCCCTTTTGAATCGGCGACACAAGTCACTGTCGGCCATGAGTTCAGGACGCATCTCCTTAATGGCAACTTTGTGCCCTAATTGGTCATATCCACGGTACACAGTTCCCATTCCGCCCTGTCCTATGGGCTTGTCCTCAACGTCATATATCGATAACTTGAACATAGCGCATCGATTGAATGATCAAGCAAAACCGTCTATCTCCGTATCATTGCCAGCCTCTCCTCCGGGATTTCCTTCTTGCCCTTTAGGTTCTACACCGTCAGGGTTCTCTCCTTCAGACTGACGTATTCCCGGCTTGTCATTCTCCACCAGAGGAGTATCGGGTTTAGGGGTCTCTGGCACCGTAATCTCAGGTTGCTGAGCCGGTTTTGGAGTCGGAGTTATCGCATTGCCATTCGGGACTTCTACGCTGCTTTTCGGCTTCGTCCGTTCAGGTATTGTGATGTCGAACGTGTAATAATGCCCCGAAGTAGTCAAGTTGACAATGAAATGATCCAACTTATTATCCGATACGTCAAAGAAGACTATATACTTATTATCGGCTGATATTCCGCTGAATTTCACTCCCTTTGCCGACTTCGAATCTACTACGAACTTATCGGTCGCCTTGTATTCAAGTCCGACGACTGAAGCGAGGTTCACTTCAAGCCTATTGTTGGCACTCTTGCTCCATTCAACACGGTCTCCCTCTATTATCGTAGCGTTCAGCGTGTCAATACCTGTACCGGCTTCAGCATTCCTATCAATGCTGGCCACTACGTTGCTTATTATGTTCTTGACCGTGTCATTCTTTATTGAATCGGAACCGGCCGCCGAATCTTCGCCTCCGCCACCTTTTGAAAAAGCCACAATCGCGACAATTATCACAACCAACGCGGCAACGCCAATCAGCAACAACCGTTTTTTGTCGGGCTTTGGATTTGGTTTCACATCACCCGACGCTGCAGGATGTGCAGAATCCTCCACTGTGACAGTGAATTCCACCAATTGAACCGTTATGTTATCTTTTCCGCCCGCTTCGTTGGCCTTGCTCACAAGGTCGGCGGCACGCTTGGCTATGTCTACGTCGTGACGACTCACTATATGCTCGATTTGCGAGTCGGAAATCATTCCCGACAATCCATCGGAACACAAAACAAAGCAGTTGCCGGCTTCAGGAAGCACTGGAGTCTCGCACACAATGGGCGGAGTCATTCCTTTCAAGCCCAAAGCATTCGTTATTTCATTCTTGCGCGGATGGTGCTCGGCTTCACTTTGAGATATGACGCCGGCATCAACAAGTGTCTGGACATAAGACTGGTCTTTCGTCAACTGTACTATTCGATGGTTTGCCACGAAATAAATGCGGCTGTCACCCACATGCCCGTAATAAACAACTCCGTTCTTAATGACGAGCATGACGCATGTCGATCCCATGCCGGCCAATTCCGGTCTCTTTTGTGCTTCCTGCAATATGGCTTGATTGGCCGTGATTATTGCATTTGTTATAGCTTCATCAGGGGAATCAAACGTGTTTACGGTCAAAAAATCACGAATAGCCTTGATTGCAGTTTGCGAAGCCACCTGGCCTCCCACATGGCCACCCATGCCGTCGCACACGACTACTACACGGCCTGTCGCACAGTCAAACCAGTCCATGCTGTCTTCGTTTGCCTTGCGCACGCGGCCCACGTCGGTACAACTGCCAACGAGGCAATAATCATTTGCGTTTTCTTCCATCACTTATCAAATAATTTGAGGTATGACGATGAAAATCAAAGTCGCTCCGCCTATTTTAATGATATCGTGGTCTTTCAATTCTATCGTATCTGCATTCACAAATTTATCACCGACAAATGTGCCATTGGTAGACATTTCATCCTTTAAGATAAACCTGTGGTCATACGGACTGCACAATATTGTCAAGTGATTCCTTGAAACACCGTTCACTGCAATGCGGATGTCGCTGCGAGGGTCGCTGCCCACAGAGTTACGCCCTTCATAAATGTTATATGCTTCTCCATTTGGAGTCTCGTATGAAACAAGGAATCCCATCAACCTGCGGTTATTTGATGTCTTCGTGCGACCTCCGGCATCTTTAGAGAATATCATTGTGCCGCCACCCATGTCGCCGCCATCATACACTTCAGTCTTACCAGTGGAAGTGGAAGAAGTGCCACCGTCATCATATTTCGGGTCATCCCCTCCGTCGTTAACTACTGTATTACCGCCGCCATTCTGCTCAAAAATAGTTTTTTCTCCACCCGGACAGAACGGGCATTTGTCACCATAAATACTTGAGTCATATATGTGACCATGTTCACATGTTCTCTTTGCCATAATATTTCTGTTTTTTAATTATTATTCAAGTCATTATTGCATCAAAGCAGCCAAATGCTTCACCCAGATACCCATGTTCAACCCTTGCTGTGAACCGCTTATCATCCAACCAGCATTCACAACGCCTATCAATGTGCCATATTCATCAAAGATAGGCGAACCGCTGGCTCCATGTTGAATCACCGCGCTGTGACCAAAGCTCACGTCGCCCTGCGCCTGTGTTATCTCCCCGCTGTGTATGCGAGCTTCTATGCCAATGTCGGTAAGGGCCACGTTCATGCCCAACGGGAATCCCATCGTGTACATCTTCGAGCCTATCTTCACGTTATCGGCAGCATGCGCGTCAACTTTGATGTAAGTGTCAACTCCGGCCGGCAATTGCTTGTTATTAGTCTGAATCAAACCCACGTCAATGTCAGGGTCTCCGCTGTCACGCAAGTAGGTGCACCATATCGCATCGGTATATACGTTATTCACATGCGAATCGTTCAGCAATATGCCTATCTTTGCCAACTTGCCTGTTACCTTTACGTCACCAATCAACGGTTGCAATTGCACATAAGCGTCGGCATCCTGCAATGACGCATTGGCGATGAATTGCTGGTACATTGATTTTATCGCCTCCATTTCCTCTTCGGTCCAAGGAACAGCCACATGCCTATTGGTCGCGATTATGCCATCATTCGACACGAAGAAGCCCGTGCCTGTATAGAAAATCGGGTTTGACCCGTCATATTCCACCCAGTCCCCATCGTCGTCTATCGAGACATTGGCTATCACTTCACCTTTTGCCGAGACTTCAAAGTAGTAGAATCCTACAATCAAGCCTACGCTGCGCTTGTATTTCTCATACACTTCGGATGCGGTCAACGGTTTCTTTTGCTCCGTCACCACGTTTCCTCCGCCGCCGTCCGACCATGGAATGAACTTATAGGCTACAAAGCCCAAAACAAGCACAGCAGCTGCAACGATGGCAATTAAAATGCTCTTGTTCGTCCCCCCGCCACCGGCCTTTACATATTTTGACCATTCCAGCGGATAGTTTTTTGCAAGCATCACGATGTCGCCATCATGCAATATGGCCGAAGAAACCCGATTGCCATTGACGTAAGTGCCGTTAGTGGAATTATTATCAATGATGACTACCTCTCCCGAAGTCTTTTTCACCAGCGTGGCATGATGCGAGCTGACAGTTGCTCCATTGATTACAATATCATTGTCACCTGCACGTCCTATCGTGAATTTAGCCACTGCATCGGGAGGTAGAGGCATTTTATTCCCATTTTCCACTATTTTCGTTCCACCGCCTACACCTTCCGGCTTCTTGTTTTGGACATCATTTATCTGTTTCCATGTCAACGGAGTCTTTGCAAGCCTTATATCGTCATTAGGATATATACGCATCGCATCTTTTATTCGCTTCCCGTTGATATAAGTACCGTTGGTTGAATTTAAATCTTTTATATAAATCTCACCGTTGCTTTGCACGATAATCTTTGCGTGCTCCCTCGAAACTAAATTATCAGGGTCATTTATAACAATGTCGTTTTTAGACGACTTCCCCACTGAATACTCTTTAGACATAACAATCAACTTTAAACAATATTAATCAACCTATAAAATAATTATTTTCAAAGTTATAAAAAAAGTTCCATAAAAATGTGAACAACAGTTTTTCCACTTTTCAATCATGCATCATTCAGCAGTAATGATTGATTATCCAGACCAAAATAGCCACTATTCGGCTTTTTTAAATAGCATAGGAACGAATTCCGACAAATAATCTCGCCAATTGCGCCACACATGTCCTCCTTCGCTTTCATGGTACACATACTTTAAGCCATTGGAATCAAGCAATTGACGAAAATCGGAATTGGCTTCATACAAAAAGTCGCTCTTTCCTATGGCAATCCAGTACAATGCCGGTTTCTTGTCAAACTGAAGTTTGAGCGTTTCTTCAAAATTGGCATATATCCCGTTCGGATCAACTTGGCCGGGTAAAATCGCAGCCGAGAATAACCCTATATAACCAAACATGTCGGGATTAAGACGACTTACATGCAATGAATGAAAACCACCCATCGACAATCCTGCAATAGCCCTATGCTGCTTGTCGGCAAGCGTGCGATAATGAGTGTCGACATATGACACGATATCTCCAAACGCAGTTTCAAACGATCCTTCCATAGTCTTTTCAAGCTGCGTCGTAGGAGCCTTGAAACCATCGGAATTTTCACCAGGAGCTGCCTCCTGCACCGCGTTCCCGTTTGGCATGACCACGATCATCGGTTCGGCCTTGCCTTGTGCTATGAGGTTGTCAAGGATTTGAGTGGCTCGACCCAGTGTGCACCATGCTTCTTCGTCACCACCCATTCCATGCAACAAATACAACACAGGATAGCGTCTGTCTGCCGAATCTTCATATCCGGCAGGCGTATAAACCGTCATTCTTCTTTTCATGCCCAATGCAGGAGAATCATACCACACTTTTGAAACATTGCCGTGCGGCACTTCGCCCACTTTGTATAAATCGGCCTTCCCTCCTTCAATGAGGAATATGTTCATCACGCTTGCTATATCACGCACCTGATACACATTTGACGGGTCGGTTATCTGCAATCCGTCGACAATGAAATTATAATTATACAGTTCCGAGCCAAGCACTCCGGTAGTATATTGCCACACGCCAATCGAATCTTTGCTCATGGAGGCAACACCTTTCACATTCACCTTCCCATTATGAGTATCGATAATCTGTTCAGGAAGAAAATCGCCTGTCACTTCCACCTTTGCGGCATTGGGAGCGACAAGTCTGAATGTGACTGTATTGTTTTCATGAATTTCGGGAGAAACGACCGCGACGTTTTTCCACAGAGCTTCTTGCGACATGGCAAACATGCAAATTGTCGATAGACATGCAACTAAAAATACTTTTTTCATGACTTAAGAATATTTATTTTGTGTCATTACATGGTGGATTGCTGACAGCACAAGCGTCAAAGGCACTCATGCCAATAGCAAATGTAATAATTTTATCAATCCGTGCCATGTTAATAACAAAAAAAAGTATGCCAGTCAGGCTAAAAAGCAAGACTGGCATAAATATGATATTTTCCCAATATCGCCACTTCGGCTTTATTGCTTGAGGAACAATGCCGATTCATTGTCGGCTTTTATTATGTAATAACCACTTTGCAATCCCGATATGTCGATTACGCCATTGGCATTAACACCTGCCATAACGGTTTTTCCCGACATATCGCAAATGAGTATATCGACCGGAGTGGAATTAGTTGCAGCAGGCAAATACAAAACATCATTTGCCGGATTAGGATAAACCAAAGCACCATCGGCCTCCAGACCGACAGATTCTACTCCCGAGAAAGAACCGTCATCGGCATAAACATGCAATTCATCGACATATATCCTCGTCCCTGTTGCCTGCAACTTTATGGTATTTGTCGTCCCTGCATCAATAGTTACGGGAAGATAGAACATACTGAACGTATTAAATCCTCCCGATGGAGGCAAACTCACTTTCTGCTCGATACCGTTGACTGTCACAGAGACTTCTGCACCGTTCCTGTTCCCGACAGCGTACCTGAATCCTAACGCCACCTTACCGTCGGACAAACCGTCCACATTGTTCCATTCGACAAATCCTTGTTCCAAAGTTTTCACATATCCGTGACAGGCAAATCCGTCCTTGCCAGAGTAGGCCGTAGATATTTCAGCACCATCGCCAATGTTGGCGAATTCGGCTTGCGACACAGCCTCAGGCTTTTTGAATTCTTCTCCTGCATGCGTGATTTTAATTATCGTTGCTTCGGGCGCGGTTATGGATGTTGACGAAAATTGCAAGCTGCCTTCATCAACCCAATTGTTTGCGTCATCAAAATAGCCCTTGCTCGCTGCTGTGACACCCAGCGACTCGGGGTATGTGAACTTTCCACCCTTGGTACTTAACAATATCGTTTCTGTTCCGCTACGCCTGATACTGATGGCTTGCGACGAAGATGTTTTTGGATCAAATACTATGCCTTCAGGATTCTCGGTGGGAGTTGAAGAATTACCCTCCATGTTGTAAACAAAGAGTCCATATCCCATCGCGTTGGTTGCAAGGTCGGTCATTACGCCTTTCATCAACTTGTTAAGATTCCTCACTTTCTCAACATGGCTTTTAGGAACGAATCCGTTGCTTCCACTTTGTGAGTACAGCCCGTGATTATCAGGTCCGCACATGTCATAATGCACATATGCCGTATTTCCATACAATGCTGCCATTTGATAGATATCGGCTATCGAAACTTCTGCGCCGCTTTCCATTATCATGCGATAATTCTTGCCTATGTATGGAACAATTTCCGAAATATTTATTGGATTGGTGCCATATACGTCAATACCAACGATGTCAATGTTGGTGCCACCGTTTTCTCGCAGAGCCTCATTGGCCGTCATATAGCTTTCAAATCGACCATTCACGCAGTTCAAACGGGTCCATACGGAATATTCCGAATCTTTAACTGCCGACCCCACTACATTGTAATAGTCTATTATATCTTCCGCAGGCACATCCTGTTCATGGCCCAATGGCTCATTGCCGAGCTGGACTCCGATCACCGTGTAAGGATTTCCTTCTGCCGCGTCCCATTCGGCAATATGCTCCATTATTTTGCTCAAGACATAAGTTTCACGATCTCTCAAGTCGGTATCATACCAATCAAGCGTCCACGGGTCGGTTTTACGCAATATGGTGTATTCACTTGTGCCTTGAGGAGTGCATACATAGTCGGGCGTGCGCAATAGATTCCGGTCCTTGTCAAGCCATTGTATGCGGCCTCCGCTGCTCCAACTGAACCACAACATTTCCATTTTCAACCCGTACTTCTTGCACAAGCTCATGTACTCGTCGAGAATTGTCCAACTGAAATTGTCCTTTGTCGGTTCAACCTCTCTCCAATGTATCGGAATTGCCACGGTGTTGAAACCGTCTTCGGCTGCTTGTTTTATTATCGCATCTCTCGTGGACGCGCTCCAATCCCAATCATACCGCAACTTGTCGAGACGCACCTGTATGTTTGTCATGAAATATGGATTTCCATCAACTCTCAGCACTATTTTGTGCGAATCTTTCGGATTCAAATCCACATAGGACACCACATTGCTTGCATTCGCGACTCCGGATGCTGCAAGACAGATAAACAACAACGTTTTTATGTTCATAATGAACAATTTGGCTAAAAAGTAATTTCACCCAATAAGACATGTAATTCTTGATTTTCAGCATCATTGCGTTACAAAAAACACAACCGGGAAAATGCTTTAATGCGTCCCGGTTGTGCATATCGATTGATAATGAAAAAATCGTTATTCGGAACTAAAATTATGGAAACTTACCTAACAATTACTTTCCTTGCTTTTCCGCTATTTTCAGGCTTTATTATATAAACGCCAGGACCGGGAACTTGCATCACGGCTTGAGAATCGCCTGCACGGCAAATAGCCACGACTTCACCAACCAAATTGTATATCGACACTGTTTCGCCATCAGCGAGACCATCTACGACTATTTCGCCATTTTGTGCATAAACATGTATGTCATTTTCAACAATGGTACTCTCTACTCCCGATGCAGGACCTTTGTCTACAAGCACCACTTCGTCAAAATCGGTCCACATGTCAATTTGACCGCCCCATTCATAAAATGAAATACCTGTCAAACCAAGCCATACGGTTGCTGTTGTGGCAGTCTCGCTCGTAGTAAATTCAAAACTCTTTTCAGTCCACAATTCACGGTCCATCATGTTTTGGATTTTCTTATGTTGGATTTCTGTCCCTTCCTCTTGGAAAGCCACCCACGGGCGAACTACATCAGCGTCAATCACCTTGTCGCTGCAACGGTACAAGAATGACAGTTCGTAGGTGTGATTCGGAACTACCTCGACCGTCTGCATCATTCCTCCGTCTCCATGCCACTCGGCAGCCTTAAGCCACTCATAAATGGAAATACGAATATACTGCTTGTTTCCCGACTGAGCTTGCTCAGAATCTTCATCATAGAAACCCATCTGCCCACGAATCTGATATTTGCTCAAGCCTTCATTATTATAATCCTTTGTCTTGAAATCGGCGTCGTCACGTTCATGCATCACGTTCCAACCTGCCACATAGTCGGGGCAATTAGTTACAGATTCATATTGGAACAATTCATAATTAGCATCCTCAAAACCCGGATTCTGAAGCAAATTTTCACTTTGTGCCATTGCTGTGAGGCTGAAGCACATTAAACCTAAAAGATAAAGTCGTTTCATGTCAATAAAGATTTTAATTGAATTTAGTTTTAGTCTGTTAATTAATCGTTGTCTAAATTTATAAAGGTTACGGCGGCATCCATGTCAGTAAATGTTTCAGCGATGTCTAAATATATTTCACCTCATGTTTTTTACCGTTATTGCAACAAATCAAAACTTATCCGTTCCATTTCAAGCTGTATCGTTCTGTTAGGCTGTATTTTTATAACTATAGGAACATCATGAATTTTACTCTACGCATCGATGCATGTTCATTCAAGTGATGAAAAAAATGGCACACCGACTATCGTCGGCATGCCATGATATCAATTACAAACAACCGATAATTTATTTCACTACTACCTTTTTCGCGTCATTGCCGGAAACCACTATGTAAATCCCTTTTCCCAATCCACCGACATTCTTGTTGCCAATCACTACAGCATCAAAAACCTTGATGGCGTTAATGGAATAAATCTCAATGTACGTTTCCTTTTGCGCCTCAATTGCCAATCGTCCATTGCCAATGGCGTATGCATCCCAGCCCTGCTGAGAAACGACACCTTGCACCGACGAAACATAATTGGTGAGTGAAATATCATCAATATTGGCTCTTTTCCCTCCTTTCTGAACAAATCGCAGACGCACGTCACCTGCGATATTTAGAGGGAATACATATTCCTTCAAGACTCCCGACGTAAGCACGACCGTGTTTATCAATGTCCAATTTTCGCCCGAGTCCACCGAATAGGATACTTCAAGCGGGCAATCTTCATCATTGCCGAAACTTCCAGCATAGAAAGATAATGTGCCAGCCCCGTTATGCTTGTCTTCGGCCATTTCTATCGCGCTGTTGCCATTCTTGCCCAAGCGTGCACACAATTCGCCATGTGGATTATCTTGCCCCGAGCCGATTATTGCCACGCCGCTCAATTTCCACTCACATGCGTTACCTTGTTCGACTCCGGTGTTGTAACTTGAATGCTCATTTTCCCATTCAAAATCCTCCAAGAACGTGCGCAAGGCAGCGACAGTGCCGTAAACATCTATTTCGGTACTTTCATACATGCCCGATTTCATTGACAGGATGCCCGAATAGTCTCCTTCAAGTTCCATGGCTTTCATTCTTATATAGAAATTCTCGCCCGAAGGATCTATCTCGACACTATTGCCCCATGTGCTTTTATCAAGGCTTAATTCAAATTTCCCCGTCACAGAAACAGTCACAGGTTCCGTTATATATTCCGTATAAACGCCTACTTGCGCTTCAGCCGAAGGTTCATTGGGAATCGCGCTGAACTTCAATCCGTCGGATGGCAATATGAACTCCAATACATGTTCAACATCAGCCGTAGTCACTTCAATGACATTCGACACTTTCCCATCATGGGTCAAAGTATAACAATAATCCATGTCATATTCCAATCCCGTCACCGAATAGTGGCCGGATTCGGCATCGACATCGACAGGATACCCATCAAGCATGATTCCCCCGTCAGCATAATAAACCGACAGTGTATATTTGTCAGCCTCTCCAATGTAAATCCAATTGGCAGTAAACGAATCACTCGTCACATTTGTCGCAGGCAAGGCCGGAACTCCGTCTACGGTCGTACCTTGAACCGTAATCGATGCAGCGACCTCACTGCTCGACAATGAAATCACAGCTTCGTCGCTACCTGCTTCCGTCGAAGAATAGTTTACGTTCAATACCGTTCCGTCACAAACACTTTGAGCAGATATCGAATTTTTATCAATCTTAAACTTGGCACTTCCCGACAACGACACCGACAAATTTTCACTCAGATTGTCTCCCTTGATTTCTATTGCCAATGAAATATCCCTGCCAATCGAGGTTATGCCAAGGTTGTAGACTTCGCCATCGACAGGCGTGGCCAACACGGGAGCCGTATCGCCATTTGGGCTCCACCCTTCATCGACATTGTTGCCCCATATGTATTCAGCAAGCTCAGGATGGTCGATAAATGGGTTTCTGTTATGTTGATAACCATATATTACATTGTTACGATCAATCTCTTTTTGACTGACAGGATCCTCCCTGTGCCACTTCATCAACAAATCGACCGACCAAGAGCTGAAACATGGATAGCTGTTACCTGCAAGCTGATCGCTCGACCAAGAGGAAATCTTGCTATTGTAAGCAGCCGCCATATAGAAATAAGTCCTTGCAAAATCCCCTTTGTATCGGTCGTCCGGTTCAAACACTGTTCCGTCATATCCGGGGAAGGTCGATTTTCCAAGCCTGCCAAGAGCCTGCACTCCGCCATGCGACGGCAACATGCTTCCACCTGAACATTCTCCAAAAGGATAATTGCTTCGCTGTCCATTGACTCTTCCGTCGGTGGGATACAAATGAAAAGCATCGGTATACATGGGGCTACGGTCATCAAACCAGCTTTTAGGCATCGAATGCTCGCGATTGAAACAATCTCCTACATAATTATAATTTCCGCAACGATCTCCGTCAGGATCAAACTTTGATGTGGAATACATGTCCCATATATATCCTTCGGATGTGACATCGCTTGTCTTATACACCTGCCACAAGTCTCCATAATCAAGCACATAATGAGGTCCTACAATCAATTCCAATGCCTCAAGCAAGTCACCTTTGTTCTTTCCTTCGGCACTGTCATAATAACCTTCAGGTTCTTGTCCATGCACTTCGGCCGTGAACAACAATGAGAGTGTAAACATCATTCCAAGAACGAACGTAATGCTTCCATCCTTGAATCCAAATAGAAATCCCTTCATAATGATAAGTGGTTTATAAAAATTAGGTGTTTTTCACGACAATGCCGTCATTTGGTCTTGCCGGCAAGCATTCCGCATGCCGCGGCAATGTCCTCGCCACGACTTTGGCGTATTGTGCATATTATTCCGTGACTATTCAATTGATCCCTGAACTTTACCATAGTTTCATTGCTTGATGTCTTCAACTTGACACCGGGAATCGAATGATACCTAATCAGATTGACTCTTGCGCCGGTAGGCTTCAGTAACTTGGCAAGAGCCTCAGCATGAACCGAATCATCATTTACTCCATCCCACATGGTATATTCAGCCGAAAGGCGGCGTTGATGCCTGAAATCATAATTTGAAAGCATTTCCATCACTTTTTTCACTGGATAGGCTTTCTCTACCGGCATCAAGTCGAGACGTTCCTCATGGAAAGGAGAATGCACGCTTATGGCCACATGTACCGACGTTTCCTCGACAAGCCTTTTCAATTCAGGTATTTTACCTATCGATGAAACAGTTATGCGTTTAGGACTCCATGCGAGCCCCCATTTGGATGTCAACACTTTTATTACCTGCAATACTGCCTCAATATTGTCGAGAGGTTCTCCCATGCCCATGAAAACGACATTGGTAAGCGTTTCAAACTCGGGAATGCTATATATTTGATTCAATATCTCCCTTGCCGAGAGGTTTCCATGGAATCCTTGCTTGCCGGTCATGCAGAAGTGGCAACCCATCTTGCACCCTTTTTGCGTGGAAATGCACAATGTTGCACGATCGGCATCCGGAATATATACGCTTTCCACCGATTTCCCGTCGGACAACGTGAAAAGATACTTGATTGTACCGTCCATGCTCTTGGTTGACGCACTTGCTTCAAACCTCCCGATCGAATACTCCGATGCCAATTTTTCCCTATTTGCCTTTGACAAATCGGTCATCTCGTCTATCGAATCGGCATGTTTCACATACAACCATCGGCATATCTGTCCTGCCGAGAAACGTGGCATTCCAAGAGAAAGGACGACTTCTTGCAATTGCTCAAGAGTCATTCCGAACAAATACTTGCGTTGCGCGCTGTTTTCCGCATCAACCATCGACTTGATTCAATTTATTTTAAAAACTTATTTTTGCTTCTTAATAATCCCATCCAAGGCTGAAATCATCGAGCCACAAGATACTACCGTCGCCTCCGGTGAAATAATCGCCATATTTGCTTGACGTACTTACCATAATGAGATAGGTAGGAGTTTCATTAGTACGATAATACTCAAACTCCAAGTCAAATTCGGTCCACCCGGCAATCGATTCGCCCGATGTCACTTCTCCGTAAGCTATGACATAGTCGGCATGCTTGTCAAGCAATTGCCGGTTGTTCGGATTAGTCCTTATTTCGAGCGGTGATTGCAAATTCACAAGAGCTGCATAAACAATTGCGGTGTCGGGCTGACCTATCAAGTGCGTAAATTCACTGCTGGAATGAGAAATAGGCGTACTTGTATATTTCCAATAACCTTTCAAGCGAGTAGGATGTCCGTTGAATTCACGGCCAAATGACAGCACACCGTTAGTTCCGTCGGTCCTGACATAACTTCCTGCAAATATGTTTCCGGCAGCCAGTTTGCCAAGGATACCGCCGATACCCACGAATTTAGACTCAAGTTTAGCCGACTGGCCCGGACCTCCATTCCATGTGTCGGACGAAGGCACGGAGTTGCTATCGCCAAGCGTCGTTGCACCCTTGTTGCCCGTATCCCAGAATGACTCGCCATCCTCAGCCCAAGGACACCATATCTTGCCATCAAGCCACCATTCATCAAAACTCATATTCGGCAATTCAACGTAACCTTCGGTCATCACAGTCTGAACCGGGCTGTAATTGGCATCGCTAAATGCCCTCACTTCATAAGAAGTATTTGCATCCAAATGTATTATTCGAGCTTTAAATGTGCCACCGCTGCTAATTACATCCGATTGCGCCAATCTAATCCAATCCTCATCACCTTGACGTCGATATTCAAAACCATTTTCACGACCTTCCTGTGCCGTTCCGTAAACCCACATTACATTTGTCCACGGATTTATTTCATCAAGAGACACAAGAACTTCGGTTTGCTCAACATATATGGTCCACGTCTCAACTTCATCCCGATAAGACACATTTACTTCCACAGGAGCCGAGAAATCATAAGCCACGCCGTTCAAGTCGGGCTCCATCTTCGAAATATACGACGGGCCGAGCTTGACAGCATCTACCTGTACGGCAGTTATGTCCATATTACCTGGAATATAGGCAACTACACGCTTGCCGACCGGGTCAATTGCCGATGCTCCGACTTGACCGGGGAGCGTAAAATAGCGTTCAATCACCTGTTCGGCTTTTATTGTCCACTCGTAATCGTAATACAACGACAGGACCACCTTATAAGGAGCAGTCAAGTCAATGCCGCCGGTTATGTCGGCCGAGATTTCGGCATTTTCAGTTATGCTGTAATTCTTTATTTTCACATTTGCCAAGTCAACATCCTCGCCAAGGGTCAACGTCACAGTGCGGTCTTGAGTGTTGATTGAAGCCGAAGCCGTCTGCCCTTCGGCCTCGATAGATATGAATTCCAAGTCTATCCTCGGATATGGTATGTCGTTTTCCAAGCATGAAGACAGCCCCGAGACACACAGCACGAGCATCAAGGCAATTGTTTTTATATATGTATTCTTCATATTCAACATCGGAATTTTATATATGGACAGCTATGCCCATGTTGATATTAAACAAATTGAACTTGAAATTGGCTCCGCTTGAGAATCTTGAACCTTCTTCCACATTGTCGGTTTTCTGTTTTTGCTTTGTCAGATATACGCCAAACACGCCAAACGACACATTGAAGCTCACATAATCATGCACAAAGCAACAAAAGCCCGGAGAGAAATTCATTCGAGCCTCGGTTGTCACCGTCTCAGTAACCCGTGGCACTCCGCCATATTGGCGTGAAAACGAGCCGTTGCCACTTGAAAATTCCAAATCGACTTCATTAAACACGGCAAAACGGCGTGAGTCATCAAGGCCAATGTAATGACGATAAAAAATCGAAGCTGAATATTTTTCAGAACGGTAATCAACATCTTTCAATGAAAAATTCAAATCCTCGCCAAAATCCACGTCAAGGCTTCCAAGCTCGGCACTGTTGCGGCTATATCCAAGCTTCATGCCTATCGACTGGTTATGCGCGAAGAAATAGCTTATATATGGACGAATAGAAAACGAATGCCCCTCAAAATCAAAGTCGGTTATATACGATAACAAATTGGTATCTTCGGAATTAAATTCTCCATATGATGCCGTAAGTCCAAAAGACCACTGACCCTTAGGTATAAACAGATAATTGAACAATCCCCGGTCATAACGTCCGAAATTGTGTTCGGGAATTATCAAGTTAACCGTGTCTTTGCCTACGATTACTTTTTGATTCAAAATACTGTCAGGACGAACTATCTGCGATGCAATCTTGTTGCCTAAGCTGTCAGCCACCGACTCGTTGGAGACATTTTCCTTTACGATACTTGTAAGGCCGTCATTAGCAGAAACGGCAAACGGGAATACCGCCGAAATTGCGGCAACCATCAATATAGACATTAACTTGCTCATCATCATTGCCACAATTATAAATAAAACGATACTCCAAACGAGACAGAAAACAAATTAATCTTGAAATTGGCGTTCTTCGAATCTCGCTTGGCTATATAAATTTGGTCATTGGTCTGTTTCGTGTGTGAATATTCAAATCCCAACACACCAATGCTCACTTCTATTGCCGAATAATTGTTCAAAAACATGACTACGCCCGGCATCAAACCCACATTGATGTTATACGAACGCTCAAACGTGCCGGTGAAGCCATCACCCGAGCCATCGGTCAATTTTGATTCGCCTATGCCAAAGCCCAATTGCACTTCATTGAAGAATCCGAAACGCTTGGAACGACCCATGCCTATGTAATTCCGGAAAATACCTGTGGCCGAATATTCCTGATTTATACTATACAGGCTTTCAAAATCCACATTGGTATTGGAATCAAGCACAAGATTGGCCTCATCGACCTTTATGCGACTGCGTTCATATCCAAATTTACCTCCTACTCCGAGGTCATCCTTAAATATGAAACAGAACATCGGCGTTACCTTGAATGAATAAGTATCACCATTTATTCCTTCCAGAATAAAGAATTGATAATTGTTTTGATTCGACTGCGAAAAGCCAACGCTCACTCCGGTTACCCACTGTCCTTTAGGGACAAAGGAATCATTGCTGAATCCTCGGCTAAACCGCTCTTGTGCCACTGCATGCAATGCGACACACAAAAAAAGCAATATTGCTACTATGGTCTTTTTAGCCATATGACTATGTTCTTAGATTTTTATGATTCATTTAATGTGACACAAAATGCAAAGTAACCGAAGATGTCAAATCGGCATTGTCGGTAACTTCAACGATGAAATTATGAGAACCTTGACCAAACAACGACAGCAACGGGATGAACGTTGTCACGTCAAATTGGACATTTGTCTCATTTACAACAGGTTTATATTCTACAGGAGAACCGTTTATATCTATGGTTCCTCCTTCGGCGACAGGAAATCCGAGACTTACAAGAGCCGCCGTCAAATCAGTTCCGTTGACACCCTGTCCGGTGGCAAGGTCAAAACTTTCTTCAAGCCCTACTTCGGGCAACAATCCCGACAGTATCTCGGAATCAATGGTCACTTTCAAAGATGCTATGCCATTTTCGGCAATGATATTGACAACGGCATCTTGTTTCCCCGTGCCAAAATCAGCAGCGTCATTTTCTCCTGTTATATCGACCGTGCTACTTTCAAATCTTGGCGCACCAAATATTTCCCGGCCTTCCTGAGAAACAGATATTTGCCGCGACAAACTACCCATTTTCACGACCACCGTCCCGGTTCTTGCTTGCGTGGACTCATTTTCAGTTATATTGACAACAAAACTCGATTCCGTTTTATTGTCGATGGAAATCCATGTTGAAGCATCATCCGAAACCGACACTTCCCAAGCACCGGTAGCCGAAACTGTTATCATCTGACTTGTTGCACCGGCTTTTGCATGAATATTTTCTTGCGAAAGGGTCAAATTATCGGTCAATTCAAATGTCAACACTCTTGCCTGACCGGCTTTTACATCCGACAACACTTGATAATCGTGCCATGCCATGCCGTTCACAGTCCCCGTAAACGTGGCAACAAGCGTACATGCTCCTTCGGGACACATGAAATATCCGCTGCGATCTTCATTGTACCCGTATTGCAATGTCACGCCCGACATTGAGACATCTACTACTGCGTCATTTCCCATTGCAGCCTTTAACTCATCGGAATAAGCTACGTCTATCTTGACATTGGATAAAACGCAATTCAACGACCGGATTGTCGCATCGGCATCTTTCTGCACCTCGATTTCACTGCTTGCATAATAATATGGAGCGTTCCACGCCGCAGGTTGCAATTCTTCATTGTATGCCTCTATTATGTACTTCCCGACAGGCAATTTGACTTCGGCTGGAATGTCGTCAAACATCCACGATTCTACAACATCGCCACTTCCGCGCGACTTTATGTTTATCACATAAGAACCAACATAGGCATCGGGTTCTTCATTGACCGACAATTCCATGCCTTCCATTACCAACACTCCTTTTTCTCCGGTAGGGTCAGGATAGACAGGTTCATCGCAACTGTTCATTATGAACAATGCCGCAAAAGGCAAGATTATCTTTTTCCCAATCATTTTGTCAAATTATGAATCATTTCTTCCGGTACACAAAAATTCCTCACACTCCCGGGATTTCAACCGCGCATGGCTTCACATCCCCTCTTGCAAGCCGCGTTTTGCCTTGACTTGGGCCACATGGCTCATTCTGCTCCTCTATGTATTACCGAAATGATTAAAAACTATGTCATGTATCGTGTCCAGTACCTTTATAAATGGCAACATGACCTATGCCATTGTATATAAGTGCACAAAGATAAACAATAATTTTCATTTATATCGATTTTTTCGCTAAATGAACAGATTTATTCACAATTGGAAACCATTCCTACAGCCGGACAAAGCATAAATCAACTTTCTTGTCGGTAAACATATTATTTACTATCTTCGCAAGAAATACAAATTATTATCTATATGACACTAAAGAAACTGTTTGTGGCCGCATTGACGGCATTGTCTGCATTTAATTCCTATGGCAACGACCAAGCCGACAATCCTAAACGTGAATTCCGAGGAGCATGGGTACACACCATCTTCCAATCACAGTATTCCCGCCAGTCGACCAACGAAAACCAACAATACCTGCGCGGATTGCTCGACAAACTGCAAGACGCTGGCTGCAATGCAATAATATTCCAAGTCAGGCCTCAAGCCGATGCTCTATATCCGTCGGAACTTGAACCGTGGAGCAGGCATCTCACCGGAGAAGCCGGCGTGGCTCCTAATCCCGCATGGGATCCTCTGCAATTCATGATTGACGAAGCACACGCAAGAGGAATGGAACTTCATGCTTGGCTCAACCCCTACAGAGTCACGACATCTAAAGGCGAAAAGCTGCCTAAAAATCACATATACCACAAGCATCCCGAACGTTTCGTAAAATATGCCGACGGGAAAATATACTTTGACCCTGCTTATCCCGAGAACCGGGAATTCATCGAAACGGTCGTAAAAGACATTATAACCCGATATGACGTAGATGCAATCCACATGGACGACTATTTCTACCCATACCCAGTGAAAGGGAAAGATTTTCCTGATGAGGCTTCCTACAAAAAATTCGGCAACGGGATGGATCGTGGCGATTGGCGCAGACAGAATGTCAACATGCTCATCAAGGAATTGCATGAAATGATTTCAGCAACCAAGCCTTGGGTAAGGTTGGGCATAAGCCCGTTTGGAATTTGGCGAAACCAAGGTTCCGATCCCGATGGCAGCAAAACCAACGGGTTGCAAAACTATGACGACCTGTATGCCGACGTGACATTATGGACTCGCAACGGATGGGTCGACTACATGATTCCGCAACTTTACTGGGAACTGGAGCACAAAGTAGCTTCGGCCGAAACTCTTGCATACTGGTGGAACGACCATGCCAACGGACGCCACATGTACATCGGCCAGTCGGTAAACAAAACCATGGATTTGCCCGACATTGATGGGTCAGACGCGCCCGACCAATTGGGGCATAAGATAAGACTTACGCGTGAATTGCCAAATATTCACGGCAATTGCTGGTGGCCGGCCTACAGCATAACAAACAATTACAAGGGTGTTGCCGACCAATTAACCGATAAATTCCAATCGACAGTGGCCTTAGTCCCTGCATACACTTGGATTGACAGCATCGCTCCCGAAGAAGCCACCTCTCTTAAAGCCAAGGTTAACGGCAACAATGTATCATTATCGTGGAAAGCTCCCACCTCCGACGACGTGATGCAACAAGCTCACGCATTCGTGGTGTACCGATTTGGAAAAGGTGAAAAAATCGACATCGGCAATGCTGCTGCAATCCGGGCCGTGACTTATTCTCCATCATATACCGATTCTGTAAACGACAAAGGTGGAAAATCTTATACCTATGTCGTAACCGTGCTTGACCGATGCAACAATGAGAGCCCAGCCGGAACAAAACTAACCATCGACCTGTAAATGATTACCAGGCATTTGCGACATGATGGCCAAATGAATGTCTAACATAATCCCTCATATACGCGATGAAATCTCGACAGGCTTTGAAATACGTTACTATCACCCTAAGTGCAATCATTGCAGCAATATTGATAATAATAATTGCAAACGGCCTGCTGGGCGACAAAATTGAAGATGCGGCATGGGAAACCTACCATGCCGTACACAAGTCGCATGTCGAAACCGACACGATATCACCCGGACAATTGATAAACGATGATGGAATAATATCACTCGTGAACCTTGGCGACAACACGGCAAACGTCGTAAAAAGATTGAGCCGGGAATGTGAAATCGACACAATCGAAACAGGTCCCGAACCGTCCGACAGGAACTATGTACTGTCACGCTCGGGCAGCCCACGCATCATTCTGCAAAACGCAATCAATGAAACCATTGCAACGATTTTCATTCTCGATGAAGGCTTCTATGTTGATGGCTCAGGCGTGCATGTAAAGTCAACGTTCGGCAACGTCATAATTTCTTATCCCGAAGCAGAATTGCGATTAGGGGAAACCGAAGACGGCCTGCACGGCAGTTGCGAGCTATGCAAGATATCCGACAACCTACTGCTCGTAAAATGGCTTGACGGAGATTCTACACACATAGCAAATTACGACGAAAGCGGACTTTTCCTTTCTTTCAAGGAAGGACACCAATCACAAGAAATCGATGAAATAATAATCACCAACTCAGCATGGTAACTCTTGATTATCCTGTCTGCAATATGAATTCAGCACATTTCTCTCGTTCGCTTTATGTCAAACAACGGCTTTGTTTGACATAAAGGCAATACTTCCCTTTGAAAAATGCGCATAGCCAAATTAAATTTTATACTTTTGCAAACGATAGTTGGCAACAATAAAAACAAGATTTGCGAATAAACCAAATAAAAGAAGCTTTGAAAGCAAAAGGTTCAGCCAAACGGAATTCGCAAATAGACTTGGAAAAATTCCCAATATGGCCAATTTATACGCCACGAATAAAGTGCAGCCTCCCATTCCTGTATTATACGATTACAGACATTCTAAAAATGGATGTACGGGAATTATTGTTGCTTAATAATGGAATCACTCAATCGTAAACGTACAATGTATTTGACAGAAGACGAAATAAGAGATAACGCAAAAGTCATACTTGGCTTTGATGAAAAAGAGCCTGATGTGAAGCAAGGAACAGGACAAATAACAACTTTCAATCAATTGGGCTTTAAAGGTGTGTCAGACAAGCCCGACGGATGGTATCTGCCCAATGACAAACAAGACATAGCTATTATTTTGGAAACCAAATCCGGAAAGGAGGATGTATTTTCAGAAAAACACTATGCGGAGTTGGTCAAAAATATAGAAATTACAGCTCAACAATACAAACGTGTTGTTGGCATTCTTTATAATGGAACAGATGTCCGTGTTATCAAATACATTAAAGGAAGCCAACAATATGAAGAAATAGCAGATGTTGCTAAAACTCTGCAAAACAAACGCTATTATATTGCGCTGTTCAAAGAAAATCGAATTAATAAGCAACTGATATATTCGCTTACCAAGAAAATAAACGATTGCTTGCATGTCCAATTTGGCATAAAGAATCTTTACCATAGGATGATAATCACTGCTTGTGCATTGGTAGCAAAAAGATATGGAGCAATGCTTGAAAAAGGAATGGAATATTCTCTCATGACATCTTCCATACTGAATACATTGTCTAAGTCGCTCGAAAAAGACCGAAAACAGAACTTGAAATTAGACCTTCTTGTTGAAGTCTATTCAGAAATAAAGATGAATATGACAAACAATCAAGAGGCAATAGACAACTTCATAACATGGGTCTCTGAAATTTCCGATTGTGTTAATTCCGATTATTGGAATGGTGAAGATGTAATGGGTATATTCTTCAACGAGTTCAACCGTTACAAGAAAAAGTCGGAAAGCGGGCAGGTGTTCACTCCTGACCACATTACATCGTTCATGTACAGGCTAATAGAGGTGAACCAACACGACCGAGTGCTTGATGCGACATGCGGCTCAGGAGCTTTTCTTGTGAAAGCGATGTGTAATATGGTGAAAGAAGCTGGTGGCATAAATACATCGGAAGCAATGGTGATAAAATCAAGCCAATTATTCGGCATCGAATTTGACAGGGAAATTTTTGCACTTGCCTGTGCGAACATGCTTATTCACAAAGACGGGAAAACTAATCTTGAACAATTAGACACACGCACGGAAGAAGCTTGCGAATGGATTAAGAGCAAAAAAATAACAAAGGTGCTGATGAACCCTCCATACGAACGAAAGTACGGATGTTTGAAGATTGTCGAAAATGTTTTGAAATCTGTACCCATCGGAACGAAATGTGCTTTCATCCTACCTGACAAGAAATTAGAGAAAGATGGTGCAGATAAGAAATATGGCAACAAACTTTTAAAGAACAATACGCTCACAACAATAATCAAACTGCCCGAAAATCTGTTTTTTGGTGTTGGAGTGACAACCTCCATCTTTGTTTTTGAAGCAGGGAAACCACAAAACGGACGCAACATCATAGGATATTACATTGAGGAAGACGGATTAGAAACCGTTAAGAACCAAGGTCGTCAGGACATCAAAGACCGTTGGCAAGAGAAAGAGGACTACTGGATTGCAGCCATCAGAGATGGAGAAGACAACCTTTACAACACGCGGCAAATCATTAACCCATTAGAACATCTTTCGTACCAAATGTCTACCGCTCCGTTTGAAATATTTGAAGAAGATTTCGTCAAGACAATGATGGACTACGAGATGTTTCTACGCGGGATTGATGTCAAGGAGTTTAACGAGAAGGTTATGAAATCCGTATTATATAGTGGTAACATAAGCGAGAAAAAAGATTCTTATGTGATTGAAATACCTAAAAAGGAAGAAGTATGAAAAAGATAGATACATCACAATGGAAGAATTTTCGGATAGGAGACTTATTTTATAAATTAAACCTCAGAATCAAAAAAGGTGATTTTGATAAACGACAAGATACTTCTACAGAAAAGACTGAAGAGTTTTCTCTACCTTTAGTCAATGCCAAAGATGGTAACAACGGGATAATGTATTATGGTCGTCCAACAGACTTTGAAAGTGCAGAATTGTGTTTGGATATAGTTCAGAATGGGGCTATTGCGACAGGAAATGTATATGCCCAAATCAAATCCGTAGGTGTCCTTTGGGATGCATATCTGATTAAGCCGTTTGCCTCATTAAATGGCTATAGTCTTTTATTCTTATCAGGGATACTCCAAAAAGTTTTAAAATCCGTATACTCATATGATGACAAAGCCGTTTGGGATAAGGTTAAAAATAATTATATCCTTTTACCTATCAATGATAATGGTCAGCCTGATTGGGCGTATATGGAACAATACATGAAAATCATTGAAAAGCAGGTACAAGTATCCATAGATAAGTTAACAAATGTTATAGGGGGGGGGTGAAAATCCCTTAAATGTAAGCAAGTGGGGAACATTTATGGTTGGCGAGTTGTTTGAAATTTACAAGCCCAAAGTATATCATACATACGAAGTAAAAGAAAACCCCAATGGTATTCCTTATGTAGTTCGCTCGAAATTCGATAACGGCATAAAATATAGGGTTTCTAAAAATAGTGGCATTGTGACTTCGCCAAATGGTGTCATTTCTTTTGGTTCAGAAAATGCTACGTTCTTTTATCAAGGGGAGGAATGGTGTTCTGGAAGGGATATTTATTACATAGACACACATGGTATTCCCAAAGAGTCTTGCCTGTTTATAATAGCCTGTCTTCAAACTATAGTTGGAAAGTACTCTTATAGCAATGGGCTATTCCCTGATTTGCTAAGGAGAGAAACGATTAAACTTCCAATAGATGGGAATGGGAGACCTGATTGGAACTATATGAAAAGTTATATACATTCTATCAAAGAAAGAATTTCATCTTCTCCGATTTTTGTTTAAAATCAATATCATTTTTTCTATTATGTTTTTTCTTTGTACCTTTGCCATTGAAAAATTCATCTGATGATATTATCATAAGACCAAATGGAGACAAGTGGCATGATACAAAAAAGGTCGTTGGCTGAGGAGGTGGCCGACAGGATTGGCAAACAGATTGCCGACGGCAAATTTGCAGATGGGGAGAAACTACCTACCGAGCCGGAGTTGATGAAATTCTTCGGAGTCGGACGCTCTACCATACGTGAATCCATAAGAATATTGGAAAACATGGGAATGGTAAACGTCCAGCAGGGACGCGGCACTTTCGTAACACGCAACGGTGAAAGCAACGAGCCATTTTCTCAAAGATTGAAACGAGCCGACATCAAGGAATTGCGCGAAGTTCGCGACATCCTTGAGACACCGGTTGCGCGAATGGCTGCCGAACGACGCACCGAAGCCGACATAAACGCAATGAAACAATATATAACAGAACGACGAGAAGCCGCTGAATCGGGAAATGTCAGCCGATGCATCAAGGCCGACATCAATTTTCACAACTCGATTGCACAGGCCACGCACAATGCAATTCTTGCCGACCTGTATCAAGCCATGACAACTTACCTCTCAAAAGGATATGAATACATCTATAAAGACACCTTTCATTTACTTGAAACACAATCCATTCACGAAGAAATACTCAAAAACATAAAATCGGGAGACGTGGAAGCTGCCATGCGCACGGCCAAACTCTTCTGGAAAGACGCGGAGGATACAGACTATGACAAATAAATTGAAACAACTTGCAATGGGGAATCCGCACATCACGGCAGGAACAGTCTATTCAGTACTGTTCACCATTGGTACATGCCATTTACTGAATGACATGATTCAATCGGTCATTCCGGCATTATATCCGTTGATAAAAGATAAATACGGATTCACATTTGCACAAATCGGCATCATAACATTAGTATTTCAAGCCACTTCGTCGGTACTCCAGCCATTTGTGGGGCAATATGCCGACCGCCATCCCCAACCCTTTTCGCTGGCATTAGGCATGGGGTTCACCCTCGTCGGGCTCCTCTCCCTCTCCTTTTCATCGGGCTTCCTGCCCATTCTGCTGTCAGTGGCCCTGATAGGCTGCGGCTCTGCCGTGTTCCATCCCGAAGCATCACGAGTCGCACAAATGGCTTCAGGAGGGAAAAAGAGTCTTGCCCAATCCATCTTCCAAGTGGGAGGCAATGGCGGTAGCGCAGTAGGTCCGTTGTTAACGGCGCTCATCGTGATGCCATTCGGCCAAATTGCAGTGGGATGGTTTGCCATTGCGGCATTTTTAGCAGCAATGTTGTTGATGCGCATCGGGCGATGGTACAAGCTAATGCTGTCGGAAATAAAATCGCATCACATAAAAATCAATACATGCACATTCAACCTGTCTAAAAAGACCGTACACATGGCATTATGGATATTGGTACTTATGATATTCTCCAAATATTTCTTCAATGCCTGCATGACAAGTTATTTCACGTTCTACTTGATGGAAAAATTCAATTTGACCATGCAGCAGTCTCAATATTGCCTGTTTGCCTATCTGGCAGCATTTGCCATCGGCACATTGCTTGGAGGGTTCATGGGCGACCGTTACGGGCGCAAATATGTCATCTTGTTCTCAATACTTGGCGCGGCACCGTTTACGCTCATGATGCCTTATCTCAATCTTGGCTTGACAATAGCCACGGCAATAATATCGGGACTTATAATAGCCTCGGCATTTTCGGCCATAGTCGTCTACGCAACCGACCTCATGCCCGACAAAGTGGGAATGATAGCAGGCATATTCTTCGGCTTGATGTTCGGATTAGGCGGCATAGGCTCGGCTTTCTTCGGCTGGCTCGCCGACGTGACGAGCATCGAATATATTTTCAAGGTAAGCACATGGCTACCATTGTTTGGCATAGTAGCCATATTCCTGCCTAATCTGCGTAGAACTGCTTCGCCCAACAAATCTTCAGAGTGAAAGTCAGCAACCGCTGCCATCTATATTGCACGAAGCTCCGGTTTCGTCAGAACGTGGACGCAAACCTGCCTCCTCCGGGACTAATGTAACAGTGCCGTCTTCAAGTACAAAACAGGGGATACCTATCATCCCTTGTCTTCGCGCATCATAAAACACAGGGCTGAAGTCACGAAGCCTCAGAAACTCCTTAAGATTCTTCACATCCGCTCCGATGTCGATTATTTCATAGTTACCGTTTCCTCTTACTTGTTCTTCCACATAAGCACAATCAGGACAAGTGTGCATTCCGTATATTTTTATCATAACTTAAAAATTAACGTGACGGCATTGCGACAATGATGCCTGACAACAAGATTTGCTTCGCAATGCCGGCAACCGACACCATAAAGATAACAGAAATTGCTTTGACCCACAAAACTTTGAACCTCATGGAAAATTCACTTTCACTCAAACATGGCATGTAAAGATTTTAACACACAAAAAAGCTCAGTTCCTTGCTTCACATGAAAATAATTATTACTTTTGTGGTTGCCCCTTAATGAGGCTTCGGCATGATTCATGCTTCCATTGACTTGAAACCGGCCACAGGCCTTGGTCGATTTCAAACAAATGGCGCATGATTTTCAAATAGTCAAAAACTGCCGTTGAGATTAATTTAAATAGTGCTAACTTAAAAAATTTGACGTTTTCCCGGCAATAAACTTCATTAACGGTTGTTATGCCCCAAATATCCCATAACAACCAACGCTGCCAATCTTCGTTGCGTTAAGGGATGAAATCCTAAAGCGTTAAAGCTGCAACGACCAATCAATTCCTTTGTGTTGGCTGATAATCGGCCAAAAGCTCCGCCCACCTTCCAAACGTGGCAGGTAATACCCTTTGTGTCCTTACTGTGGCCTTACCGATACTTTTATCATGTGTGGCAACAGCTTTATTTAAAGGTATTTATAAAAATCAAATCTAATCATACTCAAAAAATGGAAAGATTTTATTTTGGCATCGCCTTGAATGACGACAACAAGCTGCAAATCGATTATAACGACATTATCGCGCGATTGTTCATATGCACGAATCTGAACGCGAATTATGTCCAAAATTTCATCAGCAAATTGATAACAGGAAAAGCATCCAAATCAGAAATAAGCAGAATCATGGATCTGACCAATGCCCAAATAAAAGAATGGGCTCGCAAGACCGGTTTGCCCTCCGAAATCGTGGATGCCATGAATAAAAAACGAATTGAATGGTCAAACAACGTTTTCTCTGCCCCATGCTTGGAGGATTACGAATATCTCGAATCCAAATATCACATCTCGAGCGACATGATATTTGGCAGACCCACAAAAGAAATAGCAAAACCATTCTTCCACAATGCCAAAGAAATGGCCGACATTGTAAAGAAACACATCGTCGGGCAAGACAAAGCAATTGAGCGGTTGGCTGTCAGCTTTTTCCAACAACTTGACTGCTTGAGGCATAAAAGGAATTGTTCAATCAAGTCATCGGTCATGCTTATCGGGCCCACAGGCTCGGGGAAAAGCCAAATCATGGAAGAGTTCCGCCGCATTTACAATGGCCCCGTCATCAGGATAAACACAAACGACATCGTGCCGTCTGCATGGTCAGGACTGCATCTGTCCGACATATTGAAAGATGAAGTCCTACGATATGGCAAGGCTCTTAAGTACGCCGTCATCATATTCCACGAAATAGATAAGATCTCTCATCCCGAATCCACAGCAGGGCGCAATTTCGACTTGGACATGCAACGGGAAATAATGCGATTGTTTGAGTCGGGCTACTGCATAGATCTGCGAATACCGGCACAAGACGGCAACACGACGATAAATTGCAAACTGCCTGTTGACAACATGCTCGTATTGTTTGAAGGAGCTTTCAGCGGAATAGAAAATATAATAAGAAAAAGATTGAAACTGGCCAATGGCAAGCGGATTGGTTATTCATGCGACAATGCAGGCTATATCGCGCCACGACTTGACTCGATAACTGTCGAAGACTTGGAAGAATGGGGATTCAAAAACGAACTTATTTCTCGAATCGGGGAAATTTGCACTATCAACCCGATAGATGAAAATACCATATACAGGATTCTCACAGAAACTCCCGACAACATCTTGACAGCACATGTCGATTATTGCAAAAGTCTGGGAATAAATCTCACGTTTGACGACAAGGCTTTGAAAGCCATTGCCCACACAGCTGCCGCATCAGGTCTTGGATTCAGGAATGTCAAGACATTGTTGTCAAAGTGCATGCAAGAGATTTACTACAAGTACGGACAACCCGAAAAAGAATTAAATATCACAATCGACGAGGTTTTCACAAAACAATCATTATATAATAACAATTAAAGACCAATTTATCATGAATACTGATTACAACATACTCATGGGCTACATGGAGTCTTTCAACTTTTCTACATTGAAAGAGCTTCCCGACTTCTTTATAAATCCGCCATGCGGAAGTGCACATATCCATACCGACATCGATGTGAGTTTCTCGCAAAACAGCGCACCTGCCGATAACGAGGACCATTCAATCTATCTCGTGAAAATACCTGCTAAAATAACAGCCGTAATAGATGACGACAACTCGACAATCTTCGAATTGCAAATGACGTACTCGGCATTGGTAAACGTAAGAAACGACATTGACAAGCAACAACAACTTACAGCATTAAAAGTGAATGCCGTTAACGACATTGTCAACACCAAGATAAGGACAATTGTATGGAATGTCACAATAGAATCCGGATTCCCTCCAATCATGTTACCCGATTTTAAACACGATGGCGTTTGCGACACCGAACCGGCAAGCACAACAAGGCCAACTACAGAAGCCTCAAACACCGATGACCCGGAAGACCAATTTGAAGGGGATTGTTATGACGAAAAGCCCGAACGCTTCGGATATGACTACATAATTTGGCAAATACGGAACAGCAACAGCCATGCGGCAAAGGAGCTTCATGAACTTCTCGAAACAGAGGACCTCACATCTCTCGACTATGAAGACCAAACCTTTTTCAAATTTTACTACCGTTTCTTCAATCCAATCACCTATGCTCATCCAGCCCCCCATTCCGCGATGGCCCCCGGCGGAATAATCGACGATTCATCATGGGACATACTGCTCCAGTGGATATCAGGCAGCCCTCAATCCAAATATCGGTTTGCGCATGGGGCATCCAACGAATATCCTGAATACATCTTTGATTACGAAGAATTTTCGGGCAGGGCAATGACATCTTTGACTCACGAAGAAGTCGAAGGACTGATGTACTCGCTATTTTATGATGCAATTGAATTGACATTGAACAAGATTCTAAAATTCGACTTGAACTATGCATATTGCGAAGAAATCCAAGATGGAGAAATTCCATCCTACGAAGAGTTCTGCAAACTGTACAATTGCGACAAAGATTCTCCTGCCGAGCTTCAAATGATTGTGCAGGAACTCTATGGGAGAATCAAAGAATATGAATTACAAACATTCATGTTCAGTTCTAAAAACTCATAAACAATTGAAGAAACATGGAATGTAATTATTACGGGAACACCGACATCGGGTTGCACAGGAAGAACAATGAAGATGCTTTTATAGTTCAAGAACTTAGCCACGGGCATATTCTTGCAGTTGTTGCCGACGGAGTAGGGTCCAATCCGGGCGGTGGCATTGCATCGAGCATTGCATGCAAATGCATATCAAGCTATTTCAACGGCATCGACATTGACAGCGGCCAAAATAGCGTTGACTTGCTCAAAGGAGCTATGTGCTACGCCAACAACACGATCATCACGGCACAACAAACCATGTCCGAATATCGGGAGATGGCCTCGACTGTCACCGCTGTACTATTGAATCTTCATAAAATGGAACTCACGATAGGACATGTAGGTGATTCGAGACTTTACCGCTGCCAAAGCGGCAATCTGACAGCATTGACTACGGACGACATTGCTTATTCAGGACACAAGCTCTCAAAGTGGACAGGCAAACTGTTCCTCAATTACGACATCGACTACTTCCATGTCGAAACACTTCCGGTAACTGCACCTTGTTCATTTTTGTTGTGTTCCGACGGGTTACATGGCATTGTATCCCACGAAACGATAAAAACTGTCACATCTGATGATTTGTTATCACCTTACGATAAGGTAATGAGCCTCATACGGGCTGCAAACGCATCCGGAGGTTATGACAATGTAACGGCAATAATTGTAGAATTAAAATAAGATGTACACTATGAATGCTTTTGTAAAAAAATCAAAACGACTATCCAGACTTTTGCGCCATACTTCTCCTTACATCGATGAATATGGCTGGATCACCATAAAAGATTTAATTGAAAAACATCAATTTACCGAAGATGTATTGAAAGACCTTGTAGCCCACGACAGTAAAAAAAGATTCAAATACAATGAAGACAAAACTGCTATTAAAGCAAAAGGAGGGATGTCGAGAAAGATAACGTCAGACACGCCGAAAAGCCGCCCGCCGGAGCATCTCTACCACGGGACGATTGCAGAAAACCTGCAAAGCATTCTTGCCGAAGGGCTCAAGCCAATGTCTCGGATACATGTAAGCCTTTCGACTAACATCGACACGGCGAAAACGGTCGGCAAACGTCATGGAAGCAGTGTAGTGATTCTAATTATTGATTCGGCAAAGATGTGGTCTAAAGGTTTCAATTTTTATGAAATCTCCGATGATACTTGGGAAACGGAGCATGTGCCTCCTGAGTTTATTTCTCTAAAAGAATAATTTAAAAACATCGGCTTTCTTGCAATGATGGTGTATCAAAATTGCAGGCATGATATATGACACCCCCTCATTGCATCCGATTTGCACTATCTTTGGATAAGACAGGCGGCATCTCAGCAATGGAAAAATTAACAAGCTAATTTTTCGCATTGTATTCGATTTGCACTATCTTTGTCATTGGAAAAGGATTTCATGGCGTAACCAATGAGAGTTTCGTTTATAAAGTAGAATAACAATAGTGTTACGCACAGTATTGAGTTTAATGAGTTTAAATGCATTGTCAAGATGATGGGGACTACCGCATGTCCGGTTTTCTTTCTCGTCATTAATTTCCATTTTGTTTGTCATGCTGTTCCTGCATAGCCAATAGCCGGGCGCATAGCATGACGATAAATCAATGAACAAGGCTACACAGTGCATGAACCATCAGGAGTAAAGACTTTGATAAAATGTGGTATAGTTGACAAGGAGAGTCTGTGCTTCTTTATTTGTGTCGAATAATCAATTCGGTAAAAAATTAGTTGTTTATGAACTGAATTAAACAAGAACCCTGAGAAACTTTATGCACAGACTCAAAAGATGGTAGCGGTTCATGTGATAATGACCGCTACTTTTTCATTGTAACCCACCTGTTAAAAGCGAGCTAAGCAAGCCGAACTTCCCATGACACATAGGGTACAACTTGGTTAAATATAGGGTTTTACATATTTATAAGCGACCATGCACGAAGGCATAAAAAATTCCGGGACTGTCTTTCGCAATCCCGGAAAATCATATCATCAAGATCTAAATTACTCAAGCCTCCTTTTCTACACCTATCATGCGCCAAATGCCGGCTGCCAAGGCTCCTCCGACAAACGGTCCCACGATAAATATCCACAATTGAGACAAGGACTCTCCTCCAGCAAATACGGCCGGGGCAATCGAGCGTGCCGGGTTGACCGACGTGCCTGTCAACGGGATGCACACGATGTGGATAAGAATCAAGGACAGACCTATCGCAAGTCCGGCAAAGTTACCTGCACCCTTCTTGCTGTCGGTAGTGCCAAGCACTACAAGCACGAATATAGCAGTAAAGACTATTTCGGCAATCAAGCCGACAGTCAAGGACACGCCCGGTTGACACATGTTGGAGCCGGTTGTAGTTGCAAAATTGCCGTTTTGGGCTATGTAAGCTGCTTGTCCGGCATCGATACCCGACACTATGCCATATATTATGGCCGAACCGATAAATGCTCCTATCACTTGAAACAGCATGTACATGGCGGCATCTTTCCCACTCATGCGCTTGCTCAAATACACACCAAGAGTAATTGCCGGATTGATGTGGCAACCTGATATGCCGCCTATCGTATAAGCCATTGCAACAACCGACAATCCGAATGCCATTGCCACTGTCAGCACCTGTGCCGTCGTTCCGCAACCGAAATTAAAGACCGCACTGCCGCAGCCAAGCAAAACGAGCACCATAGTGCCCACCATTTCTGCTAAATACTTTTTCATAGTCACATTGGTTTTATATTAAACATAACGATTCAAAAATCATTCTTCCTTTCATGGTAACATCAGCTAAATGTCGGCATTATTTGTGACCCAAACAATAGAATGCCGCAAACATTTACTTTATTTAACGCAACCGGTCGACATACTTGACGATTCCATAACAAGTGAATAAACAGCAATATTTGCGTAATTTAAATCAAACGGGCAATAAATATACCCATGTGTCACATAATTTTGCCTAAAAATAAAAGGATTATGGACACAATGGAGAAAAAAATTTCACGCGACGACAAGATATTTGCCACGCTCACGCACAATGGAACAGACATTGCCGACATAAGCGGCAACAATTTTTCTTGCATGGCCGACATCATAAAAAACATATTCGGCAAATCAGGGAAGTGGTTTGGAATAGCCATGCTCAGCATCCGCAATTACAGCCAAGGCTGGCGCATAAACATTCCGCTCTCGTCCAGACCGCAAACAGGCCACAAACCTGCACTTGACGGGAAACAATATGTGCTGCCATTTACTTAAGCTCTGGTTTCTCTCCTTTTTCTTTGGAATCGACAATATGACCAATTATATGCCCACACCTTGTGAGTTGAATCAAGGTTTAATTATCTAAACTTTAAATTTAAGTAATCACTATGATTTTCGCCATAATAATATTCATAGGAATTGCAGCCAGCGTAATGAAAGAATTGACTGGACACAATTGAGATTTGTATCTTGCATGATACAATTCAACTTACCATGCCAACCGCCAATTTATCACCACACGGAAAAATTATCCCTTCCATACATACCTCGTTGGCAGAATTAACTCCGCCAACGAGATGGTGAATAGTAAAAAATTTAAGAATTATTCCGCCTTTTCTACTAATAGTTTACCTTAGCTCCGTCAATAGCTTGTTCAAATTCCGCCTCACTGATGCGTTCAAACGTCACTTTTGACCAGTGGGTTAATCCCAGTCCCAAATCCTTGTCACATTCTTGCGTCATAGTAGCCCCGTCGATGATAACATCATATTCACTTGTAGAATCAAATCCACTCATGCGTTCAACTAACACATTTTTATCCGGGTCGTATGAATAGTCGTAAACAATATAATCCCATGTGCCATCTTGCCGTTGGGTATATTGTTCCTCAATGCCGTTCGAACCATAGTGATGTATGGAGGTATTGTCCGGGTAATTGGTTTGGTAGCTTTCTCCCCATGCTTTCCATTCGCTTTTCCGCACAGCCCAGTAGCCGGTGATGTCCCGGTCATCATAGACGATGTCGCCTCCTCCTTCGTTTCCGCTATCGGGATTATCCGTGCCTGTCGACGGATTCGGGTCATCCTCCGTATCATAGGCAAACTGACCGTGAATGAACTCTTCTTTTAACTCGCCGATGCCACCAGAAGAACAAGTGCCACTGTAAAAACCTTGATGGGGGGTGGTGAAGACCAACTGCACATCGTAGTGGAAGAACGTCCCGTAAAGACCCGTTGTTTGTGCGTGCATGGCGTTGAACATGCACGAGAGGTTGGCCGTAGATGGCCCGGTTTTGCTGTACCACACTTTAGGTTCTTCAACTAAATAAATGGTGGAGTTAACCAGCACCAGTCCCTCTCCATTTGACACCCCCGGCAACATCTTAACCGACCATCTCCCCGAACCCGATGTAGCGTAAAGACGAAATTCCTTATTCACAGGGTTACTCGGAGCAAATCCGATGCTTAAATCCCCCCCGTCAGACTCTTCGCAGGATGTGAAGCCTACCATGCCCCCTAATACAATGAGGAGCATAGAAAAAACAAACTTTTTTGATCTCATTTTAGCGTTTTTGAAATGATTTGAACTTATGTAGTTTTCTTAAATCGTATTAAACCCTCTCTACCGAATCAAATTAAGCCGATAAGTACATGTAAAAGTTTCACATCTCATTAATAAAAAGACTCGAAAAAAGCTCGACGAATGCACCTAAAGCACCAAATTTGAGACATCGTAAGCACTACTTACAATACAAATCTCATCAAAATGTGTAAAATATGCAAGCAATTCGTGTAAAAATAATATAAATGATAGCACCCTTCTCTGCCGGCTTCGAATACACCAACGGAAAAGCTCTCTGCGTGGTGATAAAAATAACGAAGCGACCGGCAATGCTGCAACGCATGCCACCGGTCGCCTCGGCCGTATCATTAATGTTATTGGCTAAAAGCAAAATTAACAGGACGGGAGCATTTTAATGGCAGCCACCACAGCCACCACACCCCTCGTGCTCATGGTCGTGGCCGCAGCCACCGTCTCCACAACTGTCACATCCACATCCGCAACCATGTTGCTGTGGTAGATCGTCGGCAGTAGCATCCCTGACGAGTTCCACACTTCCTTCATATTCGACATTTGCTCCGGCAAGCCTGTGGTTAAAATCCATTGTTACCTTGTCGTCGCTTATCGCCTTCACGACACCTTGCGCAGGATACCCATCGGAAGTCATCATCGAAAGCACATTGCCAACATAAACGACATCGTCGTTGAACTTGCCTTCCTTATCAAGGAATATATTCTTGTCAAGCTCGATGACAAGATTCTCATCGCGCAATCCAAATGCTTTTTCGGGCGACAATGTGAAATCAAACGTGTCACCGGCCGAAAGGCCTTGTATGTTTTTAGAGAATTCCGCAAGGATGCCGGGTTCGACACCAAAAACAAAACGGTCGGGTCTATCCTTGGTAAATTCATATTCCAATACCTTTTCATTGTCTTTGCCTATAGAATAAATCTTATAAGCCAATTCAATATATTTTCCAGTTTTAATGCTCTCCATAAATATTTATTTCAATTTAATTCATTTTTCACCATTTACATGTTCTGCCTGTAATCAGTGTATTTGTTGCCGGTATATATAGGAAGCGGGTCGGCAAATTCATCCTCCTCTTCGTCGGTTCCCTCCTTCTTTTCCGTTTCTTCCCATTTTTTCTTTTCCGGACGGTTCTTCTTTATCTCCACAGGTTTCTGCAAGTCGACAGGAAGTTCATAAATGTTCCACGACTGCTCTATATCCCAGTTCTTCTTCAAAGTCAATTTTTTAGGATAATAGTAGACCTCTTCTGGCTGTATGCGCAACGCATAATTTCCGGGATCCCATTCACCGTTACCGTTAGCGTCAATCACGACTCGTGCATAGTAGTCGCCCGGAGTCACATTCAAAAACTCGGCATATCCGTCAACGACAGGCGCAGTACGCATTACGGCATCACTCGAAGAGAGCAATTCAACAAACATCGCACTTGAATCGGCCGGCATCACGTTCAAGAACAAATTGGAATACTCCTCAAGCGCCTTCACCGAGAATTCCTGCTCAAGTGTGTTGTTAGGTAATCCGTAAATGCCGTATACCGACATTGAATCAACCCGTATCTTATATGTCCCGCCCGGTTCCCATTTCACAGGCATGTTCCATGTCTTTATGTCAAAAGGCTTGTCTTGAACAAGTTCCGGCACCGGCACATCGGTCCAGATTGTATCCTCCTTATATGAAAGATGGAATCCTGCCATAGATATTGAATCGATAGGCTCTACCACCGTGAATTGCAACGGAGCATCGACATCCACACTTGCCGTGGATAACAACTTGAAATCAAACACAGGCACTTTGGAAATGGAATCCTTACGCCAAGCCCGCACTATGCGTGCAAGCTCCATGCTGTCGCTTCGAGCTTCCATCTCGGCTTTTATCGTGTCTTTTTCATTTTTCCTATCCTCGGCTCGTTTGCGGAATTCTTCCAAATTGCGTTCATACTCCTCACGCAGTTCTTCGGTTTGCTTGGCTTTTTCCTCTTGCGCTTTCTCATATTGACGCTTGAACATGCTTTTTACATTGAAAAACAATGTATCGGTGGCATAACTCAAGCGGTCGGTCGTGTCAGTGCGCAAATAATGCAACTCGGCTTGAATCGAGTCCCTACTAATAAGGGAAGTGTCGGTAATCCAATATACAAGCGAATCATTGAACTCCGAATGTTCAAGGCGATACCAGTCATCACCCTCGCGTGCCGGATTCAAAAGACGCAATGTCGGCAACGTGTCGCTTTTAGTCGCAAATTTTACATATATGCGATTAAATTCCACACGCTCATAAGTATGCAAGTATTGTGAGGCATATCCTTCGTTCGACATGCTCAAAAGAATATCATTAGGCGTGAAAACCGTGTGCATTCCTGGAACGACGGTGTCTACAGCATAGGTTTTGGTGAAAAGCGTGTCCATCGTGGCTTCTTGATAAGCACCCGGAATTATCGTGTCAAGCAGGAACGCCATGTCTTCGGTACGGACAAATTTATAATCACGATCCATGTCATTCAAGGCATAAATCCTGTACTTGCCTGCCTTCAAATTCCGTATGGTGAACTGCCCGCGGTCATTTGTCCTTGCTATGCGGTCAAATTGCAATTTCGTAAACGCCGAATCATCGAGATTTGAATGAATGCCGACGATAACACCTTGCATCGGTTCAAGGTCGCGTGCACTCAACACAATGCCCGACACCTGCAACGAGTCTATGGAATCACCTGTCGAGAATGCAAATGCAAAATCTTCAAGCGGATTATTTTCATTATTATCTTGAATTGAATTTGCGAAATCAATCGAATAGGTAGTATTGGGAAGCAGCGTGTCCTTGAATTCAATCGTGACGCTGCGCCCTTGTGCCCTTATCGTAGGCATCTCCTTTTGAAGAGGAGAAATCACGACTTTTTCCGACTGATCTTTCAGGACAACTATTTCATCGAAATTCAGCACGACCCTGTTTCCACTGAATTTCAACGCATTTTGACGCGGAGAACTACCCACGAAAATAGGTGGATCTTTGTCCAAAGGTCCACCGCCCGGACGACCGATGGTTGCACATGAATACATCAACGCGCCCACCAGCACAGCCACAATCAGATATGTAGTATTCTCCAGTCTCACAATCAAGGTGTTTACAGCCCGTGCAGCCACAGTCTTTCGACATGCATCGGCAACACTTTCGGCAAAAGCGCCGTAAAGTTACTAAAATTTGACGACTTTGCCAGCCCATGTGCCAATTAATCATCAAACAATGCAAATCTCAACGATATGGATAGATATTCAACCCTCCAGATTCCTTTTTTCGTCATTGCATGTTTTGTGGACTATAAAACCTTCTGCAAATTTCAAAGATGACAGCACCCGGCACATGTCACGACGGCTCATGTACGCAGGAAGGCGAAAGCATTTTGCTATCTGACGGCGACAGGAAGAAACAGGCAAAAATTCCCGGGGACTGACGGAACCTTGCCAGCCGTCCCCGGGAAATCATGTTATTTTGTGTCAATTAAGACGAAACCGGTGTTTATTTCCAACCAAGGTTTTGTCCCAAATGCTCGTTAAGCGTTATTTCACCGCTTGGTATCGGATATAGATAGTGTTTCGGTTCAAACACGCGGTCGTAGTCTGTTCCACTAACGTTGAAGGCATCTATGTATTGTCCGCTACCCTCGGCATCGGGCTTAACCGCGCCGTCGTAAGCTGCACCTTCAACCGAAATAGCAGCCGATACATCTGCTCCGAGTGTAGTATCCAAGTTCTTAGGATCGGTGGTATCAAGCTTGTCGAGCATGTGCCAGCGAATCAAGTCCCAATAACGGAAGTCGTTGTCAAACATAAGCTCGCAACGGCGTTCGCGACGTATTTCCCACAACAATGGATCAGTTACTCCGGCAAGAGCCATCTTCGGGTCATTGAGGTTCACGCCAAGCGTTATCTCCGGCAGGCCTGCACGTTGCTTCAACTCGTTGACTGTGCGGTTAAGGTCATCTTGGGTGATTGTTCCCAGCTCACACTTGGCCTCGGCATAGTTCAATCTCACAACTGCACCCCAGAAGAGCGGGCAGCTCGTGAAGTTGCTGTATGTGTTTTGACGATAAGCCGCGTTGATGGTCACATTGTCATATTTGCATATGCTGTAACCCGTAGAAGAAGTCATGGCCATACCACCCGATAAGCGCGGCCATCCAGAGCCTGTGTAGCACAACACGCTGTCGATGGTCTGTGCAAGACGCTTGTCGCGCTTTCCGAGCATAGTCTTTATGTTCAAGTGATTAACATCGTCATTGTCCGATTTAGCCACTACTGCCATGTCGTCCGATGTGTCCATGGTCGTATTTGCCTTGAGTTGTCCGTCAAGGAACAAGTAGGAGTCAAATGCGTCCTTGGTCATACCATCTTGTTGCGTAGACGAGCAAGTGTAGTCGATTGTCGAGTGCTCAAGCACATCTTGCTTATATTCCTTGTAGAATATCACTTCACCGTTGCCCGAAAGCGAAATCGAGTTGTATATTGCTTGATAGTTATCGGTAGTAGGATACTTTTCAATCAACGGCTCGCACACTTCAACGCAATATTCGAGAAACCTCTTGGCACCAGCCTCGTCGGGACCCTTGCCATTCTCTTCGGCAGTGCGGTATTTGCGGAAAGTACCTTCCCACAAGCAGATGTCGGCAGTCAAGGCACGAGCCATGTCGCGCGACCAAGTGGTCTGAGTGCCGGTTTCATTGATGTTGTTGCAGGCAAACTGCAAGTCCTCAAGCACAAAGTCCATAACCTCATCACGGTCGGTGCGTGCTGAATACAACAGCGGGTCGTCGGTGGTGACCACGTGGTCGGCCAACAGGCAGTCGCCATACTTGCGCACAAGGTCGAAATGCTGCCAGCCTCTTATCAGACGTGCAACGCCCAGCCAGTGGTTCTTGGTCTCGGTTTCCATCTCAGAAGCCATGGTGTTCAAGCTGTTAATCATCTCGTTGGCATGGCGTATCTCGTCGTATGTGCTGTTCCAGTTAGCGTCCTCCGACGGCACGTTCACATACTTCCAGTTTTTGAAGCCTGCTCCGGCTTGGTCGTCAGAAAGCGAATTGAAGTAGAACCATCCCGATCCTCCACCGTTACCGTAGCCGGTAAACAAGTTGTAGAACTCGGCCGCATACCCCTCTACCGAAGAAGGATTGTTCCAAAATGTGGGGCTGTTGGTGAAACTGTCAAGCGGTTCCTTGTCAAGCATGTCGTTACAGCTCGAAAACATTACCCCGCCGAGCATCATCACACCAAGCAAATATATATTCTTTTTCATAATATGATTTCTTGATTTGATTGTATATTTTATAAGGTAAGTTGTAAACCAAACGAAATTGAGCGTTGCATAGGAGCTACGCGACCCCATGTACCGTTGCTTACGCTGCTGTTTTCGCCCGTGTCGATTTCAGGGTCAACCGGTGCATAGCTGTTGTTGATGAGCTCGCACAAGTTTTCGGCTGCGATGTAGACACGCAACTTTTCGATGAACCACTTGCGGGTCAAGTTATTAGGAATAGTATAACCCACTGTCAAGTTCTTGAAGCGCAAATAAGAGCGGTCGATCAAGTACTTGGTTTGCGGATAGAAGTTATACAAACCGTCAGCAACACCTTGAACTGTTCCGCCATTGCCACCTGCTCCCGGATAGAGGCGAGGATAGAATGCGTCGGTATTGGTTTCGCTCCAAATGTCCATTTGGTGTTCATAGATACCATCGGCTCCACGAGAGAATGGTATCACGAATGCACCAGTCGACCATTGCTGCCACTTGCCTACGCCTTGGAAATACATGTCGATGTCGATGCCACGCCATGCACCACCCAAGCGGAAACCATACTGGAAGCGCGGTGTGCTGTTACCTATCACCTTCAAGTCGCCCATGTTGTCTTTTGTACCCTTGCCTCCATCGATAGTGCCACTGTTGTCAAGGTCGACAAACTTGATGTCACCGGGGCCGTACACGAAGTTTTGCGTCTGCAAGCCGTCTTGGTTGGCTATGCCGGGTGCGTAGCCTGTGCGGTTGCCTTCGGCATCATAAGTAAAGTCGTCTTTTGTGAAATAGCGATCGGTCACAAAACCGTAGATGTCGCCATAGGTCTTGCCCGAGAAGTATTCGTCGATTTTGCCGGTCGGGTTGTTCCACTCGGTCACGACTGTCTTGTAGTCGCCAACGTTACCATTGACATACACGTCAAATTCGCCGAAGCGGTGACTCCAAGAAGCCGAGAGTTCCCATCCGCGTGTGCGCATGGCACCCGAGTTGGTATAAGGAGCGTCGGCACCAAGCACGCCGGGCAGTGTAACACCGGGAGCAAGCATGTCGAGCGTCTTGCGCTGATACCAGTCGAACGTGAGGTTCAACTCATTGCTAAAGAAGCTAAGGTCGATACCAAGGTCGAGAGTACGGATGCGTTCCCACGTCAACGAGCTTGATACAAGCGACGGAGTGCCATACATCATCATCAATGTTCCGTCAGAACCGAGCCAATAAACGTCGTCGAGCGTGGAGATGGTGGAGATGAACATGTTCTCGCCCACTGCCTCGTTACCTATCTCACCGAACGATGCGCGCAACTTACCATTGTTGATCACGTCGCGCAACTTATCGAAATACTTTTCCTGACTGAAGCGGTAACCTACCGATCCTGATGCAAAGAATGCCCAGCGGTCACTTGCAGGGAACGACGATGAGCCATCATAACGTCCGTTCAATTCCAACAACCAAATATCGTTGAAGTTATAGTTGATACGTCCAAAGTAGCCGGCAGTAGCCGAGTGAACGTGACGTCCCTCTACTGTCTGCGTGCCGGTGGCGAGATTGAACTCCGGCTGGTCGGGGTTGAGAAGGCCCTCGCGACGTGAGCGATGCCATGTGTATTCCTCACCTTCGGCGTTACCACCAAGCATGACATTGAAATTATGCTTCTTGCCCACGGTGAACTCATAGTTGGCATATACGTTCAAGGCATATCCCGTAGTGTGTTCGCTCTGTTGTTGCAAGTAAGAGCTTGATGAGATAGTCTCAGGCGCAAAAATGCTTCCACCCCAACTGTTATAAGACGTGTAAGGCAGCGACACTTGGTCAAGGAACAAATCCTTAATCTTGTATGTAAAGTCGGCATTGACTGTCAAGCCCTTGAACGGCGTAATCTTCAAGAATCCCGTGAGGCGAGTGTTGTTGGTCGTCTTCTCACGCTCTCCGGCCTGCTTCAAGTAGCCTATTGAGTTGCGCAGGTCAACACCGTTGATAGTTCCAAGCGGTTCAAAGAAGCTACCCCAGCGCCACAGATACTGATAGATAGATCCACGGTTCACTTGCGGTGAGGTGTACTTACGATTAGAATAGCTGATGCGCGTACCTATCTGCAACCAGTCGGTGATGTTGGATGAGATGTTGGCATTTGCATTGTAACGCTTCACTTGGTCGGTATTGAAATTGAGCGCGCCATCCTTGCGGTCGTAACCGAACGACAAGTAATAGGTAGTGCGGTTGCTTGTTCCTTGTACGTTCACGTTGTGGCTCTGCGACGGTGACCAATTCTTATACATGATGTCCCTCACGTCCCAGTCGGCATAATACATTCCCACACCGGTGTTGGGGTCCATGTAATAATCGCCCACGTCGTCCCAGCTTTGGAACGGGCGCATGTCACGATATCCGGTTTTCTTGTGGCCGTTTTGCTCCTGCCAAGCCTCGGCATAGGGCAGCATCGTATCCAAGTACATACCGAACAACTCCGATGGCAAACCGGCACGGTTGTTGACATCAATCAAAGCACGCAACTGCGACGGAACGTCGGAATAGTCGGCGAGCATTGTCGGGGTGCTCCATGCAAAGTTATTGTTATAGTTTATTGTGAATTTGTCTTCCTTTGTACCGGTCTTGGTCGTAATCAATATCACACCAAATGCGGCCTGAGTACCATAAATAGATGTCGAAGCGGCATCCTTCAACACCGACACCGATGCGATGTCGGCAGGGTTAATCATCGACATGTCGTCGATGGGCACTCCGTCAAGGATGATGAGCGGTGCACTCTTCTCTCCGTTGCTCAACGTCCCCACGCCACGTATTGTCAACGACGGCTGGTCATCGATACCACCTTGCGTGTTCAGCACCGTCAAGCCCGGCACTGCTCCTTGCAATGCCTTGGCCACATCCATCTGCGGTCTTGCATCAAGGGTCTTCTCCACATCGACGGTCGACACGGCACCTGTCATGTTAACCTTCTTCTGTGTTCCATAACCCACAACTACGACTTCGTCGAGCACCTCGGCATTTTCTTCAAGAACAATGCGCATGTTGGTTCCCGATGCAGTAACATCCTGAGACTTAAAGCCTACATAAGAGACACTTAGCTCCCCACTGCGAATTTTCAGCGTGAAGCGTCCGTCGATGTCGGTGGCAACACCGTTTGTTGCACCTTTCTCAATTACGCTGGCTCCGACGATGGGATGCCCGTTTTCATCGACAACTACTCCACCAACGGTGCGCAACGCCGATGCTTCGGCCTGCGGCATAGCCATTGATGCAGCCGTGCTTGCAGGTGCAGCAACCATTGTTCCGCTACACATTAATGCGCCGGCGGCTGCCAGCATAAGGACTCGACGTTTTCTGAATCCTCCTTCCGTGTGATCTTTTTTCATAAAAGACTGAAATGGTTTTGTTAATGGTTAAAATTGGTTTTTCATAAATCTAAAGACAATATCAAATAATTTGCATATTTTTATTAGATACGTCCCTGACTTTAGTCCTCTCACATATAAATATCATCCATGGTCCCATGTTCTAAAGGCCGAAAGGACATTATTTACGAAACCAAAATTACTGAAATTTATTTAACAATAAAAAATAAATACCAAAAATATTCCATGCGGACTGATATGTCCATAAAAACACATCCTAAAACAAAGTTAAATTTTAAAAGAGTAAAACAGTCCCTAAGGCATTCCAAAAAACATCTTAATAACGGCTTGACAAGCCGTTAACCACACCACTCCTCACCGCAATACCGAAACAAGGCGGATTAAACCACGCGTAATTGATTTTGCGACATACTGCGATGCCGCAAGTTACAGTTTCTTCTTATTTATATAGGACAATATTGTTTTTTACCATACACGCAAGCTAAAACTGACGATAAAAATTTCAATCTTTGATATTTTGATGTATATTTGCAAGCTGAAAATGTGCGGAATAAATTTTAACAAAATAAATTAACTAAACAACACATGCAAAGTAAAGGTTTTATTAAGGTATTAGCCATTGGACTACTACTTGTGTGTGCATTCTACCTGTCGTTTACTTTTGTAACACGCCATTATGAAGGCAAAGCCGAAACCTATGCCCAAACAATGGCAAAAACCACCGACACCACGAATGACACTTACAAGACGTATTACAGTGCGTACCTCGATTCTATCGCCAAGGAAAAGGTTTATCTTGGATATTACACTTTCCAACAGGCTCGTGAAATGGAAGTCGGGCTCGGTCTCGACCTCAAAGGTGGTATGAATGTAACGCTGCAAATCTCGGTTCCCGACATCTTGAAAGCGTTGTCCAATCAAAATCCCGACCCTAAATTCAACAAGGCATTGGCATTGACCGACTCCTTGCACAAGGATTCTAAGGATTATGTAGCCGAGTTCTGCAACGAATATGCAAAAATAGCTCCGGAAGGAAGCCTTGCGCAAATATTCCGTGAAGTAGAAAAAGTTGAACCGGGGTATTCAAATGCTCAAGTCGAAAGCATCCTCAAAGATGAAGTAAAAGCAATGGTGAGCAACTCACGCAACGTGATTGCAACCCGTATCGACCGTTTCGGCGTTGTTTCGCCAAACATCCAAGAGCTTGAAAGCACCGGACGCATATTGCTTGAAATGCCGGGTGTGAAAGAACCTGCTCGTATGAGAAAGCTTTTGCAAGGTACAGCCAACCTCGAATTCTACGAAACTTATACTTTGCAAGACTTGCAACAAGCGTTAGCACAGTTGAGCACCGAAATCGACCGCATCAACCAAGAAGCTATCGCTGCCGATTCCACAAAAACAATGCCTAAGAGCCTTGCCCAGATGCTTGGATGGCAAACCGGCGCAGTGGGCGGCCCGGTAATCGGTGTTGTCAGCGTGCTCGATACAGCAGCAGTCAACCGTGCATTTGAATCTCAAGCCGCAGCTAAATTGTTGCCGACCAACCTTAAAGCTCGTTGGACTGTAAAGGCCATCGATGAAAAAGGCGGATACTTCAATCTCGTTGCGCTTAAGACTACTCAAGGCAGTCCTGTCCTTGACGGAAGCGTAATCACCGATGCTTCAAGCAACTTCGACAACTTGCAAGGTAACGTCGTTTCAATGACAATGAACGACGAAGGCGCACGCAAGTGGGCTCGAATCACACAGCAAAACTTGAACAAGTCGATTGCAATCGTGCTTGACAACCAAGTATATTCATATCCTAATGTAAACAGCGTAATCGAAGGCGGCAATTCTCAAATTACCGGCGACTTCTCGGTTGAAGAAGCAAGCGACTTGGCCAATGTGCTCAAGAGCGGTAAGATGGTTGCAAGCGTAAAAATCGTTGGTGAAAGCGTAATCGGTCCGTCTTTGGGACAAGAAGCCATCGAAGCCGGTATTATTTCATTCATCGTGGCGATCATCTTGTTGATGATATTCATGATGGTGATGTACGGTGCAGGCCCTGGCATGATTGCCAACCTCGGTGTGATACTCAACTTGTTCTTCACGCTCGGTATCCTTGCATCCTTCCATGCAGTACTTACGCTTCCGGGTATTGCCGGTATCGTGCTTGCAATGGGTATGGCAGTCGATGCCAACGTGCTTATCTTTGAACGTTCAAAAGAAGAGCTTCGCGCAGGCAAAGGCCTCAAAGCTGCCATCGCCGATGGTTACAGCAATGCATTCTCGGCAATCTTCGACTCAAACTTGACATCTATCATTACCGGTATCATCCTTATGATTAACGGTTCTGGTCCTATCAAGGGATTTGCAACCACATTGGTTATCGGTATCATCTGCTCATTCTTCACTGCCGTGTTCGTAACTCGCCTTGTACTCGAAGGCATCGTGAACCGTGGAGGTTTCAAGAATTTGACATTCTCCACAAGTCTCACAAAGAACATGTTTGTGAATGCAAACTTCAACTTCATCGGCCAACGCAAGAAATCATTGACCGTTGTCGTTATTGCAATAGTTGCATTCGCAGTGTTGCTTGGAGTGCGTCACCTCAGCCCGGGTATCGACTTCTCTGGTGGTAGAAACTACATCGTTCAATTCGATCATCCTGTAAAGACTACCGAAATACAAGCCGAACTTGCTCCATTGTTCCCCGATGCGTCAGTAACTGTAATTACCATCGACAATGCCACCAAGGTGCGCATCTCTACCAACTACAAAATCGACTCAAACGATCCTAACGTCGACGAAGAGATCATGGATATCCTTTACAAAGGCTTGAAAAAGGAAATCAAGGACATGAGCTATGAAGACTTCAGCGTTTCAAACGAACATGTAGGCGTGGTTTCTACTCAAAAGGTTGGTCCTGCCATAGCATCCGACATGACTCGCGACGCATCTTTGGCCGTGTTCTTCTCATTGATCGCAATGGCACTCTATATCCTGCTCCGTTTCCGTGACGTGGCATTCTCTATCGGTGCTTTGGCTGCCGTAGCTCTCACGACATTCATTATCATCGGATTCTACGGATTGTATGGATTGTTCCCATTCTCAATGGAAATCGACCAAACGTTCATTGCCGCAATCCTTACCGTAATCGGTTATCAGGTAAATGATACCGTGGTAGTATTCGACCGTGTGAGGGAAACTCGTCGTTTGTATCCAAAACAAGACCCGTTCACCACATTCAACCATGCGTTGAACAGTACTCTTGGACGTACGACAATGACCTCGACAAGTACATTGCTCGTGCTTGTGGTAATGTTCATTCTTGGTAGCGAAACAATCCGCAGCTTCACATTTGCAATGATTCTCGGTGTAATCTTCGGTACTCTTGCTTCTCTGTTCGTTGCAGCTCCGACAGCATTTGTAATCGCAAGATCTCACGCCAAGAAAGCAGAAAAGAAAGAACTTTCAAAGTAAGAGTCTTTAAACTCCATATAGCGAAAGGAGATGCCATCGCGGCGTCTCCTTTTTTATTTAAACACATAAACGCTATAACTGAATGGTCTTTTTTCCCATGGGGGAAACAACAAGATACACACATGTATTGAATTTTTGAACGCTAAAATTTGTAATATTTGAACTGTCAGATTATTTTTGAGGAAAATAAGACAAATATTGCCCGACAAAAAGGAGAATATTCTTATGGTAAAAATTTTTTCAATACCGGGAACCGTCATTCTTGCCGCTTCATGCTTTTTATTACATTCCTGCGCGAGCAAGCAACAGGAATCCGTAGGGAAAGATGAGCCTGCTGCCGTCAACAATCATGCCCCGGCTCCGGCCAAGCCAAGAATAACAGGGGAAAGCGACAATATATACAAGATTGTCACATCCATTTATTCGGCAAAACTTCAAAACGGACAAATAGTAAAAGACGGCGAGCCTGATTTAAACCGGGAATATGAAGCATTTCCAAATCCTGACACTAAAATATACGGAATTGACGGGAGAGTCGATTCTGTAATAAGTTCGTCCGATGGCATAAATTACATATCGGTCTACTCATATAACGGGAATCAAATGAAAGAAGAGAAGTTGTACCAAAACGGAGAACTTTTCTATGACCGAAAATATGAATACAACGGGAATGAACGAGTAAACACCATCGAGAACCTGTATATTGCCGGAGATTTGACAACCAACGAATATCCTCTGAATCCGGCAAAGGTCAAATATGAAAAAAACGGCAATCGGATAGAATACGGCAATACAAAGAACGATTACACAATCACCGATACTCATGGCAGGCTGATAAAAGAATCATCCTACAGCGAAATGGACGATTATCTGAGCATAATCGAATATTCTTACAATGACAAAGGTTGGCAAACGGCCTGTACCTACGAAAACAAATATCATTACACGTTTGATTACACTAACATCGACGACCGTGGCAACTGGCTCGAAGCGATAATCAGATGCAATGGCGAGCCGTATGGCATAGTCGAAAGGGAAATCACATATTATTGACCATATTATTTGACTTTAAACAGCAATGGAGTCTCCTTCGACGGGGACTCCATTGCATTTTCTAAAACAAACCCTTACAAATTTTTCAATCAAGCCTTATAAGTTCATATTTTTGGCTGCCTATGCCCAATTGTTCAGCATAATCAAGCGTATGCATGCCATTTCGAGAATCGATTCGCTCAATCAAGTGAATTTTCCCATGATCTTCCGAAGAGCGCACAAGATCGGTGCATGCGCGGTCAAGAGCCACAGGATCGAGAGAAGCAAGAATGCCAATGTCTCCCATCTTCGGGTCTTCGGGCGACGAGTCGCAATCGCAATCCACCGAAAGGTTATTGGCAACGCTGATATAAAGGATATTTTCTCCACAATGAGCCACGACAGCCTTTGCCGCTTCGGCCATCGTTTCAAGGAATTCTTCCTGTGTGGGATTACCCCAGCTGGCCGTACTTGTTCCTCCTGAGTGAATCCAACGCTTGCCATTTGCCGATGCTATACCTATCGATATGTTCTTTATAGCACCGCCAAAACCGGCCATGGCATGACCTTTGAAATGCGAAAGCACGACGGTAAAATCATAATTTGCATAATGCGACCCCACAATGTCATAGGCTATATGCTTGCCGCCTTCCACCGGGAGACGAATTTCACCCTCGGCATCCATTATGTCAACTTCGGCAATTGCAGTAAAGCCATGATCCTTGGCTGCTTGCCAGTGGCTTTGCGTATCCGATCGTCCACCGCCATAGGCAGTATTGCATTCCACAATTGTTCCTTTCACTTCATGTACAAGGTCTTTTATCAATGACGGTTGCAGGAAGTTATGTCCTCCCGGCTCTCCGGTAGACAACTTCACGGCCACCCTGCCGATAACCTCACGTCCAAGAGCCTCATATATTTTTACCAAGTTCTCCGATGATATCTCCGAGAACATATAAACTTTAGGCAGGCTGTCATTCCTCTCGGACTTTACCGATTCGGGACTTTGCGACTTGTCTTGCGCGTTGGCACATCCTGAGCCTGTCACAACAAGCATAGCCATCAGAAATTTGCAAAATTCTCTTTTTAGGTTCATAGTCACTATTGATTTACATTTATTTTTCAATCTAATCAGAAATGCACATTGACACCTCCCATGAACGTTGCCTTAGGCATAGGATATCCGGCCATGATTTCATAGCGTTGTGCCAACAGATTCTCTCCTCGCACAAACAACGATGCAAAGCGACACAATTCAAATCCGGCTCTTACGTTCCATAGCAAAAAATCCTCGGTCGCAACAGGCTCCGAAACCGAAGTATAAAGCCCATTTATGTATTGCAACCCTGTCGACACATTCCACCGGCCAGTGTTAAAGTAAATTCCTGCATATAATTTATGTTGCGGAGCCGATATGACAGGATGCTCCATGTGTACCCAGCTGTAATTGGCATCTATGCACCACTTGTCATTCACGCGCCATGCAGCCTCAAGCTCCAATCCCCAATTTTCTATCGCTCCGGTGTTTACATTAAGCGGTCTTCCATCAATGGTGTTCATGACAATCATGTTGTCTCCATCTATATAAAACACATTTGCACCATAATGAAACGCGCCACCAAGCAACGTCTGAGAAAAAGAGATTTCATAATTCATCATCTTTTCGGGCAACAACTCAAGATTTTGGGGACCAAACATGTACATTTCCCTAATAGTCGGATTACGGAATCCCTTGCCAACCATGGCTTTCAATTCCGAAGAATAAGGCAAATGCAAGGCTACGCCGCCTTGCGGAACAAATTCAGTACCTACATGGGAATGATGATCAACCCTCAATCCTGCATCAAACGACACAAGGGTGCCAATATCCTGACGCACATCGACATACGCAGCCACTTCATCTTGTGTCCTATCGACTCCCGGCTCACATTCGCCCGAAACAATTGCTTCGTTCCACGATTCGCCTCCGAAATGTTGATAATCAAAACCGACAGTCAACCTATTACCAGTAAAAAACGATGCACTCTGATACCATGACACCCCCATCATCAAGTCTTTGGAATTGAACAACGCGTCCTGCTCAGGTTCTCCTGCATGATAACCGTCATTTATCTTGTGCCGTCCCCAATTGTAAAAAACGCTCAACGCGCCCGAAGTTGCATCATAACTGTTTTCAAGCATCAATGACGCCATTCCGCGCGTTATGCGTGAGTCATTGTCATATATAGGTTCTGACACTTCGCCCGGATTGGATGCGTTGAAATGCGTCACATTCACATCTCCACGCAATTTCCACTTGTCACCGAAATCATAGCCCAATTTCACATAACCTCCATACTGTTCAAACCACATGTCGGCGCGATGTCCGTCAGTTCTATTATACGACAACGACACAGCGGCATTGAAATGGTCTTTCTTTAATCTGCTCGACGCTTCGGTCTGAACTGTACCGTAAGAGCCTGCCCCAACCTGAATGTTCGTCTTTACCCCATCTTCGGTCATCTTGCGAGTTAAGATGTTTACCACTCCACCCATTGCGTTCGACCCATAAAGCACCGAAGCCGGCCCACGCACTACCTCCACGCGTTCAGCAAGCATCGACTGATAGGAATCGGCTATCGGATGTCCGAAAAGCCCCATGTATTGCGGATGTCCATCGATAAGCACAAGCATCTGGGCATTCCCCGACATGCCGCGCATGCTGAATCCGCCTGCGGCCCCGGTCGACACTCCATAACCGAGTACTCCACGGCTCGTTGTGAACAATCCCGGAACATTCTCGGTCAATATCGGTAGCAACGACGGTTGATAACTGTTTTCAATTTGCGCTCGACCGACAACCGAGATAGTCATTGGCAGGCTGTTGATTGATGTTTCGTTTCTTGTACCGGTAACGACAAGTTCGTCAAGATTATGTTCAATGCTTGTGGAATCGGCTGCTGTCTGACCAAATGCGCCAAACACTACGCCAAAGACAAGCAAACAGACCAAATAAAAATTCTTTTTAAGCATAAATCTCGTTCAGGCAAAAGCTATATCACAGGTCATCACAAAATATCACTTTAACGTCCTCACATAAGATGCAAACCGAGAAAGCCCGTCGACAAGCGCGCTGCGCGGACACGCGATGTTCCATCGCATGAATCCCTCTCCCTCAGCTCCATACATCGTACCGGCATTAAGCCAAAGCCCGGCTTTCTCCACAAGCAGATGCTCCAATACTTCAGAAGCCATTCCAAGGCTGCGGCAATCCATCCACACAAGATATGTGCCTTCAAGCTTCGCCATGGGAAACGCTGGAAGATTCTTGCTGCAAAATTCTTTCATGTACTCATAATTCCCATGCAGATAATCGACCAATTGCGACAACCACTCTTCTCCTTCTCTCGAATAAGCGGCAATTGTTGCTTCAACTCCGAAAGGATTCACGTCGCACACTTCATTTATATTGATAGCCTTGTCAATGCTCCTTCTTTTCTCCGCATCAGATGTCACAATGTTGGCAATCTGCAACCCGGCAATATTGAAAGCCTTGCTCGGAGATATGCAAGTAATCGAATCGGAAAGGAATTCATCCGAAATAGACGCGAAAGGAGTATATTTATTATCTTCATACACAAGTTCGCAATGAATCTCGTCAGAAACCACAACCACATTGTTTTTCAAACAGATATTACCTAATTTCTCCAATTCTTCACGAGTCCACACTCTTCCTGCCGGATTATGAGGGTTGCACAACAGCATCAATTTCACCTTGTCATCGGCAGTTTTGCGGTCAAGGTCCTCATAATCCATTCGAAACGTGTCTCCTTCATGAATCAACGGACTCGAAACCATTTCACAGCCATTGTTTCTTATCGAAGAAAAGAAGCAATTATACACCGGAGTCTGCACAAGTACCTTGTCGCCTGGCTCAGTCAAAGCTTTTATTATAGCTGAAATTGCAGGGACCACACCCAATGAGTAAATCATCCACTCTCGATTGATTTTCCAGCCATGTCGACGCTCAAACCATCCTGTCACGGCATCATAATAAGCATCGGGAACTCTCGTATAACCGAATATGCCATGAGCCACCCTCTTGCGTAACGCTTCGATAATGACAGGCGCGGTGCGAAAATCCATGTCGGCGACCCACATTGGCAATACGCGCCCGTCAGTGGCACTGTCCCATTTATAGGAATTAGTCCCCCGACGAGGCACTACTTCATCAAAATCATATTTCATAACCGTTCATGATTTCATTATCATTCAACATCGGTCGTCTTTATTTCACAATCGGCAGGGGCTTTGATGTTTTCATCAATGATTATTTCGCCATACCCTTTGGCGACAATGCAACCTGTGCGAGGATTTTTCACGCTACGGACAACACTGTCGATTGTTGCGTTTACGCTGCTATATTCAAAAGCCAAATCACAGTCGTCGGCCATAATGCAATTCTCCATCACAAGGTCTTTTGCGTAACACAGCGGTTGAGTACCAGATATCTTGCAATTCACAAGGCGCAGATTCTTTGAATGCCAACCAAGATACTCACCAGTCAACTCAGAATCATATACTGTGATGTTTTCAGTATTCCAAAATGCATCCTTCGAGTCGATGACGGCATTCCTTATCTCCACATTTTTACAATATTGGAACGAATAATTTCCTTGTTGCTTATAATTGTTTATGCAAATGTTTTCGCTGTGCATGAACAAGTAATCGGCTTTTGCCACTTCCACATTCTCCAATTCCACATTGCGGCAATGCCATAATGTTTCTTGTGCATCGGGAATCTTCACATTCACAAGACGAATGCCATCCATTTCCCTGAACATCTTCGGAGCCTCCACAAGCGTGTCACTCATCTCCAAGTCGCGAGAGTACCATAAAGCAGCGCGAGCACCTTCGGTAAAAATGCAGTTTTTCACTACAAAACCGTCTACATGCCAAAATGGATATTTACCTTCAAATCGACAATTCACAGCCTCGATGTTGCTGCATTCCTTCAATGCCGATTCGCCGGCATGTATCGTCACATTCTCAATGTAAAGGTCGTGCGACGCAAACAGAGGGCGTTCACCACCAAATTCCATGTCTTTTATCTGTTTCATTATTTTATGTTTTAATTTTATTATTTCCCATTCATTCATACGGCAATCCAAAAAAATCCTACTGCATTGCAAAATTACTTATGCTGGTCAATATGCAATGTATATGAATTACTGAGGTCACAACCTCAATTACAGAAATTAAGCATCCAATCCACGTCAATCATGCGACGTAGACACAGCCTTCATCCATTTCCCTCTTTCCAATCTTATTAAGAATATCAATCCTCTGAAGCACAATTCTATGCACATTGCAACCCACACGCCTTTCAATCCCAAGGAAGGAGCCAATGCAGCGGCCAGCGTCAGGCGCACTGCCCAGATGCTGAAAAAATTCATAAGGCTCGGAATCAATGTGTTCCCGGCTCCGACAAACACGCCATAAGCCACAATCGATGCGGCAAACATTGGCTCGGCAAATGCCTCGATGCGTAATGCCATGACTCCAAGTTCACGAATCTCTTCGACCGGGGTCATTATACCTATTATCTGCGGTGCGGCGACATACATCGCCACGCCCATCACGCCCATCACTATCATGCCAAGAAACACCGTTATGTGGGCAAAACGCTTAGTCAAGTCTTTTCGACGCGCACCTATGCTTTGTCCGACGAGAGTCGTTGCTGCGTCCGAAATGCCATAACCCGGCATGTAACACAAGCTCTCGGCTGTTATGGCAAACGAATTGGCAGCAATGGCAAATATGCCCAACGGAGCCACAATCACCGTTGTCATTATTTGCGCCCCGCAAATAACGGCATGCTCCAACCCCATCGGCAGTCCTATGTGTGCCGCTTTTTTCAATGTAGACTTTTTAGGAATGAAGCTACCTTTGCTGCCGGTCAGCTTGAGCATTGGCGACCGCAGACACAAATACCTCATCATCAACACGGCCACAACCACCTCGGCAAGCAGGGTTCCCAATGCGGCACCCTCCACTCCAAGCCCCGCACGCGGCACATGCACCGAAACGCCAAATATGGGAATATCGGTCGACGGAAATATCAGAAAATAATTGAACACTACGTCAAGCACGCACATCAGCACATTTAACATGCTGGGAACCTTCATGTTGCCGCTGCATCTCAACATGCTGCCGCCAAGGAATGTGAATTGCAACACAGGCAATGCGAGCGAATATATGAAAAAATATGACGACGAGTCGTGGTGAATGGACGAATCTCCGCCAAGCCACACCGGCAGGCTGCCGCTAATCGACACACCTATCAAAGCCATCAACATTCCTGTCATGGCTACCGATATTATGGACTGACGCAGCACCGCCTTGGCATTTTCCATGTTGCCTGCTCCTATCGAATGTGCCACTTGCACCGAGAAACCGGTAGCCGCAGCAGCGCATAATCCACTGAACAGCCACGTCGTCGTGGAAACAAGACCTATTGAAGCTGAAGCTCCGGCTCCAAGGCTGCCAACCATCGTGGCATCTATATATTGCATCACAATCGAAGACAATTGTGCCACCATCGCCGGAAAACTCAATTGTGCCGTAAGCCACAACTGTTGACTGAATGTCATCGGCCTTCCGTCGCGAATCATCGACAGCAAACCATCTACTCCGTTATTTGCGTCATTTACTTTCATCTTGCTCTATTCCGCTGCAAAAGTAACCATTAATCGACAATCGCCATCCATCTTCCCATGATAAAAAACATGCTGCCTGTTTCCATGTAAACACGACGGCATGCAATCGGCAATCTTTTCTTGATTCTTGTACTTGCGACAGCCTTTATCTCTCAACGACCATATTTGCGACATAATTTTTTTTAGTAATTTTGCGGCCGATATAAACACCCCATATCAAACATAAAATGAACGACAAAATCAAAGGATACGCGCTGGGAGCTATAGCGGCTGCCACCTATGGCATGAATCCGCTTTTTGCCCTCCCGCTTTACAGCGACGGCATGGATGCCGATTCGGTATTGTTCTTCCGATATTTGTTTGCGATACCCTTGCTCGGAGCCATGATAAAATTCCGGGGGCGCAGCTTCAAGGTGACAGGCAAAGAAACCATGCTGCTCATATTCATGGGCTTGATGGTGGCACTATCGTCGTTGACGCTATTTCTGAGCTACAATTACATGGATGCCGGCATCGCCTCAACGCTATTGTTCGTATATCCCATACTCGTGGCTCTCATCATGACTCTCGTCTATAAAGAGAAAATATCACTGCTCACGGCATTTTGCATAATTGTCGCGGTGGGAGGCATAAGTCTGCTGTATCACACCGAAGGCGGAGGGACATTGAGCCTTGCAGGTACTCTTCTCGTATTTGGCTCAGCATTAACCTATGCAATATACATCGTCGGAGTAAACAAAAGTTCGCTGAAAGATGTGGCTACGCTCACTGTCACATTTTATGTACTCCTGTTTGGCGTGCTGCTATTCTTCTTTAGGCTCGCATTGGGTGATGGAATGACATTGCCTACAAAATGGTATTTGTGGGGTAACCTGCTTGCACTTGCAGTATTCCCGACAGCGATTTCGTTCCTATGCACAACCAGTGCGATAAAATACATCGGCTCCACGCCTACGGCAATCCTTGGAGCACTTGAACCCGTGACGGCCGTGGTTATTGGCGTTACGGTGTTTGACGAGGCATTCACCCTGCGCGAGGGCATAGGACTTATAATGATTATCGCTGCCGTGACGCTTGTCATTGCCGGCGGAAATATCTCACAACACCTCGTGCGCTGGCGCAAATTGTTCCCACGGCTGCCATTGAAACTGCACATTCCGCATAAACATTAAAAAACAAAGGCTGCCCAAATTCATTTTGAGACAGCCTTTGCATTATCTATATTTTCCAAATAATTACCATGAACCGCCGGCTCCGCCGCCGCCGAAATCTCCGCCGCCAAAGCCTCCGAATCCGCCGGAATCAAATCCTCCGCCACGGCTGCCGCCATGTCCGAAGCCTCCTATCGGAAATCCACCGAAAAAGATTCCGCCGGGGCCCATAGTCCCGGAATTGTTTCCGCTATTGCCACCGCCACGTCCCGAACGCGACATGATAGCTATCATTCCAATGACGATTATTGCCAGCAATCCAAACATCCACACCTTTACCGACGAATCCTCTTCATATTGCTCTTTGGAATATTCTCCGGCTGCAATAGGTTTTATTACTGCCAGTGCGGCATTCACGCCGCCCCAGTAATTACCTTCCTTGAAATATGGAATCATCTCTTGATTGACAATCAAGTGGCATGTGGCATCGGGCAACACGCCTTCAAGGCCGTAACCTGTGGCGATAAACACTTCACCGCGAGTTGTATTCTTAGGCTTTATTAGAATCACCACGCCATTGTTGTCCTCACCGCCAACTTTCCACTTGATGCCGATTTCCGTCGCCATCTGGGCAGCATCCATTCCGCCAAGGTCCGACATGGTGACAATGACTATCTGGTTGGAAGTTTTTCGATCGAAAGCGACCAACGAATCCTCAAGCATCTTCACTTGCGATGCCGAAAACACGCCGGCAAAATCATTAACAAGGCGCGGAGGATTAGGCACGTCGGGGACTTGCCCGTAGACCGGCATCGCCAATACCATGATTAACGTAGCAACTGCCGCAAACAAATTCATGCGCATAGGCCTATTCCTTATAAGATATTTCATCGCTCTGTTCATTCACGTCATCCTCCTGCCATGGAAAAAATTCCGATAAACTGTCGCCTATCTGCCGCACGACCGTGCACAACCCTTCGGTCGGATTGCCTTGCGACAAATAGCTCGCAAGGGTTTCTTTCTCCTTATTCCAAAAGTCGGCTCCCACTTTGTCATTGATTCCTTTGTCGCCAATTATGGCAAACACATGCGACTTGTAGGCAACATACACCAGCACGCCGTTTCGTTGCTTGGTGGCATACATTTTCAACTCATTGAAAACCTCGACGGCACGATCATACGCATTTTTCTTGCACTTAGGCTCGATGTGTATCCTTATCTCGCCCGATGTCTTCTTCTCGGCCGCCACGATTGAGGCTACAATCTTCTTTTGCCCCTCTTCGGGGATGAAATCGACCAAAGCCATCGTCAAAATTCCACTTTAGGTGCGACTTCGGCTCCCTCGGCAGCCTCAAAGTAAGGCTTCCTGTCAAATCCGAACATCGAAGCTACAATATTGCCCGGGAATTTCCTTATAGTGGCATTATAGTCGCGGGCAACGTCATTGAATTTCTTGCGCTCGGTGGCTATGCGGTTTTCAGTCCCTTCAAGCTGGGCTTGCAATGTCAAGAAATTCTCGTTTGCCTTGAGATCGGGATAATTTTCCGACACGGCTATCAATCGGTTCAATGCAGCGCCAAGTTCACCTTGCGCTTCTTGATATTGCTTGATCGACTCCGCATCGAGATTGGCCGGGTCGACGGTTATCTGCGTGGCTTTTGCCCTCGCGTTCATCACTCCTTCGAGCGTGCTTTGTTCATGCTCGGCATATCCTTTGACGGTAGCCACAAGGTTAGGCACGAGGTCGGCACGACGCTGATACACGTTTTCAACCTGCGACCATGCGCTTTCTACTGTTTCTTCTTTGTCTACAAATGAGTTACGCACTCCTACGAGCCAGCCACCCACTGCCAGAACTATGACAACGACGACTACTGCGGCTATCAAACATCCTTTTTTCATTTCGTTTATTTTATATAACTGATTAATAATTACAACACATTATGATGTAAATATAGGCAAAATTACACGAATTAGGGTAAATACATGAAAAAATGTACATTTCCGCTCCTTTATGGGACAAAAATCTCACCCATTCTTCGTGTAATATACACACTAACAAATTTCGTGCCTTTCAACAAACCGTCCAATTCCGACAAGTGCGCCACCGGGTTAATAAAATTTCACGCCTAAAAATTGCATATACTGTAAACAATCGCTAACTTTGCAGTCCGAAAAGCATCATCACAAATATAATGCTCCTGTAGTTCAACGGATAGAATAGAAGTTTCCTAAACTTTTGATAGCAGTTCGATTCTGCTCGGGAGTACGACGCGTCGCCAATTGCCACAACAATTGGCGGCTTTATTTTTTCCATTGCAGATAGGGATGCGCTCCTGCAAGGCCTACCATAAAAAACATCGTCTTTTTAAGGCAATTTTGCAAATGCAACAGCCTGCAAAAACAAAAAAAGCAGATGGCACATCTGCTGCTACCACCTACTATTTTTTTCCTGTAAAAATTGCCAAGCCCGGCGCGCCACGCCACGGTGGCCACAAGACCTGCAATGTTAATCAATAATTCCCTGCGACACATTACAAACAACAATGTATTTTTCAAACCAATCTTATTCAATTACTTCGCAGGGGCATAAACTCATCACCTGATGCACTCTATTGCGGAAGCCGTCACCCGACGTTCCCACTGTCATAGCCATCAGGTATCACCAAAACTTGTTTTGAGCCTTGTTGTAAGTGAACCCTACTGTGCCGAGACGATTTTCAAGCCACGCCTTGTCAATCTGCATGTCGCTGCACATTTCATCGAGCGAGCCATACTCGTCACGCAATTTCATGTTCACGAAGCTCAACAACATCATTACGTCATTAGGTAATTCTGTCATAGCTATTTTTATATAAACATAATGTCGTCGCAAATTTAATACATTTTTCATTACAAGCAAAAGAATTGCTACTTTTGCAAGCATAGTACAAAAAGAGCACCAAAGCACCAGATATGCACACCGACAAAGACACTCTCATAGTCATCACAGGCCCCACAGGCTCGGGCAAGACCGATGCCGCCATCCAGCTCGCCTTGTCTTTAGGCACCGAGATAGTGTCGGCCGACTCCCGGCAGATTTACCGCGAAATTCCGATAGGCACAGCTGCGCCTACACCCGAGGAGCTGGCTGCCGTGCGACACCACTTCATCGCCACCAAGAGCATTACCGATTATTACAGCGCGGCGCAATTTGAACAAGATGTACTTGAATTGCTCCCGTCAGTGTTCGACCGTTCACCGTCGCGTTGCGCCATCATGTGCGGAGGTTCAATGATGTATGTCGATGCAGTGTGCAACGGCATTGACGAGATGCCAACGATTCGCGACGACATTCGCGACAAGGTGAAGCGTCTGCATGACGACTGTGGCATCGAGGCTGTCATTGCCCAGCTCGAATTGCTCGACCCGGCCTACCTCGCAATCGTCGACCGCGCCAACCACAAGAGGCTGCTGCATGCGCTTGAAATATGCTACCAGTCGGGACAGCCTTACTCGTCGCTGCGCACCGGCCAACGGAAGCCGCGCCCGTTCCGCATAATAAAAATCGGAATCGAAATGCCCCGGCAAGAACTCTTCGACCGCATAAACCGCCGCGTCGACAAGATGATTGAATACGGGCTTGAACAGGAAGCACGCGCGGTATATCCACTCAAGCACCTCAACTCCCTCAACACGGTGGGATTCAAGGAAATGTTTGCCTACTTCGACGGCTTGATGGACTTCACCACTGCCGTAGAGAGGATAAAGAAAAACACTCGTGTCTATGCCAAGCAGCAAGTACGCTGGTTTGCCAAAGACAACGAAATGACATGGCTCGCGCCCGACCTCCTTACTCCCGACAATGTGAAATCGTTGATTGCGGCAGCCCACGACGACAGATAAGCCCGTTTAAGGGTTTAATCCACCTCTTTCCAAAACGAATATTCAGGATAATGCCCGTAAGGCGGCCACATCTTCACTTCGCTCATGTAGGTCGACGGTGGCACCTCGACATCCATCCGCAAGTGAACCTCTTGGTTGTTCTTCAACTTTCGCCGCGTCAAATAGTCCTTGTAGGCGAAATAATAACGCTGATACACGCGGTCGTTCCTCACTACATCTTCCCACCCGTATTTCTTTATCGTGTCGAGGCTGACAAATATCTGGATATCATACTTAAACGACCTCATGTAGGCGTCAAATTCTATCTGCGACGGCATGCAACCGATGACGCGGTCGCCGGGAGCGACTTTCATGTAATAGTAATCGTGCTTATACAGCCGTTCTTGCAACAATGTGTCGGGCCAAATGAACGAATGCCCGTAAAACCACACCAGCGTGTCGCGAGTGTTGTTCTTTGCAACCATGAAACGCGGAACATGGTCCTCAAAGTAGCATCCGCTCAACAGACATGCTGCGAGCACTGCTATAAGCGCAATCAAGCTCTTTCTCATATTCTTTTTTATTTCTTTTGTTTGTTATTCATAATACCCGTAGGGCGGCCACATCTTCACTTCGCTCATATAATCGGCCGGTGGTACGGTGAACCGCAATGTATAAGAATCTTTTACTCTTGTATGCGCTTGTATGCGCACGGCATCGTCATAGCAAAGGTCATAATACTGATACACGCGGTTGTTCTTCACGACATCCTCCCACCCATATTTCCTTATGGTGTCAAGGCTTATGAATATCTCCGGAGAGTAACCATATCCAATTAAACTGAAAAACACATGTATGTCCATCTCAGGACAATAATACTCTACGGTTTTTGTTTCATTTGGTGGAATCAGGCGTTGCGCACCTAAATCAAGATATGCCAATGTTTCCATGTGATCGGAATGCCACACAAGAGTGTCGGATGTGTTATTTGTCACATCAAATACCACCATTGGGAAACTTTCTCCAATCACGCAAGTGCTGGCGGTGAACATAAACCATGTCATCGTCATCACCAAATATATCAATATCCTCTTGTTCATTGTCGGTTCACTATTTTCATGGGTGTTTACTATATAAATCAGGGTTTTACTTATTTACTGCATCAAGTCGAGATGTTTTAACATTTTTTACTGGCCGATGATTTCGTAATGGCCGTAAGGCGGCCACATCTTCACATCCTTCATGCAGTCGGTAGGCGGCACGCTAAACCACAACTCCCAAGAGTTATAATCATAACTCTCCATAGAAGCTTGTATTGGAGCAACATCGTCATAACAAAGGTCGTAACGTTGATATATGCGGTTGTTCTTCACGACATCCTCCCACCCATACTTCTTAATTGTATCAAGGCTGATAAATACCTCAGTAGAGTACCCGTATGGCAATTGGCTAAAATAAACCCGTAAATCGCCCTTTTTACCTTCTCTGATCTCATAATTATTATACCCTTTTTCATTTGGTGCAATCATATACTTCCATTTCATACCAAATATTGCCTCGGGATTAATATCCGACAACGTTTTGGGATAAGCATATTCTATCCAAACAAGGGTATCTAACGTATTATTCTGAACCGCAAACCTGTCATCACCTGATGACTCAATGTCCGGCCATGCTATAAAACATGTACTAGCGGTAAACATAAACCATGTCACCGTTGCTGCTAAGTATATAAGTACCTTCTTGTTCATAACTCATCTATATTTATCTAACGGATTTTCTAATGGATAATCACCATTCGACATTTCTTCCCAAGTTTCTCTATCTATTCCAAAATACTCCATTCCCCTCCAATTTGCATTCATTTCATACCATCTGTATTTATGTGACATGTTAAACAACGAAGTTGTAAGGCTTGGCAAACCGATCACGAACAAATAAGATGGGCCATAGAGCTTGCTTTGCAAATAATGCCCGTATTCATGCATATACAAGTATCTCCCCTTAGGAGAAAAATCCTTATTCTTCTCTTTCGCGTTCGGATCTCCATCGTTAATATTTATATAACTTCCAAGAGAGACACTGAAGGAACTTTTATATCTAATCACAAACGTAGCTCCACCATAAAACCTCACATCAACCAAAGATGTCAAATTCCTAATATGAGAAAAAGCATATCCCATAAGTATCTTCTTATTCATTGCCCGGTTAATTATTTTCATGGGTGTTTACTATATAAATCAGGTTTTTAATGATTTACTGCATCAAGTCGAGATGTTTTAACAAAACTTATCCTTACGCGGTTTTTTCGTGATTTAAATTTCTCAAAAAATATCATTAATATCGTATAAACACAATCGTCCATACGTTAAAAAGGGTTAATAATACTCCGATTTTTCCCAAGCTACTCCGACCGCAACGGTGAGTTGATGAGATAGACATGGCCGCGTGCTCGGGTCAACGCCGTGTATAGCCAGCGATAGAACTGAATGCTCGACAATGCATCTTCGGGAATGGCTCCCATGTCGACAAACACATCGTTCCACTGGCCGCCCTGCGCCTTGTGGCATGTCACGGCATACCCGTATTTCACTTGCAAGGCATTAAAATAGGGATTCTTTTTCAAGGCACGATAACGCGAACGCTTGTCACCCGGCAACTCCGACATCACCGACATGTACATTCGTTCAACTTGCTCGCGAGTCAACGCAGCCGACTCGCTGAACAACGCGTCAAGCACCACCTTGGCTTCAAGTTCTATCTCATGGTCGGGCAACTCAAGTTCAACAGTGGCAAAACGCAACCCATAACGTTCTTCCACCTCGCCGCGAACCCTCGCCACACGACCTACCTCTCCGTTTGCCATGAAATCAAGCCCGTCATATCCCTCGCTCCAAAGGTAATTGTTCTTGGCCACGAGCAGCATGTCACCCGTCACCAACTCATCTTCACGATAGAGGATGCTGTTGCGTATTCCCATGTTGAACATGGCAGCACGCTTATTGGAGCGCGTTATGACCGTCACGCCCTTTATGCCGTTGCGGTCGTAGCTATCGCTTATCTCCTCGACCATATACTCGCTTGAAAGAGCCGTGATGTCGTCATATCCCGACAAATGCAGTACCGGAGGCTCCAACACCTTGGACCTGCCACAAGTGAAATCCTCAATCGAACGACGCAACAGTGTGGCATTTTCAAGAATTCCCGACCCGGCGCGCTGACGTGCGACCGAACGCAGATTGAAATCAACTACCTTCAACCCGTACCCGGCCAGCTCCTTGGCATCAAGAGCCGGACTCTCGTCAAGCCCCACCGGCGGCAACTGGGCATTGTCGCCAAGCAACACCAGACGACACCTTGAACCGCTGTAAACATAGTGAACCAAGTCGTCGAGCAACCTGCCGGAGCCAAATACCATGCTTTCGGCTTGCCCGTTGGCAATCATGGATGCCTCGTCGACAATAAATATGGTATCGGCATGCTTGTTCTCGGCAACCACGAAACTCCCGGCTCCCTCTGCCCCGTAGCTGCGTTGACGGTAAATCTTGCGATGAATCGTGTAGGCCGGATGCCCTGCATACTCCGAAAACACCTTGGCAGCACGTCCTGTGGGAGCAAGCAGCACCGATTTCATGCCAAATGCCGTCAACGTCCTGACAAGGGCGCCGGTGAGCGAAGTCTTGCCGGTGCCTGCATATCCATTTAACAGGAACAACATGTCATCGGCTCCTTCCACGCAAAAACGTGCAAAACAGGCAATCAGCTCCATCTGCTCGCCGGTAGGCTCATAGTCGACAAGCTCAAGCATTTTTCTGGCAAATTGCAATGCCTTTTCATCTGCGGCGGAGCCAAGACATTCAAAATCACGATTCATCTTGATTCAATACATAAAAAATTCCCTTGGGAAACAAGCCAAGGGAATTGCTTTAACTAAAATTATCACTTATCATTAAGGAATTATCCGCTAATAATCACAATCTGAAAGCTATCGGCAAAAAGCAACGCACCTTCACTGCCTTGCCATCGACCTTGCCGGCTTCCCATTTGGGCATTACGCTTATCACCCTCATGGCCTCGCGGTCGAGCTGCTCATTGGAAGCCCCTCGCACGATGTCGATATTCGTGATGCTTCCATCCGAATTGACGACAAAAGTACACAAAACTCGTCCCTCGATTTTCTTTTTATAAGCTTCATATGGGTACTCACGTGTCTCATTGATGAAGTTGAACAAATCGCATTCACCTCCGGGGAATTGAGGTTTAATGTCAACATTGTCATAATCGTACACGTCATCATAAGAAGCCTTGCCGCCCGACATCGGATTGACTGTCGAAACGCGCCTTATTTGCGCGGAAGCCTCCATTGCTACCGTCAAAACCAACAACAAGAAAACAGCAGGACAATATTTTTGCAAATTAATACTCATAACACAGTTGGTATTTTTTCATGTCATCAGCACATTGATGAAATTTTTCTTTGTTATTCGACACAAATATAAATGCTAATTAAATACCAATCAAATGCCTGGCTCCGTTATTTGAAATTGGTTAATAATGTTTAGTCATTTTTTTGTAAAGATGATGCACGGCAATTGATTTATTGAGTAAAATTAAGATACTGCATCACATACTATCATTGCATTTTATCCGTTTACACTTATAGGCATCATTTACATGCCAATATAACACGACTGCAAGAATGAATTTAAAAACCTGCATAACATCTCTGCTGATTCTCATATCGACCGCGTTGCGTTGCATTGCTCAAGACGGCACGACAGCCTATGAATTCCTCAATGTCACGCAATCGTCGCATGCTTACGCGCTCGGAGGTGTCAACCTGACTGTAATAGATGACGACATTAATCTCGTAGAGCAAAACCCCGCCCTGCTTGGTCCGGAGTTTGAGACCCAAGCCGGCTTGAGCTACATGCGCTATCTTGGAGGCAGCAACTTCATGGGAGCACGATTCACATCGCCCGTAAACGACCATTCGGCGTGGGCGGCCGGAATCCAGTACTTTGGTTATGGGAGCATGACAGCCGCCGACCCCGACGGGACGGTAACCGGCACATTCTCACCGTCCGACATCGCATTTACAGGCACATTCTCCCACGACATAAACGACAATTGGCGCGGTGGAATAACGATGAAATTTGTTTATTCAAGCTACGAAGCCTACAACGCAATGGCAATCTGCGCCGACCTCGGAGTCAACTACTACAATCCCGACAATGACTTCTCATTTTCATTCGTGATGAAAAACCTCGGCGGACAGGTAAAGAAATTCAATGAAAACTACAACAAGCTGCCGTGGGACATACAAGCGGGAATATCCAAGTCGCTCAACAATTCGCCCATAAGGTTCTCGATTACCGCAATCCACTTAAACAAGTGGAAATTGCCATATTATGACCGGGAAAACGAAAATTCATCGACATCGGAACTCGTCGAGAAAAATTCGTTTGTGAGCAATTTGTTCAGGCACTTGATATTTGCAGCCGAATATGTTCCTTCCGAAAAGTTTTACATAGGTCTCGGCTACAACTACAAGACTCGCACCGACATGGTCACCTATGCCCGCAATTTCCTGTCGGGATTCTCTGTTGGGGCAGGATTGAAAGTTAAAGCAATGGGATTTGGCGTGGCATTGTCGCAACCACACATCGGAGGCACGACGTTCATGTTCAACCTCACGGCATCCATTTCGGAGATGATGAGATGACAATCTCATGCTGCATCAACATTCATCAACACACATCTTAAAGATGAAAGAAATAAACGACTACATAATAAGCGAAAACGCTTCGGTGCTTGAAGCCTTGCACAAGCTCAACAACCTGTCGGGACGCTCGATGACATTGTTTGCAATTGACAACGACAAGCATGTCACCGGCACGCTCACCGACGGAGACATTCGACGCAGCTTGATTGCCGGGCACTCTCTCGAATCGAAAGTGAATGAAATCATGCACACGGAATTTGCCGCATTCAAGTCGGCACATCCCGACATTCGCGACATTCGCGACATTCGCCGACGACACTTGGCCCTCATTCCGCACCTCAATGCCGATGGCACGCTAAAAACCATATACGATTTCTCGGTCTACCACTCCATCTTGCCGCTTGATGCCGTGCTGATGGCCGGGGGAAAAGGGGAACGGCTGCGTCCGATGACGCTCGAAACGCCTAAACCTCTCTTGAAAATAGGCAACAAATGCATAATCGACCATAATATCGAAGCTCTCGCTCGCAACGGAATCACCGACATTGCAGTAACGGTCAATTACCTTGCCGAAAAAATGGAGCAACACTTCTCGACTCCGGTTGCCGGAATCATGGTAAAATGCGTAAAAGAACCTTGCCGCATGGGTACAATAGGCTCGTTGTCACTCGTGCCTAAAGGGGAAAACAGCACCATCCTGCTCATGAATTCCGACTTGTTGACAAACATAAACTACGAAGCCATGTACATGGCCCACATGGAGGAAGATGCCGACATGACTGTTGCCGTAATCCCCTATGTCGTATCAGTGCCTTACGCCATTCTACGCACCGACGGGAATCATGTACACGGATTGGAAGAAAAGCCGACATTCAACTACTACGCAAACGCCGGAATATACATGATAAATCGTCGATGCATCGACATAATTCCTCAAAATTCATACTACGATGCCACCGATTTCATCGACGACTTGATTAAACAGGGAGGCCGGGTGAGGCAATTCGTGATAAACGGTACATGGATTGACATAGGGTCGCCCGATGACTTCCGAGCTGCTCAGGAATTGATGAAACAACGCGACGGGCTTGAACACAGGGAAGAATGAATTCTCATGGCATTATTAAAAATTTAAATCTCACGCACTTACACATACATCAAAATTCAACACAACGTGGACGAAATACTAACCCGAATTGCCGACATGCTGACTGTCGCGAGCAATCATGTGTGCGGATATCCGTTCTTCTTCCTGCTTATAGGTGGCGGATTATTCCTTTTTATCTATTCCGGCGGAGTATCGCTGCGACACTTGAACTCATCGATAAAAGCATTGAGGGAAAGCAAGGCTGCCGCAACCGGTGATGGCCAAATAAGTCCTTTTCAGGCATTAATGAGCGAAATAGCCTCGACAGTTGGCATGGGATGCATCGCAGGCGTAGCAATAGCTGTCACAATGGGAGGTCCCGGAGCCGTATTCTGGATGTGGGTAAGCGCAATCGTGGGAATGTCCACCAAATTCTTTGAAGGCGCTCTCGCCGTGATGTACAAAGGCAAAGACGCATCAGGAGAAACACAAGGAGGCCCGATGTACATAATAACCACGGGACTTGGCAAGAAATGGACTCCCATGGCCTATTTCTTTTCCATATTCGGCCTCATAGGCACATTGTGCTTCATGCAAGCCAACCAACTTGTGGAAGCTGTCACGACAGTGTTCACTACTCCGGCCGGAATCGAGAACACATTGTCGCTACGGTTCATAATGGGCTTGGTCATAAGCATAATCGTGGCTTCGGTGATTTTAGGAGGTATAAAACGCATTTCGAGCATTTCTTCCAAAATAGTCCCAGTAATGGTCTTGCTATACTTCATCCTCGTGTTTGCCATCATTTTGATAAACCTCGACAAGATTCCGGGAGTGATTTCAACGATACTGCACGAAGCTTTCAACATGGAAGCCGGCATAGGAGGAATACTGGGAACGGCCATAATAGGCGCTCGACGTGCGACATACGTCAATGAGGCAGGCGTGGGCACGGCATCGCTCATGCACGGGGCATCGCGCAACAACGACCCCATACGCGAAGGCCTGATTACGATGATAGGCCCGGCTCTTGATTCAGGGCTGGTGTGCACATTGACAGCCATACCTATTTTACTGGTCGGATACGACGTTTCTTCGGGCGAAATAAAGGGTCTCGACCTTGCTCTGCATGCTTTTGGCGACCTGCTTCCCGGCTATGGAGAATATATGCTTATGGCCATCGTGCTGTTTTTTGCATTCTCCACCATGTTTTCTTATTCCTACTACGGAATGAAATGCACCAATTTCCTGTTTGGCCCCCAAAACACGAAGTACTACAATTACTTTTACCTTGTAATGATAATCGTGGCCGCAATGATTCCGCTCGATTCCGTCGTGGCCGTGATGGACATGTCATTTGCCTTTATGGCCCTGCCAAACATGATAGCATTGCTGCTGCTTGCTCCAAGGGTAAAACGACTCATGAAAAATTACTTTTCCAAGAGCCGGCAATGCTGAGGCGTTAAGATACCCTTTCTCCGGCTGCATCCACGCTTTTCCTGTGATTGCGTGCGATAACTATGCCGACAGCAGTCGCAATGAGCGCGATTCCTATCGCAATGGGAAGGTTGAGAGCCTCATCAAAAAGTATTATGCACATGACTACTGAGGTGGCCGGCTCCATTGCACTCAATATCGATGCCAACGTCGAGCCTACTACCTTTACCGAATACACGACAAATACATTTGCCACTACCGTGGAAAGCAAGGCGAGAGCAAGAAAGTTGAGCCATGTCTCAGTGTCCGAAATCAATACAAATTCGCCTTTGCCTATCGCAATGGCGGCAAAAACAAGCGCAGTAAACACGAGAATCCAGAACGTAAGGAACAATGAGTCGAATTTCCTCACTTTGCACTTGTTAATGAAAACCATGTAAGAGGCATAGCCGAGTCCGGAAATAACCACTATCACTACTCCTTCGGCGCGATTGGCTCCAGGCATGAATGCTTCATCGCCGCCAAGCACGCCAAGACAATATATGCCGGCAATGGCTATTATTATGGCCAGCACCGATGACAACTTTACCTTTTCCCTATAAACGACAAGCAGAATAAGCAACACAAAGACAGGATAGGTGAAATGAATAACTCCGGTTACTCCGCCCGACATATATTCATACCCAAGCATCAAGCAACCACCCGACACGCAATAACACAATGTCAAAAGCATCATGTCGGGTAAATAACATTTTTCCAGTTTTAGGCTCGTGCCACGCATCGCCAAGAATATTCCCAGCATGATGGCTGCCAATGAAAAACGATAAGTCAAAATACATGCAGGCGAAAGGCCCAATGCCAAAGCCGGCTTGCTAAATACCGGAATTAGCCCGAAACACATTGCTCCGAGAATGCCGGCGATAAATCCGATACTCGAAGATTTTTTCATTGCAACTGAATGCATAAAACCATCTAAATTTAAAATTCCGTGAACTATTCAGTTCTTCCCGACTCAATTTCAATTCCTTTGTCTGCCGACTCATCGTCGATGACGAAAATGGAAAAATTTACACTGCCATAAACGCGGCGTTCCAAAAAACCGGGAAGATTGGAAAAATCGTTATTTTTGGAATGTTCCATTATGAATATAGTACCCGGCTTTACAAGCGATGAGCCAAGCACCTTGGCCGGAATCTCGGGCAACTGCGGAAGATCATAAGGAGGATCGGCAAAAATTATGTCAAACGGCTTCTCGCAAGTGTTTATGAACTTGAACACGTCGCCTCGCACAATGGAAAGACCCGTTGCGTTCAACTCTCCCTTCACGTTTTTTATGAAATTATATTGAGTGGAAGCTTTTTCAACACATGTCACATTGCTGCATCCGCGAGACAGGAACTCAAAGCTTACCGCGCCAGTTCCGGCAAACAAATCTAGAGCCTCGGCTCCTTCAAGGTCTATCATGTTCTCGATTACGTTGAAAATGTTTTCACGGGCAAAATCGGTAGTAGGTCTTGCCGTGATATTTTTTGGCACGTCAAAACGCCGACGGCCATATTTCCCTCTTATTATCCTCATAATGACAAAAGAATTAAATCCAACGGAGCTTTTACGACATCATTACCCATTTTCATTGCCGACGGAGGCATGATTACCGGCAAGACATATGTCACATAATCTCTTAACACAGGAACTATTGCATCCTTCACTTCTTTGTCGCCGGCTATCTGTATTTCATCCGACACTGGATCGAGCGAAAACATGTTCCACACGCCAAGTATGTAGTAAATCGCATCGTTATTGTACCTAAATACAAACGTGTTGGCAAGTTGCAAACGTCCACGCTTGAACACGCACACGTCCACCTTGTTGTCGTGAATATAAACATATTCCTTGTTGACTGTGGAATAATTATTCTTGCCTATGAAATGCGAACTCAATACCTCAAGATTGAGCCTCACCGCCGGGTTGTCGAACGTGCGCAACAAGAATCTGTGCAAACCTTTGCGCAACGAAAACGCCACGTCGGCTCCGCAAGCGTTTCCGCGCGATATTACGATGTCACCACAATCCTCCGGGAATGTCTTGGCAAACACGTTGCCGACAGCTTCATCGTCGCCATATCCCGGTGGTAAAAACAAAAAATGCGGCGACTCGGCAAGAATCGACACTTTTTTAAAGCTGCCAAGCAACAACGGATTGTCGTAAACTGCATCTTCAACGGCTTTCAAGTAATCATCGTCATTCGACATGTTTTTATCTATGGCGATATTCCTGCAAACCATGGAATTGGCTTCATTGTCATTATATATGAAAAGCCTGATGCCGCCGACATTGCTCACACCAAGCGACAAAGTCCACAATTCGGGATTGGAGATGTGTATGTCTTTTGTAATATCCGACAGGCTGCTCATAGTTATTGCTTCGACAAAATTTCATTTGCAAATTTACGCAAAATAACGTTAATGCCATAGCCTGTGTCATGCACTATTCGCTCGTTTCACAGACAACGCCCACTTAATCAAAGGCTTTGGCTCGGTCTTTTTAGGTAGCCTCATTAAGCTCCTTCCCGTTCATTTTCCTTCTTGTGATAAAATAATATTTCACGAGCGTGAAACTTGTTGAATTTAAACGGCAACACCGACACTGCTGCCGAAACAAGTGAAAGCAACAGCGAAGCATATCCCACATAAAAGCCTATTCCGAAGTCTTTTATTTTGAAAAATTCCGGTTGTTGTATCAATACGAAATCTTTTGCGTCGACATAAAAATAGATTCCGCAACATATTATTGCAGCTACTGCTATGCCCCAATATCTGTTTTTCATGCAGTTGAAGCCTATGGCACAAAATGCTACTGCAAACGGCAACAACGAGAACAATTGCTTTGACAACTCCGACGACTCTGTTATAGTGTAAGCCGTGTAGTCAAATCCAGTCCACCCCCCGTTAAAAGCCACATCAAAGAATGGCAGGAATGTATAAGCTATTATATATATTACTAATAGGACATTCGTAATCGGTTTCATAATTCATAAATCATTATTAATTGCGAATATACGAATTTCCATACATAATAATCCCCATTTGCATATAAAAATATCTTAATTGGCCTACGACAAAAAAAAGCGGGAGTCGCGGCATCCAACATTGATGCCCACGCTCCCGCCATGCCTGAAAACAATTGTTATCTTACTACTACTTTCGTAACTTCAGTGCCGGTTTTCACTATGTAAACTCCCGCTTCACACTGAACCTCTGTCTCATTCTCACTAACGACAATCCCGCTTACAGTGAACACTTTCACTTCATCGACTTCGCCTATTACTTTGATAACGCCGGTTCCTCCCACTACACGAACATTATCCCGTGCATCTTCTGCAATGACGGCCCCGACTCCTGTGGAAATCTGGCTTGCGCCGGTAGGATCAAGGCAAGGACCTTGTTCGCTTTTCTTTATTATGCCCGGAATCTCCATGTAAGTCTTGGCATCGGGCGATTCCATAATATCAATTCCACTTCTCTTCTGGATGTACATTTTCACATCTTCCTTTCCATCCACCGTGGGAAGGCTTGCCGTGAACCAATAAAGGCCATTCTTGTCTCTTTCCACAAATCCACGCATTATGGCATATTCTCCATAATGAGGTATCATCCTGAACACCGTGTATTCCTTGCCATTGGCTTCATACGACTCATAATTGTAAATATTGCGCAATTCATACAGATTGGGATTATCCACGTCATAGGTTATTCCATTCGTTTCTCCTTCGGGCATTATTCTCACGTCGAGAGTGGGAGCTATTGAACCTGAATATTGCCCCACGATGCCTGCCGGAATAGTAGTGCCGGCATATTTTGCCGCATTTTCGGCCGTTCCCAAGTTAAGGACAACCCAGTCGCGTTGGTCATAGTCGCTTGCGACATCTTCTCCTTGCGATTCGCCCGGATTAGGATTCTCTACAAAACGCTCGGTGACTCCTTGTAACGTCGCAGCATAAAGCATGTTGTCAACCGCTTTCACGCCTTCGAGCGGAACATTCACTTGATAGAAATCTCCTACCACGCCTTCAGTGTCGTCATCGCGCACAAACAGCGAAATTGCTCCTATGTTTTCATTGAGCATGATGACCGGGAACATTGTTATCTGCTGCAACGTGAGGTCAACCTTTACGGCATAAGCTCCTGAAGGGACTTTGAACGATGTATCACCGTTTTGACCTATCGCTCCTGCCATTCCTGCCGATAGTTCAGTATCTTTTTGAATAGGCCCGTAACGGTTGGCGTTGAACGTGTCCCAATCATTAGAATCAGCACCGAGCTTGCTGCCGAATGCAAATGTCCCGTAACCGTCGTCGTCAAGGTCGATAATGTCTATGTTGCATATATAAGTACCGGTTGTTGAAGCCATTTCCACAAACACGTTTCCATTTGCAGGATCCCATGAAGTGCCATCTACATCACCTATTATGTAAAGCAATTCGGGATAAGTCGGTGTGATACCTTTCCCGGTATTGACACATGTCACGGTCATGGTTGTCATGTTGACAATTATGTTATACTCGCCGGTTTCTATTCTAAACGAATTGCTTCCGGTCTTGACAAGAGTCGTTTCTTGCTCGTCAAGAATCAAATCATTATTGTTTTGCGCTCCATATCGATCGCGGTTGCATGTGTCCCAGTCACTATCATTAGTTCCGAGCTTGCTCGTAAAGCCGAAAGTCGCATGATGCGTTCCTTCAGCACCTATCTGCACGGTAGCAACAAAAATGTTACTGCCGGCATTAGTCATCTCTACGCCTTTCGTCGGATTCCAAGCGAAATCGTTCCCCTCTACTTCTCCGATAATATAAAGTTGATTGGCACCTTTCACCGTAAACACGCATGCCGACAAAATCAACATCAAAGAAATCAATAGTTTTTTCATCGTAATTTAGTTTATGTTAATGTAATAGGTTGTTAAAAGCAAGTGTCCTTTAATATAAATCATAATCGACTCATTACAAATATAGCAATTCCCAATGATTTAACCACTTGGGAATTGCTATATTTTTATCTGTCCGGTCATTTTTTACAAAAATGCACTGACGGAATGTTGTTGTCAGAGGATGATTTTCCGGGTTATGCAGTCGTTTGTGGTGGTGGCTGTGACGATGTAGATGCCGGGTGTGAAGCCTGCCATGTCGATTTCCGCACTGCCATTGGCCGATTGCGCTGTGGCTATTGTCCTGCCGTTGATGTCGTGAATGGTTGCCGTGATTGTGCCGTTGCCAGATGATGCTGCGGTCACTGTCTTGCCGGCCACTGTGATTGTGATTGCCGGGGCTTGCATTACCGCTGCTACGCTTTGTCCGGCACATGTCGGGTCGCGGTCGTCAAACTCCTCCGACTTGTACACTATCCTGCCGTCGGCCACATTCCGTTCAAAATTGAAATGCAAATCCGATCCATTTGCCGGTTGGAGAGCAAATGGATATGCCAGTTCTCCATAGCCCCATACAACACCGGTTCCTTCGAGAAATGTATAAGTGCCATAATATTGGTCTTGAGCATGAAAAAACTTTCTCATTTTTCCGTCAACTTCAACGAAAGAAATTTCCATTATGTTAATTGATAGCATACTGTCAAATGTATCGCCTTCGTTTAGGTTGAAATCATAAATCATTCGTTCTTCATCACCATATATACTATTATATTGATCTTTCATTAAGAGCCAACCGACAGTAACTTCTTCATCGGGATTAGGAATGAAATAAACTTTTTTATCTTCTTCGCGCAAGAATCCGTGTAGCGTGGCTGTCGCTGTGTCGAGCGTGGCAGTCTGATAAGCATAGCATCGTTTATAAGTCTTGTCGTTTATCACAGTATCTCCTTTCAATTGCAACCTATAGTATTCTACGCCCGGTGGAAAAGAATGTGAAAATACATAACCCCATTCAACACCTTCCCTCACCACCGGGACATACTCGTATTCGGTTTCCTGTGCCTTGGTTGTCAATGCCATCATTAGCATTGACAATATTGCGGTAATATAGTAAAATCTTGTTTTCATATTGGATGTTATTTTAATCGTTGAACATAAAATTTTTAGTGGGCGTGTCCGTTTCCTAAAACTTTGAGTTGTGCTGTCGCAAGCATTGAAAGGCAGCAGAAAATCGACATTAGAAACAACTTTTTCATGATTTTGATTGTTATGAGGTTAATGATTACTTCAAATATAGTTAATACAAATTAAAAATACAATGAATTTGTTGCTTTTTTGGTTATTTCTATGAAAATATTAACCATAAAATCGTTTTTCACATTTTCAGCAACTTCTGACCCTATAAAATAAAAAAATAGGGATGCCGCACTGAAGCGACATCCCCACTAAAAATATCATCGAGAAGATTCCTATTATTTCACTTTCCACTCGTAACCATCACGAGTGTCTTTCACGTCAAACCCTATTTCGGACAAACGATTGCGAATCAAGTCGGACGTAGCCCAGTCCTTCTTTGCCTTGGCTTCCTTGCGAATGTCAAGCAACAAGTCCACTGCTTCTTCATAAGGCTTAAGATTGACATTGCCACCTCCGGCCTTTTCGTCATAGATACCGAGGATGTCAAACAAGAACACCTTGAAGGTCTCTTTCAACTCGTCAAGGTCGACTTGCGAAATGGTAGCTTTGCCATCATTGACCGAATTTATGGCCTTACATGCATCAAAAAGGTGCGCAATGACTATCGGTGTGTTCAAGTCATCGTTCATGGCTTCATTGCACTTTTCACGCAAATCGGACACATGCACCGTCGATTCGGCCGAAGGAACCAGCTCATTCAAGCGTTTCCAACCATCAAGCATACGTTCGTAAGCCTTCTCGGCAGCCTGCAATGCTTCATTTGAGAAATCAACAGTACCGCGATAATGAGCTTGCAGGATGAAGAAACGTATCGTCATTGGCGAATAAGACTGCGAAAGGATGTCGGTGCGACTTCCTGTAAAGAACTCTTCAAGAGTGATGAAATTGCCGAGCGACTTGCCCATCTTTTGGCCATTGATTGTAATCATGTTGTTGTGCATCCAGTAGCGGACGGCATCATGTCCCGAATGAGCCACCGACTGCGCTATCTCGCATTCATGATGAGGGAACACCAAATCCATGCCACCACCGTGAATGTCGAACGTGTCGCCAAGATATTTCTGTCCCATTGTTGAACATTCAAGATGCCATCCGGGGAAGCCTTCGCTCCATGGAGATGGCCAATGCATTATGTGCTCGGGCGAAGCCTTTTTCCACAATGCAAAATCGGCAGGATTATGCTTTTCCTGCTGGCCGTCAAGCTCACGGGTATAACTTAGAAGTTCATCGATGTTCCTTCCCGATAATTTCCCGTAATGATAATCTTTATTGTACTTTGGCACATCAAAATATACCGAACCGTCGCTTATGTAAGCATAACCGGCATTCAATATCTCTTTGATATACTCTATTTGCTCTATTATATGCCCCGATGCAAACGGTTCTATGCTAGGAGGCAACACGTTGAGGCGTTCCATCGCCTTGTGGTAGCGATTCACATAAAATTGAACCACTTCCATTGGCTCAAGCTGCTCAAGACGCGCTTTCTTGGCAACTTTGTCCTCTCCATCGTCGGCATCATGCTCAAGATGACCCACATCGGTGATATTGCGCACATATCTCACCTTGTAGCCGAGATAACGCAAGTAACGGAACAAGATGTCGAACGTGATGGCCGGTCGTGCATGTCCCAAATGCGCGTCGCCATAAACTGTCGGACCGCACACATACATGCCCACAAACGGGGCGTTCAACGGGACAAATTGTTCTTTCTTGCGAGTAAGTGTATTATATATATATAATGGATTTTCCATAACGACAATCGATTAAACGTAAATGATTTTCATGCATTGAATTGTCGCAATGCAGTGATAATGTCATGCTTGTCCGTTAGGACCCATGTAAGGCGGCATGTTATTGCCATTGTTGCCGGGTACGCGAGGATTTATTTCACCGAATACCGACTCATATTTCTTAATATTGTCCTGCAACGCAAACAGCAATTGCTTTGCATTCTCGGGAGTCATGATGATGCGGCTTTGCACCTTTGCTTGCGGCGTGTTTGGCGCAAGACATATCATGTCAAGGAAAAATTCCGAAGGTCCGTGAGAAATTACTGCAAGATTTGCATACTTGCCCTGCGCTATTTCGGGCGTAAGTTCGATTTTTATTTCTTTTTTTTCTTGTGCCATATTGTTTACTATTTTACTTGTTTGTTCATTTATTGTTTATTGAAATCATAATATTTTTTCTCCGGATAATTGAGGTCGTTCAAATGCACCCTCACAACTTTGCACGAAGGCAAGTTCCAAACAGCCTTTATGCAAAACGAGCCATAGCATCGACGCCAGAAGTAAGCCGTTTGCCCCATCATGTTATGTGCCAAATAGCAATGGACAGTGTCCTCATGCCAAGTCGACTCATCCATTACAAGATAAAACATGCGCGACTTGTTGGTAAATTTGACGCGAGAATATATGTTTATATAATCTCCAGTTCGCCAAATGCTGTTGAGCTTTATAGAATCCATCGGAACAGTCTCCACGAGCCGTCCGTCTACATATCGCAAAGAGTCGGTTATCGCTTGCACGATTCCCTTTGTAGCAATATCGACGCTACCGTCGGCAAAAGTATCTATCGGCTCATAATTGAGCAAGACCCTGTCTCCTGCTGTCAAACGCTCAAATTCAGTGCCAATGTCATACAATGTCTTGGTAGGAAGATCTTCTGGTGGCAAATATTTGAACACGCTTGCATCCAAGCCGGTATTATATCCTAAATATGTCACCATGTCATATCGGGAATCTCCATATTCGTAATATTCCTCCTTATCGCACGACAATGTCACCGTCGCAACGACAAGCAGCAATAAGACCAATAATGATTCCTTCATCTTCATGCATCAAAAATCTTTAGCCGACTAATGAATCAGGAGCAATTATCATGCCATCGTTCATATGAACAACTCGGTCGGCATCTTTTGCAAGGACCTCATCATGAGTGACTATTACAAACGTCTGACCCATTTCATCGCGCAACTTGAAGAACAACTTGTGCAATTCCTGCTTGTTTTGCGAATCAAGACTGCCCGAAGGCTCGTCGGCAAATATCACCGATGGATGATTTATCAATGCTCTTGCCACAGCAACGCGCTGTTTCTCACCGCCCGATAATTGAGCCGGCTTGTGCTTTGCACGCTCGGCAAGCCCCATGTAATCGAGCAACTCTATTGCACGCTTCTGCGCTTCCGATTGCTTGTCGCCACCTATGAGAGCAGGTATCATGACATTCTCGACCGCTGTGAACTCAGGCAGCAACTGATGGAATTGGAACACGAAACCTATGTTCCTGTTACGGAAACGGGCAAGCTCCTTGTCACGCAACTTCAACACATCCACACCGCCATAAACAACTTTTCCGCTATCGGGCATGTCGAGCGTGCCAAGAATCTGCAACAACGTGGTTTTCCCCGCGCCACTTCTTCCAATGATGGAAACGACTTCGGCCTTGCTTATCGTCAACGACACGTCGCGCAACACATGCAACGACCCGTAATACTTGTTTATACCCGTAGCTTCTATCATATATTGCTCAATTTCTTTATGACATGTGCGGCAAGCATGCATCCAAACACGCATGGCATGTAGCTAACTGTTCCATAAGAAGAACGTTTATTGCATTCGCCATCAGTCATCAATAGCGACGAACGCACTGGCGGCTCATTGCTCCACACGGTCATCAAACCTCGACGTATTCCATGCTCACGCAGCCTCACGCGCACGGCCTTAGCCAGCCCATCGTGGCAAGTATCAGCTATGTCGGCATACTTGACCGCCGTGGGGTCGAGACGACCTCCGGCTCCCATCGACGAAATAATGCCTATCCCTTCACGCAGGCAATATTCTATCAATGCCACTTTAGGAGCTATTGAGTCGATGGCATCGATTACATAATCAAATCCTTGCGCCAACAATTGAGGCACCGTCTCGACTGTTACAAACATCTTCAAGGCCGACACTGTGGCTTCGGGATTTATATCCTTGATACGATGCTTCATGACATCGACCTTTTCACGATCCAATGTTGAATGCAATGCCGGCAATTGCCGGTTAAGATTGGTTACGCTGACCGAGTCGCCATCAACGATGGTTATATGTCCGACACCGGCACGAACGAGCATTTCAACGGCATAAGCTCCTACACCGCCTACACCCACCACCAGCACGCGAGACGCGGCCAATCGCCCGACCGCATCTTCGCCCAGCAACAGGCGTGTCCGTTCATTCCAATTCAAGTTCATCTCAAAATGCAATTGATGAAACGCTTTTTTAATCTTTGTTCCAAAAAACGTTCCGGGCAACGAAGTTATAAAAAAACTTTGAAAAGACATGTGAGCCTTTGTCTAAATTTAGCAATCACATCTTTCATGCTTCACAAAACCATCAAAACGCAAAGATTAGGCACTTATTTCGTACATTTGCACACGAAACAAGCTGTTATTATAAAAATGACCCTGCACGACCAGTTCATAAAGCAAATACGAGACTTATTCCCCGATGAAAGTTCCGAAATGCTCAATGCCATAATGACCACCGACGCCACAGTGTCGATACGCGTGAACGCGGCAAAAACCAAAGCCATGCCCCAACATGCCGAACGCGTCCCTTGGTGCAACACCGGATTTTACCTTCCCGAGCGAGAAGCGTTCACATTCGACCCTGCGTTTCACTCAGGCTTGTATTATGTCCAAGATGCTTCCTCAATGATTTTGGATTACATCATCAGGAAATTTATCGACATGCCTGTCAAGTATCTCGACTTGTGCGCAGCTCCCGGAGGCAAAAGCACAACAGCAGCCGGAGCTTTACCCGAGGGGTCTTTACTCGTTTGCAACGAGATTGTGTCACAACGCGCCAACATTCTTAAAGAAAACATAATAAAATGGGGCAATCCTAATTGTGTCGTAACAAACGACGACAGTGCCAACATAGGCCGACTTACACATTTTTTCGACGTAATAGCAGCCGATGTTCCATGTAGCGGTGAAGGCATGTTCAGAAAAGACCCTGAGGCCGTGACTCAATGGACACCTTCGCTTGTGGAACAATGCGCCTGCCGTCAACGCGACATCATCGACAACGTGTGGAACGCATTGAAACCAGGAGGATTGTTCATATATAGCACATGCACATTCAATCGCAATGAAAATGAAGACATTGTGGAATACATAATCGACACTTATGGCGCAACACCGCTCAATCTTGACATTCCTCACGAATGGAATATTCATCGCGGATTAGGCAATCTGCCCGAATGCTGCCGCTTCCTGCCGCACATGACTCGCGGCGAGGGCCTGTTTGTGTGTGCATTGCGCAAGCCCGACGGTGATATCAAACCAATAACTGCCAAATCAAAAGACAACCGCAAGAAAGCGGCAAAAAACACGTTAAAAATTGATGATAACGTAAAAAGATGGTTGATTAATGACCAATATTCATTCTCACAACGAGAAGATTTCATCTATGCCATCGACAACCGGCACTTAGAAGCTGTATCCTTGCTGGTCAGCAACCTTCGTTCAATATATGCAGGTATAGGCATTGCTTCGTTAAAAGGCAAAGACATTGTTCCATCACAATCACTTGCAATGAGCTCAATGCTCGACAAGAACCGATTTAACACGGCTGAAATTGACTATCGCGATACCATCGCATTCCTGCGAGGCGAATCTGTCTCAATCGATGCCCCACGAGGCTATACATTGCTCACTCACAATGTGACACCGGTGTGTTTTGCCAAGCAACTTGGCAACAGGGCCAACAACATGTATCCAAAAGAATGGAGAATACGCAGCACGCATATTCCCGAAACCGAACCCGGAATATTGAAAACCATCTAATTACAATCTTCCGCGCCATTGTCGTGTAACACAAGCAAAGACAATCAATTACTGCAAAAACAATCCTGTAACGCAAATGTAACACAATTGTTACATGTTTCTTATATATTAGAAATAACTTTGCGGCAAGAAAAGATTGTTAAGCATTAATTATGAGGAATTGCATTTTTTTAGTTGTTGTTTTGTTATGCAGTTTTTCGGGTACTTCCCTGGCTCAGCGCATTAAAGGCAGCGACACTGTGTTACCACTGACACAAACCCTTTCGGAAATGTTCATGAATGAAAATCCTCAAGCCACCGTGACAGTCACCGGAGGTGGTAGTGGCGTAGGGATTTCGGCTTTGCTCGATGGAACGACCGACATCGCAATGGCTTCCCGAAAAATCAAATTCGGTGAAAAAATGAAAATGAAGCAAGCCGGGCAAAACCCTTGCGAAGTGATTGTTGCCTATGACGCCCTCGCAATCATCGTAAATCCGTCCAATCCTGTTTCAAAACTGACTCGCGAACAACTGGAAGCAATATTCCGAGGGAAAATAACCAACTGGAAAGAAGTCGGCGGAGAAGATGCTAAAATAATAGTGTATTCGAGAGAAACTTCATCAGGAACTTACGAGTTTTTCAAAGAAAGTGTGCTGCACAACAAAAACTACATGAGCAGCGTGTTGTCAATGCCTGCGACAGGCGCAATCATCCAATCGGTCAGCCAGACCCGAGGTGCAATAGGATATGTGGGACTTGCTTATTTGAACCCTATGGTAAAGGCAATACAAGTATCATACGACCAAGGCAAAAATTACATTGCGCCCTCGATAGAGGCGGCTTTAAAGAAAGAATATCCTGTGGTACGCCCTCTATACTATTATTATGAGAAAACGAATGAAGCAGCAGTGATGCCTTTCATCAACTACACATCCTCGCCCGAAGGACAAAAGAAAACACTTGAAATGGGCTTCATCCCAAGATAATAAATAATCAAAAACAATACTGACTGATGAAAAAATTGATTGACATTGCGGCAAAACGCATCTTCACCGTCAGCGGATTCACTACCAGTGTTGTCATACTGCTCATCATTGCATTTCTTTTCACCGAAGCAGTAGGCTTGTTCAACCAACCGGTAGTGGAAGACGGATATGTGCTTGCCCTAAACAAGCAAAATGATGTCAAAACCCTTAGCGCGTTGCAAATAAAGGACCTGTTTGACGAAGAAATCACAAATTGGGAAGAAGTCGGTGGCAAGGACATGCCTGTAAAAGTATTCCGCCTTGAAGACCTTGATAAAATATACACCGAAGAGCAATTGGGAGATGAGTACCAGTATGCCGGAGACAAGATTGTCGAGCAAATACAGGACAACCCCGGCATGATAGCCTTCGTCCCGACAACCCTTGTCGAAGGCAGGACCGAAATCAACATGATAAAAGACAATACCATTCCGGTGAAAGACGTGCTGTTTGGCACTGAATGGTTCCCCACTGCCACGCCGTCGCCCATCTTCGGCATCCTGCCGCTATTGAGCGGCACAATATGGGTAAGCTTCTTCGCAATACTCATCGCATTGCCATTCGGGCTTGCTGTTTCAATCTACCTTGCCGAAGTGGCCAATTCCAAAGTTCGCAAAGCATTGAAACCTATTATCGAGTTGCTTAACGGCATCCCTTCGGTAGTCTATGGATTCTTCGGACTCGCCGTGATTGTCCCTTTGCTCCAAAGGACATTCAATCTGCCTGTCGGTGAATCGGGACTCGCCGGAAGTATCGTGCTTGCCATCATGGCTCTGCCGACCATAATCACGGTGGCCGAGGATGCCATGCGTAGCTGCCCACGCACAATGAGGGAAGCAAGTCTCGCATTGGGTGCCACCCAATGGCAAACAATCTACAAAGTTGTCATCCCATTCTCCATCTCGGGCATAACTTCGGGCGTAGTACTCGGCATTGGGCGCGCCATAGGCGAAACGATGGCCGTGTTGATGGTAACAGGTAATGCCGCTGTCATCCCGACAAGCATCCTTGAACCGCTACGCACGATTCCAGCCACCATAGCAGCCGAACTTGGAGAAGCTCCAGCAGGAGGCGCACACTACCAATCGCTGTTCTTGCTCGGCGTAATCCTATTCTTCATAACACTCATCATCAACTCTTGTGTCGAAATAGTTTCGGCCCGCAATAAACTAAAAAGATAATCATTATCATGGCTATAGAAATAAATCAATCTTACGCACGTCGCAAACACGGCATTCAGCGTTTGGCATTCGGTGTGTTCCGCGCATTAAGCTATTGTGTGGTATTGATATTGTTCGTGATTCTCGGATTCATCATCATAAAAGGCATTGGCGTAGTAAACTGGGATTTCCTGACCCAGCCGCCAACCGACGGAATGACAAAAGGCGGAATCATGCCGGCCATAGTGGGTACATTCTGGCTCATGGTGGGAAGCGCGATTTTTGCATTCCCCGTAGGAGTAATGAGCGGTATCTACATGAACGAATATGCTCCGCAAGGCAAATTAGTGAACTTTATTCGCACAATGACCAACAACCTCGCCGGTATCCCGTCGATAGTATTCGGCTTGTTTGGCATGGCATGTTTCGTAAACTACCTTGATTTCGGCGACAGTATCCTTGCAGGCTCTCTCACACTCGGGCTTCTTGCCCTGCCTATCGTCATCAGGACAACCGAGGAAGCTTTCAAGGACATTCCAAACAGTTATCGAGAAGGTAGCCTCGCCCTTGGTGCGACCAAAGCCCAGACGATATGGAAAGTACTTCTGCCGATGGCCATGCCTCGTGTAATCACAGGCCTGATTCTTTCGTTGGGACGCGTGTCGGGCGAAACCGCTCCTATCCTTTTCACTTGCGCTGCCTACTTCCTGCCTCGTCTGCCGGAAAGCATTTTCGACCAGTGCATGGCATTGCCCTATCACTTGTATGTCGTGGCCACCAGCGGGACCGACATCGAAGCTCAAATGCCTATCGCCTACGGAACGGCATTCGTGCTGATTGTGATTGTATTAATCATGAACTTGCTCGCCAATGGCGTTCGCAAATATTTTGAAAACAAACTAAAATCGAAATAAAACATATCGCTATATACAAGTATGGACAAAATCGAAGCTAAAAACGTAAATTTCTATTACGGAGACTTCCATGCTCTAAAAGGCATCAGCATCAATATTCCCAATAACCAAGTCGTGGCATTCATTGGCCCTTCGGGTTGTGGAAAATCCACGTTCTTGCGCTTGTTCAACCGCATGAACGACCTAATTCCGGGTTCTCGACTGACAGGAGAAATCCTTATCGACGGCCAAAACATATACGACAAGTCGGTCGACGTGGACAAATTGAGGAAAAATGTCGGAATGGTGTTCCAACGTCCCAACCCATTTCCCAAAAGCATATTTGAGAATGTGGCTTACGGCTTGCGCGTAAACGGTATAAAGGATAAGGCTTTCATTGAAGAACGTGTCGAAACTGCCCTAAAGGGAGCTGCTTTATGGGTGGAAGTGAAAGACAAATTGAAAGAATCGGCCTATGCCTTGTCGGGAGGCCAACAGCAACGCTTGTGCATCGCAAGGGCAATGGCAGTAGAACCATCGGTGCTGCTCATGGATGAACCGGCTTCGGCTCTCGACCCTATTTCGACAGCAAAAATAGAAGAATTGATTTGCGAATTGAGCTCGCAAACAACCATTATAATCGTCACCCACAGCATGCAGCAGGCTGCTCGCGTGAGCAACAAAACCGCATTCTTTTATCTCGGAGAGATGGTTGAATATGACGACACAAAGAAAATATTCACCAATCCTTCAAAAGAAACGACACAAAATTACATCACAGGCCGCTTCGGTTGATGAAATATCCCGAATTCTGACTTATTTTGTGCCTACACAATTCATTATTCACCTCAACATTCACATTTAAGCCATGGTAAAATTTGTAGAGAACGAACTCCAAGCAATAAAGGATGAAGTAAACGAAATGTGGAAACTCGTTTACCAACAACTTGCAGATGCCTGCAAGGCCGTACTTGAAATAGATATCGACCTTGTCGACAAAGTTGTGGCAAGAGAGAAACGCGTAAATGCGTTTGAATTGAAAATCGACAGTGACATCGAGGATTTCATTGCCTTGTACAATCCCGTCGCAGTCGACTTGCGATTTGCGCTCGCAATGCTCAAGATTAACAACAACCTTGAACGAATTGGCGACTATGCCGATAGCATTGCACGTCTCGTAATACGCACCAACTTGAAGCCTGAAAGCAAGGAACTGTTCAAAAAACTGAAATTACAAGAGATGTTCGACTCGGTATTGAAAATGCTGCGCAACACTTACGATGCCTTGCAAAAGCAGGACATCAGCCTTGCAAAAGCCGTTTTTGAAGACGATGAGGTGCTTGACATAATAAACAGGGAGGCTCTTGATACAATTGCCGATTATGCTCGCGAGCATACCGACGAAATCAAGTTGTGTCTTGATGTCGCTGCAATGTTCCGCAAGTTGGAACGTGCCGGAGACCATATCAACAATTTGTCGGAAGAAACGATATTCTACATCGATGCTGAAGTGTTGAAGCATTGCAAGACCATACTACACTCTGATGAGGAAAACAATAATTCTACAGAAGCAAACAACTAAATACAACCTGCATTCATAATACAATGCTTACTTGCGACAGCCTGGTATTGGGATAATGCCGGGCTGTCTTTTTTTATCATGCAAAATGCGCACGACATGTTCACAAACAGTTACAAAGTCGCATTATAACACAATTATCACTACCTTTGCAGGAGAATATCAGTAATTTTATCGGTAATATGTTTGAAAAAGGTACAAGGGGAAACACCCTGCACGGAATTTTGCTAATCGCGTTATTCTCGTTTGCTGCATTCTATATCGCAGAAATCCCATTTGTCAAAAGTTTGTCATTCAGCCCGCTCATCGTGGGAATAATTCTTGGCATGCTCTATGCCAACAGTTTGCGCAACCGTCTGCCGGAAACATGGGTCCCGGGCATTAAATTCTGTACAAAACAAATATTGCGCACAGGTATCGTCCTATATGGTTTCAGGCTCACTTTGGCCGATGTCGCCGCCGTGGGGCTTCCGGCCATAACAATCGACGCAATAATCGTGGCCGGGACTATCTTTCTCGGTTTGGCCTTTGGTAAGTTACTAAAGCTCGACAACGACACTTCATTGATGACATCGACAGGGAGTGCGATATGCGGAGCTGCCGCCGTGCTCGGAGCCGAACCCGTAGTGAAATGCGAAGGACACAAGACAGCCATCGCAGTATCGACCGTAGTGATTTTCGGAACGATTTCCATGTTCATATACCCAATAATGTATCGTGCCGGGATCCTTTCCGACCTATCTTCACAACAAGTGGCAATATACACAGGCAGCACACTGCATGAAGTGGCCCATGTGGCAGGAGCAGGAAACGCAATGGACCCGACCGACTCGCTTGGAATAGCCGGAACTGCCACAATAACAAAAATGATACGCGTAATGATGCTTGCCCCGGTGCTTATCATAATGGGACTCGTCCTCGCTCGCACTCGCAAAGACCGCAGCAGTGGCAACAATGCAGCTACCGGCAAGAAAAGTAAAATAACCATACCATGGTTCGCATTCTGGTTCCTTGCAATAATATGCGTCAACTCGTTGCTTCAATATTGGTGCGGAGTTGACAACGTGAAAGATATTCCGCTAAATGGAGCCATAGAATACATTGACACGTTCATGCTCACGATGGCAATGACCGCACTCGGCACCGACACAAACATCCAAAAGTTCAAACAGGCAGGAGCCAAGCCTTTCTACTTAGCAGGGCTGCTATACATTTGGCTCGTTGGAGGAGGTTATCTTCTCGTCAAATACATAACTCCGATGTTCAACTAAGAAAAACATTCCTTAAGCAATGAAAAAAGTTTATGTTCTGCTTGCCGACGGTTTTGAAACCATCGAAGCACTTACCCCAGTGGATATCCTGCATCGATGCCGCATCGATGTATGTACTGTTGCAATAGGCAACAGTAAAACTGTCAAGTCTTCACACAAAGTGACAGTAAATGCCGACTTGCTACTCGACGAGGCCGATGTAACCGATGGCGATGCCATCATCCTGCCCGGAGGATTCCCGGGATATGTAAACCTTGCCGACTCGGTTGAAGTGGGAAACCTTGTGAAATATTACTACGAAAACGGCCGCATCGTGGCCGCAATATGCGGTGGCCCGACGGTACTGAAACGTTACGAAATAGCGACAGGGAAGAAAATAACATGCCATTCAAGCGTACAAGCCGAGATGGAAAGTGATTATGAATATGTCGGCGGCAACGTATGCAAAGATGGAAATCTGATCACAGGAAAAGGCGCCGGATTGTCGCTCGAATTTGCCATTGCCATAGCCAAGCGGCTTGTCGATGAATCAACAATGAAAAAACTCTTCAACGGATTACAAATCCAGCCTTTATAAGGCTACACTGAATCTACAAAGACGAACGCGGGGACTGCAAAACAATCCTCGCGTTCGCTTTTATGTGACGCGTGACCTGTACACATGCATCTTTTAATGGCATTGCCCTGCACACAAGCATGTATTTTTGCAAAAAACAATGCCATGAACGAAAATCTTATAGGACAACTTCCTAATGTAGTGCTTGCTATTGCCTTGACTGCCGGGGAATACTTGCTGGTACTGTTTGCCATATTGGCCGACCTCGCAAGTGGATTGCGAAAAGCACGCAAGCGAGGGGAAGCTCGCCGAAGCAAAGCTTTGCGGCGAACAGTGGAAAAAGCAGCTACTTATTACAATGCCTTAGCCGCACTGACGATAATCGATGCCATGCAGATTGCCGCCGTGATTTACCTGCGTGCGGCTTGTGGATACGAAAATATCCCGTTATTCCCTGTTTTAACCCTGCTTGGTGCCATCGGCATCGCAATCATCGAGGTTAAAAGCATTTATGAAAAAGCCGACGAGAAAGAGCAACGAAATTTCGACGATGCAGCCGAAATCCTCACACGATACCTAAAGATGATGAATGACAAACAACTATTCAAAGATAAACGCCAATGAAATATTTTACATTACGGGAATTAACAGCATCGGCAACTGCCTCGCGGCTCGGAATCGACAACACACCTCCGCGGCAAGCCGTGAACAACCTTAATGCCCTCGTCACACATCTGCTCGACCCCCTGCGTGAAAAGTTTGGCCGTCCGATATATGTAAACAGCGGATACAGATGCCCGGAATTGAACAAAGCTGTGGGAGGCAGCCTGACGAGCCAGCACCTTACGGGCGAAGCTGCCGACATAACCGCCGGGAATAAACGCGAGAATCGTCGGTTGTATGAACTGCTTCAAAGCCTCAAACTGCCTGTCGACCAGGCCATAAATGAATGCGACTATTCGTGGATCCATGTTTCCTATGGTCCGCGCCACCGTCGCATGTATTTCAGCTTGGGATGAAACGGTCACACTATGCCCATGCGCTGCATCAGGAAATATGCATTGAGGTTATGAGCTACGCCTTCATGCAACTTGTAATCAAACTTCAACGTGTCGTCCTTGATCTCGGCTTCAAAACAGCGATTTGACACCATTCCCGGAAATTCGTCGGCAAGATTGCCCAGCACAAGGTCGTGGGTGGCGATAATGCCGGCGACATTCATTTTCACAAGTTTCCTGACCAATGCAAGTGAACCCTTTTGTTTATCGGCCGAATTAGTTCCTTTCAATATTTCATCGAGAATCACAAGCATCCGTTCTCCATGTTCCGCGCGGTTTATTATCGTCTGCAATCGGCGCAGTTCGGCAAAGAAATAAGATTCATTGTCGTTAAGCGAGTCGGTAGTGCGCAATCCTGTAAACAAGGTGGCTGGAGTGAAAACCATATCGACAGCACACACCGGAGCTCCTGTCAACGCCAACAAATAATTTACTCCCACCGTGCGCAAGTAAGTGCTTTTTCCTGCCATGTTGGCTCCTGTGACAACCAAGAAATTGCCACATTCCATCTTTTTCACGTCGTTGCGCACGCATCGCGCCGCGTCGATAAGAGGATGTCCCATTTGACTGGCTTCAAGGATGACCTGTCCGTCAATCTTCGGAAACGTATAAGACGGATTATTGAAAGCAAACGTGGCGAGAGCGCACAACTCATCGACTTTGCAAAGCACATCGTGCCATCGGCCAATCATCCCTTCATGGCGCGCAATCCATCTTTCAACATTCCGAGCCTGCCGGTAATCCCACTGCAATAAAATGTTAAGCACAAGATAACTTAACCAGTTATAGCGTTGATCCATGTTTGAAAGCAATTTAGCCAACTTGCGCGAAGCTTCCGAAGCCAGTTCATCGCCCGTACGCAACCGGCTTTGGAACTCCATCATCAGCTCCGACTCAAACCTGCCGTTCTCTATCTCGCTCAACAAATTATGATAAATCGACACCGTATTCACCACCTTGTCGACACTGTCATGCAACTGTCCTACTTTCTTGCTGCCTAAACTGGCAACAACCAACGACAGGACGGCACAAGTTTCAATCCACACCGACACGTCAAGGCCTAAAACGGCCATGACCACCAATATGGCCAATACCGACGGGAACAAGAAAATTGATACTGTCTGCCACTGTCTCAACTTGCAATTGGCAAAATTGCAAGCCGACATGTCCATATCTGTTTCATTGTCTCCTTTTGCGACCAATCCCAATGCCTGGAATCTTATCCTGAACGATTCCATTCCTGCCAGTTCTTTTATTGCTTCCTGCCGTTTCAAAATCTCCTCAGTCGACAATTCGGGCTTTACAAGGCTGCCGGCAAGCAACCTCTCTCCGCCTTTTGTTGCCGTCGAATTCAGCAACGTGAATATTGACCGCTGTCCAAACAGGTCAAGGTCATAGCTGTATTCATGTCGTGGATTGACATATTCCCCTCCACCATCAAGCGTGTCAAGTTCAAGGTTGATGCGCCTTATATTATCTGTTGCCACTCGGTTCAATGCCTTCTGCATGGCTATTTTGCCAAACAACTTGTTATGTTTTATCACAAGCACCAAAAACAACACTACGCCGACAGCCAATGTTGACCCGACAAGCACAGCTTCACCCCACCACGCCCAAATGCAGGCAATGGCAGCGATAACAATCGCAAGACGCGCCACCGACACTGTCGCCGACAACTTCGACAGTCGCGACAATTCACTTGCGGCATCGGCCTTTATTCCCTCATAATACCTTGCAGGATTTTTCCATTCCATATACTCCAAAATAGCATTTCAACCGGCAAAGTTAACAACAAAGGCAACCGAAACCAAATTCCGATTGCCTTCCCACAAAATCATCAACCGATGTTTAACTTCAACCCTTATCCGTTACAATTTCAAGGACATTGTCAGGAGTCAAAGGCGTATAAGGCCCGTCCTTGACTTCAAGAATCACCGTTTCCGTCTCAAGTACCTCAACCGAGTGCCATGAGTTTTTCGGGATATTCACTCCATGCACACCAGTTTCATTATCAAGGACAACAGAATCAACTTGATTACCGTCATCCCCGAAAAGTATTACTTTTAACCGACCTCTAAGCAATACATACGTTTCGGCAGTTGCCTTGTGGCGATGAACAGGTAGCACCGTTCCTGGTTCAAGTGCATTGAGCAACCTTTGAGCCTTAGCATCCAGAGACTCGTGCAAGTTGAAATTCATCCTCAATCGTGGACTCTCTTTCGCACGCTGCGAAACATCATCAAGCAACTCCTCATTAATTACCAACAACCGAGCCTTCTCGGCATCATTTTCACATTCCATATCATTTTTCATTTCATTTCCCATAAATCAATAAATCCATACTTCAAAAAACACAATCAATTGCGGTTTTTTCTCCACACCATGTTGTCTACAATAGATGTGTAGCTCTGTATTATGCTCACAACCCTCGTGCTTACGTTCTCATCGGCATAATCGGGCACCACGGTGCCGTGATCCCCGTCAGCAGTAATGCGCATGGCTGTATCAACAGCTTGCAACAACGAATGCTTGTCTATACCTGCCAGCACGAAGCAACCACGCTCCAACGCTTCGGGACGCTCGGTACTTGTGCGTATGCACACAGCAGGGAACGGGCGACCCAAAGATGTGTAAAACGAGCTTTCCTCGGGCAGAGTGCCACTGTCGGAAATGACAGCAGCGGCATTCACCTGCAAGCAGTTGTAGTCGTGGAATCCCAACGGTTCATGACGTATCACGCGCTTGTCAAGCCCAAAACCGCTTTGCTCAAGACGCTTGCGCGAGCGCGGATGGCATGAATACAATATCGGCATGTCGTATTTCTCGGCCAATGCGTTAATCGCGTTGAACAATGAACGGAAATTCTTCTCGGTATCGATATTCTCTTCACGATGAGCCGATAGGAGCATGTACCGTCCTTTCTCCAGCCCAAGACGGCTGTGCACATCACTTGCATCTATGGCCGGCAAGTTGGCTCGCAACACCTCGGCCATCGGCGAACCGGTGACAAAAGTACGCTCACGCGGCAGTCCGCAGTCAGCAAGGTAGCGGCGTGCATGTTCCGAATAGGCCATGTTCACATCCGATATTATATCGACGATGCGACGGTTGGTTTCCTCGGGCAGGCACTCATCCTTACAGCGGTTTCCGGCTTCCATGTGGAAGATGGGGATGTGCAACCGCTTGGCAGGTATGGCCGAAAGGCACGAGTTGGTGTCGCCAAGTATGAGCAACGCATCGGGACGCGTCGCCACCATGAGCTTGTAACTGCAATTGATTATGTTGCCAACTGTCGCGCCAAGGTCGTCGCCGACGGCACCCATGTAAACATCGGGGTCGTCAAGGCCAAGATCCTTGAAGAACACGCCACTGAGGTTATAATCATAATTTTGGCCCGTGTGCGCCAACAGACAGTCGAAATGCCTGCGGCATTTGCTTATCACGGCCGCTAGGCGTATTATCTCCGGACGTGTCCCGACAATGATGAGCAGCTTCAACCGCCCGTCGTCGCTGAACTTGACGTCGGAGTAATCGAGTTTCATTTCCATAAGAAAAAATGAGATATGGGTAAGAAAAGTTATGGCAATCCGAGATTAACGCGTGTGCCTCATCAATAAGCACATGATTGCCTTAAGGACAGTGTTTTTTCAGGCATTATCTACCGGTTCACGGTAGGTGTCGGGACGATTCGGGTCGAAACACTCATTGCACCATATTATCGACACGAGTTCGGTGTCGCCCGTGTTGGCTATCTCATGCGTATAGCCGGGAGGCACGTCTACCACTTCGGGATGCGCCCCGTTGACATGATATTCTATCACCTCGCCTTGCGGATTGCGAACGTCGCGGAAGCGCACCACGCCCTCGCCGGCGATGACGATGAATTTCTCATTCTTTGTATTATGCCAATGGCCGCCCTTCACCGCACCCGGAAGAACAGTGTTTATCGACAACTGCCCACGATCGGGCGTGCGGAACACCTCGGCAAAACTGCCGCGATAGTCGGAGTGCACAGTTAGATGTCGCGAAAAACCGTTCTCGGGCAAATAAGTCAGATATGTCGCATGCAGCTTTCGCGTAAACGGGTCGTCAAGCTCAGGCAATCCAAGTCGCGACGGGTCGTCATGGAAACCTTGCAGCAGCTCGACTATGCGGCCGAGCGTGACGCGATGCTCCACAGGGACAAAACAAAGCTTTCCGTCGCGATGCTCGCGGCCTTGCAATGCAGCTATCAGTTCATCAACAACATCGTCTATGTAAGTAAGCCGCAATTCCTTCGTCGGGTCATCCACGCGCAATGGCAACCCATGAGCCATGTTGTGGCAGAAAGTAGCCACCACGCTGTTGTAACCCGGGCGGCACCACTTGCCAAACAAGTTGGGAAAGCGATAAACCAGTGTATGCGCCCCGGTGCGGCGGCCATACTCGAAAAACAGCTCCTCGCCGACAAGTTTCGACTGTCCGTAAGGATTGTCAAGCTCGGCCTGTATCGACGACGACAGCATCACCGGACAACGGTTACCGTGACGTTCGAGCGTCTGCAACAATGTCGATGCAAATCCGAAATTTCCTGTCATGAACTCCTTCGGGTCTTTGGGACGGTTAACCCCGGCAAGGTTGTAAACAAATCCTGCACGGCTGCACCACTCGTCGAGCATCGCAGGGTCGGTATCGAGGTCATACTCAAATATCTCCCCGATGCCACCGTTTGGGATTTCCCCATACCAAGTGGCCTTGCCGTCGCGTATGTTCTTCAATTGCGCCACGAGATTGCGACCAACGAATCCGCGCGCGCCTGTTACCAATATATCCATCTTCGTTGCTTGTTTACTCCGAACGGATTTCAAACTTGTGTTCCATTCCTTCCAGCCCAAGGTCTTCGCGGATGAAGTGCAGACGCAACAACTGTTCCTTCATTCCTTCCACGTCAAGGCGGCGCGTGTTGTGGCTGTGGTAGTCCTCAAGGCGCGAAACATCCTCACTACCCTCGGCAAAATACTTGTCATAGTTCAAGTCGCGGGTATCGCACGGGATGCGGAAATAGTTGCCCATGTCGATTGCGCGGGCCATCTCCTCGCGAGTAACGAGCGTTTCATACAACTTTTCGCCGTGACGGGTACCAATCACCTTCACTTCGGTCTCGCCATATTCAGGCTTTACCTTCGCATAAGTTTCCTTCAATGCCTGCGCAAGAGTTTCCAACGTGGCAGCCGGAGCCTTCTGCACGAACAGGTCGCCATTGTGGGCATGGGTGAACGCATACACCACCAAGTCGACTGCATCGTCAAGGGTCATCATGAAGCGAGTCATGTTAGGGTCAGTGATAGTGATGGGCTTACCTTCCTTCATCTGCTCCACCCACAACGGGATGACCGAGCCGCGTGAACCCATCACATTGCCATAGCGAGTACAGCAGATGGTCGTCGCCGCACCTTCGCCCAGCTCGCGGCCTTTGGCAATCGCCACCTTTTCCATCAACGCTTTCGAGATGCCCATCGCGTTAATCGGATAAGCCGCTTTATCGGTCGACAACACAACGACGTTCTTCACACCATGCTCGATGGCCGACAGCAGCACGTTCTCCGTTCCCTCGACATTGGTACGCGTAGCCTCCATCGGGAAAAACTCGCACGACGGCACTTGCTTCAACGCCGCAGCCGAGAACACATAGTCAACGCCGCCCATAGCCACGTCGACCGAACGCTTGTTGCGCACGTTGCCAATGTAGAACTTCACCTTCGGGTTCTGCAACGCATGGCGCATGTCATCCTGCTTCTTCTCGTCGCGCGAAAAGATACGAATCTCCTTGATGTCGCTGTCGAGGAACCTCCGCAACACGGCGTTCCCGAACGACCCCGTGCCGCCCGTAATCAGCAGCACCTTGTCCTTAAATACACTCATTCTATTTTCCTCCTATTATTAAATTAAATATTTTCTATATAGTCAATATATCGTTGGCAAGTCTTATCCCATGTAAACATTGATTCTACTCGCACTTTGTTTTCCTCCCCTCTTACTTCTAAGTCTTTCATATTATTCTTAAAAAAGACCAATTGTTTACATAACGACTCTTCGTCTTCAGCTTTAACCCATAAAGCATTGTCGCCTAAAGCCTCTCTGTTTCCGTCTATATCAGATGCTATGACAGGCCTGGAAAAACTCATTGCCTCCAACAGGGTTATCGCAAGACCTTCACTTGTAGATGGAATGCAAAATGCCGCACAGTTACACAATAATGCATTCTTATCATTATTATACACTGCACCAGTAAAAATCACATTGTCAGACTCTTTTGCAATATCATTCAACATTTTTACATAATCAGGATCTGTGTCATTTGAGCCAGCCATCACCAACTTGATATCTTTTATTTGTGACTTTATATATGCACGAATCAAATAGTCTGGATTTTTAACTTGCACCAATCTGCCTAAATACAAAAAATATCCATTCTTTTCAAGTTTATATCGTTCCAATATGTCACTATTTATTTCATTCCTTTTTGGAATATTTATAGCGCATGGAATTGTCACACAATCTCGTTTGTATCTTTTTTTAAAATACTCGCTTTGGTAGTCACTACACATAATCAGATGATTATTCATCATAGCTGTGACTTTCTCCATAAATTTTAAAACATTCTGCTGACGTTGCGAATATTTAGTATGTTTCCATTCCAATCCGTGTCCCATCATAATTGCTTTTCGACCCATAAGCCTTGGAATCCAATTCCATAAAGAAGGAGGCCATGCATTATAATGAAATATTTTGACATTGTCTTCTACAAATAAGGCATGTAATGTAGATTTCAATCCGAGCCAAATTTTACATATATAAATGCTCTTTGGAGACTTCCAATATATGACTTTGAAGCCATTGACATATTCAATTTTATTACAGTTGCTCTCGCAATATACTATTGGCTTATATCCATATTGGACTAATTTTGTGCATAAATTAAACATGTATGTCTCTATGCCACCCAGTTTATGAATATCCCGGCCGCCGATAAAAGCAATTTTCATCATGTCAAAGATCTTGGAAGCTATATATATTATGATATTTCTATGCTTGCCTGTCTTTTATATATCTTGCAGGCACTCCTGCCCATACTTGTCCGGGCGGAATATCTTTTGTTACAACAGAACCAGCTCCTACTATAGCCCCTTTACCTATTGTAACCGAATTACATACAACTACATTAACACCTAAAAAAGCCCCATCATCAATAACGACGTTCCCGAACTTGAATTTATTCCCGGGTTGTGATGGATCAATATAATGAGTCAATATCTTACATCCCGCTGTTATCCCTACGTTATCCCCAATAGTTATTAAATGAGGAGCAACTGTATCAAACAATACGTTTTCATAAATGGCAACTTTCTTAGGATGTCTGGATTTAAATTTCACACCTGCACACCTCAATAATATATATCTTTTATTACCTGGAATAGGGAAAGAACGTGCCATCCACAAGAAAATCCATTTTATCAACCTATTGAAAGTAAAATTCTTCAATATTCCCATATTTAGTATGCCAATAATCTCAAATAATTTTCCTTAAACTTTGAAAATGAATAATTTTCACACAACAACTCGTGTCCTTTTTGTCCCATACCAATTCTCATTTCGTATGATGACACGAGTTTCATGATTGCATTTGAAAGATTGACGACATCCCCGCATACCGTGCAAAAACCAGTTAAACCATCTTTAACCAAACGATCATTGTCGCCGGCGTTTGTTGTCACAACCGGCAATGAAGCATCCATTGCTTCCATAATAGAATTGCTAGTACCCTCAAATAAAGATGTCGACAAATAGATATCCGCCTCTTTCAAATAATTAAGAATCCCATGCGGATTTATAAACACACTCACAGTCTCATCAAGTTTCAATTCCGAAATCCACATTCTGATTTGCCCCTCCAATTCTCCATGGCCTAATATCCAATACTTTATATTTGGTACTTGTTTCTTTACATTGGCTATGACAGACAAAGCTGTATAATAATCTTTCTGCTCAACAAATCTTGCGACCGTAATTATATTAATTACATCCTTTTTTGGCCGTTCATAAAAATCTTGAATATTTGGATAGCAATTTGGTATCACCGTCATATTTTTTATTCCAGCCTTCTCAAATATTTCTACACCAGCGTAATTGTTAATTATAACACCTGTGGCAAATTTATTTCCTATTAATTCATACTTCAATTTTGATTTTGGAAGATACACACTTCTTATTCCTTGATATATTTTAGCCACACCAGCCAACTTCCCTATAATAGGGCCATAAAAATCTGGCCACGTCAAATAACAAAACATTGCATCTGTTTTGCCTTCACGCAATATATTGTATATCGACATAAGTCTTCTTAATGTCGAACCACTTAATTTATAAATTTCGTAGTTGTCAGAAGTGATTGATGAAAGTAATTCCGGCTCGTAACCGACCTCTGGGTAAGTAATTATCAATTGTATTCTGTATTTTTCTCCTAAGGCATTTAACAACTGAATTCCTTGTTTCTCTGCCCCACCCTTGCCCAATGTGGGTATCATTATTGCTACATGCTTCATATTTTATTTCAAAAACGAATTAAGATCATTCGCATATTTTCTCCAATCAAAATATTTCGCGGCAGTAAGCCGAGCATTTTCTCCGATCAGACATTTCTGTTCTACAGTCAAACTTTCAAATTGGACAAACTTTTCATAAAAATCATGGGCTGAATATCCCGATACTATTAAACAATCATACCCGTCCTTAAAGTAATCGGCAACGACACCGGTATTAGTCATTATAATAGGAGTCCCAGATACTGCATATTCTGAAAGTTTCGTGGAAAACCCGTAAAAATTTTGCTTATTATTGCAACGAGGCAATATCAAGCAATCCGCGTCTTTTAACACATAAGGGACTTCATCGTGAGGAATTGCTTTACATATATGAATGTTACTGTCAAGTTGATATTCTGATGTCAATTGATTGATAATTTTACTATCAGTCCCTGTAATATTCCCATACAAGTACAGCGCCCAATTCCTATGCCGTTCATTCAACAATGCAAACCCTTTTATCAATTCAATCAAGTTTTCTTTTTCTATCGAAATTGATCCTGTGAAAACATATTTAACAACTTCTCTTTCATCACTTATTCGTGGCTTATTTGTTGCTTTTATTATATCAGAAAGTATCGGTACTACAATTGAATGCTTATTATACCTATTCGCATATTTTTCTATATTACGGGAAATACATACCAATCCATCATAAAAATGAAGCAAAACCTCATATGAAGAATACATTAAGTTATAGATTATTCTTTTTGCGGCTGGAAGCCTCCTTAATCCCGAATCATACTTTCTTATCTCGTTTACTTCACAATAAAGTTTCACATTTGTAAATATCCTATTGTAAAATAAGAAAATGAGTTCACATAAAGGATTTGATGTCGGATAAAACAAGTAAACCGAATCTTCCTCAAGTTTTTTCCTAAATTTATTTACGCTCTTGACGAATTTAAGAATGCTTAAAACATTCCTACCATTTACATGATTTCCTTTCTCCGTTGTAAATATATTTTCAGTGTCATTATTAAGATTAATCATCATGGCATCAGGTTCATAGTACTTTTGAGAAAGCAAATACACATTCACGCCTTCGCATGAGGCCAATGCCTTAGCATAATTACTCATTCTTGCCGCAGCAGCACTGTTTTCATAACATAATCCTGCACAAGAAATTATGATAACATTCTTTTTCATAGGGATTCTATAAATTCTTTCAACCTTCTTCCTGCCGCAACATGCGAATATTTATCGATTATGACCTTTTGTCCGTTTTTTGCAATAGATAAAGCCAACTCATAATTGTCGATTACAAATGCAATCTTATCGGCAAAATCATAAGGATCTTCCGGTTTTGCATATATACACTCTTTACCTGGCTCTAAATATTTACTGTTTTCTCCTACATCGCATATTATGGTAGGCACTCCCATTGCGACATATTCACCTAATTTAGTCGGGAACCCACCCTCAGCGCGTTTAGTCTTAGGTTGGGAGGAAACAAGTATCTTCGATTCACCCAATATCTTTGGCACATCTTCATTGGCCACTTTCCCTTTCAAAAACACTCTGTCCGACAATTTGAAATTTTTTATCAACTGTGATAAATATTCTCTTGTTTCCCTATTCGGAGTTCCATAAAAATTTAATGAATAATCATGATACTTCTCTGCTACCATGCTGAACGCAGTGATAATATTATCCACATTATCTTTTGTCAACTCCATATTACCGACATAAGTAATCGCATCTCTCTTTTTTACATCTGATATTTCTTTAAAAACATCGGTATTGACAATTATCGATAATAACATACACGGTTTATTCGCATAGCCTTTATAAAAGTCAGCGAGTTTTTGGCTGATTGAAACATAACCGTCAAAATTCTTCAATACGACACGATATAAGAATTTTTTATATCCCGGAATGTCCGATTTCAATTTATGCCTTATCGGAATAGGATATTCGTCGAAAATGAACAATGACTTTGCCCTTATGTACTTTGCCAACTTTAAATATGCCCAAAGGAAAGCCGGTGTATCATTACTGACTATTATAGTATCAAACTTCTCTTTCTTTATAAATTTCCAAGTCGAGTATATTCCGTATAGAAACCTATATCCACTCTTTAAAGACAATCCCCTTGCCCATCTTCTCCTGTCTTTATACCTTCCCGAGGTATAAACATATTTTACTCCTTTGTACTCACCATGGTTTTGTAATCTATCATCATAATGACGATAGCTGTCTGTTGGTTCAACGATGATTGTACACACTTCCACATCATTTGCGTTAAGGCCACAAGCATAAGCCTTTATCCTATTTGTCGCAGCCATTCCTTGTGGAAAAGGATATTTAGACAATATGGCAACTTTCATTTATTAAACGTTTTTTTATTTTAACAGGCCTATTTACAAGAGGATACATCATCAAAATATAATAGAAATGCCTTGTCGTGACATCTTGGGAAAAAGCCACTATTAAAAAAATCAAGTAGATTAAGATTGCATTTGCTGCCAATTTTCTGTTAGCACTGAAACAACCGGCAAAACGGAAAGACGACTTCAACAACAATAAATACAAGTACACAGAAAACGGGATTCCGAAAAATACTATTAAATTTGTCAAACCATTAGGGGAGACTTCCATCTTATTATCCTCTTCACCTGATTGAAATCCTCGTCCAGATATAGGATATTCCTTGATAATACTTACATGATAATTAATGGCTCCAAATCTGCTATAAGCTGCCGTATTTTCCGAATTACTCTTAATTTTCTCATACCCGAAATCCGACTCTAAGAAATACACGGAACATATACCTATCACCAATATCCCAATTATAGATCTTGCATTACGATTGATCACCAAATAAAAATATAACAGGATCGATATCGTTGCTATATAAGAAGTTGTAGATAGGGTTGTCAACGATGCTATAACGAGTATTATATTCTTATTATCTGCTAATTTGCACGTCCTGATCACATTTAATGCCAATGCAATGTTTATGAAGACGGCAAACATACCCGGCTCCCAAAAAGGTCCGCTGTTTCGTATCGTATGTACCGTCGGGAGGAAAAATATTATTAACGAATGACCAGGATTTGATGTCAACTCAGCATCTATGCCACCTCCGAGAGGACTTATTCCAAGAGATATAGCATATAGGAATTTATAAATACCAGGGAATAAATTTATCGATGCATACATGACTATGCTAATCGCAGAAATGCATGTAACGATGTTTACAAATATTCTCCCGAAGTTATTCCCGACAGATGCTACAACTAAATAATATATTATAAATCTGATATTGAAATGAATTAATGCACTTACAGTACTGTAGCCCAACATGATCTGTACCGATGACCATGCGATCAGCATTAATAAGAATAAGACAAATTGGACGGTGAATTTACGCTTCCGATGTATGAAAACAATGCAACTTATCGGACCGATTATATAAAAGAACAATTCTATGGCTCTGAAGAAGAACTCAAATCCTGTGAGCGCTATTATAGATGATATTAAAAAATAATCGACAAATGATTGCCGCTTATTTTTTTCCATAATTACCGATTCCATATGCCCGTGGCAGAACCATTTATCAACTTTATAAATTGTATTTTGGACCAAATGTAATTAACCATGGGACTTAATGCAAACATTAAAAGAATTCCGTTCAATCCCCAAAAACGTCCTGCAAATATAGCCGCAGGTATATAAGCCATAGCCAATATCAAGGTAGCATAAATCTGAATTTGCAATTTCCCAATTCCATTTAATATATATCCGTAATTTCCATACATTATCATAAATATTGAGTATATGTACAACAACATACTCGTTGAAAAATTTATATTCAATTCATTGTTGCCAAGCCATATTTCATATACTTGTTTCGATACAATTAACATTACCAATCCTATACAAGCCATTATAACCACAATCTTTCGCATTTGCCTATTAATTCCTTTAATCCATGCAAAATCTTTTTTAGTATATGCTTCAGTCGTTGCCGACCATAGAGGCGTAACGATTATGGTAAACACCATAACTAAAACATGCATATACTTATATGCTACATTATACTCTACTACGGCACTATTACCAACTGTATGTGTTATTATTAGATTGTTGGTTTGATAAAGTACTATAGTTATTATTTGTATTATAAAAAACTTTATGCCCAACGACAGTATATCTTTTATTTTATATATGTTGAAATACTTAAATGATGGTGATATATCCTTATACTTGCTTTTAAATAATATAATACTCGATACAAGCATAACGGCAGGTGGAATCAATGAAATAGTTCCTCCGAGAATAAGTAACGAATTGACATGAAATATCTTGACAAGTATGAATACAACTATAAATGAAAATAATTGGCCTGCCATCAATATAAATGAAGAAAATGCAGGCATCTGCATTGCCAACAATATCGAATTTATAAGATTAAGAACAAATTGCAAACCAAACGCGGCAAATACTATAAAAACTAATAAGTCCAGTTGCTTTTTATCTACAGCAGTAGCATTAAGTATATCTTGCCATGATACAAATTGTTGAATAGCGACAAAAAGAATTATTAAGATAAGGACTAACGCAGAAATACATATATATGCCGTACTTACATAAGTACGGCCAAGTTGTTTATTTCCATTTGCTAACGCGATTGATAATTTGTTTCTCAACCCATTACCAAGTCCGATATCAAACATCGAGATCCATGCAATCAACGATGTCAATGTTAACCATATTCCGTAGTTAACAGCATTCATGCTATGTAACAATAGCGGCACATATAAAAGGCTTATCAATAATGACACGCCTTTTATACCCAACATTATGACCACATTTTTTTTTATCTTGGATGTTCGCTCATTATCTGAATGCAAAATAGACATACGCAAATGTATTGAAATCAACTCGTTGATTCTATTTTATCGATATATATCCTTTTTTTATAAATAAAGATTCATCGGCCGTGAGTATTTTTTGTTTCTTATCTTTATAATGCAATAGTTTGGTTTTAAAATCATGCTTTACCATACTATCTCGATAAGATTTAAAATCTTTAATGTACTTTGCAGGATTACCTGCCACTACACAATTTGAAGGTATGCTTTTTGTCACTACAGACCCAGCACCTACTACCACATTATCCCCAATTGTAACACCGGGCATTATAAGACAGTTATTGCCTATGTAAACATTATTTCCAATTATTATCTTTCCGAATGTATCAAAATCAGGCATCTCTAATCTCAAAGGAGCGCCTCCTCCATGAGTAAAGAACTTTGTCCCCGAAGTAATGTGACAATTATCTCCAATTTCTATTAAATAAGGTTCAGACCCTATATGTTTAGTATACAGATAATTATTCTTCCCCATTTTGACTCCTCTGAATTTCCAATAATGGAATGGAGACATGAATAAATAACATATAGCATTAACAATGCTAAAAATGAATCTCATTTTTATTTAATTATAAAACTAAAACACATAATGAAAGACACAAAACAACTGCAGATTCTCCCCATGTTATTTTTTACAATCGGCCGTCGACTTGGGTGCGGTTGAGGAAACCTTTTACGTCGTAGATTATGTGGCGGTCGTTGAGCATGGACTCGACATCGAGGCCATGGAATTTCTCGTGCGCTACTGCGAGGATTGCCGCGTCGTAAGTTCCGGCAGGCAATTCATTAGTGATGTCGATGCCATATTCATGCTTTGCCACGGCAGGATTTGCCCATGGGTCGTAGACAGTTATGTTGACATTGTATTCCTTCAACGAGCGATAGATGTCCACAACCTTGGTGTTGCGAACGTCTGGACAATTTTCCTTGAAAGTGAATCCGAGGATGACGATGTTGGCGTCCAAGACCTGTATGCCTTTCTTCAGCATCAATTTAACAACCTGATTGGCAACATATTCACCCATGCCATCATTCATGCGACGGCCTGCCAATATGATTTCGGGATTATAGCCAAAGCGCTGCGCACATTGAGCCAAATAGTAAGGGTCTACGCCGATGCAGTGGCCACCCACAAGCCCCGGCTTGAACGGCAAAAAGTTCCACTTGGTCGATGCAGCTTCAAGCACATCTTGCGTGTCGATACCCATGCGCGTGAAGATCTTCGACAACTCGTTGACAAAGGCTATGTTGATGTCGCGCTGCGAGTTCTCAATCACCTTTGCAGCCTCGGCAACCTTTATCGACGGTGCAAGATGCGTTCCGGCAGTTATAACCGAAGAATAGACTTCGTTGATGATTTTGCCGATTTCGGGAGTAGAGCCAGAAGTAACTTTCTTGATTTTCTCGACGGTGTGCAGCTTGTCGCCCGGATTGATGCGCTCGGGGCTGTAGCCGGCAAAGAAATCTACATTGAACTTGAGTCCGCTCACCTTCTCAACTACCGGGATGCACTCGTCCTCGGTCACGCCGGGATAAACAGTCGATTCGTAAACGACGATGTCACCCTTGGAGATGACCTTGCCCACTGTGGTGCTCGCCCCGTAGAGCGGAGTCAAGTCGGGACGGTTGTCCCTGTCGACAGGAGTAGGAACAGCTACAACATAGAAATTGCAACTGCGTATCTCCTCGATATCGGTCGTGCAGCGGAAACCGTTCCTGATGGCTCCCTGCAACAGTTCGTCGCTCACTTCGAGCGTTGCGTCATGTCCGGCCATCAACGCGTCCACTCGCGCTTGGTTCATGTCGAACCCTATGGTTTCATACTTAGTTGAAAACAAACGAGCTAAAGGAAGCCCTACGTAACCAAGTCCGATTACGCAAATCTTGATATTTTCCATCTTGTATTTGTGTGTGATTAAATGAAAAGACGTGTCAACGCGGTATTACTTAAGATTATCCCAATACCATCGGCAGGCTTCCTTAAGACCTTGGCGCATGGAATATTGCGGATTGTAGCCCAAAAGGCGGCGAGCCTTGTCGATGCAGGCCAGCGAATGTGGGATGTCGCCGGCACGATTAGGTCCGTGGGTCGGCTCTACGGAGGATATTGCCGGATCAAACTCGCTGAGGTTTTCTTTCAAGTATTCCACCAACTGGTTAAGCGTAGTGCGCTCGCCGTATGCTGTATTGTAGATTTGGTTCACAGCCTCGCTCCCTGCCTCGGCCTTGATGGCGAGCATGTTCATTTGCACTACGTTGTCGATATATGTGAAATCTCGACTGTATTCACCGTCCCCGTTGATATTTGGCGACTCGTGGTTCATGAACTTCTTTACAAACAGAGGAATAACTGCCGCGTATGCTCCGTTGGGATCTTGTCGGCGACCAAACACGTTGAAATAGCGCAACCCGATGTATTCAATGCCATAGGTTCGTGCAAAAACATCGGCATACAGTTCGTCGACATACTTGGTTATGGCATAAGGCGACAACGGCCTGCCTATCACGTCCTCTACTTTCGGCAACGTCTTGCTGTCGCCATAAGTAGAGGAACTGGCCGCAAACACAAAACGTTTCACACCGGCATCACGCGATGCTATCAGCATGTTCAAGAATCCACCGATGTTCACCGCATTCGTCGTAGCAGGGTCTTTTATTGAACGTGGCACAGAACCAAGCGCGGCTTCATGCAACACATAATCAACTCCCTCGACAGCCTTACGGCAATCATCCATGTTGCGGATATCTCCGACTATCAACTTAAACTCTTTCGGGAATGCCTCTATCAATGGCAACAAATTCTCTATGTGGCCGGTGGCGAAATTGTCAAGGCACACCACCTCATAGCCTTCGTTCAATAGATGTTCACATAGGTTGGACCCTATAAATCCGGCCCCACCCGTTACTAACACTTTCATTTTTAATACAATATTAGATTGAAAAGACTTTCAGAATGAAAATCCCTATATTTTTTAAAGAATCTGCTTTATGATAACTACTTGAATGAAGGTTATTTCAGGATTTCGAGGAGGTCGGGACGGACTTCGGCGGTGGCCACGGCTGCCACGTCGCCCACCATTACCACCACGCGACGGTCGCGCACGCCTTTAACCTTTACAAACCAGCCCTCAACGCCATCGAGCGGACCGCCGATGATGCGCACACGAGTACCCCGGCGAAGATCGACCTCGTCGGGACGCAGGTAAATGCTATGTTCGGTATCGGCTTCGCAGACGGCCATGAAACGGCGCATCTCGCTTTCGGGAACTGTGATGGGGATATTGCGACCATCCTCGGGACGAGTGAGGTACTGGATGATGCTTATGAGCCGCTTTGCACGGCGCATGTCGGCGGCAGTGGCCCGAACAAACACAAGGTTGCGTATGGCAGGCTGCAACTCGCGCGTCTTCATGCCTCCGCGACGCTCCACCACGCGGTAGCGCATCGGGACGAAGCATTCCACCCCGGCTTGCTCCAACTCGCGCTTGGCTCGCAACTCACGGCAATAGGGCGCGCTCAACGCCCACCATATAATGTCACCTTGCCCGGCTGCCGCATGGGTATCGGCATCGCCGCTTGTGATTTCATCCATACTATTTTTGCGTCGCCACGGAATCTCCCGGCAACTTGCTCCGACCCATTTATCCCCGTCGATGGAGACACACCCATTAAGCAACCGCGCACTGGTAATGGCACAGTTGCAACTGCATTCACAGTCCGACATCACACCGAATCGGACTCGAATCTTTTACAAGCAAATGGGGAAAAACTTGCGTTTTCCTTGGGCACAAGGTTCACGCGGTCGAAGATGTTTTTGTTATTTACTCATACTCTTGGCTCCTTGCATACACCATATTTCATTGTTATACAAGTATTTACAGCCAATAATCTATTTTTTCCAACTGTCCTTGACATCTCTTGGCAAGAGATGGAAAATTCCACGGGCAAAATTATCAATTTATTGATAAATAACCAAATTATGCTTTTCAATTTTTATGACACCGCGCGATTTGCCAAAGAATTTCTGATCGATGTGCCGTTATTGCCTCTGAACGAAAAAACATTGCGGCCGATACAACCTTGACGGAAGTATCGGCCGCAGCATTTATAAATAATATACCCTGTTTCAATTAGTTTTTGAGAACAACATCTTTGCCAAGCGGGTCAATTCGCCTATCCATAACACTATCGACGTGCCGGCGATTATGTACAACCAGTTGGAAAGCGACAATCCGCCTTTGACCACATTGAACATCTCACCGCCAAATTCCACAATCAACACCTGTCCTATCACAATGACGAGCAACGTTGAAAAGAACACTTTGCTCCGGCCCATGTCGTGGAATGCCGAGTGGCCGCTCTGGAATGAACGTGCATTGAACAAGTTCCAGAACTGCAAGAACACGAATATCGTGAAGAACATCGTGTGGTCGACAGGCGATATGACGTCGGCCGACGTGTAATTGAAGTTAAAGAACGTCTCGAAATAGGTCAGCAGACTGAAGTCGGCAAGCGAGTCGATGTGCACATGCTTGAAGTATTGCATCAGTCCGAAGAGGAAGAGCATGAACAGGATACCCACCGCAAAGATGAACGTGGTCATCGTGCGCGACACAATGAAGTCGGTCGACTTGCGCGGCTTGGCCTTCATCACCTCCATGCTCGGCGGCAACGACGCAAGTGCCAATGCAGCAAATGTGTCCATGATGAGGTTCACCCAAAGCATCTGCGTCACCGTGAGCGGCGATTGATAATCCATGAACGCTCCTATGCCGACGATGCAGCAAGCCACCACGTTGACTGTGAGCTGGAACAGGATGAACCGTTGAATATTCTTGTACAACGAGCGTCCCCACATCACGGCAAGCGAAATCGACTTGAACGAGTTGTCCATGATGGTTATGTCGCTGGCTTCCTTGGCCACCTGCGTGCCGTCGCCCATCGACAACCCCACCTGCGCAGCGTTCAACGCAGGAGCATCGTTGGTTCCGTCGCCTGTAACGGCAACCACTTCCTTTTGGCGTTGTAACAAGTTGACAAGACGCGACTTGTCGGTAGGACGTGCGCGCGACATGATTTTTATTTGTTGCGCCTTTATCATCGCTTCCTCGTCGCTCAACGCCTCGAAATCGGGTCCGGTGATAATGTTTTCATCAGTATCCTCGTCGGTCCACAATCCCACTTGACGACCAATTTCCTTGGCAGTGCCCGGAGTGTCTCCCGTAACAATTTTCACCTTTATGCCGGCCGATATGCACGATTTTATCGCATCGGGCACGTCAGTACGGATTGGGTCGGAAATTGCCACTATGCCTGTGAATGTAAGACGCTTGGCATCGAGTTTCCCGTCTACGATTGGATTCTCGTCGTCATTCAATATCTGACGCGCAAAACCGAGCGTGCGCATCGCCTTCGACTGATATCCGAGCAATGATGCGGCTATCTCCTTGCGGTCTACGTCGTTCTTGACATCCTTGCACAGTCCAAGCACTATTTCGGGCGCACCTTTCACATAAAGCACCCTGCGTTTCAATGTCTCGCTGAACACCACCGTGGCCATGAACTTGCGCATGGTGGAGAACGGAAGTTGCTCTTCCACCTTGTTGGCGTGTCTTATCTTCATGTAGTCACGTCCCATCGAATTGAGCCAAAGCAGCAATGCACCTTCGGTCGGGTTGCCAAGAGCCTTGATTTTATTCGGGTCGGAAAAGTCGAGGAACGCCGTCGAGTTGCAAGCTATCGCTTCCGATATTATAGTGCTCTCCTCGTCATCGTCAAGACCGTTCTTGTGCTTCATTCCGTAGAAATTCGTCTCGTACACCTGCATCTGGTTCTGAGTAAGCGTTCCCGTCTTGTCGGTACATATAATTGTCGTCGCGCCCATCGTTTCGCAAGCGTGCATCTTCCTGACGAGGTTGTTGCTGTTGAGCATACGCTTCATGCTCAATGCAAGGCTCAGCGTCACGCTCATTGGCAACCCCTCGGGCACGCTCACCACGATAAGGGTAACTGCAAGCATGATGGTCACCATGAGATAATTGATAAACTCGGTGCTTCCAAGCCCGTGAATGTCGTAATCGAAAATGAGCAAACGACCAATGATTATCACCGCAGCCACGACATAGCTTCCGACTGATATCACACGGCTCAACTTGTCAAATTGCTGAGTGAGCGGAGTTTTTATGTTATTGTCAATCTGTGCTTCCTTGTACACCTTCCCGTATTCGGTCTTGTCGCCCACGGCATCAACGCACATCACACCGTGACCCTCGGTCACGGTCGTTCCACGCAACACACGGTTTGACGGATAGGTGGCATCCTTCTTGAAATCGGCCTCGATGTGAGTTTTCTTTATCACCGGCTCTCCCGTCAAGGTGCTCTCATTTATGCTCAACGACATCGAGTCGAGCAAAATACCGTCGGCAGGCACCTCCTCGCCTGTTTCAAGTATCACGATATCACCCACCACCACATCTTTTTTAGGTATCTGGGTGATATTTCCGTCGCGCATGACCTTCACGGCCACTTCGTCGTTCACTTGATTGAGCATCTCAAATTTCTTGTTCGCACTCATCTCAACGGCAAATCCCACTCCGGTTGCAAGCGTGATGGCAACAAATATGCCCACAGGCTCAAGGAATACCGTCAAGGGTTCACCAAGACTGATCACTTCATAAGCCGATATGCCAAGCGACAACAGCAATGCGACAAGCAGAATCTCTATGAGAGGTTCTTTGAACTTGTCGAGCAGTTGCAGCCACATCGATCGTTTAGGAGGAGGAGTAAGAATGTTCACGCCATGCTCGGCACGGCTCTTTTCCACTTCGGCCCTGTTCAAGCCTTTGTTAATGTCTGTCATTTCCTTAAAATATATGATTAATTGAATAGCAGTCTTTTCCCTTTGGCACTTTCGTTGATTCTTCCGTCATCATAGACCAAATTGCCATTTACAAATGTCTTTACCACCTTGCTGTGGAACGTAACGCCCTCAAACGGCGACCATCCGCAACGCGACAGGATATCCTGTTTTGAAACTGTAAACTCGGCATGAGGATCTATTACCGTTATGTCGGCATGATAGCCGGGACGCAAGAATCCGCGCCTGTCTATCCTGTACAGCATTGCCGGCGCATGGCACATCTTTTCCACTACCTGCTCCACGGTGAACACTCCGTTACGAGCCATCTCAAGCATCGCCACAAGCGAATATTGCACAAGAGGCATTCCCGAAGCAGCTTTAAGACAATTACCTTGCTTCTCAGCCGGAAGATGCGGAGCATGATCGGTAGCCACGATGTCTATCAATCCCGATTTCAGGCCTTCCCTCAACATTTCCCTGTCACGGACAGTTTTTATGGCCGGATTGCATTTTATTGCATTGCCAAGACGGGCATAATCTTCATCGCAGAACCACAAATGGTGCACACACACCTCGGCCGTTATACGCTTCTCCGACAATGGCTTCTGATTATCAAACAACGACAATTCACGTCCTGTCGACAAGTGTAGCACATGCAACCGGGTGCCGCATCGCTCGGCTCGCTCCACTGCACGGGCAGTCGACACATAACAAGCCTCCTCACTGCGTATGAGAGGATGAAAACTTACAGGCAAATCCTCCCCATGCAATCCTGCATATCTCTGCTTATTGGCGGCAATTATCGCTTCGTCTTCCGAATGGACGGCTATCAATGCCGGAACTTCCGAAAACAACCGTTCAAGCGAATCGGGATTATTCACGAGCATATTCCCAGTCGAACTTCCAAGAAATGCCTTAACTCCACATGTCTTAGAAAAATCAACTTGCATGAGAGTGTCGATGTTATCATTCGTAGCACCTATGAAGAAACTGAAATTGGCCAAAGACACATTTGCAGCCCTTTCATATTTTGCTTCAAGCGTCTCTATGGTAGTAGTCTGAGGATTTACATTTGGCATATCCATGAAAGATGTCACGCCACCTGCCACGGCAGCCATCGATTCGCTGGCCATGTCGCCTTTCCATGTAAGCCCCGGATCGCGAAAATGCACTTGATCGTCAATCACTCCCGGAATCACCCACATGCCCGACAAGTCGTAACAGCAATCACATGCTGCCATCAATTCGGTCGACGGCATTCCTTCCCCCACTTCAGCGATTACCCCATCATTCATGATAAGAAAACCATCGATGCGACGGGATTCATTAATCACACATGCATTAAATAGTATTTTTTTCATGCAATTTAACACTAAAATAAACGACAAAGTTTTCGCAACCCTGTTGCGGAATCAATGCCGAAACATTCATCCTGACGTAGCATGGTCCACTCGAATCGCACCTGCAATGACACTCCCTTGCAACCGGTTCATCACATGACAAATCCATGCCCATCTGTTATATATTTATTTTCTTTTGTACTTTGAATTAAACAGGCTGTCGAGCTTCAATTGTATCACACCAAACAACGCTTCACCGAAAATGCTCGAATTCATCTTGCTTGTTCCAAGCACCCGGTTTACAAACACAATGGGCACTTCGACAATCTTGAATCCCAACTTGTATGCAGTGAATTTCATTTCAATCTGGAATGCATAACCCTTGAACTTTATCAAGTCGAGATTGATTGTTTCAAGAACCTTTCTTCGATAGCACACAAAACCGGCAGTTGTGTCTCGCACGTTCATTCCTGTTATCATTCGGACATAGGCACTTGCATAATACGACATGATGACACGCCCCATAGGCCAGTTGACGACATTTACCCCCGTTATGTATCTCGACCCAACGGCCACGTCGGCACCTTGCTTGGCACATGCGTCATGCAACGGCGTGAGATCTTTCGGATTGTGCGAAAAATCGGCATCCATCTCTATGACATAATCGTAACCGGCATCCAAAGCCCACTTGAACCCTGCGATGTATGCCGTTCCGAGCCCTTGCTTGCCAGGACGCTGTAGCAAATGCAACCTGTCGGCAAATTGCTGTTGCAATCCTTTGACTATATCGGCCGTGCCATCGGGAGAATTGTCATCGATGACAAGTATATCAAACCGATGTTCGAGCGCGAACACCGCATTTATAATGTTTGATATGTTCTCTTTTTCGTTATATGTCGGAATTATTACAATACTGTCCGACATCGTTTCATGTGACATTCTTAATCCAGCCTTTTTTGATATTATGCCAACCCCCAACCGGGATTGAAAAATTATCTCTTGTCTTCAAAACGTGAGCTATGACAAGGACATTGCATGCATATCACGTTTTTTAACAACAAAAGCGTCAGTTTGCCACAAAAATAAGACAATTTACGGGGATTAAAAAGAAACGTTATATTTATTTAGAAAAATTATTGGATTATATGCAAGTTTCGCCTGCTTCAGCCCCTCGTCACCGGCATCATCTTCGCGATTTACATATCTTATGCCATGTCGTTCAAGGCAATATTTCACCATGGACATGTTGATGAACTCATTGGCTCCCACATAGTCATGGTCGGTCTTTTCAATGTGGTCATACAGCGTGTCGCCTATCACTTCCCCTACGGAAAACGCGACCACTTTACCTTCCACAGTCAAAACCAACCCTTCAAACGGGTAATTGCCATAATTCTTCAGCACATTGGCAACCTGTCGTCTCTCATAGGCAGCCATTCCCTCGTCGTCCTTTGTTTTTATCAACCTTGCGTAAAATTCCTTGATTTCGGGCAGATTCTCTTGGGTTATTGGTTTCACTTCATGATTGGGATAGGTCAGGACAAACTTGTTCACCCTGTTACGCTTCTTTTTCAACTTGTTACCTGCAAGCGTGGCAAGGCTTTCGGCATCATATACATAATCGCCCCACTCGTCCAAGCACGTCACACCGACAGGACTCAACGCTTCAAATTCCTTGATATGCTCCTCAGGAATGGCCGAAAAAACCAAAGGCAACCCGTGTTGGCGACAATAGCAACCGAGCAACCTCACCGATTCGCTCAATGGCAACTGGCCTATAGGTAAGGAAAACGCGGTTTTTCTCGTATCGTCCTCCGCCACCCCTTTTATGAACAATGTGTTCTCATATATGCAGTAATGATACTTGAAATATTCGGTCCACATGTAAATGCCGCCTATTGTGTAGTCGCACGATAGGCTTCCGCTTCGCTCCAAATAAGGAACAATGAGTGGAATAGAATTAAACGTGAGCCTGTGAAACACCAAAGGCGATTTATCCCTATCGTCGCAACATGCGTCAATCACCTCGCATGCATCGCTGTTGTTCTCAACTTGTTTCATAAATTTATAATTTGCACCGTCCTTGACGTATGCCTGTTGGTAATAATTGTCGTTATGGATATTCTAACATATTCCATGCCAAAACCGCTGCCGTCACTTGCCACTACCGTAGTCGGCATCCGGCTCGGCTGCCACACTGAGACCGCTGCCGTCCTCTTCGGCGATGTTGCCATAAGGCTTCACCTTGTGCGCCGAGAATCGCTCAAGATATGAATGATTTATAAGATATTCAAGTTCAAGCAATGTCTTGTCTCTCACAGCAGGCTTTAACTGGCATTCCCACAATGTTATCACCACCCAGCCCATGCCGGTCAGCTTTTTGCGGTTCTCGGCATCACGAGCTTTGTTCCTCTCTATCTTTTTCGACCAGAATTCACGATTCGTCTGCGGTATGTGTATTTCATTCTCATGTTCGTGACCGTGCCAAAAGCATCCGTGCACAAATATCACTATGCCATATTTGCGTAAAACTATGTCAGGCGTTCCCGGCAACCCCTTCACGTTCTTGCGATAACGATATCCACGGGCAAACAAATATTTTCTGACAATCAATTCGGGTCTCGTGTCACGACTTTTTATTCTTGCCATGACAGCCGACCGTTTCTTTTTGTCCCAAATATCCATGCAAACCTGTATACGACAAGGACAAATTTAACCTTTATGCTGCAAACCTCAAAGCCGGTTGGAACAAAAACGTCACCGACACGCAGGTTTTAACTCCTGTGCAAAATAAAATAATGGCAAAATCGTTACTTTTGTATATGAAACGATTGCAATACTTCATATTTGCCGTAGCCGCCACGTTGGCCATAATCAACACGGCATGCATCGAGGACAGCTTCACGACAAGCAGTTCCGACATTTTGTCATTTTCGGTCGACACACTCGCTTTCGACACCGTAATTACCGAGACCGGAACTCCAACCAAGCAATTCATTGTGTACAACCGCAATAAAAAGATGCTCAACATCTCATCCATAACTCTTGCCGGCAACGATGGCGGCATTTTCCACCTCAACGTGGATGGAATGAAAGGCGAATCATTCAGCAATGTGGAAGTGAGGGGTGAGGACAGCATATATGTATTTGTCGAGGCATACGTCAACCCTACCGGACAGGACTTGCCGCTTGAAATTGAAGACCGCCTCGACTTCGTGACCAATGGTGTGACCCAATCGGTCGTCATCACGGCATGGGGACAAGACGTGACCCGGATGTATGCTCCGACAATAAACACCGACACTCATTTTAAAGCTGGGAAGCCCTATCTTGTTTTCGACACGCTGACGGTAGGCGAAAACGCCACGTTGACACTTGATGCCGGGACAACCATCCTGTTCCACGACAAGAGCGGAATGAAAATACACGGCACGCTCCTTGCCAACGGCACACAGGACGCGCCGGTGACCCTGCGCGGCGACAGGCTCGACAACGTTGTCGGCGGCATTGACTACGACATAATGTCGGGACAATGGGGAGGAATACGATTCATGCCTTCCAGCTTCGGAAACGAAATGCAATATGTGAGCATGAGAGGCTCTTCGTCGGGAGTGGAAATTGACTCAGCCGGAATCGACCGCATGAAATTACACATATTCAACAGCGTGTTGCACAACTCTTCTTCATCAGTTTTGAAAGTCCGCCATGCATGGATTGAAGCCGAAGGATCGGAATTTTCCGACGCTGCCGAGGCTGTAGTGTCGATACACGGCGGCATCACGCGATTTGCCCAATGCACACTTGCCAATTACTACTTGTTTGATGCCATTACAGGCCCTATTCTTGACTTATACTACCTTCTACCCGAAGAAAGCCAAGGAGCCACACCGTTGATGGACGCTCGGTTTGACAATTGCATCCTGTACGGCAATACTTCCGACATAAGTCCGGGAGACCTCACCGGCTCAAATGTATTTTTAAGGAACTGCCTGTTGCGTTCCAACGGCTCGGATGACGCAAATTTCATAAACTGCAAATGGGATGCCGACCCAAAATTCTTTACAGTGCGTGAAGAATACTTATTTGACTACCGACTGAAGAACGAAAGCGACGCCATCTCGGCAGGCGATTCATCCTTATGCCCCGACAACGCCACAGTTGACATGTATGGTGTCAGCAGGTTCAGCCATGACGGCATCGACATTGGGGCATATACTTGGGTGGAGCAAGTTGAAGAAGATGAAGATGCCGCGACAGGCGAAGTACAATAAAATACCCCTCTGAATGAAGACTTTTATAAAAATAGAGCGCATGAAATTTCACGCCCGTCATGGCGTGTCCGAGCAGGAACGCATGGTAGGCAATGACTTTGAAGTGAGTGTGGAGTTATGCTACCCTTTCGAAGCGTCAATGGAAACCGACAACCTTGCCGACACGCTCAACTACGCCGAGGCCTACGACATAGTGGCAGCCGAAATGGCCGTGCCGTCGCAACTGCTTGAGAACGTGGCAGGACGCATAATAAAATCATTGACATCAAGATTCCCTCTCATCAAGGGTGGGAAAGTGACCGTTGCCAAAATCACTCCTCCCATAACGGGAGAAATGGCAAGTGTCGCCGTGACCGTTGAATTTTAAACATAATCCAAAACTAATATAATGAATAAATTACTTCTTGGAATCCTATGCGCGACAGGCAGCGTTGCAGTTGCGCAAGCGCAACCGGCAGCCATATCAAGCCCCGACGGCAACCTCCGTGTGACAGTGACAATCGAAGCAGGTGTGCCAATGTATTCGGTTACTTACCGTGGCATGACAATGCTCGAAAATTCTCCGCTCGGATTCATTGCCGACACAGGAGACTTTGGTCGCAACATTACTTTAGTGTCGGCCGACAGCAGTAAGATAGAACGTTCTTTCTTGCAAGACCGCATCAAGCAATCGTTCATAAACTATAAGGCCAACGAGCTGACGGTAAACTTGAAAAATGCCGACGGCAACACCTACGATGTCACATTCTGCGTGAGCGACAATGATGTGGCTTTCCGCTACGAGATTCCACGTCACAACGAGCGTGGCAGTATTGTGATAAAACAAGAAAACACGGGATTTGACTTCCCCGAAGGCACAACAACTTTCCTCACTTCGCAAAGCGATCCGATGATAGGTTGGAAACGCACGAAACCAAGTTACGAGGAGACCTACCGGGCCGATGCTCCAATGAGTGAACCGTCTCAATACGGGCATGGATTCACATTCCCAGGATTGTTCCACACAAGCGACGACAGCTGGGTATTGCTCAGCGAAACCGACGTTGACAGCCGCTATTGCGCATCTCACCTGAGCGATGCCGATGCCAACGGGCTCTATAAAATAGCATTCCCGATGCCTGAAGAGAATAACGGCAACGGAAGCGTATCACCGGGACTGGCGTTGCCGGCAGCTACCCCTTGGCGCACCATCACAGTTGGCGACAACCTGCGCCCGATAGTGGAGACAACGATACCTTGGGCTCTTGTCGAACCGCGATATGAAAGCGAGCACGTCTACGAATACGGACGTGGCACTTGGAGCTGGATTGTGTGGCAGGATGCGAGCATGAACTATGAGGACCAGATCACTTTCATCGACCTGGCCGTGTCGATGGGATATGAACACACGCTGGTAGACGCTTGGTGGGACAAAAACGTAGGTCGCGACCGAATCGAGCAACTTGCCCGATATGCCCACAGCCGCAACGTCGATTTATTCTTGTGGTACAGTTCAAGCGGCTACTGGAACGACATCGAGCAGAGCCCTATCAACATCATGGACAACCCCATCACTCGCAAGAGGGAAATGAAATGGCTCCAAAAGATAGGTGTTAAAGGCATCAAAGTCGACTTCTTCGGGGGCGACAAGCAGGAAACAATGCGCTTGTATGAAGCCATCTTGAGCGATGCCGATGACCACGGCTTGATGGTGATATTCCACGGTTGCACCTTGCCGCGCGGATGGGAACGCATGTACCCCAACTACGTCGGCAGCGAGGCGGTTCTTGCTTCCGAGAACCTTGTGTTTGAGCAACGTTTCGACGACATGGAGGCGTTCAACGCCTGCTTGCACCCGTTCATCCGCAACACGGTGGGATGCATGGAATTTGGCGGCACGTTCCTCAACAAGCGATATAACCGCACCAACGACGGCGGCACGATTCGTCGCACGTCCGACGCATTCCAACTTGCGACTGCGATATTGTTCCAAAATCCTGTCCAAAACTTCGCAATTACGCCAAATAACTTGACCGACGCGCCACAGGCTGCCATCGAGTTCATGAAAGATATACCCACGACCTGGGATGAAACTCGCTTCATCGACGGATACCCGGGCAAGTATTGCGTATTGGCACGCCGACATGCCGACAAGTGGTATGTGGTGGGAATCAATGCCACTTCCGAGCTATTGAAATTGGATCTCGACTTGTCAATCTTGGGATTCAACGCAGGCGACACCGCCGTTTCCTATGAGGACAACAAAGAGATGCAATTGCTCCGCAAAGAGTTTCAAATAAAGAATCCTGTAAAAGTCAGCGTCACAATCTACCCCAACGGCGGCTTGACAATGATAAAATAACACAAAAGACAGGAGAAACAAATTTTATCAGACAGCAATAAAATATAATTAATTCTGAAAATAAAACCGGCATCCAAGTCCGCAAAGCCTTGGATGCCGGTTTCAGTATTAAAATTCAATTCCTAACTTAAAAGACAGCCCATGCATCGATTCATAGGCATAAAAAGAATAATAATAGCCATAATAATACACTTCCGTCCGCTGAAGATTATAGCCAATTGACAAATTCACAGCACATTTCCTCGACGTTCCAAAACTAACACCTACTGACGGGCTGAAATAGAAGCCTGTCCCGTCCAATGGCGAATAACCTATCTTGGCATCCAAAAAAGGTGAAATCTTCCCATCTATGAAATAAGCTCTTGCATTGGCAAAAATGGGCATAAACACTGTTTCCCAACCAAAATGACAGTCAACTCCTATGCCGGCTCCTAAAAAGAAATATGGGCTAAATTGATATCCGTGACTTGTAGAAAAAGTAAACACTCCATCACCAAAAGTCCCAAGGCCGACAGCACCTCCGGTTTCTACCCAGCCCCTGTACCCTTTGACCCTCGGATTAAGGCCTTTGCTTTTCAATACAGGTTCTTCTTTCGCATACTTATCAACCTGCGATATTTCATACACAAACACGCTTCCATCAGCCGTCTTGATTTTCAATGATTCATTTGGAACTTGCTCAATAATAGTACCTCTAATGATACTGCCATTTTTCAAATAAACTACATCTTGCAACTCTTTGGCCGATGCGACACCACAACAAAACAGTGCGACCAATGCAATGCACACTCTACTAAAAAATTTCATAAAAGCCCTTTTGTGTTCTTCAACCTCCAAGCAGAACGGTTAACAATAGAATACAAAACAAGGTGTGGAGATCGCATTGCTTTATCTCGTTCTTAGGTCTTGGCGTACCCATGCGATAGATAAAGCAACAGCCCCACACCGATATTGCCATATACTGCCATTCACAGCAGGGTATAAGCAACCGATGCAGGTGCCATTGCCAATCATCTTCATCGCATTATAAACCGCCAAGTTTAAGAACGGAAGATAATTTCAATAACACCTTTAAAATATGTCGTTTCAGAACGATAGCTCCCTATGCTCCCGAAACACTGTAAAGATAGTGAAATATGAACACAGAGGCAAACAAAAAACAACGTTTTTATCTTTGGCTCTGCTTAACCGCATCCTATATTATTCAAAAAGATCAAAAATCAAGCACAATAAGAAAAAGGACTCATTTGTTGTTCAAACGATTTAAATAGCATTTAACATCCATATTTCACGAAAAACAGTATATAAAAATTGAAGGTGCGTTTATTTTGGCGCACCTTCAATTTTTACGATTCGAAAACTCTTGCAGTTGTTTTTATAAATTTCTTTATTTAACAATTTTCACAGCCGATGAAACCGATCCTTCAGCCTTGGCAATGTAAATTCCTTGAGGGAGATTACTTATGTCAATAATCTCACCAATAGCATGAGCTGCGATAGCACCCGAGATTGTATATACAGTTATGCTGTCGGCCTCAGGAGCATTGATAGAACCGTTGTTATAAGAAATTTTGCAATTACTTCCATTGACTGTTTCCACAGTTGCAGGTGGAATCTCTTTCACCGATGTTTCATCGATTTGGAAATAGAAATCACGATTAGCCTCTATGGTGTAATCCTGCAATTGCTTGCCATTATTCCAATTGTTAAAGATAAGGTTATAGTTGCCCGATTCGGTGTCGAGTGCAAACACTTTATAAAGCGTGCCATCAATTTCACGCTCGTCGATAGGCGCTTCACCAGGCCATGCGCCGAAAAGCTCACCGTCGCCCCATGCATAAAGTCCGAGCGAATCCCAACCGGTATTGTCAATCACATATATGTAATGCAAAGCCGTAGGTACCTCAGGCAACTGTGCCGAGATTGAAAAATTGTCGATGGCAAGAGCCATTGCGGCGTTGGCAGCATCTCCGCTTGCCACCGATATGTTCCAAGCAAGGTAAAGGTCGCACATGCCACCCATTGTTGTCGGCAATATGTCACTGACGGTGACGGTTTCTCCCGGAACGCTCTCATAGCCCGCCGTTTCATCATCGGGTTCGAGATATGTGCTGAATGCGTCCCCGGCCGATGTCCAGTTACGTCCGTCAATCGAGTAATACAATTGGACTGTAAAACCCGCAGGATTAGACCCCTTGCGATATTTTTCAATATCGTAGCTTACCGCTATATTTTCAAGAGTCTTTTTGCCCGAGTTGAAAAGATGTGCATATATGTTGACTGCACGAGTGCCATTGTCAACACCTGTGGTGATACCGCCTACTGCACGGTCGCCGTTATCGTCGGCACCAAAGTTCCACAATCCGTTTTTGGCATTAGATGGCAACGACGCGCCACCGGCATATTGCGTGTTTTCCAATGCAACCGGATATGTTCCGACAGTACGCGGAGCCACCGTCTGGCGGTCGATGCGCCATGCTTCAGGCAACTTGGCTTCGGCCGCATCGCCCATTGTATCGAAATCTTCACTTGCCGACAAGCAATCTTCGTTGAGCGAAATTGACGGATAAGTGACTACGACAGTCTCGGCTTCGGCAACCTTTACTGTTGCACTGCGCTTGAAATTACCCATGGAGGCTGTCACGGTATAGTCGCCAAGAGTGCCATCGGCAGTAAACACGTTGTCCGCCGACAAGCTACCACCACCGTCAATGCTCATCGTGATTTCAGCAGGAGCTTCAATTTCCATGCCATATTCGTCGACTACCTTGACCGAGAATTTTATTGTACCCTTGTTATGGTCAACATAGTTGGTGAATCCAGCCATTGCATTTGAAACATAATTTATCATGTCGGCAGCCTCATCGTCGGTAATCGATGTTGGGTGATAGGTTATAGCCGAAGCATCTTCACCGAAAATCAATGAATACTCCATGCAGGCGGCCATGTAAGTTGCCTTAGGGGTTGGATGACGGTCGTCGAGGAAGAGCAAATTGCACCCTTCCGCACCTTCTGCGTCATATACATCCTGATAAGCACAAGCAACAGGGCATACCACTACTCCAAGTTCGCGTGCCACATCGAGGTAATTGCGGTTGAATGTATCGTTGAAACTTGTGAAATTTTCCCAGTCGCCTGCATAAGCCCAGTTCATTGGCAAGATTACAACGGCGTTGGGGTTCGGGCAATATTCCCGAATGTAGTCAATCCATTTTTTCACCGACGCGCGGAATGTCTCCACGTCGGTGCGTGGAAGTGCGCTCTGTTCTTGCAATATGATATGGCTCCATGCTTCCGAGCGGACAAGCATTTTGGCCGACGGGGTACCATCTTCGGCCAGCCCGTCACCTTCGTTCCAATGCGTTTCGAGCGATTTACCGAGTAGAGTGTGCTTGGTCCACACGGCATCCTTGCCCATTGCGGCAGCAATCTCATTAAACATTACGTCTTGATCGTTATAATATATGAGACTATTGTTGAGCGACAATATTTTCACTTTTTCGGGCAGCGCAGGAACAAGCACAGTTTCGGCAGGAAGCAAGCTGACATCGGAAACGGCCGATGCAACTTTGTTCAACACATATTCCCCGGTTTCGATATTGAAAGTAAAATCATACGTTCCAGATGCCGTTGACACGTTACCTGTGCTTCCACGTTCAAGTTTGCCAGTGGTGTTGTCTCCGGTAAGGTTTTCTCCACCGGGAACGCCCCATGCTCCACCCATGCCTAAGCGTTGGTATATGCGCCAATGGCTGTAACCGTCGGATGATGCCGACATCGACACACGTCCCTTGAAAAGACCGTCTTGCTCATCAAGTTTCAATTCTCCCGATGCGTCCATGTAATTCCAACCGTTATTGTCACCGATTACATATACCGATGTGAGTCCTTCAGTGCTATCGTCTGATTCAAGCAGCAAAGTTGCACCCTCGTCGGTAATTGTCAGCACTATGCGTTTGCACAAATAGGCATTGCTTCCGCATGAAATGTTATCGTTGGTTCCTGATACCAGTTCATATGGCTGATCCATCAAGATTGTAGTGCCATTGGTACCGTAGTTGCAGCTTGAAGACCAATCGGCATCGGCAATTTTAAAACCTCCTGAGAGATATTTGTCATACAATACATAAACACCGTCACCAATTATGCCAAATTCCCATTCAGAGGTCGGATCCCAGCCATTGACATCACCTCGCAAGTAAATGCCCGATGGCTTGGGAGCATCCGGGTCAACATAGCCTGTATAGTTTTCAGGATCGGTGATTTCTGTAACCTCAACATCAGTAACACACAAGTAATAGTCACGAGCTTCTTTGATTTCAAATGGCAAACGTGTGTTGCCGGTATCGTTTATTTCAATTTCAAACGGGGCTGCGGCAGAATATTCATAAGCCTTATATTGCACGCCGTTTACTACCGAATATCCCAAAGACTCTTGTCCCGGATACGCTCCGAAGACTTTTCCGGTGGTTTCATACACGGCTATCGAGTTCCATCCTGTGTTGTCTTCCACATATATGTATTGGCTGCCCGAGTCGTAATTTGCGGTTATCGACACATTGTCGATAGCTAAGCCCGGGGCTTTATCGGGGCTTGTCCCGGATGCCACGGTTATGTTCCAAGCCAAATATATGTCGGAACCGGCTTTAATGTCTACAAGCAGGTTCTTTTCATCAATGCCAGTCGTGGCAATAGGAACATTTTCGGCACCGATGGTTTCACCGTCAGGCGAGAAAAATGTATAAAAGTCATCGCCACCCGAAATCCAGTTCTCTCCATCGGCTGAATAATAAAGCTGCACGGCAAATCCAGCCGTGTTGGCTCCATAACGATATTTTTCAATATCATAGTTTAGCTGTAACCGGCTGATGTCGGAGTCATCCCCATTGTGTAATTTCGCCATTACACTGATGCAGCGTGTCCCTCCCGACACCGTGGTTGACAGTCCGCCCACGGCACGGTCGGCCGGATTGTCAGTGCTGCCGAAGTTCCATGTTCCGTTTTTTGCATTGCTTGCAAGGCTTGTACCTCCGCTATACATTACTTCAGTGGCGGCATCGGCGTATGAGCCTACTTGCCGAGGTGCGTCAAGATTGCGGTCAATACGCCACCCGTCGGGCAGCGTCAATAAGGCTTGCTGCTCAGTGGCATCCCACATCCCGTCAAAGTCTTGTGTAATTACGGGTGATTGTTCCGTCAGGGTAATGGCATTTTGCCCCGAGACGGCAAAGGCTGTCCAACCCAATGCAGCCACACCCATGCATGAGAATAATTTTTTTAGATTTATCATATCGGTATTAATGAAGAAAATAAGTAAAACAATAAGTAGCAATTAGTTTTAAAGCTATTTGCACAAAATTATTAAATGCGTCAAGCATTTTAATGCCGATACAATGAAAATGTAGTTGGATTAAATTTGGATTTGATTGATACTTAACACTTTAGTCACGACAACATGAGATTATAATGTAGCTGTTTCGTATAGCCTGATCAGTATCTATTCATGAATTTTTCTTCAAAATTATCTCTATCAATGGCACGGTTCTTCATTTTCGTGCGATAATTGTAAATTGTGGAAACGGAGCAGCGCAGGAAAGCTGCAACTTTTTCACTGTCATGTATTCCGAGCCGCGTAAGGGCAAAAATCCGCAGTTCGGTATTCAGCCGTTCATCGCTTTTCAGCTTGATTTTACAGTCGGGTTGCAATAACTTATTGAAATCATCAACAAATGTGGGAAATAAGTGCAGGAAAGCCTTGTCAAATTGCATGTAGAACTCATCTATCTCTTTGTTGATTTCAAAATCCGATTTTATAGCGTTGTAAAGCATGTCGAAGTTGCGCTGGGCTGCAATCTTTTTCAAATTGTTGCGGTAGCTTTCCATTTTCGACAAGTATTGGGAACACATGTTTATAAACAATGTGATATACTCTTCTTTTATGCGGTTGGCTTGTTGAAGTTTCCCATTTAGTACCTCCCATTCAGAGTTGGCTCGTTGCAAGTTGCCGTTAAGCCTGCGAAGTTCCTCGTTAAGCCTTGATTGTTCCATATTTCCTGCTTCGAGCTGCATGTTTAAGTTCTCTTGCAGCAATTTTGCCGCTTGTAGCTTTCTATTGCGTTTATGCACATATATTGAAACGGCAAGCAGAAGCACCGACAATATGCCTATGGCCATGCAGGCTGTGTATAGCTTAAATTTGGTTTCAGCCTGTTTGCGGTCATAGTCGGTGTCGATGATAGGAATGTCTTTTGACATTTCAAGCATTCTTGAACGCGCGTTGCAGGCTATAGCGTCCGAGATGCTGCGGTGTATATATCGGTAAGCGCGCTCGGTGTCGCCCTCGTCATACAGCATTCGTGCAAGCTCTTGCAGTGCCATGTACTCGCGTGTCCCGTTAATCATGTCCAGCAAGGCGGCTTGTGCAAGGTATTGTTTCCGTTGCGTGGCATTGTTTTGCAAGCCGCATATCTTTGCCAGCACATGGAATCGTGCTGCAGCATCGGGCGATGTCATATGTTCTGAAAGCCCTTCGGAGACTATATTGCGGGCCTTTTCATAATTACCGTCTTCAATATATTTGTTGGCCTTGATTATTTCATTGTCCGGTGAATAGTAGAGGGCCGAATCTCGGTATGCTTGGGCAATAGTCCTGTATTTGGCGTTTACTTTCGAATCAAATGCTTGATTTGCGAGATTGTAATATATCTGCAAGCCCAATATATAATATCTACTGATGTATTTCCCCGACAATGCGTCACGGTCAAGCCGGGAAAATATGTCATAGGCATCTTTGGTCATCAGCCCGGTCAAGTTATAGATGTAGGCGATATTCATTTCGGCATCGGCACGCAAGTTATAGTTATCAGCTTTCAAGGCTACAGATTTGGCAATTTTGGCATAGTGTAATGCCGAGTCGAGCGAGTAATTCATGTATTCATTGATTAGTGCCGCATAATTGCCATACTGTTGCTCGGGCGTGTTATCTCGTGATTGCACGGCAAGATTCTTAAGTCTGTCAATGCGGTTTTCTTTTATCAACATGTATTTGCCTCTTTCCGTTATCGCTTTGTCAAGAGCCGAAATATATTGTTCCATTTCTTTTGTGGAAGCAATAGTTTGCATGGATAGGCAAAACATTATGAACATGAGTATAGATTTCTTCATGCAGATAGTAGATTAAAAACTATTGAAAGTAAGGAATAGTCATGCCTGTTTTAAAAGGTAGTATGCCAAAAAGTTAGATTGGCATGAACCTTTAAGATTAGGCGTATGCAATATTCGCAAATTTTATCGAAATTTGCAAACTTGTTTTGAACAGCCTTATAATCAACGACAAAACCGAAATGCTAAAAAACAACCGGCACCCAAGGCTTTGCGGTCGCTTTGGATGCCGGTTATTCTCAACATTAGAATTCAACCCCGAATTTCAAAGATACGCCATTTAATAATTTTTTGTTCTGATATTCTACTGCATAACCATAGCCATAGTATTCCCTATAATAGAATCTATATTGCTGCATATTATAACCTATTGATAAATTAAAGGCGCATTTCTTCGACCTTCCAAAACTAAGTCCTACCGAAGGGCTGAGATAGAGGCCTGTTTTGTTTATTGGTGAATATCCTATTTTAAGGTCAACAAAAGGTGTTTTTCTCTTATCTGTAAAATACCCCCTTAAATTAACAAAAATTGGCATAAATACAGTTCGCAGGCCATGGTGATAGTCTAAACCTATTCCGGCTCCTAAAAAGAAATCTGGAGTAAATTGATATCCATGAGTCGTGGAAACAGAAAACCCAGCATATATTCCACCATCGGCAATATCCGTTATCTCTCCTGCTTCTACCCGGCCTCTATACCCTTTTGGCCTCGAATTAGATTCTGCACTGTTTAAAACAGTTCCACCTTTAGAACTTGCAACTCCTCGGCCGATGCAATGCAACAACAAAACAATGCAATCAATGTAATGCCAATTCTTCTGAATGTTTTCATAAAAAGACTTTTTGTATTCCTGTACCTCCAAACAGGACGGTTAACAATATAATCTAAAAAGGTGTGGAAGTTGTAATTTCAATGACACCCTTCAAAATATGTCGTTTCAGAACGATGGTTCGTCGTTATCCCGACAGCGTAAATATAACATAAATAAACAATAACTACAAAGACTATTTAAAAATATTCTACATTCTACAAAGACCGCGAAAAAAACAGGCACCACTCCATGAAAGTGATGCCCTTCCAAAATATAATTTAAATCCATAAGCAAACAGCATCCAAGGCTTTGCAATCTTGGATGCCGGTTGTATATTAAAACTCAAATCCCAACTTAAAAGACAATCCGTGTAACGATTCCCTAGAATCATATAACAAATTGTAATGATCATATTCGGGGACATACCTATAAACATACATCATCACTCGTTGAAGATTGTAACCAATCGACAAATTCACAGCACATTTCTTCGACGTCCCAAAACTAACTCCTACCGATGGGGTGAAATAGAAGAGGCCGGAATCGTCCACTGGCGAATAACCGATCTTGACATCCATAAAAGGTGAGATTTTCCCATCTATGAAATAAGCTCTTGCATTGGCAAAGATGGGCATAAACACGGTTTCCCAATCAAAATGACAGTCAACCCCTATGCCGGCTCCTAAAAAGAAATATGGATTAAATTGGTAGCCGTGGCTCGTAGAAAAAGAAAATACACCGCTTCCATACTCGCCAAGCCCTATTGCTCCTCCTGTTTCTACCCAGCCTCTATATCCTCTTGTCCTCGGATTATAACTTTTGGTTTCTACAAATCTGCTTTCGCTGTTCAACACAGCATCTCTGGTTTGTCCGGATATGTTATCATTATTTGGCACAGGCTCTTCTTTGATTCTTTCCGATGTATTTTTGCTTCTCAACACAGGCTTTTCTTTGGTTTGTTCCGATCTGTCCTTCTTCTTTCCAAGCTCCTCTTTAACTTGCTCAAACTTATCTTTGCCTTTCAACACAGGCTCTTCTTTAGGCCCCACGCCTTGTAATCCATCGGCCGACACAATGCCGCAGCAAAACAACGCAATCAACGTAATGCACACTCTTTTAAAAGATTTCATAAACAATTTTTTTTGCGTTCCCGAACCTCCAAACAGAACTAACCACTAAGCACAAAAAAGGTGTGGAGATTGCATTCGATTTATCCGTTAGCTCAAGCTTTTGGCTTCAATCTGCAACAGTCAAAAAACAACAGCCTCTCAACGATACCGTCATTCATAATAGTACATGAACAAGCGATGCATGTGCCTATCATCTTGATTGCACTGCAAATCACCAAAATTGGACTAATTACATAAATTCAATAACACCTTGTAATTCTAACACAATAGTTTTAGCATTCCTTATTATGCCAAACTTGCTACAAATATAATGGAAACCGGAAATAAATGCAAAAGTTCTTCCTTTTCAGAATAGCCAAGCTGCATGCATATCCTCCACTAAATTTCTACTGCGCCGGCATTTTATTTAAGTAAACCTAAGCACTTGAAAAGCCGCCATATTCTAATTTCTGAGATATAAAATAAAGCGACTTTTACAATGGTGGTACTTTTTTCTGAATCACTCTATAAAAATAGACTTTCTTCAAAAAAGGTACTGCTTCTTTTATATCAATATTCCTGTTTTAAGAATGTCGACATAGAGAGGATTGTTTGTATCCTCTGTAAGTAGAACAGGCTCTATAAGATTGCTTATCTTGCGTTTCAGTTTCCACAATAAAGGCGTATCTTCAAAATAATCATCGCTCATGTGTTCCACGACAACAGCAATATCGATGTCGCTGTCCTCCGTATGGTTGCCTTTGCTGTATGAGCCATAAAGGTAAAGAGCCTTTAAGGGCAACCGTTCTGCTACCGCTGCCTTATAGCGTTGCGCCAATTTTATAGCTTGCTCTTTATCCATATTCTTAATTTATCAGTTTGTTCAATCAATTCTTTGCAGCGGTCAGGGGTCAGACTTTTCATCAACCGCTCCTTATATGAAGGGTAACGTGCTTCTATGTTCAATGGTTCAAGCTCGTCTATGAAGTCCATTTGTTCCTCTGACATATCCTTATCCAAACCGCTTTTCTCGGCAAGTCTTGATAAGCTGTGAACTTTCAAAGGTGGTTCTTCCAACACTTTGCTCCAATATGCTTTCAGAATCTTCTCTATTGTTTGGTGGCACATGAAAGCGACATAAAGGTAACGCTTGGTTTCAAGCATGGCCTTTGCCGTGTCAAAATCATAATCCGACATTTCAATCCAATATGTTACCTTGTCATTCATCGAGCCTTTAATGTTGCATCAAATGCAAATATATAGAATTTCCGCGAGATACTATCATTTGATGTTGGGAAACGGCCTTATAAAATGGATAAACCATAGTTTTTACGACCTGATTTTACAAGAGAAGTTATATGCCCATTAAAACCATCTTCCACAGTCCTTGTGATTGTTATGTTTCATGCTGACTTTTTCCACAAGCGAAGTGGAAGTGAACTCTTGGTTTATTGTTTTAGGCTCAATGATTTTGGCGGAGTATTCTTTTATCTTCTCCGCATATGAGCATTTCAATGTATTCACGGTTGGAGCAATCTGCCTTTGGCTCATTATTGAAGAAGTCCCAATGTGCAGAATCCAAGGATATGCCCAGACTGACATATTTCAGCTTTCTGTCTTTTGCCCCTCAACATGAGGGGGGGGGTGATTCATTGTTACTAAGTACTTTGGACTTGCAACAAATTGCTTTTACTGTAATTGCTATGGTTTAAACAAACCGCTTAAACTGCCGCTAAAACAAAGAGTGAATACAATAAAAAAAGAGAGCTACATTGCTGTAACTCTCTAATTTCCAGCGTGACCCCGGAGAGGCTCGAACTCTCGACCCAATGATTAAGAGTCATTTGCTCTACCAACTGAGCTACGGAGTCATTTCGTTGATTTCGGTTGCAAAGGTACGCATTATTTTTGAATTAGCAACTATTTTCACATAAAAAAATGCACAAATTGCGATTTTCCTTCATTTTTTAGCGCACAACCCTTTTACCCGACCGGAGAAAAATGGAACAATATCTAAAAATCAATCACTGTTAAAAACCAGAACCCGACTTCTGTCAAATATCACAAGAGCCGTCATTCCGCATCGCGACTAATGTGAATTTATCACTGCAAACAATGATTTTCATCTGATTAAGTCAAATACATACCGGCACATGGCATGTATTTGATTTAATTTCCTATATTTGCAATATGTTGTTACGAAACAACCGGCAACATTTCATCAAGCACCATAACAAAACCCATACCTTATGAGTATCTTCAAGAAACCTTTAAACGAGAAGTACGAATCCATGAGAGAAGAAGTTGAACATCTCAGCAACGAGCTCAAGGAAAAAGAAAACCTTATAAAGTTGCTAACAAAAACTAATAACGACTCGGAAGAAAAGAACAAAGAACTCGAGAAAATCATTGACCAGCAGACAACATCCATCGACAACATGTCGAATGAATTGGCGCAAGGCAAAGAAAAAATTGCTGCTCAAGGCATTGAAATCGATACTTTAAAAAAGGAAATAGAATCGTCTCAGCAAACTATCGAAACGCTTCAAAAAGAGCTTGACAGTTTGAAAGAATCTCTCACTGCAATACGCAATGAGCGTGACGAAGTGGCAAAGAAACTTGAGGAACAAGAAAAAAACAACAAAGAAATGCCAACACCTCCTCCGTTCAACATTCCCGAAAAAGTTCCGACTCAGTCGGAATCGAATGACAAAAAAGAACAGGAACAGGCACAAAGCATCGACTACACCAAGCAATTGAACGACATTCAAGCGTCAATCAAGCACCTGTCGGCCGAAATAGGCGAACACGCATACAAAGACAAAGTGATAAAAGACTTGCACGACGATTTGATGAAGAAAAACAACGATTTCTACGCCGAGTTGAAGACTCCGGCAATCAAAACCATCATCAAATGCCACAATCGCATCTGCGACACTTTTGCCCATTATTCAAAGATAGGAATCTCGGACGATCCAAAGGCTTATGACAAACTGCTGAAGCAAGTAGAAGTTTACATCAGCTCGATAAGAGACATCCTCGATGAATCATTCGATTTGACCTACTTTGAGCCGGGAGTGGGCGATGAATTTAATCCCAAGCAATTCGCTTCACTTGAGATCGTGCCTACCGACGACAAATCGCTCGACAAGAAAGTGGCATCGTGCATACATGGCGGATTTGTCAACATGACGACAGGTCGCACAATCGAGAAAGCTCTCATCCGCCAGTACAAATACACTCCGATTAACTAAACTTTCCGAATAAATAATCAATAAATAATACAATAATCTCACAATGGCAACAGACAAGACTCATGCCGTTTATGGCATAGACCTCGGCACCACATTTAGCTGCGTGGCACAAGTAGACAAATACGACCAACCAATAGTATTGCGTAATTTCGAAGGAGAATCAACCACTCCGTCGGTAGTTTACTTCAACAACGAAGACGATATCGTGGTAGGACGTGAAGCCAAAGCCATGCTCACTTCCGAGCCGGAAAAAACAGTGTCGTTCATCAAGCGCCAAATGGGTGTGGATGAAGCTTTCGACAAATCAAGCAATACAACTCCATACCATTTCGATCCGTCTGAAATATCTGCAATGATCTTGAAAAAGATTGTAAAGGACGCAAACGACCTTGGCGACAACCCCACCCCGATAAAAGATGTGGTAATCACTTGCCCTGCATACTTCGGGAACAAAGAAAAATTGCAGACCAAGCAGGCCGGAATAATCGCAGGCCTTAACGTGCTTGCAATAATAAACGAACCCACGGCTGCTGCAATAGCCTATGGCGTGAAGCTAAACGAGCGCAAGACAATCCTCGTGTATGACCTTGGAGGCGGAACATTCGATGTGACGATGATCGTCGTAAACGGAGGTGCAATAAAAGTTGTGGCAACCGGTGGCGACCACCATCTTGGCGGTGTAGACTGGGACACTTTGCTTGCCGAGCACATGCTCAACGTGTTCAACGAGCAAAACGGCACATCCTACAGCCTTGATGACGACAATTTGCTCAAATACACCTTGCTGCTTGAAGCCGAAGCTCGCAAATACGCCCTGACCGCACGCGAGAAAACCAAAGCCAACATACAATGGCAAGGCCAATCGGCAACATTCGAGATTACACGTGAATTCTTCAACAACCTCACAGCCGACAAGTTGCAAGAAACAATCGATGCAACAAACAAAGTAATCGAAATTGCCCGAAACAAAGGATACGAAAACATTGATGAAATTATCCTCGTGGGCGGTAGCAGCAAGATGCCGCAAGTAAAAGAACGCATATCTCAAGAATTCGGATTGCCGACTCGCCTTTCCGACCCCGATGAATGCGTGGCAAAGGGTGCTGCAATCTATGCCATGAACGAGGCCTACCGAAAGGCTTACGAAGACTGGAAGAATGACGAAGGGGAGAAACCTATAGACATAGTCCACGGACCGAAGACTCAAATTGTAGATGTAACAAGTAAGACCTACGGGTTGGGGCTCATCGACAACAAAGTGGGCAATATAATATTTGCAAACACAAGTCTGCCGGTAGAACGAGTAAAAACTTTTGAAACTTCAAAGGAGAATCAACGCGGAATCACCCTGCCGATTTATGAAAGTGACTACACCGACGAGGAAAAGGATGAAACTGTAGATGAAAAATTCTGCACCCTCGCGACCGAAGAGGTGTCGGTGCTTCGTCTCACAAAAGACTGGCCTAAGGGTACTCCTGTACAAGTAGCTTTCAAAATCGACAAGGAAGGCATCCTGCATGTAAAAGCATCGGTAGAAGGCGATGAAATTGATTTTGAGCTGAAAATCACGGGTGTGAAATCGTCCGAAGAACTTCTTGCAGCCAAGGATGTAATAGACCGCTTGAGCATAGAATAAAAATCAAAATGCCAATATGAAGCAATGCCGGGAAAGGTTTCAAGCAAAATCTTTCCCGGCATTCATATTATATCCTCGCATGGAAATAAGTTATCGTTTTTTCTTGAAGAATTCAGTCACAAGACGAGAGCATTCATCCGACAAAACACCCGAAACTATCTTGGTCTTCTTGTGGAAAGGATTTTCACAAAACACATGATATCCACGCTTGTCATCGGCTGCGCCATACACCACCCTGTCAATTTGGCTCCAAGCCAACGCACCTGCACACATCAGACACGGCTCAACAGTAACATATAGCGTACACCCTGTAAGATATTTGCCGCCAAGGAAACTCGTTGCCGACGTTATGGCTTGCATTTCGGCATGAGCAGTCGGGTCGGTCAATGTTTCGGTAAGATTATGTGCACGCGCTATTATCCTTCCATCGCATGTCACAACAGCACCGATTGGCACTTCTCCACGACTCTCGGCCTTGCGTGCCTCCTCAATTGCTGCACGCATGAATTTCTCGTCTTCGGTTCCTGTCATATCATAAACATTATAAAACAACTTTCTTCACAATATCTCCGCAGCACACGATATATACATTCCCGGGTATCAATCCCGATATCACTCCATTGCCATCCGATTGGGTTGCCACAAGACGACCTGCGGTATCATATATGCGTACCTGTCTGCCTGCGTAATCTCCGACAAGGATTATATCGCCGTCCAAGACTTTAACTTCCAAACTCTCATCAGTCCGCATGCCTTTGACCGATGCGCTGCCCACAACATAGGTCTCGGCCGCCGAGTCATAGAAATAATTTGTAGGGACTACCGTATAAGTCGTTTCACTGTCTTGTCGTTCAATCCAATAAGACTCGGCAGCCGACACTGCAAGCAATTCATCGTCGCTATTATATATCTTATACGCAAAATTGGCACCAAGAGGGATTTCAACCCATTCTCCACGATCAGTCGAGGCCGACATCGACATTTCAAAACTTTCGGGAGGATAGATATTGAACGTGGCGGCATCATTCCATGGAGCAGTTTCTCCATATGTTGCCATCGACTCTTCAGGGACAAGAATGTCAATGCCGCTCAATCCTATGAAAATTGCCCAACCGGTAGCTTCCGGCGGAGTAGCGGCAAGACAATATATTTCACGAAGCATATGGCAATTGTTGAATCCATAAGCCTCTATCTTCTGCAATGTTGATGGAATAAACACCGATTCAAGATGCCCACACGACTGGAATGCCCCTTCTCCTATCACAGTAACACCCTCGGGAATGGCAATTCCTTTAATAGAAGTCCCGGCAAAAGCGGCAGCAGAAATCTTGGTAAGGCCGAGAGGCAACGTGATATTCTGAAGACTGGCGGCATACTCAAACGCCCCTGTGCCTATCTCCTTTATGCTGTTAGGAATATGCACGTCGGTGACATTGGAATTATAAAAAGCCTCATCCCCAATTTTCACCACACGATATTCCACCCCGTCATGAGTCACTGTCTCCGGTATATGCACCACACCTGCGTACAACACATGGGCATTGTCGGGTTCACTTGTAATCTCCACCTCGTCGGCACTTATCACCGAGTAATACAATCCGTTACTCTCAAAATCCTGTGCACGGCCACAAATCGGAATCATCACGATCGATGCAATGGCTGCTAAAAAATGTCTTTTCATATCTGTTTTATGATAATTGTGCTGCAAACTTAATATAGAAATCCATAAATCGCATGTTCATTTTCGTTAAATTATGTATAGCGCATTTTTCACATAATCCGATACGAAAAATACATGTATTTTCACGCAATCCGGTGAAAAAATACATGTATTTTCACATAATCCGGCACTAAACCGTATGCAAATTTCACATTTTCCTAACATTCACTCCCTAAAGTACACACGCTTAACCCTCTCCGAAACGGACGTAAGCACTTCATAAGATATTGTGCCTCGTGCTTCAGCAAGACGGTCGACAGGGACATGCGCTCCAAATATCTCCACTTGGTCTCCTACCTTGCAATCGGCATCGGTAACATCAATCATGCAAATATCCATGCAGATATTCCCCACAGTTGGACACAACGTTCCGTTTACCAGCATCTCAATATGGCCGTTACCAAAATGTCGGTCTATTCCATCGGCATATCCTACAGGAATCGTGGCAATTTTTGACTCACGCTGCAACACGCCTTTGCGGCCATAACCTATCGTCGTTCCGGCAGGCCAGTTTTTTATCGAGATTATCACCGAATACAACGACGACACTGGTTTCAATTCCCTTTCACCCTCCACCGTCGGAATGCCGTACAATCCTATTCCTAATCTCACCATGTCGTATTGACGCTCGGGGAAACGCACCATGCCGGCAGTATTCAAGATGTGCCGCATTATGTGAAATGAAGGAAACGCATCTTGCAACATCTTGCAACACTCATCAAAGCATGCAAATTGCTGCTGCGTGTAATCGTCCTGTGCCGGTTCGTCGGCAACACATAAATGAGAAAACACACTACGCGGAATTATTGCATCCTGGCTCTTCAGCAACTCAACAAGTGCAGGCAACTCATCCTTTACAAACCCGAGACGATGCATCCCCGTATCGAGCTTTATGTGTACCGGATAGCCGGTTATGCCGAATTTATCGGCTTCTTTGATTATTTTCCTACATTCTTCAAGGCTGAACACTTCAGGCTCAAGCCTGTAAGAGAACATCGCTTTATAATTTACCGAGACAGGATTAAGCACCATTATAGGCATGGTTATGCCTGCCTTGCGCAAGTCTACGCCCTCATCGTGTGCAGCAACGGCGATATAGTCGGCTCCTGCATCCTGCAATGTCTTGGCAATCTCATAAGAACCGGCTCCATATCCCGATGCTTTGAGCATGCAGGCCATCTTGGTCGATTGTTTCAACTTTGAACGGAAAAACTTGTAATTGTGCAACACCGCGCCGAGATCAACTTCAAGCACCGTCTGGTGCTGCTTGGCCTCAAGCATGTCGGCAATGAGGTTAAAGTCAAATTCAGGAGCTCCTTTTATCAATATAAGTTCGTCTTCAAAGTCACTCTGCGACATCTCATTCAATAAATCGGCAGTAGAAGCAAAAAAGCGTGAATTCACGTCAAAGAAACGGGAATTTGCACACATCTCCGGACCTATTCCTATAAGACGAGTCACACCGATGTTTTCAAGCAAATCGGCCACATGGCCGTACAGTTCCTCTTGGGGATAGGCCTCATGAAGCACATCCGACAGAATCACGGTCATGGAAGTTCCCGATGTTGACCTGCGAGCCATGAAATCGACCGCAGGCGCAAGCGAATTGAAGTCGCTGGTATAACTGTCGGCTATGACCATGCAGTTGTTCACGCCTTCAATCACGTTCAACCGTGTACCCACAGGTGTCAGCCGAGCCACTCGTTCTTTTATAACTTGCGGGTCTATGCGCAAATAATGCATCACGGCTATACAGTTTATCACATTCTCTAAGTCGGCATCTTTCACGAATGGCACCGTCACCTTATTTTCCAATCCAAGGAAGAGATAAGTTATCACAGTCTCCTTCTCACCTCGTTCAATACTCGACACGAAAAGTTGCCGACCCACGTCGCGACGCGACCATGCTATTTCACGAGCCACGGCAAGAATCGGCTTTACGGCATTGCGTATGAGATTATCATCGGCACAATACACGATGCAGTCACATGCTGTCAGCAGCTGGGCCTTTTCATGTATCTTCTGCTGCATTGATTCAAATCCCTCATTGTGTTCCTCTCCCAAATTGGTTATGACACCGGCAGTAGGTCTTATCATCGCTTGGAGTGTTACCATTTCCCCGGGTTGCGATATGCCGGCTTCGATGATGGCAAGGTCGGTATTCTCGTCAATCTCCCACAATGAAAGCGGCACGCCTATTTGCGAATTATAGCTGCGCGGGCTTCGAACGATGTTGAAGTCGTCTCTCAGCAATTGGTACAACCACTCCTTGACTGTCGTTTTGCCCTTGCTGCCGGTAATCGCTATGACAGGTATTTCGAAACGACGTCTGTGATAAGTGGCTATTGACTGTAGTGCGGCGCGCGAATCGGGGACGACAAGGAAATTAGCATAGTCCATAAGTTCAGATGGGACACATGACACATCGTCTATTACAAAATTCCTCACCCCTCGCTCATACAAACTTGCTATGTAGCGATGGCCGTCGTTGCTGTTGCTCCTTATTGCAAAAAACAATGTCTCGGAAGGAAACACCAACGACCGAGAATCAATCAACAATTGACTTATTTCCACGCTATTGTCGTGAAGCACATCAGGCTTGATGTGTAATATGGACGCTATTTCATTTATAGGATATTTCATGACATTCCGTCAATTAAGAATTTGCTTTATTGATTCTATTTCTTTAATATGCGGATACCGCTCGACAAGAGAGACAAGCGCGTTGCGAGTATCCAGCCTGAAACGCTCAGCCACCTCAGGATTGCCGCTCATGACACGATGCGACAACCGACGTGAAAAACGCTCGCACTCATCCACTTTGGCTCGTTCCTTATTGTCGAAAAAAGCATCTTTGAACTTTTCCCATATATAATCAACCGCCACATCGCTCGGATGTGTCATGTCGGAAGCATAAAACCGGTAATCGCGCAAATCATCCATCATTATCTCATAAGACGGAAAATATGAACAATAATCGGCATGACGCGAAACGGCGTCGTGAGCAGCCACCAATAGTGTGCTTTTGCTCAACTGGTTCATCTCAAGCCCGTCGGCGAGATGCCTTATAGGGCTTACTGTCAATACTATTGACGCATCACTGTTGAATTCATGCAATGCTTCGACAGTTTCCTCAAGCGCGGCACATGTTTCATCTATTCGGCGCAATCGGCGCAAGAATATAGAAGCAGGCTGCTTGTGACAATTATTGACCACCATGCCACTGTCGGCAAGCGAATATGTATAGGCTGTGCCAAGCGTAATGAACACATGGCTGCATCGCGACAAATGTTCATGTCCTGCAATAATGCTCGCATTCATGGCATCGAGCGTAGATTGCATGTCTGCGCCCGAAAATCTTGAATGGAACAAGAAACAGTTCCACACGCCGTTTGACAAAAACAATTCGTCGGCCGGCACCTGTTCAGCTTTTATCATCTGCTTGACGCAACGCGCTATGGAGAACGGATTATAGGTAGTGCCAAAAGGATTTACCATGACATTAACCATACCTTTGGCCAGCCGCTGCCCCATGTTGTCGGAAAAACATGAACCCAGCATCAAAACCTTGGAATTATGCATGAGCAACTTTCCACTAATCCCTTTGGTATTTATTACAGTCCTGAATTCCATAAACGCAGTTTCTTTTTGATGCTTGCACGCTTTGTATTATCACAAATTTATTAAAAACTTCAGCAAAGCACAAAATATTTGAAGAAAACATCACTATCTTTCGACAAGAGAGGCTGCACCTTGGCAATAACAAAAATAAATGGGTTTATTTTTTCTCATTGCACTCAACTTGCATTATCTTTGCAATGACATACGCTTGGAAGAATGAAAATAGCACTGATTGGTTATGGCAAAATGGGCCATGCAATTGAGAAAATCGCATTACAACGCGGGCACGAAATAGTGTGCAAAATTGACATGTCAAATTGCGACGAAATAGGCGGGGCGAATTTCGCTTCGGCCGATGTGGCAATAGAATTTACCACCCCGTCCACTGCATTTGAGAATTGCAGGAAAGCTCTTGCTTCCGGGATGAGAGTTGTCTCGGGCAGTACCGGATGGACTGCCGATATTCCCAAGTTGCAAGATGAATTCGGGAAACGCGAAGGGATAGCATTTTTCTATTCCTCCAACTTTAGCATCGGCGTGAACATATTCTTTGCCTTGAACAAGTATTTGGCCCGATTGATGAACGGATTCAACCAATACGACGTGGACATGACCGAAATACACCACATCCACAAGCTCGATCATCCAAGCGGCACCGCATTGTCTCTTGCAAAAGGCATAATCGACAATCTCGACCGGAAAAACTCATGGACCGAGAGCGGCTCGCCTCAAAGCAACGAGATAAACATTGCACACGAACGCATAGGAGAAGTGCCCGGAACTCACATAATCCGGTACACATCGCCTGTCGACAAAATTACCATATCCCACGAAGCATTCAGCCGTGAAGGATTCGCCCTCGGAGCCGTAGTGGCTGCCGAATGGCTGAAAGACAAAAGCGGATTCTTCGGCATGGAAGACATGTTGCACTTTTAATCTCATTTCAACAGAAAAATGTCAAACACCAAAACACACAATACCCCGGCATCAGCTCCCATTCAAGAAGAGGGCGGGACACTGAGACAACGTCTTGAGAGAGTGAAAAAGACACGATGGATAAGATTTGGCATCGTGGCTTTCTTATTTATCATGTGGGTGATTTGGCTCGGCTCTTGGTGGGTAATTTTATTCCTCCCACTGCTGGCCGACATATATCTCACACATTACATTCCCTTGAATTGGTGGAAAAAGAGCAACAACAAGACGCTGAGATATGTAATGGGATGGGTCGATGCGATAGTTTATGCCCTCGTGCTGGTATACTTCATCTTCATCTACATCGGGCAAAACTATAAAATTCCGTCATCGTCGCTCGAAAAAACCTTGCTCGTTGGCGATTACCTGTGGGTAAACAAGATGATTTACGGGCCTCGCGTGCCTAACACGCCGTTGCACTTCCCACTGGCGCAACACACCATCCCAATACTAAATTGCAAGTCCTATATCGACTGGCCGCAATGGGATTACCACAGGCTAAAAGGATACAGGGATGTGGAACGATATGACATCGTAGTGTTCAATTATCCGGCAGGAGACACTGTTGCGCTGAAAGTACAAAATCCCGATTATTACACATTGTGCGCAATCGAGCCGGGCGGACGTAACGCCATCCGGGCCAACAAGGAAAAATATGGCGAAATCGTCTACCGTCCTGTTGACCGTAGGGAGAACTATGTGAAACGCGCCGTGGGGCTGCCGGGAGATACTTTGCAAATAAAGAAAAACATCATTTACATTGACGGGGAACCATTGCCCGAACCAATTAACGTGCAATATAACTATTTCGTGCAAACCGACGGCAGGCTAATCGACGAGGCTACATGGGAGCTGCTTGGAATAAGCGTTGACGACCGCACTCTCATCTCAGTCACTCGCAATGAAGAGAAACTTGGCGTGATGAGCATCGGCCTTACTGTAAATCCAAACGGGGACGTGCCACCAATATACCAGTTGCCGCTCACAAAGGAGATGCGCGAAACAATGAAGAAGATGTCTTGGATTATCAACATCATCCCCATCCCGACCCAAGAAATGATAAACGTGTACCCGATTTCGCACGATTACGGATGGACTCGTGCCGACTACGGGCCTATCTGGATTCCAAAGAAAGGAGAATCTCTCTCACTATCTCTCGACAACCTGCCACTGTATGAACGCGTCATAAAAAACTACGAGGGCAATTCGCTTGAAGTGCGTGACGGAAAGATATTCATAAACGGGACAGAAGCTTCAAGCTACACGTTCAAGATGGACTACTACTGGATGATGGGCGACAATCGCGACATGTCGGCCGATTCAAGATACTGGGGATTCGTGCCCGAAGACCACATCGTGGGTTCTCCCATGTTTGTCATCATGTCGATTGACAAGGACAAGGGCATACGCTGGAACAGGTTCTTCAAGGATGCCAATCCCGACAAATAAGCGCGTAGGCATGGGCAACTACTCGACACAAGCGACAACGATGTTTCCGGTATTCGGCTCTGCCTACATGGGAAGTGTAAGATATTATGCGGCATTGCTGGCGGCCGGGAAAGGCGTCATCGACACCGCCCAGCACATCGGCAAGCATTCATGGAAACACAACCATTGCCGCATTCTTGGAGCAAATGGGGTTCAAACGCTTGCTGTTCCCATTGAGAAATGCAGTTCTCTCGACCACAAGTTGACAATAAGCGACTTGAAGATATCGGAACATGGTGATTGGCGACGTATACACTGGGGAGCGATATTCTCGGCTTACGGCAAAACTCCTTTTTTCGAATACATCGAAGATGACTTGAAACAGGTATATGACCGTAACGACAAGTGGCTGCTCGACTTCAACATGGCCCTGCATGACGTGATATGCGAATTCCTCGACCTGCCGGTATCTTTCAATATTGAAAAAATAGGCCATTCATGCGACACGTCAAGCATTACCGACCTCCGAGAATCGGTTGGAGGCAAATGCCACGACGATATTGCCGGCATCGATGATGTGCCTTACTACAACACATGGTCTTCAAGGCACGGATTCATCCCCGACTTGAGCATTCTCGACCTGCTGATGAACAACGGACGCGAATCCATCTTCACTCTAATGAAAATGACTGAAAATAAAAATATGTTCTGTTTTCAACAGTAGCTCAGGCCCTATTAACCATTCATATACACAGACATCCTGGACCTTCTCTAAAATAAACATGTCCATTATTTTTCCAATTACATTCAACTTTCATTATCTTTGATACGTCATGAAAAAAAATAATTGGTAAATATATTACATTTTGCATAGCATTATTCGCATTTGCCCATGCGTCTTTTGCTCACGCCGAAGAGAACAGTACCTTAAATATCAACACAATAAACGAAGATTCTGTTTATAAATACACTTTCACCGACTTCAATAAGGCAAGCCTGTTAATGAAAGAACTGCGTGAAGCCGAAAAGCTACCGGCATATACGCTCGACATCACCGAAGGTGATTTATACTACAATACAGGCCATCCATACATGGCTCTGAAATTCTACAATCGCGCGTTGTATAGCGACTCGGCACAGCTTTCGATACACAATGAAATGAAAGTGCTGCACAGGTTGATTTCCTGCTACGACTATCTGAAACTTGACGCTCAAAAAAAGGAGTGCGTAGAGAAATTGTTGAAAAAGGCAAAGGAATCAAACAACACCGCAATGTATTCAACAGCATTGTTTGAACTCGGAAAAATGATATATTACCAAGGCGAAAAAGAACGGGCATACACATATTTCAACGATGCGTTGAAAATCATAAAAGATTCCGACTATGAATTGAAATACGACAACCTGTGCTATTACTATAACACGATTATACTTTATCTGTTATGGGATGAACGGCTTGAAGACGCACTTGTTGCCCTTGACAAGCTTGAAGAAATAATAACGTCCGACAACGATAGCGATAATATAACGCCAATATCAGGATTAAAGGAAAAGGAACTGAAAAATCTATATGCCAACCGAGCTGTCACGCTTGCTCGTCTCGGGCGCACGGCCGAAGCCGACGAATACTATGACAAGTTCCTTTCATTCGGCAACGACAAGGACAACTATTTGATTGTTCCATACCTGCTGAAACGAGGGCGTTACAAAGAGGCTGTCAGATTGAACGAACAACGGGAAAAAGAATTCATCGCCAAAGGTGACACCGTGAACTATTACATGGCATCCATCCTGCATTCGCTGGGCAAAGCTTACTTCATACAAGGCCAATACAAAAATGCCGCCATGAAATTCGCCGAATTAGCCTCTTTGCGCGACAGCCTGAAAGAGCGTGAACAAAGAAGCGCGGCGATAGAGCTTGCAGCCATATACGACCTCAACGACAAAGACTTGAAAATAGCAAAAGCACAGGCAGAACTCCATGTGCACAACATGCTGCTATGGACTATCTCGACAATTACTTTCATATTAATGATAGTAACGTTCCTCATTTATAGGAACCGACACATCATAAAAGAGAAAAACCGCATCCTGACCTCAACCATTGAGGAACTTATCGAAAGTAAAAAGTCCCTGCGGGACGAAAAGGCTTCCAACTACATACCAAAAACGCAGGACCCGACCGAGACAAAACCTACCGCAAACGAAGACTTCGTCCGCATAGAAATGCTGCTGCACGACGAAGAGTTGCTGCTAAATCCCGATTTGTTGAGGGATGACATAATAAGAATGGCCCATATCCCGAAGAACAAATTCTCGCAACTGTTCAAGGATCATGCCGGCATGTCGTTCTCGGAATACATAAACGACAAACGCATGGAACATGCCGTGTCCATGCTCAAAAACAATCCAAACTACACAATCGAGGCCATCGCCAAAAGCGTAGGGATGTCCAATGCCCAGTTCTACAAGTCATTCAAGAAGAAATTCGGGCTCACCCCGTCAGCATTCCACAAAAACCTGTCTAATAAATAATTATGTAAAAAAGAGAGAAACATGTGACAAAAATAGAGAATGCCATCTTGTAAATTTTATGCCGATTGCCGAGCTGAATCTACTTTTGCCGAGTAATTTAAAATAACACTTTACACGATGAAAAAATTATTTTTACCATTCTTTATGTTTGTCATTGCCATGAGCCTCACCGCATGTGGAGGAAGCAATGAAGATGAACCTCAAGGAGGAGAAGGACAACCTGAAAAGGAACACACCTACACACTCGTCTACAACGTGTGGATGCCTGCCGACTGGGTGAAATTCGCCGACGTGGAGCTCTCAATCTACAATCCGGTTACCGACAAGACTACAACTTATGACATTAATAGTGCTGACCAAAATATGTTTGGGACCGAAGAAGCCCAATTGTTTGATTATTACTTGACAACGTATGTCTATGGACACCAGTTCAACCAGGAGACCGATTTCTTATTCTATGACATTGCAACCAATGTAAAAGACGGCATGGAATACAAAGCTTCGATCAGCGTCACTGTCAACGAAGAAAAAGTGGCAGCATTGCCCGAAGACGGATTTTATAACATTGCTCCGGCCGTAATATCTCCATACGTCTTGAATGAAGAAGGCAAGATCCAAACTTCATTTTACATGTCTCCCTCAAAATTGTCAGTTCCAAAGGACAAGGCGTTGCAATTTTTCCGCGAAACACAAGCTGCTGAGCCAAAGGTTAAAACCGGAACAATTGAATTAGGTTCAACGTCTCAAAACAAGTAATAACCAACGATGAAAACAAGAGCGTTAATATCATGCCTTGCGGCAATCATTATTGCTTTTTCATCTAATGCAAGGCAGCTAAGTCTTAATGAAGCTCAATCGATAGCTGCAAAATATGCAAGCGTGGCCGGAGCAAAGTCTCCGTCCATGAAATACGTCAGCTCAAATGGAGCCACCGACAATGAATACTATGTGTTCAATACCGAAGACGGTGGTTTCGTAATAGTTTCGGGCGACAGCGAAATGACCGAATTGGTGGCTTATTCCGATGAAAGCCACTTCGATGCCGGCAACAAGAACATGATGTCATGGCTTAACTCCTATGCTGCCTATGTTAAGAACCTGCGCAACGGTTCTGTAAAGCCCAACAAGAAAGCTTTGGTGACAGCTACGCCTGTCATAGAACCGCTTGTAAAAGCAAAATGGGGACAAGAAGTGCCGTTCTACAATCTTTGCCCGTTCGACGAAGATGAGCAAGTGAATGTACCTGTAGGATGCGTGGCCACGTCATTATCTCAGATAATGAATAATTACAAATGGCCCGAACACCCGACAGTTGATGAAAATTCGGTCCTTATTCCTCATTCTTATGTACATGAGAAATATGGAGAACTGACACTAACCTACTCGGTTTATGACTGGCCAAACATCCTTGACGAATACAACGTCAATGAGAATCCTGACGGCTCGATTGAATACGATTTTACCGACGAGCAGGCACTGGCTGTGGCTACTCTCGCCCGTGATTGCGGTTATGTCGTAAACATGGATTACACGGTTGATGGAAGTGGAGCCAACGATTTCGACATCCCGTATGCCATTGCCAAACATTTCCAATACAACACCGGTTTATATTACCGCGATGCAATGTCACACAAGGATTTCATCGGCAAGCTTTACGATGAAATCGTTGAAAACGGACGTCCTGTATCATTCGGTGCCGATTCCTATGAAGGTGGACACCAGTTCATTGTCGATGGCTTCGACACCAACAACTTCGTCCATGTCAATTGGGGCTGGAACGGAACGGGCAACGGATATTTCGACATAGATGCCATGAATCCTACAAGCGACGAATCTTTCGGCTTCAACTATCACCAGAGTTTCGTCACATTGGAACCTGAACGGACCAAACAAGCCGTAGTGAAAACTCAACGTTACTTGTGGATGATGGCCGATGACATTTTCATGGCCGACGGGGACACCTTTGGATACCGTCTCGACACCGAAGAAGTAGCCCAAGACGGCAGCTTCGTCATCGCTTGCTGGGGATTGCTCAACTTCAACAGAGTTGCATACAATGGCCAAATTACTATTGCGCTGTTTGACAGCGACGACAACATAATCAAGACATTTGACGAAATCGCGCAAGAAATAACCGAAGCCGAGCCTCTTGAATACATTACCGAAGATGAAGAAGGTGAAATAGTACCTGAATTCACAATCGACGGGCAACTTGTCGGACTTGAAGATGGCACATACGCATTGAGATTAGTGTCAAAGGAAGATGGATATGACAACTGGCAACGCATCGTATCGAGCGAGAAAATCACAGTCACCATCGCCGACGGAATGGCCTCGCTCTATGTGCCGAAATACACTGTCAATGTCGACAAGATAACAATTACAGGCACTCCGGCCTATGACGAATATCTCGATTTCACCATCAACATCACCAACGAATCCGACATAGTAGATTCCGGTGCTTTCTATTGGGAAATTCTAAACCCTGAAGGGGAAACGGTAAAATCGGGAAGCGAGGGTATCGCGTTTACCCTCGGCGCTGAATATGAAGCCTACGTTAAAGAATATATCAACGAATTCACTTACCCTGTTGAAGGCGAATACACTTTCTGCATCACCAACTTTATCGGTGGCGATGGACGGGCATTCGATTTGAACGGCGAGACCTCGGCAACATTCTTCTTGGACTTGAGTAGCGTGGATGCAGCTTTGGCAAACAAGGCCGTGAAAATCACCTCTGACGGACACACTGTGACTGTAACAGGTGTCGATTCCGACATGATTGAAGTCTTCGACATAAACGGAAGGTGCATTCTGAAAACGACAGAAACCCAATTTGACCTCGATACTAACGGCGTTTATATCGTAAAAGTTGGTAATACGGTTCAAAAAATTGTAATTGTACCATAAGTGCAAGAATTATAAATAGTTATTAGAGCACGACCGGAATCTGGAAGTCTGACAAACACTTTCAGATTCCGTTTTTTTATATCCTAATTATTTATATCAACGAAAAAGCACGCTGATTATACGAATAATATATTTCCGCGCATGGTGAACCCACATGGAATTGACAGAACGCATGTGCGACAGCAACGATTCCAAAATAATGCCACGTTTTTCTGTAGAAACGCGATTCGTCGCATCTAAAAATATGGATTCTATACAATTGAACGTCGCAGTCATTCAGACGCGATAAATCGCGTCTCCACAAAGAAAAATCAAGTCACCATGATACTTTTTCTGCCATTATGCACAGTTGCAGGAAGCAGCAATAAAAATACAAGCCCCGAAAGCTGTAACTTTCGAGGCTTGTATCTTATTTAAAACCGGCTTAATGCCGATTATTGTCAAGTTTCATCATGCCGGCTCGACAAACATCACATTGGTATTTACATCAACTGTTATCGAGTAGGTTCCGGCAACAATCTTGAATGCTTTGCCTGCATTACCCTTAACGACATTTACCTCGGCAAAACCGTCGGTCATTACGATTTCCTCGTCAGCATCAGTTGAAGCAGGGCCATAAGAGTCGCTATTTGCTCCTCCAAGTGCGGCATATACGCGGAAATAAGAGTTTCCGTCGCCACTATCTGGCAATGTCAACACACCTGAGTAAACACCTTCATCGCTTGTCGGCTCAAGCTTACCGTCGGCCGAATTCATATCCCAATTGGTAATGTTGCCAATGACATACATGGCATCTTCTTCGGCAGGTTCTTCACCTTCATCTTCGCCACCACCCGGCAATGTGCCGCCTTGCTCAAATTTAACAGTCATGTTGGCAACATCGACGGTTAATGTGTAGATACCGCCTGTGGTGATTTCCCAGTTACCTTTACCCATTACCATCGGGCCTTCGAACACACCGTCAACAAATTGGTCGCTGATGTTGATGTTGTCGCCATCGTTTTCACGAGCACCCATCGAAGTGCCATTGTCCCAGTTGCCGTCAACTTCTTTGTAGAAACGGAATCCTGAATTGTCGGGCATCTCAAATACTCCTACATATACCTCATCGCCTGTCGAGCATTCGAGCGGACAAGAATCGTCTTCCATGCTCCATCCGTTAGGAGTACCTACAAGGTAAATCTTCGGATTATTAGTAGTGCTTTCGATGCGCAATGTCATTGCTTCGATATCGACTGTGATTGCATAAACGCCACCGTTGGCAAATCCCCAGTTGCCCTTGCCGTTTACAATCGGGCCTTCATAAACGCCATTCTTGAATTCGGCCGAGATGTCGATATTGTCGCCATCAGCTTCACGAGCACCGTAAGAACCTTTATCCCAGTCGCCAAGCACGCTGTAGAAGCGGAATTGCGGATTATCTTCAAGAGTAAGAACTCCCGAGAATACCTTTCCGTCCTGACTTGTCAAGAATACATCGCCGTTGTTGATGTCCCATCCGTTAGGAGTACCGATGACATACAACTTGGCCTCGGCAGGATAAGGAGTGACATTGAAGCTGACTGTATTTGAAATGACAGTACGAGCTTCTTCACTATTCAATGCAAACAACACGCGGGCGTAAACAGTCACAGGAGCCATGCCCTCGGTAACGGTAGTCATCGTGTTGATAACCGTGTTCAGGTCTTCTACAGTGAACGTATGCTCTTTCTCGCTGGACACTGTAGCTTGGACAGGTGTTGCAAAATCCTCGGTAAGGGAGAATTCCAATTCAAAAGATTGTGCGACTTCTACATTGTATTCAGGAGCAACCCACGACAATGTCAGAGCCTCGGCAGCAGCTTGTTCTCTTGTCAATACGACATCGGTCGCGCTTGGCGCATTCAACTGCCCGTCGCTTATCCGAGACAACATCGGTTCGGTATCTTCGTTACAAGCAGCAAACCCTATTGCTACTGCAAACAACAGAAGTATATTTAAAATTTTTGTTTTCATGTCTGCTATAAAAAGTTTTTAATCAATTATAACCTTCATTTTGTTCGAAATAAGGCTGAGCTGCAATTACGTTGGTCGGGATTGGGAACAAGTCCATGTAAGAAGCAAATCCTGCACCGTTCAATTGGTTGTTCTTCCATGCCCAGTTGTAGCTGTTGCCCGAGAACTTGCCATGACGGATAAGGTCGCTGCGACGTGTCAATTCCCAATACAATTCACGGCAACGCTCGTCGAGGATGTTGTCGGCTGTCATGTCGCTGCTTGTCCAGTCGCTCACGCCTGCACGGCCACGAACGTAGTTGACATATTGCAAAGCAAGTGAAGCGTCACCTGCGTTGCCCACGATGTTGGACTCGGCATACATCAAGTAAACATCGGCAAGACGAAGCAACGGTAGGTCGGTGTCGGGGAATGCCTCTGCACGGGCTTGAATTTGGCCTGTCGGGTCATAAATGCCTCCGTTCTCAGTACTCCAATCACCGTTTGTTCCCTTCAGCAAGTTGGTGAACTTGACAACTCCGTATCCATTGTTGAAAGTATAGAAGTCGGTATTATCTTTGGTGAACCCTTCATCGTCCTTACACCACATCGACCAGCGGATATCCTCAGGATTTGCAGTAAACTTATCGGAGAATTGTGAAGTTGCGTGCATACAGCCCCAAGGACCTGATATACCGTAATCGGCCGCGTGCATTTCATAACCTTCTCCTGTATCTTCATCCTTACTCGACTCAATCACTCCAGCCTTGCACAAGAAAGTCGTACCACCATAAGGTTGGATGTTCTCGCTGTCGTATGGAATACCCCAAAGGATTTCATTCTCGGCATCATTGCCTCCACCCGGCATGTAAACGTCGTTGTCGCCACAGAACACATACATGTAGTGGTTGGCAAGACCCGAACCGTCATATCCACCACCACGGTGGCGAGCTATGATATTGGCGCAATGCTGCGAGCACTTGTCGTAGGCAGGAGTACCGGTATAAACCTCGGCATTGAGATAAAGACGGGCAAGCAATGCTTCAACGCCATCCTTGCCTACACGGCCGTAAATAGGAGTCGTGTCGGGGAACGATGCAACGAGATCTTCAAGTTCGGCAGCAAGCCAGTCATACAATTGTTGACGAGTGTATTGCACAGGAGCGGTTCCAGCCTCGGATGTTTCATCAATGAAACCCGGATTGCCGAACAAGTCGAGAGCCCAATAGTAGCTCATGGCACGCAAAGCACGAGCTTCGAGCTTGTATTGGTCGATTGTAGCCTGCAATGTGGCATCTACCGATATGCCAAGGTCGCTCAAGTTTCCTCCATCAACGAGACGAAGGAAATCGTTGCATATTGCGATGTGCACATAAAGGCGGCTGTAAGTACCGAACACATTGGCATTACCGTTACCCCAAGTATTTGTGTTCAAGTCGATAACACCTGCATCGGCATATATCCACTTCGACTCGTCGGTAGTAAATTCGTTCATCATGAACAACGCACGCGTGTACTGGCTTGTACCACCATCGAGACCTGAAATATCGGAAGCTCCGTCAGGACCGGTCTGGCCGGAAACTGCAAGGCCTGAATAGCACTTACCCATTACTTGCATAATATATTCCGACGGATTTTCGGCAAATTTGTCGGCTGTCATTTGATTCGGGTCAATTGGCAGCAAGTCCAAATCGCCAACGCATGACGACATGCCCAATGCAAGCGACACGCCAAGAATGGAAAATATTTTATTTATAGATTTCATAAATTTTATCCTCTTTTATTTTGTTGGTTAAAAACACTTGCATTGTTTTAGAATGTTGCAACAAGTCCGAGTGTGAATGTGATAGGACGCGGATAAATGTTGTTGTCTATACCGCCGAACACTTCAGGATCAAGCCCGTCATACTTCGTGATTACGAATGGGTTTTGAACAGCACCGTAGAGACGCAATCTCAATTGGTCTTTCAACAATGATGGCCAAGTATAACCCACTGTGATGTTTTCGCAACGCAAGAAGCTACCATTACGCAACCAGTAGTCGCTCAAGTAAAGGTTTGCAGTAGAGAGTCCGCCGTCGAAATAGAAATCGCTATCGATCAAGTTGCTCGGAGAACTGTTACGATATGTACGGTTAAGAGTGGTCTTGTCCGACAATACATTGGCATAAACGTAGTTGCCGATGCTTGCACGCAAGTTGAAACCGAAGTCCCAGTTCTTATAGTTGAAAGTAGAACCGAATGTCAATGTTACCTTAGGATCCGGGCTCTTGTTGATTACCTTATCGTCGTCGTCAATTACATTGTCGCCGTTTTGGTCAACAAACACGCCTTCGATAGGAAGACCGTTCTCGTCATATACTTGTTCATACAAGAAGAACGAGTTGGCCGGATGACCTACTGCATGAACTTGACAAGTGTTTCCTGTCGGGCCTGAGATGCCACCTGTTGTAACGTAAGAACCGTCGTTGTTCAACTTGGTGATCTCATTGCGGTTCCATGCTACGTTGGCGTTTACTGTCCAAGTGAAGTCCTTAGTCACGATAGGACGTGCGGTGATACCGAATTCAACACCCATGTTTTCAAGAGAACCGATGTTCTGGTTAAGCATGTTGGTCGTAGCCGAACCCACAGGGATTGTAACATAGCTCAACAAGTCTTTCGTTTCGCGATAGTAGAAATCAAGGGCAGCGGTAATGCGGTTGTTCAAGAAACCGAAGTCAAGACCGGCATTCCATGTAGTAGTTTCCTCCCACTTCAAGCTGCTGTCATAACCTTGCGGATAAAGGGTTGACATCCAACCGCCGCGACCATCGAGCCAAGGATAATAAGAACCTATGGTAGATGCTTGGTAAATAGCCATGTATGGGAAGTAAGAGTCGCCAAGGTCTTGTTGACCTGTAACACCCCAACCGAGACGCAACTTGAATTCGTTCATCCAGTCCTTAGTGCCTTCCATCCATTCTTCTTCCGATATCTTCCATCCAAGTGCAAGTGACGGGAATGTACCCCAGCGGTTATCCTTTGAGAAGCGCGAAGTACCGTCGGCACGCATTGTGAATGTCAACAAGTAACGATCCATGAGTGTATAGTTCAAACGTCCGAAGAACGAAACGAGTTGATAGTGGTTTTTCCAATAAGTTTCTTCTTCGTTATCGGCAGTAGTACCTTGACGTTGAGTACCTTCCGAAAGCAAGTAGTTGCCATCGGCATCTTGGGTGATTGCAAATCCGTTTGAAGTGAACAACGAACCGTTGTTATGACCCTTGCCATAGAAATATTGCCAAGAGTAACCTGCAGTAACGTCGATGTCAGATTGTATCACGTCAAAATACTTCTTATAGTTGGCATAGAAGTCGAGCAATGTATTAGCCCTGTATTGATAGGTGTACAAGTCGGTTCCTGCACCATCTTGGAAATAGCTGTCCCAAGCAACAGGCGAGTTAGGAGCGGTGATCTTGTGCTCGTCGGTCTTGCTTATGTCGTAACCGAGGTTCAAGTTGAAACGCAATTCAGGAAGGAAATGCAAAGCATAGTCAAGTTGCAAGTTACCGTTACTGCGCCAAACCTTTGCCACGTTGTCAACGCTTTCTATCATTGCAAGAGGGTTGTTCACACCTTCGGTGTTGAATATTCCGCCACGCATGTAAGTGGTATAGCCGTTGAATAACTTATATCCGTCAACCGAACCTTCGGCCATAGGATAATCGGTGTGTACAGGAACAGTCGGGTTCATTGAAAGAGCCGAACCTACTGCGCCTGTGTCAGAGAATTGGTTCTCGATATAGTAACCTTTCACGTTGGCTTGAACTTTCAACTTGCCGTCGAAGAATTCCGGGGTAAGGTTCAATCCCACAGTAACACGGTCCATTGAGCTGTTTTTCAAGATACCGTCATTGCCCGTGTAAGTTACAGCAACGCGATAAGGCAAGAAACCGGCCTTTCCACCTACGCTCAAGCTGTAGTCTTGAGAAACCGTGGTGCGCAAAACTTCATCTTGCCAATTAGTGTCAGCATTGCCCATGTAGCCCATTATTTCATGGTTTGCGCCCCAATAAGAAGCCATGAGATCTTTCCATTCGCTGGCCGAAAGCACGTCCCAAGTCTTGCGGGCAGTGTTAACTGTCATCGTTGCCGAGAAGTTCACTTGAGGCTTGCCGGCTTGTCCTTTCTTGGTAGTTATAATGATTACACCGTTTGATGCACGCGAACCGTAGATTGCGGTTGCCGAAGCATCCTTGAGGACTGTCATCGTCTCGATATTGTCGGGCGAAATCATGGCGAGCGCGTTGCCCATGCCTTGAGTGCCTTGGTTGCTCAATGGCACACCGTCGAGCACGATAAGCGGGTCATTGTTGGCGTTCAAAGACGAACCACCACGGATACGGATCGTTCCTGAACCTTCAGGACCTGCCGACGGAGTTACTACCACACCCGGAGTCTGGCCGACCAACAGGTCTTGTACCGAAGCCGACAGCCCGGCTTGAATTTCGGTAGGCTTGATTGTCGACACCGAACCGGTGGCATCCTCTTTCTTTACTGTACCATAACCGATGGCTACGACTTCATCAAGCATCAACGAGCTTTCTTGAAGAGTAACCTTGACAAGCGTGCGGCCTTCGACCGCAACATTTTGCGGTTCATAGCCCACATAGGAAACCACAAGAGTGGCATTGGGATCAACTTCGATGACGAACTTGCCATCAAAATCAGTGGCAGTGCCCGACGTTGTGCCTTGCGCCATGACGCTGGCCCCGATCAAAGGCTCTCCGGTGGCATCGACCACTGTACCTTGTACAGAAATCTTTTGCGCTAATGCAGGGAAAGCAAGGCATATTGCAAACAACAGCACCAGCCATGCCTTCCGATTCATTTGGAAACAAATGTTCTTCATGCAAGAATGTTTTTAGTTTTACATTTGGGTTTACGTTAATTCTCTCTTTCTTCATATTCCGTTTTAGCCATCACACATGACAACGGCCTCATGCTCAAGGCTTGAATGTAGCTACAGCCGTCTTCCTCATCATTATGATAACGGAATTTTCCCTCTCAATCACGGTTGTTTTCATGACTTCTATCATAATCATAGGTAAATGGCGTGCTCTTTATCCGCTCCTTTTTAAGTGGTAACGGGTATTAGTTTTTTAGCATTCAGGCTTTTTAGTCAAGTGCAACAACTAAAAAGGTCATATCATTGTTACAAATTAAACATTATTTTCTCAATTAAACATCTTTTTTCTCGTGGAAAATAGCATATTTAACTGTAACTAAAAATTTTTATTAAAATGTTAAAAATCGGCAGCAGTGTCTTTGCATGACCGCAGCTACCGATTACATCTGTTAATTCACTAACAAAAGCGAAATGTCCTATATTCCTGTATTATCATTGATGCCAAAGCGAAGCCACGCGACGCCTTATGGCCATAATATTCCCCAAAGTGATTGCTCCCATCACGACCACCGCGACGACTATCGGCAACCAAATCTCACCACCCGAGACGTCAAATGCCTCAAGTATCGGCAAATAACATGCCCTGCACACTGCCACCGCGATGCATGCCACCGCCAGCACGATGCAATTGACGGCCACCACCAGCTTGACATAAGGCGATGACACCTGTCGCGGAGTATATCCCAGCATCAACAAGTCTTGCAACTTGCGAGTATTCTTCTGCAACAACAGGTATATGCTCAACATCAGCACGAAAAACGACAATAGGCTTATCAATGCCCCTACGGCAACGACAATGCCAATCGTCACATTAAGGAAATAACTTGCCTTGCCACTGTCGGCCTTGTCGCCTCCTATTTCATATCCATGTGCGTCCATATACTCCCCTATGGCCACGTCTCCCGGCTTGCTCACCTCCACAATCAATCGTGACGGTTGCTTCGCGCTTCCATCGCCAAACTTCTCGTTGCTCCACTGCATGAACGACTCTGGCACGATTATGGTGTTAAGCCTGTTTGAAAAGCCCACTATGCGGCCTTCAACCACCTGCCTGTTGCCATTGCCCGACAATGCGAGCGACACCGGCACCATTCCTATCATGCCTTCGCTTATCTTAGGCATTCCTTGGGTAGTGGCAAATCCAAAATTATACAATGAAAGATAATCGCGCGACAAAATGACCGGAACTTTCGGATCTGCAGGATCAAATCCCCAGTCTTCGGGCAATTCATCGATGAATTTATCGGGGACCGACTCGAAAAACAGTTGCGTGCGTAATCCACGCCCGCCGAACATCACCGATGCGTAAATGCCATATTCCGATGTGGTGAAACGACCCACTTCCCTCACCCACGGCTGGCTTTCGAGATCGGCAATGTCGCTTTCACTGAATTCCACTCCCGACCCAAACATGGAGCCGAGCCCCGACACATGCTTGGTGACTACTATATAATCGCGACGCGCGAAACTGTCTTCATCCGAAAACACAGGCTTCACATCTACATAAAATTGCAAAGCAAGCACCACGATGGTAAGCCCCACAAGGCTCGCAATGGAAAATCCGGCAAGCTGCAACGGACTGACATGCTTGCGCAACAAACGCCACAATAAGTTTTTCCCTTTACCTGCCGTCATAACTTATATTCTGCATCTACATTTATCAATACGTTATTCCCCACCGACGTCGATATTATTCCGGCTCCTTGCGAAGCTGCTTCCTCAGCTATCAACTTGGCGGCAAGCCTGTTGTTCATTTCATCAAGATGGCTCACAGGCTCATCGAGCAATATGAAATCAAATGGCTGGCACAAAGCCCTTATTATCGCCACCCTTTGTTGCTGCCCTATCGACAAGAACGCTGCACGCACATCCACCTTGTCGCTTATTCCAAGCAAGGCAAACATATCCTCTATTTCCTTACGCGACTTGGCTCCTGTCAAGTTATTTTTCAATTCTACGTTCTCCATTGCCGTAAGCTCGGGAAACAGGCGCAACTCCTGTGGCAAATATGCCAGGTGCCGTTGTCTCAACTCGCACCAGCGCGACACGTCAAACCGGCTTATGTCGTCATCATCAAAAGTTATTTTACCCGAGTAATCGCTGCGATACCCGTAAATGTAACTGCATAACGAAGACTTGCCCGACCCGCTTTCGGCCGAAACAAGATAGTTGCAGCCTTTTTCAAACGACAATTCACTTTGCCACACCTCGCTCGCAAGTGTCCGCCCGTTGAATATCGACGGTAACACATCGCTCATCTTTATTATATTCATATATATTATATCTATCTACGCACATCCCCCGGGCTGACGACGCAAGCAACATGTGTCCAATATTGTCAATCGCTGCATTTGCCGTTGTTGTCGACAATTTCGCCACGATAGGGTTCCACATGGACATAAACCATCGCTCCCTTGTACTTTTCCTGCAACCTGCGCTCAACGGCAGTGGCAATGTCATGGGCTGCCACGACCTTTATTTCCGGATCAACCTTTATATGGAGGTCTATTATGTAGCGGTTCCCGTTTTTACGTGTCCGCAAGTTATGAAAAGCTTTCACGCCCGGCACCTCTTTTATCTCGCTTTCTATGCCCAAAATCTCTTCCTCGGGCAGCGAAACTTCAAGCAATTCATTCACAGCAGGCATAAAAAGCCTGTAAGCCACGGCAGCAATGAATATGCTTACCGCCATTGCGGCAATAGGGTCGAGAATACGCCATTGCGGCGACAGGAACATGGCCCCGGCAATGCCGAGCAACGCGGCGATACTCGAAAATGCGTCGCTGCGATGATGCCAAGCGTTGGCAACAAGCGCCATGCTTTTTATTGTCTCACCCACATGAGCCGTATATCTATATAAAATTTCCTTCACCACGATGGAAACCACCGCCATTATCAAAGCGATATACCCGGGAGCTTCTATCTCTTTGCCCGACAACGAGTCGAGCACCGTGCTGCCGCTACTCCAAAACAATCCCACGGCGACAAAAAACAACACGACCGCGATTATCATTGTCGCGAATGTCTCAAACTTGCCATGCCCGTAATGATAGCGTCGATCCACACCACGCGCGGTCACGCCAACAAACACAATGACAACTATATCGGTGACAAAATCCGATATGGAATGTATTCCATCGGCTATCATCGCCCCCGAACGGCCGACAACGCCAGCCACGATTTTCAATGCCGACAGGACGGCATTAACCACCAGTCCTACCAGCGTGCAACGCTTTGCCTCGTTGGCGCGAGCCAGCATTTCGGCATCTTCTTGCATCTCTTCAATACTTTTTTCTTGCATCATTCCTTATGGTTATAATCAGGACATTCAAGTACTTGCACGCACCATCGGCACGCAAGCAAATCAAGAATCCACAAAAATACTCATTTAGGCAATTGCCTGTAATTTTTTAACAGTTTTTCTTATCACAACCGGCTATTATTCCATTCCCTAAAACCTCAAGGCGACCCATTTTAAATAAAATCAACGGCCGCTCTCTTGCCTACAGAGAACGGCCACTTACTCATTTATTATATCCACTTTGCAAAAATCACTCTTTGATAGGCCTGCAAGCACCTATGTATCGCACTTGATAATACCTCTCTTCGGGATACTTGCTGACACGCACTCCTTTTGAACTTGCATGAATGAAGCTAAAACCGGCACTGTCGACTTCGGTCACGATTCCCACATGACCTATGTTCTTGTTCACGGCCCGACCGTTAAAGAACACAAGATCGCCCGGTTGCAACGCTTCTTGTTCAACCAACTCTCCGTCATTTATCTGTTGCCGTGAAGTACGGTTCAATTCATATCCGAATTTTTTGAATACATAACTCGTAAATCCAGAGCAGTCAAACCCTTTCGGAGTGCTGCCACCCATACGATAACGAGTTCCTTCGAATGCGAAAGCATAGTCGAGCAACGCTGCGATAAGCTCTTCATTGCCGCTGTTTACATCGCTTTCTTTACCATTTGACAAGCCATCGCTCCAAAAGCACGAACTCAAGAACATGCTTTCATAATCCACGATAGCCGCAATTTCAGGCTCTACACGATTGTAGAGAGAAGATTGGTTGAGCTGTTCAAGCACGGTACCGTACTTGCGAGCCACCAATTCCTGTGCATTAGCTGTCGTCACTGCCATCACAGCGACAACAGCACATGCCAATATTTTAGTTATCGTCTTTACCATTATTATACGTTTGAAACTTGCATTAAAGATGCAATGTGACTTAATTTCCGTGATTAAATCATATATTCTGCCACAAATGTACGCAAAATGTTTCATCCGATTTCTTTTTAACTAAACAATTGCAAACACATCAAGCCATCGTCCATTAGTTGAATGCGCAGTTTTTATACTACATACTATTCTGACATTCAACACTGTACACTCATGCATCATTAAATCACCGGAATCAAATAATTAACTTCAGATATTTATTATTAACACATCTAAACAATTTTGCACCATACATGCATCCCCCCAACCTGTAATTAACAAAAAATGAGCCATGGCGCATTTACCTTACCGACTACATGATTTCATGTCAGTCTTCGGCATAAATGCGCCATGGCACGCTATTTCACACTCAACTCCGAAACCGAAGTATCGAAACTGAGGATTTATTTCAACTTGGATAACGCTTCGGCAATACGCTTCACAGCTTCACGGATGTTGTCATCACTTGTAGCATAGCTCAAGCGGATATAACCCGGTGCACAGAAAGCTGCGCCATCGACTGTTGCCACATGGGCTTCTTCAAGTAGATACATGGCAAGGTCGTTGGAGTCATTGATTGTATATTTTCCGTAAGACTTTCCGAAATAAGCCGAAACTTCAGGAAATATGTAGAATGCGCCTTCAGGATGATTGATTTTCAGCCCCGGAATCTCTTTGAGCAACGAAACTATCAAGTCGCGACGACGCTCAAATGCCTTGCGCATCTCCTCAACGCAATCTTGCGGACCATTATAAGCCTCTTCGGCAGCCTTCTGAGCTATAGACGAGCATCCCGACGTGTATTGGCTCTGCAACTTGCTGTTGGCCTTTGCAATCCAAAGAGGAGCCGCAATGAATCCAATTCTCCATCCCGTCATGGCATAAGCCTTCGACACTCCGTTCACGATTACCACACGGTCGCGCACGCTCTCAAATTGAGAAATGGAATTGAATTCGCCTGTGTAATTAATGTGTTCATATATCTCATCGGCAAGGATTATTATGTCGGGATAAGCTGCAAGCACATCGGCAAGAGCCTTCAACTCCTCTTTTGAATAAACGCTTCCAGTAGGATTGGAAGGAGAACACAAAATTATCATCTTTGTTTTTGGAGAAATGGCATCACTCAACTGCTTCGGAGTAATTTTAAAATTCTGCTCCACCGTAGCCGGAACAAGCACGCATTTGCCCTCGGCCAGTTTCACCATCTCAACATAGCTAACCCACGCCGGAGTAGGGATAACCACTTCGTCTCCCGGGTTTACCAACGAAAGGATGCAATTACACAACGACTGCTTGGCACCATTTGAAACGATGATTTGTTCCGGTGCAAAATTAAGATTGTTTTCACGCAACAATTTGCCACAAATGGCTTTACGAAGCGACAAATATCCTGGCACAGGCGTGTAGAACGAATAATTTTCGTCAATAGCGCGCTTGGCCGCTTCCTTTATGTGTTCGGGAGTGAAAAAGTCGGGTTCTCCAACCGACAAGTTTATCACGTCCACACCTTGAGCTTTAAGCTCATTGCTTTTCTGCGACATCGCCAACGTGGCCGAAGGCGACAACGCTTGAATCCTGTTTGAAATCTGTGCCATAATTATAATCGTGTTGTCTGTTTTGTCATTTTCGGTGCAAAGATAGTGCAAGTTGAGCGCAATGGGAAAAAATGAGCTCGCATATTTTTACACATTGCCGAAACGCAGCCTATATTATCTAAAGATAGTGCAACGTTAGCGCAGAGACAAACAAAAACATCGTTTTAATGTTTGGCTATGCCTAACCGCAGCCCATCTTGGTTTTAAAATACGCCTTACATGCCAAGCATGTCACGAGCATCATCGGTCAACAAAGTTTCAAGCTGATACACAGGCACAGGCACCTCTATTGCACCTATGACCCAAGGCCCGACCTCATAGGGATTGTAATGGAACACCACATATCCGTCGACAATGTAGAATGTAGGCGTGACATACAATTCTTCAACGTTAATGCCGGAATATTCAGCAAGTTCCACGTCATTTGCAGCGCGGTAACGGCCATAAAGATTTGCTTTTATGGCTGCAATCACATCAGCGCCAGTTCCCTCCTTAAACAAGTCTTCGAGACCCACCACACGGCCGCCTTTTATATCATAGTTGACAAACGTCGTAAAATATAACGGATGCGCCCCGCCTTCATACACATAATTATATACCTTATATATTAGCCAATCTTCTTTGAGCGACAATATCGAAGCCTCAACTTCCCTTGACAGTATCCGCACCATGCCGTCTGACGGGATGGAATCAACAGGTTTAAGTTTTGAGACATCAGCCTGAGGCGCATCGGCCAAATAATTTTTCAACGCGGCGTCAACCGATTGCCCCACAGCATCCTTGCCAAAGCACATCGACAACAATGAATCTTGCAAGCTCTTTACATCGTTCCCCTGAACGAACTCTGGCCACATCACCGATGCCGATACCGACGAATACAATGGCGTATCCTCTCCGAAAAGCGTATCTCCAACGCATTCATACATCGATTCACCCGACTTCAACACGAAATTCACGCTCTCCTCATTCTCATTGGCAGCCGAGGCTCCACTCTTTCCGTCAACACAAGACACCGACAATGCCATTAGTGCTGCCGGAACCATTAACATCCACGCAAGTTTTTTCATCGCAATTCAATAATTTAAATACATACTATGAAATAATAATAACAGCAAGCCGCAAGCAATGACACGCCAGGCCGATCAGACCCCGACATCACCCGCGCCACTACTATTTTATCCAAAGATATGATTTTTTTATCACTTTTTCACCCCAATGAGCCATTGTTTAATATTAATTTAGTATATTTGCGCCAATTAATGCATTGTGCCACCATGCGGACATAAGCCCGAAAGGCACAGGCCTGAATGAAAAAGGGTCGGAAACGATAACAATCCGGCCCGGTTACAAGACATTGAGCAATTAAACGATTGAGAAAATAAAGTTGTAAATTGAACCGATTTTTGCACATAATATACAAAAATGCGCAGAGGAAATCAATTTATAAGGCCGATTTTTTTCATATCTGAATTAAAATTGCTTACTTTGTGCCGCGAAAATACATTATATATCCAAATTATAACTATTAAAACTTAATTATTATGTCTGAAGTTGCAGAAAAAGTAAAAGCAATAATTGTAGAGAAACTTGGAGTAAACGAATCTGAAGTAACACCAGAAGCTACATTTGCTCAAGACCTTGGAGCTGATTCTCTCGACACAGTTGAGTTGATCATGGAATTCGAAAAAGAATTCGGAATCACAATCCCTGACGACAAAGCAGAAGGCATCACAAAAGTAGGCGATGCAATCTCCTATATCGAAGCCGAAACCAACAAGTAAAAAAAGAATTTTCAAAATTTAATAATGGAGTTAAAACGAGTTGTAGTAACAGGTCTTGGAGCCATCACGCCTATAGGCAATGACGTGGAAACTGCATGGCAGAACGCCATTGCGGGAGTAAGCGGTGCGGGACCTATTACACATTTCGACGCATCATTGTTCAAGACCAAATTTGCGTGCGAGGTGAAGGGCTTCAACGGTGCCGAATATTTCGACCGTAAAAAGCTCCGCACCTTGGATCTCTATGCCCAATACGCATTGGTGGCAGCCAAACAAGCAGTCGAAGACGCCAAGCTTAACGGTGAAGGCGTAAACGGCGACCGCGTTGGCGTCATCTTCTCGTCGGGTATCGGAGGTTTGCACACATTTGAGGAAGAAGCCGGATATTATGCATTGCATGCTGCCGATGGACCTAAATACAATCCATTCTTCATCCCGAAGATGATTGCCGACATCGCAGCAGGCCATATATCAATGGAATACGGCTTCCGTGGTCCTAACTTTGGTATCGTCTCAGCTTGCGCATCATCAACGAATGCCTTGATTGACGCGTTCAACTATATTCGTCTTGGAATGGCCGACGCTATCGTCAGCGGAGGTTCAGAAGCAGCCATCTACCCTGCAGGTGTAGGAGGTTTCAACTCGATGCACGCCCTTTCGACGCGCAACGACAGCCCTGAAACAGCTTCTCGCCCGTTCAGCGGTTCTCGTGACGGATTCGTCATCGGTGAAGGCTCTGCATGTCTCGTCCTCGAAGAATTGGAACACGCAAAGGCTCGTGGTGCAAAAATTTACGCCGAAGTTATCGGTGGTGGAATGTCGGCCGATGCTTATCACATCACTGCAAGCCATCCCGAAGGCCTTGGTGCTAAATTAGTGATGAGCAATGCATTGAAAGATGCCGGTCTGAAGCCTGCAGAAGTTGACTACATCAACCTGCACGGAACATCGACTCCGGTAGGAGACTTGTCGGAAGTCAAAGCTATAAAAGAAGTATGGGGTGAAGACGCCTATAAATTGAGCATAAGTTCTACCAAATCAATGACAGGACACTTGCTCGGTGCAACCGGAGCCCTCGAAATACTCTTCTGTATCAAGACTATCACCGACGGCATCGTGCCTCCTACAATCAACCATGCCGATGATGATTTGGATCCGGAAATCGACTATAAGTTGAACTTTACATTTAACAAAGCTCAAAAACGTGACGTTAATGTTGCCCTTTCCAACACATTTGGATTTGGTGGACACAACGCAAGCATGATTGTCAAGAAATATGCCGAATAATTAAATTCACGTTTTGTGCTTAGTTGCAATATCCTATCACGCATAAAACTCCTTTTCACAAAAGACAGGGAGTTTTATGCTTTTTGTTTTAAATTACTCGGATTCTATCCGGGAGACATTAGATTATACCATCTCGCCTTCGTGCATCGCTCGTTGCCGGTAAAGCTTGGAAACGGAACCTATGCCAACAACGAAAGGCTTGAATATCTCGGTGACGCAATACTCGATGCCATAATCGCCGACATGCTTTATCGCATGTTCCCTCGCAAACGCGAAGGATTCCTTACAAGCACACGCTCAAAAATCGTAAAACGCGAAAGTCTTAACAAAATAGGCATAGATATCGGGCTTGAGGCTGTCGTGAGATCGGCTTCACACACTTTGTCGCACAATTCCTACATCTACGGCAATGCCGTGGAAGCCCTTGTCGGAGCTGTATACCTCGACCGAGGATACGACAAATGCAAGAGGTTCGTCATCGAACGAATCATCAAGCCTCACATCAATATCAATTCAATAGCAAAAACTGAAATAAACTTTAAATCGCGACTGATAGAATGGGGACAGAAATACCATATCCCCATCAAGTTTGACCTAATCGAGACGTCAAACGACGGGCACAACAGTCCCATTTTCAGGTCGGCGGTATTCATCGGCGACATACTCGTGTCGGAAGCATCTGGCTACACAAAAAAAGAATCTCACCAGATAGCATCAAAGATAGCTTACCACCGCGTGTCGACTAATGCAAAATTCAGAGAAGAGATTTTTGCAGCATTCAAGCCGCAAATGACTGAAGAACACCTTGCCACGACTACCGGCGAAGAACAATTGTCTTGCACTGGTTCCAATTCCGATTGACTTTTTCCTCTGTAAGGTGCCGTTTCATTATTTTGACACAGATTGCTATATTTGCACAAATAATCTGCAATAATGAAAAGCTCGATAATAACATTACTATTCATAATTACGACCTTGATGCCATCATTTGCGGCAGGACGCTGCGACACTATTCCAGCCAAACGCGACAAATTTGATAAAATTGCCGATTCCAAGGTCTTTAAATCCATCTACGCCGGCACACCTATGCTCATAGGCGGAATGGCATTATATGGAGCCGACAGAAACTTAAAAGACTCTCCGACGACATATGCAAAGCACTACGACAACCCATTTGAAGACTACCTGCAATACGCCCCCGGAGCTGCATTGCTTGCGATGAAGATTGCAGGCGTGGAAAGCCGTAGCTCTTGGCCTCGATTGCTTGTGTCGGATGCCTTCTCGGCTGTAATCATGATAGGAGTTTCTGAGAATCTTAAACGCGCAGTCAAAGAAATGCGTCCCGACGGGGAAGATAACCGCTCATTCCCGTCAGGACACACGGCTGTTTCTTATATGATGGCAACCATGTTGCATAAAGAATACGGTCACATAAGTCCTTGGATAAGCCTCGGAAGTTATGCCATCGCAGCGACCACGGCCACAAGCCGCATGTTGCACAACAGGCACTGGATGAGCGACATCCTTGTGGGTGCCGGCATCGGAGTATTATCGACCGAATTGGGTTATTTCATCGGTGACATCGTTTTTAAAGACAAAGGAATCACCGACTATTTCTCCGATCAAGATTTCTACCGGTGGGAGTCGCCATCGTTCTTGTCGATAGACCTCGGCATGAACCTGTCACTCACCAATTATACACTGCCGGGAGGTAAAATAGAATTATCAACCGGAGCTAGCACAGGCATCCAAGGCGCATATTTCTTCAATCCCTACATAGGAATAGGCGGCAATACCGGCATTTCTGCCTTGCCTGTGAAATACAACGGCAATCTTGCGCAAGAACCCATGAAAGCCGGACGTCTATACTGCGGAGCATATTTTTCTTATCCCATATTCACAAGGCTCGGCATCGGGGCAAAAGTTACCGCCGGATACAATTATTACGGCAAATGCTCTTTGACTGATTGCTCGATAGGCGGGAAATCGACTCCGGGATTTGAAACCGGGCTGTCAATTTCATTCAAGTCAACCGAGAATTTCGGCGCAAGGATATATTGCGATTACGGTTTTACCGGTTCTTATGTTCCCGGGAACGACAAGATTGCCCAATCCATCATCATAGGAGGAGCAACATCCATAAACTTTTAAACAAGAAACACCGAGGAGGCTCATAAAATTCCTCCTCGGTGTAATTCTATCTTAACGGAAATAATCGCATTAACAATTTCGTACAATCTATTTTTCCACTCCTTCCATCACAACTGTGACCCGGTTTTTAGTGAAATCGAGCTTCTTTATAAATGCGTTAAATTCTTCAAGCGTGACATTTTCAAGCATTTCCCTGAAACCTGCATAGCTATCTACGCCTAACGCCTTGTCATTCAATACACTCAACCAATAACCGTTGGTTCTCACGCTATTTTCATATTGCTTGATGGCAGCAAGCTTGACTTTGTTGAACTCAGCCTCTTCTGCTCCATTGGTTATCACATTTTGCAATTCATCATTTGCCCGTTGCAATAACGATTCCATCTGCTCGGCATTTGTCGAGAATTGGAACGTGAACGACCATTCATCAGTAAATTGCGACAAGTCGCCATTCACCCCGACACCATACGTTCCTCCTTCTTCTTCACGAATAGTAGCCGTGTACACAATATCCATGACATTGCTTAACAAATTAAACATCAGTGCATCGTGTACCGAATATTCATTTTGTCCCGAGAAATTGGATAATACTATGGTCTTGGGTGTCAACATCGGCAGCTTGAAACGATTGTCCAATATGCCATCCACGCACGAAACAGTGTAAGAGACCTTTTCACGCTTGCCATTATCGGGAAGCGATGCCACATATTTTTCCACCAACGGGCGCAAACTGTCAACGTCAAAATTCCCCACAAATGAGAATGTGAAATCTCCTGCATTTGCCATTCTCTCCCGATACAAGGCAAGACACTTGTCATAGTTAAATTCACGCAAATCTTCTTCGGTGACATATTCATACAGCGGATTGTGCGAATACAAGGTTGCCATCACCGAATCTCTGAAAATATAGCTTGGATTCTTGTCGCGCAAAGCCAACTGCGACGACAAGCGGCTGCACAGCGCGTCCACGGCCTGCTCATCCTTGTTTACCTCGGTAAACATTAGGTAATTAAGCTGAAACATGGTCTCAATGTCTTTCTTGACACAAATTCCCGTCATGGCCTCAGTGGCCGAGTAGAGATTGAAATCCACATTCACCCCTTTCCCGGCAAGACGTTTTCCGAGGTCGGTACGGGTAAATGAACCGACGGTACTATTGTCAATGACATCGTTGAGCAATTTCAACTCAGGAGAAGTCTCGCCGCCATAGGCCCACTCGCCGCCTATGCTCACAGCATTCATGTTTATCTCGTTATTCTTGAAATCGGTAGGTTTCAGATATACGGTCGCGCCGTTCGACAATTTCCACACCGTTATTCCAAGTTCGTCATCATATGCCTCTTCTACTATGCTGCCGGCGACAGGTTCGTTCGGAATCAATGGTTCATCAGGGGTATTGTCTACATAAGCATCTACACTCGATGACAACACTTCATTAAACGCTTTTTCTATCTCTTCCTTTGTCGGATATGTCACGCCTTCCTTCTCCTGTCCCGATATTATAAGGCTCACATTGTCTTCCGAGATGGCATTCTCAACAAACTCCGACACATCCTCAAGCGTGATTTCGGGCAATAATTCAAGCGATTCACATGTCTCAATCTCAATTCCGGGCCAATATCCGCCTTGCGTGAAATGAGTTATTAATGATTCGGCCAACGAATTGCTACGCAACTTGTTGCGTTCGGCATAAGTATGCTCTATTTGCAATCTTACATCAGCTTTTGCCCTTTCCAGCTCCCCTGCCGTGAATCCATGCAAATTCAATCGTTGCGCTTCAGTAAGAATGGTCTTGAAAGTTTCCATTGTCATCCCATCCTTGGCCGATGCAATAAGCATATAAGCATCCTTGGTCGGCGTTATGAAAAATTGCCCGTCCTGTCCCACTGCATAATTGAAAGGCGCATCGGGCTTTTGAGCCAATTCGGCAAAACGGGACGCGAGCATTACCGAGCTTAACATGCCCGTCAATTCTTTCTTAAGATAACCGCGAGTGTTTTTTTGCGAAAACGGAGTTGCCTCATGCTGGAAAAACAAATATACAAGAGTCATCGAAGCCTCCGGATCGGCGTAAGAAGCATAATCTATGCCTTTATGGTCGGGAACTTGGAAATATACTCGCTCGGGAGCATTTTCGGGCATCTTTATTTTGCCAAACATCTCGATGACCTTTTGCTCCATGCGGTCGGCATCAAAGTCTCCCACTATTATCAATCCTTGCTGGTCAGGACGATACCAACGATGATAATAATCGCGCAATTCTTCGGGTTTGAAATTCATCACCACTTCCATTGTACCAATCGGCATCCGGTCGGCATAACGGCTGTCATGGAATATGACCGGCAGAACCGCGTCATACATGCGTTGCGTGGCATTGCCTCGTGAACGCCATTCTTCCCTTATCACGCCACGCTCCTTGTCTATCTCTTTTGCGTCCAGTGAAATGCCACATGCCCAGTCATAGAGGACAAGCAACGTGGAATCCAACAGGCTCTCGCGCTGTGTCGGAACATTCGACACACGATACACCGTCTCGTCAAATCCTGTGTACGCATTAATGTCACTGCCAAAGCGCATGCCGTTATCCTGCAAATATTCAAGCATGCTCTTGCCCGGGAAATGCTCAGTACCATTGAATGCCATGTGTTCAAGAAAATGTGCCAGCCCTCGCTGGTTTTCTTCCTCCAATATGGAACCGACCTTCTGCGCTATGTGGAACTCTGCCCGATTCTTTGGTTCTTCATTATGCAAGATGTAATAAGTCAGTCCATTGGGCAGCACTCCGTAGCGTACTGCCGAATCAAGCGGAAATTGCTCATCGAGTGTCTTGCCGGCAGCGGCCGACGTTGAAATACCTACTGCAAGCAACACGATGGATAATATAAGTCTTATAATTTTCATAATAACTAAGTTTTAAGAATTAATATACCCGTTCATCATGGCATACACGCTAAGTCCCGACACGCTCTTTATGCCCAACTTGGCCGAGATGTTCTTTCTGTGAGAAAGCACGGTATTGATACTGATGTTGAGTCGGTCGGCTATCTCCTTGTTTGTCAATCCTGTCGCGACAAGTTTAAGAACGTCTATTTCACGAGCCGACAATCCGTCTTGTCCCGAATTGACACGTTTCAGTTTTTTTATTATCGAGGCAAGGGATTCTATGATTGTGTTTTCATCGGCATTGCTGTTGACATATTGCCAAGAATGTCCGGCCATGTCATGGTCGGCAAGAATGACTGTCCTGTTCTTTTTAGGAATGAGATAATCCAAATTTGACAAGCACAAAGCCTCGTCGACGACTATGAGGTCATACCTGTCAACATCGTCCGGCAACTTGCCATCGGCATAATCATTGAATACTGCCGATTTCATGTCAAACATGCTCTCAAGCAAATATTTCATGCCCAAGGCACGCAACGTGTCTTTAGCTATGATTACAGTCGACAATTCACTCATTTTTCTTTTTGGAAAGCAAGAAGTTGTATAACGGCATCAATATCCTGTTCCTTATCCTGTCGTTTTGAATTATATCCTTCTTTAAATTAATGATGGCATACAACACGGCAAGACACAAATTAGAGTCATAGCTGCCCGTGAGATGCTTTATGAACATGCTTACCAAGTCTCCGAGCTTGTCTTCAATAGTGTCGGTTGCCTGTACAGGTTGTGGCACCGTTATTTCGCCTGATGCACAACGAGAACCGGAAGAGGACTTTTCAAGTTCGGATATTTCCTTGAACCATCTGTTGCTGTCTTCGGCTATGCGGCCAAGCAATTCGCTTTTTACCTCAAAAAAGAACTTACGCAACAGCGACAGATTGTTGTTGTCATCTTGGCTACGCTCTATGAGCAAATTAAAATGCCGCTCTATGTTAGGTATCTGGAATTGCTGATAATATTTGTTAGTCTTGGTAAGGTAACCCACTATCAATGTCGCGTCAAACGACTTGAGCAACTTCTCGGGGAAATATTCCTCATTCATGTAGGTATTGAGAATCGTAAGGAAGAAATCCACATCAAGATTTTTTTCCTCGCATATTTGTTCCACACTCTTGTCTCCAACACCAAGGAATATGTTGAAACGGTTAAGCACCGAAATAACCGTAGGTTCGATTATTATGACATCGCACAACTTGTCTTCTTTGTTTATGAGAGCCATGTTATATGTTTTTATTTCTTTTTGATGATAATGCAACTTGGAGTTGCCACATAATCAAGTTTCATGTCATGTTCGTCGACAGGCACATGATCGAGCAACTGGAAATCATATCCGACACCGACGGTAATTACCGTTGACTTCATGCCTGAAAGCAGCCTGTCATAAAACCCGCGACCACGACCCAAGCGATTCCCTTCGCAATCAAATGCCATACCTGGCACAACTACCATGTCGATAGTTTCCGGCCTCACCTTAATGCCTGATGCCGGCTCATTGATTCCAAATGCCCCTTTTTCCATGCACTCGGGATCATAAGGCATTATGTCGAGAAAATCGCCATTCACGCGAGGTAAATAAACTTGCTTGCCTGTCGCTCTCCATCGATTCAACGTAGACATCGTTGGCAATTCATCGGCAAGTGAGCAATACATCAATATATTGCGAGAACAGGTAAACTCTCGCAAGGATTCTATCGCCGAAAACACTGCATCTTCACACCGCTGCCTATCTATGCACGGAAGCAGGATGCGCTTCAGCTCACGCATGGCAGCTCTCAACTCGCGCTTGTCCATGAGAACAGTCTATTTCTCGTCCTCCGAAGAGGATGTTATAGGGAATGCCGCCAAGTGTTTGTTGAACGCCTTTATGGCCTCCTCGATATTATTGTCGTTCCGGTTGTAGATGTAATAGAAAGCATCATCACCAAATAAGTCCCGGGCTATCAACGCCTTTAGCTGCGTGGTTATCAAGTCGCGGGAAATATTTATGTAATACCATCTTGCAGGGACGCCGTTCCTGGACGCGTAATACACGAAATCATTAAGCAGCACGTCATTGCTTGGCAATATGCGCAAAAATTGCTTATAATCTTTCAGCTTGCTCAGTTCTTCCCTGTTTCTGTCCACATAGGTAAACGCAAACTTCTGCAACAAACGGGCATTAGCTACTTTCATATAATAATTCGTTATGCCCGAAGTGTCGTTAGGAACAAAAATATCGGGAATTATGCCACCTCCGCCATATACTTTGCGGCCATGCGTCGTGACAAATATCTGAGTTGAGTCTATGCGAATACTGTCTTGGCTGTAAATCTCCCCGTGGCTGTAACGGGCAAACACTTCAAGATTGTAATCTCCATCACCTTTCTTGTAATCTTTTTGGATGCATCGGCCCGTAGGTGTGTAATAACGGGCAATGGTCATTCTTATCGCGCTGCTGTCGGGCAAGGTGAACTGTTGTTGCACAAGACCTTTGCCAAACGAACGGCGACCCACTATCAACCCACGGTCATTGTCTTGAATTGCTCCGGCGAAAATCTCGCTCGCGCTGGCCGAAAATTCGTCCATGAGTACAATCAGCTCGCTATCTTGGAACGACCCCGTTCCATCGCTCCACACCTGCATGTCATTGCGCTTCTCACGTCCCTTTGTAAATACTATCAGTTGGTTTTCGGGAAGAAATTCATTGGCCATTAAGATAGCCATTTCCATATATCCTCCGGCATTACCGCGCAAGTCAACTATATACCGTTTTGCGCCTTCATCTTTCAGTTTTACAAGTGCATTGAAAAATTCGTCGTATGTCGTTCTTCCAAACTTGTTCACTTTCACATATCCTGTCACCTTGTCGGCCATGTAAGCCGCATCCACCGACTTCACCGGAATATCTCCGCGAACCACTTCATAGGGCTGCAATTCCAATTTGTCACTGCGCTTGATTCCAAGTTTCACGACCGATCCTTTAGGACCTTTCAAGTTCCTGACGACTTCTTCCAAATCAAGTTTGGGGCTGACAAATGTAGAATCGTTAATTGTCACTATTCTGTCCCCAATTCTTAATCCGGCCTTTTCCGATGGGCCTCCCGGAATCACTTGCAGCACTGTTGCTGTGTCATCAAAGACAGTCAACGAAATGCCTATGCCGCTGAAGCTACCTTCAAGCTCGTCGTTGACAGCCGTAAGATCCTTTGCAGGAATATAAACCGTATGTGGGTCAAGACTCTCCAACAGTCCGGGAACAGCTTGCTCCACCAAATCGTTGATTTTTACGGTGTCGACATAGTCATCGGCCACAAGGTTCAAGATGGTATTTAATTTGCGGTCATAGTCAACCACATACTGTTTGCCCGAAAATATGTCGCCTATGAACATTCCTCCGATGATGGCTATTGAAATGGCAAGGGGTAGCCACACCAAAGGGTCTTTACTTGCTTTCATATCGATACTGAATCCTTTTTTGATTCTTTAATTATTTGTCATCTTCGTTCAATTCGAGCCTGACGCATTCTATCCCGGCTCTTTCAAGCAATTCGAGTCCGTCGACGATGCGATACATCCTTGAATACACCACACGTCTTATCCCGGCTTGTATGATGAGTTTTGCACACTCGATGCAAGGCGAGTCGGTAATATACAATGTCGCACCTTCGCTGCTATTGTTGCTACGAGCCACTTTGGTGATGGCGTTGGCCTCGGCATGCAGCACATAGGGCTTCGTCACTCCGTTCTCATCTTCGCAACAATTCTCAAACCCCGACGGTGTCCCATTGTATCCATCAGATATTATCATTTTGTCTTTCACTATCAAGGCACCCACCTTCCTTCGCTGGCAATATGAATTCTCGGCCCATATATCGGCCATTCTCAGATACCTTTCATCCAAAAGACGCTGTTTGTTTTGAATATTGTTATCCATATAAGCTCATTCCAACACTATCATTTCCACATTGGAAAATTGATAAATGCAAATGTAATAATTTTAAAGGTAAAAAATAGCGAACTCGCAAAATTTCATCATTTAAAGCACATTGAAAATGCTTCAAAACGCCAATACTCATCAAAGCCGGTGCGATAATTAGACTCATAGAATAAATATAACCACTCCACATGGAAAAGCGATGGCATTTTATTTTGTTATGACACGAGGTTGAATTATCTTTGCCAATGGTCTTGGATTAACTGTCCAAGAACACCATTAACTAAAAAGCCTAAAAAACATCATGCTGGAAAAAACAGACATCAAAGTTCTCGACCAAGTTGTCGTTCGATTCTCGGGAGACTCGGGCGACGGCATGCAACTTGCCGGGAATATTTTCTCTAATGTATCGGCAGGTGTCGGAAATCAAATTTCTACATTTCCCGACTATCCCGCCGAAGTACGAGCCCCTCAAGGGACTCTGAGCGGAGTTTCCGGCTTCCAAGTGCACATCGGGAAAGGTGTTTACACTCCCGGAGACTCGGCCGACGTGCTTGTAGCCATGAATCCTGCCGCATTGAAACAACATGCTAAATTCCTTAAAAAAGGCGGAGTCGCAATCGTCGATATCGATTCGTTCAAAAAAAGCGACCTTGAAAAAGCCCTTTACAAGACCGACGACCCCTATACCGAACTTGGATTGAAAGCTCAGGTAGTGGAAGTGCCGATGTCAACGATGGTGAAAGACGCACTTGCCGACAGCGGCATGGACTTGAAGTCGATAATGAAGTGCAAGAACATGTTTGCACTCGGCCTTGTGTGCTGGCTGTTCGACCGTCCGCTCGAAAGCGCATTGCATTTGCTTAAAAACAAATTTGCCAAGAAACCTGCCATTTACGAGGCAAACGCCAAAGTAATTCAAGCAGGATATGACTATGGCCACAACATACATGCGTCAGTATCCACTTATCGCATAGAGACCGACGACATACGTCCGGGAACCTACACCGACGTAAACGGAAACACTGCCACGGCATGGGGTCTGATCATGGCTTCGGAAAAGAGCGGCAGGCCTTTGTTCCTCGGGAGTTATCCCATCACCCCGGCAACCGACATACTGCATGAGCTGGCCAAGCGCAAAGACCTTGGCGTAAAAGCTTGCCAGATGGAAGATGAAATCGCCGGAATATGCTCGGCAGTAGGTGCTGCATTTGCCGGCGACCTCGCTGCCACAAGCACTTCTGGTCCGGGATTGGCATTGAAAAGCGAAGGACTCGGGCTGGCCGTGATAGCCGAATTGCCTCTTGTCGTAATTGACGTGCAACGTGGCGGGCCTTGCACCGGATTGCCTACAAAAACCGAACAGGCCGACTTGAAACAAGCCCTGTACGGACGCAACGGAGAGTCTCCACTTGCCGTCGTTGCTGCCGCATCGCCTACCGACTGCTTCAAAATGGCATTCGAGGCGGCTCGCATCGCATTGGAGCACATGACTCCCGTCATATTGCTCACCGACGGATTCATCGCCAACGGATCGTCGGCATGGCGCATTCCCGACGAAGATGAATATCCCGAAATAAAGCCTAATTTCGTCACTCCCGACCTCCTTGACAAGGGGTGGAAACCTTACATGCGCAACGAGGACACAAAAGTTAGATACTGGGCAATCCCCGGCACTCCGGGATTCACACACCGTCTTGGCGGCCTTGAAAAGGACTATGTGACAAGCGCAATATCTACCGACCCTGCCAACCATCAACGCATGGTAGACGCACGCAGGCAAAAAGTAGAAAACATTGCACTCGACATCCCTGCTCTTGAAGTTAGCGGCAACAAGGATGCCGACACTTTGCTCGTGGGATGGGGCGGTACTTACGGACACCTGTATTCGGCCGTGAACCAACTCAATGCCGACGGCAAGCAAGTGGCCTTCGCTCATTTCCGTTACATTTGTCCGCTGCCTGCCAACACCGCAGAAGTATTGTCAAAATATAAGACCATAATCGTTGCCGAATTAAACAACGGCCAATTTGCCGATTATTTACAGGCAAAACATCCGTCGGCCAACATAAAACGCATAAACAAAGTCCAGGGTCAACCGTTCCTCGTCAGCGAAATCGTGGACGGCGTAACTAAAATAATGGAGGATAAATAATCATGGAAGATACTAAAAAATATACTCCTGCCGACTATAAAAGCGACCAATATGTGCGTTGGTGTCCCGGTTGCGGCGACCACGCGGTTCTAAATGTGTTGCACAAGGCAATGGCCGAACTCGGAATCCCACCACATGAAATAGTAGTGGTTTCAGGCATTGGATGCAGCTCGCGTCTCATATATTACATGAACACTTATGGCTTCCACACCATACACGGTCGTGGAGCTGCCGTTGCAACAGGCATAAAAGTCGCTAATCCGAATCTTACAGTTTGGCAAGTTTCGGGCGACGGCGACGGATTGGCCATCGGCGGAAACCACTTCATCCATGAAGTGAGACGCAATGTCGACATCGACATGTTGCTGTTGAACAACAAGATATACGGCTTGACAAAAGGTCAATACTCCCCGACGAGCGATCGCGGATTTGTAAGCAAGTCGTCTCCATACGGAACGACCGAAGACCCATTCATCCCCGCCGAACTCGTATTTGGAGCACGCGGAACATTCTTTGCCCGCAGCATCGACGTCGAGCTGAAAGTATCGCAGGAAGTAATGGCTGCGGCGGCAAGACACAAAGGCTGCTCGGTTGTTGAAATATTGCAAAACTGCGTAATCTTCAACAATGGCATCCACAACTTCGTTACCGACCGCGAAACACGTCCCGACCGCACAATACACCTCGTGCATGGCGAAAAAATGCTATTTGGCAAGAATCATGAAAAAGGGCTCGTCCAAGATGGTTTCGGGCTGAAAGCCGTGACAATTGGCGAAGACGGATACACCCTCGATGACATATTGGTACATGATGCTCACACAAAATCCAATTTCTTGCATCAGCAACTCGCCATGATGGACGGACACGAATTGCCGCTCGCCATTGGAGTCATACGCGATGTGGACGCTCCGGTCTACAACGAAGAAATTGAAAAACAGGTGGCCGATGTCAAGGCTCGAAAAGGATTCTCCTGCCTGCGCGACATGATAATGTCGGGCGACACTTGGGAAGTAAAATAGGAGGAAACCAATCAAACATACCTACAAACATCTCGACGGGATGGCAATATTCAATGGGATACTGCCATCCCGTTCTTCATACACTCACGTCAAATAAAAGCGGAATAATTGAATTTAACTTTTAAGCGTATAAGATTTTTATACATGTATACGGTCGTTGTCAATGCTAATTTGTAATTTTGTCCTAAACGACAATTCTACACATCAATTCACATCTTAATTGAAATGAAATACAACTTTGACAAAATAATAGAACGCCACGGCACCGAATCGATAAAATACGATGGATTAAAACAACTCTTCGGCAAAGAAGACCTTATCCCACTATGGGTTGCCGACATGGATTTTGAAGTGTGCCCTGAAATAACGGCCTCATTGCAACAACGGCTCAATCACCACATATATGGGTATTCATGCACCGACGACAGCTATTGGCAATCGATAATCGACTGGGAACGAAACACCCACGACTTCAATTTCACACGAGACGAACTCACCTACATCCCCGGTGTGGTAAAGGGCATTGGATTTGCCGTTAACTACTTCACCAACAAAGGAGATAAAATTGTAATCCAAGAGCCTGTTTACCACCCATTCCGCAACGTGGCCGAAGGCAATGGCCGAATCGTGTTAAACAATCCGCTTGTGAAAGACGGGGATTTCTTCACAATGGACCTTGAAGGCCTTGAGGCGATTTTCCGTGACGAACACCCTCGCATGATGCTACTGTGCAACCCTCACAACCCTATAGGTATAACTTGGGACATTGAAATATTGCGCAAAGTAGGCACGCTTGCCCGGCGCTATGGCGTAGTTGTCGTCAGCGACGAGATCCATGCCGACCTTGCCATGTTTGGCCACACCCATCATGTATTTGCATCGGTAAGTGATGACGCGGCCGCAGTAGCTGTGACGCTCTCGGCACCATCCAAGACATTCAACATTCCCGGTATTGTCAGTTCTTGGTGCGTGATTAAGAATCCCGACTTGCGAAAAGGTTTCTTCGAATGGCTTGAAGCCAACGAATTCAATGAAGCCCCGTTCTTCTCCACCATAGCCACCGAATCGGCCTACAAATGCGGAAGCGAATGGCTTGACCAAGCAAAAAACTACATCGAAAACAACATAATAGCCGTAGAGGAATATTGCGCAAAACACATTCCGGCCATAAAGCCCATACGCCCGCAAGCTTCATTCCTTGTGTGGCTCGACTGCTCGGCTCTCAATTTATCACACGAAGAGCTTGTAGACCTCTTTGTAAACAAAGCCGGGCTTGCACTCAACGATGGTGAAATGTTCGGCTTGGGCGGCAACGGACACATGAGGCTCAATGTGGGAACTCCCCGAAAAATATTGCTTAAAGCTCTTGACAATCTGAAAGACGCAATTGTAAAATTAAACAAATAATAGTCCTTCACATTAGAAACTGCTTCAAACAAAATTCAAACAGGCGCTTGGCAAATGTCACAATAATTTACTATGTTTGTAATAATTATTGTGACGAGTGTTAAAATATTGACATTACAGACTTATAGGAACTCTTTTAGATTATGGAAACCAAAAACATTACGCCCGAAGAAGAAGACCGCATGGTCGAAGCTGCTTTTAAAGATTTGCTCGATGGATACATGGCAAGTAACCACCGCAAAAAAGTGGAAATAATTGAGCGCGCCTATAAGTTTGCAAAAGAAGCACACAAAGGCATCCGCAGGCGTTCGGGAGAACCTTACATCATGCACCCGATAGCCGTGGCTCGCATTGTCAACAGGGAAATAGGCCTTGGCTCCACTTCAATATGCGCGGCTTTGTTGCACGATGTCGTGGAAGACACCGACTACACGGTGGAAGACATAGAATCGCAATTTGGCAAGAAAATTGCCCAAATCGTCGAGGGCTTGACCAAGATATCCGGCGGCATATTCGGTGACAAGGCTTCGGCACAAGCCGAAAACTTCCGCAAGCTCTTGTTGACAATGAACAACGACATCCGCGTCATCCTAATCAAGATGGCCGACCGCCTTCACAACATGCGCACGCTCGGCTCCATGCTCCCGAGCAAGCAATACAAGATTGCAGGTGAAACCCTTTACATATATGCTCCGTTGGCTCACCGTCTCGGCCTGTTTGCAATAAAAACCGAACTTGAAGACCTGAGCTTCAAATATGAACATCCGGAGGCTTATAAAACCATAAGCGAAAAAATCGCCGCTACCGAAACTCATCGAAATGAAATTTTCAACAAATTCGCGGCACCCATCAAGGAACGTCTCAACGCAATGGGGCTGAAATACACGCTCAAGGCTCGTGTAAAATCGATATACTCCATATGGAACAAAATGGAAACGAAACATGTTCCGTTTGAAGAAGTATATGACCTGTATGCCGCCCGAATCGTGTTTGACTGCCCAAACGAGGCCGACGAGAAAAAAATCTGCTGGAACATATATTCCGAAATCACCGACCTGTACCGCCTGCACCCCGAGCGCACTCGCGACTGGCTCAGCACACCAAAGGCCAACGGATACCGTGCATTGCATTTAACCGTGATGGGTCCCGATGGCAACTGGATTGAAGTGCAAATCAGAAGCAAACGCATGGACGAAATGGCAGAACGCGGATTTGCCGCACACTGGAAATACAAAATCGGAGAAGGCGAGGAGGAATCGGAACTTGCGTCTTGGCTAAAGACCATTCAAGACATACTTGAAACTCCGGAACCTAACGCTCTCGACTTCCTTGACACGATAAAACTCAACTTGTTTGCATCTGAAATACTCGTCTTTACCCCTAAGGGTGAACTTATTACCCTGCCTAAGAACTCAACCGTGCTCGATGTGGCATTCTATTTGCACTCCGAGATTGGTACACACTGCATTGCCGGCAAGGTCAACCATAAGCTCGTGCCGGTGTCCCACAAGCTGCAAAGCGGCGACCAAGTGGAGGTTTTGACTTCACAGGCTCATCAGCCCAAAGCCGAATGGCTTAATTTCCTTGCCACGGCCAAAGGTAAGACCCGATTGCGGGCTGCATTGAGGAAAGACCGACGGTCAACAATCGAGAAAGGGGAAAAGATGTTTGACGACTATATGAAGAGCAACAATTACACGGTGACAAATGAGACCATCGACAAAATTGTCAATGCCGAACGATTGTCGAACAAAGACGAATTAATGTACTTAATTGGCAATGAAGATATTGCGCTGTCTCCTCAATTATTGCAGCCTCTGAAGCCGTCCACGCAGAACATTCTCGCTAAACTGCTTCTGAAACCATTCAAGTCGTCCAAGTCCAAAAATTCCAACAACAACGTTGCCGAAAAGATTGCCGACCCTGTCGACATGAAAAAGACCTACATCCTGAAAACCGAAAACGGCATCAGCAACTACAGGCTTGCTTCATGCTGCCATCCTATTCCGGGCGACGACGTATTCGGATTTGTCGATGAATCAAATCATGTCATAGTGCACAAACTCACATGCGAGAACGCCATGCGACTGAAAAGCAGCTTCGGCGGCCGAATCGTAACAACAAAATGGGAGACAAAGCATGAGAAATTCCCGGTGACCGTCCATATCGAAGGAACCGACCGTATGGGAATCCTGCAAGAAATTATTTCCATCATTTCGACCAATCTTGCAATATACATCCGACGCTTGAACATCGCAGCCAATGAAGGCGTGTTCACATGCGAACTGGATGTGGATGTGGAAGATGTCGATGTCGTGGCAAAATTGTGCAAGCAAATCAAGAAAGTTGACGGTGTGAAATCGGCTGTCAGAATGAATTGAACCAAATTTCGACCAATTGATGAACCGAATATTCAAATTCAACAAGGGAAACATAATCAGGTTGCTGCTCTTTGTGGGCGCTATAATGATTATAACCTACTTCATTCCGAGAGAGAATGACGAATCTTTCAACTATACAATGGGTCGGCCGTGGCAGTATCCTCTGTTGACTGCCCCTTTCGACATCCCGGTCAATCTCGACTCGGCAAGCGCGGCTAAGCAACGCGACAGCATAAACCGCTCATTCGTGCCTATATACAAGCGTGACGACAAAGTCGCTTCAAGCAACGTGAAAAGCCTGACTCATGCACTTGAAAAAGAAAACTACGCTACTCCTGCTTTGCGCCGCCAACTGGTGGAAACCGTAAAATCACTATATGACGACGGAATCGTCGACAATGGCTCATACGACCTGATTAAAAAAGGGGAAATGCCTAACGTGAGGTTCATAATCGACAATGTGGCAACTCTCACTCCTACCGACAAGATGATGTCGGTGAGGAAGGCCTACAGTGTCATTGACTCGATTTTCCCAATGCCTTACGCGCAGATAGTAATCAACAACGTAAAACTGTCAAAATATCTGCTTCCAAACGTGACATGCGACAGCGTGGAGTCAAAGCGCATGCTCAGTCAAGCCTATCTCAAGGCACTTGCCCCGGTGGGTGTCGTACAAAAGGGGGAACGAATCATCGACAAAGGTGACATAGTGACACCGCAGACCTACGAACTGCTGAAAGAATATGAACGAATGCTGAAGAACCGCGAAAACACCATAAAGACCATCGACTACCAGTTTATGGGACAAATCGTGTTGGTTGCCATTTTAGTCCTTTACTTCTTCACATTCCTGTATTACTTCCGGTGGCGAACGTTCAACGACATGCGCCGCATCACATTCCTCATCGCCTTCCTTTCGGCATTCACGCTCGTGGCCTACATAGCCATTTCATCGTTGTCGATAGGAGTGTATGTCATGCCTTTCACAGTGCTGCCGATAATAATCACGACATTCTTCGACTCACGCACGGCTACATTCATGCACATCGTCGAAACGTTGCTTTGCGCGCTAGTGGTCCCATTCCCTGCCGAGTTCATATTCTTGCAATTTGCCGCCGGTGTCACAGCCATAATGACCGTGCAGGAATTGTCGCGCAGGTCGCAATTGGTGCAATGTGCCATATATGTCCTGCTCGCCTATGCGATATCCTATACTGCCATCGAGGTCGTGAATGAGGGCAACCTGCGCAACATCAACTGGCATGTATTCGGATATTTCGGCATGAACGTTATTTTCCTTTCTTTTGCCTACATTCTCATTTTCTTGATAGAAAAGCTGTTTGGATTCACCTCGACAGTGACGCTCGTCGAGCTCACCGATGTCAACAATCCTGTGCTTCGTGAATTGTCCGAAAAATGCCCGGGCACGTTCCAACATTCGCTGCAAGTATCCAATCTGGCTGCCGAGGCTGCCCATGTCATTGGAGCAAACGTGCAGCTCGTGAGGGCCGGCTCGCTATATCACGACATTGGGAAAATCGACAATCCTGCATTTTTCACCGAGAACCAACGTGGCGAAAATCCGCACAAGGCTTTGCCGCCCGAATTGAGCGCGAAAATAATCATCGAGCATGTTACAAACGGAGTCAAACGCGCCGACAAGGCCAAGTTGCCGCAAGTCATAAAGGATTTCATCCTGCAACACCACGGTCGCGGAACTGCAAAATATTTCTACACGCAGGCTTGCAACGCTCATCCCGACGAGACAATCGACCCGGCTCCGTTTACATATCCGGGGCCTAATCCCAACACGAAGGAAACTACAATCCTGATGATGGCCGATTCCACCGAAGCGGCTTCTCGAAGTCTCACAAGCCACGACGACGAGTCGATAAAGCAGCTGGTGAACCGAATCATTGACTCGCAGATTGCCGACGGCCTTTTCAAAGACTCTCCAATCAGCTTCCACGACGTGGAAGAGATAAAAAAATGCTTTATCTACAGGCTTTGCATGATGTATCACGCCCGAATAAAGTATCCCGACATGGTTAAAAAAAATTAATGCAAATCAACCTGCAAATGCTTGCGTCAGCTACTTCAACCATAAACTTGATTTAAGGAAATGGACTCAAACACGATATTTGCCGTGATAGGAATCATGCTGATGCTCGGCGGCATCGCCACCGGAATCCGCAATTTCCCACCGTCGGCCATTCTCGCCTACTTGGGAATGGCATTGCTGCATTGGGGCAAATTTATAAACCTGACTGACAATGCCTTGATATTTTGGGGAATCGCGGCGGCAATCACTTGGGGAATCGCGATCCTGTCGGCAAAAGAAGGTGCTCGACCCGACATTCAAGGCAACTTGTACCTCTCAATCGGAGGCTTTGCCGGCCTGCTCGTGGGCATGTCGATTGATGCGTCGGTAATGATACTGTCGGCAATCATCGGTACTCTGTTAGGCCAATTGGCATTCTCTAAAACTCCGCGAGGAAAGTGGATAAAATTTTCATTTTCCAATTTTATTCATTACTTTTGTGCTGCCGGATTGAAAACGATAGTTACAATCTCATTGACAGGTATAGCAGTCGAAGGATTTTTAATTAGATAACCACTCAACATCTCACACATCCGCAAGCTGTAATAAATATGTCCAAAAAAAAGGTTTATGAAGCAGATCCTACTTTCCATAACGGCTGTGTTGGTCTTAACATTGACCCTTTCGGCAAAGTCTCAACGATTGGAGGTGAAAAAAGTGGATTTTGATTCTATCGGAACCGCTGTAAACGACCCGAAATCAAAATTCTATTATCCAAGGCTGCTGGAAAACTTCCTCAGCAACGACACTGTGTTGAAGCATGAAGATTATCGGCACCTGTACTACGGATACACCTTTCAGGAAGACTACGACCCTGTGAGAATGTCTCTGTCAGATTATCCCGAAGGCATCAGAGATCTTTATTATAAAAAGGACTTTACTCGTGCAGAGTGTGATACAATCATAAAATATGCAGAATTAACACTTCGTGATAATATTTTTGATTTGAATCAAATGAATTTTTATATCTTTGCACTGAAAAAGAAAGAAAAGAATACTCTCGCATCCATCCGCCAATACAAGTTGAATCATCTTGTGGCAGCGATTCTCTCTTCCGGAAATGGTAGCAAAGAGAAGCCGTGGGTGGTGATTTCGGTGTCGCACGAGTATAATCTGCTCAACATGCTCGGATTCGTAGCGACAGGACATAAAGATGAAGGTAATAATATCGATTACATCATGGTTGAGCAAAAAGATAAAAATTCTCCCGAAGGATTCTATTTCGACATCAGTCGCATCAATGAAGTGACTGCCACGAAATACAAGGAAGAATGATTTTAAATTAGAAAGAAACAACAACAATAATCAATATATAATAGCACTCGAAAATAATAGCACTATTAATGAGACCCTTGCCGCTGTGAAGCTCCAAGGGTTTTTCTTTTCTCAAAAATAAAACTAATTTTCCCAAAATTGAAATGCACCTCATCTCGTAGAGACGCGATTCATCGACAAAACATAACAATACGCGCCTCAATGAGCCAACCTGTCATCGTAGAGACGCGATTCATCGCGTCTCCATGAACCGCCACATGAACAATTCGGGATTTGCCGAAACTTTCGAGACGCGATGAATCGCGTCTCTACGTTATCCGACATATAAGAGACTCTCTCTTGTACTCACATGCATAATTGCAACAATATATACATTCCCTATGGCTTGCCGATGCGCACCACCTCGGTGCACAATTGCGCCATTGCCTCACGGTGCGTTATCAATATCAGCGTCTTGCCATGCACTTGTCCGGCCAGTCGTTCCATCAACAGCCGTTCGGTTTCCCCGTCGAGCGAAGAAGTCGGCTCATCGAGCAGCACCACGCCGCCGGGACGCAGCAACCCGCGTGCTATGGCGATGCGTTGTGCCTGTCCCTCGCTGATACCTGAACCCTGCTCGCCACAACGGGTGTCAAGTCCCTCGGGCAATGAAAACACGAAATCGGCCACGGCCGTGTGCAAGGCCGCTTTCAGCTCCTCGTCGGTCGCGTCGGGATTACCCATGAGCAAATTGTCGCGAATAGTGCCGCTCAGCAGCGTGTTCCCTTGAGGCACATACGACACGTTGCACCGCGTGAGCGGCGAAGCCGTTATTTCGCGCGATCCATTGTAAAATGTCACCTTCCCCTTGCCCGGCAGCAGCAACGCGAGCATCAGCCGCATCATCGTGCTCTTTCCTGCACCTGTCTCCCCCACGATGGCCGTCAGGCTGCCAGGCATGAAATCGTGCGAAAAACCGGCAAGCACGTCACGCTTACCCTCGGGATAGCGGAATGTCACGTCGGCAAATCTCACGCCTATCTCCCCATCAAGCCGCTGCGACTCGCCTTGCTGTTCAAGCGGCATGTCGGTAAGCTCGGCCAGACGCTCGGTCGAGGTGAAAACGCGTATGAACGACGGAATTTTGCGGCTCAGTTCCACTATGGGGTTCTGTATCTGCGACACAAGTTGCAGGAAAGCCGCCATCATCCCGAATGTCACCGTGCCGTCGCGTAAGCCATAGATGCCCCACAGGAACGCCGTGGCATAACCTACGGCAAACCCGATGCGCACCATCAACCGTGAAAATATCGAGAAGTCGGTACGACGGTCAAAAAGACGCTGCAAGTCACCCTGCAACCGTCCCAGCATCCCCGTCGCCCGGTCGGTGTATTCAAGCGTGCGAATCAATATGCGGTGTTGCAAATGCTCCTGCAAAAGGCTCTGCACACGGCTGTCGGTCGAGCGTATGTCGCGTGTCAACCGGCGCATCCGGCGCATGTAGCTTTTGCTGAACAGCAACGCCAGCGGCATGATGAAAAACAACACGCACGCAAGCCTCACGTCGAGGCTCGAAAGAATGAACATCGCTCCGGCAAGCCTGAAAAGCGTCACGATTACCGACGACACTGTGCGGCACACGGCATCCGACACCGTCATCACGTCCTCTTCAAGGCGGTTGAGCATGTCGCCGGTGTGCAACGAGTCACGACCGGTCCACTGTGTGCTCATCAAATGCGCAAACAGCTTGTCGCGCAATCTGTTGCGGAAGCGTATCTCAAGACGGCTTTCAAGCCGTCCTTTCACCACCGACAACAGCATCTGCATGGCTATGCAACCGAACATCAGCCCGACGTAGACCGACAATTCGTCATCCGAATGTCCCGTCACGATGTCAATCAAGTGCTTGCAGACGTATATGAACGTCAGCGACACCGTCACGTTCACGATGCCGGCCAGCGCGCTCCATGACACCGAGCCGTGTATTCCCTTGGAAGCTCTCCAAAGCCACCCGGCGCACTCTTTCACATGCATATCTTTCGAAATATCCATAAAACGTATCTTCTCACCGGCAACAACGCCTGCCACAACCGCGCCCGTCTACGCTCCCCGGCTGCCGAGCAGTCCACCGTGCGCCCGTTGCGCACTATCTGCACCGCCTTGCCCAGCAGGTCGCTCCTGCGGCATGTCTCGCGGCAACGTATGCTGCCGTCCCCCATCAGGTTCACCACCTTGCCCCCCTCGGCCAAGCCTGTCACGCGGTGCAACACATGCCGCCCGTCGTCCAGCCGTGCAAGCACTATGTCGCCCACAGCCACCCGGTCGGCCTTTTGCAGCACCACGCTGTCGCGTCCGCCGACGATGAATGGCATCATGCTCGTGCCTTTCGCCTTTAGCGTCACCGTATGCCCTTCTTCGAGCAACGCAGCTACCTCGGGAAACAATATTTCATTTGCCAGTTCCATTTACGGGCCGTTTTGGTAAAATTAATATCTTTTTCCCTAATTTCCTCGCATCGCGACGCTTTATTACAGCCCACGATGATTAAAATCAGCCTTTCAAGCCATGAATAGATACTTTGGACGCGCGCTCATCCAGCACTCCTGCAAACATATCCGTCTCTCGCTTGGAGATTCCGAGTCTCGCTGCCAGCCCACGCCACATTTTTACCGTCCCGACCACTCCCGTTACAATCTTTTCTGCAACACTTCGGTCAAGCATGTAATCTTCGCAAGCTCCAAGCAAAATGTCTAAATCGGCTTTATTGGATGTTGATGAAACAAGCAGGCTTTGATATCTGTTCAACGAGGGATTCATGTCGTATGCCGGTGATAATGTCCAACCTTTTGCCGTCAACAGGAAACCATGATTGCGAAAGTGGTCGTCGCTGTTTCCTATGCAAATGTTAAACGCGACCCGTCGGTAAAGTTCTTGCAAATTAGAATTTTAAATGTCTTGCTTGTGTTTATAAACTCCCCGTCAGGCTCTTCCTTGAAACGAAAGCCTCCCATTCGGGAAAAATCATCAATGCCGGTTAGAAATATATTGTATCCCGGGATAATTGTTCAGGTCACTGCTCAAGAATATATTTCCATGCTTCTTCAACCATTGGTTGCTGAACGTGAAAGAATAACTATCCGATCCGCGCAATGATTCATAACCCAACTCACCGACAAACTCTATCGCCTTAAGCCAGTCAAAATCTGCATATACATACAATTTATTCATCGCTTATTCTTTTTTTGAGGCTCGTTTTCTTGTTTTCAGGTTCAAATCTTGCAGGGCTTTACCCAACTTGTCCTCCCTGGCAAGCCACAATATGTCATCGTCGAGCTGCAAGGCATAAAGCACGCGCAGATATATGCCTATTGCCACCGTCGGCGCGCCTTTCTCTATGCGCGACACCGTAAGCGTCGAGCATGTGGCACGCTCGGCCACTTGAGCCACGCTCAAATCCCTGCGCAGTCTCGCAAGTTTTATCTGCTCACCCACGATTTGCATTTTCTGCTCCAATTTTCGCGGCAACTTGGTGCCCATTGTGTTCTTTGCCATCGTCAACTTATCATATAATATGCAAATATAGCATATTTCGATTATTTAATGACATGTTATGTGCAAAAATATCGCCACAAATCCATTCAACATCGTCACCGCCCATTGTAGAGACGCGATTCATCGCGTCTCCGTGAACAACCACAATGAACGATTCGGGATTTCCGCTGTTTTCGAGACGCGATGAATCGCGTCTCTACAATGAACCAGCACAAAGCCATTCAACCACCGTCGTGCAGCAACCATGGAAAAACGGGAAAGGGAGCGGAGTGGCCTCGATGGCTTGTCTCTCGCTCCCTTACTATTAAAGTAATATGAGAATCATCGGGCCGAAACAATTCGGCCTTTTATTTACATTTTATCGGGCGTTATGGCAGCCCCGTCACCGTCGTCACAATGAACCGCCGAATTGACATCCAGCCCCATCGTTGCGACATCATCCGTGATGTCCCGATATGACCCTTAAACGGATTCTATCTAAAGTAGATAAATATAGACAAATGTTTGCTTGTATGGAAACTTATTTTTATCTTTGTATCGAAATATTATAAATTCTATGAAAGGACCAAAACTTAGAATTGCATTTATGGACATGGCGAGGGAATTCATATCATCTCTCCCTGAAAAAGCCCGAAAGAAAATCACATACGACCTCCTCAAAATAGAAGGCGGAGAAATAGATAAAGAACTTTTCAAGAAATTGGAAAACTCCGAAATTTGGGAGATACGAACACTCTTCAATGGAATATGTTATCGTCTGTTTGCCTTTTGGGACACGGAGATAGAAGCATTAGTCGTTGCCACCCATGGGATAGTGAAAAAGACTCAGAAGACACCAAAAAAAGAGATAAAAAAGGCAGAGACATTAAGAAAAGAATATTTCAACAATAAAAATAAATAATTATGGCAAAGATGAATTTAACCCCGCTCAGTGTGTTGGTTGACGAAGCCTGGGGACCGATAGGGACTCCTGAGCGTGACGCGATGGAAGCTCGTCTCAAAGAGGAATTGCAGGCTTACCACATCGGGGAAACCATCAAGGCGGAACGAATAAAACAGAACCTCACGCAGGAAGAACTTGGAGAAAAAGTCGGCGTAAAAAAATCACAAATATCCAAGCTCGAAAAGGGGAAATGCGTCATCACGCTACCCACTATGAGCAGGGTATTCAAGGCATTGGGAATAACGTCGGCAACCCTCGATTTGGGTGTAGCCGGGAAAGTCGCTTTATGGTAAACCCTATTCCAATGGGGTAGGCCATAGTATAAAAAACAACGAAGGAGGGCGCGAAACGTGTCCTCCTTCATTTGTTATCATCAGTTTGCAACATCCATTCCGGCCACCGTATCAACGGCCAGCATAGCCACGTCACCGTCGTCACAATGAACCGCCGAATTGCCATCCATCGTCACCACCCATTGTAGAGACGCGATTCATCGCGTCTCCCTGAACAACCACAGTGAACGATTCGGGATTTCCGCTGCTTTCGAGACGCGATGAATCGCGTCTCTACAATGAACCACCGCAAAGCCATTCAACCACCGTCGTGCAGCAACCATGGGAAAACAGGAAAGGGAGCGGAGTGGCCTCAATGACTCGTCTCTCGCTCCCTTACTATTAAAGTAATATGAGAATCATCGGGCCGAAACAATTCGGCCTTTTATTTACATTTTATCGGGCGTTATGGCAGCCCCATCACTGTCGTCACAATGAACATCCAGCCATCGTCACCGCCCATTGTAGAGACGCGATTCATCGCGTCTCCGTGAACAACCACAATGAACGATTCGG
>CALUMG010000004.1 GCA_944321705.1 uncultured Muribaculaceae bacterium | reverse complement strand
GAGTCGTGGACAAAAAGTTCTTCCTCTTCAGAATCGCTATGCTGTATGGGTATCCCCACTAAATTTCTACTGCCCCGAAAATCACACAATCTGCACTTTTCGATATTCATTGGGCGACTGCCCCACATTTTTCTTGAAAATACGATTAAAATGCTGTGAATACTGGAATCCGAGTTCATAAGCAATTTGGCTTACAGTCTTTCCCGTCCCGAGTAACAATTCCTTGGCAACATCTATTATCTTGTTCTGTATATATTCTTGGGCCGTTTTCCCTGTTTCTTTCTTAATCAAATCCCCGAAATAATTTGGCGACAAAAATACGTTTTCTGCAAAATATCTCACTGTGGGAATTCCTGATGTTTGAGCCTTCCCGCTTTGGAAATAATCATCGAGTAAAGCCTCAAACTTTGTCAACACATCTTTATTGGCCACAGAGCGACTGATAAACTGTCGGTTATAGAAACGCATGCAATAATCCAACAAAAGTTGAATATTCCTGGCAATCAATCGTTTACTCATCTTGTCAATTGGATGAACAAGCTCCATTTCTATCTTCTTAAGACAATCCAAAAAAATTTCCTTTTCTTCTTCCGAGAGATGCAAAGCTTCATTTGAATTATAGGAGAAAAACGAATACGATTTTATGTCCTGTCCCAATGATGTGCCCTTTATTAAATCAGGATGAAACAATAAACCTTTTGCCATAGGTCGCACCCCGTCAAGCATCTCTACCTCAGCAACCTGTCCCGGAGCAAAACTGACCACCGTCCCCTCGTCGTAATCATAACACTGCCTGCCATAACGAATATTTCCACATTTTGTATCCTTTAGATAAAGAGCATACACGCCATAATTAATAATAAAATGAGAAGGGAATTTGGTTGCTTTCGACAAGTCAACCACACTCACCATTGGATGAAGAGTTTCAAGTCCAAACATTCTGTTATACTCATCCACGGTATCCAATTTAATCAAATCGTCCATCACTTATATAATTAATTCATGGCAAAAGTAGCATATATATTCTAATAATTAACCTATTATGTTCATAATCTGTAAATGAGGTACAAACGGCAGTAATATTGTTACAAAAGTTCATTCACGTCCCTGCTAATTTTGTGCGATGACAAATGTAAGTCACTATGCACGAATACCTATGACAAAAAAATTACACATAATCATAGCTTATTTCCTCATATATGTCGTGTGGGGTTCTACCTATTATTTCATAGGTGTTGCCTTGAACGGATTCCCTACATTCCTTCTTGGAGCATTACGTTTCTCAATTGCCGGAATCATCTTGCTCATTGCATGCGTCATTAGAAAAGAGAAAGTATTTGCACCATCGCTTGTACGACGTTCGGCCATAAGCGGAATAATACTTCTTTTCATCGACATGGCCGTGATTATGCTGGCTCAAAGATATGTTAGCAGTAGTTTGGTAGCCATAGTGGCATCCTCCACCGCCATTTGGATTATGCTCCTTGATTTCCCTAAATGGAAATGTAATTTCAAAAAGCCGATAAAAGTTGCCGGAATCTTGCTTGGATTCATCGGGGTCGGAATGTTATACTTAGAACAATTCCTTTCCACTGAGTCCTCTACCATCCATTATGAATACGGGATACTTATACTCATAGCAGGATGCATTTCTTGGTCCATAGGAACTTTATATACAAAGTAAAAAACATCGGATATCGAAAATACCAACGAGTTTGCAAGCTCGGCATGGCAAATGCTTTTTGCCGGCAGCATGTTCTGGATATGCACACTCCTGTTTGACAATCTGCCGTCAATTGACATAATCGCAATTCCTATAAAAGCATGGTTGTCTCTAATATATCTCATCACTTTCGGTTCATTACTGGCCTACTCGGCTTATGTATGGTTGCTTAAAGTGCGACCAGCCACCGAAGTGGCAACTCATGCCTACGTCAATCCTGTGGTGGCTGTTGTAATTGGAGCCGGATTTGGCAATGAAAATGTAACAACGATACAACTGCTCGGACTGTTGATAATCTTATTAAGCGTAATGTCCATAACAAAAATAAATAACGAGATCTAAAATGAGCCCCTCAATTGAAAATGCAATTCCGATAAAATCGTCAGAACGATATGTCATCCTCGATGCCTTGCGCGGATTTGCCTTATTTGGAATCGCGCTCGCCAATTTTCCTGAATTTTCACTATACACTTTTCTCAACACCGAAGCAACGCAAGCAATGCCGTCTCATGCTATTGACCGCACAGTGCGTTTCCTGCAATACATGTTCATCGATGGAAAATTCTACACTGTGTTCTCTTTACTTTTTGGCATAGGTTTTTCAATAATCATATCGAATGCGATGAAAAAAGGAGCTGATGGCTTCCGTATATTCTACCGACGCATGACGTTGCTGGCCGCATTCGGGTTCTTGCATCTCATGTTCATTTGGAGCGGAGACATATTGATGCTATATGCACTATTGGGACTTTTGCTCCCGTCTTTTTATCATTTGTCCGACAAAAGGTTGTTCGCTTGGTCGGCAACGATGCTGTTTCTGCCCGTTATTGTTGATTTCATTCAAGAAATATTCCACATGACACTGTCAGCTCCGATTGTGGAATTACAACGATACTACTGCGCCAAATACGGCATTACTGATGCCAATTTCGCATATTGGCTTCATGATGCGAAAGACTACAAAAGCGTATTCGAATTTTTAATTCAAGGCGCATTGGTGCGCGTTCAAGAATTTATCGACGGTAACCGCCACTTCAAGGTATTTGGTCTGTTCTTGCTTGGATTCTACATAGGCAAACATAAATTGTATGCCGACATCGCCGGCAATAAACGAATACTTCACAAAACATTCAAAACAGGCCTGTTTGCAGGCTTGCCTTTGGCTGTATTGTACGCATGGAGTGGAACATGCAATCATCCGCTCGGACTCACAGTTCATTCAATATTATATCTGGTTAGCGTCTTTCCACTCGGCTTCGCCTATGTGGCAGGAATATGCCTGTTGTATCTAAAGCACCCTGAATGGAAAATATTTTCAATTTTTGCAGCCCCGGGACGCATGGCATTGACCAATTATATCATGCAGTCGGTGATAGGCATGCTCTTGTTTTATGGGATAGGATTTGGATTAGGTTCCAAAATAGGTTTATGGCAAACTGAACTGATTGTCATGGGCGTATTCTTATTTCAAATAGTATTTAGCCATTTTTGGTTTGCCTTGTTCAAATTTGGCCCGCTTGAATGGATATGGCGAATGCTCACTTATGGCAAATGGTTTAACATTCTCAAATAAAATTACAAGTCCTGTAAATCTGGTTACTTTGCCTGTAAAACAGATACAAATGACTCACTATGTTATTTGTAAATTTGTAACATCGATGCAATGAAATATGAAATCTTTTATCGTTATCACTCTTTTCGTGCTTCTTGCTTCCATAGCAATGGCTCAACATCAACAAAATGAACATAACATTCAAAATAGGACAAATATGGACAGTAACACTATCAAGCTCACCATTGAAGGCGGCAAAACATTTACCGCCACACTGGTTGACAATTCTTCCACACAAGCTCTATTAAAATTACTTGCCCAAAAAGACATTAGCGTGAAAATGGAAGATTACGCAAATATGGAAAAAGTTGGCTCAATTGGAACACACCTCCCTCGTAACGACAAACCGACAACTACCAGCCCCGGCGACATTATCCTGTATCAAGGTCATAATCTTGTAATATATTACGACCGCAATTCTTGGAATTTTACCCGTTTGGGCAAAATCGACAATGCATCACAGGCCGACTTGAAAGCTGCATTAGGAACCGGAGACGTGACTATAACCATTTCTTTAAAATAACCCCTAATAAAAACAAGGAACATGAAAAAAATATTATTTCTATTATTAATTTTAGCAACGACTAATATACATTTTATCATGGCACAAGAAAAGATAACGCAGACTGCCGGACACATGCAGTTAGGAGAATTTGCTCCAAAGTTCGCAGAACTTAACGATGATGTTCTTTTCGGTGAAGTATGGAACCGACCAGGACTAAGCCCGCACGACCGTAGCATGATTACCATAGCTACGTTGGTTGGCAAAGGCATAATCGACTCTTCATTGACCCACCACCTGCAATTTGCAAAACAAAATGGTGTGACGCGCACCGAAATATCCGAAATCCTTACCCACATAGCTTTCTATGCAGGATGGCCTAATGCATGGGGAGCATTCCGCTTGGCAAAAGATGTATGGGCCGAAGATTTGACTGATGATAATGGCAAGGCTGCATTCCAGCGCGAGATGATATTCCCAATCGGAGAACCAAACACGGCTTACGCAAAATATTTCATCGGTAACAGCTATCTGGCTCCAATATCCAAAGAACAGATACCTTTCAATAATGTCACATTCGAGCCACGCTGCCGCAACAACTGGCATATTCACCATGCCACCAAGGGCGGTGGGCAGATGCTGGTATGCGTGGCCGGCCGTGGATGGTATCAAGAAGAAGGAAAGCCTGCCGTTCAAATGTTGCCCGGTGACGTGATCCACATACCTGCAAACGTAAAACATTGGCATGGAGCAGCAGCCGACAGTTGGTTTGCCCATCTCGCTTTTGAAATTCCGGGAGAAAATTCTTCAAATGAATGGCTGGAACCCGTAACCGATGCCGAATACGACAAACTTGAAGAATGAACATTTGCCAACGTTTCTGTTTTGCAAAATAAAATCACTTGATTTAAAACAATAGCTAACGAGGTCGTGCCAAACATAGGCATGGCCTCGTTTCATTATGGACTCATCCTATAACAATATTTTCCGTAAGATTGTTACAATCGCAGGGAATTTAGATACAGCTTTCAAGTCAACAAGCCACTACCTTTGTATCAGAATCTTAAACACATAAAACCAATAATGGAAACGAATCTTACTTACGACATGTATGTTCCTACCCGTGTAATGTTCGGGGCAGGAATGCTGAACAAATTAAACGAACAACCAATGCCGGGACGTCGTGCCCTCATCGTTATCTCCAACGGAAAATCAACCCGTGCCAACGGTTATCTCTCTCGCACGGAAAAGCAATTGCGCAAGGCCGGCGTTGAGACTGTGGTATTTGATGGCGTGATGCCTAATCCTACCGTGGGAAATGTCAATGCCTGAGCGAAAGCTGCCCGTGAAAACGGCTGCGACTTCCTTGTGGCACTGGGAGGAGGAAGCGTGATGGACTGCACCAAAGCCATTGCAGTAATGGCAACGAATGAAGGTGAACTATGGGATTATGTACCCATCGGTTCGGGCAAGGGGCAACCGATTGCCATCAAGCCGCTGCCCATCGTCGCAATTACCACCACGGCGGGCACAGGTTCGGAAACTGACAATTCAGGTGTCATCACCAAAGAGGACACTTTTGAAAAAGCATTTGTTGGCAATAATTCTCTGTTCCCTGTCCTTTCCATCGTGGACCCGGAACTGATGGCAAGCGTGCCGCCGACATTCACCGCCTATCAAGGCTTCGATGCCTTGTTCCACAGCACGGAAGGCTACATCGCCCGTGGCGCGAACCTGATGAGCGACATGTATGCCCTAACAGCCATTGAGAACCTCGCCAAGTATCTACCCCGCGCAGTAAAAGACGGCAAAGATATGGAAGCCCGCACCCATGTAGCTTTCGGCAACACTTTGTCGGGCGTGGTGATGTGCCTTACTCTCATCACCAGCGAACACGCCCTTGAACATGCCCTCTCAGCCTATCATCCGGCACTGCCTCATGGTGCAGGACTGATTATGATTAGCAAGGCATACTACAAATACTTCATCGAGCACCACGCCTGCGACGACCGTTTCATCCGCATGGCACAGGCGATGGGAATGCCCGAAGCCACGAAACCCGAAGATTTCCTCACCGCCCTCACCCGTCTGCAAGAAGCTTGCGGCGTGGCAGACCTGAAGATGTCCGACTACGGCATCACTCCCGAAGAGTTCGAAACGCTGATGCGCAACACTCGCGAGGTGATGGGCGTGATGTTCACCAGCGACCGTGTGCAAATGTCCGACAAGGACATTGTAAATGTCTATAAGGAATCCTATAAATAATAGGAATTGCATCTGAAAACTGCAGAGACAGTGTTTGTCAGTTCTTGACAGGCACTGTTTCTTTTTTGTCCATCCATTTTCCGTAAAATTGTTACAAACACCAAGGATATGTCTACCCCTCTGTCTTTCATGCCACTGTATCTTTGCAACATAAGAATAATCAATAAATTAAAGGAGAACAGCGTATGAAAAAGTTATTTTTAATTCCATTGATGCTGCTGGCAACTCTTGCTTTCGCGGCATCATGCAACGAGGATGAACATATTACAGACGGAGAGGGACAAATCATACCCGAAGAAAATGAAGCGGAAGACGATATGGACGGAACGAAGGGACGATACCTTGTGCTCTATTGCACTCGAACAGGCAATACGGAACGAATGGCACAAACCATTCAGTCCACACTGGATTGCGACATGATAATAGTAGAACCGGAAACACCCTACGAGAATGACTACAACGCGATGCTTGACCGTGCGCAGGCGGAACTGGATGCTATAGAACAAGGCAACTATCCTGCTATCACCACTTCTGTAGAAAGTTTCGACGAGTATGACATCGTGTTCATCGGCTATCCCATTTGGTACAGCCATATTGCCACCCCGATGCAGACATTCCTGCACAACCACGCCGATTTGTTGGCTGGGAAACGTATTGCCCTCTTTGCCAGCAGCGGTAGCAGTGGCATAGGCACATCCGAAAGGGATGCGGCAACGCTTGTCCCTGATGCCGTGTTTGAGGAATCCCTGTTACTTACATCCGGCACACTTGGCAGTATGGATACACGCATTCCGGCTTGGCTGGAAGAAATAGGAGCAAACAGGGAAGATAATCAAGAAAATGCTAATGAGAGTCTGGACGTTAACATTATTATGGCCAATCAGACCATCACAGCCACGCTGGAAGATAACAGTGCAGCCCGAGACTTCTTTTCCCGTCTACCATTGGAGGTCACATTGGAGGACTACAACAACGGCACGGAAAAGATATTCTATCCCGATCCGGAACTCAATCTTGACGATACGCCACGCGGTTGTGCTCCAACAGCTGGAGACATAACTATTTACGAACCGTGGGGCAATGTTGCTATCTTTTGCCGTGATTGGTCGGAGAGCAATTCGCTTATTAAAATCGGACATATTGACGGCAACGGCATCGAAGCGTTAAGTGTTGCCGGAGATGTGCAGGTGATATTTGAAAGACAACAATAAACATTGTTTACCGATCTATTGAACCGCTAATGACACGAAAAAGCTACATGGGATTGTTAGGTATGGCATTGGCCGTCTCACCATTGTCGGCGCAGACGGTCGATGTCCACACCCACATCATCATTCCCGAATACATGGAAGTGCTGAAAGCACACGGGGCGGAACTGGAAGAGACCTTCCCGTTGCCCAAATGGGATGCTGAGCGACACATTACTTTTATGGACAGCGCGGGCATCCGCTCCGCCGTACTGACCATGCCCGCTCCGCAGCCATATTACGACGATGCTGAGGAAAGTGCCCAGTGTATTCGTCGGGTGAACGAAGTTTCGGCGAAGGTGAAACAGCAGTACCCCGGCAGGTTCAAGTTCTGCGCCGCCCTGCCGTTGCCCGATGTGGACACAGCCATCCGCGAAGCTATCTATGCGCTTGATACCTTGGGAGCGGACGGTGTGAAACTGGCGACCAATAGCCGGGGGCAATATTTGGGTGACAAGGAACTCGACCCGTTGATGGAGGTCCTGAACGAGCGGCACGCCGTCATCATCATCCATCCGCACCGCCCTACGCCTTATCCGGGGAAAATCATCACCACCACGCCGCTGGCGATGTACGAATATCCGGCGGAGACCACCCGTGCCGTGGTGAATATGCTGTCGAGGAACGTGCTACTGCGCTACCCCAACCTGAAAGTAGTCGTGCCCCATTGCGGCTCGTTCCTGCCGTTGGCGTTGCCGAGAATGAAATCCATCCTTCCGGCCATGGTGAAGCAGGGCTATATGCAGCCCATCGATTGGGAAGAAAACCTCTCGCGCCTCTATTTTGACTTGGCAGGCAGTCCCACCCTCGAAGTCCTGCGGTCACTGCTCACCATCACCATGCCCGAGCACATCCTCTACGGTTCGGATTATCCCTATTTACCCGATGCCGTGCTGAAAAGCAACCTGCAAAGACTGAAACAAATATTAGCATCAGACAAAGAATTGGCTCCCCATAGCGAGGATATACTGTGGAATAATGCGGAGCGGCTGTTTGAGAAAAACGCTGCCGATGAAAGATGACCCCGGAAGTGAGCCAACATCAGTCCGGATGTGATGTACCATGAGTCCGGACTTCATCCTACATCAGTTCCGGACTCATCTTTATTAACATTTGCAGCGGCATCACGACCGCATCTTCCCGATGTACTCCGACGGCGTAACGCCCTCTTGCTTCTTGAACATCCGGCTGAAATGCTGGGGGTATTCGAAGCCGAGGCGGTCGGACACTTGGGAGATGGTTTCCCCTGCCGCCAGCCCGTTCTTGGCAAGTTGGATAACGAAGCGGCGGATATGACTGCTTGCCATGTCCCCGGTCGTCTTCTTGATGACATCGCCGAAGTAGTTGGCGGACATACAGAGCTTGTCGGCGCAATATTGCACGGAGGGCAGGCCGAGGGTCAGTTGGAGCTTGTCCTCGAAATAGTCGCGGAGCAGGCGGTCGAAGCGGACGAGGATGTCGGAGTTCTCAATCTTTCGTGTGACGAACTGGCGGTTGTAGAAACGCTGGCAGAAGTTGAGCGTCAGTTCGATATAGCCCACGAGGATGGCGTTTTGAAGTTCATCAGGATTCTTGCCAAGTTCCTCACGCATCTGGCGCATCAACGAAACGAGGATATCGTGTTCTTCATCGGTCATGTGCAGGGCTTCATTTACGCGATAGTCGAAGAAAGAATACTCCTTGATACGCTTTTCGAGCGGGAAACCGTGGAGCAAGTCGGGATGGAACAGCAGTGCCCAACCGGTAATCGCCACCCGCTCGCCATTATCCTCCTTGCCGCCAATCTGTCCGGGAGCCACGCAGAGCAGCGTACCTTTGTTATAATCATATTTGCCGCAGCCATAGTCCAAATCCACATCGGCATCGTCCCGCAGGAACAGCCCGTACACGCTGTAATTGTTCAGGCTGTGGCGTATGGGCGACACCTCGGCATAGTCGATGACGCTGACCAACGGATGCTGTTCGGCACATCCGAGGTAGCGGCCATAGTCATTGACATTCCTAACTTTCAATATCTTGCTCATCTTGTTTCCTGTTAAACCATTATGCAAAGATAAAGCATTTCACGGACAATGGTTTACGCCGACTTCAATTTCAGTAAAAATGGTACGCATCCCCCACTTATGGTTACAGCGTTCCTCATTGTTCCGGTGTAATTTTGCATCAGATAAAAACGAGAATACAATGAAACAGAAAACAGAATTACCCGAAGAATTGTGCGCGGACGAGGCGGTGTGCTTCATCGCATACCGCCACCACGTATCGCCGCAACAGTTACTGCGTTATTTCCTTTACGGGGAGGCATCCATCCCCTTGGAGGCTAACGAAGTGGAGATACTGAGAGGATTGTCCGAACTGATTAAAGATGATAAGACTATAAACATAAAAACAAGATAACAATGAAGAAGAACATTGGAAATGTATTGGCATTGTACCCCACGCCCGCAGTAGTCGTGGGTACGGAAGTGAACGGAAAAGTGAACTGGCTGCTGGTCGCCCATGTGGGTATCATCGGGCACGACCAAATCATGTTGAGCCTGTTCAAGAAGCATTACACCAACGAAGGGGTGAAGCAGACAGGCAAAGTGTCGGTCAATATGGTGAATGAAGCGATGCTGGAACGAGCCGACTATGTGGGCTGCGCAAGCGGAGCGAAGGCGGACAAGTCTGATGTATTTGTATATCACATAGGCGAAGCCGGAACGCCCGTCATCGACGAAAGTCCGCTGGTGATGGAGTGCGAGGTGGTGGACAACTACGAGACGGAGACTTTCGACAACTTCATCTGCAAGATAAAGAACACCTATGTGGACGAAGATTGTCTGAACGAAAAAGGCAAGCCCGATTATGACAAGCTGAAACCCGTGCTCTTCGAGATGCCGAATTACACCTACCTGCGCACGGGCGAAACCATCGGCAAATGCACCAGTTTCGGGAAAACATATAATAAAAAGGAGGAACAGCAATGAAAACAAGAACATTGGGAAAAGACAAACTGGAAGTGTCCGCCATCGGATTGGGCTGCATGGGCTTTACGCAAAGCTATCCCCCGTATCCAGACCGAAAGGATGCGATAAATACCATCCGCAAGGCGGTGGACTTAGGTGTTACGTTCTTCGACACTGCAGAAGTGTACAGCTATGGCCAAAACGAGGACTTGGTAGGCGAGGCGTTGCAGCCCGTGCGCGACAAGGTAGTCATTGCCACCAAGTTCGGTTACGACTTGTCCGAAACGCCGGACTTGACCACATCGGCACGTCCCGTCTCGCTCTCCAGCCGTCCGGAGACCATCCGTAAGGCGGTGGAAGGCTCGTTGCGCCGCCTGCGTACCGACCATATCGACCTTTACTACCAGCACCGTGTGGACCCGAATGTGCCTATCGAAACCGTAGCCGAGACCAATAGCCGAACTGATAAAGGAAGGCAAAGTATTGCATTGGGGGTTGTCCGAAGCTGCCGCCTCCACCGTGCACCGTGCCCATGCCGTATGTCCGCTGACCGCTGTGCAGAGCGAATACTCCCTGTGGTATAGGAAACCCGAAGCGGAATTATTGCCTACATTGGAAGAACTGGGTATTGGCTTCGTGCCGTTCAGTCCGCTGGGCAAGGCGATGCTGACCGGACGATTCAACAAGGACACGAAGTTTGACAAGACCGATTTCCGCTCCGCCATTCCCCGTTTCCAAGGCGAGAACCTGAAGCACAACATGGAGTTGGTGGAATATGTGGAAGAGCTTGCCAAACGGAAAGAAACCACTCCTGCCCGTATCTCCCTCGGCTGGCTGCTGGCACAGAAACCGTGGATTGTCCCCATTCCCGGCACGAAACGCATTGAGCGTATCGAGGAGAACATAGGTGGTGCGAACATACAATTCACGCTCGAAGAATTGGCGGACATTCGCCGCCATTTGGACAACATCGAGATAGTCGGAGGGCGTTATCCCGAAGACCAGGAGAAGATGACAGGACTTTAATCCCGGATACCTATGGAACGACGAGAATTTCTGAAGAAGTCTGCACTCGCTGCTTTGGGTACAGCCGTAGCTGGAACATGGATTGTGCAGGCTTTCAACCACATAAATGATAACGAATCAAAGACAGAAAAAATGAAGATAGTAGTATTGACGGGCAGTCCCCGTAAGAATGGAAATTCTGCTTATTTAGCGGAGCAGTTCATCAAAGGCGCGGAAGAAAAAGGGCACGAGGTGTTCCGCTTCGACTGTGCTTTCAAGCAGGTGGAGCCGTGCCGCGTCTGCAACCGTTGCGGCATGGACGGACCATGTATTTTCAACGATGATTTTCAGGAACTCCGTCCACACCTGATAGACGCGGACATGGTGGTGTTCGCCACGCCGATGTATTACTTCGGCATCTCGGCGCAGATGAAACGGGTGATAGACCGCTTCTACGCCATCAACGGACAGATAAAGAGCGCATCCAAGAAGGCCGCTTTCCTAATGACTTATGCCGATACTTCCCCAAAAGAAGCCGAACCGATGCTGGTACATTATCATACGCTGATGGATTATCTCGGCTGGACAAGCGTGGGCGAAGTGGTGGCTTCGGGAGTATGGACGGCTGGCAGCGTCAGGAATACGGATTATCCGCAGCAAGCCTACCAGTTAGGCAAGAGTTTATAATCTTTTATCAGAGAACCAGATGAAAAAAGTAATAGGTATAATCGCCCTCATGCTGGCAGGAAGCCTGTCAGCGACGGCACAAACAACAGACAATATGGATAGAATCGAAGTATGTAAGCAGAATTACCGCACCCTGTTCGGTGGCGAAGCCCTGACCGGACAGGGTACAGACCCGGAAATGATGGACATCCTCCAGAAGTTTATTTTCGGTGAGGTGTTCCAAACAGGCGACCTTACGTTGAAACAACGAGAAATGATTACCTGCATCACCCTTGCCACGATGCAGACGCTCCCACAACTGAAAGCCCATGCCGGAGCGGCACTTAATGTGGGCGTTACTCCCGAAGAACTGCGCGAGGTGATGTACCTCACCGCCCCGTTCATCGGCTTCCCCAAGATGCTGAACGCCGTGGCCACGGTGAACGAAGTGTTCAAGGAGCGTGGTATCAGCCTGCCGTTGGAAAAGCAAGGCACGGTGACAGAGGAAACACGCCATGAGACGGGCAAAGCTATTCAGGACAAGCAATATCCCGGCGGTGTGTCATCCGTCATGTCAGGTATGCCCGGAGATATGGGCAAGAATGTAGAACAGTTCCTGACCGACTATTTCTTCGGCGAGATATACAGCCGTGGCGCACTTGACTTGCAAACGCGCGAACTGTTAGGCTACTGCGTTCTGACCACTTTGGAAGCCGAGAGCCAACTTCATTCGCACTATCACGGAAACATCAATGTGGGTAACTCGCCCGAAACGCTGACCGCAGCCGTCATCCAGTGCCTGCCTTACATCGGGTTCCCTGCCGCCATTAAAGCATTGCGCATAATCAAGCAGGAATATGCCAAGCCTGTTCCTGCCGAAAACAACTTGGTGCGTCTGTCAAAGATTACCGTTGACCCGACTCAATTGGATGCTTACAATACCTTTCTGAAAGAAGAAATCGAAGCCTCAATGCAGTTAGAGCCGGGCGTGCTGACACTCTATGCCACAGCCGAGAAAGATGCGCCTCATAAAATTACAATTCTCGAAATCTATGCCGACCGTGCCGCTTACGAAAGCCATCTGATAACTCCACACTTCCAAAAATACAAGCAAGGCACTCTTTCAATGGTAAAGGAACTGGAATTAATCGACACCAACCCACTCATACCCGGTCTAAAAATCAAATAACGCCACTATGCCTTTGACATTTGCATTTTACGAAACCTGCATTCCTCAATTAAATTGTAAATTCTAATACAAGCATTTTAGCCAATGCTAAATGCAGATACATATCAAAACAGGAAGCAGCCGCAGAATTATTCGCGACTGCTTTCTTGTTGTTATTTAATTCTACATTGTAAAATTGTAAAAGAAAGAAAATATCATTTCTCGTTTTCTTGTTTGCTATATGCCGAAAACTCGCATCCAAACTGCTCAACCAACATATTATCCATTTCATCAGCCTTCAAGGCAAGATTCACCATATTCTCGCGTATGCCCTCTTCATGCTCTTCAGTGATATCGGACAAATGCATCCTGTAGGTGAAGTAAATCTGACGTCCGTCTATCCCCATTTTATAAGGATAGAAATCGGTACTCAACATGTAATCAAGTACACCCTCTACATTTTTCTTTGGCAATAGATTAACTGGAGACACCATGAACAAATAGGTGCGATTGAACACGAATATGCGTATTTCTGAGCTCCCTTTGTGAAAACGCCATGCTTCGTAACCGTCACGCGCCAAAACCGGATTTATGCCCATACGTTCAATCGCACTCTCGCAAAACTCCGTAAGCGGAGACAAATGATACTCTTCAAATATGTCTTCGGGCAATTCTTCTCCGCATGACGGACAATACTCATCAGCTTCCGAAATCAATTCATCGCAACTGGTACACTGTACATTGAATTTATCTCGCTCCAACTCTCCTACCGAATCAAGCAACTTGTTCAATGCTTCTACACGGATTCCGAAACCTATGTTATCGGCATCGTTTATCTTACTTACAGTTATTCCTACAACTTGATTCTTATCATTAAAAATAGGCCCTCCTGAATTTCCGGGATTAACGGCAGCATCAGTCTGAATGTAATACAGGCCTTCCATCAACTGCTTGGGCGAGGAAACAGTACCTTCAGTCACAGTAAACGGCATCCCGTAAGGATAACCGGCCACACGAATTTTATCGCCTATTTCCAAATCTTCATTACCTGCAAGTTCAAGCTCTGGCAAATGAGAAAAATCATGTTCCACGGCAAGCATTGCCAAGTCAAGGTCGGTATTTACAAGAACCACTTTTGCAAGATAAGGATTACGTTCATTGTCATGTATGGCTACCGTGTGAAAACCTTCCACTACATGATAATTTGTTACAAACAAATCATGAGATTTAAGGTAAAAGCAACTTCCGGAACCCTCGGCATGAGTCACTTTGAAAACCAAATTATATATATTTTGTTCCATGGATGTTCTATTTTTATGCGTTATTTAAAAAGATTGCTCATCATTTTCTGCTGCATCTCACCGGCCAGACGCGCATATTCGGCCATATCGCCACGCGACATCGCTTCGGTCATCTTTTGTTGCAATGCCACCATGTCATCGCCACCCATGGCGTCGGCCATCTTCTGCTGCATGGCCGACGCGGCAGCGGCAGCCTGCTCCATTAGATTTTTAGCAATACCACTTTCATCCGAATCCGCCGATGCCGCGATTCCGCTCGTAAGATCCCTGTCCATTATGTCGTCAATAGCCTTGTACAATAACTTAGCCGCTTGTTCAACAGGCAATCCGCCCGATGTTCTCAAGGCGTGTTCAATAACTGCACTTATATCAGCCGGAACATCATTGTAGAAATAAGTTTCATAGAAAAGATAAAGCAACCTCACTGCGGCCCGTTCGAAATCGGAAGTCTGCAATGCTGCGGTCGACTCATCATACACGCTCTTGAACACTTCTTGAACATTCTGCAAAGAAACACTACGACGATTGGACACAAGCATGTCGACAGAATACAAGTCCTTGGCCAATTCCTCCTTAGAAGCTCCAAGAAGTTTTTTCAAATAGTCTGTACCCTTAGACACTACTTCTTCCACAGGTCGTTCGGCATCCATGTCGATCACGGCCTTTTCAAGATCGTTACCTAATTGCCCCTGTGGTTGGGCAAAATAAGAGATTTGGTAAAAAGCAGTATCCAGTACATTCCATGAATAACCATAAGCTCTCACGGCATTGTATTCTTTCAAAGCTTCGAGCGTCGCTTTGCCAATGGTCTGTATCCCTTCATACACTCTATTAAGCATCTCTTCGGAATAAGGTTTCACTTGTGGTTCATAGCAACGGGTCGCGCCAAATTTCGTGCAAAATTCGTCATCATACCGGTCTCCCACTGAACATATATTCTGTAAAACGCCAAATATCTTGTGTGGATGACTTTGCGACATAGGTGTCGCATATGCAATTTTCAATTTGTCTCCATCCTTTAAAAAACGTGCCAACATCAATTTATTAATATTCAAATCGGCCAATTGGCGCAACATTGCGACACGTCCTTTTTCCGGAATTTTAAGGAAATCGGCCTCAATGAGCATTATCCCGTCTTTAATGACAATGTCTACAACTATTGACCCATGTGGGATATGAAATTCATCCCCTACATCATTACCATATTTCAATCTTAATCCATCGTTCATATAGTCGAGCAAGCAATTGAATGCTTCAAGGTGCTTGCCTTGCTCATACAAATCAACGCTCTGCTCATATAATTCCCTGCGAACCGGTACCCGCTTGGCATCCTCCACAGGCTGAATGAAAGGCATTGTATTCTTCATGTCTATGCGTTTTTTAGTGGTTTATGCTATTAATAAATTCTCATTTTTCATGTATCCGTGTAAAATTCAACAGGAAGAAGTCTCATCACATGTGGCCAGTAGTTCCAACAATATAAGCAACACCTACTTCCCGGATTATCTTTATATGCAAGATAAAAAATATATCAATTTATTCTCGCAAACAGACAGTTAAATTTATTAAAAGCGCGACAAGTAAAACGAAAACAATCTCTTCAATGCTTCTCTTTATGCTTAATTGAAAATCTAAAAAAAGCGAACCAATCGGCTCGCTTATACAGCATAGGGAATAAATTTTTCTATCAAAATGCCTCGTTTATATTGAAAGAGAATCCATATTGCCCCGGTTTTCCAAAACCGACATCGATTCTGACATTTACACGTTTCTTGAACTCCCATCTATACCCAAATCCATAGTTTGGGAAAATATGCTTGAACGATTTTTTGTCATGGAAAACGGTTCCGGCTCCAACCCAGACAACAACTCCGTTGCGTCGCCACACATGTTGACGTAACTCCACCTGCGCTGCCATCGAATGTTTATCACGATAACGACCTTCATAATACCCCCTCATTGAACTCGTATCTCCGAGTTTGGCCATCATGGCCCATGACGGGTTGCCAAAATTAAACGTACCGCGCAAGTCTCCGGCAATCAGTCCTCCCTTCCACACCTGCTTATACACGCTTGTTATGAACTCTGTCGTACTGAAAGCGTAATCGTTCCATAACCACTTTGGACGGAACATTTGATTGACATACACATATACACCTTTGCTTGCATTGGTTATCAAGTCGCGTGAATCATATTGCAACGTCAACCCCATTCCGTAATTGCGAGTAATCAAATCCATGCCCCTGAACAAGTGCATGTCCTTTTCCTCTACTCCGCCTCCACGCACATAATCCCATGTCAACACAGCCCCGGCATAAAAATTCTCAAAAATTTTAGCTAAGAATTCTCCTTTTATCTTCGACTGCCAACGATCCATTTTTATCTTGTTGTCGTTGTTATCGCCATTCTCATATCCGATTCCCCAATAATAGGACGGAAATGAATAAAAATTCAAAGTATAATTTATTCTGAACCTATCTTCAGGGAAAATATTATTTCCTTTTATGCCAAGCATATAAAAGCCGGTTGTGGAAACACTGCCAAACAATGAAACATTGGAAGGTTGCAAATCATGTTCCACGCCTTTTACCCTATACAATCCAGAACCGACAACACCAAGACCGACTCCAAGATTCGACGAATAAAACGGACCACCGATGAAACTCACATCAAATTTCTTGTCATCAAGTGAACTTTTATTGGCATTCCCGAAATAATCCATTATTTTCTGAAAAAAATTCTTACTCTCCGCTTTCGAGTCAACGCTGTCTGCAACTTCCGACATGTCACAGACCGATATGGAATCTGTCATAACGCATGCCACGCTATCGGGAACTGGTATTGCAACATCGACACTTCCTTCATGAGCCATCATGCAAACACTTGCGACAACCATGGAAAACACAGTTGTCAATCGCTTCAGTCTGTTACAAATCATTTGGATATTTCGATATTTTGTGCCAAAGATAGTTTAAATTACATACACAGGCTTAAATCGTGGTAAAAATAACTTTTTTATTGGACATTTTTAACAACAAAAAAATCAAGTTTAATACCATGTACATGAATACCCTAAATTGCCCCACTCCTATTTGCTCAAAAACATATCCCTCATTTGACATTATTTAGTAAATTTGCACGCTAAACATAAGCACGGATTATGAACAACATTTATTGGAAATTATTTCGTACTTTTTTCAAAATAGGACTTTTTACATTCGGAGGCGGTTGGGCAATGGTTTCAATGATAGAAAAAGAATCCATTGACAAAAATAAATGGGTGACAAAAGAAGAGTTTGTCGACATGCTTGCAGTGGCTCAATCACTTCCGGGAATCTTTGCAGTAAATTTTTCGGTCTCTATCGGTGACAAATTAAAAGGCTTCAAGGGAAGCCTTGCTGCCGCACTCGGCACCATAATGCCGTCGTTCATCATCATTTTAGCTATAGCAATGTTCCTCACTCCTGAAACAATTATGACAAATGATACTCTCAACAGTATTTTTAAGGGAATACGTCCTGCCGTGGTGGCATTGATTATCGCACCCGTCTTGACAATGGCAAAAACAGCTCAAATAAACATAAAGACAATTGCCATACCAATAGTCGTAGCCTTACTCATATACTCAGGCCTACCAGTAGTTTCAAATCCGATAATATATATTGTCCTCGGAGCAGTGGGCGGATATATTTATTATACATGGAAAACTAACAAAAACGCAAGAACAAACAAAAAAGGCTGAAAAGATGGAAATATATTTCAAACTTATTTGGGCTTATTTGAAAATAGGCATATTCGGATTTGGCGGTGGTTATGCCATGCTGTCACTCATACAGCAAGAGGTAGTACAGAAACAAGGTTGGATTACCGCTACCACCTTTACCGACATCGTGGCTATTTCGCAAATGACACCAGGCCCGATTGGAATCAATAGTGCAACCTATATAGGATATTCCACAACAGGAAACATCATAGGAGCTATTCTCGCGACTGCCGCAGTAGTGATTCCTCCATACATCTTGGTCATGTATGCAAGCCATTTCATCCGGGCACACAAGGAAAGCGCAATAATAAAAGGAGCGTTCATGGGGTTGCGTCCCGTGATTGTCGGGCTGATAGCATCAGCCGCCCTATTGCTCATGAATGCAGAAAATTTCGGGCACGAGACTTACGAATGCATCATAAGCATTCTTATTTGCGCAATAGCATTTTTCTTGACCTATTTTGTCAAAATGAGTCCGATTCTGGTCATAGTCCTCGCCGGAGTAGCCGGTTTTTTCATCTTTTGAATCTCATTGAACAATGATGACTTACGAACAATCATTAGATTTCTTATACAACAGCCTGCCCATGTTCCAACGCATAGGCGGTGCTGCTTACAAACCTGGGCTCGGCACAAGCATGGCCCTCGACAACTTATTTGGCAATCCTCACAAGACATTCAAGTCAATACATATTGCCGGTACCAATGGTAAAGGTTCCACTTCCCACCTTATCGCCTCGATTCTTCAATTATCGGGATACAAAGTGGGGTTATACACATCGCCTCACCTTGTAGATTTCAGGGAAAGAATAAGAGTAAACGGCAAAATGATAAGCAAAGAAGCTGTAACCGACTTTGTAAATCGATACCTTGACATGAATTTTGACGGCTCCCCTTCATTCTTTGAATTGACAATGATGATGGCATTTGACTATTTTCGTTCTTGCAATGTCGACTATGCCATTATTGAAGTTGGACTTGGCGGTCGTCTCGACAGCACAAACATCATAACGCCAATTTTAAGTGTAATCACAAATATATCTTTTGACCATACTCAATTTCTCGGTAATACATTGCCGCAAATAGCCTCGGAAAAAGCCGGAATCATAAAACCGGGCATACCGGTGGTGATAGGTGAAGATTGTCCTGAAATTCATGATGTTTTTATCAAAAAAGCCAAGACAGAAGGTGCTCCCATAACATTTGCCGAAGAGCAACCTGCAATAACATGCGTCAAAAGAGAAAACGACCTTCTGCAAATCGACACTCACGACTACGGAACAATAATTGGAGAATTGTCGGGAGAATGCCAAACAAAAAACGCCAACACCGTTCTTACTGCAATTAATTGGCTGAAACAATTAGGCGTGAAAATCACGAATGAAGCTGTAATTAACGGGTTCAAGAATGTGTGTGAAATTTCCGGACTAATGGGTCGATGGATGATAGTCGGGCACAATCCTCGCGTCGTGTGCGACACAGGACACAATGTGGGCGGAATAAAGTATATAGTCAATCAATTAAAAAAAGAAAATTACAATACGCTGCACATCATAATAGGATTTGTCAACGACAAGGACATAAGCCATATTCTTAATCTAATGCCGCGCAATGCCGTTTACTACTTCACGCAAGCATCAGTGTCGCGTGCACTCAATTGTGAATCGCTTGCTAAGATAGCACATGAAAAAGGTCTTGCAGGAAACTGTTATCCCACCGTAAAAGAAGCATACACGGTGGCAATGGAAAACTGTTCGGGACAAGACATGATATATATAGGCGGCAGCACATTTGTCGTGGCCGATTTCCTCCCACTGGTCTCCAACCAATGATAATCCCCATAATGACATAAAATCGGCTATGATGCATTCCCATTATCATTCATGAAATACATCATGGCCGAATCATTGTAAAAAAACAGACTTCCCGTGTCAAGGAATCATTGCAATAACCTCAATCTCCACCAATGCCTGCTTCGGCAATTCCTTTACGGCAATGGCCGAGCGTGCAGGACGTGCATCACCAAATTCCTCGGCATAAATATCATTCATCACACCAAAATGATACATTTCATTTAAATATACGGTGGTTTTTACGACATCGGCAAGCGTGCATCCAACTTCGGCAAGCACTGCCTTGATATTGGCAAAAACCTGCTTCGTTTGCTCTGTTATTCCTTCAACCATTTTCCCAGTAGCAGGATCAAGTCCTATCTGGCCTGATAGAAATACCATGTTTCCCGCCTTTACGGCATGACTGTAAGGTCCTATGGCAGCAGGAGCCGCCTTGGCAAATACAACTTCTTTCATATTTCTTTTTCGTTGAAATTAACCGGTAGATTTTTTATGAGATAATTATCGTTGACGTTATCCACATTACATGTATGGATGACATCAATCATTTTTCCGAATTTTATGTCAAGCGACGGAATGAATCCCGATTTGCCCGAATTATGTAGTCTCTCCTTTACAAGTTTCAGAGTCATCCGTTCAAGGTCGAAAGCCGGCTGATAAGCCGTCACCCTGTCTTCCTTTCCAGTCACCCCAGTCACAAGTTTCACATCCACGAGTTTGTCGATTACGGCACCTACGAGCCTTATGGGAATATTGTACCGTTCAGTTATATCAAGCTTCGTATAAGGTGACTTGGCTTGGCTGAAACGCTTAGCGATAATTGCGAGGACAACTATTGTTACGTCGGTGAGATATCGTTCTGAAATTTCATTTATGTTATCTCGGAAGTTAAATTTGAAAATGTTTTGTGACGAGTATGTCAGCACGACACCCGACAAGCAGACGAGCCATGAAAGATGTATCCAAATAAGCAGCAACGGAAGGAAAGCAAAACTACCATAAATGGCGTTATACTTCGACACATAAATCTGTCCGCTTATCATGAGCCACTGCAATAATTGAAATACCATGCCGCACAAAAATCCCGACACAATGGCATATTTCAATCTCACTTTTGTATAAGGAATTAGCACAAATGTCAATGTGAACAATAACCATGTAAGTATCGATGGAGCAATGTCGAGCAACGTTTCCACGACAGGCGACAAAAATGTGTCGGACGACACAGTGAGCATGAAAATCTTTATTCCGTTTGCGCAAATGATTAATACGGGTATTATTAAAAATATCGCTATGTAATCTGTCACCTTGCGATAAAAATTACGCCCTTTGTTTACTCCCCATATATGATTGAATGTATCTTCTACTCCCGACAACAAGCTCACCAACGTCCACATGAGGAACAATATGCCGACTCCTACAAATATTCCTTCGGACGACTGTGCAAGATAAGAATCGACAAAAGTAAACACGTTTGTCAAAGCTTCTTTTTGCACCGGAACGAAATTAAATACTTCCGACTCTATCAGATTTTGAAATCCGAATCCGCGGCCTATGGCAAAAATCATTGCCAATGTGGGCACAAGTGCAAGCATCGTGCTGAAAGTCAATGCGGCTGCCTTTTGTTGCAAATTCTTGTCCATAAACGACCTTACCGACAAATTGACTGTTTTAACGAGATCCACGCGCCAGTTGCTTTCTGTCTCGTTCCACACGCCACTTGTCCAGTACCACCAAAGCCTGATAAAGCAACGTCTCAACCTTATAGAAAGGGTCTTATGTGTGACAAAAGGTTTTTTCATGAAATTAAAAAATAAAAAAGCAGCATGGCTATAAGCCGGGTTATGTCGTGCAGGATTACGCCATGCACGGCCTGTCATTTATCTCAATGCACTGTTGCCAGTACACTTTAGCAGCCTACCCCCCGGCAATGGACGAGTAACCCTTGAATGCCGGTATACTTGGCCTTGCAACTCATAAGTTGTGCGGCACGAAATGTCACCATCTCGCCCGGTGAGCTCTTACCTCGCCTTTTCACCCTTACCGACAGGACTATTAAAATCTCGCCGGCGGTTATTTTCTGTCACATTCAACTCTGCCCTCGCAAGCAGCTTCCCGTTAGGAAATATGATACTCTGTGTTGCCCGGACTTTCCTCCTGCCGCAATGCGCGGCAAGCGACAGGCCGCCATACTGCCATATGTGCAAAGATACCAACTTAAATCCATATTATCCTATTTCTGCCATAAAATATTGAACCACCTCATGTAGCACTTGTTGTGCCTGCATATACATGAAATGCTCTTTTTGCCTTATTAAATTTTAATTTGTCCTAAATAGCTTCCATAGCTATTAATTTATTTTAAATCTAAGAAGTTATGTGCACAATATATCAAATTATGTTCTACTTTTACACCCGGATAAAAGTTAATTTTTAACTAATCAAATTTTAAATACGATAACTATTTAACAAAAGGACTTATGAAAAAAATCACGAAATTGGCTCTTTTATTTGTTGGAGCATCAGTTTTAGGTTCTGCGGCCACCATCCTGGCGACGTCAATCATAAGCAATAACAACTATGATGGTTTTGCCAATGAGATATCCACAACAAATTATCTTGACAATGAAGGAAGATTCCTCAGAACTTCAAATACTACCACGACATCAGCGTTTGACACCGATTTCACCGTCGCCGCCGAAAAATCAGTCAATGCCGTAGTCTGCATAAAAAGTTATGCCACTCCGCGCATGCGCCAGCAATTCATCGACCCGTTTGAATTTTTCTTCGGCCGCGGTTACGGCAATCGCCAGCAACAACAGCAGAGACAAGAACCGCAACCTCTTGGTCTTGGTTCCGGAGTCATTATAACTTCCGACGGATATGTAGTAACCAACAATCATGTAATAGAAGGTGCTGAAAAACTTGAAGTCATTCTAAACGACAACAGTTCCTACAATGCAACAATCATAGGTACCGACCCGACATCGGATGTGGCTCTTCTCAAAATTGACGGTGAAAATTTACCGACAATACCATTTGGAGATTCCGATGCACTCAAAGTAGGTGAATGGGTGCTTGCCGTAGGCAATCCTTTCGGATTGACTTCAACCGTCACGGCAGGCATAGTCAGCGCCAAAGCTCGCAGCATAAGCTCGGCTACTCACGAACGCACAATGAGCATCGAGTCTTTTATTCAAACAGATGCCGCAGTCAACAAAGGCAACAGTGGAGGAGCCCTTGTCAACACAAAAGGAGAACTCGTAGGTATCAACACGGCCATTTATTCTCAGACTGGCGATTATGCAGGGTGCTCGTTTGCCATTCCATCGGCTTTAGTCAAGAAAATTGTCACCGACATCAAGCAATACGGCACAGTGCAACGTGCTGTCCTCGGCATTGCCTACACCGAGCTTAATGCCGAAATGGCTAAAGAAAAAGGCATTAAAGCTACCAATGAAGGCATCTATGTTGCCGAAGTCAACGACCGCAGTGCAGCAATGGAAGCAGGTATCGAGGTTGGTGATGTCATAATCAAAATTGGCGGAAACTCTGTAAACAACAGCGGCCAAATGATGGAACAAATGAACAAACTCAGACCTGGCGACACAGTTGAAATCACTTATATTCGCGACAACAAGACGCACACCACCAAAGCAACAATGAAAAACAACCAAGGCGACACGTCCATAACAAAAGCTTCCGACTTCATATCGCTTGGCTGTGCGTTCAAGAAACTCTCCGACAGCACGAAGAAGAGCCTCAACATCACATCGGGCGTCCAAGTGGCAGGCTTGAAAGACGGCAAGTTCAAAGATGCAGGCATCAAAGATGGATTCATTATCATAGAAATCAATGACCAACGCGTAAACTCTCAAGATGATGTAGAAGCCATATACAATGCGATAATGAAAAATCAAGATAGCGACAAAGTCATGTTCATAACAGGAATATATCCTACAGGAACAAGAAAATATTATGCGGTAGACTTATCCGATTAATAACTACGACATAATGACATTAATCACAGCGGCCAAGCGACAACTTGGCCGCTGTTGTTTTATCTTCAATATGCAATCGCCGGCCGCTTTTCACTATTTTTAACAACAAAGAATGTAAATTATCAACAACCGGTCACAACAATTTTAATCCTTGATTGTTATTTAATATGGTAGATTTGCGAAAATAAAATCTCTGTCATGACACTTGTAATTAGTGATGCGTACCGGAGCATTAAATTACAAGAGCCAATTATATATTAATACTTTTTAAGAGTATTTCAGTATAATTGGAACATGATTTGCACATTTTATGTCTACCTTTGCACACTTAAATTCTCTTAGTACAAATGAGACAATTAAAGATTACCAAATCAATTACAAACCGCGAGAGTGCTTCACTCGACAAGTATCTTCAAGAGATTGGCCGTGAAGACCTTATTACTGTAGAAGAAGAAGTCGAGCTGGCGCAAGCCATTAAAAAAGGCGACCATGCTGCTCTCGAGAAATTAACACGAGCCAATTTGCGTTTCGTAGTTTCTGTGGCTAAACAGTATCAGAACCAAGGATTGAGTCTGCCCGACTTGATTAATGAAGGAAATCTCGGCTTGATTAAAGCTGCCCAGAAATTTGATGAGACCCGTGGATTCAAGTTCATTTCTTATGCCGTGTGGTGGATACGCCAGTCAATCCTGCAAGCCCTTGCCGAACAATCGCGTATAGTGAGACTGCCGCTTAATCAAGTTGGCTCACTAAACAAAATTGGTAAAGCACTTTCCAAATTTGAACAAGAGAATGAACGTCGCCCATCGGCCGAAGAACTTGCCAGCCGTCTTGAAATTCCGGTAGACAAGATTTCCGATACTTTGAAAGTTTCGGGAAGGCACATCTCGGTTGATGCTCCATTCGTTGAAGGCGAAGACAACAGCCTTCTTGATGTCCTTCCAAATGATGATTCCCCTATGGCCGACTCTACGTTGAACCAAGAGTCTTTGTCAAAAGAGGTGGAAAGGGCTCTCAACCAGTTGCATGAACGTGAACGCGACATTCTCAAAATGTTTTTCGGCATCGGTTGTCAAGAAATGACATTGGAAGAAATTGGTGCCAAATTCGACCTCACACGAGAACGTGTACGCCAAATCAAAGAAAAGGCTATTCGCCGGCTCAAAGGCCAGAAAAGCCGTTTGCTAAAATCATACTTGGGTGATTGATCTTTGAATAAAGAGCATAAATCACTCAGTTAATTACTTTATTAAATCAACCTGTTGACGGTTTTCGCTTTTTGAAAAGCGAAAACCGTTTTTTTCATTTTTGCTCATTACACTTTTTTATATTACCTTAGTCCCCGCTTAACAGAATTCAACACATGAAACATATAATACTATCAATAATCATCGCCTTGACCGCTTCGACAGTCGCATTGGCCGAAACCATGCCCGATGCACCTAAAAAAGAGGGAGGAATTATGAAACACTTCTCTTGGGGTGCCGACATAGGTAGTTCAATCGACATGTCGGGCAATGACATGTCTTCGATAGAAATAGATGCATACTTCGGATATAAAAACGACGTGATACGCACACTTGGCATCGGAGCAGGAATCAAAAGTGCCATCGGCAACAGCTACACATTTCTTCCGGTATATGCAATGCTGCGCACAAGTTTCACATATCGCCCATCTCTATGTTTCTTAGACATGCGACTTGGATATTCGTTCAACACACTTAAAGACGATGTAACTCAAAATTCATTTTTCGGTTCAGCCGGCTTGGGTTTTAACCTCTACACATCGCATGAATTCAAGTCTCACATAATTCTTGCTTACACTTTCATGAACATGGAAGATTATCATTCAGGCGAATACCTTAATGAGCTTAACAATTTCAATGGAATGTCAGTAAGAATAGGTATCAGTTTCTAACAGAGATTGAATCATTCTACCAGAAATCGCACACGACTCCAACAATATTTATCAATAAACCCAACGCTCACCCTTCAAAGCTCGGCATTGAAGGGTGAGTTTGCATTTATATATCCCAATTATAAACAACATCCTCTCGTTAAATGTACCTACCTTACAATAACTAAATCGAGATTAGAATTGCTCCATACCTCTGTTCAAAAAAACAAATTAATTAATTATTTAATATTTTTCTTACATTTTATTTGTTTTATCATATTATTAGTTTAACTTTGCGCTGTCATTAATCAAGAATCTAAAATATAATTTTATGTCTAACAACAGTTCCTATTTGCTATGCATTAGCATTATTTCTGCTCTACTACAAGCTATCCTAATCATATAGCTGCAATAGAGAGGCCGTGATGCTATACACACGCAAATAAGAACGCACATCAACAACCATCACAAATTAGTGCATACGACCTTTCTTTCAAAACAAGAAAGGTTTTTTTATTTTTAAAACTTTTGAACTATGGGACAAGATAAATTATTCATTTTTGACACAACGCTCCGCGATGGCGAGCAAGTGCCCGGTTGCCAACTAAACACAGTTGAAAAAGTGGAAGTCGCCAAAGCACTTGAAAGTCTCGGCGTAGACATTATCGAAGCCGGATTCCCCGTATCAAGTCCGGGAGACTTTCATTCGGTTGTTGAAATATCCAAGGCTGTAACTTGGCCTACCATATGCGCCTTGACCCGTGCAGTGGAAAATGACATTAAAGTTGCAGCCGAAGCCCTGCAATATGCAAAACGCGGACGCATACACACCGGGATAGGAACATCCGACTACCACATTCGCTATAAATTCAACTCTAATCGCGAAGAAATTCTTGAACGCGCGGTAGCCGCCGTTGCCTACGCAAAAAAATATGTCGAAGATGTGCAATTCTATGCCGAAGATGCAGGACGCACCGACAATGAATATCTCGCGCGTGTTGTAGAAGCTGTAATCAAAGCTGGAGCAACTGTCGTAAACATTCCCGACACCACAGGATATTGCCTGCCATCCGACTTTGGCAACAAAATCAAATACCTGTTTGAGCATGTAGACGGAATTGAGAAAGCTGTGATTGCCACACATTGCCACAACGACCTCGGAATGGCTACGGCAAATACAGTAGCTGGAATCATGAATGGCGCCCGGCAAGCCGAAGTAACAATCAATGGCGTTGGTGAACGTGCAGGGAACACTTCACTTGAAGAAATAGCCCTGATTTTCAAAAGTCATAAAGAACTTGGTATCAACACCAATATAAATACTACAAAAATCTATAAAACGAGCCGCATGGTATCGGGTTTGATGAATATGCCAGTTCAGCCAAACAAGGCAATCGTTGGCCGAAATGCCTTTGCCCACTCTTCCGGCATACATCAGGATGGCGTTCTTAAAAACAGGGAAAGTTATGAAATAATCGACCCAAAAGATGTGGGAATCGATGAAAATTCAATAGTTCTTACAGCAAGAAGCGGTCGTGCGGCATTAAAACATCGTCTGCATCTGCTCGGAGTGGAATTAGAAAAAGAAGACCTCGACAAGGCTTATGAATCATTCCTTAAACTCGCCGACAGGAAAAAAGACATCAACGACGACGATGTGCTCATGCTCGTCGGCAAGCACTTGAACAAAGACGCGCGTATAAAACTCGATTATTTGCAAGTTACTTCAGGAATCGGATTGCAATCGGTTGCCAGCGTAAGGCTTGACATAGCATCCGAAAAATTTGAAGCATGTGCATCCGGAAACGGACCGGTGGATGCTGCCATAACTGCCATAAAACAAATTATCCACCGTCACATGGTAGTGAAAGAATTTCTCATCCAAGCCATTACCAAAGGAAGCAACGATGTGGGCAAAGTACACATCACCGTTGAATATGAAGGTAATTCATACTATGGCTTCTCGGCCAACACCGACATTGTGGCAGCTTCGGCCGAAGCATTCATAAATGCAATAAACAAGTTTGTTCACTAAAAACATACACATACATTACAAACAAATATTATTCATGAACACTTTATTCGACAAAATATGGGACACGCATGTAGTAGGCTCTGTTCCGGGTGGAACGTCAATACTATATATCGACAGGCATTATTGCCATGAAGTGACAAGCCCTCAAGCCTTTGCCGATTTACGTCAACGCGGCATAAACGTTTTTCGGCCAAATAAAACATTTTGCTCCCCCGATCACAACATTCCCACGCTGCATCAAGACAAACCAATAAAAGATCCCGTTTCCAGGAATCAGGTAGAAACCCTTGCGCGTAATGCTCACGACTTCGGGCTCACCCATTTCGGCATAGGTGATTCTCACAACGGAATCATCCATGTCATAGGCCCTGAAAACGGGTTAACCCTGCCGGGATACACAATCGTGTGCGGCGACAGCCACACTTCCACTCATGGAGCTTTCGGAGCCGTAGCTTTCGGTATCGGCACCAGCGAAGTCGAAATGGTCCTGGCCTCACAATGTATCCTGCAACCGAAGCCCAAAACGATGAGAATTACAATCAACGGCCGATTGAAACCGTTTGTAACAGCCAAAGATGTCGCTTTGTACATAATCAGCAAAATGACAACCGGAGGAGCCACGGGATATTTTGTCGAATACTCAGGTAACGTGATTCGCAACATGTCGATGGAAGAGCGCATGACCGTCTGCAACCTAAGCATTGAAATGGGAGCTCGCGGAGGCATGATTGCTCCCGACGAAACAACTTTCAACTACTTGAAAGGTCGTGAATATGCTCCTGCCGGTGAGAAATGGGACAAAGCCGTTGCTTACTGGAGTACCTTGAAAAGCGGTGACGATGCTGTATTTGACAAAGAAATAACCTTTGACGCCGACGATATCAACCCTCGCATTACATACGGCACAAATCCGGGAATGGGCGTGGAAATAGGTGAGACCATTCCCGAAACAAGTCAAATCGACGAAGCCGGGAAAGAATCGTTTGCCAAGGCTCTCGACTACATGGGATTCAAGCCCGGACAACAACTCGAAGGATTTGCAATAGATTATGTTTTTCTCGGCAGTTGCACAAACGGTCGAATAGAAGATTTCCGTGCTTTCACTTCGATAGTAAAAGGAAAGAAAAAATCTCCATCGGTAACTGCTTGGCTTGTACCTGGCTCTTGGAAAGTATTGAACCAAATAAAAGCTGAAAAATTAGATGAAATTTTGGCTGAAGCAGGTTTTGAAATCAGGCAACCGGGATGCTCGGCGTGTCTTGCCATGAACGACGACAAGATTCCGGCCGGAAAATATGCGGTATCAACGTCCAACCGTAATTTTGAAGGTCGACAAGGGCCCGGATCAAGGACAATTTTGGCAGGCCCGCTTGTAGCAGCCGCTGCCGCTATAACAGGTAAAATAACCAACCCTGCCGATATTCTATAACTCACTATCCAAACATACGACAATGAAGGAAAAATTCAATACAGTAACGTCAACATGTGTACCAATAAGACGTGAAAACATCGACACCGACCAGATTATACCTGCCCGATTCTTAAAAGCAACTTCAAGGCAAGGTTTTGGCGACAACCTGTTCCGGGATTGGAGATACGACAAAGAAGGTAATCCTATAAAGTCTTTCGTACTCAACGATCCGGCCTATTCAGGTTCAATTCTCGTGGCCGGGAAAAATTTTGGCTCGGGATCAAGCCGGGAACATGCAGCTTGGGCCGTGGCCGGATATGGGTTCAAAGCCGTCATATCAAGTTTCTTTGCCGATATTTTCAAGAATAACGCCTTGAACAATTGCCTATTGCCGGTGGTAGTGTCCGACGAATTTCTTGCACGGCTGTTCGACACAATAGCAGCCGACCATGCCGCAACGGTCACAATCAACCTGCCTGAACAAACAGTTACCAACGACCTTACAGGCGAATCGGAGCATTTTGACATAACTCCTTATAAAAAGGATTGTCTTCTCAATGGCTTTGACGACATAGATTTCCTTATCGACAAAAGGGAAACCATTGAGTCGTGGGAAAAAACACGCAATTTTAATTACTAATTCGTCCGTTCCTATGCAAATAGAAATATTGGACACCACATTGCGTGAAGGAGAACAAACTTCGGGCGTTTCATTCTCTACGTCCGAGAAGCTCAACATTACCCGTCTTGTCCTTTGTGAACTTAATGTCCCACGCATCGAGATAGCATCGGCACGCGTATCTTCAGGAGAATTGGATTCGGTTAGAACAGTATGCGATTGGGCAAGAAAGACCTGCAACATCGATAAGATTGAAATACTCGGATTTATCGACAATGGTCGTTCTATAGAATGGATTGAAAGTGTAGGTGGCAAAGTAGTGAATTTTCTTGCCAAAGGCTCGGAAAAACATTGCCGCATGCAACTCGGAAAGTCGCCCGAAGAACATTTTAACGACATTCGGGAAAATGTCTTGCAAGCTGTCAATCGTGGTCTTTCGGTCAATTTATATCTTGAAGACTGGTCGAACGGAATAACCAAGTCTCCACAATATGTCTATGAGATGATGGACCACCTTGTTGATTTGCCCATAAAACGGTTCATGCTTCCCGACACGCTTGGAATACTAAATCCAAACCAAGTATATGAATACTGCAAACGCATGGTCACTCGTTATCCTCAAACGCATTTCGACTTTCATGCTCATAATGACTACGACTTGGCCACGTCCAACGCATTTGCCGCCGGGCTTGTGGGTGTAAAAGGCTTGCACTGCACCATAAACGGTCTCGGAGAACGAGCCGGTAATGCTCCGCTTGCCAGTGTAATAGCAGTGGTACATGACATGTTGCACAAATCAACGGGTATTGTCGAGTCGAAAATAAACATGGTGAGCCACATCGTCGAATCGTTCTCGGGTGTCGTAGTTCCTCCCAACCAACCTATCGTGGGGGAATATGTGTTTACACAGTGTGCAGGCGTACATGCCGATGGCGACAACAAAAGTAATCTTTATTACAACGATTTGTTGCCCGAACGATTTGGTAGGGAACGTGAATACGCACTTGGAAAGATGTCAGGCAAAGCCAACATAAAAAAGAACTTGCAATCACTCGGTATCGAACTGGATGACGAAGATATAAAGAAAGTTACTCAAAGAGTTATAGAACTTGGAGAGAAAAAAGAGATTGTCACCCCCGATGACTTACCTTATATCGTATCGGATGTGCTTAAACATAACACCCCTGCCAACAAAGTCAGAATCGTAAATTACGCTTTAAGCCTATCCCAAGGTCTTAGCCCGACAGCAACGATTAAACTTGAAGTCAATGGGAAAGAATATCAACAAAGTGCAGTCGGCGACGGACAATATGACGCATTCGTTAAAGCGGTGAAAAAGATTTATTCCGAAAACTTGCTCCGCAAGTTTCCTATGCTGACTAATTACTCGGTGAGCATTCCTCCGGGAGGACGAACCGATGCCCTTGTCCAGACAACCATCACATGGGAACATAACGGACACGTCATAAAGACACGAGGGCTTGATGCCGATCAGATTGAAGCCGGCATACAAGCCACGCTTAAAATGTTGAACATCATAGAAAACTTATACCTTAACAATTAAACATCCTTTATTTATGGAATTGAAAATAGCAGTCCTCGCCGGTGACGGCATAGGCCCCGAAATATCAAAACAAGGAGTAGACGTAATGTCAGCCATCTGCCGCAAGTTTAATCACTCGGTGAAATATGAATATGCACTGTGCGGAGCCGATGCAATCGACAAGGTTGGAGACCCGTTCCCTGAAGAGACATTCGAAATTTGCCGCAATGCCGATGCAGTCTTGTTTTCGGCCGTTGGTGACCCTCGGTTTGACAACGATCCGACAGCAAAGGTCAGACCCGAACAAGGATTGCTCGCGATGCGGAAGAAACTTGGATTGTTTGCCAACATCCGCCCGGTTCAAACATTCAAATGCCTGTTGCACAAGTCTCCTTTGCGCCCTGAAATTGTCGATGGAGCCGACTTCCTTTGCATCCGTGAATTGACTGGCGGAATGTATTTTGGAGAAAAATATCAAGATAACGACAAAGCTTATGACACAAACTATTATTCAAGGCCGGAAATTGAACGCATTTTGCGCGTAGCCTTTGAATATGCTCGCAAACGACGCAAGCACCTCACGGTGGTCGACAAAGCCAATGTTCTCGCGTCAAGCCGCCTGTGGCGACAAATAGCACAAGAAATGATGCCTGAATACCCCGATGTGACTACCGATTTCATGTATGTCGATAATGCTGCCATGCGTATGATACAAGAACCTCGATTCTTTGATGTCTTGGTAACCGAAAACACTTTTGGTGACATTCTGACCGACGAAGGTTCATGCATAAGTGGCTCAATGGGATTGCTCCCTTCAGCATCAACCGGAACGGGAACACCTGTTTTTGAGCCCATACATGGCTCATGGCCTCAAGCTCGCGGACTTGACATAGCCAATCCTTTGGCACAAATTTTATCAGTCGCAATGCTCTTTGAGCACTTCAACTTGAAAGCCGAGGGTCAAATGATTAGAGATGCCGTGAACGCATCACTTGATGCTTGCATCCGTACTCCCGAAATTCAAGTCGAAGGTGGAGCAAAATATGGAACTTGTGCCGTAGGTGAATGGATCGTCAACTATATCAATAATCTCTGATATTAACCATTAAATCGCATAAAAAATCCGGGTACTTTTGCTTTCAACAGAAAAGTACCCGGATTTCTATGATATGCAGGTGCATGTTAGAAATCAAATTGCACCAGCTTCCATGTCAATATGTCATCAAATCACACCTTGTCCCATCATGGCATGAGCAACCTTCATGAAACCGGCAATGTTAGCACCCTTCATGTAATTGATGTAACCGTCGGGTTCCGTTCCATACTTGACACATTGCTCATGAATATTATTCATGATTTCATGTAGACGGTCATCGACTTCTTTCTCCGACCAAGACAAATGCATGGCATTTTGGCTCATTTCAAGTCCGGAAGTTGCAACACCACCGGCATTCACAGCCTTTCCGGGACCATAAGGTATCTTGTTTGTAATAAACAAGTCTATTGCTTCAGGCGTGCACCCCATGTTTGAAACTTCTCCAACACACATTACCTTGTTCTTCACAATGTTCTCGGCATCTTCCTTGTCCACTTCATTTTGCGTGGCACAAGGCATTGCGATGTCGACTTTCACTTCCCATGGTTTGCGACCAGGATAGAATGTCGCATTTGGATATTTTTCTGCATAAGGAGCCACAATGTCTTCACCACTTGCCCTCAATTCAAGCATATAATCGATTTTTTCGCCCGAAATTCCATCTGGATCATAAATATAACCGTCAGGGCCCGATATTGTGACAACTTTAGCTCCAAGTTGTGTAGCTTTTGTCGCAGCACCCCAAGCTACATTTCCGAATCCTGAAATAGCTACAGTCTTCCCGGCAAAATCCTCTCCCATTGTCTTTAACATGTTGCGTACAAAATAGCATGCGCCAAAACCTGTTGCTTCGGGTCGTATTTTCGAGCCACCGAAGTCAAGCCCCTTTCCTGTAAATGTTCCCGTATGTTCCTGCGCAAGTTTCTTGTACATCCCATACATGTACCCTACTTCACGACCGCCAACGCCGATGTCGCCTGCAGGCACGTCGCGATCAGGACCCAAGTTGCGCCACAATTCGAGTATGAATGCTTGGCAGAAACGCATTATTTCGGCATCGCTCTTGCCTCGAGGGCTGAAATCCGATCCTCCCTTGCCACCACCCATAGGCAATGTCGTAAGTGCATTCTTGAATGTCTGTTCAAATCCCAAGAATTTTAAAATTGACAAGTTTACTGATGCATGGAATCTTATGCCTCCCTTATACGGGCCAATGGCATTGTTGAATTGTACTCGATAGCCTATATTGGTTTGAACCTCGCCTTTGTCGTCAGTCCAAGTCACACGGAACGTGAAAATGCGATCCGGCTCGACCATGCGTTCTATGATTTTTGCTTTTTCAAATTCTGGATGTTTGTTATATACATCCTCCACCGATAGAAGAACTTCTTTCACGGCTTGCAAATATTCCTTTTCACCCGGATGTTTTGCTTCAAGATTAGCTAAAATTTCATTAACTTTCATAGCTGGTCTTTTATTAATGGTATTTTTTCCTAATAGTTAATATCGCGCACTTACCGTGCGTTATTGACACAAATATAACCTAATTTTTCATTAAATGTACCTCAATTTACCTTTTTTTCTTCGCTGAAATTCAACAATTCAAGATGCCGGCAATGACAAAATGACAACTAAAGTTACAATTTGTAAGCAGCTATTTTTAGAATAATGAAAATACCGTTCACGTTCGATTGTTTCAATCCATTTTCTATTCTTTTTGCCAATTAAAAATAACATGTTTTTTTAAATCTGTTTTCCTAAAATTAAGACTATATAATAAATTTGTCGAACGCAAATAAAGAAGAAACAACACTCTGATGATTTACAACAACAATGCAGTAAGACGACAAGATCGTTTACTCCCCGAATCTGAAGCACGCCAATTGCTGCAAACAGGCGAATATGGCATCCTGTCGATGATAGCCCCCGATGGGAATCCTTATGGAATACCGGTAAATTATGTGTGGGACAAGAACGACAAAATATACATCCACTGCGCTCCTGAAGGAAAGAAACTGTCATCAATTTTACAGCATACCCAAGTGTCATTTTGTATCATCGGACACACCAGTATCGCTCCCGACAAGTTCACTACAGGATATAAAAGCATTATAATAAAATGCAGTGCTCACATCGGCTTGAATGAGAATGAACGAATGCTTGCACTGAAATTGCTGCTGCAAAAATACTCGCCTTGCCATCAGGAAATAGGATTGAAATATGCCGAAAAATCATTCCACCGCACCGAGATAATATGCCTTGAGATTCATGAGTTCAGTGGAAAATGCAAGCGACTGCCCAAGCCTTGATATTTTGCAGTATTAAAATATTTTTACTCTGATATTCCGAAGATTCTGTTTAATTTTGCGCCATCATAAACAATTCCGGCTATACGGTGTCTCGCCAGTCTCTACAGAGACATTGATGACGGAATAGATAAATATTTGTCATATCTCGACTTATGGAAAACAACAAACGAGAAATCAACAAAGTGGAAGTAAGGCAATTACGCCTATCCGATTATGATGAACTTGCACAATCGTTCAAACGCGTATATGCCGACAAAGATGTATTTTGGACATACGACCAAATCAAAACGTTGACGCAAATTTTCCCTGAAGGCCAAATCGTCACCGTCGTGGACAGCAAAATCGTGGGATGCGCACTATCAATCATCGTGGACTACAATCTTGTGAAAGGCGACCACACCTATGCCCAAGTCACGGGAAATGAAACATTCAACACCCACAACCCACATGGTAACATACTCTATGGCATAGAAGTATTCATACATCCCGATTATCGCGGCCTCAGATTGGCAAGACGAATGTATGACTATCGTAAAGACCTTTGTGAAACCCTCAATCTTAAAGCCATAATGTTTGGCGGTCGCATTCCAAACTATTACAAGTATGCCGATAAAATGCGACCACGCGAATATATCAACAAAGTACGCACTCGTGAAATATATGACCCGGTATTGACATTCCAGTTGTCAAATGACTTCCATGTGAGGAAAGTCATAACCAACTACTTGCCCAACGACGAAGAATCTAAACACTACGCGACACTGCTGCAATGGGACAACATTTATTATCAGCCTAAGCCCGACGTAATCGAAAAGAAAACTACCGTGCGCATAGGTCTTGTCCAATGGCAAATGCGTCCATACAAAAGCATCGATGACGTGTTTGAGCAAGTGGAATTCTTCGTGGACGCAGTTTCAGCTTATCAAAGCGATTTCATCCTATTTCCCGAGTATTTCAATGCCCCACTCATGGCAAAGTTCAACAACCTTGGAGAAGCGCAATCAATAAGGAAACTTGCAAAATACACCGAAGAGATTCGCGACCGGTTCATCAAACTTGCCATCAGCTACAATATCAACATCATAACCGGCAGCATGCCTTATCTCACCGACAATAACAAGTTGCTCAATGTAGGTTTCTTGTGCCGTCGCGATGGAACATACGAGACATACGGGAAAGTACATATCACACCTGATGAAGCCAAAAGTTGGGGTCTGTCGGGAGGCAAGATGGTGAAAACTTTTGATACCGACTGTGCAAAAATAGGCGTCCTTATATGTTACGATGTGGAATTCCCCGAATTGTCAAGGCTCCTTGCTGAAGACGGCATGCAGATTCTTTTCGTTCCATTCCTCACCGACACGCAAAATGCCTATTCTCGCGTCAGAGTGTGTGCACAAGCCCGAGCCATTGAAAATGAATGTTTTGTCGCAATAGCCGGTTCGGTCGGCAACTTACCTCGCGTGCATAACATGGATATTCAATATGCCCAATCGGCAGTATTCACCCCATGCGACTTCGCATTCCCTACCGACGGCAAACGTGCAGAAGCCACTCCAAACACCGAAATGATACTCGTAAGCGACGTCGATCTTGACCTTCTAAGCAAATTGCACACATACGGCAGTGTTCGCAACCTGCGTGACCGCCGTCTCGACTTGTACGAATTAAGGAAAAAATAAAAGCGTCACGAACACACAATAACGAAGCGTGAACCCGTCATATGAGATGGGTTCACGCTTTATATTTAACGCCGTTCAAGCTTGATTTTACAATAATTCAACTCCGATTCCGGGACGGTCGGCAGGAATGGTCACCTGTCCGTTTACTATCTTTATGCCATCAAATCGGTCATTGGCGATAAGCAAGTTTCCATCAAGATCGGCCCAATCAACAAGAGGAGACAATTGCGCGGCAGCCGTCACGGCACACGATGTCTCAGTCATACAGCCAATCATGACTTTCATTCCTAATGCACGAGCCAACACAATCATCTTGTAAGCCTCATGCATGCCGGTACTCTTCATCAATTTAATGTTTATGCCGTCGTAATATTCGCTCAGCTTGTTTATGTCGGGCAACCGTTGAAAAGCCTCGTCGGCAATAATTGGCAAGCTGCTGCGCTCGCGCAACCATTTGGTTTCTTCAAGCATTTCCTTGGAAAATGGCTGTTCTATAAACAAGCAGTTTTTGTCGGAAAGCCATTCCACCATCTCCAATCCTTGTTCTTTTGTCTTCCAACCTTGATTGGCATCAACACAAATGGGCACGTCGGTAATGCTTCTTATGATATTCACAAGTTCCTTGTCATTGTCAAGCCCCATCTTCACTTTAATGACCTTGTAAGGCTTTGCCTCTTCCATTTTCTGCCTTACCACTTCTTCGGTGTCAATTCCTATGGTGAAACTCGTGTTCGGGGCTTTTTCGGGCGACAATCCCCAAATTTTGTACCACGGCTGCCCCATTATTTTACCCAACAAGTCGTGCAAGGCAATATCTATTGAGGCCTTGGCAGCACGATTTCCCTCTTCAACAGAATCAACATATTCCAAAATTTCTTCTAATCGGAAAGGATCACTGAACTGTGTCAAATCAAGCTTGCTTAAGAAACGAGTGACACTTTCAACGCTTTCTCCAAGATAAGGGGGCATTGAAGCCTCTCCATATCCTATAATTCCATCATATTCTATTTCAACTTGCACATCGGGAGTATGGGTCCGGCTCGACTTGGCAAGATTAAATGCATGCTTCAACTTCAAGTCGTATGGCATGAACGACAAATTAAGCCTTCCCGAACGCGATGTCATGCGACGAGTGGCACTATCGATTGCCGATATGGAAATTGGAGACGCAGCAGCAACAAGTCCCATTCCGGTGCTTATTAAAAACTTTCTTCTATCCATGATATGAGTATTTTATGTCGTGTGATTAATTGCAAAATTTGATTTATTATTTCTTCTCAAAATACCATTCATGATCCCTCACCGGTATGATGCCAAACGAGCCCATACAACCGTCAATGCGGCTTATCGAGAGAAAAGGTGTGTCCAAGAAATCGGGCGCGCTCGAATCCAGGTTGTTGAATTTCACTTGTCCGGAACAATGAATGTAACGACCGTCGCCTATGTATAATCCCACATGCGTCACCCGGCCCGATTTTGTCCCCCAAAAGAGCAAATCGCCTTTCTTAGCGCTTTCTTTCCAATCGGCTGCATTGATTCGCAAGCCGGTCAAAGCCTGCTGTGAAGCATCACGCTGCAAAATTATCGCATTTGCAAAATAAGAAACCTTCACAAGTCCTGAGCAATCGGTCAATTTTGTAGAAGTTCCGCCCCACAAGTATCCCGAACCGGTCATGCCCTTCGCTGTATTTATTATAACGTCGGCATCAAATGCTTGCTTAGACCATTTTTCAAAATCTTCCATTTGATTGCTGTTAACATATCCTTCTCGTCCGTCAGGAGTTGCCACATGCAACCAATTGCCTTTTTTGCCCTTATATTCGAGAATATTTCCAAGCACAAGGTCACTCACTGTTTCTCCGCTGCCTGGTTGCGACAGCAATACTGTATTTCCAACTGTCACTATCATTCTCTTGGCTTTACGCCATTCAGCGAGTTCTTTTTCACTTTTGAGTGCAAGTGAATTAGCCGGAACAAACGAGATATAATCATCAGGCGTTTGAACTTTATACCATTCACCGGCAGGCTCAAGCAATTTGACAGGCATGCCCATTATAGCCTGCGACACCATTTCAGCGGCATGACGCCCTTCGGCACGCAAAGATGCCACCGACAGTTTTACCATACCCCATCCGCAACCAAGCACTTTGATGCTATCGACATATTTGAGTTTTTCACTGTCAAGTCGGTCTAAAATAATTTGTTTATATTCGGGCTTGTCAACTTCGCCTTTCAGCAACCATGCTTCATAGTGTTCTTCAGCTTGGACATCCCAAACGGCTGTACGCTTGTCGGGAGCATATTCGCTTTTCAATTCATCAATCATTTCATTCACATTCTGCGACATGACAGAAAAATTGCATAATGCCGCCATAAGGGCTAAAAACAAAAATTTCATTGGTTTAGAAGGTTTCATATTTCTAACTAAATAATTTTTTTAATTTCTGACTTTCTTAAATTCATCAACGACAAGACGTGAAGTCCACTTGGAATGAGGAATGTTCCCGTTTCGCCATTCTACTTCCCCCTCTTGGAAGTCCACAGTTTCAGTTCTAAGATATTTCTTCTCAGGATTAAGAATACCGTTTGTACATTCATTCGTCGCCAGTCTGTAAACATCGGTGCCAAACTTATAATAATCTTTTAAATCTTCACCTTTGACGGTACGCCCCATCGACACATCGCACGGCACCCATCCGACTCCTTCATAATACACTTCACACCAATCATGCATTCCTTCGCGTCCGGGATGCAACATCCATCCGCTTTCCCACCGTGCAGGAATCCCCACCGACCGCAACATTGAAATATAAAGCAATGCCACTTGACCACAATCGCCATGTCCCTGTTCAAGCACATACTCGGGCATACAAGGGATTGTACTGTAATTCCTCGCACCGGCCCATGGGAAATTAGCTACAATCCAATCATATATCACCGAAGCCTTGTCGACAGGATTGTCACAACCATTTGTCAAACTGTCGGCGATGGACTTAATATGGTCGTTCACCACTATATGCGGAAATATTCCGCGAGTGTACTCTTTGTATAAACCGCTACCGGTGTCATATGGCTTCAATGCCTGCATGATTCCTTCATAATCATAAATCTCGGCTCCCACTTCATATTCATAAGTCACCTCAAAATGTACAGGCTTGTCTCCCGTGGCTTGCGCCTCCATATAAACTGTGTGATGCCCGCTTTTCTTACCTGAGAATTTAGCTTTATGGCTCGATGAAATGAATTTTATGTTGCGTTGACGACCATTGTCAAACGGATATGGCAACCACACGCGCACAGTTTCACCGGCAGGAACTGCGTCGGCATCGACATCCATTGTAAATGTTATTTTGGCTTTGTGCCAGTTTCTAACATTGTCTTCATCTGGGGCCGAAGCCATCGCATCGATATAATAATTATACAATTCGTTGTATTCACGCTTGCGTTCCGCTTCATTTTCCGAAGCAAAATTATCACGGTCGAGCAGCCACAAATTCCTCACGGCCTTTCTGAACCACATTTCTTGACCGTCTATAATCATTGTTTCAAGATATTTTTTACTTTTCCACTCCGACAATAGCTCATCGCTCAAGTTCAACACTTTTTTTGATATAGCTGCCCTGCCCTGTTCAGGAGTCATGTTGAAATCAGCTCTGATTCTTTCCATTATTTGTGTCAACGAATCAATTACTACCGAATATTTCTCACGCTCCACTCCTACGACATTCGCAAGAATAGTTTCAGCTTCCTTAAAATTACCGGAATGTATATTTTCAATGGCCTCGGCTTTCCATGACTGAGCATTAATCCCGCCGAACGCAGAAACTGCCAATGCTACCACTAAACATTTTTTTATTGCTACGCGCATACTTATTTTTATTATGATTTCCACAAAAATAACAAAATTTTCATAACTACCATGAATCTACCGCTACAAAATTTTAAGCATGCACACACTCCGCAACCTCGATATCCCAAAGGCTAGATGTACTCTGATTGAATTTTAACTTGATGTCAAGTTCACACGTTAAAGACAGCAACACCTCGCTTGCAACATCCATTTTTTGCATTGTTTTATCTCAAAAATCATTATTTTAATCGAAAGTATTTGTGCTCTTGGGATTATTGCGTAAATTTGCATGCTAAATATATTCTTACAGACAGACATATTATGAAGCAATCCCGTTTGACCATTTTGCTTGTCGGCGTTGCTTTGTCGCTCGCAAGTTGCGGCGAATACAACAAAGTACTGAAAAGCAATGACTACAATTATAAATACGAATACGCAAAAAAGGCTTTTGAGCAAAAGAAATATGCGCAAGCATCGACCATATTGACCGACCTTGTAACCGTATTCAAAGGTACCGACAAGGCTGAAGAGTCTCTTTACTTGCTCGGTTTGAGCTACTACGAAAATCAAGACTACATCAGCGCCGGGTCATATTTCAAGACCTACTATACCCACTATCCCAAAGGCCAATACACTGAATTGGCACGTTTCTATGCCGGATATGGATATTACCTTGACTCTCCAGACCCTCAACTTGATCAAACCGACACCTACAAAGCCATCGAGGAACTTCAAGCATTCCTTGATTACTTTCCAAAGAGCGACAGAGTGTCCATAGCTCAAAACGCCATATTTGAGTTGCAAGACAAACTCGTGCTAAAAGAGTTGCAAAATGCGCAACTATATTACAACCTCGGTAACTATATGGGGAACAATTATGAATCGGCTGTAATCGTTGCCCGCAATGCAATAAAGGATTATCCTTATAGCAAATACAAGGAACAACTCGAATTGCTGATCTTGAAAGCCCGATTCCAAGAAGCATCACAAAGTGTCGAAGAAAAGAAAGTCGAGCGATTCAGGGACGTGATAGACGAGTATTACTCTTTCATAAACAACTACCCGGAAAGTGAAAGCCGCAAAGAAGCCGACAATATCTTTGCGATCGCAAACCGTTATGTAAATAATTAATACAACTTCACTTATATTCTCTAAGAAAATGGATTATAAAAAAACAAATGCTCCACTCAACACTGTGACGCGCGACATGATAAAGTTGTCTGAAGACACAGGTAACGTATATGAAACCGTTTGCATCATAGCAAAACGCGCCAACCAGATTGCTATAGAGATGAAACAAGACTTGGAAAAGAAATTGCAAGAATTTGCTTCCATGAACGACAATTTGGAGGAAATCTCTGAAAACCGTGAGCAAATTGAAATATCCCGTTATTATGAGAAATTGCCAAAGCCAACGCTTATAGCAGCTCAAGAATATGAGGAACACAAACTTGTTTATCGAAACCCGTTGAAAGAAAAAGACAACATTGACGCAAATTAAGCCATAAATTAATTCGTCTTGTCAAAAACATAAAAACGACTCGTGGAAAATGATTTCCACGAGTCGTTTTTTATATACGAAATATCAATATATAACATCCGCGGGCTTGACATTTTGCCAAGCCGGTAGCCCCCAAGCTCATGTTCGTATGCTTAAAAATTATAACATTCGCAACCTTGTAATTACCAATATTTTTTATTAACTTGCGCATACGCAATACCAAAAAACAGTAACAATTTTACAACTTCTTATACATTAGCATTTTTATGGAATTTTCTTTAAGTAACGAACTGCCTCAATACCCGACATTTGTGGATGGCATAAGACGCGCACCCGACCGTGGGTACACTCTTAATCGCGAACAAACTGCCATTGCATTAAAAAACGCACTACGTTATATACCCAAAGAATTGCACAAGCAACTTGCTCCCGAATTCCTTGAAGAATTGCGTACACGCGGACGCATATATGGATACAGGTACAGACCCCAAGGCGACTTGAAAGCAAAGCCAATTGACCAATACAAAGGCAAATGCATTGAAGGGAAAGCGTTCCAAGTGATGATTGACAACAACCTTTCATTTGATGTAGCATTATATCCCTACGAACTTGTCACATACGGCGAAACAGGCCAAGTGTGTCAAAACTGGATGCAATATCGACTCATAAAGATGTATCTTGAAGAATTGACTCAAGAACAGACATTAGTCGTGGAAAGCGGCCACCCTCTCGGTCTTTTCAAGTCAAAACCCGAAGCCCCTCGTGTCATTATCACCAATGCAATGATGGTAGGCATGTATGACAACCAAGAGGAATGGCATACGGCAATGCAACTTGGCGTGGCAAATTATGGACAAATGACTGCCGGAGGATGGATGTACATAGGTCCGCAAGGAATCGTTCATGGAACATTCAACACTTTGCTAAATGCCGGCCGAATAAAACTTGGCATCCCCCAAGATGGCAATCTCGCCGGATTCTTGTTTGTCTCTTCCGGACTTGGAGGCATGAGCGGAGCTCAGCCCAAAGCAGCTGAAATGGCCGGTGCTGCCGCCATAATAGCAGAAGTTGACATGTCGAGAATAAAGACGAGGCTCGACCAAGGCTGGGTGGGGTGCGTGACCGAGTCGATTCCTGAAGCATTTAATACAGCTCTTAAGGCAGCAAGCGAACACAAACCTGTGTCAATAGCTTATCACGGGAATATCGTCGACTTGCTTGAATATGCCGTGGCAAATGACATTCACATCGACTTGCTATCCGACCAGACATCATGCCACGCAGTTTACGACGGTGGATATTGTCCCGTAGGTCTTTCTTTTGAACAACGCACAGAAATGCTTCATAACGGCCATGCCCGATTCCGCAATCTCGTTGACAAATCTCTCAGAAGGCATTATGAAGCAATAAAAAATCTTGTAGAGAAAGGAACATACTTCTTTGACTATGGCAACTCGTTCATGAAGTCGGTATATGACTCAGGAGTAAAAGAAATTGCACGCAACGGGTCGGACAAAAACGGCTTCATATTCCCAAGCTATGTTGAGGACATCATGGGTCCCGAACTGTTTGACTACGGATACGGACCTTTCCGATGGGTATGTTTAAGCGGAAAACATGAAGACCTTATAAAGACCGACCACGCCGCTATGGAATGCATCGACCCCAATCGTCGTGGACAAGACCTTGATAATTACAACTGGATTCGCGATGCCGAGAAAAACAACCTCGTAGTAGGCACTCAAGCTCGCATCCTCTATCAAGATGCCATGGGGCGCATGAAAATAGCTTTACGCTTCAATGAAATGGTGCGCAACGGAGAAGTAGGCCCGATCATGCTCGGGCGCGACCATCATGACGTGAGCGGAACAGATTCTCCATTCCGTGAAACATCAAACATCAAAGACGGCAGCAACATAATGGCCGACATGGCCGTACAATGTTTCGCCGGAAATTGTGCTCGCGGCATGAGCCTTGTGGCTCTGCATAACGGAGGCGGAGTAGGCATAGGCAAAGCCATAAATGGAGGTTTCGGAATGGTGTGTGATGGATCAAAGCGTGTAGATGACATCCTACGCTCGGCCATGCTATGGGATGTAATGGGCGGTGTAGCACGCCGTTCTTGGGCTCGAAATCCTCATGCAATGGAAACAAGTGCTGAATTTAACAACACTCACGGCAACCAGTATCACATTACAATGCCGCATATTGCCGATGACGAACTAATTGAAAATTTAATATAAACGAATATAAACCACCTATCACGATGGATAAAATAATGGAATGCGTGCCAAATTTCAGCGAAGGCCGCGATTTAAAAAAGATAGAAGAGATTGTATCTCCTTTCAGAGGGAGGAAAGGCGTAAAACTGCTCGACTACAGCAACGATGAAGACCACAATCGGTTGGTCGTGACAGTCGTAGGCGAACCTGAACCTTTGCGCGACGCAGTAATCGAAGCAATAGGAATTGCAGTAAGACTCATCGATCTCAACCACCATACCGGACAACATCCGCGCATGGGAGCAGCAGATGTCGTACCATTCATCCCCATACGCAATGTCTCAATGGAAGAGGCAATAAATTTGTCAAAAGAGGTCGGAGCCGAAGTCGCCAAGCGTTTCAATCTGCCTGTTTTTCTATATGAAAAATCAGCCTCAGCCCCTCATCGTGAAAACCTTGCGGCCATACGCAAAGGTGAATTCGAAGGGATGGCCGAGAAAATAAAACAACCTGAATGGCATCCCGATTTTGGCCCGGCAGAACGGCATCCTACGGCCGGAACAGTGGCAATCGGAGCAAGAATGCCTCTTGTCGCTTATAATATAAACCTAAACACTCCAAGTCTTGAAATTGCTCATGACATAGCAAAAAAAATAAGGTTCATCGGTGGAGGTCTAAGATATTGCAAAGCTATGGGCGTTGAATTGAAAGACCGTGGAATAACACAAGTGTCAATCAATATGACCGATTATACACGCACGGCACTGTACCGTGCATTCGAACTCGTAAAAATCGAGGCTCGCCGTTATGGAGTGAGCATAGTGGGAAGCGAGATAATAGGACTTGTCCCAATGGAGGCTCTCATCGACACTGCATCCTATTATCTTGGCCTTGAAAATTTCTCGATGCGACAAGTACTCGAAGCCCGAATAATGGAATAAATCATGAACGGTAATCTTATAATATACAATGCACTCGTTGTAACGCCCGTAGGTTCGACTGCCCGGCAAGGAGAAGAAATGAAGGACTTGACAATCATTGACAACGCCACTGTCGAAGTGACAGATGGCATTATCACCTATGTCGGAGCTGGACGAAATGAAAAACGAGAAGGATTTTATCAAGGATATTGGCACATAAATGCGCATGGCAACTGCTTGTTGCCCGGATTTGTTGATTCACACACTCATTTCATATTTGGCGGAGAACGCTCCGAAGAATTTTCTATGCGTCTTGCAGGGGCCAGCTACATGTCGATAATGCAACACGGGGGTGGCATAGTCAGCACGGTCAAAGCCACCCGTTCAAGCAATGCTGATTCTCTTGCCGAAAATGCCAGAAAATTAATACGGCGCATGAGCAAAATGGGAGTGACAACTGTCGAAGGCAAAAGTGGATATGGACTTGATTTGGACACTGAACTCATGCAACTACAAGTAATGCGCAATCTAAACAATGACGGCTGCAAACTTGTCGACATAGTTTCCACATTTCTTGGAGCTCATGCCGTACCCAAAGAATTTGTCGGCCAAACCGACAAATATGTCGATTTCTTAATCGATACTGTGATGCCCGAAGTTGCAAAAAATGGACTTGCCCGGTTCTGTGATGTATTTTGCGAAGATAATGTGTTTTCATTGGAACAATCACGCAAAATACTTGAAGCCGCGAAAAAACTCGGAATGAAACTTAAACTTCATGCCGATGAAATTGTTCCGCTTGGGGGAGCCGGATTAGCGGCATCAATGCATGCCACTTCAGCCGACCATTTGTTGCACGCTTCCGACAAAGACATCAAGGCCATGGCCGATGCGGGTGTAGTGGCCACATTGCTGCCTCTGACTGCTTTTGCCCTCAAGGAGCAATATGCTCCGGCTCGCACGATGATTGACACAGGCTGTGCGGTGGCTCTTGCTACCGACTTGAATCCGGGTAGCTGCTTCTCGGGTTCTATACCCCTGACGTTTGCTCTCGCATGTATAAATATGAACATGTCGATAGAAGAAGCCATAACCGCACTGACCCTTAATGGAGCTGCGGCTCTCGATTTGACGGCATCCATTGGAAGTATCGAAGTGGGCAAGGCTGGAGATTTTGCGTTATTGTGCACATCTAATTATCATTTCCTTACATACTACATCGGGATGAATTGCGTAAGCCATACGATAAAAGGCGGTATTCTCCTTTCAAATGACAATTATTTTCAGACATCATGCTAACCGACTTAACTACAAAAGATTTTCTTACCAAGGTTGCCAGCAACGAACCTGTACCCGGAGGAGGAAGCATAGCAGCTCTTTGCGGAGCTGTTGCAGCGTCTCTTGGAGCGATGGTAGCCAACCTTACAATAGGCAGAAAAAAATATGCCGACGTTGAAGAAGAGATGCAAAAAGCCAAGGATGAACTGATAAATGCCTCTCTGTTCTTCATGGAAGCAATAGACAGAGATAGCGATGCTTATAAAAAAGTATTTGAATGCTTCAAGATGCCAAAATCATGCGATGAGGAAATTTCAATCCGCGACAAGGCCATCCAAGAAGCGACAATATATGCCGCAACAGTGCCTATGGAAGTCGCTCGCCGGGCATGCTCCATAATGAATACCATTACCATGGTGGCAGAAAAAGGCAACTGCAACGCTGTTACAGATGCTTGTGTTGCCATGATGTCGGCAAGGAATGCAACTCTTGCGGCATTGCTCAACGTCAGGATAAATCTCATGTCCATCCACGACAAGGCTATTGCGCTATCCATGCAGGACGAAGCCGACTGCCTTGAAAAAACAGCTATTGAATCGGAAAACACATTGCTCAACCGCATAAACAAAGAATTACACTTATGAACAATATATATCAAATAGGTTCAAGCGAACTGTCGTTTGATCTTATCGAACACATCATAAATGAAAACATCAAACTTGAACTTGCTCCAGAGGCAAAAGAACGAATCGAAAAATGTCGCAATTACCTCGATAAAAAAATTGCGACATCCAAAGAACCGCTATATGGCATAACCACTGGATTCGGTTCTTTGTGCAACAAAAACATTTCAAATGATGAACTTGGCACATTGCAGGAGAACCTAATAAAAAGCCATGCATGTAGCGTGGGAGAGGAAGTTCGCCCGGTCATAGTGAAACTGATGATGCTATTGAAGGCTCACGCATTGTCTCTCGGCCACAGTGGTGTTCAAGTGGTGACAGTGCAACGCATTCTTGATTTTTTCAACAACGACGTGCTGCCCATCGTGTACGACCGAGGTTCGCTTGGGGCTTCAGGTGACTTGGCGCCTCTTGCCAATATGTTCCTACCATTAATAGGCGTAGGCGATGTCTATTACAAAGGGAAAAAACGCGAAGCCATAAGCGTCCTTGACGAATTTGGATGGGAACCTGTGAAACTCATGAGCAAAGAAGGTCTCGCATTGTTAAATGGAACGCAATTCATGAGTGCCAACGGTGTGTTTGCCGTGCTCAAGGCTCAACGCTTGTCCCGAAGGGCCGACCTTATCGCGTCACTGTCTCTTGAAGCATTTGACGGGCGCATAGACCCTTTCATGGATTGCCTTCAAAAGATACGCCCACACAAGGGACAAATTGAGACAGGAGAAAATTTCAGAAAATTGCTTGAAGGCAGCGAACTCATTGCCGGCCATAAAGAACATGTGCAAGATCCATATTCATTCCGATGCATTCCTCAAGTGCATGGCGCGACAAAAGATGCTATAAGATATGTTTCATCGGTATTGCTAACCGAAATAAATTCGGTAACCGACAACCCGACTATATTTCCCGACGAGGATATAATAATTTCCGGAGGCAATTTCCATGGACAACCTCTTGCCATTTCCTATGATTTTCTTGCCATAGCGATGGCCGAACTCGGTAATATCTCAGAACGTCGCACGGCACAACTCATAATGGGACTACGCGGATTGCCGGAATTCCTCGTTGCGAATCCGGGTTTGAACTCTGGCTTCATGATACCTCAATATGCAGCCGCATCAATGGTCAGCCAAAATAAAATGTATTGCTATGCGGCATCAAGCGACTCCATCGTTTCAAGCAACGGACAAGAAGACCATGTTAGCATGGGAGCAAACGCAGCTACTAAATTATTCCGAATAATGGATAATTTGGAACACATTCTTGCCATAGAATTGATGAATGCAGCACAAGGCATAGAATTCCGCAGGCCTCGCAAAACATCGCCAATTCTCGAACATTTCCTAAATGAATACCGCAAAGAAGTACCGTTTGTAAAAGAAGACATAGTGATGTATAAAGAAATACAGAAAACGGTTGCATTCCTGAATCGCAGCAAATTTGACTTCTAACATCACCTCTCTCGCAAACAAAAAATGGGATGCACTACTTAATGGCGCATCCCATTTTTTGTGTCTTAACCGTTCCTCGAAATTTCAAATCCTAATTTCATGATTAATTTTAGTGTTTCAGTGCTGGTGTTCCGGTCATATATTTTTTCTTCTTCAGGCAATTCTTCGTAAGGAACAAGACACGGGTGTTTTCTCTGTTTGTCATCTCGTTCAGGACCGTATGTCCATCCTTGTTTAATACGAGTTGCAGCCCAAATTTCATGCACGTTTTTCGCCATCAGTTCCACTAAACCAGCCAAATCTTCCGGCAACTTTATATCGTCGGTATTCACAGGTTGCGGAATATATTTACTATGCTGAATATAAAGTTCTTTTGTGGCAGCTTGGCCGATCTTGTCCGCTATTAGAGCAATAAACTGCGAAATTCGTTTTTCCACCAATGCTTTGCATTCCCATTCGGTTTGCTCCATCAAGGCTCGATAGAATGCAATTATATCCATTCGGTTATTTTGCATGACATGTTCAAGCAATGTTACTTCCTTTGCTTGTTCATACAATTTATTCAATTCTACATCATCATGCTTTTGAGTCGGGATAAAAAGCAGTCGATCCTTAGCATATCTTTGCAATTTGTTGGCTGTGTCGAGCAGTATTTGTCGATAATGCTCTTTATTTTTTAGCTGGTCAAGAATATCAAAAGTAATTTTGCCCGACAAACCGGAATCATACAATAATTGACGTGCTATTTCATCAACGTTTTCCACTACCGTTTGTTTAAGAGCCAGATTGAGTTCTGGCGACAGGGTATTTTCATCACGGGTGATGTTTTCAAAATAATCGACATCTATGTCGTTCACCTTGTCCATCAAGCGATGATAAGGTGATTGAGGATTGTCTACTACCGCAGCAATGATATTTTCAAATATTCCTTTATCCATTTTAATTTGCAATTATTATGAGTTGAATGATTTTATATTTGTTTACTTACTATAGAGCAAAATTAATTATAGAGCTTGTATTTAATCTGTTCTCCTTCTGTTAGTTCGTAGTTCTCCAATTGGAAATTACGAATAACAGTTCCCAATAATTCCTCTTTTGAAGGTTTATCAGTTTTCATATATCTTATGTTATTATCATTATCGACAACATATAGGTATTTACCATCATAAGTTGGAATTATAGCCTTAATTTTAGACTCTTTTAGAGGTTTAATGTCTTTTATGTTTAATGAATCGTCAATAGTCGCAACTTGTTCGTTGTCGATAATTATTATATTGTTAACTTTTGAAAGGCATATATTGTAGGTATATCCTCTGTCGTGACGTTTGATATCATGTTTGTCTCCATTAAGTCTCATTATATACAAAGAATCTTTTGTAGAGAATGCAATTATCGAATCATTAGTTCCCATAGCGCGAATCCTTGAATCTACATTGTATAGCAAAGATATATTTTTACTTTTCGGATTATACATTTTCACAGTTCCGTCATCAGAGCCAATTAGAATATTGTCTTTATATGTGCTAATTGAGTTGATGCCAACACCTTGATTGTGGATTGTATCAGGTTCGATAAATTGCCTATTTGTTATGGGTTGTATGACGAGTATGGAATCTTGTCTCCATGGAGTGTAGCAGACATTTTGTTCGGTAATTATCATTTTGTCGTAAGAACCTATATTTTTCTCAGTGAGAGTAGAATCGTTCATATTAATGCAATATACATTCCAACCTTTTGCAACAAGTATGCTGTCATTAATCCATTTGCAATGAGAAATATCACTCCAATCACTGCAATCTATAGTTTTTATAAATTGACCGTTGGCCGTATCATAGATATTTATGATCCCATCTTCACTCCCTGCTGCCAATCTTGTTTCATCTGGGCTTAAAGCCAAACATCGTGATTTAGCCCCTTCTTTGAGAAGCAGGTTCATGTTATATCCCGTTTCAAATGCTAATGTGTCCAAGAGCATGTGCATTTTGTCTTCAATAGCTTTTGTTGGAACTTTATTATTTTTAAGATAATTGATTATTACATATAATGCAGCTTTCTTCCTTTCGTCGATGTCGCTAATAAGGTCTGTTGCAGTCACTTCTAATAGATGGTTGGCAACAGCTATTTTCTTTTGTCGATTTTGATATAAAATAACTGAGATTACGCATATCGCAATTATTGCAAATGTACAGATAACTGATTTTTTATGATGCAAGAAAAACTTTGTCACATCATATTTTATTGTTTTAAATTTGAGAGTCTTGAGCAGATACAAGGCATTTTTGTACATCAAGAATAAAGCCAGCATGGCAGCCATAATACCCGATATATTACTTAGAATTGTTTTAGCCATTACATTAGGCATCTGTGTGCCGAAATCAGGACCCCAAAACCATGCTAACCAATAAAAAGCCAACCATGCGACAAAAGCCAAAATAATCATAGCCAAGGCTTCTACAAGACCTTTTAGCATGGCATGAGATGGATTGGAGCTTGTTTTAATTCGTTTTGTACTTAGATACCAGCATAGTAGCATGACTATCGCAATAACCAGTATTAATATGGATAGAATAATTGGTTTCCCGAATAAATAGCTTAATGCGCCATCCATTGTACTTAGTGCGCTATTATAAAGGGTCTGGACAAATGTAGCCTCTTGTATATCCTTAAATCCTATAAATTCATCATTGTAAAAGTCATTTATTTTCCCATAAGGCACGATTATAGTAATCTCCTTTTTTACGGAATCGGCTAATTGACTAAATTTGACATTAGGATAATTAATGCGCCATAGCCTTTGTTTTGCTGATAGGCCTTTGCATGAAACTTTAATTTTAGCATCAAGATAAGTAGATATTTTCCCATCAATAAATGTGTCTTTAAGATAAATTCGAGTTTTGGCATCTAAGAAATTTTCAGTCTCTTTTAACAAGATTGTAGAATCTTGTATAGCCCTTGCATCTTCAATATTTGGGAATCCATAACTACCAACAGTTTTTTCACTCTCTATATAGAACCATCCGCGAGTACATATATAAGTTGTGTCGTTACTTCGTTTGATATCAAATGTTTTCTTACTTTCATTTGAAATAAGCACAGGTATGCCGTCATAAGTAATTACACCATCTTCCCTTTTATTTAAAGAGCCCTTACCTATAATTTCATAAGTTACAGATTGTGAAACGTCTTGTAACGCACCTAATAGATATTCAATCCTCTCAATACTGATATATTGGCTTTGGTCTATTGTTATTGACTTAAGATTTGTACAGCCAAGGAAAGGAGATTCTCCAAACGAAGTATATTTGTTAATTATAATCTTTTCCAGATTCTTGCAGTTTTTAAAAGCATGGTTTGCAATATTTAAATCAGACAAATTGAATATAATTCTCCCATTCCCAACATACCCCAAAACAGTACCTTTATGTGTTAGATACTCGTATTTTTTATAATTACTTACTATAAGATCGTTTATTATGGTATCTCTATTTGCATTTCGTTTTGTAATCTTATTGAGGTCAGAGCTATAAATCCAAATACCATTGTATTCTACACTATCTTTTATCAATCCTCGCCAATTATACATTTGTCGTGGGAAATCTTCATATACTTTTCCGTTTGTCTTGAAGCTGCTTATTATTTTTGAATTAGCTATATATTTAATTTCTCTCTTATCAATGTCCCACAATGTTCCATTATGGTTTATTAATGTATGGTCGTTTGCATTTGGAATGAATCTTATGTCATTATCTGAAGATATACGATTAATTTCATATGGTAGATATATTTGCTTCAAATTTGAACATTGCTCTATGGATAAGAATCCAACACTAATGCTATCCTCAAATTCCACATGTCGAAGCTGAGGGCAATTGTTTAATCTGACGTATGAACAATTTCCTGATATCTTAATTCGCTTGAGATTGGGATGATTAAATATAAAAATAGCTGGACCACCTTCATAGTAGAGGTTTTCAATATATTTATATTTGGAATCATTTAATTCACATTGTTCATTTTTTGGCCATATTATGCTTTTTGTGGGATTTATAGGGATTCGTTGATAAAGGTCATCTTCCTTCAATGTGAAAACAGAACCTAAAATTCCCATAATAAACAATATGGCAAGAAGTGCCAGTAGATAGACTTTCAATATGCGACCTTTGTTCTTTTTTTGCCTATGTTCACGCGTTTTGTATATGGCAGAAGCAAGCATGTCATGCACCAATTCTATCCTATTGTTAGTGTTCACCTGCAATATGCGCTTGTCACCTTTTGTCAATTCTTCCCATTCGGGAAGGAATTTAGTTATTTCTTCCCTGTTGATGGTATTCCTGCGCCCGTTGGAATCAATCAAGCGTTGTTCCAATACCGATTGTGTTTTCTTGTCAAGTTTCAGTGATTCATAGAACTCTAATAGAAGATTGGTCCCCATTTGCTCGAAATCTTGCAATGACAATCTTTCGCTTCCACGTTTTTGAGCCTTTTGGTAAAGAAGATAGCATGTGAGCGACAAAAGCAGAGTGTTTATTTGCTTCAAGTCTCCTTCTTTTGAAAAATTGATAATTCCTGCAACAAGTTTTTCCTGCTCCTCTTTGTCGACAGGAAGACAATCTCTACCCGGCATGGTAATAATTTCCTGGGCTTCTTCATCTGTCACAGGGCGCAATCCATATCGGTGCTGCTTTAGAGATGGTATAGATGTCGTATGATATTCAAATTCCGACAAGAAATCCTCCCTTAATGATATGAGCAAGTGAATTTCGTTGTCGTCGATATAATTCTTTTGATATTCTTCAGGTATTTGCAGGTTAATATCATCGATAATTAGTTCATCAAAATCCAAGATGGGATTGTTTCCTTCAGCTTTTTCGGCTTTCGGATTTTCTTGCGTCAATTGGCGGGGCTTTATGTCATTAATAAAGTCGGCCATCTCTTTGAAAAAAGCGAGACGCTTTTCTTGATTTTGTTGCAGAGTAAATATTTCTTCAAACTGGTCGAATATGATGAGGAGCGGGGTCCTTTTGTTGTCCTTGAGGAATTCGTAGCAATGAAATAATTCCCAAAGCAGCGGAGTGTCAGAACTTGTGTCAAACTGTTTTTCGATGGCTATGCCGGCATTTTTTATGGCATTGATTATTTGAACCACATAGGAATCGGCATTTTCATGATGGTCAAGCCGGATAAATATTGGTTCTATGCCACGGCGACGTGCTCGTGGCAGCAAATTGGCATTCAATAATGAAGATTTACCGATGCCTGATTTCCCATACAAAACGGCATCAGTGTTATAAAACACCAATTGAGCAAGATTTATCGTGTCTTCATTTCGGCCATAAAGAATCGTTCCTTCGTCGTAAGCTTTTAATCCCAACCACGGATTTTTATCTATCTGTGTCATCTTGTACAGGTCATTTTATCACGTTAATAATTTTATCTGCAATAATTCGCATGTCTTCAATATTATCATACTGGATGGCATTATGTTGCCTTAATTTGTCGGGGATTGAAGCTTGATAGAAGTCCAAGCCGTTTTCGAATATTGGAATTATATAAGTTCTTCCATAGCTGGCGCTTGTCTCTATTGCTTCGCCCCACTCAATGCGATATACGTGAGATTCATTTTTTTCTTGTTCTATATTTAAAGAAAGAATAGGTATGAAATATTTTGCTGTCCTTATACCTTGGCGTATTTCATCCATAAATTTACCTCCGGCTGTTATATTGTTACGGTCGAACCACACATTTATTCCTTTCTGGGTAAGTTGCTCATATAACTTTTCGGCAATATCGGCATCTCTTCTTGAATAAGAAATGAATATGTCGGCTCCATATTCCACACTGTTGAAATTCTTATTGTTATTCTGTCTTTTCCTTTCTAGTTTCTCATTCAGTTTATCTATCATGGTATCAATGGTTACTTGAGGAGGTCTCCGCAAGATTGTTTGATTCCTTTGCAAGAAACGGGAAAGGTCATCTTCTATATTATCACAAGCATATAGCCCACTACCTGTGCCAGACTTACGCAAGGAATACCATATAAAACGAAAGAGCCAATCAGAGTAGCTATTGCCTATCATTAACAAATATTTGTTTTTCAAGCAACTTATAAGTTTGCTTGGACGGCCTTCGGTGTCGGCAATCCATGAAGAACAAAAATCAAGCATGTCAATATCTGTGACCACATAACGATGCGCGCTATCTCCGGCTTTCCCGAACATGTAATAGACCGTTGGGCTGTACAAATCAATATCATACTTGATATCTTGATTCTCTTCGGGATTGTTGTTGAAACACATTAATTTTAACCTTTTGCCCTTTCCTTCCCATATTTCCCTCATTGTGTTTTCCACAATAGGAGTGAAAGATGTGGTTATGACAAAAGGAAACTGTTCAATGCTCAATAGGTCATGAAGAAGTTTTGATGGGGAAAATCTGCTTTTGGCAATAACTTGATTGATATAAGAGTATATGTAATCTCTTTGATTGTGAACAAGAAATTTATGGTCGGATATCAATTCCGAAAAAGAATTTATATGTGATGAGGCATTAAAGATTTTGATGAAATATTTTAAGATACTTTTATGTGGGTTCCCATTCTCACATAAAATTTCAGGACCTATTACAGGAATGACATTCCCTTGGATTATTTGGTCGATAAATGTATCCCATTCGGCGTCGTTGGCATTAAAACCATGTATGCCACCAAGAATATCATCTAATAAAATGTCATTTCGATTATTGTCTTCCATATTGTTATGATCTCTAATTATTCTTAGAACGGTGTGAATATATTTATATAAGTTTAACTATTTTGTAGCACTTTGAGGATGTTTTTGACAATGGTACGGTCATACTTCTTTGAACTGTCAAGAAGTTCCTCATACGGGGCAATATCCTTATGTTTCAGTAGCTTTATTTTTGTTTCTTTCAGCTTTGTTTTCAAACTTTCAATGGCTTTAGTGTCATCAGAAGCAAGAATCTGCTTGAACTCGATACGTTCCGATAGTTCGTATGGACGGAAACCCATCAGAAGCCGTTCCATGTTCCAGCGGTTATGCTCTGTTCTTGCCATAATGTCGATTTCATTTTCAGAAAGTTCTTTGTTTTCCTTGTGCGGCATGCTCCTAAGTTTGAACGGAATAGAATTTGCCGCATAAATGTTTGACTGTTGGAATGCATATTGAGTTTCAAACCAACCTTCGGTCAATTCATATTCCGTCGGCATATTTGTAAATTTGTCGCCTTTATCATATAAATATTTAATCCTTTTAGCATGCAGCATACGTTCATGAAAATGGATGTCAAATGCATCGGTTTTCATGCCGAATGGGAAAATATGTGCGTACAAAGCCGTATCTTTGACAACTCGTAACATCTGATCGCCTCCCGGCTGGTACACGAGAAGCGGTATCTGCTTTTCACTGATAATTTTAGGAAGGAATAATGCCGTTGAAGCATTTGTCCCGGGATCATTATCGCATAGAGCGATGGTCAATAATTCTGATTCATCATCATGTGATGCACATTTTCCAAGATAATTTCTCACCTCGGGAGTTTCTATTCCCCCGTCTATGAATTCCCATTCTATATCGAGAAACCCTTTGCCATCGGCTGTCGAAGGTGTGTACCTGGCATCCGGATAGGAAGAAATATTGAGGGAAGGATTCTCAAAATTGACATATTTCCAATAAGAAAGTTTCATTAATGAGTCGTAACGACCTAAGAAAAAATTCATTTCCTGTCTGATTCCGGTTTGAACGAATGTGATTTTTGTCCGAAGTCCTCCACTGTGGAAATTAGGAAAGTGGCACACATGCGCAGCTGTGACAGCCATGGCATACCCAATGGGTGACATCCCAACTATAATGAAATGAACAAACTTATCGTCGCTCACATGGATACCATTACGATCCAATGCCGGATAAAATTCACCTTCTCGGTAAAATCGGCTAATCAACACACGTTGCGCGGTATTCTCCAAAGAATTTATCACTGTGAGTCGCAGCATTCCTGAAGAAACATTATCTTGCTTACAATAAAAAAGTTGAATGGACGTGAGATGCTCCAGCACCATGTAGCAGTCAATGACATGTTGCGAACGGCAACACACCTCCTTTAATATTTCATAGCACTTCATGTTTATGGAGTCATGTGCAGGTTCGTTTTCTTCGCCTAAAATGTATATGGCACTGGTTTGGTATGCATCCAATTTGTCAAGTGTTTCTTTCCTTACGCAACTTCCGAAATATACATAGATATTGCGTGCTTTCTTCTTTGGAATCTCCGAAAGAATGTATGCTCGCACCTCTTCGGCATCTTTAGAGGTAAGTATGACAATATCACGACGAGAGTTTTCAGTTTTTTCCAAAAGGGTCTTTATCAAGTTTGCCAACATGCTTCCTGCTCCTATTATCAAGATGTGGTCATCCACTTCATAGGCAACACCTCCATTACGGTATCTGTCGATTCGACGTTCAAGAAAGTTTCCTACTGCATTTATCAGCAAACTTGTGAAAACCACGGCTCCGGCGAGAGTCATGGTCAATTGAAATAATACATTTCCGCCATTTTCGCTGGAATCACAGAATGAACCTGGGTCGAGCATTAATTCCACGACACGCCATCTCTCTACTTCAAATGAAGACGACACAACCAGTCCTATTCCACCAATGACAATAATGAAAGAAATCAGCCAAACAAACTGTTTCCAGCCCCCCTTATAAAAAGCTTTGTCAAAGTGTTTGCATGTCCATGCCCATAATCGTTTGAACAATTTTATAATTTTAGAATTTACAAGACTGTCTTTTAATTTCATAATACAAGTTGATTGTTGTAAGCACTACCATATAATCGTATTCTTTATAATCCGGAATTTGTGGCAATTCATTCCAATTTGCAATGCAAAAATGGCGTTTGCTTTTTTCATTGCATGAGTTTTTAATTTTCTTTGCTTCTTCGAGAGTCATGGGCATATATCCCATCATCAAGTGAGAAGCATTCCATCTCAAATGTTCACATATCGAAACATTGATTAGTCGCTTATACCATTCCATTTTGCCAATGTCGGACGGCTTCCCTGTTTCAATCGCAAAAGGCCATCCCGGAATTTCCGGGACATGTGGCATGTCATGCAATCCCAATAAGATTTCTTTCGTATAGCAATGTTTGTAATTTGCTTTATCTTGGGTTAATTTCCTGTCAATTCTTCTATATCCGAGTAACCGGGTTGGTTCTTTGCTGATTTCGTCTTCACGTCTCTTGTCTTGAGATTTGTATTCTTCTTTGGAAGCGATACAATATGATTTATAGAATTGTTCGGCCATCTCCCCTTCCTTGTCATCCAATATCCACTCTCTTGTATAAATATTTTCAGGATTTCCAAAATATTCGATAGCTGGGAAATGATTAGCCCCATAAGTATCTATTATTTTTTTGAATTTATATTCATTATTGGAATTATATAGTCGGACAAATATTTTGAATTTGTCAAATCCGACTTGTCGATTTTGCAAAGCATACTCATAAATCATGGAGGCAATGTGTAAGTTTCGTTCATCCTCGCCGGTAGCGATGACCACATAATTCAGATTGTCGATAAGCGCATGCAACTTTTCATTGAATATCGTTGTACTTGCATTGCATGGATGGAATATAAGTTCGTTTGATCTTTCCAATTCAGGCAATGCCGGTATCTCTTGATATAATTCACCTTTTATTTCATTGATACTGTTGTCAAATACATGGAATTCCACTGGAGTTTTATCTCCTTTGCTATCGGAAAAAGCTGAAAATTCATAAAGGAATCGCAATGCTTCTTGCCCCGTAGTGCCAAATCCTACAATGAATGCCGTAAACGGCTTTTCAGCATTCACGCATCCCAATGTTGAATTTACGTCAACAAAGTTTATAGGATGGGCAGGATATTCGCCTTTTTCATTTTTTCGCATGGCAAATTCCATAATTGCGGCTCTTGAATCATCAATGATTTGTAATTTGCCATTTGAACATGCAGCAAGAAGTGCAATTTCTTTTGTGTTTTCAGCAGAACAATACACACGGTTTATTTTATTTCCAATCTCGCTATCAAGCAGATTTATTGCAGCATGTATGTTAAAATCCTCGTTGTTTGTTAAGATATGAAAATTGACAAATTTGGCTTTGTTAATCAATTTGGCAAGTTTACCGATATTCATGTTTCGAAAAATTCCTTTGGATGTAACATCAATGGAATCAGGCGATGAGGAACTCCGAAGCAGAATATATTTTATGTTGGAAATTTGTTTTGCAACATTACTTTTGTACGATAACAACCCCATTATTCCACTAAAACTTTGTCCGATCTTGCTTTCATTACTTCCGTTAGGAATATCTACAAATACAATCCGTTTTTTGCCTTCGGAAGTTTTGTATATATTCTTAGCCAAAAGAATGCTTTTTTCATTGAGTCCCCAAAATACATTTAATTCTGAACAAGATGAAAAATATTGCCAAATAATGGATCGCCCCCAGTCTAAGACTCGTTTTCCAAAGCACGCCACGGCAAATATCATGCTGACCATTACTGCAGAAGCATGGATTATGGCAAAACAAAGCATGTAAACAGAGTCTGCCTTACAATTGTCAGCAATGCCTATCAGGTTGGATTTAGATAAAAACATTTCAAAAGCCGACAAAATAGAACGTAATGTCAGTGTCGCTACATTATCGGCAGTTCCTCCGTAAGCATATCCAAGGTAATATATTGCAACTCCTGACGTAAAAACTAACCATGCAGATTCCGGTAATATATTATTTATCAATAATGGATGGTTTGGCTTGGTTTTATTATTGCCATGCAACTCGAAAATTTCTTTCAGAAAAAAATAAAGACTTATCATGAAAGCAACGATGATAACCAAAAAAACAACATGAATAAGGTTTATTGAAGAAAAATCAACGGCTGAAAGATCATCCATGCTGCTTGAAATTTCAGAAATGACTGCTTTTAAAGTGTCAAATAAGTCACTTCTAGTTTTCTCGCTTTCATTAGCACCAGCTATAGCAGATAGTATCATGAGAATATGTATGGTTTATGTTTCTTTCATGTTTTGCGTATATTATAAATTTGGTTTCGCATGTCATGGGCGAATTAACCTGTTCCATCTTCTTTCGGTATATTAAATCTAAGAAACAGATGGTATTTACAAAAATAGTGAAAAATACTGAAAATAAGAGAAAAGGATTATACATTTTATCTTTAATCCTACTTTTTTCAATTATATCTGAACTGCGTATTTTGGCACTAAACTGTAAGCCGTGTCACAAATTTTGGATCATGGCAATTGTGAGAGGTATAAAAAAATTAATCCCCGGCATCACTGCCTGGGATCGCTTTACCTAATTAACCTTCTAATAACATAAACCTAAAAACATTAAAACGATTGTCATCTCGACATTCATTTTAGTTTTGCCTTAAAACTAATACCATGAATAACTGGTGCAAAGATAGACATTATATGTTATAAAACATAGTTTATCGACAACAGAATTCAATGTATTTACATTATTTCACATTTTACATAAATACAAACCTAAGATTAACATCTATTTGCATCCAAAACAAAACAAATGCACATTATACAACCTCCCCAAAATAGTTGTGCATTGAATATCCGCTGATTCAATATTTTGTTAACCATGTCCTACTGACGAATGATGATGGTATAGATTTTCACATAAAAAAAGATAGCGGTATCACTTAATGAATGCCGCTATCTTTTGGGTGAAATAAGGGTTTCGAACCCTTGACCTTCGGAACCACAATCCGACGCTCTAACCAGCTGAGCTAATTTCACCATCTTGATTTCGGGTGCAAAGTTAAGGCAATATTTTCAATTACGCAACTTTTGGGCAATCTTTTTTGAAAGAAAATTTCTATTAGAAACATAACACGACTGATGTCAACGATTTAATATCTTGAGGATACACTATCATGATACAGATACAGATACATCATCCATCTTTTTGAACCAATTAATTACTGCTTTCTACAAGCTTCACACAGTTAAAATAATTTAAATATATAATTGGACTCTCTTTTTGTTAAAACAATATATGTACATTTGCAGTCCATTTGATACAGCATTTTACATGCGTTCCAAATAGGGGTCGACTGGTTTTGACAGCATGTAGAAGTGGTGTGTAAGCATGCAGAGCCATGATGCCTACGCTCTATAATATCTCGACATCAAAAATTTATCTGGCGAAAATAACTACGCTCTTGCTGCTTGATTGAAGTATAGTAGATCAGCTTAATCTCCGCCACAGTGGCGGAGACAAGACATCACCCGATTGCTCATTTCCCGTAGCTTATCGAATCGGTGGTGCTCAATAATCGGGAATAGGGACAGTTTTGTCTGGGAACTGCTCCGAAATTTACAGAATAAGTTGCAGATTGGTCGCCATGATCCTGTCTGCTTCCGACAATCAACTCATGGATAAGCATGTAGAAAGCTCATTAGTTCCATGTTTGGACGAGGGTTCGAATCCCTCCGGCTCCACCAAAACGAACCGCAACAAACCGTAAGACACATTAAAGCACCGATTTTCAACCATTTCGCGAAAATCGGTGCTTTTTATTGATTGTTATAACTTGATTTGCAGAAAATATGTACTGATTTTATGGTAATCAAGAGGAACATTTCATTTTATATACAAAAAACATACAACGGAACAGACGACGCAGAATGCCAGATACTGATGCGTGCATGTTGGAACGGAGAGATATTGCAATTCAACTGTGGCTATACAATAGCCTCTTCAAAATGGGAGCTCAAAAATACAGGAAATTACTCAAATGGTTCTTAAATTGGGCTGACAAGAACGGATACTTGAAAAATACAAGGATGATGAACGCCCTTTGCCGGTGGTGACCAACCAACGCATGAACCAATGGGTCAAGGAAGTGTGTTTCCTTGCCGGGATTGATACCCCAATAACCACGGTCTATTACAAAGGAGCAGAGCGCATGGAAGAAACACATCCGAAATATGAACTGGTAGAAACGCACACGGGACGGCGCACTTTCATTTGCAACGCCCTTACAATGGGCATCCCTGCCGCCACCGTCATGGAGTGGACGGGACACAGCTATTACAAGGCCATGAAGCCGTACATCAAGATTGCCGATGCTGAAAAGGCACGGGCGATGAAACTGTTCGACGAGCGTTAGCAGTCATTTTACAATGCCCATCGCCCGGGCGCGTTCCACGATGGCCGCGTTGATGAACTCGGTGGCGTTCCCTTCGTAACATGCAAGTGCCGCATCGGCCTCGTGCGACAGCCTCACCGTCAACGCTCGGGCGAACTCCTTGCGCGGCCTGCCCGACCCCGGGCGCGGTCCTCCGCGCTTGCTTTTTGGCTTTTCTTGTTCCGTAGTTTCCATGATTTGATATTTTGTTGTATTTTTGTCGTTGAACCCACCAAACGAAGGGGATGGGTGGCAGCCCACCCCCATTTTGGAATTAAACCGCTATTTCAAACGCGATTCGTATTTTCCAAACTTTAAAAACGATTCGTATACTCATTTTTCAAAGTTTTGGTGGGTTTTTTCTTACTACCTTTCAAGCGTTTCAGATTTTTCTTTCGCAACCACCCGTTCGATTGCATTACAAAAATACGCAAAATATTTGGATTATACAACTTTTTACCAAATATTTTGCGCTTTATTTTATTGATTACCAATAAATTAGCCTAACAGCAACTTAGAAGCAATGGAAATTTGAACAGTCTCAACAACAATAATATTACTATGATGAACCAAGACTTTAAAATATTCCCAAAACATCTACATTGTGCATGTTGCAAATAATAAAGGAACACCTCACAGGGCACCCCTAAAGTTCAATTCCATATAATAATGCATTATACAGCTGCCTGTAAGACATGGTGAGTTGCATTCGTCAATAAAGTTTGTAGGAAATCACTGCGATTACACGGGCGAAGCCGTAGATGTCTTGCTTGAGGGTCAGGAACAGAGGAGCTTCACCAAAACGAACCGCAACAAACCGTAAGACACATTAAAGCACCGATTTTCAACCGTTTCGCGAAAATCGGTGCTTTTTATTGATTGTTACAGCTTGATTTGGCTGGTACACTTATCTTCTTAAAATCAGAAATGGCTGCTACCGTCAAAACAATGCGTGCAAATTCTACATTTTGGCAAACCTATAGCCTCCACAAGCATTTCAAGCGTGTTGAACTTCAATGATGACAAACCAAACCTGTCGGCAATTATTTGAACCATTTTTTCATATTCCGGGGAACCTGTGCATGCATACTTTTCCAAATTTTTATTCTCATCCCCTTCAAGTTCCTTTATTATGCGACGGGTAATAAGCTCCATCGGGCTTTTAGAAGCCGTGAAACCCACAAATTGACATGGATATATGAGCGGAGGGCAAGCTATGCGCATGTGAACTTCCTTTGCACCATAATCATAAAGTATCTTCACATTATCACGCAATTGCGTACCACGCACAATAGAATCATCGCAAAACAGCAACCGTTTCCCTTCCAACATTGCCCTGTTTGGAATTAATTTCATCTTTGCCACAAGGTCGCGCATTGCTTGATTGCTCGGAGTAAAACTACGCGGCCATGTAGGTGTATATTTTGCAATAGCCCTGTGATAAGGAACTCCTTTCCCCTCGGCATACCCAAGAGCCATTCCTACTCCCGAATCAGGGATTCCACACACACAGTCAACATCCGACGTATCCTTCTTTCCCATGTTCAAGCCACACTTAAACCTGACTTCTTCAACATTGCGATTTTCATAACAAGATGTAGGGAAACCATAATAAACCCATAAAAAGGAGCATATCTGCATCTCCTCTCCAGGCTTCCGCATTTGAGTCACGCCATCGGCCGTAACCTTGACAATTTCTCCCGGACCGATAAAACGTTCTATCTCATAATCTAAATTAGGGAAACTACTCGATTCACTTGTCACAGCATAGGCATTTTCTTTCTTGCCAAGCACAATAGGAGTCCTGCCCCACTTGTCGCGCGCTGCAATAATACCGTCTTCGGTCAACAGCAACATCGAGCAAGAGCCTTTTATGTTTTTGAAAACGTTTTCTATGCCATCGACAAAATCCTTCCCTTGAATAATCAACAAAGCTATAAGTTCGGTTTGGTTGGTTTTGCCCGAACTTAACTCAGCAAAATGCATGTTTTTTTCCAACAATTCAGCTTCAAGTTCGGCCAAATTCTCAATTTTCGCAACTGTTACTATGGCAAAACGCCCCAAATGCGAATTAATCACTATCGGCTGAGCATCGGTATCACTTATTATACCTATTCCCGAATTGCCTTCAAACTTGCCAAGCTCTGCTTCAAATTTAGTCCTGAAATAAGAACTCTCAAGATTGTGTATTGATCTTATGAATCCTCTGTTTTCACTGTATGTGACAAGACCTCCACGTCTCGTTCCCAAATGCGAATTATAGTCTGTTCCGTAAAACAAGTCGGCTATGCAGTTCGTCTTAGAAACTGTTCCGAAAAAACCTCCCATATATTTTCTATTTAGTAATTCCTATTTACGAAAAAAGATGTGCAAAATTACAAAAAACCGCCACACCATCAAATGCCACCACGCAACAAAGCCATGGCATCGTCGCGCCCGGCATTAATTAACGTCGGATAATGTGCATCTGAATTTATGAGCAATACGGCACCACTGCGCTTGAGCAAATCAAAGTATTTTAAATTAGGGAAAAAACGATGGTGTTCATCCCATGCTTTCGTATTCACTTCAATGATTAAATGATGGTCCATTATGGCTTCGAACAATTGCATGAACAATTGCTCATACCATTTTTCATCTTCTATTCCTTCCCTGAAATGACCTGCATTATGGCCTATTTTATCAAAATGGCCTATGATATCAAAGCCACCCGCTTCTACCATGTCCAACGACTGTTTATAAAAACTACGCACCACTGCTTCTATGTCATCATGAAAATATTTATGCATCTTTTCCTTGAATGACAAGAAACGGCCATCTATGTCGATATATTTACCTTCTTCTGTAAAAGATGGTATAAAATGAACCGAACCTATTCTATAATCAAGAGGAATGGTATCAAAATAAGGATTGGACGGCCCCCATTCATCATTGATATAATCAATTTCCATCGATGAGTACAAATTAAGACAGTTGCCGTAAATACCTTTAAGTCGTTTGAACTCCGACATGTATTCATCTACCGAATCCATGCTCATGTTACATGACGACTCAAACGGGATTGGAGAATGCGGGCTGAAGCCATAATCGGTGAAACCTTCTTTCACAGCTTCTTCTACAAACTCTTCCATCGGAGCATGACCGTCACAGAATTGCGTATGCGAGTGAAAATTATATAATCGGCTATTTTTTATTATCTTTTTAAAATCAATCATATTTTCTCCATCTTCTTACATTCATGACGGCAAGCTTGTTACGAGCCACTCATGCACAGTTGCAGATTTTGCAGGCATGTATTTCATTTATTAATACGATGACATGTTTTTATTTTGCTCCCACACTTCCACCTGTCGGCTTGGCAATGGATTCACGCATTGAAGTATCGGCTTCAATGTTTTTCATCTTGTAATAATCCATTATTCCCAAATTACCATTTCTGAATGCCTCGGCCATTGCTTTTGGCACCTCGGCTTCGGCTTCAATCACCTTGGCACGCGCTTCTTGCGCCTTAGCTTTCATTTCCTGCTCAAGTGCAATAGCCATGGCTCTGCGCTCTTCGGCTTTGGCTTGGGCTATGTTCTTATCAGCTTGAGCTTGATCCATCTGCAATGTTGCACCAATATTTTTACCTATGTCTATATCAGCGATATCAATCGACAATATTTCAAATGCAGTACCTGAATCCAAACCTTTTTTCAAAACGAGCTTTGATATCGAATCGGGATTCTCAAGTACCTCTTTATGACTTTCCGACGAACCAATCGATGACACTATTCCCTCGCCCACACGAGCAAGAACAGTATCTTCACCAGCGCCACCCACCAATTGACGGATATTAGCTCTGACCGTCACTCTTGCCTTTGCTATCAATTGAATGCCATCCTTGGCGACAGCAGTGACCGGAGGAGTATCTATTACTTTCGGATTTACCGACATCTGCACAGCTTGAAACACATCGCGGCCTGCAAGATCAATGGCTGTTGCCATCTTGAATTCCAAGTCTATATTGGCTTTGGCAGCCGACACTAAAGCATGCACAACCTTCTCGACATTACCACCGGCAAGATAGTGAGCTTCAAGGTCATCACGGTTCACGTCTCCCAATCCGGCTTTATGAGCTTCAATCAAAGCACGGACAATCACATTGGCAGGCACTTTCCTTATCCTCATAAGGAACAATTGTATAAGAGAGATACTCACACCCGACACTCGGGCTGAAATCCACATGAAAAACGGAACATAGTAAAAGAAAATGGCCAATGCCAGCAGTACTATCGCCACTAATAATATCAACGTTATTTCCATGATTAAAGATATTTATAGGTTTCTTAATTCAAGTTTCCTTATTTCGTTTTCCACACGTTCCCTGTCAGCAGGAAACTGGTCTACCTTGTCTTCAAGACGTAGAATTTCACCTCGCAAAGCCCCACGCTGAACTTCGGTAACTTTTGAATATTGCTCGCGTAGGCGATTCAATCGTTCCATGTCGCTTCTTTGATTCTGAATCATGACAATCAATTCCTCCATGCGATGCCTTGCTTCACTGGTCTTGAATTGATCAAAACGAGTGTACACCACTCCGTTTGTCAAATGAAATTCAAAATCTTTTCGTTCCTTTTTCTCCGAAACCGACAAAGAATTTATTTCGGCAAGCAATCCCGCAAAATCCTCATCAGTCCATGTGTCGCTTATGTTGCGAATCAATGCATACGACATGAGATTAGGATCATCCGGGCTATAATTTTCCCTTACCTGATTAGGAATATACACATATATGGTCACCTTGCCTGGGATGCGATTTCTATCGGTAGCCCACCAACCGGCCCCTGTAAACTCATCTATCACAAGCATGTAATCATCAAACGGGGAATTAAACGGCATGCCTATGTTTTGAGGTTGATAAAACTCGCCTGTTTCCGAATCTTTACGGCTGATAAATATGTCATAGCCGCCTATCGACTCTTTCCCGTTATTGGCATAATACAATGTCAATCCATCAGCCATCATGAATGGATAGGCCGAGCTTCCGTCCATATTCACAGTTTCCGACAATCGATGACTTTCATCCCACATGCCACCATAAAGTTCAACCGATTCATATAAATGTCTTACACCTGCCGTATCGGGCTGGCTCCAAATCATGCTGGCTCCGCTTTCCGGCATATACACGACCATGAGACTATCTTCTTCAACCTTGAAAGGCAAAACTTCTGCTCCATTCAAAGTCCCTGTGCTTGATGACAACCGGTAATGCTTGAAAAAATCCGACTTGTCTACAACAATGCTGTCTATTATCGTTATTTTCTCTACATGATCAAGCATTACTTTAGCCTTGCTTATAGAACTGGAAATGGAATTAATTTCGGCCGGCATCTCTTTCTTCAACTTTGTCATTTCTTTGGCATAAAGGCTCAACATTTCTTCCGCCCCGTCAAAGTCATAATCATAGAAATCAATCAAAGCAAGATACTTGTAAGATTCCGTCACTCGCTTGCTCTTGGCAAACTCAAAATAAGGCTTTGCCTCATCCATGCGGCCTAGATTATACAAGCATACGCCTATCCATTGATTTACCGATGCATTTCGCTTGTTTTTCCTATATTGTTCTTCAAGCATCGGCAATGCTTTCTCGTAATCCCCTGAAAGAAATACTTCTTTTGCTTCATTAAGCGTAGCCCCAAAAGCCAATGACGCCGACATCAACATGCCTATGAGGAATAAATGTACTTTCATATACTTAAGATTCTTACAAATCAATTTGAATTGTATCCAAAAATAGTGAAAATCTCGCTCGTTACAAAATACTCGCACGCGACATTTTACAAAATGCCGTATTTGATGAGTAAATCTTCAATATCTCCCTGTAATTTCCATCTGTCCACATCATTACGATTGGACAAGATTATCACTTTCACCGAACTCCCGGCATATTTTGCCAAATATGCTTGGAAACCACCATTATCGCCTGTATGGTATATTTTCATGCACCTGCCTGGAGTATCATCGACAAACCATCCATACCCATACCATGTGTGAGGTCTGTTTTGATAAGTGGAAAATCCACTGCCACTTACTTTCGCATGTCTGCCATACGCATCATTAAGACTTTCTGCTCCTATGTATTCATGTGTTGACAACATGTTTTCCCATTTCAGAAGGTCTCGTGCTGTAGAATAGATGCCACCGTCGGGACGAGTAGCAAAAAATGTTTCTTCTCCGTAATCGCACTCGGCCCACTGACGTCCTTTTTTATCCACAAAATAATCTTCTGCACGGTCACGCCTTTTATCTGAATCCATATCGGTCATGTTCATCGTGGCATCATCGTTTGCCACATATCCATGCGCCGAATGTGGGATTTTAACGTCTGGATTAAAATAGCTCGTCGAAGTCATTCCGGCAGGCTTGAATATGTTACAATTTTGGAAATCCACAAATTCAACCCCTTCAATGCGATGTATTATTTCGGCAAGCAGCAAGAATGTCGGATTAACATAATCATATTCACTTCCCGGCTTGAATTTTAAAGAATCAAGTTCATTGAAATATTCCATACTTTGACTGTCGGTGGCATACAACATGAAATTCCGGTCACCGCGCGGTCGCAAGTCTGGAATACCTGACGATTGACTCATTATGTGCTTCAACTTCACTTTTTTCCAAATATCATTGCCATATTCAGGAAAATATTTGGCCACCTCATCGTCTATCGACAGTTTACCGTCTTCCTGCAATTTCAAAATGCTTGCCACGACAAATTGTTTGGAAATTGATGCTATGTTAAAAACAGTGGAACTGTCGACTGGCGTTTGTGTTTCCATGTCGGCGATTCCATAATAGCCTTCAAATAGTATGCTGTCGCCATTGGCTATCAATACTGCGGCTCCCGGGGCACTGTCATAATATACCGATTCCATTAACGCCTCTGCATCTGAAGCAAACTCGTTGGCACGACTATTACAAAATGAAATCATATACAAAAAGACCAAAATACCTATATTTCTCCCCATGTCAGCTATTCACGTTATTTTTCATGATATGTAATCCGGATTAAAACATTTTCGTTATCTGCTCCATCGTCATTATGCTCATCACGACTTTCCCATCGGGCGTATAATTTGGAGTGTCAAGTTGTAACAAGTCACTAAGTAATTTATCCATCTCTTCCTGAGACAATTGGCGTCCATAAGGAACAGCCGCCTTTTCTGCCACAACAAGAGCGATGTGCTCATTTATTCGTGACGACAACGATTTTCCCCCTTCGGTTACCGATTCTATGACCTGCATGAGCAAATCTTTAACATCCACATTTTCCACTCCTACCGGCACGCCGGTTATCGACCAATCAGTACCTCCAAGACAAGCAACGTCAAAGCCGACACTTTCAAGTTCACCCATGATTTCTTCAAGCACCATATGTTGAGACTGAGAAAGGTGCAACACATCGGGAAACATCACCCGTTGCGACGCAGCAGTGCTCGTAGCCATGTTTCTCAAATATTTCTCCGACAATATCTTCACATGAGCTCTATGTTGGTCTACTATCAACAATCCCGACTTCACTGGTGACAATATATAACGACCTTTCAACTGCATGCAACTGGTTGTACAATCAAAATTGCCCAATCGAGGCATGTCAGCATCATCAGCCAAGTTCCCCCGTACTCCTGCGCCATCGAGCTTGCTCACATACTCTTTTTCCTGCTCGTCAGGTTCTTCTTCAGGCATTTCCTCCAAGCCTTTTTGACGGGAATATTCAAAATTTTCATATAGTTTCTCCCAATCAACCGACGGACTTGCCTTGAACCTATTCAAGCGAGTGGAGGGAAAATCTTTTGATTTTTCCTTTTTAGGCAACTGCATGTCGGCACGGCTTGCTCCAACATCAAAAGGATTATACGACATGTCAATGTCTATATTGGGCGATGAGGGAGCCGAATCTTCATGGTCTCCTGTAAAAGCAGGTATTTCAGGTGCATCGTCAGTATCAAAATCAATCGACGGCACTGCACTGAAACGGCCTAACGATTCTTTTACGGCAGCCGACAATATTTGCCATATCGGGATCTCGTTTTCAAATTTTATCTCCGTCTTTGTTGGATGTATATTCACATCTATCGTTTCCGGCTCTACTGTAAGATACAAGAAATAATTAGGCTGCGTCGTGTCGGGTATCAGTTGTTCATAGCTCGACAAGACAGCTTTGTGAAAATAAGGATGACGCATATACCGTCCATTAACAAAGAAATATTGTATGAAATTGCGTTTTCTCGCATTTTCAGGCTTTCCTATAAATCCTTCAATCTTAACAAGCGACGTGTCAATCGAGATAGGAATCAATTGCTCTTCCATCTTCGGGCCAAACAACGATTGAATGCGTTGTTTTATATTTCCATGAACAAGTTTATACAGCATGTTGTCATTGCTGTACATGGTAAATTCGACCGAAGGATTCACCAACGCAAGACGTTCAAACTCCTTTACGATATTTGCCATTTCAATCTTAGGCTGCTTCAAAAACTTACGTCTTGCCGGCATGTTGAAGAACAAGTTCTTAATCATGAAATTGCAACCTTGGGGACAAGCATCGGGCTCTTGACTTTCACATTTTGATGCACTGATGCAGATATGAGTTCCCATGTCGCTTCCACGCTTGGCTGTGCGCAATTCAAGCTGGGAAACAGCCGCGATTGAAGCAAGAGCCTCGCCTCTGAAACCCATGGTGTGCAATGAATATAAATCGGCGGCGTTCCGTATTTTTGAAGTAGAATGCCGCTCAAATGCAAGTCTTGCATCAGTATCGCTCATGCCATCGCCATCATCGATGACTTGAATCAATGTGCGCCCGCCTTCTTTCAATATGATAGTAATGCTTGTGGCATTTGCATCGATTGAATTTTCAACAAGTTCCTTTATTACCGATGCAGGACGCTGTATGACCTCGCCGGCGGCAATCTGATTGGCAACCGAATCGGGTAACAATTTTATTATATCGCTCATTCTTGAAATTAACTCCCTTCAGTATTAATTCTTTCTTACACGACGTGTATTCACGGGTGCATTGAACAATTCTTTCATTTCTTCCGGAATGATAAAAATATCTTCAGGATTTTGAGGCCTTAAAATATCATACCATGCAAAACCGGGCAAATAATACTGTGTCCTGCGAGCAAGATATAACGGCGTGACATTGCCTGTCACCTCAGGCCACATAGTTATCTTGTCTATTTCCTGCTTAGGCTTTAACAATATAATCATGTCGCTGCTTTCTGCATCGACGAGTTTGTTATAGGTAGAATCCTCTTCGGCAGGATACATGATGAGTTGCACATTGCCACTCACGTCAAGCCTGCGCAGTTCTTGATTAAGGAAATATGCTTTCATCTCTTTCCCCGACAATTGATTGAAATACACCTCACCCACATGTTCAGCCATAAACCCGTAATCGGGCAAAACGGCATAATCGGTTGTGGAATCATTGAAGTGTATGTTGATTTCATTGCCATTTATCTGTCGAGCCCCGCTCCAAATAATGGAATGATGATACATGTTAAGCATGGAATCACGCTCCACAAAACTCATCGAATCACATATGCCCTGCACATTGAATCTGAAAAATCTGACATTTGGGTTGGCTATCATGACTCGTGTTGAATCTTCAAGCGTATATGTGCGTATCGTATCACCATGCAAGTGCAAGGTATCGTTTTCGCTCACCTCCCTGGCTCTTGCTCGGATTGTGGCAAAAGAACGATTGTTTTTTTCATCGTGATAACCATATCCTCCGTCAAGAATTGAATTATGCACCGAATCGGTAAGTATCATGTTGCCAAAAGCCTCGCCATACCCCATTCCTCTATCATAGAACAAAGTGTCGCCAGTAAGTTTTATGCCATTATTGCCAACGAGCAGCGACCGTTCATACAAAGTAGCCTTGTCGGTTCCAGTATCATACCAGCCTTTGCTCGTGTATATTATATTACTATCTGAAACAATAGTCGTAGGACCTACTATGTCAGCTATATGGGTATTTGTATTATATTGCAACGTATCGGTGTGGAGGACATATTTCTCGTTGATGAGTTCTACGTCAAACAAGAACTCTGCATCTTTAGTGTCAGGTTCGTATTGACCGTAAATCGACACGAGCTCATTTTCACTGTCAATGATACGGCCTCCTTCAAAATAATATCCAAGGTTCTCCACCATGTCATAGTCAAGGCTGTCGGTATACAACTCCATGTCTTTGTTTTCAAGCTTCACATTGTATCGCAACTGCGCCAGCTCGGCAATACCGTCATAATACATCACATCGGCATAGACAAAAAGAGTATCGCCTTGATTCATTTTTACATTGCCAAAAGCATCAAGCGAACTTGTGGATTCATAGAAATAAGCACTGTCACAATACATGAACACACCCTCCTTCCTGAAAACCACATTGCCACGCAAAATCTGATAATCGGTACTTATTCTTTCGTCGGCAACAAGATAATCGGCACGCTCAAGGAACACTCGATTCTTGACAGTCCTGTCGGCCGTTGGTATTTGAGGCTTTATCCTACCAGGCAAGGGACGCCATGCGGCAGTATCGACTCGTATGCTATCGTCGGATGATGATGTTTGAGCCCACGCACTTCCACTTGAAACAATATCCACAAAAGAAATAGCCAACAGGCATAAAGTTCCCGCAAGAACCCTATGCCCGGTTGTCTCTAATATTTTTTTGATATACATTTATTTCCTTGCCAAATGATGATATTATTCCACTCCTATTCTATTGTTCAACCAATCATACTGGAATTCACAATTACGCCATCCCTCTTCTATCCTGACGTAAGTATCTTTTTGCTTTCGTCTAATCCAATCCTCTATGATTTTGGCCTTAGTGCTATTTTCATACATGGCTTTTATCATCTGGTAATCTTCGCTCATATTGGCCTTATGACCTTCTATGCGGTTTTTCAATTTGACAATTGCTACAATTTCCTTGTTGCTCTTCGGGTCAACCATTATGAACGGCTTCGATATTTCATTAACTTGAAGCGTATCGACGACTTTTGCAATCTCTTGAGGCAATGCAGCCATTTCAAATCTCGTGGTTCCGGTTTGTTGATTAACCATCAAGCCATTGTTGTTCCTTGTATCTTTATCTTGCGAAATATATTGGGCACCAGCCTCAAATGAGAAATTATTATCAACAATGTCAGTCCTGATGGAATCAAGACGGTTCAATGCATTTGTCAAATCTTTTTCCGAAACTTTCGGACGAAGCAATATGTGTCTTGTATTAATACGGTCTCCACGCTTCTCTATGAGTTGGATGATGTGGTAGCCAAACTCCGTTTCGACAATCTTCGACACTTTCTTGGTATCATTTAAGTTAAATGCCACGCTCGCATATTCAGGAACAAGCTCGGCACGACCTTTGAAACCTATTTCTCCTCCATACACAGAGCTTCCGTCTTCCGAGTAAAGAATGGCGAGTGTCGAGAAATCACTTTCCCCCGAATTGATGCGATTAGTATAATCACGCAATCGGGCTTTCACATCATCTATTTCTTGCTGTGGGATTACAGGATTAAGCGTAATTAACTGCACCTCTACTTGCAAAGGAACAAACGGCACACTGTCGGCCGACAATGTGGAAAAATATTTTCTGACATCTGCCGGTGTCGCTTCAATATCCTTGGTGAGGTTTTCCTGCACTTGTTGTATGGTATACTGTTCCCTTATAACCTCCATCATCTGCTCCTTCAATTCAGGGAGCGGCTTACGGAAGTATTCTTCCACCTTTTCCTTAGAACCAAGACTGGTGATGAAGAAATTTATACGGCTGTCGGCTTGTTGCATCACCATGCCATCCTGCACTTCCACCGTGTCTATTTTTGCCTGATGAAGGAACAACTTATTAATGGCCATGCGCTCAGGGATAACACAATAAGGGTTACCATCGATAGGCTGCTTGTCATATTGCATCTGCATGTACTGTTCCTCAATCTCCGACTTGTATATAGGTTCATCGCCCACGACCCATGCCACTTCTTCGATAATGTTGTTTTGAGCAAATGAATACATCGAAACGGCACAAAGTAACGAAACTAATAGAAACTTTATTTTCACAATTATAAAAAAATTAATTAACTAATCACACTTCAGCCACTATTGATCTTGGCTGCCTTTATTTTATGCAAAGATAGTGAAAGTTGTCAAAACGGCTTCCTATCCTGTACAAAGATATTAGTTTTTCATCATTGTTAGTTACACACACTCATTCTTTTCGTATTTTTTACCATTGCACACATGATTCTTGACATTTACTTACAAAAAGGAACTCCAAAGCACTAAAATGCCCGGAGTTCCTTTTTCTATCTTTAAAAATCACTGAATTGACGTGTTTTTATTGCACTTGCTTCAAAACTTTCTTGTTAATCTTCACCTTATACTTATTGCGCAATTGAGCCACCCATTGCTCCTCAAGCTGGCTTTGATAATCGGAAGTTACCAAGCCTTTCACGTCGATTGCTTCTTCAGGTTGCTCAATTACCTTGTAGTCATAAGCGAAATAAACTGGGAATCGTCCCGGATTTTCAGCTTTTTTACCTCCAAATGCGATTTCATCAACAACGGCATTTTCTCCTTTCTTGGCAAGTTGATATTCTATGCGGATGTTTCCTTTGAATTGTTTCCTAAGTGAAACAAACAAAGTGTCACTGCCAAGAGTATCAATAGCATTTTCAACGGCATTTAGCACCGAATCATTGGAAGCATAAATCAAATAGCCCTTGAAACGAGGCTCGCTCCATTTATAATTGTCTTTGTGCGCCTGGAAATATGCCTCAAGGCCTTCTCTGTCCTTATTAGCCTTGTCCCAAACGTTGCGATTGCTTATTTCAAACAACAACATGCCATCATAATACTCATTCAACAAATTACGATAGTCTGGATACTTGACAGGCAAGTTTTCCAATTCATATGCCACAATCATTTTGTCTTCCTTACTGTGCATCAAATTTTCAACATACTTGACTATTGCATCAGGATTCAACTTGACAGAATGATTCAACATGGCTGTGACTTCTTTTGAATTCACTTTTTTATCGGCAAACGAAAATGCCTCGCAATCTATCTTCTGCAAGCGCTCTATGAGCACGGAATCATATACACCTCCATATTTTTCCACCTCTGCACCTACGAGTTCCAAGAATTTGCTGTTTTCTTTTAAGCCATATTCTTTTTTAAGTTGGGCTATGCGCTCTTTTTGCGGAATAGCAGCGCGTTCGTCCATTTTTATCATCCCCATGATATTGTCAAGATTATCCTCGAAAGAACCTATGCTGCGATTATCGAGTTTCTTAACGATATGGATGCCATACCTTGACTTAAACGGCTTTGAAATCTCACCTTTTTTTAATTCAAAAGCTACTTTTTCAAATTCAGGAACCATGCGTCCGGCACCAAACCAAGGCAATAGTCCTCCCGATTGTGCAGAACCACGATCATCTGATTCAATCTTGGCAATCTCTTCAAAATTTCCTCCATTGTTCACTACAAGGTCATATATGCTGTCCATTTCGGCAGTCAACACGTTCATTATTGAATCATTGGCATTGCGTGGGAACATTTTCAAGATATGCTCCACACACACCTCACCTTGGCTTGGTCTATTGTCCAACACTTTTATCAGATGCATTCCGTAATCGGTTTGAACAATTGTCATTTGTCCGACAGGAGTCGTAAATGCAGCATGTTCAAATGAATATGGAGTGCGTCCAACAGTTAAATATCCCATGTCGCCGCCATTTACTCTTGCCGAACGGTCTATTGAATATGCTTTTGCCAATTCGGCGAAATCTTGTCCGTTTTCAATGCATTGCTTCAAGCTGTCGAGCTTTTGCCTGCTCTTTTCTCTTATCGCCCAGTCTCCTGTAGGAAGCATTATATGGGCAACGTCTACCTCACGTTTCATTCTTTCGTAAGTTTCTAAAGCAAGACGGTCGATAGCCGTGCTATCTATCAAATATGGTCGAGCAAGCTCATTTCGGTACATCGTATATTCTTTGACAAATGATTTCGTCGTGTCAATTCCGGCAGCCTTTGCATCAGCAACCTTGAGCTTATATACTACAAAACGGTCGACATACTTATCAAGAGGCTCTTTCTCAATCTGTTGTTGACTGTTTTTATGATATAAATACTCAAACTCCGACAAGGTAACTTTGTCTCCTCCGACTTCCATTAGCACTGGATCTTTATCCTTGGCCGACAAATTATACATGACCGCCATTGATGCGATCAGGCAAATCAATACTCTTTTTTTCATATTGTTTAGATAGTTATGATATTCAAATTTACAATTACACTGTTTTATAACGGAATTTTAATCCAAAAATTATAATCGGTTTATGTTTTTATCAATTATTATCAAGTCTTTTTTCTAAACACTCCCTAACATCCTATTATGTCGATAGTTACATTTTATCAACAGGGAGCGGCCTAAAGAACATCGTTAATACACGACAGTTTTAATACCTTGACGATTTTCCTCTGGGGATATAAACAACAAACCGGTCGTGCTTGAAGTTCAAGAGTACGACCGGTTTATTGTTATCTAAAAACTTAGTCTTTATCAACCACGACTGTAATTAGGAGCTTCGCTTGTAATAGTCACGTCATGCGGATGGCTCTCGGTCACACCGGCATTCGTGATTCGCGTAAATTGCGCGCTATGCAACTTTTCAATAGTTGGAGCTCCGCAATATCCCATTCCTGCACGAAGACCGCCAAGCATTTGATATACGACTTCATACAGCGTGCCTTTATATGGCACCCTTGCAGCAATACCTTCCGGTACAAGCTTCTTATTGTCGGTTACACCGGCTTGGAAATAACGGTCTTTTGAGCCTTTTTCCATTGCTTCAAGCGACCCCATTCCTCGATAAGACTTGTACTTTCGGCCATTGAATATGATTGTTTCACCCGGAGATTCCTCAACACCTGCAAACATTCCACCAAGCATCACCGAATAAGCTCCGGCAGCAAGAGCCTTGACTATGTCGCCCGAATAACGTATGCCTCCGTCGGCAATCAATGGCACTCCTGTTCCTTCAAGAGCCTTGGCTACGTCATAAACGGCCGACAATTGCGGAACACCTATGCCGGCAATAATACGAGTCGTGCATATTGAACCGGGGCCAATTCCGACTTTCACGCCATCGGCTCCATTGTCAGCAAGGAACTTGGCAGCCTCGCCTGTCGCGATATTACCAACTACTACATCAATTTCGGGGAATGCCGCTTTTACTTCTTTCAACACGCTCACAACGCCTTTGCTATGGCCATGCGCCGTGTCAATGACAATTGCGTCGACACCGGCCTTGACAAGAGCTTCGGCACGCTTGAGACTGTCGGCGGTCACACCGATGCCGGCTGCTACACGCAAGCGTCCAAGACTATCTTTGCATGCATTAGGTTTATCCTTGGCTTTTGTAATATCTTTATATGTGACCAATCCTACCAATTTGCCATTTTTATCAACCACCGGCAATTTTTCTATCTTATGACGTTGCAATATGTCAGCAGCTTCTTCAAGATTGGTCGACTGGCTTGTCGTCACAAGATTTTCGGTCGTCATCACTTCATCGATGGGTCTTTCGAGATTACGCTCAAAACGTAAGTCCCTATTGGTGACAATACCTACAAGCATTCCATTTTCGTCTACTACAGGTATACCACCAATCTTGTATTCTTTCATCAAGTTCAATGCGTCTATTACTCGAGAACCTCGAGAAATAGTCACAGGATCATAAATCATGCCATTTTCCGCTCTTTTTACCATATGAACTTGGCGAGCTTGTTCCTCAATGGTCATATTCTTGTGTATAACTCCTATGCCGCCTTCACGCGCAATTGCAATAGCCAACTGCGCTTCGGTCACTGTATCCATAGCAGCCGAAACAAGCGGAACATTAAGATTTATATTGCGAGAGAACTTTGTCGACAAGTCGACAGCATTTGGCAAAACCTCCGAATAAGCGGGAATTAAAAGGACATCGTCGAATGTGAGCCCGTCCATTTTTACTCGATCTGCAATAAATGACATAAACGGTAATTTTATAATTAAAATCTGTATTTTTTCTTATCTGAAAACGGGAAAATCTTCCCGCTCCGAAATGATATGAGCTTTCTCAGTCGTTGATATTCTCCAAACGAGCAATTTCCCTAAAAACGGCTCGATTAACCGACATGTTTCTATCATTATTGCCTACAAATGTACTAATAATTATTAATTTTCTGAATTTAGGCTATTGATATTTAATATTTTTTCACCTTTCAACCCTTGAGAATACTCGATATTCGCCTACGGTCGTTGGTCGTCTCTTTTTCATTCCACATTAAGGTACCTCTGTTACTCCGTAATTAAGCAAATGCCGCTTCAACCCAAGAAAGGTCAAAGCGGCATTCACTATATTACAAGTCAACAACTTCACTTATTGTCAATTGCCAAGTTCCGACAAGAACTTAATTCTCACAAGTCTTATTTCCTCTTCCGTGTATTCGCTTCCAAGAGCTTGGATTGCAGCTTCAAGATCGTCGCTCTCGCTTGTCTTGAAATAATCGAAAATTTCATCCTGCATGTCCTTGTCCATTATCTCATCAAGGAAATAATCTATATTGATTTTAGTCCCTGAATAAACTATGGCTTCCACTTCGTCAAGGAATTCGTTGAAATCAAGATCCTTCGACTCGGCAAGTTCATCAAGCGGAATACGACTGTCTATGCCATGAATTATGGAAATCTTCAATTTGCTCTTATTAGGCACGCTGCGCACAAGCAAATCCTCCGGACGCTCTATCTCATTTTCTTCCACATGACGCTTTATGACTTTGACAAATTCCTCTCCATAGCGTTTTGCCTTGCCTGGACCGACACCCGGAATATTTATCAATTCCTCTATGCTAATGGGGTATGTCGTAGCCATGGCATCAAGCGACTGGTCCTGGAATATGACATACGGAGGCAATCCGTTTTGTTTTGCTATTTTCTTGCGCAAATCTTTTAATATCGCGCTCAACTCGGGATCGACCGCGCACGACACGCCCCCCTTGGCAACCACCTCCTCGTCACTGTCGGAGAAATCATTGTCTTCGACAATCTTGAACGAAACAGGCTTATCAAGGAATTTACGCCCGGCACGGGTCACTTTCAACAACCCGTAATTTTCAATGTCCTTATCTATATACCCGGCTATGATTGCTTGTCTTATTACTGCCGAAAGTACTCTTTCGTCAGTTCCTTGCTGACAACCGAACACTTCCAAGTCTTCGTGATTATATGACCTAATCTCATTAGTTTCTTTCCCCATTAATACGTTAATCACATAATCGGCTTTAAATTTTTCTTTCAATGCGATGATAGTCTCAATCACCGCGCATAGCTCATCCTTAGCTTCCACTTGTTTTTTGGGATTTAAACAATTGTCACAATTACCGCAATTATCCTCCTTGTACTCCTCGCCAAAATAGTGCAACAGGATTTTTCTCCTGCACATCGATGTTTCGGCATAAGAAGCTGTCTCAAGAAGTAACTGCTTCCCGATTTCTTGTTCTGCCACAGGTTTGCTCTGCATGAATTTCTCGAGTTTCTGCAAGTCTTTGTTCGTATAGAAAGTGATGCACAATCCCTCTCCGCCGTCACGTCCAGCCCTGCCGGTTTCTTGATAATAACCTTCAAGGCTTTTCGGGATGTCATAGTGAATGACATATCTCACGTCGGGCTTGTCAATGCCCATGCCAAAAGCTATCGTAGCCACAATCACATCGACCTTTTCAAGCAAAAACGCATCTTGATTGGCACTGCGAGTGCTCGAATCCATTCCTGCATGATAAGGCAAAGCGTTGATATCATTGACTTGTAACATCTGGGCCAATTCTTCCACTTTCTTGCGGCTCAAGCAGTATATGATTCCCGATTTTCCGGGACGCTCCTTTATAAACTTGATAATCTCCTTGTCGACATTATTTGTCTTAGGACGCACTTCATAATACAAATTTGGCCTGTTGAATGAAGATTTGAAAACCTTGGCTTCGGTCATGCCCAGATTCTTCTGTATGTCATGCTGGACTTTGGGCGTTGCCGTGGCTGTAAGTGCTATCACCGGACGCTTCCCTATCTCGTTAATGATAGGTCTTATGCGCCTATACTCCGGACGAAAGTCGTGCCCCCACTCCGAAATACAATGGGCTTCATCTACGGCATAAAAAGAAATCTTGATTTTTTTGAAAAATTCTATATTCTCTTCTTTGGTTAATGACTCAGGTGCAACATACAACAATCTTGTTTTTCCGCTCAAGACATCATCTTTCACTTGGTCGATGGACTGCTTGTTGAGCGATGAATTAAGGAAATGCGCAACTCCCTCTTCATCACTGTAATTACGCATGGCATCGACTTGATTTTTCATCAACGAGATCAATGGCGATATCACAATGGCGGTTCCTTCCATTATTAACGATGGCAATTGAAAGCATAGGGATTTGCCGCCTCCGGTAGGCATCAAAACGAATGTGTCATTCTCATCCAAAAGGTTTTCCATTATGGCCTCCTGGTTGCCCTTGAACGTGTCAAATCCGAAATATTTCTTCAGAGTCGACGTCAATAATTCTTTATTTGCCATGGTTAAAATGAAAGAAAGATGTTGTTTTATTGCTTGAACAAATATAATGTTCCTAAGACAAAAAACCAAATTTTGTCATGTTAAATTAATTCACCTGTCGTATCATTTCGAAATTTGCTTTCTTCAATTGAGATTGAGCATATTCCTTGGTAACAACAAATTCTTTCTTATCGGTCGACGGTATCTCATACATGGCATCAATCATGATGGTTTCAACTATCGACCTCAATCCGCGCGCACCGAGCTTGAACTCGATGGCTTTGTCCACAATATAATCAAGGGTCGCATCCTCAAATTTCAAGTCAACGCCATCCATCTTGAACAACTTCACATATTGCTTCACAATGGCATTCTTCGGCTCTACGAGAATACGTCTTAACGCATCGCGGTCAAGTTCCTCAAGATTTGTCAATATTGGAAGACGACCTATGATTTCAGGTATCAACCCAAATGAACGCAAATCCTGCGGAGTGACAAAATGCAGCAATTTTTCCCTTGCGACACGCACATTGGCCGCATCGGCCCCATACCCTACGGCATGCGTATTCAACCTCAATGCTATCTTGCGCTCTATGCCTTCAAATGCGCCACCGCATATAAACAATATGTTTTTCGTGTCCACGGCTATCATGCGCTGCTCAGGATGCTTCCTTCCCCCTTGAGGCGGAACATTCACTATGGAGCCCTCAAGCAACTTGAGCAAACCTTGCTGTACACCTTCTCCGCTTACGTCTCGTGTTATTGATGGGTTATCGCCTTTGCGGGCAATCTTGTCAATTTCGTCAATGAACACGATGCCACGCTCGGCTTGTTTCACGTCGTAATCACAAGCCTGCAACAATCGCGTAAGCAAGCTCTCGATGTCCTCGCCCACATAGCCTGCCTCGGTAAGCACTGTTGCATCAACCATCGCAAACGGCACCTTCAGCAGGCGGGCAATGGTCTTTGCTATAAGCGTTTTCCCTGTTCCTGTTGGCCCGACAAGGATGATGTTTGATTTCTCAATGTCTACATCGTCGTTTTTCTGAGCCAGACGCTTGTAATGATTATATACCGCCACCGATATGTATTTCTTAGCCCTCTCCTGTCCTATTATATATTGATCCAGATAGGCATTGATTTCGGCAGGCTTCGGCACTTTGGCTATGTCTATCGCATCAGCTTTTGCGCCATGTTGATTAAAGTATTCTTTGGAGATTTCAAACGCCTGTGCGGCACAGTCGTTGCAAATACATCCGTTCAATCCCGGCATCAACAGCTCAACTTCGTCGGCTCCACGACCGCAAAAGCTGCAATGCAAAACTTCTTTTTCTTTTTTACCCATTAAATAAAATAATTACACTTTTTTCAGAGTGTCAAATATCATCTCGCATTTCATTTCGACTCGACATGAACTTTGCCCTTTTATTTGTTCAATTCAACGGATTCTTGCAAATTTGCCCTTGAAAGAACTTTGTCAATCATGCCATAATCGGCAGCTTCTTGTGAAGTCATCCAATAATCGCGATCCGAATCTTTGTAAATCTTCTCAAGAGGTTGCCCCGAATGTTCCGATATTATAGTGTAAAGCTCTTCCTTCAATTTCAAGATTTCCCGTGCAGTGATTTCAATATCAGAGGCCTGGCCTTGAGCTCCTCCCATCGGTTGATGTATCATGACACGAGAATGCTTCAATGCAAAACGCTTCCCTTTCTGTCCTGCCACAAGCAATACTGCGGCCATCGAAGCGGCCATGCCCGTGCAGATTGTCGACACGTCGCTGGATATATATTGCATAGTGTCATAAATGCCCAATCCTGCATATACTGAACCTCCGGGCGAATTTATATAAATTGAAACATCTTTCCCGGGATCGGACGAATCAAGATACAGAAGTTGCGCTTGTATGACGTTTGCAGTATAATCGTCAACAGCCGTCCCAAGAAAAATGATACGGTCCATCATCAATCTGGAGAATACGTCCATTTGGGCAACGTTCAGCTGACGTTCCTCAATAATCGTAGGCGAAATGTAGCTACTCGTGATTGAGCTGATACTTCTCGCATACTGGTCGAGAGCAAGCCCGTTCATGCCGAGATGTTTCACGGCATAATTTCTAAAATCTCCGTTCATATAAAATGATTTATGTATTTATGTGTTATTATACACTTTTTTAATTGAAGCCTTTAGGCTTATAAGAAACACAATATTCGCATCTGCCAACTTAACAACAGGTCAAAGATAGTGAAAGTTGCGTGCAATGACAAAAAATTGAACTTGTTCATTTTTTTTGCAATGCCAAAACACAGTGTCTATCTCATCAAAAAAGACAGCCAAAGTTGTATCCACAGAAATATGAACTCGTTTATTTTTCAACATCCTATGATATGCAAATATTTTGCCAAAAACATTTGCAATCCAACATCAAAAACATGCTATTCTTATCTTAATTGACAGACAAAATTGAAGGGCACAAACATTTTGCGCCCTCCGATTCTATTGTATTTTCAATTTCCTATTTTCGTAACCCTGTGATTACTTATTTTCGCTGTTGTTTTCATACAACGCGTTGAAATCCTTTACGCTCACATTTTTCTCGTCAACCTTTACAGTTGCCTTGATACCTGCAAACATCTTATCTTCAACAGCTCTTTCAGCTATACGTTGCTTATATTCCTTGTTGTCGAGGATTTCCTTGGCATAACGTTCTACGACATCATCTGGAACATTATTCATTCCATATTGTGCAAATTGCTGGAACGCTATCAATTTCGCTATATTCAACATATCGGCGTCCTCAATCTTTATTGCAAGATCCTTTACGAGTTTTTCCTTTATCAATTGCCATTCAAGACCCGGAACCATTTTTTCAAAGTCTTCGTCGATCTTTGAAGCGTCACGCTTTGAATCTTGCTTCAAAAGCCATTTCTTCAAGAATGCAGCAGGTAATTCAAGTGAACCCACTTTTTCTTTTATGGCCTTTTCTGCGTCTATCGTGAAGCGATAATTGCTGTCTCCCTTCAATTGGTTGGTAAGGTTCTCTTTCAACTTAGCGAAATACTCTTCTTCTGTCTTGACATTGTCTTTTCCGAAAGCCTCATCATAGAATTCTTGATTGTGTTCGGCATCTTTTACCACAAGAATTTCTTTGATTGTCATCTTGAAATCTGACTTCATTTCGGCAACTTCTTCCTTCTCCTTGTTCAACATGGAAGCAAGTTCAGCTGCATTGCCATTGCAAGTTTTCCAAGGATTGAACACGACTTCTTCTCCGACCTTCTTGCCTGCAAACAAGCCTTTCTGCTCTTCATCTGAGAAATGTTGCGGCGACACGATAGTATTTTCAACAGTTACGCCACCATCTTTGGCACTACCGTCTTCATTCAATTCAACCATCGCACCCTTTACAAGAGCTGTTTCGTCAACTTCTTCTCCTGCAACTTGCTTGCCATATCTTTTGAGAAGAGCCTTGTCGTTTCGATCAATCATTTCTTGATCGACTTCTATGTTATAATATGGAATTTCGGTGTTTTGGTCAAGGACATAGTTTATTTCAGGTGCTATGCCCACTTCAAACTTCAAAACGAAATCATTTCCGTCTTCAAACTTGAGTTCTTCAGCATTTGACAACATCGGGTCTCCAAGAATATTCAACTTGTTATCCCTTATATAACCAACAAGTGCTTCATAAGACTCACGATTTATTACTTCTACAAGAGCCTCTTTACCATATTTCTTTTGAAGTAGACCCATTGGCACGAATCCCGGGCGGAAACCCTTTTCCGGACGACGCCTGCTGAATTCCTTCAATTCTTTCTTTACTTTATCCTGATAATCATTTGCTTCAAGCGACACTGTGATCAATCCGTCCACATTGCCGACTTTTTCCATCGTTACATTCATTACAAGAATAATATTTGATTGATTATTTGTTTATTTCCTACTTAAATTTCGCAAATTAAGCTATCGGAGTGCAAAATTACATTTTCTTGTCCCGTTTAACAAATTTACCTATCATTTTTTTCAAAAATCTTTCAAGTCAAAGCCTAAAGTTCAAAAACTTGCACAACATGAAAACTTAATACGACAGCCCCATCATGACCGGCCGATGAAGATTTTCCATAAGACTTGACGTGACATAAAATTCACCATTGAATTCATTTTTATCGGTAAATATGTAATTTGTCCTTGACAACCATCCATTGGTTGATGCACTCCCGATACCACATTCGTCAAAACCGTCCGAAAGCACGTCTGCAATGCACCCGTAAGAAAAAGATGTTGGCACATCGCCAAACTCTCCACACAATATCACCGGTAATTTTGACCGCCTCACTTCCTTGCTTATGGCAAGAGCCTGGCGTGCACGGTCCTTGGCGGCAACATGCCAAGCATCACTCGGAGGAACGGCGTCCCCTCCGGCATCTAAATGCACATTAAAAATCCTTATCGTGTCATTCCCTTTGACTATGTCGCACCATAACGCACGCGACGGTGTTTTTTTGAGCCTTACAATCGAGCGACTTGCCATGGGATGCTTGCTGAACACCGCCAAATCCATTCTTCCCTCTTCATCGTCCGGCACATACTCATATTTGAATTTCGAGCGGAACGATTCTCTCGCGCTATCGGCAAAATGAGAATCTGCTGTTACGAACTCCTGCAAGCACAACACATTGACATTGTTCCTATCCACATATTTCAATATTTCATGCACTTGCTCCCATTTATCTTGTCCTTCAAACCCACCTACATTTAATGTCGCGATTTTTAAATCGCACGGCAGTTTCTCTTCCGAAAAGTCAGGCTTTACCATCGTTGATATGCAATGAAATCCAACGAACAAGGACACAACCGGGAACACAGCCCACACTTTCCACTTGAACAGCCACACAAAAAACATTATAAGATTTGCAATCCACAAATACATGGCCCAATATCCAAGTGCAGGGAAAAGCACGGCGTTTTCAGGATTCATGTACCTGCCTAAAAATGAAAATCCAAGCATGCCTGCAAGGATAAACGTCAACAAAATCGTGACCAAATGGCACAATTTGCCCGACAATCGGGAATTCCGGTTACTTGCCGACCTGCCGGTTTTTCTCGTTTTAACTCGCTTTCCCGATTTTTTCATTGCAACTCCGCTCTAAAATTATGCACGGCAAAGATACACAACTTGGACCTACATTACAAAACACGCATTTCCCATGCAAGCCGAAACATTTTTTTGCTTATATGACACGTTTAAATTATATTTGCCGATTATTTGCATATATAGTCAAATTTCAAAAAAATGGACGAAGTATTAAAGAAGAAATTAAGCAAGGATCCAAACGGATTGGCAACTTATGAATATATAGCAAACAATATAGGCCAAATCGATCCCATCATGCCCGAACTCATCGACAACATGATAAATGTGGATTCAAACGGGCAATTCGTGGCAAGCACCGCAAGGTACCTAAACGCCATAGATCCTCAAAAATATGCGCCTGAAATCGACAAGCTCATCAAAGCCGCAATATCCAAGGACAGGGAGCATAAATATTTGCCCGACCTAATTGCCGGAATATGGGGTGACAACTATCTTGAGCATGCCAATGAACTCATCAAAGAAAACGACAACTTCCGACGCATATACAAGAGACTATACCCTACTCCGGGATTATAAACCGCATCTAGAATCACGCAACCACAATGATACGGAAAACATTAAAATGCCTATTGGCATTGACAGTTGCAATTTTATTTGTCAGCTGCTCAGGAAACAAACAGACTAACAACCAACAAAACGGCATCATGACACAAACAAAAGACACTATCGCCGACAATGGCTTGAAAAAAGTAAAAATAACAACTTCATTGGGCGACATAGTCATAGAATTATATAATGAGACCCCAAAACATCGCGACAACTTCCTCAAACTCGCAAAAGAAGGCTACTACGACGGTGTGCTTTTTCACCGAGTTATCAGGCAATTCATGATACAGACAGGCGACGGAGATTCCAAAAATGCTGATGCCAACACAATGCTTGGCATGGGTGGACCCGGCTACAACATCGAAGCCGAAATCGTATACCCAAAATACTTCCATAAAAAAGGTGCGTTAGCCGCTGCTCGTCAAGCCGACCAAGTAAACCCGAAAAGGGAATCTTCAGGCTCTCAATTCTACATCGTGACCGGTCGCGCATACACCCAAGACCAGCTAAACCAAATGCAGGCTCAAATAGCCACTATGCATACTCAACAGATTCTCGATTCTATAGTAGCTCCTCATAGAAAAGAAATAATGAAAATGAGAGCCGCCAAGGATGAAGCAGGGCTTGATAAACTAAGTCAAGAGTTAATCGCTCAAGCAAAAGCCGAATATGAAAAATCTCCTTTCTCGTTCACTCCCGAACAAGTAAAGGCCTACACTACAATAGGCGGAACACCTCACCTTGACGGACAATACACCGTATTTGGCGAAGTCGTTTCGGGCATGGATGTCGTTGAACAAATAGAAAATGTTGAAACCGGTCGTGCAGACAGGCCTAAAAACGACATCAAGATAATTTCCATGACCATACTTGAATGATTTTGTATCACAATGATTAACGTAAAATCAACACGACTGTCCAACGGCATTCGTCTATTACATCACCACGACGCTACCACGCAAATGGTAGCGTTGAATTTATTATACGACGTGGGAGCCCGTGATGAAACATGCGGACACACTGGCTTTGCCCACCTGTTTGAGCACCTCATGTTTGGAGGATCGGCCAATATTCCAAACTTCGACATCCCATTGCAAGAAGCCGGAGGCGACAGCAATGCATGGACAAGCAGTGACATCACCAATTTCTATGAAACCATTCCTGCACACAATATTGAGACGGCTCTATGGCTGGAAAGCGACCGGCTAAACAGACTTGCGTTCACTCAGCACGCCTTCGACGTGCAGAAAGGAGTCGTGATTGAAGAATTCAAGCAACGGTGCATCAACGTGCCTTATGGCGACCTCGACCACATACTGAGAGCTGAAGCATATAAAGTACACCCATACCGATGGCCGGTTATCGGGAATGACATTAGTGAAATTGAAAATGCCACGCTTGATGATGCTCGTGATTTTTTCTATGCCCATTACGCCCCAAACAACTTGATAATGTGCATAGCAGGCAACATAACATTTGATGAAACAGTAAAGCTCGTGGAAAAATGGATGGGAGACATTCCAATGCGCGACATCAAGCCACGCATGCTCCCACTTGAGCCAAAACAAAATGCTCCAAGACGAAAAGAAGTGAACAAACAAGTTCCCCAAACCGTCATCGTAAAGGCATTCCACACATGTTGCCGCAACCACCCCGACTTCCAGTCGTGTGATATTATTAGCGACATTCTTGCCAATGGGAATTCTGCAAGATTCTTCAAGAATGTATTAATGAAATCCGACATTTTCACCGACCTTGATGCCTCGGTGACCGGCTCAATCGACCCGGGCCTATTCTTGATAAAAGGACGCTTGCAAGAGAATGCTTCAATAGAAAAGGCCGAAAAAGCAATAGATTTCGAAATACAAAAGCTTATCAATGGAGACGTTTCAAGCTATGAAATCGAAAAATACACTAACAAATTCGACTCCAAAGAATGCTTTGAAAACATCAGCTACTCCGAAAAAGCCTCAAAATTATGCTACTATGAGCTATTGTCTAAAGCCGAGGACATAAACACCGAAGTGGATAAATACAAAAAAATCACTCCCCGGAAAATAGCTGAAACCGCTGTTCGCCTATTCGACAAGTCAAACGAAACCACAATAGTATATGGCCCGAACATATAAATTACATATTTACGCAACATGCACTCAAAAAAAAGTTAAAGCGTAATGTGATTCTTGGAAAATTGCGTATATTTGGCCTCAAATGTAATTAACCTGTTTTTGCAGGCTTTAAAGATTAAAAAATTATGGAATTGCGTGAAAAGTCCGAATCCTGCGAAAATCAGGAAAAAGACGTAACCTTGAACAACGAACCGGGAATAGAAAATGCCGGAAATACAGTAGAAAACAATTCTGAAGAAACTACAGTTCAGACAACAGTTGCCGATGTGAAGGAAGGTGAAAAAACAACTAAGAAAACCGACTACTCTTCTCTCGACAAGCATGAACTTGTTTCTGCATTAGAAAATTTGCTGGAACAACCTGTTGACACAATTCGTGACGACGTTAATCAAATAAAACTCGCCTTCTATGCCATCAGGAATGCAGAAATTGCCAAAGAAAAAGAAGAATTTCTTGAAAAAGGCAATGAAGAAACTGCATTTGCCGCAAAAGAAGATGAAGTTGAAGCCAAGTTCAAAGAACTGTTGAATCAAATAAAAGAAAAAAGAGCCGAATTCAATGCCGAACAAGAAGCAGCAAGAGTTGCCAACTTGGAAAGCAAACGCAAAATAATTGCCGAAATAGAGGCAATCGTTGCCGATCCCGACAACATTAATAAACAATACAATCGCGTACAGCAATTGCAACAAGAATTCAAGGCCATCGGAGAAGTCCCGGCTGTGAATGCCACAGACATGTGGAAAAGTTACCAGAAAGCTACTGAAAACTTCTACGATCTTCTCAAGATGAACAAAGAATTGCGCGACTATGACTTCAAAAAAAATCTTGAAGCCAAGCAAATGTTGTGTACCGAAGCCGAAGAACTCAACAAATGCGAAGATGTCGTGCTTGCTTTCAGGAAATTGCAAGATCTGCACAACCAATGGAGGGAAATCGGTCCTGTCGCAAAAGAGCTGAGAGAAGAATTATGGGCTCGCTTCAAAGAAGCCTCGGCCGTAATTAATAAAAAATACCAATCTTTCTTTGAACAACGCAAAGAAAAAGAAAAAGAAAACGAATCGGCCAAGGTTGCCCTCTGCGAAAAAATCGAAGCAATCGACACATCCGCTCTTAAAAGCTACGCAAAATGGGATGAAGCCACAAAAGCTATCATCGCATTGCAAGAGGAATGGAAAAAACTTGGATTCGCCGCACGCAAGGTTAATGCCGACCTGTTTGCCCGTTTCAGGAAAGCTTGCGATGAATTCTTCGCACGCAAGGCCGAATTCTTCAAAGCAATGAAAGAAGAACTTGCAGCAAACCTTGAGAAAAAAACCGCCCTTTGCGAGAAAGCCGAAGCATTGAAAGATTCCACCGATTGGAAAAAAACTGCCGATGAACTGGTTGCATTGCAAAAAGAATGGAAAACAATCGGTCCTGTTGTAAAGAAACACAGCGATGCCGTGTGGAAACGGTTCATAACGGCATGTGATTACTTCTTCGACCAAAAGAACAAGCAAACTTCATCGGTAAGACAAACCGAACATGCCAACTTAAAGGCAAAACGTGAAATCATTGCTTCTATCAAGAACTTGCTTGAAAGCAACGGCGACAATGCCGAAAGCGCAAAAAAAGTGAGAGAATTGATGAAACAATGGCAAGGCACTGGACATGTACCTTTCAAGGAAAAAGACAAAATATACAATGAATATCGTGAAGCGATAAATGCAGCTTTCGATAAATTCGACATGAAAGAAGTACGCGCCAATCTAAGCAATTTTGAATCCTCGATAAGCCAGCTATCAGATCAAGACAAGATTTATCGCGAACGCGAACGCCTTGTCCGCACTTATGAACAAAAGTGCAACGAGTTAAAGACTTATGAAAACAACCTTGGTTTCTTTAATGCGCAATCCAAAGGTGGAAACTCGATGCTTAAGGAAGTTGAGCGCAAGATTCAAAAAATCAAGGACGACCTTGCATTGCTTGAGCAAAAAATAAAGCTCGTTGATGAAAAATTGTAACCTTGTTGCATAATAAACAATATTACATTTTTTTACAATAGTAGAAATATCTAAGTTGTTATATTTCATAGGTATAATCCAAAACAAGCACCTGTTTAAGCCCATAAAGACATTAAACAGGTGTTTTTATTATGAAATTTTATATAATAAATGAGACATCGTCATCGTTACATTATAAATAACAATCACATTAATCTTTTATCATAGGAACTAATAACTGAGATGGTAAAAAAAGGTAGGTATGGTCAATTTATCAGGGGAGTATTCACATTTGTAGATTTTCTGATACTGAACCTGACATATCTCACACTATATTTGTTATGCAGCCAACCTGACGATTTTTTCACACGTCAAGTATGGTTCATGATGAATATCGCAATGGGCGTATGCAGTTATGTATATTCAAGTATACACAGCACTCGAATCATGTTTGCCGACCAAGTCATTCTGTCTGCCATAAAATCGGTAGTATTGCATGCTGTCCTATTTTTTGCAATGCTATTGTTCCTAAACCTTGAAAACATACATGTAAGAACATATCTCGAATTTTATCTAATTTTCATGCCCACGCTGTGTATTTGGTGGATCTTTTCAAAAAAGATGCTGAAAATCTATCGCAGCAAAGGGTTCAACTTCAAAAGGATAATAATCATTGGAGGCGGAACGGTAGGAAACAGGCTGCTCGACGAAATGCTTGGCGATGACGGATATGGGTTCAGGGTATTGGGAATATTCGATAATAAAAGCAATTCATGTCCTTCGGAATATTACAAAGGCTCACTCGATGACATTGACCGCTTTGTTCAAGAAAACGTAATAGATGAAATGTACTGCACATTGCCCGACGAGCCCGAAGGCTCAATCAGAAGAATGATACAAATCGCCGACCACAATGCCATCGACTTTTATTATGTGCCCCAGTTTGGACGAACCATAAACCGAAGATTCGATTTAATGTCAATAGGCAACGTGCCAATATTGTCAATAAGGCCAAACCCACTTAACAACATGTTAAACAAAATTGTAAAACGCAGTTTCGACTTATTGTTTGCAACATGTGCAATTATAATTTCGCCTCTCATATTGATACCGGTCGCAATAGGGATAAAAATTTCCTCACCCGGCCCCATCTTCTTTAAACAAAAACGCACGGGATACCGTGGTAAGGAATTTACATGTTACAAATTCCGCACCATGAAAGTAAACACCGACAGCGATAAAATACAAGCAACAAAAGATGATCCGAGAAAAACTCAATTTGGTAATTTCCTCAGGAAAACAAGCATCGACGAGTTGCCACAATTTTTCAATGTGCTAAGAGGTGACATGTCTATAGTAGGTCCACGCCCGCACATGGTAAAGCACACCAAAGATTACAGCGTCTTAATCGACAAATACATGATTAGACACACCATAAAGCCCGGAATAACCGGATGGGCGCAAGTGAACGGGTACCGCGGAGAAACCAAAGAATTATGGCAAATGGAAAAACGTGTGGAATATGACGTTTGGTACACCGAGAATTGGAACCTCATGCTCGATTTGAAAATCATATTTCTTACAGTCGTGAATGCGATCAAAGGAGAAAAAAACGCATTCTAAAGCATCATGGACAAATTGAAACGCAAGGCTTCGGGGCTGCTCAAGAAATTCTACGGGTACTCATCATTCTTGCCTTTGCAATATGAAGTCATAAAATGCGTAATAGAAGGAAACGATGCCGTCGTGCTGATGCCCACAGGCGGAGGAAAATCAATCTGTTTCCAAATTCCCGCATTGCTAATGGAAGGATGCACGATAGTAGTATCTCCCCTGCTGGCTCTGATGAAAGACCAGGTAGACACTTTGCAAAGTCATGGAATACCTGCCGCTGCCATAAACAGCAACCAATCTGAACAGTTCAACCGTGAAGTGGCCGAACAAGTTTTTGCCGGACGAATAAAACTGCTGTACATTTCTCCCGAAAGATTGCTTGCCGAACTCGATTCATGGTCTGCAAGCATGAAGATAAGCCTCATCGCCATCGATGAAGCCCATTGCATTTCACAATGGGGGCATGATTTCCGAATCGAATACACACGTCTGTCGATACTGAAGTCTCGATTCCCCAATGTCCCGATAATGGCACTGACAGCGACCGCCGACCGCCTGACAAGAGACGACATTGTAAAACAACTTTCAATACCCGACGCCAAATTATTCATAACATCCTTCGACCGAAAAAATATTTCACTACGAGTCATAAGGAACATGAGCGGCAACGACAAGTTCAGGATGATGGTGAAATTCATCGAGTCGCACAAAGGCGACAGCGGCATCATATACTGCATGCGACGTGCCGACACCGAAAAACTTGCAGCCAAACTGTTACAAATCGGATACAATGCCGCAGCCTATCATGCCGGTCTCGATACCGACATAAAAGAAAAAGTACAAACAGATTTTCTCAACGATGATTTGCAAATCGTGTGCGCCACAGTGGCTTTCGGCATGGGGATAAACAAAAGCAACGTCCGTTGGGTGATTCACAACAACATGCCAAAGAATATGGAATGCTATTATCAAGAAATAGGGCGAGCAGGGCGCGACGGGATGCCGGCCGAAGCAATCATGTTCTACTCTTTTAGCGATGTCGCCGCCTTGATGAACCTCGCCAAACAGTCGTCCAATGCCGACGTTGAAACCGATAAGATTCGCAGGATGCAGCAATATGCCGAATCGAGCGTATGCCGCCGACGCATATTATTAAGTTACTTTAACGAGCGTTTCGACCACGATTGCGGCAATTGCGACGTGTGCATGGACCCACCTGAACGTTTTGACGGAACTCAATTGTGCCAAATGGCAATGAGTGCAATAGTGCGAGTGGTAGAAAAAGAAAATTTCTCAACCATAATCGACATCTTAAAAGGTTCAACAAAAACCGAAATCATTAAAAAGGGATACAACCATCTGAAAACTTATGGCGTGGGCCGAAATCTAAATTTCGCGCAATGGAACGCTTATTTGTTGCAAATGCTGCAAATGGGACTAATCGATGTGGCTTACGAGCATGGCAATCATCTGCGAGTTACAGAATATGGATGGGAAGTGCTCAAAAGCCAAAAAACAGCACAATTGTCACGATTCTATTACGACAACCACACCGTGGCAAGAAATATTGAAAAGAAAGAAGACTCAATCATGTCGGCTTCCGACAAATTACTTTTTGACTCGCTCAAAGAATTGCGACGTGACATCGCACACAAGTTGCACATGCCTCCATACATGGTTTTCAGCGACAAAGTCCTTGAGGCAATTGCCATAAACCGACCAACATCCAAGGCCATGTTTTCACTGCTTCCGGGCATAGGCGAGAAAAAAACTGAAACATTTTGGAAGCCATTTACCGACATGGTAAACGAGTTCACCACCTATGGTGAGTGAAAAGACAATATCTATATCACACCTCTTTGCTTTCCGGTCCGGGTACAATAAAAAATTTTCCTCCTTCATATTTTACAGCAAGCGTTCCTGTCCGACAAAGACTTACAATGGCATCTTCGGCAGATTTGCGTGACACATGGGTCAATTTCATGCAATCTTCGACCGACAAAATTCCAACCTTGTACACACAACTTGCAATGGCATGTTCCTTGTCGCTATACGACATCCCATCGTTTGACCCCAAGCTTTTCCATATCTTCACATGAACAGGATCGGCCAAAATATTTTCATCGGCCACGCGATAATACGCTTTTAATCGCTTCTCTTCTTCCAAAACCATGACCGGACGTTTTTTTGCAGCCATGATATCGACCTTAAGCACATTTTTCCCTTCGACGCGATAAATTGAAAAATCAACCTCCTGCGGTGGACGGCAATACATTTTCGCAGCCTGCTCTATCATGTAAATTTCCTCATCACTTTCCACCCCCACGATATTTCCGTTGTCCTTAACCCCTATAAGCAGCCGGCCACCGGTGTTGTTGGCAAATGCCGATATGCTTCGAGCTATTTTTCGGGCATCGGATATTTGATACTTGAAATCTTGATGCTCATGCTCGCCTTCCTCTATGAGATTTTGGATATAATGCTTGCTTTTTATCGTTTTTATGCTGTAGTCCATAATAGTTTCCCTTTATTTTCAGAAACCTTCAAGCAACGCAATGGAATGCATGCGTCTGTTCCCATGCAAAAATACTCATTTAATCACTAAATTCAATATTACTTTCGTGTCAAGCCCGACGACTCGTTGGCATAATTAAATGAATATTTGTACTTTTACCATGTATTTTCATTTATCCACCAAATAAAATTTAACATAAAAACACAATGGTTTCCCAAATAGAATTCACTCTCCCGGCTCATCGACGCGGATTCCATCTCGTCACAGCCGAAATTATGCGACACATGCCCCAACTTCCCGAACAAGGATTGTTGCACCTTTTCATCAAGCACACAAGTTGTGGCCTGTCATTAAATGAAAATGCCGACCCCGACGTTCGTTCCGACATGAATATAATCTTCAACAATTTAGTCCCCGAAAACGTTCCCTATTACAGTCACACACTGGAAGGATCCGACGACATGCCGGCACATGCAAAATCGACAATAACAGGGACGTCACTCTGCATCCCCATTTCACATGGAAAACTCAACCTTGGAACTTGGCAAGGCATATATTTGTGTGAATTCCGCAACGACGCCTCCCCTCGCAAGATTGTAGCAACAATAATATCCTGAGACGTTTAAGGTTCAAGTCATGAGACGTATCACAACAATCGCTAAAAATAGATTTAAAAACCTAAAATCTAATTATGAACAAAAAAAATTCCTATTTTTGCAAGATATTACAAACAATAAAATATGACCGAACAAAAGCAACTGTTGAATTATATCATAGAAGGCATACAAGAACGTAAAGGGAAAAAGATTACATTGGTGGATTTAAGTGCGATAGAATATGCCACCACTCAAAATTTCATCATCTGTCAAGGGACATCCACGATGCATGTGTCATCAATAGCCGACAGTATCAGAGAATATGTGCAACAGCACACCGACATAAAGCCATATAATTATGACGGATACAATAATTCACAATGGATTGTATTAGACTATGGCACGATTTATGTCCATATATTCTTACCTGAATATCGAGAGTTGTACAATCTTGAACAATTGTGGAGCGATGCTCCGACAACCGAAGTCCCCGATTTGGAATAACGGTGCGAAGATTGTGTAATACCTCACATTTTTCAATCACAAAAAAGATTCAAAAGGATAATATGAACACTCAAGGAAATAACTCGAAATCGCCTCTAAAAAGGCCTAAATTCAACATCTATTGGCTATATGCCATTATTGCCGTGGTGTTGTTTGGCCTATGGCAGTTTCAAAACAATTCAGTCTCGAAAGAAGTCAAATGGACTGAATTTGAATCCTACGTCCAACAAGGAGGCGTAAAAGAGATTATTGTTTTCAGCGGAGAAAACATCGCCGAAGGAATATTGACCGACTCGGTAGCGGCAAAAGTTTTCAACGGATACGAGCCTTCAACAAACGCAACAGCCAAAATAACGACTCAAATCCCGTCAAGCGACAAGCTCGATGAAAAAGTTGAAAAATGGAGTGAAGAAGGTGTCTTCAACGGAAACGTCAGCTACAAGCAATCGAGCAATTTCAGCCACATCCTTTGGGCTTTCGGTCCCATAGTTCTGCTGGTGGTATTCTGGTACATAATAATGAAACGCATGTCGGGAGGTGCCAATAGCGGCAGCGGAGGCGTGTTTAACGTTGGGAAATCAAGAGCCAAGCTGTTTGACAAAGACAACAACACTCGTGTCACATTCAACGATGTCGCAGGACTTCAAGAAGCAAAGACCGAAGTGGCCGAAATCGTGGAATTCCTCAAGTCTCCGCAAATTTACACCGATCTTGGAGGCAAGATTCCTAAGGGGGCTCTGCTCGTAGGCCCTCCGGGAACAGGTAAAACCTTGCTTGCAAAAGCCGTGGCAGGAGAAGCTAATGTTCCTTTCTTCTCATTGTCGGGTTCCGACTTCGTTGAAATGTTCGTCGGCGTGGGAGCTTCGCGTGTTCGCGACTTGTTCCGTCAAGCAAAAGAAAAGGCTCCTTGCATCGTGTTCATCGATGAAATTGATGCCGTAGGCCGTGCTCGAGGAAAAAGCCCGAACATGGGTGCCAATGATGAAAGAGAAAACACTCTCAACCAGCTTCTTACCGAAATGGACGGTTTCGGCACTAATAGCGGCGTGATTATTCTCGCTGCAACTAACCGTGCCGACATCCTTGACAAAGCACTGTTGCGTGCCGGTCGATTTGACCGCCAGATATATGTAGACCTTCCTGATCTCAACGGACGCAAGGAAATTTTCAAAGTTCACCTTCGAAACATCAAAAAGGATGACAGCGTTGACATCGACTTGCTGGCACGTCAAACTCCGGGATTCTCGGGAGCCGACATTGCCAACGTATGCAACGAAGCAGCCTTGATTGCCGCTCGTCACAAAAAATCTTGCGTGCAAAAACAAGACTTCATGGATGCAGTGGACAGAATAGTCGGAGGTCTTGAGAAGCGTTCAAAAATCACGACTGAAGAAGAACGTCGCTCCATCGCTATCCACGAAGCAGGACATGCCACCACAAGTTGGCACTTGCAATATGCCAATCCTCTTGTAAAAGTAACTATTGTACCTCGTGGCAAGGCTCTTGGTGCTGCATGGTATCTGCCTGAAGAGCGACAAATCAGCACCTATGAAGCCATGCTCGATGAAATGTGCGCAACACTTGGCGGCCGCGCTGCCGAAGAATTATTCCTCGGACATATCTCTTCGGGAGCAGCCAACGACCTTGAACGTGTCACAAAACAAGCCTACGCGATGGTAGTTTATTTCGGCATGAGCAAAAAATTGCCAAACATTTGCTACTACGATTCGACCGGACAAACTTACGGTTTTACAAAGCCTTACAGTGAGGACAGAGCTAAGATTATCGACGAAGAAGTTTCGCGAATCATCTCGGAACAATACAATCGTGCAAAAGAATTATTGAAAAAATATGCCGAAGGGCATGCCGAATTAACCAAAGTACTTTTGTCGCGTGAAGTAATATATGCCGAAGATGTTGAAAAGATCTTCGGGAAACGCCCATGGGTTTCGCGTACCGATGAAATCTTGAAACTGAATGAAGCAAAAAGCCAAGAAACAGGCGAGCAATCTAAGCCTGCTGCCGACAATGACGATAACAGAGAAGGCAAAGAAACTTCAAACGAAGAAAACAATGAAAACAATAGCCAACCGGCTACGACACCTCCTCCTTTCAACAAGGAAGAAGAAAAAATATAATAACTATTTATTTTGCTGAATCAAAAGAAATAGGGCTCCGGCAGTAAAGTCAGAGCCCTATTTCTTTTTTGCTTTTCAACAAACTAAATATATTCCCACTATGTGAAAAATTTGTCGATTATCCCCCAATCAATACGCCATGAATTCGTTCATTAGAGGGAGCGTGTCAAACGCTACTCGGGTTTTATTTATGCCAAAAATCGCGTGTGAACAAAACAAGGAATGTAAATAATTCCAAACGCCCTATCAACATTACAATCGACAACAACCATTTGGCTACGGCCGGATACGATGCATAACAACCATTTGCAGCCGACCCGATTCCGATTCCTATGTTTCCCAATGCCGACAACGAAGAGAAAAATGCCTCTTTCATAGGAATGCCGATAACAACCAAAGCCATAGCCGATACCACTATTATGCACATGTAAGTTCCCAAGAACACTATCGCTTTCGATACGACTTCTTGCGGCACCACTTTCCTGTTAATATGTACATTGACAATGCTATTGGGATGTAACACCCTATAGAACTCGTTTGCGATGTTCTTCATCATCAATTCAAGACGATCAATCTTTGCCGCTCCGGCGGTAGAACCTGCACATGCACCGAAGAACATGAGAATGCACATTATCAAAATCGTAAATTCGCCCCATGTCTCGATGTCGGCAACAAGAAGTCCGGTCGATGTGATTACCGACACGCATGTGAACAATGCATCAACAATCGTTTTCCCTATTTCGAATCCATATAATTTATTGAACACCACATATGCAGCTACCAAAGTCGTCGAAATCAGCACCACGCAGCAATACCACTTGAACGTGCCATTATGCCACAATGAACGAAAATCACCTCTTGCAGCCTTATACAACAACGCGAAATTCATTCCACCCAAAAACATGAATATGGTCACAGTTACAGTGACATAAGTAGAATCCCACCATGCTATGCTGCTATTTTTCGTAGAAAATCCTCCGGTAGACAAAGCACTCATCGTATGACACAACGCGTCAAATAAATTCATAGGCCCGGCCCACAACAATATTGCCATGATAATCGACAATACGATATAAACCATCCACAGGCTTTTGGCAGTCGAACTCACCCGAGGGCGTAATTTATCGTGGGTAATACCTGTCACCTCGGCATTGAAAAGCTGCATTCCCCCATGGTAATTGAGCATGGGAAGCACTGCCAATGAAAACAAAATGATACCCATACCTCCTACCCAATGCATCACGGCACGCCAAAACAATATTGACTTAGGCAATATTTCAACATCGGTAATTACCGAAAGTCCTGTAGTTGTAAAACCCGACATGGCCTCCATGAAGGCTCCGGCCATGTTGTCTATCGTACCTGTGAACAAAAACGGCAACGCACCAAAAAAAGAAAATGCCGCCCACACGACCGGCACGAGCAACAGCCCGTCTCGCTTCTGCATATCCATGTTTTTTGGAACCAAGCCAAAAGCCATTATTGCACCCGATGTCGCAGTAATCAATACCGAGTACAAAATAGATTTCAATGTTTCAATCTCTTCATATATCACACCCACCACCAACGGGGCAAGCATGAACATGGCTTCAATCATCAACAGCCAGCCGAGCATTCGCAAGATGGCCGGAAAGTTCAAGTTTGATTTTTTCCTGAACATAATTCCTACTTGAATAACTTTTCTACCTTATTCATAGCACCTGCAAGACAGAACACCACAACATGGTCTCCAGGTTGTATCAATGTATTTCCTTTTACCAGTATGCCTTTTCCGTCACGAAGAAGCCCCGCTATCGTCATGTCATGCGACAAATGCAAATTCATCACCTCGCTACGAGTAATTCTCGACCCTTCCTTGGCAACGAGTTCCACCACATCGGCATCGGCAAGTGCCAGGCATTTGGAATTGGACGAATCCCTGTCAAGCATTATTTGGAATATCCTGCTCGAAGCAAGCAATTTCTTATTTATCACAGTCCCGATGTTAAGTCCCTCGGCCTCCGATATGAATTGAATGTTTTCCACTTCGGCAATTGTTTTGCGCACGCCAAATTCTTTTGCCGACAGGCACCCGAGTATATTTGTTTCCGAACTACCTGTCAAAGCGACGAATGCTTCATAGTCGGACAATCCCTCTTCATGCAACAAATCCATGTCACGTCCATCTCCGTGAACAATGTTGCAATCGGGTAACTTCTCTGAAAGACGGTGACAACGTTCCAAGTCGCTTTCTATTATTTTGAACTTATACTTGCCACCTGCAAGACGCACAAGCTGTTCGGCAATGCGGCTTCCTCCCATTATCAACACTTTTTTAATACCGACTTCCTCTTTGCCAGTCATTTCAAGCACTTTCGGGATATATTCGTTGGTTGTCGCTATATAAACAATGTCGTTGACACATATCATGTCGTCGCCACCGGGAATGATGGTCTCATGATTGCGCTTTATTGCAGAAATATGCATGTAACTCGACTGCGTGTTAAGTTCTCTCAACTTCAAGCCCACGAGTTTCGCTTTTTCTCGCAATTTCACCCCAACGACTACCAATTGACCATTTAACAGGTCAAACCAACATCTCACCCATGTCCTCTTGAGCGCAGTCATCATTTCTTGCGCAGCAAGATATTCAGGATAAATCACATCATCCACTCCCATGTTGATGAAAAATTGCCGTGCAGGCTCCTTCATGTATTCATAGTTGTCAATGCGTGCAACAGCACTCTTTGCTCCAAGATTTTTGGCAATCGAACAAGCCAACAGGTTACGAGTTTCATAAGGAGTCACAGCTATGAACAAATCACACTTCCCGGCTCCGGCTTCCTTCAAGGAAGCAAACGATGTCGGTTTCCCTGTATAAGTCATTAGATTATACATTTCAAAGTCGTTCAACTTGCTTTCATCGCTGTCGACCAATATGACATCTTGTCCCTCGCTCGACAACAATTTAGCCAGATGCGACCCAACCTCGCCGGCTCCAACAATAACGATTTTCATTGTAGATTTTTGTTGTTGGTAATTAATTCAATCTATATTATTTCAAGTATTTTATGTTTTATGCTTTCATTGTCCATTCCGCACACTTGCCTTAGCTCATTTATGGTTCCTTGAGCCACAAAACACGACGGAACGCCAATGCGATGCACCCTCACGTTCATGTCATGGTTGTTAAACCACTCCGTGACAACCGAGCCAAGCCCGCCATCCACCGTACCATCTTCAACAGTAATCACATGCGAGAAACGGCGACCTACCTCTTCCAATATCGACTCGTCGACAGGTCGCATGAAAATCATGTCATAATGAGCAACATGACAACCTTCGTCACCAAGGCTTTTTATAACATCGGCCACATCATTTCCTATCGGCCCAAGCGTCAGCACGGCCACTTTGTCCCCATCTTTTAACTTTCGTCCACGCCCAAGCGGTAGTTCGCTCATTTCATTATGCCAATCTTTCAGCACACCTCTTCCTCGTGGATAACGTATGGCAAAAGGTCCATACTTGCCCAATTGAGCCGTATACATGAGATTGCGCAAATAATGTTCATTCATTGGCGAGCTCACGATAATGCCGGGAATGCTTCCGAGATAGGCAAGATCAAAAATGCCATGATGAGTAACACCATCATCACCAACAAGTCCGGCTCGGTCTATGCAAAATATTACCGGCAACTTCTGTATTGCCACATCGTGTATTATTTCATCATAGGCACGTTGCAGGAATGTGGAATATATGCAGCAAAAAGGCATGAGACCGTCTTTGGCCATCCCTGCCGAGAATGTTACCGCATGCTCTTCGGCGATGCCTACGTCAAACGCCCGTTCGGGAATTTCATCAAACAAAAAATTCATCGAGCACCCTGTCGACATCGCTGCCGTGACTCCTACTATTTTTTCGTTCCTGCGAGCCAGTTCAACAATAGTTTTTCCAAATACGTCCTGATATTTCAATGGCTTGCCCGTGGTATCCTCAACAATGCGTTCTCCTGTCTCTTTGTTAAATTTGCCGGGAGCATGCCACACTGTCGGATTTTCTTCAGCTGGCTTATAACCCTTTCCTTTACGAGTACGCAAGTGCAGCAGCCTTGGACCTTCCATATCCTTTATATCTTTCAAGACTCTTACTATCCGCTCGACATCATGTCCGTCAAACGGCCCGAAGTATCGTATGTCAAGCCCTTCAAACACATTCTGCTGACTGGACAATAAGGCCTTCACGCTGTTGTTAAACCGCAAAATCAAGTTTTTGTGCTTTTCATCTATCAAATGTAATTTTTTCAAAAACTTGTAAACTTTATAACGCAAAGCATTATAGGCCTTTGATGTATTCAAGTGCGTCATGTATTCATTTAGGGCACCAACATTCTGGTCTATGGCCATGTCGTTGTCGTTCAAAATGATGAGCAAGTTGCTATTGGACAACGATGCATTATTTATTCCTTCAAAAGCAAGTCCGCCGCTTATCGACGCGTCTCCTATAACGGCAACTACGTTGCGGCGTTTAACGTCATGGTTAAGTTTCGAAGCGACAGCCATGCCAAGCGCGGCCGATATGGAATTGGAAGCATGGCCGGCTATGAATGAATCATATTTGCTTTCTGCCGGATTAGGGAATCCGCTTATCCCACCAAACTTGCGGTTAGTTTCAAACCTATCTCGACGACCGGTAAGAATCTTATGACAATAAGCCTGATGTCCCACATCCCACACGATGCGGTCATAAGGCGTGTCAAAGACATAATGCAATGCGACCGTCAGCTCGACCGTACCCATATTGGAAGCAAAATGTCCTGGATTGCGCGACAATGTGTCGATTAAGAATTTCCTCAACTCTGCACACACGCCCGGCAATGACTCGACCGGTAATTTACGCAAGTCATCCGGACTGTCAATCTTCGACAATAACGGGTATTCTGACTCTATATTAAAATTAGACACTTTGTTATCTCCGATTTGTTCCTACAATTACTATTTTACATTCCCTTCCATGCAATCTGCTTGCTATGAAAGGTTATCTATCACAGGCCATTGCCTTAATCATCGTTTTATATACTTTTTATATAGCGGCACAAACACCACTATGCCCGATGCCACAATTGAGAAAACTACCATGAAATCAATCTTCTCAACTCTTGACAACAGCAAGTAACAGAGTGCCAGCCAAAGCAACACGATGCATGAAAATCGAAATATTTGATATTTAGTCATTTCTTCTCGACAATGCGTTAAAATCATAATTGCCATTAATCTATGTGCAAATATAGTGAAAGTTGAGTGCAATGGGAAAAATGAGCTCGCTTATTTTTCATCATTGCCGAAACGCAGCCTATATTATCGAAATATGGAGGAAATTGAGTGTAATGAAAAAATGAACTTGTTCATTTTTCCGGTACAAAAGGATTTTCATGTATTATCAAACATTAAACTCCGCATAGTCGACCAATCCCAACCAACCACAAGCACATACAAAAAAATTACTTGTACATATTCATACAAGTAACCTACCAAACATATAACCTGCCAACGCCTACTTACTTGACCAAGTATCTTTCCCAAACCATCAATTAATTGCAAATTCACTCACACTGTGTATCATCAATTACCCTTAATTGCCTTCTATCCATACTATTAAATATCCTAAGGCTTATACTGATGTCATTAAGGTTCGCAAAATTATATTCTCAGTCAAATATTCTATATACTTAATACACGACCTTGACATGTGCAAATGTACACTTAAAATCCATAATAAACATATACAGTTGTATCTATTTAAACATTTACCCTCCCCGTATTAATATTTATTAACACAATCATTGCAAAATAAACCCATTTCTTCATGTTTTCTTCACTGTTGAAAATTTTCATCCGGTTTATTCTTCAATCTCACCTCGTCGATGACTTATTATAATTTAACATAAGTTCACCTCGGCAAGCAGAATATTTTTTTAATTTTGCGGAAGTAAATACGGTACAAAAACATTGTATTTCGCAACAATCTTTAACCCGATTGAATCTATTTTTAACAAATAATTATTTTTGTTGTATTTATATGTCATCTAAAGTAACTAAAGAAATGGCGCTGGAATACCATAAAAATGGTAAACCGGGAAAAATTGAAGTCGTCCCCACAGTGCCATATTCATCACAATCAGATTTGTCATTAGCTTATTCACCCGGCGTAGCCTATCCGTGTTTGGAAATCAAAGAACGCCCACAAGACGCCTATGAATACACGAGCAAGGGAAATCTCGTGGCTGTAATTTCAAATGGTACCGCAGTACTTGGATTAGGTGATATCGGTGCACTCGCAGGAAAGCCTGTAATGGAAGGGAAAGCTCTGCTCTTTAAAATTTTCGGTGGTCTCGACTGCTTTGATATTGAAGTAAACGAAAAAGACCCCGATAAATTCATTGAAGTCGTAAAGGCAATTGCTCCAACATTCGGAGGAATAAACCTAGAAGACATCAAGGCTCCTGAGTGCTTTGAAATCGAAAGACGACTGAAAGAAGAGTGCAACATCCCGGTGATGCACGACGACCAGCATGGCACAGCCATAATTTCGGCCGCCGGATTGCTTAATGCCCTTGAAATTCAAGGAAAGAAAATTGATGAAATAAAACTCGTCGTTAACGGTGCCGGTGCGGCAGCCGTGTCTTGCACTCGCCTCTACATTGCCCTCGGGGTGAAAAAAGAGAACGTGGTGATGTGCGACAGCAAAGGTGTCCTGAACAAAAAACGCACAAACCTCAACCCACAAAAACAAGAATTCGTAACTGACCGCGACATCGACACTCTTGCCGAAGCAATGAAAGATGCCGATGTTTTCCTCGGGTTATCGGTAAAAGATGTCGTAACTACCGAAATGGTGCAATCAATGGCTCCAAATCCGATAGTATTCGCGCTTGCAAACCCCGACCCTGAAATATCTTATGAAAATGCCATCGCAGCACGCGAAGACATCATTTTTGCAACAGGTCGCTCCGATTATCCGAACCAAATAAACAACGTCCTCGGATTCCCATACATATTCCGAGGAGCAATCGACTGTGGAGCCACTACTATAAACGAAGAGATGAAACATGCCGCAGTCAAAGCGATTGCAAAGTTGGCAAAACAACATGTCCCATCGGTAGTAAACGCGGCCTACAACATGACAGGCATTAAATTCGGCAAAGAATACATATTGCCAAAGGCTCTTGATCCTCGACTCATCACCACTGTTTCTCCAGCTGTGGCCCGCGCTGCAATGGACTCGGGCGTGGCAACAAGGCCAATCTCCGACTGGAATGCTTATAATAGCAAACTGAAGAGTCTCATGGGATTTGACAACAAGCTCATGAAACGACTCACAGAACAGGCAAAAACAACGCCTAAACGTGTGGTATTTACCGAGGCAAATACCGACAACATGCTACAAGCAGCAGTCGTTGCACGCAATGAAGGAATATGCATACCAATACTGCTCGGAAATGAGGAAATGATAGCCAAACGTGCCGACAAACTCGGAATCGACATCGACGGTATTGAAATCGTAAACCTCCGCCATGACCGTGAAGCTGACAGAAGATATCGATTTGCCAACATTCTCACTGAAAAAAGACAAAGAGAAGGCTTGACTCTGCCCGAAGCCCTTGAAAACATGTTCGATAGGAACTACTTCGGGATGATGATGGTTGAAACCGGGGAAGCCGATGCATTGATTACCGGCTCTTATCCGGGAAACTTGCGCAAAATAACCGACATTGCCAAAGATGTAATCGGCATACGCCCAAGCTACAAGCACTTTGCCACAATGCACATCATGAACACGAAGCGTGGCACATATTTCATTGCCGACACTTCTGTAAATCATCACAATGACACCGATACTCTTGTCGACATTGCACGCCTTGCCCGTTCGGCCGTGGAATATTTTGCTTACGAACCTGTCATGGCCATGCTGTCTTATAGCAACTTCGGAGCAAGCAAGGAACATGGTCCGAGCGAAGTCCATGAGGCTGTCGAAATATTGCATGAAAAATATCCCGACTTGCTGATTGACGGTGAAATGCAAGTAAATTACGCTCTTAACAAAGACCTTCGCGACAAGCACTTCCCGTTCAACCGTTTATATGGGAAAAATGTGAATACGCTTGTATTCCCTAACTTAAGTGCCGCCAACACCGTTTACAAAACTCTGCTCGAAATGGGTGTCGCAGAAGTCATAGGCCCGATTCAGATAGGATTGAATAAACCTATACACATTACGACTATCGACGCTTCAGTAAGGGATATCGTAAACTTGACCACTATTGCCGTTATTGATGCTGCCACCTACGAGAAAATGGGTTCAAGCGCATCCAACGACAAATAATTGCTGACGACTCCGCAATTTCCAAATACAAAAAAGGACATGCGAAAACATTAAAATAATTTTCGCATGTCCTTTTTATTTTTTCTACTTTATAAAAAATAATTGACCCTTTACCAAATGAGCAAGCATATTGATTCTCAAGATATTAAAATCACACACCACACAAAGTGTAAAAATCACACTTAATTGTTTGCAAATTACATTTGCATCTTGTATATTTGCAAAACAATGTCGTAATGACACTAAGCGGAGGCAAGGGTCACATTAATAGTGTTTACTATTGTATTCGATGATTTATTAAGGAACTTAACGCATTGCACCGACAATGCAAGAGTGGCATGTGTATGCCATAATTATACACATCAAGGCTAAATCAACATTTTTAACAAAGTTTCATTAACCATTTACACAAGGCTCATAACATTGTCCTTAATTGAAACATGAAAAAACAAAATGTCCCGCTACGCGATTGTAGCAGGACATTATTTTTATGAACGTTTTATTTATAACGTAGCTAATAATTCAACTACCACAAACGCGATTACCAATGACAGTCCGACAAGCACCTGGCCGCCCTTGAAATGATTGTCCATCAAGTATAGAGCCAATTCATGACGTGGCAACTTCTCAGGTTTCTTGGTAGCGCATTTGCTTTCAAGTTCAGCTGCTTCTTTTTTCATGCTCTCGATCAAAGCATCATCCTCTTCAGTAATCATATATATAGATGTTTAATTCTTTACTATGACAAAAGTAATCAATTCACATTAAACTGCAAACGTCACTCAACAAAATTTCTCACTGTTGTTTGACATTCAACAAATCGAGCATCTTGTCAAGTGCTGCGGGCAATCCGTCCACGTTCTTTCCTCCGGCTTGAGCAAAATGTGGTTGACCGCCACCGCCGCCCTTTATCAACTTGGCAGCTTCACGCACAACAGCAGATGCGTTCAAGCCATCTTTCACAAGGTTATCACTCAACATGACCGTAAGCATGGGCTTGCCCATTTCTTGAGTTGCCGCGACAAACATCAAGTCATTTGGATGTTCGGCTTTCAAAGCAAAGGCTGTACCTTTAACCACCTCGGCAATCCTCGGTCCATAACAAGTAACAACAGTAACACCATGGACAACTGTTGCTGATTCAAGCAAAGCTTTTTTCATATTTGAAATACGCTCATGCAAGAATTCATCGGCCTGTTTGCGTAATCCTGCATTTTCAGCCAAAGACTTTTGCAAAGCCGACACCACATTTGGAGCATTGTTCAACAATGAGCTAATATGCTTCATCGTATCGGCCACTTCGTATATTGTTCGTTCAACTCTTTCTCCTGTTATGGCTTCGATACGACGAACACCGGCTGCGATACTGCTTTCCGAAACAATTTTTATCATGCCTATGTTACCTGTATTCTTTACATGTGTACCACCGCATAATTCAACTGAATCGCCGTATTTAATAACGCGCACTGAATCACCATATTTCTCACCAAATAATGCCATCGCGCCCATCGACTTTGCCTCGTTGATAGGTACATTTCGATACTCGCAACGCTCTATCGCAGCCCTTACCATCTTGTTGGCAAGCATTTCGACTTTGCGTATTTCTTCTTCGGTTAACTTCTGGAAATGCGAAAAGTCAAAACGCAATATGTCTGCATTCACATAAGAACCTTTTTGCTCCACATGGGTACCAAGAATTGTGCGCAAAGCTTGATGCAACAAGTGAGTTGCCGTGTGGTTGCAGCTCACGGCCATACGGTTATCCTTGTCTATGCGAGCAGTGAACGTTGCAGTCACATCGGCAGGTAATTTTTTTGTTATATGTATCGGCAAATTGTTTTCACGCTTCGTGTCGATTACTTCAACTACATCATCACCACAAATAAGATTTCCCACGTCTCCGACCTGGCCACCCATTTCAGCATAGAATGGCGTGCGGGCTAGCACGATTTGGTAAAACTCATAATTCTTTTGTTTTACCTTGCGATAACGCAATATCTCAGTTTCAATCTCATCGACATCATATCCCACAAATTCCGTTTCACCTTCACGCAAAACGACCCAATCGGTAGCTTCTACGGCGGCAGCATTGCGAGCACGTTGTTTCTGCTTGTTCATTTCAACGTTGAACTCATCAATATTAACAGTCAATCCGTTTTCTTTCAAGATAAGTTCAGTAAGGTCAAGAGGGAAACCATAAGTATCATACATCACAAATGCATCCTTGCCACTTATTTCACTCTGTCCATTGTTTTTTGCATCGGCTATCACTTTCTCTATCAATTTCATGCCTGTGTCGAGAGTGCGTAAGAAAGCTTCTTCCTCTTCTTTGATTACATGCTTGATCAATTCGCTTTGTGAAACAAGTTCGGGATAGGCCTCACCCATTGATTCTATCAAAGTGTCGACAAGCTGATACATGAATGCTTGTTTCAAATTAAGGAATGTGTATCCATATCGCACGGCACGGCGCAAGATACGGCGAATCACATAACCGGCCTTCGCATTTGATGGCAATTGAGAGTCGGCAATGGAAAATGCAATAGTCCTTATATGGTCGGCAATAACACGCATTGCCACATCCACTTTTTCATCCTTGCCATATTCGGCACCTGCAATTTCTCCCACTTTCTTTATAAGTGGCTGGAACACATCGGTATCGTAATTTGAATGCTTGCCTTGAAGAGCCATGCAAAGACGTTCAAATCCCATCCCCGTGTCGATTACTTTCGCAGGAAGTGGCTCAAGCGAGCCGTCGGCTTTGCGATTATACTGCATGAACACAAGATTCCATATCTCTATTACCAAAGGATTGCTTTTGTTTACAAGCTCCTCTCCGGGAACAACCTTGCGTTCATTTTCATCTCGCAAATCTATGTGTATTTCCGAACATGGCCCACACGGTCCCGTATCTCCCATTTCCCAGAAATTATCATGACGGTTACCGTTAATTATATGGTTCGCAGGCAAGTGTTGTGCCCAGTAGGATGCAGCTTCATTGTCTCGTTCGAGTCCTTCGGGTTCATAACCTTCAAACACCGTGGCATACAATCTCGACGGATCAAGCTTCAATACATCTACAAGATATTCCCATGCCCAGTCAATAGCTTCTTTCTTGAAATAATCGCCAAACGACCAGTTGCCAAGCATTTCAAACATTGTATGGTGATAAGTGTCAAGACCCACTTCTTCAAGGTCGTTGTGCTTACCACTCACACGCAGGCATTTTTGCGAATCGGCCGCTCGCTTGAACTTTGGTACGACATTTCCCAATATAATATCCTTAAATTGGTTCATTCCGGCATTGGTAAACATCAATGTCGGGTCATCCTTTATCACCATCGGAGCCGACGGCACTATAGTATGACCTTTGCTGCGGAAAAAATCTTTGAATGATTCCCTCACTTCTTTTGCTGTAAGCATAATTTCTTGTGTATATATGTTTGTTACTTGTCTATGATGAATTCTCTCTTTTGTACATCTGAAATGCCCCAAAGAGAAACTTTTGCGACACACATCACTTGTATTGGCTCACCATGCAGAACAACACATGTAATGCATCACAAAAACAACTTGCAAAATTAACAAAAATCCATATAAAATAAAACATCAGTCTTTCAAAGAGTCCAAACCGGCAATTTTTCGTACATTTGCATAAATCATGCCCATCAATAATGACACATGCGGCATAAACAGCGAATTCCCGTGCATCATGAACAATAATTTGGACAAAAAATATTACAAGATAAGGGAGGTATCCGAGATATTGAAGATTCCATTGTCCACTCTGCGGTTTTGGGAATCGGAATTCAGCATAATCAAGCCCAAGCGCAACGACAAAAACACTCGATTCTACACTCCGGCCGACATAGAAACAATAAGGCTCGTATATTATCTCGTAAAAGAAAAAGGCATGAAACTCGATGCCGCCCAAGCTGAATTAAAGCGCAATCGTGAAAACGTTTCAAAGCGCGTGGAAGTTATAGACCGGCTGAGGAGCATAAAGGAAGAAATTCTAAAAATAAAAAAAGCCATTGACTCCATAAAATTATAACCGACATTTTACTTCAAAGCTCAACTTGCACGATCCTTGCATAAGACACGCGATGTCTCGACAATGATTTAAAATGTGCAAGCCCATTTTTCCCATTGCGCTCGACTTGTACTATCTTTGCACCTTGAAATGGCAAAAGGCAAAGACATATACATATTCAATCCAGAAAACGACCTCGCTTTGGCATATGGGCTGGAAGGCTACACAGCTCCGCCAAGAGCACGAATGTTGCATCGCGACCTGCAATTGCTTCCCATCTGGTATTGTAATGATAATGCAGCAATACTCATCAACAATCACATTGATGCACATTGGCTTGAGCAAACCAATGCCACATTCGGTCTGTCGGCCTCAACGATATTTCCAAATAAGTTGCAATGTGAAAGCCATAAATACAAGCCCTGGGGATGGAACCTTGACTTGCGACGCAGGTTAATTAATGAATGTGTTCCCGAAAACGACCTTCCACCAGCTTCATACATCCAAAAATTGAGAGAACTCTCACACCGACGCACCACCATAGCCATACATCACTCATTAGCGAAAAAAACAGGTATAAGACTCAGTCCGGAACCCATCGAAGTGGGCAGTGTAGAAGAAATAAAAATTTTTGAACACACCCACTCCCAATGCTTCATAAAAGCACCTTGGTCGGGAAGTGGCCGTGGAATATACCGGGTTCTTGATGCCGATGCCAGGTGTTTTGAGACATGGGCGCAAGGCATAATAAACCGTCAAGGCTCAATAATGTGCGAACAAGCTCTTGATAAAATTCTCGATTTCGCAATGGAATTTGAATGCGACAATGGGAAAGCGGCATTCAAAGGTTATTCCATATTCTTCAACGACAGTCATTGTTCTTTCGACCGATGCATAGCAGCCCCCGACGAATATCTGAAAAAACGAATCATCTCACACCTTGGCAATTCAGTTTTGATTGACATCGTTAGGGATGCTTTGACCGAAACATTGACCGAATTGATTGCTCCACACTATGAAGGATTGCTCGGTGTAGACATGATGCTATACAACGACAACGGCAACATTAAAATAAATCCGTGCGTGGAATTGAATTTGCGCATGACCATGGGAATTGTAGCGTCGGCCATAGGAAACAAGATTCTTAGCCCGAGCAGTGTCGGATCATTCCGAATCGCCTATCATAAATCACCTGTAGAATGCAACAAAATGGTTACTGAACTAATGGCAACCAATCCGACGCTTATTGAAAACGGGAAACTTATATCAGGTTTTTTGTCTCTTGCCCCGGTAAACAACAATTCCAACTACTGCGCCTACATTTTGGCTCAACGACAAAATGCCTAAAATTTTTTCAATTCGGTGTATAACCGTTGCAACGGCAATCCCATGACATTATAAAAGCTGCCGCTTATTCGCCTCACTCCCATGCAGCCTATCCATTCCTGTATTCCATAAGCACCAGCCTTGTCAAGCGGCAAATATGTTTCTACATAATATTCTATTTCATCATCTTCGAGTTCGGCAAATTCCACTTCGCTCACAGCACTGAATGTTTCTTTGCGAGTTGCCGTCGTTATTGTCACTCCGGTAACAACGTAATGCACTTTTCCCGAGAGTCGTTTTAGCATGGCAACGGCATCGGCCTTGTCTTCAGGCTTGCCCAGCACTGCACCGTCGCATACTACAACCGTATCGGCTGTTATTATCAATTGGGATGCTGAAATTGTTTTAGCATAAGCATCAGCCTTGACCCTTGATATGTAAGCTGCCACTTCCATTACGGGTAAGTTTGCTGGATAGGATTCATCTATACCCGGAATAACAAAAGTGGAGAATTTAACTCCTAAATCCCAAAGTAATTCCCGGCGACGCGGAGAATTGGATGCAAGCAGCACCTCATATTTTGAAAGATTTTCAAGTGGCTTCATTTAAAATTAATTTTTATGATTTTCTTACCAACCAAAAGATTTTTTGTCCGACATCCATCTGCCTTGGGCTTTCAACACCTGTTCCACTACATCTCGTCCGCACCCATATCCGCCGGCACAGGGCGAAATGTAACGAGCCACATCTTTGACTTCGGGTGCGGCATCAGACGGAGCTACCGCAAGCCCTACATGACACATGGCTTCAATGTCGGGAATATCATCACCAAGATAAGCGACTTCATCGGGAGCAAGACCATGTTTAGCCATCCATTCTGTCAATATAGGCAATTTAACCGAGGCTCCGAGATATATATCCTCCACTCCAAGTCCGGCAAACCTTACCCTGACGCCTTCGGAACGGCCACCCGATATTATGGCAAACTTATATCCCATTTTCACGGCAAGCTGTATGGCATAACCATCCTTTATGTTTACCATACGCAACGGTTCGCCTGAAATATGCATCGGTATCACCGAGGGAGACAATACCCCGTCTACATCGCAAGCGAATCCGCGTATTTTTTTTAAATCATAATTTATCGAACTCATGACATTTTACCGTCGTTTATAGTTTTTTCACTATATCTGATTATACTTTCCGACAAAATAGAATACAATCGCCTCACATCCTCATCATGTAGCATTTTCATGTGAGCATCCATCACATTGTAATCTTTCCTGATGGCAGGACCTGTTTGTGATTCAGCCGGAGACAATTTATCCAACTTGTCGACAGTCGTTCGTATCAATGGTAACATGACATCAAATGGCAGACCTGCTTCTTGGAGGACATCATGAGCAAGTACCCACATGTGATTGGCAAAATTACAAGAAAAAACAGCCGCGACATGCAACCTGCGACGCAATTCGCTGTCGGCACGAAAAACTTTTGTCGACAACTGACTTGCCAAATTTTCAATCGACTCCACATCCGACTCTTTAGCGGCTTCTATGAAAAACGGAACATCATGAAAATCAACCGTTATCTGCTTGGAAAAAGACTGCATTGGATAAAGCACACCATATCTTCTTCTCTTCCCGGCAAACAATTCCATCGGCTTGCTGCCTGAAGTATGCACCCATAATGCTCCGTTGTCGGGCACGGCATCGATAACGCTGCTTATGGCATCGTCCTTTACCGAAATTATGTATATATCGGCATCCTCAGATATGCGCGAGAGATCGTCCGTTGCTTCAGCGTCTACTTTTGCGGCAAGAAAATTTGCATTTGACAACTTCCTGCTATATACTTGAAGCACATCGACATGCTTTGCCAGTGCTTGAGCAAGATTCACGGCAACGTTGCCGGCACCTATCATCACGACTTTTTTCATCACTCTTGAGGAATCCATTTACCTATGTGGACACGCTCCCACAATAATTTTTCAGGGTTAAATGGCTTGCGCTCCTCATCTTTGTGCCCAAGCGTCACTATGCATAATACAGGTAACGAAATAGGAATGTCGAGCAAGGCCCTGACATAATCCTCAGCAGGCTCACCATCACCCGAAAAACGACCGCGTATCTGTATCCAACAACTGCCAAGGCCCAACTCCTCAGCTTGAAGCTGCATATAAGTAGCAGCAATGGTGGCATCCTCTATCCATGCTTCGCTTTGAGCCGGGTCGGCACACACTACTATGGCAAGGCTGCATTTGCCTATGGGAGCTGCTCCAAATTCCTTGCAATAACTCAGCAATTCGAGCTTTTTCTTGTCTTCAACGGTAATAAACTCCCATGGACGGGAATTCTTGGACGATGGTGCCATGAGTGCGGCCTCAAGTATAAGTTGCACATCTTCGGGCGATATCGCTTCATCAGTATATTTTCTTATGCTGCGTCTATTGACCAACAATTCATGAAAATTCTTCATAGATAATCATTTTATCACTACGCAAAGTTAACATAATTCATGTGGAATCGCAAAATCGTTAACTTCGATAAATATTTACCCGATATTTATACTGAAATCGGCAAACAACCGTTAATAATATCAGTAGTCATCGCCAACAGGCGTTCCCGACAAAACTCTACAACAATACGCAATGAATTCATTCACAAATAATATAAAAATAATAGTAATCATCGCCGTAATCACATTGTCGGCAATTTCTGTTTCCGCAGCCAATGTTAAGATATCAGGCAAAGTGACCGATGGAGACAATGCCCCCATCGAATTTGCCACCGTGCGCATAGGCGGCACCGCCATAGGAAGCACCACCGACTTGAAGGGACAATACTCGTTATCGGTTCCGGCAGCCGATACTATTACCGTTATTTTCAGTTGCATGGGCTATTCAGAAGTGACTCGCAAACTCGCCAATGCCAAAGGTAATGTAAATTTAAATGTCCGGTTACTGAAAAAAACGCTTCAACTCGAAGATCTCGAAATCACCGAATATAAGCGTCAAACCGGACAAATGCAGACAATCGATATCGATGCCGCAAAGTTGATGCCAGATGCAAGCGGAGGTGGAATCGAATCAATATTGTCGACAATGGCCGGAGTAAGTTCCAAGAACGAGATGAGCTCACAATACATGGTGAGAGGCGGTTCCTATGATGAAAACAGCGTATACATCAACGGCATCGAAGTATATCGTCCCCAACTTGTCAGTTCGGGACAACAAGAAGGGTTAAGTATCATAAATCCAAATCTCGTCGGGTCGGTAGAATTCTCTACCGGTGGATTCAGTGCCGAATATGGCGACAAAATGTCGTCGGTTCTTGACATTACATACCGTGCACCCGAAGCCCTTGAAGGTTCCCTGTCGATGAGCTTGCAGGGAGGAAGCGTCTCGTTTGGACAAAGCAGTGGCAGATTCTCACAAATCCACGGATTCCGATACAAACGTAATTCGTCGCTTCTTGGTTCTCTTGAAACAAAAGGTGAATATGACCCTCAATATTTCGATTATCAAACCAATCTCAATTTTAAAATAAACGACAAGCTGAAACTCTCTTTCCTCGGCAACATCGCAATCAACAATTACCGTTTCACTCCCGAAACGCGGGAAACAAGTTTCGGCACTTCGACCTCGGCCAAATCATTCGTGGTATATTTCGACGGTCATGAAAAAGACAAATTTGAAACATACTTTGGAGCTTTATCCCTCAATTACAAGCACTCTAAAAGCACCGATTTCACTTTGCTTGCGTCAGGGTACATCACCAACGAATTAGTCGCATACGACATCCACGGTGAATACTGGCTTGACGAAGCCGGAACCAATGAATCGGAAGGAGATAGCGAAGCCATAGGCGGGGAACTCGGTGTGGGCAAATATCATGAACATGCACGAAACCGTCTTAAAGCAAGCGTCCTCGCCCTTTCCCTCAAAGGAAATACTTCGATAAGCAACAACAATATCAGTTACGGTTTGACCTTCCAGCACGAAGACATTTACGACCGTACCCGTGAATGGGAACAACGTGATTCGGCTGGATACTCTTTGCCTCACACAGGAAATGGCGTGAACATGATTTACAACTTATCGTCAAGACACGACCTTGCTTCAAATCGCATTTCATTGTATGCCCAAGACGCATTCCGGCTTAACACCGAGGCCGGATACTTGACAATAAACGGAGGCCTGAGAATGTCTTACTGGGACTTCAACAAGGAATTTCTTGTCAGCCCTCGGGCAAGTGTCGGATTTGTCCCTGCTCGCAACGAACAATTCTCATTCCGATTTGCCACCGGATTATATTATCAAGCTCCATTCTACAAGGAATATCGAATGGAACAAACCGATAATGACGGCAACACATACATCGTGCTAAACCGCGACATAAAATCCCAACGTAGCCTGCAATTTATTTTAGGAGGTGATTACACATTCCGGGCTTTGAACCGTCCTTTCAGAATATCGGCCGAATTATATTATAAAAACCTATCCAATATCATTCCATATGAAATAGACAACTTGAAAGTCGTGTATTCGGGAATGAACAGCTCAAAAGGATATGCCACAGGTATTGACTTCAAATTTTTCGGACAATTTGTGGAAGGAACCGACTCTTGGATTAGCCTGTCTTTGATGAAGACGCAAGAAGACTTGAATGGAGTGAAAGTACCTCGTCCTACCGACCAGCGGTATAGCATCGCAATGTACTTCACAGACTATTTCCCTAAATTTCCTAAAATCAAATTCAGCCTGAAGGCCATCTTCTCCGATGGCCTGCCAATGACCGCACCAAGAACTACTCGCGACATGGCCTACTTCAGGGCTCCGGCATACAAACGCGTAGACGTGGGTCTCTCCTACCAGTTGCTCGGCAATGAAACGGCCAAACCCGACAACTTCCTTCGCTACTTGAAAGATGTGTGGGTCGGGCTTGACGTGTTCAATTTGTTTGGAATCTCAAATGTCAGCAGCTATTATTGGGTGACTGATGTGAACAACATGCAATATGCAGTGCCAAATTACCTCACAGGCCGCCAGCTTAACGTCCGTCTCTCAGTAAACTTCTAACACAAGACATCTATACTCATAGAACAAGGCTTTCTTTACGTTACCGTCTTGTATAGTGACCGATTGATCTAATACAGGTTCGTATGATTCCTGTATGATTCCTTTGTGATCGGGATAATCTATTTTGTTAGGCACCAACGGGGCATAAGGGTCAAGTTCCGGCAGATTTTCAGTACTCAAATAATCCACAGCAATGAAATCGCAACCGTAATTGCCATATATTTTATAATTATTAACTGTGTTTACAGTCCACACGCCCACCGGCAAACCTTTTTCATGAAACTTGACGACAGTTTCCTTGTCAAAACATCCGGCCTGTATGTATGCGCCCATATCATTCTCCACGCACCAGTCGAAATAAGTCTCCCAATTGGTATTGCATAAAAACATCAACTTGAAATCGGGATAATTGTCCCTTATGTATTTCAAACAGTCACGCATCGACGTGTTGATAATAGCATCATCGCCAAAACCATATTCCATCACAGTTTCCACCATTCGCCCGAGATTGCTGCAATCATTGTTGTTGATTCCATCAGCCCACTTCAGTTCTATGAACGGTATGCAGCCATGGTCCTTGCAAATTTGCAGATATTCTTCCAACGTGCATATTTTCCCCGTGTACTCGACTCCACCGCGTGTCTGCGTATAAGTTTCGGCCTTAAGTTCTTCAATTGTCGCTTCAGCAATGTTCAAATTCCCACCAAGACGCTTAGTGTCATCATCATGAATCAAAATAAATGTGCCATCACCGGCAACTTTCACGTCAGTCTCAAGATATAGATAACCGGCTTCTGCCCCCGCAAAGAATGCTTCAGCCGAATTTTCCACTCCCCAATAGCTTCCCCTATGTCCTATCAACGCTGGACGCGCAAACGCCGTGACCATAACCGACACCAGCACTAATACCGTAATAATCTTTTGTCTCATAGCATAGTTTTTAAGTTGCATTCTATATATTTTTCACAATATACTAAATTCCACGATATTTCACAAATAGCCACATGCACATTCGATTCAAGCATAAAAAACGGCAACTGCCCAAAGGCAGATTGCCGTCATATCAAATTTCTACGGTCTATGGATTATGTCATTTTCCGTTCATCACGGCTTCGACATCTTCAATTGTGCCGTCAAACGGTCCGGTCTTTTCCAACTTCAGCGTCGACATTGCAGCAGCAAAACGCCCGGCCTCTTCATATCCGGCTCCGCGACTGCGCATATAAAGATAACCAGCCGCATAGGTATCGCCACATCCGGTGGCATCCACAAGAGCCTTAGGCTTATAGGCCGGGACTTCATAAAACTTATTCTCTGCGTAAATCACCGACCCGTAATCGCCAAATGTCATCATCACCTCTTTCACGCCCCACTCGGCAAGTTGCAATGCAGCACGGCGCGGCTCTGAATACCCGGTAAGCGATTCAATCTCAAATTCGTTCACTTTCAATATGTCGACATAGCGCAATGCCTCACGTTTGCCTTCCCAGTCGCAAGGAAACACGTTCACGCCATCGACGTAACGCAAGAAACCTTGGGCATCGACCGACAACATCCCCTTCCCATGCAAGTACTTTATCACATCGATTGAAAAATCATCGGCAAGCAAGCTGCCAAGATGGATAAACCGTGCCTCGACATTCTTCAATTTATCGATTGTGAACGGGTCGGCCTTTGCAAGGACTCGCTGCTTGCGATTATTCATGTTCTCGCCATATTTATTCTCAAAATAAACCGTCTTGCGGCTTGGCAACACTTCAACGTCTATCCCTTTTGCCTGCAACTCTTCCACAGCATTCATTTCACTCTCGGCAAGAGAAGTTATGAGTTTATACCCCACAGGTGGCAATTTTGACAAAGCATGGGAAATATAATACGAAGAACCTCCGTTCAGATAAGCAATGTGCGATGGAGTGATTATCTTGTCGAGTGTTATGTGGCCTATGCAACAAATATCAATCATATTGAATAACGGTTGTTTTAATATTGAATACGGCAGTGTCGGTTAATAACATTAAAAAAAGCAGCAACACTCGAAGAGCATCTATCTCTTCAGCTCATGTTACTGCTTCTTGAGTGACCCATACAGGATTCAAACCTGTAACCTTCTGATCCGTAGTCAGATACTCTATTCAGTTGAGCTAATGGGCCATTTCTGGGTGCAAAGATAAGAATATTTTTTCAAATACAAGACATGAATCACTTTTTTTTGAAAAATATTTCTCTTTAGTGTCTTTTTCTGCAATCCACGTCTGCTTCATTCAACAGATGTCTTGCACTGTCCTTAAAAAACCATCGTATGAACCATTGCAACCTTGCTACACGCTACGCCTGCTTCAACGATTTGTTTATCTGGTCGATATAGTCAAGCAGCTCCTCACAGCCACGCTTGTCGACCGACGAAGTTGCGAATATCGGAGGTAATTCTTCCCAATATTCTTTCAAAGCCACCTTGTAATTACCGATATTCTGCTTACCTGCATTCACGCCCAACTTATCGAGCTTGGTAAAAACGATGCTGAACGGCACTTCATTCTCGGCCAGCCAAGTCATGAATTCAAGGTCTGTCTTTTGTGGCTTGTGACGTGAATCTATCAACAGGAACAAGTTTACCATCTGTCGGCGCTGCAAGATATAACTCTTTATGATTCGTGCCAACTCTTCTCGTTGTTCCTTGCCCCTGCTTGCAAATCCGTACCCGGGCAAATCCACCAGATACCAGTCGTTGTTGATTAAAAAATGATTTATAAGCAACGTCTTCCCCGGTGTAGCCGATGTCTTGGCCAAGCCTTTGCGCCCCGTCAATGAATTGATGAGCGAAGATTTCCCGACATTTGAACGGCCTATGAAGGCATATTCAGGCTTGTCACCGTCAGGACATTTAGCCACATCGGTATTACTGATAACAAATTCTGCTGTCTTTATAATCATATCGAGTTAATTTTTTATTGTTGTAGCCATCCCGCTAATGCTACTTGTCAAAAATTTGGAAATGCCACCACGCACACACATACATGCTGTGCCTGACACCCAAAGACGCTCCCGTATCATGTAGAGACGCATCCTATATTCTACAAATATAGTGAAAGTCGAGCGCAACAGGGAAATTCGAGCTTGCTCAGAATTTCACATTGCCGAGACGCATCCTATATTCTACAAATATAGCCATTCTTCCCCATAACGACAAATCAACAAACGACGAAACATAAATATTGGAGCTTCATGAATATGCCGACAAAAAAACGATGCCCCGCCTGTGAAAGGCAAGGCATCGTATTATTTTCATTCAACTCACCCTCATGCGCCATTCAAGCAGCATGAAAAAGAGGAATATTAACGCAAGTTAGGATTGATCTTCGACCATTCTTCAACAGGAGGAAGAACACCCATGCCGATAACTTGGTCGCGAAGTGCGCAAAGATGTGCGTAGCTTGCTTCAAGAGCGGCAAATTCTTCTTCAGTTCCTGTGATAGCCTTGCAATAAGTACCATCGGCAGTGATGCGAGAAGGCATAGCCATCATGATGTGGTGATACTTTTCAGTATTAACATAAGTACCTGCCGGCCAGTAGAATTCAGGACCACCCATTGCAGCAGCAATCATTTCGATAGCAACATAAGCCGGGCTTTGGAATGAAGAACGTCCGCGCAATTTGATGATTGCCGATCCGCCTTGAGTTACGGCCTTTTGCATTTCAGTCCATTGTTCTTTCGACAATGTAACACCGTTGATTTCCTTGCCAGTGCCGATGATGTCGAGCAACGGAGTTCCGTCAATAGTTACAGGAGATGCAAATACTGCCATTTGTTCACCATGACCACCGAAAGTGCAGCAGTTCTTAACTTCGCATTGCTTGATGCCAAAGTGCTTTGCAAGCGCGCTTTGAAGACGTGTGCTGTCGAGAGCGGCAAGAGTGCTCACTTGATTTGGCTTCAAACCTGAATAAAGCAATGTCACCAAACCGGTAATGTCGGCAGGGTTGAAGATAACAACTACATGCTTTGCATCCGGGCAATATGTCTTGATGTTGGTACCAAGTTCCTTTGCGATATTGGCATTTCCAGCAAGGAGGTCTTCACGAGTCATGCCTTCCTTACGCGGTGCTCCACCCGATGATACGATGTATTTTGCACCGGTGAATGCTTCTTTTGCATCGGTAGTTGCTGTGATTGTAGCTTCACCAAATCCGCAGTGGCGCATTTCTTCTGCAACGCCTTCCGGTGAGAATACGTCATAAAGGCAAATGTTTGATGACAATTTCATCATCAACGCTGTTTGTGCCATGTTTGAGCCGATCATGCCGGCAGCACCAACGATAGTCAGTTTTTCGTCTGTTAAGAATGCCATAATGATTTAATTAAGTTAATTCGTTAAATATTTTTGTAGCACAAATTTAAAACAAAAATATCCAACGTGCAACTATTTTTTGAATGATTAAGAAACTGTTTTAATTTTTTCATTTGCATGTCCCTACCGGCCTTCGCCTCATGTCATTGCTTGCCTAAAGTGTCGGCAAACGGAGTGCGGTTGATTATCGACCGCCCGAGCGTCAACTCGTCGGTGTACTCAAGTTCGTTGCCCACCTGCACGCCGCGCGCTATCACTGTCACTTTCACATCAAGCCCGGCCAGCCGCCTGAATATGTAAAAAGCTGTCGTGTCGCCTTCCATGGTCGCGCTAAGCGCGAGAATGACCTCCTTCACGCCCCCCTGTTCCACTCGCTGCACGAGACTGTCTATCTCTACATCCTGAGGGCCTATCCCGTCCATTGGCGAAATGAGGCCGCCAAGCACATGATACACGCCGTTGTGCCTGCCTGTATTCTCTATGCTCATGACATCTTTCACGTTCTCTACGACGCAAATCACCGAGTGGTCGCGCGACGCATTGCCACACACCACGCACACCTCCGACTCCGATATATTGTGGCACACGCTGCAATAACGCACCTCGCGACGCAATTTTATCAAAGCCTCGCCGAGCGAAACGGCAAAGCTTTCGTCCTGCCTCAACATGTACAACACAAGCCGTAACGCCGTCTTACGCCCTATTCCGGGCAATTTGGCAAATTCCCCGACCGCGTTTTCAAGCAATGAAGATGCAAATTCCTGTTCCATAGCAACGACAAAATTAAATCAATTATCCCACATAAACAACCGCAATAAAACTTCGTTACGATGCCAAAAGATACAAAAAACGGGGTGGCTCGCCATCGCAGCGATCCACCCCGCACCATCACAAATTAATGTTAAGATACTATTTCTACAAAAGTAAACTTAACAGTTATCTATTTTCTTACTTTACAACCTTTACTGAGCTGCCATCGTTGAACTTGAGGATGTATACACCCTGTGCAAGCGAAGCACCGTCTACGGTAGTAGTTCCGTCAACAGCAGCAGTGTTGATCAACTGGCCTGCGATGTTGTAAACCGATACTGCATTGATGCTTGCAGGTGCAGTAATGACGAAGTCGCCATCCACTACATCCACCTTAGCAGCCGAAGCTACAACTGCGCTTTCAACGCCGCTCTCGCCTTGAGTAACGTAAAGAACAAGAGGATCGCCACCTATAGTAGTGATTTCAACTTCAGTGCCACGGCCTGTTGTTCCTGCAGGAAGCGCGTCGGCCGTGAAAGTGATAGCAGGCTGTACTTCTGGATCGCTTGCGCTGAATTCATAGCTCAACCAATCGGCATCGTCAACAACACCGTCAAAATCGGCATCATTCCCTACAGCAAGAGAGCCGGTAGTCCACAAGCTGTTCAGTTCAACATCGGCTGTTCCTCCATTGGTCGGAAGCGCAACAGTGTTGTCGGTAAGGCCTTCAGCAAACAACCATGCGAATGTAGCGTCAGTCATTATGTCGAAGCTTGTCATCGGATAGTAGTTAACTTTGTCGGTACCCACATTATAAGTTGGGTTCAACCAGCCTTGACCTCTTTCTTCCTCGCCGTTGTCATAAGAAACATGCACATAGGTATAATATTGCCCGTTGGCTGCTTCATATTCCTCAGGAGTTACATTCAATGCATGGAATACAGGTTGAAAATAAGTTATGTCCTGACCACCGAAATCGCATATTTCAACGAGTATGGCGGTGCTGACATTCACAGCTCCTGCAACTTCCCATCCATCCTCATATTGAACCACATCAAATGCAATCATCGGGTCTTCGCCCATTCCAGTGAAGTCTTGTTCTGCAACGAACGTGCCACTTGCCATTTCTTCAATATAACCCTCATCATCAATAGAATAAATCTTCATGCCAATTTCAGTTCCTGCCGGGAATACGGCCAAAGCATTGATCCAAACGCGCGAAATCGAATAGGTTGCAGCAGGCTTCGGGAACATCACGGCAAATCCTTCCAATTTCACATCTTGGTATGTAGGGAGTTGAGACTGCCAATATGAACTATTGTCCACGCCATTATCATAACCGAAATATGGCAAATAGCCATCGGCACTGTAATTGCCCAAGTCAAACATTGCGGCTCCAAGGCATGAAACACCATCACCTGTTGCATATAAGCCGGCTTGGAAAATATCTCCATTCGAATATTCGGCTTGCATTGCACCGTCGCTCACGGTCAATGTAGGACAATCGGCCTGACCATACAGCTCATAATTAAGCGTCAAGTCGGTTGAGAATGCTTGCAACGGAGTCTCCGACATCCAAGTCGGGTCGGTATAGCTCCAAACCGAAGATGTAGCACCCGTCGAAGTATTGTGCCAAGTCAAATCGGTATAAGATGCCGTAATGTAGTTGGTCATAGGATACCCCCTGCCATCTTCACCAAAGCCCCAATAGTACGCTGCAGGTCCTTGATATGAAGCTACGAGATCGGCCATCGGCTTGATAGTAGCGGCTTTTGACTGGTTGGCCTTGACTGCGGTCATTCTTACCGGTGCCGTGTTACGGAACGAAACTGCACTCTGAGCCGAGAACAACGGGCTCACAGCAAAATTCTGTCTCGCAGTCTCTGTAAACTGTCCTGCTCCATTGGCACTCGCAGCCAAAGAGACTGAAACAGCCATCAATAGAGATAAAGAATTCTTCATAATAGTAAAATATTAAAAGTTAGACTTAAAATATTGACTTTTCATGTTGAACTCCAGTTACAGGAGTTCAACATAGAAATAATCATTTTCGTTATCTTGACACGTGAATTTTATTCGTGAAGGATTAATCTCGCTGTCAGATGTCAACGTGAACTTCTTGGATGCCAGCAACTGCATGAACTCCCCATAGGCAGGAATGTTGTCATAAAGTCTCACGCCATTGGTATCGCCTTCTCCCGAGAAAGTAAAACTTATCCCCGTTTCACCATCGACAATCTCTTCACAATACATCGCGCCAGCCATCCTTGTACTGTAAAGCGAGAATGTATGGAATCCAACCCTTGTATTATAGCCGAAACGGACACCTTGCAATGTGAAAGGAGTATAATCATCATATCCTTCAGCAACTGCAGCATATGCATCTGCAAATTGGCCACCCAAGTCATCGGCATCGATGCTCCATGTGATGTCTTGATCGGCAAACAGCTCAGCAAATGGCGCACTTTTGATAGTTGCAACCGCACCGTCGGCTGTCGCGTCATCCCCCACAAGGAAAGTACCAGCCTCGTTAAAGTTGAATACCTGTACATGATCGACATCGGCACTATCATTAGGGAATGCAGACATCAAGCGGATGCCTGTCTCGGTCAACACATATGGCACGACAGTCGTCTGTGTGATAGCATCTCCATCTTCAGGCACAAAGCTCATAACCTGCGAAGATGCATTGGTGATGCTGTAACGGCTGCCATCGGCAAGAGTCAACCACAATGTCGGGATGGAAGAATTGAACATGCTGTCGCGCAATGTGTACAAGTCGTTGAAATATTCTTCCCAATTCTTACCCTCTTCAAGAGGATACATGTAGATGTCAACTTTAGTCTTCTTTCCGTGAAGGTATATCATTTCGTCGGAGATGGTCATGATGTTGAACTCGTAGTCGCCTCCGCTACCTATACCGTCAGAAGCTTGAGTATGCTCAGGATCGGGGTCGGCATAACGGTGGAACAATGAGTTGTAGGTGCTGAAAGACAATACCGGGCCGTCATCTACAAGCACGTCATACATGCTTGCTTCCTCGGTATAAGCATTACCTGTATTAGGATTACGAGTCGCAATTGTCACACCTCCATGCTCATCAAATTTCATCAAGAAGTTGTATCCTTGCTCCTGTCCGTTGCAGAAGTAAAGCATCTGCCAGCCGTTGGGGACACTGCACAAGATTTCACGATCTTCGGTTTGGGCTTGTTCAAGACGTTCGGCAGAGCTCTGAGGCCAAATGTCGTCTTCCTCCCTATCGCACGATGCGCCTGCCAAGGATGCTGCAGCCAGCACCACAGCCATGGAATAATATTTTATATCTGTTTTTTTCATAATTGTCATGCAAATATAAGTATTTTTCATTCGATTGTTTCAACTTGTAAGCGCAACGCCTCGATATCGATGTTAGTTTGACGACGTTGAACTTCGGCACGAAGCTCATCAAGGTCAAGATTCCAAGCATCGCGAAGCCATGTGCGAGCAATCTGAACCTTTTGGTTGATAATGGCTACACCGTCAACACCGTCGGCCAAACCGCCTTGTCCGTCATCAACACCTTCACCAATGACTTGACCTTCACCGTTAGTTTCCCAGTTAAGGGCAGCATTCCTCATGATTTCGGCCCATTGTTCATCAGTCTTGGTAATGTAGTTGGCAATAGTTTCTGCAAAGTCTTCGCGGTCTTCCGAACTTGCATAGTTTGTAATACATCCAAACGAGTTACAAACACGGTCGTCACGCTCTTGCCAAGTGAAAGGGCTGTACCATGTCGACGAAATCAAGTCAAACTCCGGCGGATAAGTCTTAGTTTGGTGCAAGATGTGGGCAAACTCGTGGTGCATCGTCTTCAAGTAATACTCATTGAGCTGCAACGCGTCTTCAGGATCTATATAGTTCACGCGGAACAAAGAAACCTTCAAGCCACCTTCGGCCAAACCGAGAATCATCGTACCGTTTACCGGGTTGAACGCCGGTGAGCCGATAAGGTGGATGATGCGAGGTCCATAGGTGCGCAAGAAATCCTCACCTGCAAGATCATCATATACATCAAACCACAGATATTTGGTCAAAACTGCCAAGTCGACAGATGCCTGATAAGTAGCCGGAACAAGGTTGTAGTTCATGTCGGCACCGACATCTTGCATCTTGTAACGGAAATCAAGGTTATAAGCATCCAAATAATTTATTTGTAAATATTTGTCGAGCTTATAAGATGGAGACTCCGGATTCGGAGTATCATCGACTTCAGGGAATATTGTCTCGGTAAAATCATTATCATCTCCACATGATACTGCTCCGAAAGAGAGTGCGCCAATCAATGCGGAATATATATATTTATTTATCTTCATGACTGCCTGATTATTTTATTTTTACGCAACTTGCTGTTGATTTTACAAAATCTTGATCGGAAGGAGTAGTATACTCACGGATTGTCGGTTCCATGCCCGAAGTCAATACATCGGCCGGCAACTGGTAAGCACGACGAGGATCGTCCCATTTCAAAATGTCATATCCCGTAGCACCAATGTAATGCTCAATTTCTATACCGTAACGACGGATGTCATACCAGCGCATGCCGGTGTGGAATGTTTCAATGCGGCGGAAGTGTAAAACGCATTGCAAGTAAAGCTCAATATCGGGAGTTACCGAATATTTGTCGGAAGGACAAACTTCATCGATATGCAATGGCTTTACAATTCCTTCACCCGGATTATTGCCATAGAACGACTCGATTAGGTCGCGAGTCAAATCGGGCATATCATACTCTGGGTGAGTGTTGTTCTGGCGGTTCTCGTCCCAAATGCGAAGGTCGGCAACGGCACCGTCGATGTCACCAAGGTACAACTTAGCTTCGGCACGGCACAACAGAGTTTCTTCGGCTGTAAACTCGGTACGCACAATGTGAGTATAACCGATACCGGCAATTTTGTCGGTGTATTCGAAAAGCTCACCGCAGGTTCCCGGGAAGAACAAGCCGTATTGTTCACCACCTACAATATATATCTTACCATCATAGCAAGGATGGAAGTTGAAATCTTGCCATGTCGGGCCTTGTCCGTTAATAGTGGCGTTCACACCATCGCGGTTCCACGCATAACGAGTTCCCACAAGGCGCGCAGCAGTAGAAACCGTAGGTATCAACAAGAAGTTACTTTGACGTTCAACGCTGACAAAATATTGAGTTATTTGGTCAGGATCGGCAAAAGAGTGCTGCCAAATGTCGTTCAGTGCCGACTGAGACGGGCCTGACTCGCCACCAAATGCAAGATTGGCATACTTGACTGCATTCTCGTAATCACGCTTGAACAAGAAGAAACGTGCTGCAAACGCATAGGCTGCCGATGTGTTGAAGTGATACTTCGGCTGATCATAAACACCGTCGTCTATCAACGGAAGGCCTTCAAGCAAGTCCTTCTCTATCTTGTCATAAACGTCAGCAAGGTTGCCACGGTCGTAAACTGTGGTAAGAGTCGTTTCGGGCATTGTCATGTAAGGAATACCTTGCAATTGCTTGCTCAATTCCGGGCCTCGATAAGGCTGGCAGAACAAGTTGGCAAGCAAGAAGTGGTGATATGCACGGATGAGCAATGCCTCGCCCTTGTAGGGTTGCACTTCTTCTCCTTGGCCTATGCTTTCGAAATAAGGGATACGGTCGAGCACGGCATTGGCAACAGCTATGGCGTGATAACATCCTTGCCACAACGATGATGGTGAATCTTGTTGCAATGAGCTCTCAGCCGGTTCCCATGCGAAAATCTCATGGTCCATACGCTCAAACGGAGCAAGATTGTAACGCATTCCCGAAGCAGGATCGGGTGAATTGTTGTCGATAATGTTATCGCTCGAAATCTCATTCATCACACCCGGATTGTATTGCATATAACCGTTCACAAGAAGCATTTTCAACTGATCGGGCGTGTTCAGTTCCACACGGTTATCGGGCAACTTGCTCAAAAAGTCGTCGCAAGACATGGCTACCGGAGCAAGAGCCAAAAGTGCCGAATAGGCTATATATTTTAATTTCATAATCTTAATCCTATTTTTTAACAATGAACATCTAAACATTACAAACCGAAACGCAACGTGAACGTAAACTGCTTAGGTGACGGGATTGCCACACCTCCGGAGTTCATAAATTCAGGATCTTGGCCGTTCAATTTCTTGTCGGCATAGATGAGCCACAAATTGGTTGCCTGCAACTTAACCGAAGCGGAATTGAGATGCAACTTTTCGAGGATGAGATCCGGAATATTGTAGGTCAAAGAAATTTCCTTCAAGCGAATGAAATCACCCTTTGCAACACGCTCGGTTGAATAGTTATAAGCATTGTAGGCAATTGCAAGTTCCGGGTCGGCATAGTTCTGACGCTTACTTGCTATTACCGGAATATTGGTGAACGCTTCGTCACCAGGCATAGTCCAACGGTTCTTGAATTCCTTAGGCATTGCAACGTCATCGGAATATTGATTTGAGAACAACGGGTCAAGACGAACTTTGTTTCCAAATGCGTAAGTCAAGAATACGTTTAATGTAAAATCTTTGTACTTGAACAAGTTACCAAAACCACCGGTGATAGTAGGATCGATAGGTCCTTCATATATCAAATAGTCGGTATTTTGGAATTCCTGCATGTTGATGCCCGAAGTCGTAACTTCATTGTTCTCGTTTATGAATTGAGGAATACCCTCTTCATTAAGTCCTACGAACGGAATCGAGAACAATGCACGTTGCGGATAACCTTCAAGAGCGAAACCGGTCGAAGCCACAAGGTCGATTACGGCAGAACTTGTCTCAAGGTCGGTAATCTCGGTAGTCGCATAAGAGAATGTCCAGTCGGTTGTCCATGAGAAGTCTTTTGTCTGGATGTTCTCGGTCGACAACGTGAATTCAACACCGTGAGAAGACATCGAAGCAACGTTTCCATACTTTGAGTTCATACCACCCACACCCGAAGTGTAAATCATACCGATAAGGTCGTAGTTGTTACGTTTATACCAGTCGGCAGTGAGGTTGATGCGGTTGTTGATGAAACCGAGGTCGACACCGATGTTCAACTCATGTTTCTTTTCATAAGTCAACTCGCTGTTGGCAAGCTCAGAGAGGTCGATACCCATTTCCATTGCGTTTGACAACGGACGCCATGGGCGATATGGGTCATAGATAGGTTGAGCGCTTGCATAATCGATAGGACCTGCATCGGCAGTCAACGAATAAGAAGCCTTCAACGTTGCGTGAGAAAGTACTGGATTATCAAACCATGATTCTTCATGGATGTTCCATGCTCCCGACACGTTCCATGTCGGCAACCAACGTGCTTGACGGGTGTTACCCAAGCGGTTGGAACCTTCGTAACGGATTGTTCCGTTGGCTGTATACTTACCTTCGAACGAGTAAGTACCCATTGCGAAGAATGCCGCGTCGCGGTCGTAAGTGTAAGTATCGTGGTAGTATTCACCGTTTTCTTCGTTCATTTGCTTGAACAAGTTAGGATCGATGAATGGGATACGTCCATTCTCGTAAACAACGCCCCAACCTTGGAAATATTCCTCGTGACGAGTTACCGAGCTAATTTCGGTACCTGCGAAAAGGTTCATTATGTGAGTGTTATTGAACACCTTGTTATATTGTGCAGTTGCACGGAAGTTGTATTGCGACAAGCTGTTCAATGTGTGGAACCAGATACCACCTTTGGGAAGAACGGTCTGCGGCAAAGCAGTTTCGTCATCCGGGTCAGTATACAAATACGGGTTCATGTCGCGAATAGTCGCATCTTCAGGATCTACACCGGCACGATAGGCATTAGCTTGGTTAGAAGAATCCATTACATAATGGTTCTGTTCTGCCTGTTGGAAACGATATGCACCAAGCACGTTAATGTCAAGGCCTTGTATCGGAGTCCACATCAACTCACCTTGGAACTTGACATCGGCAATCGCAATGTCGATGTAGTTGTTTTCAAGTTCGTGGAAAATGTTGAAATCGGTATAGTTACGAGTGTAATAAGCATTAGGATCAAGTGTGCGTGAAGTGTTCATCGCGTAGCTGAACGGGTTGATATCGAAGCTGCGGTTTACCGAACCCGAAACGACATCCACTTCCTGGCTCAAAGTACCTGGAGCACGTTGGCTACGATAAGAGTCAGAAGTCAAGAACTTGACACGCAAGTTGTCCGACAGACGATAAGTTGCATTCGCATTGAATGTGTAACGTTGAACATCACTTGAAATGCTCCATCCCGGATCGTCCATAAATGAGAACGAAGTATAGAACGTACCTTTATCAGTACCACCCGAAATGCTTATTGCGTGGTTTTGAGTTATATTGTTATTGAACAACAAGTCAAACCAGTCGGTATTGCGGAATTCTGCTTCGCGCAAGAAAGAATTTTTTGCCGATTGAGTGTTAGGAAGTCCGAACTTACCGTTGGCGTATGCATCAATAAGATCATACATTTGGCCATAAACACCTGACTCAGAAGCTTGTGCAATAGACGCAAATTCGAGCCATCCTTTCGACTCCATTTCCTTGTAAACACCCATTTGCTCTTGCGAGTTCATGATGTTGTAATCACTGTAGCTCGGCTTGAGACGCCAAGAGAACTCACCTGTATAATTGATACTTGTGTGTCCTGCCCTACCTTGCTTGGTGGTAACGACAATCACACCGGCCATTGCCTTTGCACCATATATAGAAGTTGCCGAACCGTCTTTCAAGATTTGGAAACTTTCAATATCGTCGGCATTAAGACCTGCGATAGCCGAAGAAATAAGCGTAACAGCGTCACCCGAAGACAATTCATCGGCCGAAATTTCAACCGCATCCTCAAGAATCACACCATCTACCACCCACAGTGGCTTAGAGTTACCATAAATTGATGTCGCACCACGCACGCGGATTTTCGGAGCAGTACCGAAAGTACCGGAAACGTTTTGAACCGACACACCGGCTGCCTTTCCTTCAAGAGCGCGGCTTATGTCAGCGACACCGTCAAGTTTTGCCTTACTACCATCAATACGAGTAGTGGCACCGGTAAATAAGCGTTTGTCCATCTTGGACATACCGGTTACGACCACTTCATCGAGCGTCTGTGCACTTTGTTCCAAGGAGATCGTCACTTCTTCCGACGTAGCCTTGAACTCTTGGCTTTCGTATCCGATATAATTCACAATAATTTTTGAATCGTTTGATGGAGCTTTAATTGAGAATCTACCATCGAGATCGGTCGCCGTAGCTGTATTAGTACCTTTGACCGTGACAGTTGCACCGATAGCCGGCTCACCGTCATCGCCCTGTATCACGATACCCGTTACAGTAATTTGACTGAACGCTGTAAAAGATACGAGGGTTAAAGCAAATAAGACAATTAACTTTTTAAGACCCATAAGTACTTTTTAATTAATAAGAATAAATTCACATAAAACCAGAAAAATGCGTAAAAATTCACGCTTCTATACAAATCATCATCCCTAAAACCATTGAATGTGATGGCGACAGTTTGTTTGTAATTTGTGATGTTATGCTATCCATTTGCTTTTGCCATGAATGAATAGCTATCTTTTCGCATTTTTATTGTGCGCAAAGTAAACACATTTTACCGAAAATACCCAACTTTTTTACAAAAAATTTATGAGTATAAAACACTTCAAAACAACATTTCGCTAAAAAATAAAGAAAAAAGGCTAATCAATTACAATTTGTAAGTTAATTATCACTTTGACATCCGCACAAATGGTATTATAAATGTAAAAAAAGATTCTGTTTTGTTACATAAATGAGACATTATTAACATGCCTGCGTTAAATTTCTTAATTGCAGACTTTATTTTCGACAAAAAACGCGAAAAATAGTAACTTTTTAGATTATTGATGGAAATTCAAGGATGCGCCTCGCCAATGAGAAAAATTTGAGCAAGCACATTTTTTCTCATTGCGCTCGACTTTCACTATATTTGTACCATAATATATAATAAGGTATAAGGACTAATGGAGGTTATTTACGAAGACAACCATATAATAGTGGTGAACAAGGCTCCCGGCGAAATCGTCCAAGGTGACAAAACCGGAGACAAGCCACTTAGCGAGCAAGTCAAGGAGTGGATTAAAGAAAAATATGCCAAACCGGGAAATGTTTTTTGCGGCGTCGTGCACAGGCTCGACCGTCCTGTCGGCGGACTTGTTGTTTTTGCCAAAACGAGCAAAGGACTTTCGAGAATGAACGAAATGTTCCGTAATGGAGATGTCCACAAAACTTATTGGGCTATAACCAAGAACATGCCTCCTGAACAGGAAGGCACACTCACCCACTATATTACGACTCGCGAAAAAATAAACAAATCGTATGCATCCACAACTCCTAAGGAAGGTGCGCTAAAAGCCCAATTGAAATATAAAGTCATTGCACGAAGTGACCGATACACATTGCTTGAAATAAATTTGCTCACCGGACGCAAGCATCAAATACGAGTCCAACTGTCGGCAATCGGTTGCCCCGTGAAAGGAGATTTGAAATATGGAGCCGAGCGTAGTAATCCCGACGGAAGCATAAGCCTGCTGGCACGAAAAATACAGTTCGTGCATCCTGTTTCAAAAAAAGAAATAAACTTGACAGCTCCTTTGCCCGACGACAAGCTTTGGCAAGTATTAGGACAAATCGCAGAACAAAATTCTAATGTTGAGAAATAGAAAATCCCGTTTTACTAAACTCAACGAGAATCGAATATTTGCATGCATTCCCGACAATTGTCAAGAACAGGCAAACCACGCCCACTCTCAACGACATTTGAAAACATTTAACACACTGGTTTTGAAAGCTATATACTAAACATTCACCTCAACCGAATCCTTACCGAAAAAATCTTAATTGTTATAGTTAGTTAAAAAATGCTCGTCTCGATAATAATAGTAAACTATCGCGTCAAATTCTTTTTGGAACAGACAATCGCGTCATCTCTTGAGGCCATAGAAGGCATCAAGGGTGAAATAATTGTCATCGACAACAATTCGGGTGACGATTCGATGGAATTTATCCGCCACAGATTCAGAGACTCGATAACCATAATCGAGAACAAGGAAAATGTGGGATTTGCACGAGCCAATAATCAAGGAATAAAAATCGCACAAGGTGAATTCATTCTCATCCTAAATCCCGACACGATTATCTGTCGCAAGAATATTACAGATTGTCTTGAGTGGATGCGTTCCCATGCCGACTGTGGAGGAATAGGCGTGAGAATGATTGACGGGAATGGCAAATTCCTGCCCGAATCAAAACGCTCATTTACCACTCCATGGGTGTCGTTCTGCAAAATCTTCGGATTGTCGTCATTGTTCCCCATGTCACCTCGCTTCGCACGTTATCACTTACGCTACCTTCCTGAAAAAGAAGCCCATGAAATAGAAATATTGGCCGGAGCATTCATGTTCATAAGGGGGAATTTACTAAAAAAAGTTGGAGGATTTGATGAAACATTCTTCATGTATGGAGAAGACATAGACCTCTCCTACCGACTCACCCTTGAAGGCTACAAAAACTATTATTTACCCACTACAATCATCCACTACAAAGGGGAAAGCACAAAGAAAGATTCAATCAGGTATGTCAAGGTATTTTACGAAGCTATGCTGATATTTTTCAAGAAGCATTTTCCAAATTACAGCATTCCTTTCACAATACTCATAAGAATGGCCATCTACGCCCGTGCTTCGGCAGCCGTGATACGCCGCATAGCAACTCGTCCGTTCTCAAAGAAAAAAAACGACAACCGCAGTTGCATTTGGAAAATAATAAGCTCGCATCCCGAAGACATCAGGCCATTACTGTCTTCAACGGCATCAATCACCAACGATAACAAAGCAACCGACATCGTGATTGACAACCGCGACCACGACTATGCTTCAATAATCGCCATCATCGACAAAGAAGCTGACGAACGACTACGTTTCCACATTTATTCCAATGAAAACAACATGATAATTTCACCTAAAATGGCTCTGTGATGATTCAAGAAGAAATATTAAGCGATGGAACATTAACGTTGCGTGCCGTGGAATTGAGCGATGTAGATATACTATACCGATGGGAAAATGACACTACGCAATGGATTACAAATAACGCCTTTGCTCCTTACAGCCGAAAGCAACTATGGGACTATGCCAACAATTACGACGGAGACATATTCAAATCGAGAAACATACGTTTCATGATAGCAACCGACAACAACATTTGCATAGGCACAGCTGACCTTTATGATTTCGACCCGGCCAACAACCGAGCCTTTGCCGGCATATACATAAGCAAAAGCGAACGCGGATTGGGTTATGCCGTCCGTGCAATGAAAATACTTGTCAATTATGCTAAAACTTGCATCGGAATGAAACAAATAGCCGCAATAACCGATGCTTCGAACGATGGCAGCATCAAAATGCTTGAAAAATGTGGTTTCTCATGTTGCGGCACACTGAAATCTTGGATTAGACAAGGCTCACAATATCGCGACGCATTGTTATTCCAACATGTTGCAAACGACATGTAGACAGCCTGCCATAAAATCAATTCAATAAAGCATTAGGCGGACAATTAAGCCAAATACGATATTTTTCTCCCAAATTAGCAACCTGCAAACGCCATGCGCCATTTTCGACACCGGTCATCACGTCATCGACCGACTTAATCTTAGCGACAGCCCAGTCAAAATTATTTAATTCCCTTCGCAATTGTCCGCGAGTCCATCCGCTATAACCGACAAAAAACCTGATTCTCCCCTCTAACATATTCCCTTCGGAAATATAACGTTTCACTGCATCAAAATCCCCACCGACATACAGACCCGGAACAACTTCTACCGAATCAGGAATCAAATTGCCAAGAGTGTGTAAATAATACAAACGGTCATTATGTACAGGTCCGCCTATGAAAACAGGTATATCTTCCGAATCTGGGATATCCTCGACCAGTTCATTGAGCGTATAACCTGAAAGACGATTTGTCACAAGCCCCATCGTACCCGATTCCAATGAATGTTCAATAAGACACACGACAGCATGACTGAAGCATCCGTCATCCATAAAAGGAACTGCCAGCAACAAATCGCCGGAGCGTGGTTCCGGCTGTGGGATTTTAATGTTAAATATGTCAGAATTAATTATCTTCATAAGGCATAATAGTCATTAAGAATCAAACGAAAAACGACAGTTTTGCAGCATTACATTTCCATTAATTGCCGAGACAATATATTATTCAAATATATTGTAAGTCGAGAACAATCGGGAAATTTGAGCTTGCTCTGAATTTTACATTGCCGAGACGAATCATATATTATTCAAATATAGTAAATAATTCAATATTTGCAATAAATTCCTTGCCATATCAAGAAAATTGTCATTTTTTACCACATAAATACATTTAATAGCTACTTTTATACGCAAATTTCACATAATCATTAGTTATTTAAAACAATCACACGACCTTGTGTAAGTAAAAAGTATTATCTTTGAATATTGAAAGTTATTGTCGTGATTACACACATTATTAAAATATATCACGACACAGAAATGAAATAAAATTGACATAAATAACATTTCTATCAGAAAAATGAAAGTACTGAAATTCGGTGGGACATCGGTAGGCACGGTAGAAAGTCTGCGCAACGTAAAACAGATAGTCGAAGGATGCGACGAACAAGTAATCGTTGTAGTATCGGCTCTCGGAGGCATAACCGACCAGTTAATCAACACAGCCAAGCAAGCAGCCAAAGGCGACATGGGATACTTGCAAAACTATGCTGCAATCGTGGAACGCCACAACAAAATCATCGATGGCATAGTTCCCGACAAGCGCAAGCTTGATGTTCATTCCATCATAAACCCTTTGCTTGAAGAACTCGGCAACATTTACCGTGGAATAGCCCTAATCAAAGACTTGTCTACAAGAACTCTCGACATTGTGGTCAGTTACGGAGAAAGGCTGTCTTCAGTAATAATAAGCAGGATAATAAACCATGCACGTCATTTCGACTCACGAAATTTCATAAAGACCGAAACACAATTTGACAAGCATATTGCCGACTTGAAATTGACAGAAACCCTCATTCACGATACTTTCAACAACTTCAAGGGAAAAGTGGCCGTCGTACCCGGTTTTATTTCCACCGACCGTGAAACCGGTGACATTACCAACCTCGGACGTGGAGGCAGCGACTACACTGCAGCCATAATCGCTGCTGCGCTCAATGCCGAGCAACTTGAAATTTGGACCGACGTTGACGGTTTCATGACAGCCGACCCCCGTGTCATATCTTCGGCCTACGTTATAAGCCACTTAACATTCATCGAAGCAATGGAACTTTGCAACTTCGGTGCAAAAGTCGTGTATCCACCTACGATTTATCCGGTATACCACAAGAATATCCCAATCAAGATAAAAAACACATTCAACCCTTCGGCTCCCGGCACGCTCATCTCTGGAAATGCGGCAAGCCATGAGGGCAAAGCCATAAAGGGCATATCGTCAATCAACGATACCTGCCTCATCACACTTACCGGATTTGGAATGGTAGGCGTTATCGGCATCAACTCTCGCATCTTCAACGCACTCGCTCGAAACGGAATCAGCGTGTTCCTTGTATCACAAGCCTCATCCGAGCACAACACGTCATTTGCAGTCAAAAACTGCGATGCCGACATTGCCGTGGCTGTACTAAAAGAAGAATTCAAAGCCGAGCTTACCACCGGTGAAATAAGCGACATTACGCCCGAACGCGATCTTGCTACCGTGGCCATCGTAGGAGAAAACATGAAACATACGCCCGGCATAGCAGGAAGGCTTTTTAACACGCTTGGGCGCAATGGTATTAATGTTATAGCCTGTGCACAAGGTGCATCCGAGACAAACATCTCGTTTGTAATAAAACTCGAAAGCTTGCGAAAGGCGCTAAATGTAATTCATGACTCTTTTTTCTTGTCAGACACACAGGTTCTGAACTTATTCGTTACTGGAATAGGCAATGTCGGACAAAACTTGTTGGAGCAAATAAACAAACAAAAATCAAACTTGCTCAAGGACAAAGCATTGGAACTTCGTGTGGTAGGAATATCCAATTCAAAAAAATGTATTTTTACTCGCAAAGGAATCGACACTGCCAATTACTCCGAAGAGATTGAAAAAGCCAGCGAACCCGTGTCGCCACAAAAAATAGTCGATGAAATAATAAAAATGAATATCTTCAACTCGGTATTTGTCGATTGTACGGCAAGCAAAGAAATTGCAAGTTTATATAAGGCTTTACTGAGCCACAACGTAAACGTCGTTGCTGCCAATAAGATTGCTGCGGCATCCGAATACTCCGCTTATGCCGAATTGAAACAAATCGCAAGAAAACGCGATGTGAAGTTCCTATTCGAAACAAACGTAGGTGCCGGATTGCCAATTATCAACACCATCAACAACTTGATCAACTCAGGCGACAAGATTCTGAAAATTGAAGCCGTCCTCTCGGGTACGTTGAACTACATCTTCAACACCGTCAGCAAGGATATTCCATTGAGCAAAGCTATTGAAATGGCAAAGGAAACAGGATATGCCGAGCCTGACCCAAGAACAGACTTGAGTGGCAAGGATGTCATAAGGAAAATCGTCATTCTTGCTCGCGAAGCGGGATACAAAGTGGAACAAGAAGATGTGAACGTTGGAAAATTCATCCCGGCCGAATGCTTTGAGGGAGACGGTTCAAGTTTCATCGACAAAGTGAAAGCATACGATGCCGAATTTGAAAAAAAACGGGCAGAAGCAGAACGAGACAACAAACACATCCGATACATTGCACGACTCGAAAACGGAATTGTATCTACCGGCATAGAAGAAGTCGAAGTAGGGCATCCTTTCTACGCTCTCGAAGGCAGTAACAACGTGATTCTAATCACTACCGAAAGGTATAAGGAATATCCTATGGAAATAAAAGGATATGGAGCAGGAGCCGAAGTTACCGCAGCCGGTGTGTTTGCCGACATCATAAGCATTGCCAACATTAGATAACAGACTTCAGGATACTCATTATGAAACATATTATAATATTGGGTGACGGAATGGCCGATGAACCTATTCCCGAACTTGGTGATAAAACTCCGCTGCAAGCAGCCGATACCCCTGCAATAGACTGGATAGGTGGCGCAGGACGAACCGGGATGCTGTACACAATACCTCCGGGATATGCCCCTGGCAGCGAAGTTGCGCATTTGTCTTTGTTAGGGTACAATCTCCCCGACGTTTTTGAAGGCCGGGGCACGCTCGAAGCCGCAAGCATGGGAGTAAACCTTGAAGATGGTGACATGGCAATGAGGTGCAACCTCATTTGCATTCAAGACGGCATTATCAAGAATCACTCAGCCGGACACATATCTGACGAAGAGGCTTTCGACATAATAAAATCATTGAACGACAAACTCGGAACAGAGTCAATACATTTTTATCCGGGCGTGTCCTACCGCCACTTGCTCGTAATAAAAAGTGGCAACAAACATTTACGTTGCACTCCCCCACATGATGTTCCGGGAACTCCTTTTAAGAACGTTCTCGTGAAAGCAACCGAACCGACTGCCGAAGATACAGCCGCCTTGCTCAACAAGTTGATACTTGAATCGCAAGAACTGCTCAAAGAGCATCCCGTGAATATCAAGCGCATGAATGAGGGGAAAGACCCGGCAAACAGCATTTGGCCATGGTCGGCCGGATACCGTCCTGCAATGGAACCATTGTCAAAGAAATACGGCATTAAAAAAGGAGCTGTAATATCGGCTGTGGACTTGATTAGAGGCATTGGTATTTATGCCGGACTCGAACCCATCCATGTAGAAGGTGCCACGGGATTGTACGATACCAATTATGAAGGAAAGGCTCAAGCTGCAATCAATGCGTTGCAAGGCGATTACGATTTTGTTTTCCTGCATGTGGAAGCTTCAGATGAAGCCGGACACGAAGGTGATTACAATTTAAAAGTAAAAACCATCGAGAACCTTGACCATCGCATCTGCAAGCCGATAATAGATGCCACCCTAAAAATGAAAGAACCGGTGACGATAGCATTGTTACCCGACCACCCCACTCCATGCCGCTTGCGCACCCACTCTGCCGCTCCCGTGCCATTTGCAATATTCAGGCCCGGTGAACGACCCGATCGAGTACCTCGATTTGACGAAGAAGTGGCACAATTTGGCATGTATGGAACCTTGACAAAAGACCAATTCATGCGAGCTCTTTTCCAAATTTAACTCTTAAAACTCACTACCACATTATGTATTACTATAGCACTAACCGCAAAGTAATCGATTCTTCTTTCAAAGAAGCAGTCCTTAAAGGCCTTGCTGCCGATAAAGGTCTTTTCATGCCCGAAAAAATAACCAAATTACCCAAAGCATTCATCAACAACATGGCACAAATGTCATTGCAAGAAATTTCCTATGCAGTGGCTAATGCGCTATTTGGCAACGATATAGAATGTGACATACTGAAAGAGATTGTGTATGATGCCATTAACTTTGACATTCCTCTCAGACACATCACTGGAGACCAATATGTCCTTGAACTTTTCCATGGCCCCACATTGGCATTCAAGGATGTGGGAGCAAGGTTCATGGCAAGAGTGCTCGGATACCTAAACTCACAATCACGAAATGGAGACAAGTGCATCAACGTCCTCGTTGCAACTTCGGGCGACACAGGCAGTGCCGTGGCAAATGGATTCCTCGGAGTCAAAGGGGTCAGGGTTTTCGTGCTTTATCCACAAGACAAAGTAAGCAAGATACAAGAAGCACAATTCACAACCCTCGGGCAAAACATAACTGCACTTGAAATAAACGGCACATTTGACGATTGCCAAGCTCTTGTCAAAAACGCGTTCATGGACAAGGAATTGAACGAAAACTTGATATTGACAAGCGCAAATTCAATAAACATTGCCCGCTTCCTGCCTCAGACATTCTACTATTTCTATGCGTTTGCCCAACTCGCAAAACGCGAACAACCAATCGACAATGTAGTGATATCAGTTCCGAGCGGGAACTTCGGAAATCTTGCCGCCGGTCTCATCGCCAAGCGAATGGGACTCCCTGTAAAACGTTTCATCGCAGCCAACAACCGCAACTGCGTGTTCTACGACTACTTGCGTACCGGCACATTCGAGCCTCGACCATCAATTCCGACCATAGCCAATGCCATGGACGTTGGCAATCCAAGCAATTTTGCCCGAATACTCGATCTATACGGCAATTCTCATGAAGAAATCTGCAAGGAAATTACAGGATTTACATACACCGACGAACAAATAAGCGAAACAATTGCAAATACTTACGCAAGTGATGGCTATGTGCTGGATCCTCATGGTGCAGTCGCATATCGTGCATTATGTGAATATTTAGAACCCGGGGAAATAGGCATAAGTCTTGAAACTGCGCACCCTGCAAAATTCAAAGACACGGTTGAACAAATAATCGGTAAGGAAATTGAAATCCCCGACAAGCTAAGAGCTTTTATGAACGGCAAAAAACAAACAGTGAAGCTGAATTCAGGATTCCATGCTTTCAAAAGCTTCCTGGAAGAAATATAAATAGCAAAATGCGCACCAATGCGCCGGAAATCATGATGGTTCCGGCGCATTTTAATTATAAAAATATTTTCCGCATGTTGTATTTATCATGACAGTTGGCTATCTTTGTGAATATGGTTATGCTCAAGCGCGTTATAGCAATATTGATTATATTGACAGGTAGTTGCTGCATTTCGGACATAGCATTCTCAGTTTATGCCCAACAACAAGAATTCTCCGAAAATTCCGCAACCGTTGTCGGTGATGCCGGCTGCATGACAATTTACAATTACAACAGCGACAACGAATCCACATTCTCGGTGTATTCCATAACAGGTCAAATTGTAAAATCAGTATCCGTTCCCGGCGGGACAACGGCAACCATCAATCTGCCTAAAGGATTTTATATTGTAAAATGCGAATACTGGTCACGAAAGGTTATCGTAAAATGACAGTCACTTTCAAAACCGTTATGCCTTAAAAACGCCATTGACAGCAAGTGGAAATGAATACAACAACATTCATATTCCATAAATATATGACATTCCAATATGTTTCACTTATTTTTTGAAAAAATTATATCTCATGAAAAAAATCGCATTAAAAGTTTGTGCCTCCACTATGGCAGTGCTGCCTATCTCGGCGGCCATTCCAATGACAGCCAACGCACAACAAGCATCTATTACACAAGCTCAAATGAAAGATTTTGCCAATTATCCGGCCTACGATGGAGAAGACCTTGAATTGACTATTGACAGCAATAATTACAACTTCTGCTTATGGTCGCCAATGGCCGAAGCTGTCAAAGTGCACATCTACAACAATGGACAAGGAGGAATAGCCGTAAAAAGCTATGACCTTGCAAATGACAAAAATACCGGAACTTGGCGCACAACAGTTGCCGACCTCGACTTGATGAACAAATTCTATACTTTCCAAATTAAGGTCAATGGCAAGTGGCTTGATGAAACTCCCGGAGTATGGGCAAAAGCCGTAGGCGTAAATGGCAAAAGAGCTGCTATCATAGATTTTGAAAAAACCAATCCCGAAGGATGGGAAACCGACAAAGGCCCTGTCGTAAACAATCCCACCGACATAATAATCTATGAAATGCACCATCGCGACTTCTCGATGCACCGCAATTCGGGAATAGTAAACAAAGGGAAGTTCATTGCCATGCTCGAAGAAGGCACTTTGTCGCTGAATGGAGAGCCTACCGGCATCGACCACTTGAAAGAATTAGGCATTACCCATGTGCACATTCTTCCTTCATTTGATTACAACAGCGTCGATGAAACCCAATTGCCATCAAATGTTTACAACTGGGGATACGATCCCATCAATTACAACGTTCCCGATGGTTCTTACTCCACCAATCCAGCCGACCCGTATTGCCGAATCTATGAAATGAAAAAAATGATACAAGCCTTGCACAAAGCCGGCATAGGTGTAATCATGGATGTAGTATATAACCACACAGGCATAACACAAGGGTCGAATTTTGAGCTGACAGCTCCCGGCTACTACTACCGCCAGCGAGAGGATGGGTCCTACTCCGATGCTTCGGGATGCGGAAACGAAACAGCCAGCGACCGCCAGCAAATGCGCAATTTCATAGTCAACTCCGTGAAATATTGGGTTGAAGAATACCATATTGACGGCTTCAGGTTTGACTTGATGGCCATTCACGACATCGAAACCATGAATCAAGTGGCAGCAACAGCCAAGTCGATTAATCCTTCGGTATTCATTTACGGAGAAGGATGGACAGCCGGAAGCTCGCCTCTGCCAGCCGACCAGCAAGCCTTGAAAGTAAATGTCGCTAAGATGACAAATATCGCCGTGTTCAGCGATGACATTCGCGATGCCGTAAAAGGCCACTATTCCGACGAGCAAGACCGCGGCTTTGCTTCGGGCAAACCAGGCAATGAGGAAACGGTGAAAATAGGCATTGTTGCATCTACAGCTCATCCCCAAGTAAATTATGAGAAAGGCAACAACGCAAAAGCCCCTTACGCCACATCTCCATGCCAAATCATCAACTATGTTTCTTGCCACGATGATTTGTGCCTGACCGACAAACTTGCAATTTCAATGGAAGGTACCGACGAGGCCGAACGCATCAACACGGCCAAACTCGCTCAGACCATAGTTTTCACATCACAAGGCGTTCCTTTCATGTTTGCCGGGGAAGAAGTTTTCCGCGATAAAAAGCGCGTCCACAACAGCTACAATTCTCCCGACAGCATAAATGCCATAAACTGGAATCAGAAAAAAGAATATCGAAACCTGTTTGACTACTATCGCAACCTTATTGCCATGCGCAAGGCACATCCCGCATTCCGCATGACATCTGCCGAAGATATAGCCAATCACATTAAATTTGACAAGGTTGATGTTCCAAATCTCATTTCTTATTCCATCAAAGACAATGCTAACGGCGACTCATGGAAGGAAATCAAGCTCGTTTTCAATGGCTCGAATGAAGCTCAAACTGTGAAAATCAAGAAAGGAGACTGGAAGATTGTTGCCCAAGACGGCATGTTGGACATGAACGGCATCGGACAAACTGAAGGCGGCAATATGACACTCAAGCCTCACACAGCCCTCATCCTCGCAATCGAATAACGGTTATTTCTATATTATACTAAACCTCCTGCTTGCATCAAACAGGAGGTTTTATTATATCCTTAAAAGAAGATTAAACTACACGTTATTCGTCCAAATCTATATCCCCATCGTTTATTTGCTCCATGAAATTTGTAAGTCTCTTGAACTCCATACTTTCAGGATCGTATGCAGTCACAACATGGGTCATATCCTTGTCAATAAAGCAGATCATACTACCCATTAACACATTCCCCATATTATTTTTAGCCCGATAACTATGAATTGCGATATAACCTATGAATTCGGGATCTACATTCATCCAATCCTTGATCTCAGATTTTATATCCCTTATTTCTTCTTCAATTTCTGCTTTTTCCGCCTTATGTTCGGCCAATTCATCTTTTGCCCTATTATAAGCCCTTCTTTCATAGCTGCTCAAACCACCATAATACCTCATATCTTCATAATAAGACATATTCCGCTCTGCCGACTCTATGTCAAATTCACAGCTACTTAAATCACTCTGAGCAGATTCTAAATCCTCTCTCGCGTCCATCATAAATTCCCAAAATTCAGGATCTAAACGCGGAGTAAAAGCACTATCTATCATAAATTCTACCGGGTCATAACTATCCGGAATAAATAAGTGATTCTGCACATATTATCCTACTAACGTTTTGATTTTTGCTTCTTTCGACACGTCGCAAGATGTCGCAGCGGCAGCCAATACAGCCACCATAATAGCTAACAACAGTTTTTTCATCGTCCTCAATGTTTATGTTATTAATAGAAGTCTCCTAATTTCAATCAATGCATTTAAGATACATGACATGCTTTTTACAAATATCGGAAATACCGCGCTCAATAGCAAGAAATAAACACACGCATTTCACTACTATCTAATTCATATCAATATTTTAGACAACGACATAAAAAGTACATGCTTGCCGAGCGAATGTTCCGCAAGGCAAGCATGCACTTTCCTAAATATCTATGTAATATTAAGACTAACCGAAATTGTCGAAATGGATGCTTTCGGGATCTACACCGAGGTCAAACAGCATGTTTTCCACAGCTTTGCTCATCGGGCCTGGGCCGCACATGTAATATTCCACATCCTCAGGAGCATCATGGTCTTTCAAATATGTGTTATACATCACCTGATGCACAAATCCCGGCGTATATTTAACTCCGGCAGCATCGGCAGCAGGATCAGGACGGTCAAGAGCCAGATGGAACGAGAAATTAGGGAATTCCTTTTCAAGCTGCAAGAAATCCTGCAAATAGAACACCTCGTTCAAAGCACGAGCTCCATAGAAATAAGACATCTTTCGGTCTCGTGTATTCAATGTCTTGGTCATGTGCATTATCTGCGCACGCAACGGAGCCATTCCGGCACCACCACCGACCCATATCATTTCCTTCTTGGAATCGAAAATAGGATGGAAATCTCCGTAAGGACCGCTCATTATCACCTTGTCGCCAGGTTTAAGCGTAAAAATATAGGATGAGGCGATACCCGGCATCACATCTTGAAATCCCACTTGAGGTTTCGGCTTGAACGGAGGAGTCGCAATACGCACTGTAAGCATTATGCGATCACCTTCAGCAGGATAATTAGCCATTGAATAAGCTCTTATGGTAGGTTCGGTATTCTTACACTTCAAGCCAAACAAACCGAATTTTTCCCATGTCGGCAAATATTCCTTGCCAATCGAATCCTTGTCAATATCCTTGTCATAGTCCATCTCATACGTCGGTATGCGTATTTGCGCATATGAACCCGGAATGAAGTTCATGTGCTCGCCTGGAGGCAAAGCAACGATGAACTCTTTGATGAACGTAGCCACATTCTTATTGGATATTACTTCGCATTCCCATTCTTTAATTTCAAGCACAGAATCGGGAACAACGATTTTAAGATTATCCTTAACCTTTACTTGACATCCCAAACGCCAATGAGCTTGTTGCTCCTTGCGGGAAAAATGCACGGCCTCGGTTGGCAGTATGTTGCCTCCACCATCTATTACCTGCAATTTACACTGCCCGCAACTGCCTTTTCCTCCACAAGCCGATGCAAGATGAATCTTTTGTGAAGCAAGCGTCGACAACAATGAACTTCCTTGAGGAACTTCAAGAGTCTTCTTGCCATCATTTATATCTATGGTTACATTCCCCGACGGTACAAGATATTTCTTGGCTACGAGCAATATTATCACCAACAACAGCGTCACGATAAGAAAAAGTATCGCACTTGAAAAAATCGTCAATTCCATATTGCCATCAAAGTTTTATGCCGAGGAAGCTCATAAAAGCTATGCCCATCAAGCCGGTTAATATAAATGTTATGCCAATGCCGCGCAATGGCTTTGGAATATTGCTGTAAGCAAGCTTCTCGCGAATAGCGGCAAGCCCGACGATGGCAAGAGTCCAGCCTATGCCCGAACCTGCCCCATACACCGTAGCCGTCCAAGCCGACCCGAAGTCGCGTTGCTGCATGAACAATGCACATCCCAGAATAGCGCAGTTCACAGCGATAAGCGGCAAGAAAATTCCCAATGATGCATATAGCGATGGCGAGAATTTCTCTACTGCCATTTCCACAAGTTGGGTCATGGATGCGATTACTGCAATAAACATGATGAGAGCGAGGAAGCTTAAATCAACCGTCGCAAATTCCTCGCCAAGCCACTGCATTGCACCCGGCTTCAATAGATAGTTGTCAAGTAAATAATTTATAGGCAACGTCACTACGAGCATGAACGTAACGGCAATGCCAAGGCCGAAGGCCGTTTTCACATTCTTGGATACTGCAAGAAATGAACACATGCCCAAGAAATAGGCAAATATCATATTGTCGATAAAAATCGACTTTATAAACAGATTAAGCTCTTCCATAATTTACTGTTTTCTTTAGGTGATTCATTACTGTTCTTGCAAATCCTTGTTCCTTGAACGATGCCACCAAATAATGCAGCCGACAGTGACAAGAGCCATAGGAGGCAATATCATCAATCCGTTATTGGAGTATCCCATTTCATAAAAAGCCTGTGGTATGACTTGTATTCCGAAAAGAGTCCCAGAGCCAAGCAATTCACGGAAAAATGCTACTACGACAAGTATGATTGCATAACCTATTCCATTACCTATTCCGTCAAGGAATGACGGCCACGGTTTGTTTGACAATGCAAAGGCCTCAAGACGTCCCATCAATATACAGTTAGTGATAATTAGGCCTATGAATACCGACAATGCTTTGCTCATCTCATAATTATAAGCCTTCAACACCTGATCCACAATGATTACAAGCGCGGCAACCACTACAAGTTGTACGATTATGCGGATGTTGTTAGGAATGGTATTGCGAATAAGCGAGATAATAAGATTAGAAAACGCCGTGATGGCCGTAACCGAAATTCCCATCACTATGGCCGGCTCCAATTTGGCTGTTACGGCAAGGCATGAACAAATGCCCAACACCTGCACAATGACAGGGTTGTTGCGCGACAGCGGGCCGAGTAATGCTTCTTTTGATATTTTAGACAACATAATATTTAATGCTTATTTTTCAAATTGTGCAGCTTGTAACTTGCTCAAAAATGCGTCATAGTAGCATAGGCAATCACCAAGCATCGATTCAACTCCCTTGCTGGTGATGGTACCGCCTGAAATAGCGTCAACATAGTCTGATCCGTCAATCGGCTTCTGCCCTGCTTTCATTACGTCAACCGACAAGAATTTTCCATCTTTGTAAAGTTCCTTGCCGACAAACTGTTTTTGGAAATTTTCTGTTGAGATTTCCGCACCAAGACCCGGTGTTTCACCCGAATGCGAGAAATACGCGCCATAGATGGTGTCACCGTCATCGCCGACTGCCACATATCCCCATATCGGTCCCCACAAACCGGCTCCATAAACAGGCAATACATAAACAGTTTCACCTTCGTCGGTAGTAGCTTCAAATACTGGCAATTTACGTTCAGATCCGTCCTTCTTCACTTCACCTGCCATGTTTACGGCAAATGCGTCGCCTTCTTTACGATTTCCTTCGGCATCGGTCAGAAATGCATCTGTAATATATTTATTATATGTTTCTCCGACCTTTCCCTCTGGAGCCGTGACATGTATCGCACTCAATATCTGCTGGCGCTTGTCGTTGGCAATGTTTTCATCTTGCGTAGGTTTCAACACTTGATAAACAAACGCAAGTGCCGCGCCAACGATAATCACCATTATCGAAGAATATATTATCGTATAAGTGTTACTTTGTGTATTCATTTTCTTCCTCCCTTGTGTGTTTAGTCATTCATTTTAGCCCGTTTCAAGCGGCGGCGTATGTTTGCCTGCACCACGAAGTAGTCGATGAGCGGAGCAAACGCATTCATGAACAGCACGGCAAGCATCGCACCCTCGGGATATCCACTATTATATACACGTATCAGAATCGCGAGCACGCCTATCAGGAATCCGTAAATGTACTTGCCTATTTCGGTACGCGCCCCTGTAACAGGGTCGGTAGCCATGAATACGGCCGCAAATGCAAAACCTCCATAACATATATGCTCAATCGGTGTCAATGACGATGCCGGATAGGTAGCCGATGGGAACAAGTGTGCAATAAATCCCATGAACAACCCTCCGACAAAGACCGAAAGCATTATCTTCCATGATGCCGTTCCGGTAAAAAGCAATATTGCTGCACCTATAAGTATGCATAATGTAGACGTTTCTCCAACGGACCCGGGAATAAGCCCCAAGAAAGCATCGAGTGTGCTTATCGGTTCTCCTATTATATTAGTCAATACAGGATTTTCAGACGCAGACGTTGCTATTTGTCCTAATGGAGTTGCTCCTGAAAATGCATCAACGACCGAGCCTTCACCCAACCCGAACACCGGTTCGGTAGCCACAAATGCGGCATCGCCCGACATCTTTGCCGGATAAGCAAAGAACAAGAACGCGCGAGTTATAAGGGCTACGTTAAAGATATTCATGCCTGTTCCACCGAATATCTCCTTGGCAAAAATCACCGAGAATGCAGTTGCAACGGCAATCATCCACACCGGAGTATTGATAGGGCAAATCAACGGAATCAATATACCGGTGACCAAAAATCCTTCTTGAATCTCATGATGACGTATCTGGGCACCAATAAATTCAATGCCAAGTCCGACCACATAAGAAACAACTATCGAAGGCAACAATGCCAAAAAGCCATAAACGAATAAGTTCCAAAATCCAGCATCAGGATTGCCTATGGCCAAATAGTGCTGATATCCTATGTTATATATGCCAAAGAGCAAACATGGCACCAGCGACATTATCACCACAGTCATCGTGCGCTTGGTGTCGTTGCTGTCATGAATGCTGACTCCTGTCGAAGATGTGGTGTTTGGCGAAAACAAAAAAGATTCAAAACCCTCAAACACCGACTGGAGCTTGCTGTATCGTCCTCCCGGCATGAAATTGGGCTTGACCTTATTTAAATAATTTCTTAAACCTTTCATATTTAATCGTAATCTATCTTTTCACAAGTTAATTCATCTCCTTGTAAAGCTTGTCAAGGCCTTCTCTCACTATCTTTTGCAACGGGAGCTTCGACGTATCGGCAAATTCGCATAATGCAAAATCTTCAGGAGCGACCTCGTAAATGCCCAATTGCTCCATTTTTTCAACATCAAACGCAATGATGGCCTTTATCAAAAATTCGGCAAGAATATCCATCGGCAACATTCGATCATATTCTCCCGACATTATTATGGCTCGAACGCCACCATTCAATTTGGCATCAAACTCGGCAGGCTTGCCTCGACGCAACAACCAATTGGTGAATGAATGGTAAATACTGAACCGCTTGGGACTCAATGAAGCCCAACCAAGAAAATCGGCATCATTTTTAACTTCAGGAATTACGGAAACTTGTCTGTAAGGGAAACGCAAATACCCGTCAATAGCCACTTTGGTCCCTGTCAACAAATTCCCCGACACAACATGGCACTTCTCGGCATCATCTACACATCCGTTCAGCAACGACGACATGCAGCATCCCATGACACACTTGACATAATGCGGATTGTTTACCGATTCACCTGTAACGGCAACTACCGTGTCAAACGGGACCATTCCTGTCGTCAAGAATTCTCCAATGCGTGCAAGCGACACAGCGTCAAGCGTCCACACAGTCTCCGATTTGTTTACGGGCTTCACATTGGCAATTTGCACTCCCACATTACCAGCCGGATGTGGACCTTCAAATGTATTGACGACACAACCCTTCACATTGGGCACATAATCGGGCTTGCACCCGAGATAAACATTACCATCGGTCAAAGACGCAAGTGCGTCCACTCCTTTTTGCAAATAATTCTCTTTACCTTTAAGCAACAATGCAAAATCGGGGGCAAGAGGTGCCGAATCAAAGCATGTGACAAAAATGTCACGAGGCTCCACATTGGGATTAGGCACATAATCATACGGACGTTGGCGCATCACGCACCACAACCCCGACTCAAGCAACAATTGTTTAACATCCCTGTTGAGATCGAATTTCTTGGCGGCAATCCCCTGCGCTTCAATCTTCACAGCCTCAATCTTGCGGCGAGCTCCTCGGCTGATTTCCACAACCTTGCCCGAAACTGGCGATGTAACGACAATTTCAGGCGCATTCTTGTCGTGGAACAAGACCGACCCGGCTTCCACCAGCTCCCCTTCCTTTACGTCAAGACGCGGAGTGATTCCCGGAAAATCATCCGGAACCACAGCGAAATTCTTGCTTGATGATTCTGCAATCGACTGCTCGGAAATAGCCCCTTCGATATTCAGGTTTAGACCTTTTTTAATTCTGATATTAGCCATTTTTAAGTCGCATTATATACTATGGCGCAAAGATAATTAAAAATAATTAACTAAAAACAAAATCAACAACAATAAATATTGGCAAGGCAGCCAAGCCAAAGTGATTTCACGCCAATGCAACCACATCGCCCCACCGGCATTCCGCCCCATTGTTGATTGTCCCGTCGCAATACGCAAAACGAGCTTGTTGACATTGTGAAAAAAAACAGAAAAAAGACTTGAACACATTGTCAATTTGAAATATTTATAATACATTTGCCTAAGATTTAGGTAACAGATTTGGCATTATAATTAGATTTAAAGCCTTGGATTCATGAAAGCAATTGTTAGTCAACATGATAATGTATAAAATAAATCACCGGCTACAATGTGTATTTCCATTTCCTTTGATAATTGCATCGCGCACGAATCTGTTACAATGGCAACGAAAAAACTATATTACTAATAACATTAACAACTAACAATTTAATTTTTAACAATTTTATTCAATTAAATTATGGAAACAAAAAAGCCTAACGAAACTCCGAAAAAATCTGGAGCAGTAGTGAGCAAAGTTCGTGGAATCAAGAACGCATTTTTGGTTATTGTAGCTTGTTTCATCGTTGCACTTTGCATTTTCTTGTTCGTGCTTGGCAACCCAGCCAACTTCAATGAAAGCGGACACCCAATCAACCTTCTTGGAACAGTTTACATGGGTGGATTCGTGGTACCTATCCTTCAATGCTGCTTCTTGACAGTTATCGTGTTGTCAGTAGAACGTTGGATTGCTCTTTCTTCTGCAAAAGGTAAAGGCAGCATTCCTAAGTTCGTTGCAAATGTAAAGAAAGCTTTGGCTGCTAACGACATCGCAAAAGCTCAAGACCTCTGCCGCAAGCAACAAGGTTCTGTTGGTGCAATCGTTTACGCCGTTCTTCTTAAATACGACGAAATGGACAAGAACACCATTCTCCAAAAAGAACAAAAACTTACTACTATCCAAAAGGAAATCGAAGAAGCTACTGCTCTTGAGATGCCTTCTTTGCAACAAAACTTGCCTATCGTTGCAACCTTGACAACTCTCGGTACTCTTCTCGGTCTTCTCGGTACTGTGTTGGGTATGATCAAGTCATTCCAAGCTTTGTCTGCTTCTGGTGCTCCTGACTCTACTGAGTTGTCTACCGGTATTTCTGAAGCACTTGTAAACACTGCATTTGGTATCGCAACTGGTGCTTGCGCTGTTATTTCTTATAACTTCTTCACTAACAAGATTGATAACCTTACTTACGCTATCGACGAAGTAGGATTCTCTATCGTTCAAACATTTGCTGCTACTCACTAATTCGCATAGAGAGCACGTTGCAATAAAACAAAATCATAAATTATAAGAAAATAACAGTAGATTAATATGGGAAAAGTTAAAATCAAAAGGAAGAGTACACTCATCGATATGACCGCGATGAGTGACGTTACTGTACTTTTGCTTACTTTCTTCATGTTGACATCTACATTCCTTCAAAAAGAACCTGTCACTGTGCTGACACCGTCTTCTGTTTCGGAAATCAAAGTACCCACGGCCAACCTTATAACGGTTCTCGTGGCTCCCGAAGGAAACGTGTTCATCTCGCTGGCCGGTGACAAGGACTCTACCTACTCTAGCGAAAACATGAGGGCCGAGCTCTTGAAGAATGTAGTCGCAGAATATAACAGGCTTCATCCCAACAATGCAATCAACCTTACAAACAGCGAAGTCGCTACTTTCTCTAAAACAAACATGTTTGGCGTGAAATTGAGCGAATTGAAAGGTTGGTTGGATCTTCCGCAGGAAAAGAGGGATGAATACCTTGATCCATCAAAGAATCCAAATGCCGGTATTCCTATCGACATGAATCAGGATTTGTCTAAGCCTAATGAATTCCAAATCTGGATGAGGGCTATATACAATTCCAACAATGCCAATATCATCTCTACTATCAAGAGAGGTAACGGTATTGCAATCAAAGCCGACAAGAGTACCACTTATTCAAAGATTCAAGTTGTGATGGACAATCTGCAAACAATGAAGATGAATAAGTTTAGTTTAATGACCGCTTTAAAAAGTGAGGACGAATAACATATGGCACAAATAGATACTGGTGGCGACAACGGAAAAGGTAAGTCACACCAAAAAAAGATGTCAATTCATGTCGATTTCACCCCGATGGTGGACATGAACATGCTTTTGATTACCTTCTTTATGCTTTGTACCACTATGATTAAGTCCCAGACTTTGCAAATTAGCCTTCCGACTAATGAAAAAGTGGAAAAACAAGAACAGAACAAGGTAAAGCAATCAGAAGCTATTACTGTGATACTTGACAGCGAACTCGATGACAACGGTACCCCCGTTAAAAACTTCGTTTACTACTATGAAGGTATGCCCAACATGGCAGTTGAAAACGGAAGGCTCGCTGAAAATAAGATGCAAGAAATCGAATTCATGCCAAATGACGTTAACGGAGCTCCGCAAGGAATCCGTAAGATATTCCAAGAACGTAACGAACAAGTTGTAAAGAAAATCAACGAGTTGAAAACGAAATGGAAAAACAACGAATTTGACAAGAACGACGAGAGAAATGATAGCATCTACCAAAAACTTGCAAAGGAAGTCCGTAACGACTCTACTTTGAAACGTCCGGTAGTCATCATCAAAGCTACTCCTAACGCATCTTATGAAAGTTTGGTTACCGCTCTTGACGAAATGCAAATCAACAGCATCAGCCGTTACCAGATTGACCGCATCTCACATACCGACTCAATCATGATGATGGAACTCAAGGGTGTCTCTTATGGTCTTGATGATCTAACTGCCAAGAAGTGATGATAGATTTTATTAACGGTTAAATTAGATTTAATTATGGCAAAAGACGTAGATCTCTCATCAAAAGAATGGTGTGACATTATATTTGATCACAAGAATAAGGATTTTGGCGCTTATGTGTTGCGTAAGAATTCTATCAAGCGACACAACAAGGCAATGCTGGTCGTAGTAATCTTCATTGTCGTGGTTTTCATCCTGTCGCTCCTTGTTACTGAAATTCAGCAACAAATCGCCGAATCAAGACCTAAAGATGAAATTGAACAGGTAATGGTCGATATCGAGACTGCTCCTGAAGAGGAAGAAGAGGAAGAAGTTCAAGAACGCATTGAACAACCTGAGCCCGAAGCCCTTCCGGAAGAAATCTTGAATACAGTAAAAGTTACCGAGCTTCTCATCGCCGAAGATGAAGAAGTAACCGAAGAAGACGAAATCAAGAGTGCCGATGAACTTCAGGAAACTGAAACGGCATTCGGACAAACCGACTTCGACCAAGGTACTGACGACCGTAACGTTGTTCGCGAACATAAGGACGAAGTTATCGTTGAAGAAAAGAAACCTGTGGTAGAAGAAATATTCCGTGCAGTAGAACAGATGCCTATGTTCCCTGGTGGTGACGCAGCACTCATGAAATATCTTTCTTCTCACATCCAATATCCTACCATGGCAATGGAAAACAACATCCAAGGACGCGTAATCGTTCAATTCGTTGTTACCAAGACAGGTAAGATTGGTGAAGTAAAGGTTGTACGCAGTGTTGACCCGGATCTCGATGCTGAAGCAGTAAGAGTATGTAAGTCACTTCCTGACTTCATCCCGGGCAAGATGAACGGACAAGCCGTTAACGTATGGTATACATTGCCTGTTACCTTCAAGCTTCAAGGTGTAAACTAACGCAAACTACTTCGTATAGTTTTATTATAAATAATACAGCTTCCGAAAATTTCGGAAGCTGTATTATTTTTTCCACCTTGTCAAAACAATCAAATGCCAACAAAGGCGAAATGAAACTATGTCTTGTCTCTCTTAAATTCTATTTTTTGTTATACGCGGCACATCCTAAGTTAAGAATTTATAATACACTGCAACAAAAGATATAGATATTTCAATTTTATATGTAACTTTACGCTGCTATGAATATTGCACAGCAATGCTCACACTAAAACTATTATTTTCTCATATGGACAATATCGAAAAAGACGATATAAACAAAATAACAGAAAGTGACAAAAGCCTAAGCTACAAGCAAGCAACACCGAAAACCATGAAATACATATTTGGAGTGTTCATGGTTTGCATCTATTTAGGAATGGGATACCTCATGATGGTCAACTTCTTCCAATGGGATGAAAATTTCACATGGGCGAGATACAGCCTTGGGGCACTCTTCATCCTTTATGGATTTTGGCGAGGATATCGCCAATTCAAAAGAAAATATTGAAACACTTTTCAACGAATTCCATCTTATGAAAAAAAAATCACAAATACTTATCCCTTTGCTGGCTGTAGTGATGTTATTGTCGGCTTCTTGCATGCGCCAGCCAACCGACTCAAGCACTTCCGGGCTCATCACATTGATGTGCGACCATTCTTTTGAAAACATCATACAACAGGAAATCGATGTTTTTGAATATACCTACCCAAATGCGAACATAATTCCTTACTACATCGATGCACATGCGGCAATCGACTCTCTTCTTGACCAGAAAACGTCTCTCATAGTCACGGCTCAAGAATTAACCAAAGAGCAACGAGATTATCTCGAAAATGTCAACAAATTTCCACCGCGCACCCAGCGCATAGCCGTCGACGCAATTGCCGTAATCGCTAATCCCGAAAATGACATCGATGAATTGTCGATATCTGAACTGCGCGATATCCTTTCGGGGAAAACTCCTCGATGGGGAGACGTATTTCCGTCAAAACTCGGTAAAATACAAGTGATTTTCGACCATCAAGGGTCAAGCGTGGTAAAATACATCACCGACTCTATCATGAAAGGCGAAAAATTCACTACCGAAGTGTATGCAGCCGATAGCGTGCAACAAGTATTCACCGAAGTACAAAAACGCAAAAACGCAATAGGCTTGATCGGAGTAAGCTGGATTACTGCCGACATGCAGGCTCAAACCACTACCATTGCCGAACGCATGGCCGAACTTCAAAAAAACGACACGGCCATGATCGACTTTACCGACAAGATCAAAGTAATGAAAATACGCCGTGACAATCAAATAGAAGCGTTCAAGCCTTATCAAGCTTACATATACGACGGAAGCTACCCGCTATACCGCAGCATATATGTCACGACAACCGAGCCCAACGGTTCTTTGTCGCATGGATTCTACTCATTCCTGACGGGATTCATCGGACAAAAAATAATCCTCAACACCGGAGTAATGCCGGCATCGGTACATCCTCGGCTCGTGACTCTGAATTGACAAAAACATAATCATTACAAAAACATATAAAACAATGAAAATCAACTTTATTTTATCTCTAATTTTATGTACTTCCCTTGCATGCTTCGCGCAAGGCTATAAAGATGGCATCGAATACTACAACGTAGGTCAATATGACAATGCCAAAGAATTGTTGCTTCGCAACCTTGATGATCCAAGCACCGACAAATCTGAAGCTTATTACTATCTTGGATGCATCGAATTGGTCGCAGGCAATGATGCCGAAGCAGTAAAATACTTCGACCAAGGAGTTGCCGCCAATCCTGAATACGCTTACAACTATGTAGGACTCGGACAACTCGAACTTAAAAAAGGCAACAAGAAAGAAGCTGAAAAACTTTTTGACGATGCAAAAGACCTTTGCCACAAGAAAGACCCGAAAATCATTGTTGCCATCGGTCGTGCATACTATGCCGTTGACGAAGTGAAATACAAAAAAGAAATTGAAAAAAGCATCAAAGACGCAACAAAACGCGATAAAGAAGGTGCTGACGTGTGCGTATTCCAAGGCGACATGCTTGCCGACAAGAAAAGCTGGGGCGATGCTGCCGGATGGTATGACCTCGCCATGCGTTACGACAAAGACATGGTTGAAGCTTATGTGAAATATGCAAACACCTATTTCTATGTAAGCCCGCAAGTAGCTATCCAAACACTTGAAAAACTATCGGCTTCTAACCCAAGTTCAGCTCTCGTTCAACGTGAACTTGCCGAAAAATACTACGAAGACGACCAATGGACAAAAGCTGCTGAACAATACGGAATCTACATGCAGAATCCAAACCACTTCAAACAAGACGAAAACCGTTATGCAGGTCTTTTGTTCTACGGTAAGAAATACCAAGAATCCTACGACCTTGCAGAAAAAATCATTTCAGAACTTCCTGCCGGCGACAAGAATGCTTTCTACATGAAACGTCTTGAACTTTACAACTTGGTTGCAATGGAACGTTGGAACGAAGCCGATGCGCTTGCTCGCGAATTCTTCGCAATGCCACTTCCTGAAGGAACTAAATATGAAGCCAAAGACTATACCGATTATGCTACAGCATTGAAGGAACTCGGCAAAGCCACTGAAGCTATCAGCCTTTATGTAAAAGCTTATGAATTAAACACAAGCAAATACGACTTGTTGAAAGACATCAGCTCGGCTTGCACCGATGCTGAGGACTATGTTGGTGCCGCTAAATATTATCAAATGTATGTAGATTCTGCCGACTACTCTACGAATGACTTGTTCGTTCTTTCAAGAAGATACTCAAACGTGGCAGCAACTACTCCCGACTCTACTGCACAAGATTCCATTGCCAAGATGGAAGCTGTAAACAAGGCTCTTGAATATGCAAAAATCGTTGATGAAAAAGTTCCACACGACACTCGCATCCTTTCTCAGATTGCTCGCATTTATGTAATATCCGAAAAGGATCCTCGCACAGGAAAAGCTCTTGAAACATACAATCAAATCCAAGCAATTCTCGACCAAGATCCTAACAACAAGACTGAAGAAAAAGACCTTTATATCGAAATCTTCCGTTACAAGGCCATTTACTACTATCTCAACAAGGATGATGTCAACATGAAGCAAGCTTATCTCAACTGGCTCGATGTAGACCCGACAAATGAAGGATTGCGTAAATACATTGAAACCTTGGACAAGAAAAAATAATCACTTGAATGTGGGATACCTATAAAGGGAATGCAACGGAAATCGTTGCTTCCCTTTATTTTTTATCGCGTGACTGGCAACTGCACTCTCCTAAAATTCACGCTACAATGCCCCGAATTAGACAACTTGCGACATATGAAAATTTTAGAATCGAAAAAATTCCAATTGTGGCAAAAGTTGAGTAATTTTGCATCAAAGCATAAAAACATTCCATAAAACAAATAATTAAAAAAATTACTATGGCAAATCCTGAATTTAAGTACCAGGCACCGTTCCCTTTGGGACCGGACGATACCGAATATTATCTGCTCACCAAAGACTATGTTTCGGTAGGAGACTTTGAAGGCAAACCCATTCTTAAAGTAGCCAAAGAAGGCCTCACGATGATGGCCAATCAGGCTTTCCGCGATGTTTCTTTCCTATTGCGTCGCAGCCATAACTTGCAAGTGGCAAAAATATTGAACGATCCTGAAGCAAGCGAAAACGACAAATACGTTGCTTTGACATTCTTGCGCAACGCCGAAGTTTCGGCTAAAGGAAAACTTCCTTTATGCCAAGATACAGGGACTGCCATAATCCATGGTGAAAAAGGACAACAAGTGTGGACCGGATATTGCGATGAAGAAGCTCTTTCGCTTGGTGTCTACAAGACCTACACCGAAGAGAATTTGCGCTATTCGCAAAACGCGCCTCTCACTATGTATGAAGAAGTCAATACAAAATGCAACCTGCCGGCTCAAATCGACATAGAAGCAACTGAAGGAATGGAATACAAATTCCTTTGCGTGACAAAAGGCGGAGGCTCGGCAAACAAGACTTATTTGTTCCAAGAAACAAAAGCCTTGCTTAACCCAAGCACATTGGTACCGTTCCTCGTAGAAAAAATGAAGACCCTCGGAACAGCAGCATGTCCTCCCTACCACATCGCATTTGTCATTGGTGGAACATCGGCCGAAAAGAACCTACTCACAGTGAAATTGGCTTCCACACATTATTATGACACTTTGCCAACTACAGGCAATGAAGGCGGACGAGCATTCCGTGACGTAGAACTTGAAAAGACACTTCTCGAAGAAGCCCACAAGATTGGACTTGGAGCTCAATTCGGAGGAAAGTATTTCGCTCACGATGTCCGTGTCGTTCGTTTGCCGAGACATGGAGCATCTTGTCCGGTAGGCATGGGCGTAAGCTGCTCGGCCGACCGCAACATAAAATGCAAAATCAACAAAGACGGAATTTGGATTGAAAAACTTGATGACAACCCAACCGAACTTATTCCCGAAGAATTGCGCCAGGCCGGTGAAGGCAATGCCGTCAAAATCGATTTGAACCAGCCTATGAGCGAAATATTGAAGGAACTTGACAAGTATCCGGTATCTACACGCCTTTCATTGAACGGCACAATCATCGTCGGACGTGATATCGCCCATGCTCGTCTCAAAGAGCGTCTCGACCGTGGCGAAGAACTTCCCCAATACATAAAAGACCATCCTATTTACTACGCAGGACCTGCTAAGACTCCGGCAGGAATGGCTTGTGGCTCTATGGGCCCGACAACCGCAGGACGCATGGATCCTTATGTAGATTTATTCCAAAGCCATGGAGGCAGCATGGTGATGCTTGCAAAGGGCAACCGCAGCCAGGCAGTAACCGACGCATGCAAGAAACACGGAGGATTCTATCTTGGCAGCATTGGCGGCCCGGCAGCAATTTTGGCTCAAAACAACATCAAGAGCATCGAATGTGTCGAATACCCGGAACTCGGAATGGAAGCTATCTGGAAAATAGAAGTTGTTGACTTCCCTGCTTTCATCCTTGTAGACAACAAAGGCAATGATTTCTTCAAGCAAATAAACTCAAAACCTTGTTGCTCTAAATAAGCATCTTGACTGACAAAAGTCTCTACAAAATACAATCCTTGCATGCAAGTCCCACAAAGACCGAATGCAAGGATTTTTTATTTGAGATACTGTCACTCCCTAACAAAAATTCTACCTGAACACACAAATTATAATCCCGTAAAATTGCATTTCTACACCAAATTTACTATATTTGAATAGCATTGGAAATGTACATAAAGACACTTGCAATGCAATGTGCGCCCCAACAAGATTGTCAAACTTTCAAAAAGCACTGAAGTCATGAAAAAGCTACTAATTTCAATCATTGCAATGTTGGGCATAAGCATAAATTGCAACTCCCAACTTTTATATTACAGCGATAATGCGCCAAATGCCAACGTTACCGTGGCTTCGGGCTGCATCGTGGTCAGCATTGACAGTGTTTCATCGATGGTACTGTTCCCTCGTGGTTTTAACAACAATTACATGCACTATTCTGAGGCCGGAATCGACATGTTTTTTTCAACCGACCTCACAACCATGTTCTTAAATATTGGAGGGCAAACATACCAATACACGCTTTCTGTCCCTCTCGTCACAACTCCCGTAACACCGGTCACTCCAGTCACGCCACCTGTTTATCCAATATCACCTGCAACCCCGATCGTCCCCTATTACAACTACGGAATGCCCGACAACTACTACGACAATGACGCCGACAAAGCTTATTACAAAGCCGAAATAAGGCAATTAAAACGCCGCATACGCGATGCGGAACGAAGTTTGCGCCGCTATGAGCGTTACAACCAACGCCACCCGTCAATCAGTTCATCTCAACTTGTACAATCTCAACGCAGGCTCATTCGCACTTACTATGAACGCTTGCAATGGTTGGAATCACAATTATATTAAATTTAGCCCATGTCGAATAAGCTATAAATCAACAACTTGTCATTTATTTAACTTTTTTTATCTCATTTTCATCTCAACAACCCTTGACAAGCACCTAGATTTTCTCTACCTTTGCAGTCGAAATACCGCGGGATGGAGCAGTGGTAGCTCGTTGGGCTCATAACCCAAAGGTCGTCAGTTCGAGTCTGGCTCCCGCCACAAAGTAAGAAGAATGCATTTTTGCATTCTTCTTTTTCATATGTATCCACCTACTTACAAAACAACGCGAGTTGCATGCATTTTACATTCTTTTTTTCTTTATTTTTAAACTAATCCCCTATATTGCACACAATAATTTGTATTGTTAAAGATTAATGGCTACTTTTGCACGATTGATTAGAGATTGTGCAATTTATAACTGCAATGGTTTTGAAAACAAGAGACAAACTCATAGAAATCGCACGGCAACTGTTTGCCAAGCAAGGAATCGAAAACACAACCATGAACGATATTGCTTCGGCTTCAGAGAAAGGCAGACGCACAATCTACACTTATTTCCGCAACAAGCGCGCGATATACAATGCCGTGGTAAAAACCGAAAGCGACAAAATTGTGGAAAAGCTGGCAGACTTGGTCAATAAGCCCGAACCCGTGGAACAGAAATTAATGGATTTCATCTTCGTGAGATTTGAGGCAATAAAAGAATCGGTTACTCGCAACGGGACTTTGAAAGCAGGTTTTTTCATGGACCTACGCAAAGTGGAACGGGCACGACGCAACACGACTTCCCAAGAAGCCAATATTTTAAAACAGATTCTCACCGAAGGTGTGATGCAAGGCATATTCCACATCAAGCATGTGGAACAAACCGCAACAGTGATGATTTTGTCCCTGCAAGGCCTTGATGTCCCTTACATAAGAGACAGCTTTGCCGACCTCGGCATAGAGAAATTAAAACTGCGAGAATACATCAAAGATTTCATTTTATACGGAATCAAGACTAACAATAATAAGTAAACCATTTTTATGTACATAAACGCAACAGGATTCTATATCCCGGCTGGCAGGGTGGACAACGAACACTTCCTGCATGTAAACGGTTTGACAAACGATTGGATCGTGCAACGAACCGGCATAGTAACTCGCTCAATAGTCGGAGAAGGAGAAGGGTCTGATTCAATGGGCCTGGCTGCAATAGAAAACGCACTACCCTCCCTCCCTTATGATATTACAGATGTAGATTTAATTATTTCGGCTTGCTATTCACCATACGATACAGTAGCAACTCTCGCCCATGTGGCACAACAAAAATACAATATCGACGGAGCTAAAGCCGTATATGTCTCGGCTGCATGTTCTTCATTTGTAAACGGGCTTGAAATAATTGAAGGATATTTCGCAATGGGCAAAGCATCCAAAGCCCTGCTAATTTGTTCGGAATTCAACACATACTACCGTAACGAATCCGACCCTAAATGTGGGCACTTGTGGGGCGATGCCGCTGTCGCATACTTCATTTCAAAAGAACGAATGTCGGACAACGACATGACCATAAAAGGCGTTTACACTTGCGGATTAGGAAATATCGGCAAGGGGCCTGATGGCGTAAGATTACGCCCACACGAAGACGGAATTACAATGCCTTATGGCAAAGATGTGTTCGTAAGGGCTTGCCACTACATGATAGTAGCCCTTGAGCATGTGGTCAAGCCAAACGGAATGGAAATAACCGACCTTGATTACATCATATGTCACCAAGCCAACAAGCGCATCGTCAGCAATGTTGCCAATCAACTTGAACTGCCCGATGACAAGTTCCTAAACAACATTGAGGAGCTTGGAAACACCGGATCGGCCAGCGCAGCATTGGTGCTTGCACAAAACATAGATAGATTCCCCAAAGGAACTACATTCGGACTTACCGTTTTCGGCGGAGGATATTCATGTGGAGCATTCTTTGTGGAAAAATAACATCAACTGAATCTTAACGTAAACATAGCAATAATATGAAATTACTTGAAGGTAAAGTAGCCCTTATTACAGGCGCTGCTCGCGGTATTGGCAAAGCCATCGCGATAAAGTTCGCACAAGAAGGTGCAGACATAGCATTCACCGACCTCGTCATTGACGAAAACGGTAAAAAGACCGAAGAAGAAATCGCTTCTTATGGCGTAAAAGCAAAAGGATATGCTTCAAACGCCGCCAACTTTGAAGACACTCACAAAGTAGTTGAACAAATCCATGCCGATTTCGGACACATCGACATCCTTGTCAACAATGCCGGCATAACCAAAGACGGCTTGATGATGAGAATGACAGAAGCTCAATGGGATGCTGTTTTGAACGTAAACCTCAAGTCTGCTTTCAACTTCATCCATGCCCTCACGCCGATAATGATGCGTCAACGTGGCGGCAGCATCATCAACATGGCATCGGTCGTAGGTGTATCGGGTAACGCAGGACAATGCAACTACTCTGCATCAAAAGCCGGCATGATTGGCCTTGCAAAGAGTATCGCCAAGGAACTTGGTTCTCGTGGCGTGCGTGCCAACTGCATTGCACCGGGATTTATCATCACCGACATGACTGCCGTTCTTTCGGAAGATGTACGCAAGCAATGGGAAGCTCAAATTCCTTTGCGTCGCGGCGGCACACCCGAAGATGTTGCCAACGTTGCAACATTCCTCGCCAGCGACTTGTCTTCTTATGTCACAGGACAAGTTATCCACTGCTGTGGTGGCATGAACATGTAATTCACTACGAAACAATCATAAACAAAAAACAGATTCCGAATAAACGGAATCTGTTTTTTGTTTCATACAGTCTCTGTTTTTACGACACGAGACCGAAAAAGCTCCTTTCCAACAGGTATTGCCACAAGTGTTATTTTCAACTTGCGTAAAAACCTCGTTGCCAAATGGCCATTATAAGCCACAAAATCAAAAAAGACAAAATGCTGAATACAACTACGGTAAGTGCCACATTGCTCACAGAACTCATAGGCTCATCCGTAGCTTCAGCCGTCTTTTCAACGGCACTTGTAAAAACGAATGCCGATATTACCCCCATTACCAAGGAGATAACAATCCATAGCCAAAAATTGTCCATGACACAAACACAATTAAAAATTAGACATCAGCATTTCACTATTTTAAAGACGTCCCATTATCATGCTTGCATTCCAAGAGACGAACCAACATTATCAATGGTTCCCGCTTGAACACATGCACTCTGCAAGGACATTTCTTCATCATTCTCCTTCCATTATTTCAGTCTGGCTTTTCATTTCACCATACTCGTTCCACTCAGGATCTTTCTCTACATAAAGAGACAATGGCAACAATTCAAATGTAGAAAGCGCCCTGTTGAATATTTTTTCAAAAATAGGCAAGCTACTCGTGTACAACACCCAGTTACGCTCACCATTGCCGGTATATATGCCGGTTATGATGGCTATCGTCCTGTCACCGGAAAACGCATCTTTCAGTGCAGCATCCACTTGTTCCATGAGCTTTGCTGTCGCATCATCAGGCAATCCGCTTGCAGTCGCGTCATATTTCCATGTAACCTCTACCCTGTCATTGAATTTTCCCGAAGCAATCACCGATTCATCGACACGGCGTCCTGTCACCATTATGACATTTCCATTTTCTCCCTCGGCAGGAGTTGTCCACCATTCATCACCTATTTTGAATCTTGCCATTTATTTATATTTTATGGTATAAAGATAAGAATTTTTTCAATATTTCACATATCGGCAACCGATTATTGTCATAAATTTATTTTATTTTGCAACTCTTATTTAAATCACATCCATAACATGTCAACAACTGTAATCACGCTTTCCATCATAATCGTCATTTTACTTGCAATCGCGGCTTGGCTGGTTGCAACATTAAACGCGGCCAAACATCGTCTCTCGGCATTACAAACCGAAAACGACCAAAACAATGCCCACATCGTGCAAATGACATCGGAACTCGCGCAACGCGACGCATCAGTTGCAATGCTCGAAAAACAATTGCAAGAAACTTCAGACCGCGAAGAAAAAAATGCAACTGAATGCAAACAACTTACCGACAAAATAATCTCAATAACATCGGAAAAATCAAAAATCGAAGAACGATTGAAAGTATTGACCGATGAAAAACAAAAAATACAAGACGAAGCGAGATTACAATTCAATGAACTCGCATCAAAAATCCTTGATGACAAAACACGCAAAAGCGACTTGCGACTCAACGAGATACTTTCCCCGTTGAAAGAGAATATCGACAAACTTAAAAAGGAAATAAACGACCGTGCCATAAAAGATGCCGAAAACCACACATCGCTCATGATGCAAATAAACAACCTGCGCGACTTAAACTCACAAATAGGGAAAGAAGCCGGCAATCTTGCGAAAGCCTTGAAAGGCAACAGCAAAGTACAAGGCGACTGGGGCGAAATGATTCTTGAACAAATACTGTCATCTTCAGGACTAATAAAAGGTGAACAATTCGAGATACAAGCCACACGCGATGAAAACGGAAACACATTGACCAATGAAAACGGGAATAGATTGCGCCCCGATGTAATCGTGCATTTGCCTGATTCAAAAAACATAGTAATCGATTCCAAGACATCTCTGACAGCCTATACCGACTATGTGAACGCTGAAGACGAAAAAACACAATCGGCCAAACTGTCCGAGCATCTTGCATCCATAAAGAAGCATATTGACGAGCTCGCATCAAAAAACTACCAGGAATTTATAAAAGACAGCGGAGATTTCGTCATGATGTTCGTCCCCAATGAAGGAGCATACCTGGCTGCAATGCAAGAAAATCCACAGTTGTGGGAATATGCCTACAACAAACATGTTGTAATAATCAGCCCGACGCACCTCATTTCAGTGCTAAAACTCGTGTCGCAACTGTGGAGCCACGACAAGCAGACTCGCAATGCCATCAAAATCGCAGAAGAAGCAGGAAAACTATATGACCGATTTGTCGACTTCACCGAATACATGGCTGGCATCGACAAAGGATTGAATACCGCCCGGCAAGCCTACGACAAAGCCGCCGCCAAACTAAGCGACGGACGTGCCAACATCCTGTCGCAAGTGGATAAACTAAAGGACCTTGGAGCTAAAGCAAAAAAAAGGCTAAACCTACCCGAATAAAACCACGCCAAGCGTTACAACAATCGCGACACTTCATCAAGAGAATGAACCACGGCATCGGCCGATTCAAATGTACCACTCTCTCCATTCTTATTGTAAAATATCGTTCTCCAACCGACATTTTTCGCACCGCAAATGTCGGCATCGTAATTGTCTCCTATCATGACACTCGATTCAGCAAAAGCACCACATGAGTCAAGGGCGTAAGTAAAAATACCCGGCAAAGGCTTCGTAATCCCGCAATCATCCGAAAGAACAAGTTTTCTTATAAACTTGCTCAGTCCCGACGAGGAAAGTTTTCGTTGCTGCACGCCACTAAACCCATTACTAAGCACATTTACATCATATTTTCCGTTCAAATATAACAACATTTCCCTTGCTCCGGGAACCGTCACAGGCTGCAACGACAGGTAATACAAGTATTCGGCATTCATCTCACACGCGGTTTCTTCAAGCATGTCGACCGGATATCCCACCTTCTCAAGCATGTACCTGAACCGCTCGTTAACAAGATAATCCTTGCTTATTTTCCCATAATGGTACAATTCCCATAATTCCTTGTTCTTTTCATGGTATATGAAATCAAATGTGCCATAATCACAATAATTCCCTATTCCAAACAATTCAAACACATGCCTCAACGACAATTTTGAATTCTCGGTAAACCACCATATCGTGTCATCAAGATCCACAAATACGGTCTTTATATTCTTAAATACCGTGTCATTTTTCATATTTTGTCTATCCTCCACCATCTGTAATCCACATCGCCCGAATCAAACGTGTCAAGTTGTTCCTTGCGTTTGATAAAACCAACCACTCTGATTGTAACAGGAAGTATGATGATTTCATATACCGTTTTCAACACAGCCTGCGTCCACATCATTGTCAATATGGTCGACAACGGCAATAATCCGCCGAACGCTATAGGGAAAAATATGGCCGAATCGACCGACTCTCCGAAAAGCGTGGACAAAATGGCACGCAAAGAAAAATTATGCCCGTGACTCGCCACTTTCATCTTGCTCATCACATAAGCATTGACCATCGAGCCGCATATGAAAGCTATGAAACTGCCAAGCAAAATACGCGGAGTATTGCCAAAAATGACATGCATGGCTTCTTGCCCCGTCCATACAGGATCGGGAGGCAAAGCTACTGCCAGCTGCAAAAACAACACCACTATGAGATTCATCAAGAATCCAAGCCATATCACAAATCGCGCGCGTTGAAATCCGTACACTTCCACGATACAATCATTAATGATATAGGACACCGGAAATACTATAAGCCCGGCAGTTGCAGTGAAAAACCAGAATTTCACTACCTTGGCCTCAAGAATGTTGGCAAGGACGATAAAAATACAGAAACACACCGTCAATAGCAGAAACGGTACTGAAAACTTTTTATTCATCAATTATTGTTTATGAATGATTATGCAAAATTAAAAAATAAGCAGCACTCTGCCATGCAATGACACCATGCAAATTTACACAAGCCTGCCGGCATTGCATCCCGCTGCATGACAATGACAAGCAATGCCACAGTCTTAGTGAAAAAACATCACACCCTTTTTAAAATATTTGAGCAAAATTTCAGAGTGAGTGATATTTATTTCAAAAAAAAGTGCGATATTTGCACCTACGAATCCGTAAAATAGATTTGACCATCTAAAAAACGTTGCAAAATAGATTGTGTTTCAATAGTTAAGGATACCATCTATTTTCCAATTTTTTTGCGAATACGGGAAATTTCATATAAAAATTAATAAAGAATCACAATGACTAAAGCAGACATCGTAAACGAGATTGCAAAATCTACAGGTATCGACAAAGCATCGGTACTTGAGACTGTAGAGAAATTTATGGAAACTGTTAAGGACTCTCTTGCTAACAACGAGAATGTTTATCTAAGAGGCTTTGGTAGCTTCATCGTGAAAACTCGTTCGCAAAAGACAGCTCGCAACATATCAAAGGGTACGACCCTCATCATTCCTGAGCACAAAATTCCTGCTTTCAAGCCGGCAAAAGTGTTCATGGATCAAGTGAAATAAAAACAACACCAATAAAAACATATTCTTTAACAATTTAACACTAAGTAACTATGCCAAGCGGAAAGAAAAGGAAAGGCCACAAGATGGCTACCCACAAGCGCAAAAAGAGACTTAGAAAGAACAGACATAAGAAGAAATAAAAATGATTCTGGCTTTCTTGACCAAGTCACATACACAAGAACAAACAAAATGATTGCGCTATTGTCAAAATAACATACTCATTATGTTTGTTCTTTGTAATAGAAATAGATAGCTACGATTATCCCATCAATAACGCTACAGGCTTAATTTATATTGATAAACGAAAGCCATGAGACAAGGGAAAAAGTTATCGTATCAATTCATAACACAAGTTCATTGACCTGCTGACGCATTCACATGCCCAAATTCCGACATGCAATCAACCTGAAGAAAGGCTGTAAAGAGGCATGGCTCCCTTCTTAACGGAATATGTGAGAATGCTTATCGACAAAAGTCAATGACAAAAAGCTTCAAAAGCAAATAAATGAAAGTCTTGCAATCAAGTCGTGTCTATTTGTTGCAAGACACAAAAACAAGATGACAAATTCCCCCTTTATGGGGGATTTAGTTATCTTTACAACATTAAATTTTAAACCTTACAGCTGGTAATGAGAAGCGAACTCATTGTTGACGTAAAACCTAATGACATCTCTACTGCTTTACTGGAAGACGGCAGATTAGTATCCTTGCAAAAAGAATCAAGGGATGCTTCTTACGCTGTCGGCAATTTATATATTGCCAAAGTAAAAAAGTTGATGCCTGGGTTGAACGCAGCTTTTGTCAATGTAGGTTATGAAAAAGACGCATTCCTGCACTACCTTGACTTAGGTTCGCAATTCGACACTTACAGGCAATTCCTGAAAGAAGCTTTTGACGACAAAAAAAGCATCCCAAACATATCAAAGTTAAAGTCCTTGCCCGATATTAACAAGCACGGCACAATTACCGACGTGCTCGAAATAGGCAAAGAACTTATCGTGCAAATCGCAAAGGAACCAATTTCTTCAAAAGGGCCGAGATTAACCACCGAAATATCATTTACGGGTCGTTTCCTCGTCTTGATTCCTTTCAGCGATAAAATATCAGTATCGCAAAAGATAAAATCCACCGAAGAAAAATTCAGGCTGAGACAACTCATCGAAAGCATAAAGCCTAAGAACTTCGGAATCATAATTCGGACATCAGCCGAAGGCAAGCGCGTGGCCGAATTGAACAACGAGCTGAAAGCGTTACTGAAATGTTGGGAAGACAGCATAGCAAAAGCACAGCGCCTTGACGCACCATCTTTAATCTATGAAGAAGAAAGCAGGGCTGTCAGCGTGATACGAGACATCTTCAGCCCGTCATTCGAAAACATTTATGTCAATGACGCTGATATTTTCGACCAAATATCACACTATGTCACGCTCATTGCTCCCGAAAAAAAGGATATTGTAAAATTGTATGCCGAAGATATTCCAATCTTCGACCACTTCAACATAACTAAACAAATAAAAACCTCTTTCGGGAAAACCGTTTCTTTCAAGTCGGGTGCCTACATAATAATCGAAAGCACCGAGGCTCTTCATGTGATAGACGTGAATTCGGGCAACCGCTCGAAAAATTCAACCAACCAAGAGAGTAACGCCCTCGATGTCAATCTTCGCGCTGCCGATGAAATTGCACGGCAGCTCAGGCTGAGAGACATGGGTGGCATCATCGTAATCGACTTCATCGACATGTCGCAAGCCGACCACAGGCAAACTCTCTACGAACACATGAAAGAAGTGATGGCCAATGACCGTGCGCGGCACAATATTCTACCTCTGAGCAAATTCGGACTTATGCAAATAACTCGTCAGCGCGTAAGGCCGGCACTTGACATCACCACAGCCGAAGCCTGCCCATCTTGTGGAGGAAAAGGCGAAGTAATGCCATCATTGCTATTCACCGACATGCTGAAGGACAAAATCGATTATCTGATAAACTCGCTCAAGGTTTCAAACTTCACAATGTACATACATCCATTTGTAGATGCATATCTGAAAAAAGGAATTTTTTCGGAGTACCGCAAATGGCGTATAGAATACGGACTTAAATTCAAGATATTGCCCGACCAATCCCTGGCTTACCTGCAATATAAAGTATTTGACCAAAACAGGAATGAAATAGACTTGAAGGAAGACAAGGACACAAGCACTTCCACAAAGAAAGAATCTCGCTCAAAGGACATGAAAGATGACTAAGTGTCATTCATCCTTTGTAATTAGGGCTTTTCCACTGTTTCATCTCGCCATTCTCATCCACATATATAAGTAGCACGGCAATGTTTTCTCTTGAAAGCACAAATTGCTTTGTTTTCTCCAATCCCATGACCATGAATGCAGTAGCATATGCATCGGCATCCATGCAACAATCGGCAACGACTGTTGCGCTCAATAAATTGGAAAATTCAGAATACCCCGTAACAGGGTTTATTATATGAGCTACTTTGACTCCGTCAACGACCTTGAAATTACGATAATTTCCCGACGTTGCAACACCTCCATGCATGATCTGAAGCACATCGGCCGACGAATGCACCACAGTGTCATTTGAAACTACCGGCATGTCAATCGATACTCGCCACGGTTCACCCTCGTCATTCACACCTTTGGCTGCCACTTCGCCACCTATTTCCACGATATAATTTGTCACACCGTTCCTTTCGAGCATTCTACCTATCTCGTCACATCCGAATCCTTTGGCAATGGCACTGAAATCAAGTTGCACGCGAGAATCGGATTTAACGACCTTTTTCCCGTCAAATGCGATTTTGTCCATCCCGACAAACTTCATTATGCTGTCTACCTCTTCCTTGCCCGGCAGTTCTTTGCCATCGTCATTTATGCGCCACAATTTCATCAATGGAGCGACTGTGGGGTCAAAAGCTCCGTTTGTTTCTTTATTTATTTCAATCGACCTGCCAAGCAACGTCGCAAAATAATCATCTGCCTCGACATTCGAGTCATTAGCATTAACCTTGCTGACAACCGACTTTTTATTAAACATCGACGCGCTATCGTCTACTTTGTTCAAGATGGCTATTATCGAATCGGCATAATTATCATTGCTACAATAAGTTATATTATATACTGTATTCCATACCACTCCCGAGATCCTTTTATAAACAGTCTTTTCGGGTGTTATAAACATGCATATGCCAAAAACGATGGCAAATATGGTCACGAAAAACCACCTTGTGTTATTTTTTGAAATTTGTCGCATTTAATGATAAATATGTCACAAATTTAATAAAATAACGAACAGTAAACTTGGTAATCAAAAATAAATCTTTAAATTTGTAATGGTATATATTTTATTAACTCTAATTCTTCTCCATTATGAAAGCATCTTTTTTATTCCTTGCCGAGGGTTTTGAAGAAATGGAAGCGATTACTACAATCGACATTATGCGCAGAGCCGGATTCAAATTAAACACTGTTTCAATCTCATCTAATCTTGACGTGACAGGTGCGCACGGCGTAACAATAAAAGCCGACAGCTTGTTTAATGAAACAAATTTTACCGATGCCGAATGGCTGATTTTACCAGGAGGACTCCCCGGAGCCAGCAATTTGGCAGAATTCCAACCACTCAATGAACTTCTCGTAGCACATTACAACAACAATGGCAATATCGCGGCCATTTGTGCATCGCCTGCCGTCGTACTTGCCCCTCTTGGCATTCTCGACGACCGTGAAGCTATATGCTATCCGGGATTTGAAGATGCAATGAAATCGGCTAAAAAAGGCTATATGCCGGTTTGCCAAGACGGAAACATCATAACGGCAAACGGTCCTTCCGCCGCAACTGCATTTGCACTTGCCATAGTGGCAAAATCTATCGGAGAAGAGTGCGCGCGCGAAGTGGCCGAAGGCTTGCTGCTATACAACCGCAAACATCAAAACTATTATTTCTGATTTTTTAACGGACTTATCAAAAAACAACCTATCAAAGGCATTAAGTCTTTGATTCATAGGACAAAAAATGGAGGGAATCGGTAAATCGAATCCCTCCATTTTCATATTTTCATCAATTTTTGGGTAATGTTGCCAAAAATAGTTGGTGTCATAAGCTAAATAAAGGAAAATAGCCGGCTATTTTCCTTTATTTTTATTATCCTTATTTCTAAAATAAAGATACCATTTGAGATAGTTCTGACAGTGTCTGTATGACATCCCTCTGTGGAGTGAAACATTCTCTTTCAGATGTCCGAAGAATGCCTCAAGAGCGTTTGTCGTTTTTGGTATTCTGGGATTGTCCAGATAATGGAACATATCAGGCAATGCTTTCTTTATATGGATATATGCACGTCTGACCATCTTGTGAGTGTACCACTCTCTGTGAGATTCTTCCTTAATGGTTTTCTGGTCAAGATAGTCCTTATGTCTTTCAGCCCAGACATTGAAGTCGGATATCCATTGACGCCTGTCGTTGTGTGTCTTTATCAGACTTATCATGCACACGATTTTCCTCAGTTCCATCCCGGCTTCGCTTTGTGGATGCTTTGTTATCCATATCAGGCACTCCCGTTGGATATGGGCAAGACAACGCTGCCTGATAGCATTGGGGCAGGCTTTCCTGACAGCTTTAATTATGCTTCGCCCGCCATCCGATGTAATACTTTCAATCTCAACGCCTACAGACATGAGGTTTTCGATGTCCTCTGTTATTTCCTCTTCCCATTCGTTATCCGTAAGCCGGTAAAGCAATGTCGCCTTGACCCTCTCATCCCGATATACGACCAGACACATCTTGTTGGGGAACCAGGTCCCATCAATGAGAAGGTTAACCTTCTCGCGCCTTTGTATGCGCCACTGTGGGTAGTTTTCCAAATACTCGTCAAACCATCGGTATAGTTGCCTCCCACTGTAGCCGCTCAGTTCTGCAATCTGTGGGACGGTCTGTTTCCGGAGGATCCACCATTCAAACCATACGAAACGGTTGGTCTTGCTGACATCCTTTCTGCGAAAGGTGAACATACCGCCGCATTGCTTGCATTTATAACGTTGGTGACCTCTCTGCCTACCCCATTTTATCACTTTTAGAGAGCCACAGTGCGGACATCTTTCATAACGAGTTTTTGACATAAAAAATAACTTTGATGAAAACCTTTTCATCAAAGTTATCGTATCTAATTGTTTATTAATTATACGGGTTTTACCAACTATTTTTGGCAATTATACCAATTTTTGCATCAATTATTTTCAGGACGCAACTTGCGCACTGTCTCACCGGTGCGCCACATTTCGCTTTCGCGCAAAGCCTTCAATTCAGCATTCAACTTTTCGCGATAATCTGGCTGGCTATTAGTATCAATGGATATTTGAGCTTCATTACCCGATTTCACGCTCTCATACAACTTCTGCATGACAGGTTTTATTGCATCGTGGAACGGGCCCATCCAATCAAGTGCGCCACGCTGAGCCGTAGTTGAACAATTCGCATACATCCAGTCCATTCCCTTTGCTGCAAACAACGGCATGAGCGATTGCGTAAGTTCTTCCACTGTTTCATTGAAAGCTTCCGACGGAGTGTGGCCGTTTTCACGCAAAACTTCATATTGAGCCAGCAACAGACCTTGTATTGCGCCCATCAACGAACCCCTTTCACCCGTAAGGTCACTGTATACTTCGCGCTTGAACGTTGTTTCAAACAAATATCCCGAACCCACGCCAATTCCAAGAGCAAGGCAACGGTCTAAAGCATGGCCTGTCGCATCTTGATAAACGGCATAACTTGAATTAATGCCACGTCCTTGCAAGAACATTGTACGCAACGATGTTCCCGAACCTTTAGGAGCAACCATTATGACATCGACATCGCTTGGAGGAACGATTCCTGTCCTTTCGCTATATGTGATGCCGAAACCATGAGAGAAATACAAAGCCTTGCCAGCAGTGAGATGCTTCTTGATTGTAGGCCACAATGCTATTTGCGCTGCGTCCGACAACAAGTATTCGATGATTGTTGCACGCTTGGCAGCTTCTTCTATTTCAAATAAAGTTTCGCCAGGAACCCAGCCATCGGCAACAGCCTTGTCCCATGTCTTACTTTCCTTGCGTTGTCCTACAATGACATTGAAACCATTGTCACGCAAATTAAGACTTTGACCAGGACCTTGCACTCCATAACCTATTACAGCTATCGTTTCATCTTTCAAAACTTCTCTTGCTTTCTCCAATGTAAATTCATCGCGAGTAACGACTTTTTCGTCAACTCCGCCAAAATTCAATATTGCCATAATTTTAAATTTTGTATTGATATGTTATAACTAATATTAATAATCTTCACCATGAAACTCCGACTCCTTGAATAAGAACCTTGCCCTGCAATATGTCACACCGTTGCTTTCAATCTCTGCCTTGCAGTCAAATTCATCAGTTTCGTCGATTTTCACATTCACTTCCATTCCATACAGGCACTCCTTAACAAACGATATCTCAAATCGATTCACCATGTAACGGTCATGATGTTCAAGCGGCCAGCAGTTCAGGAAAGCCTCTATATACCTTACGGTGTTTACATGACGGTTAAAATCAACATCACAATACCTGAACTTGCAGATCGAGGTACGGCTAATTCCGGTCAATTTTATTCGAGACGGCTTTGCAATCGGGCACGACGGCATATCACCGACAGGCATCAACATGCGCTCACCGAGCAACGACATGTCGCACATCATGCGCGTGTGAAAATCTATCACCACCCACAATGAACGTACATAACCAAGCTCGCACCCGTCTCCGTCATAAATGACAAAGTTTCGTGAACACAAGAATCGATCTACTCCTTCTATCCATGTCGTTATTTTATATATTTCGTTCACATGTGGATATCGCTTCATCTCCAATGTCAACTTGGATAATACCCAACCTTTCCCCATCGGAGTAAGACTCGCATATCCCACATCAAGCATGTTGGCATGTTCGGTCGCAACGCGTATGATTCGATTCACCAACATGGCAAGAGACATGCTTTTCTCGGCATTACATTCTCCGGCAGCGAGAAAAAACTCATGCGAATATATTGCCGCTACAGGTTGCTGGCATTTGTCTTTGTCCATTGTTTTTCAGCCTCTTCCTTTTGCTTTGCACGTTCTTCGATATACATCGTCACATACTCCTCAGGCGATTTCGTCACAGCAACACGCCCACTACGCACGAACTGACGTATGTCATACTGCTTCAATTCCTCAAACAGAGCCTCCGTCTCATTGTCATGTCCTGTTTTCTCAATAACCGTGTATTCTCGCGTCACTTCCAGAATCCTCGCATTATGCTTTCTTATTATGGTCTCGACATTTCTTTCATCAAGAAGCTGCACTGTGGGAACCTTGTACAAAGCCACTTCTTGATAAACTATCTCGTCATCGGTATAATAAAACGATTTTAAGACATCGATGCGTTTTTCTATCTGCTTAACGAGTTTGTCAACCGTCTCATGGTCGGTATATGTCGTTATAGTAAACTTGTGCACTCCCTTTATCGAAGATGGAGAAACCGATAGGGACTCTATGTTCAATTTGCGTCGAGTAAAAATAATCGATATCTGATTGAGCAATCCGACCCTGTTTTCTGAAAACACGGTCACCGTATATAAAGTACCTTTATTTTCCATATCTGCATTTTATTTTTGGTATCTTTCATCCCTGCTCAACAGTATCTCGTCCAAAGGAGCTCCGGCAGCCGACATCGGATAAACCAGTTCTTCGGGATTGATATTTATATTCAACACATAGGCACCGTCATGAGCCAACATGCGGGCGATGGCATCGTCAAGCTCATCTTTCGATTCCACATCCTCAGCCGGAATTCCATATGCATTGGCAAGCATGACAAAATTGGGATTCACAAGCGCGGTAGAAGAGAAACGCTTGTTGTAGAACAAATCTTGCCATTGCCGCACCATGCCAAGGAAATTATTATTGAGAATGATAATCTTTATATTGACATTATATTCCAATATCACGCCAAGTTCTTCTACGGTCATCTGTATGCCGCCATCACCGGTAAAGAAACAAACCGTGCGCTCGGGTGCGCCGATTTTTGCACCTATGGCTGCCGGAAGTCCGAACCCCATCGTTCCAAGACCTCCCGATGTAATGATGCTGCGAGGATGAGAATACAAGAAGTATCGAGCCGACTGCATTTGGTTTTGTCCTACATCGGTGACAAGCACGGCACCTTCACCAGCCGCCTCGGCAACTTTCCTTGCTACAACACCCATTGTCAAATTCTCTTTCGGTTCCAATTCAGGCTTTATGATTTTTTCAACCTCCAGTTTTTCATCAGCGACAAAACTTTCCAGCCATCCTTCATAAGTATTTTCAGATACTTTTGACAAAAGTTTTTCCAATATAGGCTTTGCATCGCCATGGATTGCGCAATCGGGTTTTATAATCTTTCCAAATTCCGAAGAATCTACATCGGCATGAATTACCTTTGCGTTTTTTGCAAAACAAGAAACATCTCCCGTCACCCTGTTATCAAATCGCATCCCTATGGCAAATAACAAATCACACTTGCCAACGGCTATGTTGGCTGCGATATTTCCGTGCATACCAATCATGCCCTTGAAAAGTGGATGCTTCGATGAAATTGTCGACAGTCCAAGAAGAGTCGTTATCACAGGGATACCGGTCTTTTCGGCAAGAGCTACAAGTTCTTTTTCGGCACCGGAGATTTCTACGCCATGCCCCGCTACAATCAAAGGCCGCTCTGCCTTGTTAATCATGTCGGCAGCCTTGTCTATTGTCGTTTCGTCTATTGCAGGATATGGATCGTAAGACCTTACGAAGTGGCATTTTTTATACCCTGTCCATTCTATTTTTTCATTTTGCGCATTTTGTGCAAAATCAAGTACGACAGGCCCCGGTCGACCAGTCGAAGCTATATAAAATGCACGCGGCACTGCCCATTTCAAATCTTCGGCACTGCGTATCTGGTAACTCCATTTCGTGACAGGTTGGGTTATACCTATCACATCTATTTCTTGAAACGCATCAGAACCCAGCAAACTACTTCCCACCTGCCCGGTAATGACCACAAGAGGGGTGCTGTCCATCATGGCATCGCCAAGTCCCGTAATCACATTGGTCGCGGCAGGACCCGATGTAACCACTACCACACCTGTGCGGCCCGATATGCGGGCATAACCTTGAGCTGCATGAACGGCACCCTGTTCATGCCTGACAAGTATGTTGCGTAATTGAGCCTTATAGTCATACAAGCGGTCAAATACCGGAATGATTGCACCCCCCGGATATCCGAATATAGTATCGACACCTTCGCCTATCAACGACCTTATCAATGCCTCGGAACCTGATATGTAATTGTCCATAATATATTGTTTTTCTTTATTTTTTCATTTCATTCCGCAAATGAGGATAATCTTTATACAAATCATTCCCTCACTCCTCCACGGTCGGCCGATGTGACCATCGAAGCATAAGCCTGCAATGCTTTTGAGACTTCTCGATTGCGGCCAACCGGCTTGAAAGCATCCTTGCCCTTGGCCTCTTCCGCTTTGCGACGAGCCAATAATTCCTCATCGCTCAGAAGCACGTTTATGCTGCGCTCAGGAATGTTTATATCTATGATATCGCCATCTTTAAGAAGACCTACATTGCCTCCTCGGGCCGCTTCGGGCGAAATATGGCCTATTGACAAGCCAGATGTTCCTCCTGAGAATCTTCCGTCGGTAATCAAAGCGCAAGATTTCCCAAGATGTCGCGATTTTATATAAGAAGTAGGATACAACATTTCTTGCATTCCCGGTCCTCCTTTAGGTCCTTCATAAATTATCACTACCACATCACCGGCATTGACTTTGCCTCCAAGAATTCCCTCGACGGCATCCTCTTGAGAGATGAACACGCGTGCAGCTCCGCGAAAATGGAAAATACTTTCATCCACTCCGGCCGTTTTCACCACGCACCCGTCTTTAGCTATGTTACCATACAAGACCGACAATCCGCCATCCATGACATAAGCATGTTCAAAGTCCCTTATGCACCCACTCGTGCGGTCTTTGTCAAGTTCATGATAACAAGAGCTTTGGCCTCCGAGAGTTATCGACCTTACTCCTGCAGGCGCGCTCTTCCATAAAGCTTCAGCTTCTTGTCCAAAAGACTTTCCTTCAATGGCATAGCGGTCAATGGCTTCACCCAGCGTTAATCCGTCGACACGTTTCAGTCCTGTGTCAACAAGGCCATGTCCGGCAAGTATGCCCATTATGGACATTATTCCTCCGGCTCGGTTCACATCCTCGATGTGATATTTTGAATTCGGAGCTACCTTGCAAAGCACAGGAGTCTTTCTCGACAACGCATCGATATCTTTCATTGAAAATTCGGCCCCTGCTTCATTTGCGACTGCCAACAAGTGCAGCACGGTATTAGTGCTTCCTCCCATGGCTATGTCAAGAGTCATCGCATTCAATATAGATTGACGGTTTGCTATGCTTCGAGGCAGCACGCTCGTGTCCTCTTCATCATAATATGCATGGCAATTTTTCACAATTTGCTCGGCAGCACGCTTGAACAAACCTATGCGATTGGAATGAGTTGCCACGATTGTACCATTTCCGGGAAGAGCAAGCCCTATCGCCTCGACAAGACAATTCATCGAATTGGCCGTGAACATACCCGAACAAGAACCGCAAGTAGGACAAGCATTGTCTTCTACTTGCTTCACTGCCATGTCATCTATACTGTCATCGGCAGCGTCTACCATTACGTCAATCAAGTCGAGCGAGCGAGCGCCAAGATGCCCGGCCTCCATAGGGCCTCCCGACACGAATATGGTAGGAATGTTTAAGCGCATCGCAGCCATGAGCATGCCCGGTGTAATCTTGTCGCAATTGCTTATGCACACCATGGCATCGGCACAATGCGCATTCACCATATATTCAACGCTGTCGGCAATCAAGTCTCTTGAAGGAAGCGAATACAGCATTCCCGAATGCCCCATCGCAATACCATCGTCTATTGCAATCGTATTGAATTCAGCGGCAAAACAACCTAATCGTTCAATCTCAGCTTTCACCATTTGTCCTATTTCATGCAAATGCGTGTGGCCCGGAACAAATTGCGTGAATGAATTGACTATGGCTATGATTGGCTTGCCCATCTGCTCGTTTTTCATGCCATTGGCACGCCATAAGGCTCTTGCCCCTGCCATTCGACGACCTTGCGTCGATACGGCACTTCTTAATGGAATGCTCATAATCCTCCTTCTATCTATTTTTATTTTTTTCTTTTTTCAATTCTGCCATTAATGGATTCTATTATCACAATTAACAGCCCAATTAAAAAGACCTTTCCGCCATTTAATACCATGAATGGAGGAAAGGTCATATATCAATATTTTTATAATTCTATTTTTTACTTCAATACTTATAGCAAGTAAAATCCTCCATTACATCATAATTTCCACGACCAATAGCCCCACGACGCTGACGACCAGAATCGAAGACAAAATCGAAATAATATTAATAATAGAAGATAGCATATACTGTATAAACTTGCGTTAAGTTATCGACACAAAGGTATGCAGGAATATTTTAAGATGCAAATTTTTTGCACTTAATTTCAATTTTATGCCACAAATTCAAGCATATCGATTCAAATTTGATATTTTTTCACCTCATTTGCTTACACATGACGAAATACCAACACTCTATGGCCCTATTCGATGCCGCAATATTTTTTCAGCTCCTTGGTTGTGCCATGATGCTCGCCGGCAAGGCTACTAAGCCATTTGTGCACCTTGTTTGCCTTTGATTTTTTTATATTAGCAAATTTTTCAGGTTTTGTTATTCGAGTAAACACGACCCGCTGTATCCGCAATTTATCGCATGTAGCCACGCCATAGCCCATTTCCTTTGGATTGCTTCCCGGACCGTTTGAACTCCAATAAATGACATTGCCCGAATCATCATATCCCAAGAAAATAACACTATGTCCGTGCTCTTGCTCATCCAACGGATTATTATTGACACCGATTATTGCGCCACTATCACTATTGTCGGTCTCATTCCTGTTCCAAAAAATCTTCATGAAATCTCCTTTTCGGGCATAGCTCCACACAGGATCGTTTCTCCATTGTTCATCAGACATATATACCTCATCTTCGTTCTCGCGGTATTTTTCAGTCTTGGCACCTCTGTATCCTGTAAAACTGAATCCGGCATCATTCTCTTTCACGAGTACCGCCATGCCAGGGCCGTTTGCATTAGCCATGCCCCAAAAACCTTCCCCGTCATCTTGATTATAACCTTGATTGTTGATAAGGTCGGTAACTCCGCAATATGGCTTTAAATAAAACCACGAAAGATTGGAAATATTTTCCTCATTGCCTTCGTCCCATATTTTCAATCCTTTCAAAAATGCCAAGTAAGTCGCCGACGAGCAAAACGATGGCTGTGCCTTCTTTACATCAAGAGCCGGGGCCATGTCGCTTGGTCGCATCCCAAAAGCTTCATTCATGGCTCTCCATGCAGTACGAGGGAAATCTTTTGTCGAGTTGCGACCTGTATAATATCCTCCATTTTCAGGAAAAGAATCAATCGCCGCTATTATGGCTTGCTGCCATTCTTCATTTACTTCATCATATTTTTCGCCACCGATGACTGGAAATATGCCCGACGCGGCAACAGCCAATGCCACGCATACTGCTTGAAACCTCTTTATTAATTTCATCATTTTATTCACGTTAGTAACTTTAAGAACATGTAAACGGAACATGAACGCCTACATGATGCAAAGATAACCTTTTATTTAATTTCGACAAATGAAAATGCGCTGCACGTCCAATCTGCGAATTTTAACAACTTCAAGACAACAAAGATTACAAATACATCTTAAAAAACAGCATTACACCGTACTTTTTTTGTAATTTTGCTCGATATTTATCAATCTGTACCCGATGCCCTACATCCTTACAAGACGCAGCCTACGAAACTTGGCCATTGCGACAAGCGTTGTCGTCGCAATGTCTTTGATGCCGGCCTGCAACTTGACAAAGCATGTTCCTCAAGATAAATACCTGCTCGACAATGTGGATATAAAGATTGCCGATAAAAATGACAAAATAAACAAAACAGACCTTTCAAGCTATTTGCGACAGACTCCAAATCATAGCGTGCTTGGCGGACTTAAACTCCAATTATGGTTTTACAACCTTTCAGGACATGATAGCACCAAATGGGCAAACAAATGGATACAACGAGTAGGCACCCCGCCTGTCATTTATAATCAAGACTTGACCGATGCCTCGGTGCATCAACTTCAAACAGCTCTTGTGAACAGAGGGTTCATGAATTCAACTGTAAGTTTCGACACCATCGTAAACAAAGACAAGCGGAAAATAAACGTCACTTACAATATCACTCTAAACGAACCTCATTACATAAGTTCGATTAGCTACAACATCCCTAACGATACCCTACGGACGTTAATCCTTGCCGACTCAGCCAATTTTGCAATAAAGCCAGGGGCATTGTTCGACCGCAACAATCTCGACATGGAGCGACAACGCATAACCGAATTATTGCGGCAAAACGGATATTATGCCTTCAACAAGGAATACATAACATTCACTGCCGACACGGCAGCAGGAGAAAAAGATGTCAATATCACTCTCAACACAATGCCACCTTATAAAAATGACAAACTTCCTTATTACACGAAACACGAGCCATTTTTCATAAGGAATGTCACTTTTGTCACAAATTACGACCCACTTGTAACACATGACACCGGTCGTTACGAAGCTAAGGACACAGTAGAATTCCATAATCTTTCAATCCTTTATGATGAACATTACATCCGCCCGTCAGTTATAGAGGAATGCAATTTCGTAACTCCAGGAGAAATGTACAACTCATCGGAAATCGACAAGACTTATCAGGCTCTCGGTCGACTTGGCATATTGAAATTCATAAATGCCGAAGTCGTGCCAATAGGCCGTATTGACGGGAAAATATGGGTAGACGCTTATTTCCTTCTTACAAAAGGAAAATCCCAAACAGTATCATTGTCGCTTGAAGGCACAAATTCAGAAGGAGACCTCGGGTTTGGAATAGGAGCCTCCTACGACCATCGCAACATAGCAAAAGGTTCAGAAGAACTGAGCGTGAAATTCCGTGCTTCCTACGAAAGCCTGTCGGGCGACTTGTCGGGACTCATCAATGACAATTACTCGGAATATGCCGGTGACATAGGCATAACATTCCCAAAATTTAAATTTCCGTTCCTAAAAAAGAGTTTCAAGCAGAAAATTCTGGCATCAACCGAATTTCTGACTTCATTCAATTATCAAGAACGGCCGGAATACACCCGTGTAATTGCCGGCATAGGATGGAAGTATCACTGGGCCGAAAAGAAAAACTCGGTTAGGACACGACACACATATAACCTGCTCGACATAAGCTATGTGTACCTGCCCGACAGCCGCTCTGATTTTCTCGAAGACATAACCAATCCTCTGTTACGATATTCCTATGAAGACCACTTCATAATGAGAATGGGATACTCGTATTACCACTCCAATAAACGACAAGCGTCGCCAATAGCTTCAAGTTTTCAAAGAAACGTATATACCATACGGGCTGCTGCCGAAACTGCCGGAAACTTGCTCTATGGAATATCAAACTTGACAAAACAAACCAAAGAAGATAACACTTATAAGATATTCGGCATAAGCTATTCCCAATATGTGAAATTTGATGCCGATTATTCCCTAACCCACTCCTTCAATCCACGCAATTCCATAGCGTTCCACATTGGCGCAGGAGCTGCCATTCCCTATGGCAATTCCACCATGCTGCCTTTTGAAAAAAGGTTCTATTCGGGTGGTGCAAACAGCGTGCGAGGATGGGGCGTAAGAACTCTTGGCCCCGGAAGTTTCGACGGCTCCAATTCGGTAAACAATTTTATATACCAGTGTGGAGACATAAGGCTCGACATCAACCTTGAATACCGCGCGAAGTTGTTCTGGGTGCTCGAGCTCGGAGTTTTCTTGGATGCCGGAAACATTTGGACAATACGCGACTATGAAAACCAACCGGGAGGAGTGTTCAAGATTAATGAATTTTACAAACAGATAGCCTTAGCCTACGGATTAGGCTTAAGACTCGATTTCACATATTTCCTGTTGCGTTTCGACCTTGGCATGAAAGCGCACAATCCGGCCATAAACCAAGAACCTTGGCCGTTGCTGCACCCCAACTGGTCGCGCGATGCAACATTCCATTTTTCAGTAGGTTATCCATTCTAAATATTAGATTTCATAATCATAAAAAACAACAACAGTTTCATTATGAAAAAATTAGTTATATTCGACTTGGACGGCACGTTGCTCAATACAATCGAAGACCTCGGACGAGCAGCCAATCACGCACTCTCGGTCAACGGATTTGCTACTCACAGCATCGCTTCCTATCCATTTTTTGTGGGAAATGGCGTGCGCAAGTTGCTTGAACGCGTCCTGCCCGAAGATATCCAAAAAGACGCAGTAATCGACAAGATGCTTGTCGATTTCAAACAATATTATAACGAACACAACACCGACTACACAACTCCCTATGCAGGCATACCCGAGTTGCTTGCCGATTTGCAGGAAGAGGGTGTAAAACTTGCAGTGGCTTCAAACAAATATGACCTTGCAACCCAAAAACTTGTAACACACTACTTCCCCGACATCAAATTTGCAGCCATCGAAGGACAAAAGGAAGGGATACCGGTAAAACCCGACCCGTCAATAATATTTTCAATATTGGCGCAGGCCAAAGAACGCAAAGCCGATACGCTGTATGTCGGAGACTCGGGAGTCGACATGGAAACTGCACGACGCGCCTGCGTCGACTCGGTGGGAGTAACATGGGGATTCCGACCCGAAAAAGAACTTATCGAATATCATGCCGGCAGCATAATAAACAAGCCGTCCGAAATTGAAACAATTGTTGAGCAATACAATGGTTGATAAGTTTTTTATATTGTTTTATACAAAAGAAAACATTAATTTTGCACATTCATTTTTTAATCATAGCAGTCGTGTATGAGTTGGTTAACTGAACTTATTACTGATAATGGGTCGATTGCACATGCCATTTTCCTGTATTCATTGGTAATTGCATTCGGTGTCATTTTAGGAAAAATTAAAATTTTCGGGGTATCGTTGGGTGTAACATTCGTGCTGTTTGTCGGCATATTAATGGGACATCTCCAGCTAAGTGTAGACCCGCAAATATTGCAATTTGTGAGAGAATTTGGCTTGATTCTGTTCATTTTCTCCATAGGTTTACAAGTGGGTCCCGGATTCTTTTCTTCATTCAAGCGAGGTGGATTGGTGCTTAACGGCCTGGCCACACTTATCATCGCTCTCAACATTGTCGTCGCAATAGCCATTTATTTCGGATTTGGCAACATCGACATCACTTCGCTCGTCGGAGTCTTGTCGGGTGCAGTGACAAACACTCCGGGTCTTGGTGCCGCGCAACAAACGCTATCTGAGGTCCAAGGTGCCACACCAGCCACTGCCGAGGCTATCAAAAGCATGTCAATGGGATATGCAGCAGCCTATCCGCTCGGAGTTGTGGGCATAATCTTGTCGATGATTCTTGTAAAAGTGGTATTCCGCGTCAACCTTGACAAAGAACAACAAAAATTAACCGAAGAAAACGAACAAAGCCAGTTGAAGCCACATGTTGTCACTCTTAAAGTTACAAATAACTTGATAAACAACATAACAGTCGACAGGCTGCATGTAATTATCGACCGCAATTTCGTTGTTTCTCGAATTAAAAAAGCAAACAACGACGAAGTTATCATTCCAAAGCTCGAATCAGTAATCGAAAAAGATGATTTGCTACTGCTCGTTATTTCGGCACAAGATGAAGAAATCTATGAATCAATCATCGGTCCGAGAGTAGAAATGGAATGGGAAACCACATCGGGGCCGGTTGTCTCTCGACGCATTCTTATTACTAAGAGTGAATATTCTGGTCGCAAAATCGGTTCGTTGCGATTGCGAATGGGTTATAAACTAAATGCAACTCGCGTAAACCGTGCCGGTGTTGACCTGCTTGCCAATCCTAACCTTGAATTGCAAATAGGTGACCGCATAACGGTAGTAGGAAATCTTGACGACATAAACCGACTCGCCGAAAAAATGGGTAACTCGGTAAAGCGTCTTAACCAACCAAACATGTTCACGATGTTTATCGGAATCCTAATCGGTGTCATCGTAGGTTCCATTCCAATCGCATTCCCTGGAATGAGCGTACCGATGAAATTAGGGTTGGCCGGAGGTCCGCTTGTAGTGGCGATCTTGATAAGCTGTTTCGGATACAAAGTAAAACTTGTCACATACACATCTTCGGCCGCAAGCCTCATGTTGCGTGAAATAGGAATATGTTTATTCCTTGCGTCGGTAGGTATCGCCGCCGGAGCCGATTTCGCCGAAACAGTATTCAACAGCACAGGTCTTCAATGGGTTCTGTATGGTTTCATGATAACATTCTTCCCATTGTTGATAGTAGGAATCATCGCCCGAGGGAAATACAAGCTCAATTATTTCTCTATCCTTGGTCTGCTGTCGGGAAGCTACACTGATCCACCGGCACTTGCATATAGCAACAAGACAGCCAATAACGACGCACCGGCAGTAGCCTATTCTACCGTATATCCGTTGACAATGTTCCTTCGTGTTATTACAGCACAGATTTTGATATTGGCTCTTGCCTGATTCAAATAGAAATAAGCAAACAATACTATGGCAGTAAATTTTTTATTTGCTGCCATATTTATTTTTTTACTTTCCCAAACACAAAACAAAATTGCCGGAACGTGTCTCACGACAAATCCCGGCATAGAATCAACTTCAGTTAGAGTGCTTATTCAGATTTCATTATATTCTGTTATAGCTAAAAACATTAAAACGAATGCATCAATCCTCTTTAATAGGAGTCAATATATGCTTGTTGACATATTCATTAAAGACATTCTTATATGTATCTGATACTGGAATATATTGCTTGCCAAACACTATGCGATTACGCTCTATAAGTCGGATCTTTGACATTTGCACGATAAACGACCTATGTACCCTTATGAACCTGTTGGCAGGCAAACCCGCTTCAAAAGTCTTCAAACTCATCAACGACATGACATAGCTGCCTGTGTCTTCAAGATATATCTTCACATAATCTTTAAGACCTTCAATGTAAAGAATGTTTGATACCGGAATCTGTACCAACTTGTACTCGCTTTTCACGATTATGGATTCTTGTTCTCCTCCGCGCAACTCGGCTCGCTCCGAAAGTATGAACCATTTCAATGCCCTGTTGGCTGCTTCCATGAATTCGGAATAACTCACAGGTTTGAGTAAATAATCCAACGCATTGGCCTTGAATGCATCTATTGCATATTTGTCAAATGCAGTGACAAACACAATCCTGCACTTGGACGGAATGACACGTGCAAACTCGATTCCGCTCAATTCCGACATTTGAATATCAAGAAAAACAAGATCTATGTCATCTTCTATTATAGTCTTTATGGCCATTGAAGCCGATTGAAATGCGTCGACAAGTTGCAAGAACGGAGTCCGCTCCACATACCCCTTTATCAGTTCAAGAGCCAATGGCTCATCGTCAATAATACAACATCTGATTCTTCTCATATTTCCTTAATTTTATATTTTTTCTGCGTCTTTAGTCTTGGCAAACAATCTCAAGACGAGCCTTGAACATGCCATATTCCTCAACAGTCGACAATGAATGTTTTCCATTGTATAATATTGACAACTGCCGTTGCAAGTTGGCAATTCCTATGCCATTCCCACTTTTATCATGTTCATCTTTCGGGAAACATGTGTTCTCGACAAAACATGTTACCTTGTAATTTTCAACCTTTATGCTTATGTTTATAATCGACTTGGCATTGGACCTTACACCATGTTTGAACGCATTTTCTACCAATGAAACAAACATGAGCGGGGCAATTTGCAATCCCATGCCTTGGCGTTCATCAATGTCCACATTCAATGTCACATCATTGTTCAAGCGCAATTTCATCAACCCGATATAATTTTTTACAAAAAGCATATCCTTTTCAAGCGGGACAGTCTTCGACTCGTTGTCATACAGTACATAACGCAACAATTGACTCAATTCATGTACCGCCAGTTTGGCTTTTTCCGGGCTGAATCCTATCAAGGCATATATGTTGTTCAATGTATTGAACAGAAAATGAGGATTAAGCTGGTTCTTCAAGTTGTTAAGCTCATATTCCTTGCGCTCGGCCTCAATTTGCTGCTCAAGCCGTTCCCATTTGACCCATTTTTCACTGAATTTCAAGGCAATGCTCATGCATATGGAAAGAAACGCCATAAGGAAGTCTCTTGACAAGAAATGGAACAACCCTAAGACCCTGTCTCGCCAAACCACGTCTCCGTCCATGACATCCGATGCTTCTCGTGGCCCGGGCTTCAAGAATTCTCCGAAATACTCATGCATGAATGCCAGCAGCAAAATGCACAGCAGCACGAACACCAAATTGACCATGAAAAACAGCCACACCCTCTTGCGATTGAACAGAAGCTTGTCGATGAACAAGTAATAATTCACATAAAAGGCAAGTATATACACAATCGAGTGCAGATACACGAACCTCGGAGTTGGGTGGCTCCCAAACGACAACAATACGTCTGGCAACAGGAATATCGCAAGCAGCACAATGAGATGCGTGATGAAACGCACCATCACCACTTTGTTGTAATATGACTCATGCATGTTACTCATAGCGCAATGCTTCTATCGGGTCGAGATTGGAAGCTTTCTTTGCAGGATACCATCCAAAAAACACACCGGTAAACGTACAGACCACGAATGACAATATCACGGAATAAGCCTGTATCGATATGGGCCAATGCAATATGCCTTTGACGACCAAAGCTGCCGTACATCCGCATATCACGCCTATCACCCCTCCTGTTATGCTTATAATCACCGACTCAATGAGGAACTGGGCCAAAATGTCACGACCTTTCGCACCAATACTCATGCGCAACCCTATTTCACGAGTACGCTCGGTTACCGACACATACATGATATTCATGATGCCTATGCCACCGACAAGCAATGAAATTCCGGCAATGCAAGCAAGCAACGTCGTCATCATGTCGCTTGTGGAACTCAACATCGAACTAAGTTCCTGCTGTGAATGTATGGTAAAATCATCATTATCGGTTTCTTTTAATTTGTGATTTGTCCTCAAGACCTCTGTAATCTCGTCTATTGCCTGTGGCGTGTGTTCTTCGGTCGTGGCCGATGCAAGGATGCCTTGAATGTAATCGATTGCAAGCACACGCTTCATCACAGTCGTGTATGGAGCTAAAACAATATCATCCTGATCTTGCCCCATGCTGTTGTAACCTTTTGATTTCAGCACGCCGACGACAGTGAGCGGTATTTTATTGAAACGAATTACCTTCCCCACCGGACTCTCTCCATTAGGGAAAAGTTCTTCTGCTATAGTAGTCCCTATGACACATACTTTCGCTGCCGACTTTATATCTCGTTCGGTAAATATGGAACCGTCCTCGACGGTCAACTTCCTTATGTCAAGATAATCGGGCGACACACCGTTAATCTGCGACGGATAATTGTTATTGCCATTCACATATTGTCCCGCACTGCTCACATTAGGTGAAACGCCCACCACATGAGGGGCATTCTCGCGTATCGACTCGTAATCGACAGGCTTCAATGTTTGCATGTCCTCTGCGCTTTGCCTTACACCACCTCGAACGTCGGTTCCGGGCATAATCATTATCATATTGGAACCCATCTCCGATATTTGTTCCCTGATGCTCTGCTTCGAGCCTTGACCTATGGCAAGCATGGTTATGACCGATGCTACCCCAATTATTATGCCAAGCATGGTCAAGAAACATCGCATCTTATTGTTGGCAAGTGCTTTTAATGCTATTTTGAATAAATTCGCTAAATTCATTGCTGTTGAAGTTTAATCATTTTCAACCGGTAACGAGTCATATACCTCTTGCGCCGATTTGATATTAGTATTCAACGTATCGCTGACTATTTTTCCATCACGCAACACGATGTTGCGACTGCTGAATTGTGCCAATTCCGGATTATGCGTTACAAAAATTATGGTACGTCCTTTCTTGTGTAATTCTTGAAACAATACCAATATGCTGTATGATGTGCGAGTATCAAGATTTCCGGTAGCCTCGTCGGCAAGTATCAGCACAGGGTCGTTCACGAGTGCGCGCGCGATAGCCACTCGTTGCTGCTGACCGCCCGACATTTGGTTGGACTTATGCATCATCCTGTCATGCAATCCCACTTGCACAAGAGCTTCTGTGGCACGCTTTATGCGTTCCCGTGCCGACACCTTGCTATTGTATAATAGTGGCAATTCCACATTTTCAAGAGCTGTCGTCTTAGGCAACAGGTTGTAATTTTGGAATACAAAACCTATCTTGCGATTGCGCAAAGCCGCCCTGTCGTTTTTGCCCATTGTGCGAACAGGGATTCCGTCAAGATAATATTCACCCGATGTCGGAGTGTCCAAGCATCCCAATATGTTAAGCAACGTCGATTTTCCCGAGCCCGAAGTTCCCATTATCGTCACGAAATCGCCCTCATGTATAGTAAACGATACTCCGCGCAATGCGTGGACTTCCTCATTGCCCACCTTGAAATAACGACGCAAGTTGTCCAACTTTATAATTTCCTTAGCCATTGCAATTCAATGTAAAGGGTATTTGACAAATACGGTTATTATTTTTTATTCTTCTTGTTGTCGCGTTGTGGTGGTTTGGGCATGAACGGGTTGCTGTCCCCTTCAGGCTGTTCGCTTTCAAGTCCATCACTCGCGATTCCGTATTGCAAAGCCACTTGAGTCCCTTCGGTGACACCGTTTTTGACTTCTATGTTTACTCCGTTGTCAACACCAATTTCAATCTCAGTGGGCACAAGTCGGCCATCTTTCAATACCCACACCAGGCGATGCATGTCATCGGTGGGAATTGCCGGATCTTTAGGTTCTCCTGAAGGTTCTACTCCCGATGCCGGAGGTGCAGGCATTGGATCGGCCTGTGGCAGCCCTTCACTATCCTCAAATTGCATTGGATTGAACCGCAACACTTTTATTGGCAATGTCATCACGTCCAATGCCTCTTTTACTTTTACTGTCACGTTAGCCGTTAGCCCGGGAATAAGCTTATGTTCCGGATTGGGCGCGCTTATCAAAACTTCATATGTGGTAACATTCGACTCTGTGGTAGGACTAATGCGCACTTGCGTCACCTTGCCATTGAACACGTCATTTGGGTAAGCGTCAACAGTAAATGAAGCGTTCTGTCCCACGGCAACCGAACCAATGTCGGCCTCATCGACATCGGCCACTACTTGCATGTTGTCAAGGTCGCCTATGGTGAAGATATTGGCAACTTCCATATTAGAAACAACCGTCTGCCCCACTTCCACTTCTCGTGAAATGACAATGCCATCGATTGGAGACACGATTTCGGCATAACTCAAATTACGCGCGGCTTTTACTCTTTCGGCTTGAGCCTTTTCATAAGAAGCTTTTGCTACAAGATAATCACGACGGCTCGTATCAAAATCGTAATCGCTTATCAACTGCTTTTCGTGCAAAGCCTTGTCTCGCTCATAATTCTTCTTTGTATATTCATAATCAAGACGGGCACTTTCAAGATTGGAATCGGCCGACTTCAATTCACTTTCAAATGTTGTTTTGTCAATCTCGGCAATCAATTGTCCGGCCTTTACCTCCGAATTAAAATCGGCATACAAATTTGCCACTATTCCTGTCACTTGAGTACCTACATCCACCTGGGTCACGCTTTCGAGCGTGCCGGTAGCCGTGACAGTCTGGGTTATTTCTCCCCTTGTCACTGTCGCAGTCTCAAGAGTCATCTTTTCCTTTTTTGAACAAGAGGCTGCAAGCACAAGCACCAATAGGCTTGCTACAGCATTAATGCAATTAATTTGTCGTCTCATAACGTCAATTATTCTTATTGTTACGGCAATGAAATTCCTTTATGTTGATAAAATTCAAGCATTTTTATATTCATAAGTGCCATGTACTTGGCTTGAAGCAATTGCTGGCGCGCCGACAATAACGCATTATGCGATGACAACAAGTCGAGCGTGTTAACAAGTCCCAATTTAAACTGCTCATTTGTCAATTCATCGGTAAGTTCGGCACTTTTCAATTGCTCTTTGCCCGATATGTATTGTGCTTGTGAACTTCGAGCATCAAGATAAGCATTTTCTATGCTTTGTGCTATGTCATTCTGTAAGCTACGATACTCCAATACCGAATTTAACTTGTCTATCCGAGCCTTGGCTACACTGGTTTTCGTCTTTTTCCCGTCAAAAATTGGAATGGACAAAGTAATGCCTATTTGTTCATTCAAGTTATCGAGGAATTGCGACCCAAACGAATAATCAGTTCCCGAAACATTCATAGTCCCGATGGAACCATTCAAACTTATGGATGGCAAATAACCTGCACGGGCTATTTTTATGTCGATGTCACTCATTTGCTGTTCAATGGCTTTGCCCCTTAATTCTGGCAACCAAGTGATAGCAACAGCATACACCGTCTCTTTGTCGGGCAGCGGTTGCATTATCAACTCTTCGCTAAATTCAAGGCTGTCAAGCACCATGTCATAGCCTATTCCAAGTTCAAGTAGCTGTTTCAGGTCTGTCTTTTGAGATTCATAATTGTTCTCGGCTGTCACGACATTGTAACGGTCGGTGTGATATTGCGATTCAAGCTGCACATAATCAACCTTTGACATTTTCCCCGACAACATGAGTTGTTCGGCACGCTTCATTTGAGCCTCGCTCACTTCAAGGGTCTGTTTTGCAATATCAATGGCCTCACGCGCATATAATATCTGCAAATAATATCCCAGAATTTGAGTTTCAAGGTTGTTGTTAATCTCTTCAATCGACATGTCGTTGACAACATTCTGCAACTCTCCGCGTTTTATGTTATTGCCTCGTGTGTTACCGTCATACACTGTCCATCCGGCATTGATACCATAAGTTCCGCTATAAGTATTGTGATGCTTCCCATCGGCAGGCGACGGATAATTTGTAACCGATTGCGTCGTGGCAAAATCAAATGTCGGCAACCACTCTCCTTTTGCGGCTTCAAGGTCGGCATCACTCGATTGCCTCGTCAGGTAGGATTGTTGCAACTGTATATTATTTGCCTTGGCATATTCCACACAATCGGCATACGACCATGATGTCGGCAACGGGATGCTGTCTTGTTGGGCAACTGCCACCGACGCGACTCCGCAAACCAACGAAAACATCATGGCTCTCGCATGCTGGATTTTAAATCTTTGTTCCATCATTGGTAGTCAGAATTTATCATTTCGTCTTTATTTATGATGCAAATGTATATACAACATGGCTTTTAGCAAAATTCAATAGATTAATCTCTCTGTTTTATTCCAAGCAATATGAATTTAACACGCAAAAAGAACTAAGATACGTCTATCATGCTTCATGCTGTTAATAATAAATACATATCTCCGCACTTTTCGGCCTGTATTGCCATTTAATGTGTTAAATTTACTTTCTTGCCAATAAATCCAACCAAATTATCCTGACATTTACCAAATCGCAACTTTTCAAAAAGAACGGTTTTGCTTGTTAATGACGCTGTCTTGCAGTATCTTTGCAACATGGGACGAATTTTAGCAATAGATTTCGGAAAGAAGCGTTCGGGAGTGGCCGTCACCGACCCGTTGAAAATCGTAGCCAACGGACTTACGACTGTCATGACGACCGAGCTCTTAAGTTTCATAAAAAAATACATCTCCACCGAAAACGTGGAGATGATTGTCGTTGGCTTGCCAAAGAAATTGGACAATACTCCTTCCGAAAGTATGAAATACTTGAAACCATTCCTCGCAAAGTTGAAAAAAGAATTGCCCGACATGCCTATTGAAATGTATGACGAACGATTCTCTTCAACATTGGCTCATCAAGCAATGATCGAAGGAGGCATGAAAAAAACCGACCGCCGCAACAAGGCCGTAGTTGACACAATAGCCGCGTCAATCATATTAAACGATTACTTACAAAGTTTGCAATATAAAAAATGATACTTCCTATCTATCTTTACGGGCATCCTGTCCTCAGGAAGATTTCGCCCGACATAACACCCGATTTCCCTCAACTCCACGAACTTATAGAAAACATGAAAGCCACCATGTACGCATCGGATGGCATAGGCATCGCTGCACCGCAAGTCGGAGTAAATGCGCGCATCGTTTATATTGATGCATCAGTGCTGGCTGACACATTCCCCGAACTTGCCGATAAAAAATATGTCCTCATCAATCCTCACATCGAAGTGATTGAAGACGGAGAAAAATTGTCACGCGAAGAAGGCTGCTTGAGTGTTCCTGGCATACATGAACCCGTGACACGAATAGAAAAAATCAAAATCAATTGGGTCGACGAGAATTTCACCCCTCACGAAGAAACCATATCGGGATACTTGGCCAGAGTGATGCAACACGAGTGCGACCACCTCGACGGCATTCTTTACATCGACCACTTGTCGCCTATACGCAAGCAACTCATTCGAGGGAAACTCAATAACATCATAAAGGGCAAAATAAATTGCGACTACAAGACTAAAGGTTATAAAAACAATTCCAGAACACATAAATAAAAAACAGTTATCGACTTATGGCCGACGACAAAAAAGTAATTTTCTCAATGGTGGGTGTAAATAAAATCTATCCACCACAAAAACAAGTTCTGAAAGACATTTATTTGTCATTTTTCTACGGTGCAAAAATCGGCATAATCGGTCTCAACGGTGCCGGTAAGTCTACATTGTTAAAGATTATCGCAGGTATTGACAAGCAATATCAGGGAGAAGTGGTATTCGCCCCGGGGTATTCTGTCGGATACCTTGAGCAAGACCCCAAGCTCGATCCCGAAAAAACTGTGAAAGAAATAGTTCAAGAAGGTTTGAGCCACATTACAACACTGCTTGCCGAATTTGAAAAAGTCAATGAAAGCTTTGCCGACCCTGATGTACTTGAAGACCCTGACAAACTGAACGCCCTCATTGCAAGACAGGCCGAGCTGCAAGACAAGCTCGACGCTGTCGATGCTTGGAACCTCGACAACAAGCTCGACAGGGCCATGGATGCATTGAGATGCCCACCCGAAGAACAGATTATAAAAACATTGTCGGGAGGTGAACGCCGCCGTGTGGCCCTTTGCAGGCTCTTGTTGCAACAACCCGACATATTGCTTCTCGATGAGCCTACCAACCACCTCGATGCAGAATCAATCGACTGGCTTGAACAACATCTGCAACAATACCCAGGTACTGTCATCGCCATAACCCACGACCGATACTTCCTCGACCATGTGGCCGGATGGATTCTCGAACTCGACCGTGGAGAAGGAATTCCTTGGAAAGGCAACTATTCTTCTTGGCTTGAACAAAAGACAAAACGAATGGCGCAAGAGGAAAAACAAGCAAGCAAGCGACGCAAGACTCTCGAACGCGAGCTTGAATGGATACACATGGCTCCTAAAGCCCGACAAGCAAAAGGGAAAGCAAGGTTGTCGAGCTACAACAAGTTGCTGAATGAAGACCAAAAAGAACGTGAAGAAAAACTCGAAATATTTATTCCTAACGGACCGCGACTTGGCAACAAGGTTATTGAAGCCATCGATGTGGAAAAGGCTTTTGGAGACAAGTTGCTGTTCTCCGACCTCAACTTCACGCTTCCTCCAAACGGTATCGTAGGGGTTATCGGCCCTAACGGCGCGGGCAAGTCGACTTTGTTCAAATTGATAATGGGCCTTGAAAAGCCCGACAAAGGGACTTTCGACATCGGTGAGACTGTAAAAATTGCATATGTCGACCAAAACCACAAGGACCTTCATCCCGATAGCACCGTCTATCAAGTCATCTCGCAAGGAAACGAAACATTCCGAATGGGTGGACGAGACATCAACGCCCGTGCCTACTTGTCGAAATTCAACTTCACCGGAGCCGACCAAGAGAAAAAAATCGCAATGCTTTCGGGTGGAGAACGAAACAGGTTGCACCTCGCCATGGCACTGAAAGAAGAAGGGAATGTGCTGCTGCTTGACGAACCGACAAACGACATCGACGTCAACACACTGCGTGCCCTTGAAGAAGGTCTCGAAAACTTTGCCGGATGTGCAGTCGTAATCTCCCACGACCGATGGTTCCTCGACCGTATATGTACACACATTCTTGCATTTGAAGGTGATAGCAAGGTATTCTACTTCCAAGGTTCTTATTCGGAATACGAAGAAAACAAAAAAGCTCGCACTGGCGACACCGAGCCGCATCGCATAAGATATCGTAAAATAATTGTGTGACATCTTTTGTCCACGACAACTAAATCATTTACGCCAAGGACAAGTTTCTCTAACCCAAGAAAGCTTGTCCTTGGCGTTTTATAATGTTTTGACAATCTTGACTTGATTTTCTGCCGATTTTTGTTTAACTTTATAAAAAACAAAAATAGCTCGGATATGGATACGCTCAACGAATCAATCACACAAGAAGACAGAAAGTTCATGCAACTTGCATGCGATTTGGCCTATGAAAACATCGACAAGGGAGGTGGTCCGTTTGGTGCGGTAATTGTCAAGGATGGTAACATATTGTCAACTGGGACCAATACGGTGACAATCGACAACGACCCTACAGCTCATGCCGAAGTAAATGCCATACGCAATGCCTGCCAGCAAACCGCCAACTTTAAGCTCGAAGGGTGCACAGTCTACACCTCATGTGAACCATGTCCCATGTGCCTCAGCGCATTGTATTGGGCCGGTGTGAAAAAAATATATTATGGCAATACGCAGCTTGACGCAAGAAAAATAAACTTTGACGATAATTTTATATATGAAGAAATTGCCAAGCCGCAAATCTCACGCAGCATTCCATGCATTCACATGATTGACACAGATGCCATAAGAGCATTTGAAAAATGGGAAGCAAAAACCGATAAAACGGAATATTGACATTTCATCTCAAAGTCAATGCACTTCCTTGCACTACCTTGTTTCGTCTGATGGCATTGTTAAGCAAGTTGGTAAATTCATAATTCTTCAATCCCCAGCGAGGAGAAAGCAGCAACTCGTCGGGAGATTGCGATGTAAACCGTTCTATTGCAATGGACGGGGCCATATGTTTTATAAATTCCAAACACAAGTCTATATACTCTGTTACCGACCATTGCTTCACGCTCAACGCTTCTTCTTGCACTTGACGGGCAAGCCTTGTACCCTTGATAAGTTGTAATTGATGCAATTTCACTGTCGATAACGGTAGCTGCGACAATTTGTCGGCTGTCGAAATGAGCGTTTCTTCATCTTCACCAGGCAATCCGGCAATTATATGCACTCCGCACGGCAATCCGGCTTGCACAGTACGCATTATAGCATCAACACTGTCACTCCACGAATGTCCGCGGTTTATCAGCTCAAGGGTTGCATTGCACGACGATTCTACGCCATATTCCACAAGTACAAAAGCACGTTTGGACAATTCGACAATATATTTTATCAACTCATCAGGCATGCAATCGGGACGGGTTCCTATGATAAGACCTTTCACTCCATCTACCGAGAGAGCCTCCTCATATAACCTTTTTATTTGCTCCAATTCTCCGTAAGTATTGGTATATGCCTGAAAATAAGCAAGAAACTGCATGTCAGGATACTTATGTGCAAAAAAACGTTTTCCTTCCTCTATCTGAACCGTTACGCTCTTTTCACTTTTACAATAAGCCGGATTAAAAGTTTGATTATTACAATAAGTACACCCTCCTGTCCCTTTGACTCCATCACGATTGGGACAAGTAAAACCGGCATTTATGGAAATCTTCTGCACTTTGCAGTCAAAATGCTCTCGCAAAAATTCTCCAAAATCCCTATAGCCTATGCAACATCCGTCTATAATTTCGCGCATCGGCTTTGAAGATAGAAATCCAACATTACCATTGCAGCCATAGCCTCAACAATAGGAACAGCCCGTGGCAATACGCAAGGGTCATGACGGCCTCTTGCCTTTAATATTGCGGCATTGCCATTTCGATCCACGGTATCTACGTCCCTCAACAAAGTGGCAACAGGCTTGAATGCCACTCTGAAATATATGTCTTGCCCATTTGAGATTCCGCCTTGTATTCCGCCCGAATTATTCGACACAGTTGTAATGTGACCATTTTCATTGGTTACGAAATTATCAATGACTTCGCTTCCACGATACTTGGCAAAATCAAATCCGAGTCCGTACTCAAATCCTTTTGCCGCATTTATTCCCAGCATGGCCGCACCCAACACAGCATGCAATTTGTCGAAAACAGGTTCACCAAGGCCGGCAGGAACACCTGTGATTACTCCAGTAACCACTCCTCCTATTGTATCACCTTCGGCTTTTACCTGTTCTATCAATTTGTGCATTTCCGCAGCTTTTTCCTTATCGGGACAGCGCACAGCATTCCCTTCTATTTCGTTTCGGTCATAAATGCGGTAATCGCGGTCAAGTTCTATATTTCCCACTTGCGAAGTATACGCGTAAACATCTATGCCTAAATGCGCAAGGACTTGCTTGGCAAACGCACCACCAACCACGCGTGCGGCGGTCTCTCTTGCCGATGAACGTCCTCCACCTCTATAATCCCTCGCACCATATTTCATATCATAGGTAAAATCGGCATGAGATGGCCTGTATATATCTTTCATCTCGGAATAATCGGCAGAATGCTGGTTTTCATTGTTTATGACAAAACCTATCGGCGTTCCGGTCGTCTTCCCTTCAAACATTCCCGAAAGCACATGCACTTTGTCCGATTCCTTTCGGGCAGTGACAATAGCCGACTGTCCCGGACGGCGACGGTCAAGTTCCTTTTGAACCAAATCCAGTTTTATTGCAACCCCTGCCGGCATTCCGTCTATGACACCACCTATGGCTTCTCCATGCGACTCTCCAAACGTTGTCAGCCTGAATATTTTACCTATCGTATTACCCATAACTTACGCAATATACTTAAAAAATTTAATCCTCAGATTCCGATGCTGTTAGAACGGCAAGCGTGCCACGGACATATTCAACAAGCTCTTTCGGATTGATTTTCAATTGAAGTCCCCTTATTCCGGCACTGACATATATGTAATCAAATTTTTCGCATGACTCGTCAAAATAAGTAGGAAACGTCTTCTTCATTCCTATTGGCGAACATCCTCCGCGTATGTATCCCGTCGTAGGCAACAATTCTTTCATTGGAATCAAATCCACTTTCTTGTTCCCCGATACTTTCGCGGCTTTTTTCAAATCGACTTCCTCATCTCCGGGAATTACACATACAAAGTATCCGCTTTTGTCTCCGTGCAGCACGAGAGTCTTGAACACTTGTTTTATGTTTTCACCAAGCTGGTCGGCTATATGAGTGGCTGCAAGATCATTCTCATCGACTACATAAGGAACCAGTTCATATTTTATCTTGGCGCGGTCGAGCAACCTTGCCGCGTTTGTTTTATTAATTCCTGACATGATAAAATTCCTTTATGCCACAAAAATACTATTTTCCATGTTTACAGCAAAACCTAATATTTCCATACAAATGCAACGGGAGACGGCCCAATGGCCATCTCCCGATTATTTTCATATTATTATTTGCTGAATTAATCGTTCATAGTCAATAACAACTCCTCGTTTGAACGAGTACGCTCCATGCGGTCTTTGATAAATTCCATTGCCTCTATCGAATTTCGGTCGCTCAAGAATCTGCGCAATATCCACATTCTGTTTAATGTCTCGCGCGACAACAACAAATCGTCTCGACGAGTACTTGAAGCCATGATGTCGACCGACGGGAAAATGCGCTTGTTCGACAACTTGCGGTCAAGTTGCAATTCCATGTTTCCAGTTCCCTTGAATTCCTCGAAAATCACTTCGTCCATCTTCGAGCCCGTTTCAATCAATGCCGTTGCTATGATTGTCAAACTTCCGCCATTTTCTATGTTTCGTGCAGCCCCGAAAAATCGTTTCGGCTTCTGCAATGCATTGGCATCCACTCCGCCCGACAAAATCTTGCCGGAAGCAGGAGACACCGTATTATAGGCGCGTGCAAGACGAGTTATTGAATCAAGCAAAATCACCACGTCGTGTCCACATTCTACCATTCGCTTGGCTTTTTCAAGCACAAGACCTGCAATCTTGACATGTCGCTCTGCCGGCTCGTCGAATGTCGATGCTATGACTTCGGCATTTACGCTGCGAGCCATGTCTGTCACTTCCTCCGGACGTTCGTCAATAAGAAGTATTATCATGTAAGTCTCGGGATGATTCTCCGATATCGCATTTGCTATATCTTTCAACAGCACCGTCTTTCCTGTTTTTGGTGGAGCGACTATAAGTCCGCGCTGGCCTTTGCCTATCGGAGCGAACATATCTACAATGCGAGTCGATATGTTGCAAGTCGAGCCGCTGGTCAAGTCAAATTTCTCATTCGGGAAAAGAGGCACGAGGTGCTCAAATGGTATGCGGTCACGCACAAATTCCGGAGTACGGCCATTAATCAAGTCAACGTTGCATAATGGGAAATACTTTTCACCTTCTTTGGGCGGACGTATCGGGCCTTCAACCACATCTCCGGTTTTTAGCCCATTTAATTTTATCTGGCTTTGCGACACATAAATGTCATCGGGAGAAGTAAGATAATTGTAATCCGAAGATCTCAAGAAGCCATAGCCGTCAGGCATGACTTCCAGCACGCCTGTGCCACGCAATATGCCCTCAAAATTAAACGGGTCTTCCATTGCTTTTGCCTCGGCAGGTGACAATGCTGCTTGCTTTGCAGCATTTTTTGAATAACGTCCTTTTTTGGCAGGTTCATTTTTCGGTTGAGCCGCTTCAACTTTTGGCTCTTGAATTATTATTGGAGCTTTTGCAGCTTCTTCGGCTGCCTTGCGTGCCTCCTCAGCTGCCTTGCGTGCTGCTTCTTCACGTTCTTGCTGGCTTCGTGGCTTAAAAGTTTTTCTCGACCCCGTGTTGAAAAATGAATCAAGTGAGAAAGAAGGCTTTTTCACCTCAACAGGTTGTTGTCCCTGATTTTCTTCATCCTGAGTTTTTGTATTTTTATCTTCACCTTGCACTTTGTCATCACCGACATTTGCATTTTGCGAAGCTTCAAGTTGCTGTTGTTTTGCATCTTCATCTTGCTGCAATGCAATCGTCACTTCTTTGATAAGTGTGTCAGCCGAATTTTGCATAACCGAATCGATTACTGCGACATCATTTGTCTTAGGCTGATTTTCGTTTTCTTCCATTGTTTTGCTCTTGCGTGATCTTTTTTGTTTTGGCTGTTTTGCCTTTTGGTCGTTTTCAGGTGTAATCTGCCCATTCAACGCCACTTTATCATTGCTTGTCTTTGCTTTCTTAGTTTTTTTGACAGCCGAATTTTTATTTACGGCAATATCTTTTCCCGTTGCAACCGCACCTTCTTTTTTGTCTTTGTCGCTATTGTTTTCGGTCGATGACGTATTGGAATCTTTTTTCGCTTTAGATTTCGCTGCACGTTTTTTGCGTTCAGGCAAATTTGCAGCCGAAGCCTTTGAACTATCTATTGCTTGTTGGTCTAATATGGTGTAAATCAAGTCATCTTGGCTCAAATCGTCAATCTTGCTTATGCCCATAGACTCGGCAATGGATTTCAACTCCGATTGATTCATCGAATTTAATTCAGAAATAGTGTACATATATTATGAAATACAGTATTACGATAGGCACGATTGTAACTCATCATACCTCCGCACGCCCGACGGCATGCTAACTTTGACAAAATAATTTGTGTTTAGAAAAAATATAATTTCGATGGAAAGCCGTTTCCGCATTTTTTGGCATAGGATTGCAACAGAAACAACCTTAATTTTGAATTGTTGTGCAAATATACGAATTTTTATTTATCCTAAAAACTCTTTAATACTTTTGTTTTATGTTGCGAGTCTTTTCTTGTTTTACGTTCAAGCAAGTTCCATATAATATAAATATTCGTCATTGTCTCCCACACGATATAAATCTCCGGCTCGACAGCCAAGCACCCATATTATATCCCCCTCGGCTTCAAGCAACCAGCAATTGCGTTTTTGCGACTCGTCAAACTTCATGTCACTGAACAAATCACTTACAAGCCTGCTACGTCCTTTCATGCCAAAAGGCTTGAAACGGTCTCCTTTTTCCCAATGCCGCAACAACAGATTCCTGCATTCTCCCAATTTTGCACTGAAGCACACCTTATTACGCCCATCACAAGATTTCATGTCAAATTCAGATTTTCTAAGCAATAAAACTTTCATCCCTACCGGTTCTCGAATTTCCAATGCCGACAAATCTACTACATAATCGGTATTACCATCTGGGAATGCATCTGCATCAAGAATTTCAAGCATGTCCCTGTCAAGAAATGCCACATGCCTTCCGGCATAAAAACGCTTTCCTGTTGAATTTTCCCGATTATTATAAGTCTCAAAAATCAAGTTGCTTTGAGAGGAATTAAAACCAAACTCCTTCAACGCATAGTGCAACAATGCACCTGCACCACGGATACGCGACAAGTCTTTCATGTCAATTTTCAACAAAATGCCATCCCTTCCATCTTTCTTTACAATCTTTCCAAGTTTCTCATTGACAAGGCTTTCATATAATTCGTTGCACGAATATAAATTAGCAATCGACTTGACAAGCGATGGCATTGACTCGGGAAAGCATTTCTCCATGACCGGTAATACAATATTACGCAACTTGTTACGCTTTACGTCACTCTCGGCATTAGTGCTGTCAACGACATAATCCTGTCCCGTTTGTCGCAAATAATCTTCAATGTCGGCTCTTGACACACACAACATGGGACGCACAACATTTCCATTGACAGGCTTTATTCCTGCAACTCCGGCGATGCCTGTAACTCGCAACAAATTCAAGAAAAGAGTTTCCACATTGTCATTGCTATGATGTGCAACTGCTATGCGGTGACAATTTTCCATCTCTCTGATTGTCTCAAACCATTCATAACGCAATTCCCTGCATGCCATTTCAATCGAAACTCCGTTATCCTTTACATAAGCATCGACATCGAAATCCTTCACATGCAGTTTCACTCCGTGCCGGTTGCAAAAATTATTCACAAACCGCTCGTCACGCATCGATTCTTCTCCACGCAAATGGAAATTGCAATGTACAGCAACACATTCATATCCGATTTCACGCAGGACCGATAATAATGCTACCGAATCAGCTCCGCCACTTAGCGCAACCAATACCCTATCATCTTCATTTAATAATGATTCCCGACTTATGAAATTTTTTATCTTGCTGACAAATTCCCTTCTCTCCATGTTACAAAATTTGTGTAAGTTTGCATAAGGAATATACCTCTTTGAAATCAAGAGAGTTAGAAGAATTACCACGTTTTCAGGTAATGAGTTGGCAACTGTTCCATTTGCCGTGGTCTGCATCACTTTGCTTGTTTAGGTAACTCTTACCGATACAAATGTAATGAAAAAGCTCATAAGTAAACAAGGACTTGTCCATTTTACTTGTGAGCTTTTATTTTTAATCATCATAACCATCAGAATCCGGATACATCATATTCCATCCGTCTTCTGTGCTGTTATCGGTTACATCTTCCCAGTTTTCAGGATGTCTTTCGTAATCCTCATATTCTTCTTCGCTTAAATCGAAGATTGTTCTTTCATCTTTTGCCATAATACCTTTTATTTCTTCGACTTGCTCAGAGCTTTTGCTATTTCAACTCCCGCCTTAAGAATTGTTCCAGCAGCGATAAGAATAGTACCCCCTTTTTGAACTTTGTCTTGGTTCACTTTAATGTTCTTTACTGATTTCATAAAACCTCCTTTATTTGAATAATTTATAATTGGCTTTTATCATTAAATCGTAATAATGTTGTTTGATTGAAAAATCGCATTTTCGAATTAGAGGGGTAGAAAGCATATTGTTTTTTAATCCCTTACATTCCCTAAACCACTCAAAATATTCAATACGACATCCACCTCCACAAATGTAACGTAATTCACATTCTTTACAAGGAAAAAGATTCTGGACTTTCGACAAATTTCGCGCTTTAGAAGACAATTCCATAATTGCATCCAAATCGACGTTGCGTATATTGCATATAGGTTTGGTCATATTTACCTTTCCGCATAAATACACATCACCATCTGCGGATATTGTTAAATGTCCAAAAGTACACCAACTGTCTTTTAGAATTCTGTTTTGCTGATTATAGACAAAAATATCTTCTTCTTTATTTTCACTTTCGTAGTTAGAAATTTCTTGCATAAAATTAAAATATCTTTCGTGTTCTGTTTTAGAAAGAGATAAATCCCGTCCATCCATAATATCTGATGTGAATTTGAACCCTAAAGGATAGCCTTGATACTTGTTTTTCATTTCCTTTACAAAATCTAAATATTGTTCTTTCTGGGTAAAGAGTTTTTCATCATACCAAGGAGTCATTGCAATTGTAACCCTAACACCTTGGTACAAAAAAAGCTCTACGGCTTTTAAGGACTTTTCAAAACAAGCATTACCTCTAACTTTTGCATTTTCTTCTTCGTTAAAGCCATCAATACTAATTTGTATTGCCGAAACACATTTAGCTGCTTGCTCTACCAAAGGTTCTGTCCAAAGAATTCCATTTGTCATTATGGTAATGCTTAATTGCAGTTCCTTTGCCAGTTGAAGTATGGATGTCAAGTCTTTACGCATAAGGACTTCGCCGCCTGAAAAGGTGACAAATTTCCCATCATGAGCTTTGAAACTGCATAAGATTGATTTAATTTCGTTTAAACTTAGTTCATTGGTTTTACGTTGTCCACTAAACATATAGCAATGTCGGCAACGAAGGTTGCATGCATTGGTAAGAAACATGTGCATTTGAAATTGCCCATTTGTTTTGGGAACTTTCTTGTCAATGAACTGTTTTGCTTCTATTTGAACAAGGACAGCTTGAGCATCTGCTTTTGAGATGCTCATTTTAGACAAGGCTTCACCTAAAATATAGTTTTCTAACAATTGATAGAATTGGTATTGTACCTTATTATCGAGAACAATATAATTGCAACATTCAGGAGCAATAATCAATATTTTGCCTGAATGATGAATTATTTTTACCTGTTTGGGCAGATTATATCTTGTATCAAGCGGAATGTTGCGATTAATTTTCATGACTGCTATAATTATACAGTACGATTCAATTAATGAACCGCACTGTATAGAATTAAAAACGTTGATTTATGCGCTTTTTATTCTCTCACAGCACCAATAATCAGCACCATAATCCACATTTACTTCACATTTCATGTAGCAACCGCCACCCATTTGTACACTTTCCAACTCTTGTTGTTCTTGAATTTCATACGAGATTTCCATGACATTACTTTCTGAAAGGAGTTTGTAGTTCCTATTACTCCTATTAAACACATGAAGCGTGGAACTGTATATCCACGTCTTAGTGTGAAGGTGGTCGGAATACCTTTATAGACAGATGTGGGAATAACAGCCCCACGCATATGCGTGGAGACCATTACGCCAACTCTTGTCTATACAGTGAATAAGTTTCCGACGCTTTTCACACACAAGAAGA
>CALUMG010000003.1 GCA_944321705.1 uncultured Muribaculaceae bacterium | reverse complement strand
ACTTCTGCGTTTTTCTTCTAACTCCCTAATTATCAAATCCTGTTGCGTTAATCTGCTGCAATTCGGCGGATATTCCATATATTTTGCGTAATTTTAATTGTAGAAAAAACGATTAAAGAATCATGATTGTGAGGAATGTAAAATGGAGCAAAAGCGTGCGTGCGATTACGTTGAGTTGCACGCTGGCGGCGTTGATTCTGTTGGTTGTGGCCGGCGTGTTTGCATGGCAGGGCGACGCGGAGTGGGCCGACATATTAGCCTTGACTGGCGGATTGCTGGCTGTGACGGTGATAGCTTGTTTTGCTTATGGACCTTTTACGGTGTCATTGTCCGACAGGGCGTTGACTGTGAAGCGCGGTTTCGGGGCTAAAACTTTCGAGCTCGGTCACATAGTGGATGCAGGCGTGTACGAGCCGGGTAACGATTATCGCGTATGCGGCATAGGCGGTCTGTTCGGCTGGGTAGGGCATTTCCGGCGGAGCGGATTTGGCAGCTATTTTGCCTATGTAGGAGACTTCGTGCAGGCGTTCTACATCGTGCTCGATAGTGGGAAGCGATATGTGCTCAGTTGTGAAGGGCGAGACGAGCTACTTGACCGGTTGCTACAGAACAGAGAGCCGGCCGGGTCGGTTGAAGAGCAGGTATAAACCCAAAACGGTTATTAGACTGCAAGGTGAGTTTTTTTGAAAAATTTTTTATGCAGCTTTTTAGTTCCTGCCGGCATCTTTTCAACTTACTCACCTCGACATAATTCGAGAAATCGACATGAAATCCAATGACCGATTTGGGTTAAAGCAGAAATAATTGGCAATTAGTCTGCGTCTCAGACGTAGTGGACGTAGTCGGGTTTGCGTGGTTTTTGTGCAGTCTGCGTGTCGGTAGCCGGATAACCTATTATGCAATTGCCAATTCCTTCATAGTCACCCTCAATGCCCCATTCTTTGAGCATTGCTTTTCCTTCAGCCGAGTTGAATATCTCTTTAGCACGATGTATCCAGCATCCTGCCAATCCTACGGCATGGGTGGCATTGAGAAGATTTCCCATGACAAGTGTGCCATCATATATGTAGGTCGGGAACTTGCGGTCGGCGAGGACTATGAGTACCACCGGTGCGCCGTAAAACGGGTCGGAGTCGGTTCCCATTATCTCAGCGTTCATGTGTGACAGTTTGTCGCGTACAGCTTTGTCGGTAACAGCGATTATTATGGGTGATTGCATCCCACGTCCTGTAGGAGCATAGGTACCTGCTTCGATTATGCGGTCAAGCAGTTCTTTTTCGGGCATTTTGTCAGGGATGTAGGCACGCACGCTACGTCTCGTTTTCAAGTCTTCCAATGTTGTATTGCTCATATCTTTGCAAGTTTTAGTTATGCGCAAATATATGATTTCAGAATAGCATTTGCAATAGGTATCGGTGTGAAGACTTGTGTATTTGTCTTAAAATTGGAAGTGAGGAATGAGTAGTGTCAGGAAATGCTGCCTTTCAGCCAGTTGAAAGCTTTTTCGCGAATTGAGTCGGATTCGCACAGCAACTTGACGAATTCCTTTGCCGAACATTTGCGGTAACTGTCTTTAAGGACATGCACACATCCTTCCATCTCGGTTCCCGGAGAGTCGAGTCGTATTGCCACAAGGTCGGGTTCTCCGTAAATGGTGGCTTCGGAAAGAATTGTGGCAAGGTTGCTTTCCTTTACAATCTTTAGTAGGATGTTAACTTCGTTAAGCTCGATGGGACAGTTATATGCATATTCCTTGCCGGCTGTTATTATGTCGAATTGATTCCGAGCTTGCAACCCTTTCCCGGGAAGGGCGAGTTTATATTGCTGCAAGGATGCAAGGTCGATGCTGCCACGTTGTGCAAGTTCGTGATTCTTGTTGACTGCTACGACGAGATGGTTGTCAAAAAGTATGTGTGACTCAATGCGGTTATAAGTCTGGGTGGGTTTGAACGACAGCACGAAGTCGACTTCGCGTTTTTCGAGCATACCCATCAGTTCTTCCATGGTTTTGTTAAAAATATTCAGTTTAACTTCGGGATACCTTTTCATGAAAGTGAGCAAAGTCTCATTCAATGTAGGGCTGAAAGTGTAAGTCACGCCGATGTTTAATGTACCGACCATCAAGTTACGAATGTCACGAATGTGTTCTACACAAGATTCGGCAGAATGTAATGTTGATTTTGCGTAGGGAAGCAGTTCGGCTCCTATTTCGGTGATTGTCACTCCGTGGCTGTTGCGTTGGAACAACTGCGCTCCAAGTTCGGCTTCGAGTTGTTTGATTTGTTGTGACAGAGTGCTTTGGGTTATGAACAACGATTTGGCTGCTTCCGAGAAATTGAGCAGTTCGGCAGTTTTTACGAAATATTTGAGTTGTCGAAGTTCCATATGTGTTTGCAAAGATAGTGCAAGGTGGACGCAGAGCCAAGCAAAAAACGACGTTTTTATGATTGGCTCTGCTGAACTGTAGCCTATTTTATGGAAAGATAGTGCAAGTCGTGTGCAATGGAAGAAATGAACCTGTTTGTTTTTTCAATTATCGGAATTTGCATCGCGTGTCGCACTGAAGGATATACGCTTGAATATGAATATGGGGAGGGTTACGCCGATTACCATGCCTGTTATGACGATCACGCAAGTCAATCCGTTAAACCACATGAGGTAGGAATAGTGGTTGAAAGTGCTTTCGACCGAGGATGACAGGCACATCACGAGGCCTTGCACGGCACGATAGGCGTACATGCCTGGAATCATCGGCAACAATGCCGGGAAAGAGAATGTTTCGGGGGGACATTTGGCGCGTGGCGCGAAAATTATGGCAAGAGAGCCGATGATGATTGCAGCCAAGGTGCTTGCAACGATGATGTGGACATTGAGTTCGCCCATGAGCAGAAACCTGATGCAGTGTCCGATAGCGGCAAGCAGGGCACAATAACGCATGGCCGATGGCGGCGTGTTGCTGATGCTTGCAAATCCGATTGCAGCGATTGCCGAGAATATGATGTCTTGTATAATGTTTATGAACAGTTCCATGCTTAAAATTATGTACTATGAAAAGTTAAAACCATTGCATCTGCATCAGGTACATGCCACCGCATAGTCCTAATGAAAGGCATACTGTCAGTATGACGGCTTGCATGAAGCGGCTGAACGAACATAGGTAATGGTGGGCGATGAGGTCGCTCACCGAGTTGATGTAAGGAATCCCCGGCACGAGATAAAGCACGCTTGTTCCGAGCGCGAGGTCGGGAGTGCCTGTCAAGTTGAACACATATCCGGCGGCACCTATCACCGATGCCACAAATGCCGACGCGATTGTCGTTATGCGTATGTCCACTTTGTCTTCAATCAGAATCTGCTTCAACAGGAATCCTACAAGTGTGGCGATGAACACGATTCCCACGGCATGGAAGTCGCCGCCGAACAGCCGGCAGAAAGAGGCGTTGGCGGCAGATGCGAGCAATAGCACGGTCCATTTGTTGAGAGGCTTGTCGAGCATTATCCTGTCATATAGTTGCATGGCCTTTTCACACGGGATGCGTTTTTCCACGATGTCCCAGCTTAATTTGCTCAACTTGATGTTGCGGCTGAAGTCGATGCTCCCACCTATCGGCCTGACGGTGCAGTTGTAGGAGTGGGTGTGCTGCAGGTCCCACAGTGTCAATATGATGTGGGCCGGCAGTATTGTCATTTCTACATCGGTTTCGAATGATTGCGCTATGCGTCCGACATTCTTCCTTATGCGAATGCATGTCGCACCGCATCCGAGCATTGTTGCCGCATAGGTGGAAATGAACTGGCACTTCTGCTTCAGCATGTCGTGTGTGTTGTCAACGCGATTTTCGCACATGTTCTCAGCAGTCATCATCGTCCAAGTCGCTTGTTACGTCGTCATTAAGATTTATTTCTATCGGCTTGAAATGATTGGAATTCTTGTTGAACTTGTAGATGCAACGAAATATCATTCCCAATAAAACAATCCCTATTGTGCTCCACCATATCAGAGCAATGTGACTATCCATAATTACATGAATTAAAGTTATAAGTTCTCTTGTTTTTACGGGTGCAAAATTATGAACGCGAAAAAATAAAATAAAGCGATTGTTAAGGAATCTATCAATAACGATATTCGGAAGTGGCGATTTTTGCCGAGTTGCAAAGAGAAGATTGATTTTGCGTTAGATGGTTGAGTTATAATTTCTTATGAGGTAATGTCATGTTTGTGCTGTCTGTTCACAAGCATTTGGAATGGATATTTAAGGCAAAAATGGCCATCGGTAGCACCGATAGCCGTTATAGATGACATGCCAATCACATGCAATTAATCATTCTTGGATTGGTATTATCGGTTATGTGTTTTTTGAGGGGATTGTGATTTTTTTGCCGATTGGCAGCCGTGCTTGAGGGTGGTATTGCAGCGATTTTTAGCGTATGTCGTAAACATCTCTCTTGTTAAGAGAGATTCATTTGGACAATTTAGTCAGAATCTCTTGAAGGAACTTATTAGACAGAGCCTTAGGAGATAAAGTATGATAAAGTATTTGATGACGGGAAGTTTTCCCGAACTTTTTACTAAATGCATTGTAACTGCTTGTGTTTCAGATAGAGATGAATGCTTGCAGGATTGGGCGAATTGAGCTTTGTCGAAATGATCGAGATTCCTTTGAGCGATGTTAATGAAACTTGCAAACTGAAAACCAGGGAAGTCATCAAAGATGACAGGCAGTGGTTTGTCATGCGAGACCTGACTCGCAGTAATGCTCGTCATCCGGCTTACTTGATGTTGAAGGAGCTTAAATTGAGGTATTTCACGCCCATGGTGACGAAATTGATGGTGCGCAATGGCCGACGTGAAGCTGTGGAAGTCCCGTTCATGCAAGATTTGATATTTGTGTATGACACACGGGAGATCATTGACCCCATTGTGGAGAGAGTGAATACATTCCAGTATCGTTATTTGCGGAATACCAACCGAGAACCCATGACGGTGCGCAAGGAAGAAATGGAAAGGTTTATTCGCGTCGTGGAGTCGTCGAAGTTTCCGCGTTATTATCGCCCTGATGAAATTACGCCCGAAATGTATAATCGCCGAATAAGGATTGTGGGCGGACAGTTGAACGGATATGAAGGAAACCTTGTGACCACGCGAGGTTCGAAAACTAAGCGGCTGTTTGTGGAATTGCCGTTGTTGCTGGCCGCGGCCGTGGAAGTTGAGCCGGAGTATATACAGTTGCTTTGAAAAAATAGTATGATTAAACAGGAAAGAAATAGTTCAGGATATAAATTGCTCGATTTGATAGGGAAGGAAATAAAAGAAATCCTTATGAAAGAAAGCTGCAATGACCGGTTCATGTACTTATATGACACTGGAAATTACTGGATGGCTTTTGAGAAGTCGGCATTCAAGCTGTGTACGATGTACGCCAACGCGGCGGTGATGCCTATGAGGATTGTCAATGTCCCTTTCCCAGTGGTTGCAGCCGGGTTGGAGAAGCGTGACTTTGATGCCGTGACTCGGAGCTTGGAATGTTGCTACCGGGAGGCGGATCGAAGAATCTACATCGTCGATGGATTGCCGGGAAGCCGTTATTCGAAATGGCACAGGCGCAATGTCAAGGATCTCCTATCTGACGTGTCGTTGGCAAGATTGGCCAGAAATTGAGTGTGTCGGTCGGAGTTGTCGTGCGTGGCAATGTCGACATGCGAGCAATATAATCCAGTCTCATTAGAGAATAAAATGCCAAATCTTCACAGATTATTCGTTTGCAAAATAAAATGCCGACGAGCGTTCCGTTTCGGAGTGTTTGTCGCAGCGTCCTGATTTTTAGTGTAGAGTCTATAATGTAAATTCTTGTATCGTATCATTCTGAATTAATTGGTTTTTCTATCCATGAATTGGATAGAAACTGTCGTGGTGAAAAACATTAGAAATAAAATAAGATTATGAAAGGAATAGTATTGGCCGGAGGTTCGGGAACTCGGCTTTATCCGATTACGAAAGGCGTCAGCAAACAGTTGTTGCCCATCTACGATAAGCCGATGGTTTATTATCCGATTTCGGTACTTATGCTTGCCGGCATTAGGGAAATTTTGATAATTTCGACTCCACAGGATTTGCCGGGATTCCGCAGATTGCTGGGAGACGGTAGTGACTATGGCGTGCATTTCGAGTATGCTGAGCAGCCATCGCCCGACGGGTTGGCACAAGCATTTATCATAGGAGAGCAGTTTATAGGCGATGATTCGGTGTGCCTTGTGCTTGGTGACAATATTTTTCATGGCACAGGTTTCTCGAAATTGCTGAAAGAAGCCGTTGAGAATGCAGAAAATTGCAACCGGGCTACGGTCTTTGGTTATTGGGTAGATGATCCTGAGCGTTATGGCGTTGCCGAGTTTGATGCCGATGGCAATTGCTTGTCGATTGAGGAAAAACCGGCCAAACCTAAGTCAAATTACGCCGTCGTGGGGTTGTATTTCTATCCCAACAGCGTAGTGGAGATTGCAAAAAACATCAAGCCGTCGGCACGCGGGGAATTGGAAATCACGGCAGTTAACCAAGAGTATCTCCAAAAAGGTGAATTAAAAGTCATGACACTCGGTCGCGGATTTGCATGGCTCGACACCGGCACGCACGACTCGCTTGCCGACGCATCAATATTTGTAGAGGTAATAGAAAAACGTCAAGGACTGAAGATTGCCTGTCTTGAAGGTATTGCTTATCGCAAAGGATGGATAAGCAAGGAACGTATGGCAGAAATAGCTCGTCCCATGCTGAAGAACCAGTACGGGCAGTATTTGATGAAAGTAATAAACGAGGTTGAGCAGACCGGTAAGGAAAATCTTGACTGAAAGAAATCATGAATGTAATTAAGACTGACATAGAAGGCGTGGTTATTATTGAACCGCGCATATTCCGTGACGAGCGCGGATATTTCTTTGAATCGTTTTCGCAACGGGAATTTGATGAAAAAGTGCGCCACATCGATTTCGTACAGGATAATGAAAGTATGTCGAGCTATGGCGTTATGCGTGGATTGCACTTCCAGCGTCCTCCGTTCACCCAAAGCAAACTGGTGCGTTGCGTGCGCGGCACAGTACTTGACGTAGCTGTCGATATTCGTAAAGGTTCACCGACTTACGGGCGGCATGTAGCTGTGGAATTGAGCGAGGAGAATCACCGCCAGTTCTTCATTCCACGTGGTTTCGCGCATGGATTTGCGGTGCTTTCGCCTACGGCAGTGTTTCAGTACAAATGCGACAATTTCTATGCTCCGCAGGCCGACGGCGGCATACAGCTGTGTGACGACAGCCTTGGCATCGACTGGCGCATTCCTGTAGAGAAGGCAATTTTAAGCGAGAAAGACAAGCATCATCCGTTGCTGAAAGATTTTGACTCACCATTCGACATCAACGAAGATCTTTACAAGTAAATCGCTTAAGTGGGGAAAGAGAAATTCACAAGTGTTTTTTGTACTTTTACAAGTAAAAGGCAATCTTAGTGAATTAATTTCTCAATCTCGACTGAATGATGCGTCATGACAAAAGTGTTTCGATAGCAAAGGGCATAGGAATTACATTGATGGTCGTAAGCCATAGCGGCGACCCTGACGTGTTGAACCGCTTCATCTATGCTTTCCTTATGCCGACGTTCCTGTTCCTGTCAGGTTATCTGTTTGACATTAATTACCTCGACAACAAAAAACTGTTTTTGAAGAAACGGCTCAAAAGCCTTTATCTGCCATTTGTCAAGTGGTCGCTGATTTTTCTACTGTTTCATAATCTGTTGGCCGGTTGCGGCATATATGATGAACATTACACATGGCAGACGCTGGCGTTGCGGGCCGTAGGCGCAGTGGCGTTTGGAGACACTGATGAATTGCTCAAGACATTTTGGTTCTTGAGGGATTTGTTTTGGGCATCGATGATTTCGCTGTGTTTCTTGTGGACATGCCGTCATGCAATCAAGAGCCATTTCGGTTGGGGTTCTGCACGAAGCCGCATAATTGAATTATCGGCAACAGGTGTGATGATAATCGCTTGTTTGGCAGTAGCAAGTTTCGGACGCTATTTCCCGATAAACATTCCACTCATGGGAAGTCATACGTCAATGTCGGTGGCTTGTTTCTTAGCCGGATTCATATTTCGAAAAGTCACAGTTTTTCGCAACATGCGTGTGGGCATGTTAATGTTGAGCGTAGTATTGTTGTACATCTGGATTTCGGGTAAGGGATATGAGATGCTGGCGATTGACAATCTTGGAGCTGAGGTGTTCATGTATTTCATGATTTCCATGATAGGTGCCGTAGGCATGATGAACCTGTGTTCAGACATTAAGGGCCGTGTGGCCGATTGCCTCGATTATATAGGCACAAAAACGCTATATGTCATGACATGGTATCTTGTGGCCTTTAAATTGGTGAGCATGGTCAAGATTTGGCACTACGGCTATGACTGGCAGCTTTTGTCGAGTTTCCCTGTGATAATGCAGGACAATGCGTTTTTCTGGGTGCTGTATTCGGTGGTCGGCGTTGCTTTGCCGATAATGGGCTGCATGATATATGATAGGATTAAATTAAAATTGCGAAGGCAAGAAATTCAATAATAGTATGAATATACTGGTGACAGGCGCAAACGGCCAACTTGGCAATGAGATGCGCATAATCGCTAAGACGACAGGCGACTATTACATTTTCACCGATGTCGTCCCGGTAGAAGGGGTTGAAACCGTCATGCTCGACATCACCGATGCCGATGCAGTGAGTCGCATGGTGAAAGAGAACGATGTGAGGTGCATAGTGAACTGTGCTGCATACACGAATGTTGACAAGGCAGAAAACGACGAGGCTTTGTGCCATAAACTCAATGCCGATGCGCCGGGGATATTGGCAGGTGTGATGAAAGAGGCCGGAGGATTGCTCGTGCATGTTTCCACCGACTATGTGTTTGGCGGTGATCCTTACAACACTCCGTGCCGAGAGGAGCAAAAAGGCACTCCTACGGGTGTCTACGGCAAGACGAAACTTGAAGGCGAACAGAATGTGATGGCCGCAGGTTGCGATTATGTGATACTGCGCACGGCATGGTTGTACTCTGAATTCGGACGGAATTTTGTCAAGACAATGCTGAACCTGACAGCCTCGAAGCCGACGTTGAAGGTTGTGTTCGACCAAGCCGGCACGCCAACCTACGCCTACGATCTTGCATTGGCTATCAAGGCCGTTTTGGCTGATTATTCTGCTGAAAATCCTCATGGAGGATACAGCAAGACGGGCATTTACCACTTTAGCAACGAGGGTGTCTGCTCATGGTATGACTTCACCAAGGAAATTGCCGCATTGGTCGGCAACACGGCTTGCGACATTGAGCCTTGCCACAGCGACGAGTTCCCAAGCCCGGTGAAGCGTCCTGCCTATTCGGTGCTCGACAAGACAAAAATCAAACAAACATTCGGCCTGAAAATCCCATATTGGACCGACTCGCTGAAACAGTGCATGAGCAACATGGGTGCTTTGAAATAATTTTAATTGAAACAATCATGGAATTTAAACGCAATATTATAGTTACCGGTGGTGCCGGTTTCATAGGCAGCCATGTGGTGAGGCTGCTGGTAAACAAATATCCCGATTACCACATCATCAACCTCGACAAACTTACTTATGCCGGCAACCTTGCCAACCTGAAGGACATCGAGGACAGGCCGAACTACACATTTGTGAAAGCCGACATCTGCGACTTTGAGAAGATGCAGGAGCTGATGAGCACTTATCGTGTGGACGGCATCATCCACCTTGCTGCCGAAAGTCATGTCGACCGCTCGATAAAAGACCCGTTCACGTTTGCACGGACCAATGTGCTTGGCACACTGTCGCTCTTGCAAGCCGCAAAGAATTATTGGGAGTCGCTGCCCGAGGACTATGAAGGGAAGCGTTTCTACCACATTTCGACCGACGAGGTTTATGGAGCACTTGAATTGACGCACCCCGAGGGACTGCATTCCGACATATCGGCCCATGAGGTGTATGGCGACAAGTTTTTCACCGAAGAGACGAAGTACAATCCACATAGCCCATATTCGGCATCGAAGGCGAGTAGCGACCACTTCGTGCGTGCTTTCCATGACACTTACGGGATGCCTACCATCGTGACCAACTGCTCAAACAACTATGGTCCCTATCAATTCCCGGAAAAGTTGATACCGCTGTTCATCAACAACATACGACATCGCAAGCCGCTGCCCGTCTACGGCAAAGGAGAGAACGTGCGCGATTGGCTCTACGTTGAGGATCACGCGCGCGCCATCGACTTGATATTCCACAAGGGCAAGATTGCCGACACCTATAACATAGGCGGTTTCAATGAATGGAAGAACATCGACATCATCAAGGTGCTGATAAACACTGTAGACCGTCTGCTTGGCCGCAAGGAGGGGGAGGACTTGGATCTGATAACCTATGTCACCGACCGCAAAGGCCACGACCTGCGCTATGCCATCGACTCGCGCAAGTTGCACCGCGAGCTTGGCTGGGAGCCATCATTGCAGTTTGAGGAAGGCATCGAGCGTACAGTCCGCTGGTACCTCGACAACCAAGCGTGGATGGACAACGTCACCAGCGGCGACTACCAGCGCTATTACGAAGAAATGTACAAAAACCGGTAATATAGCATAAGATTCTTGTAATTGACATAGCTGAAAATAGCATTGATAAAGCTATTTTGAGGTAGTTTTTTATGGAGACATCGTTAAAAACAAAGGCAATAAAAGGGACATTGTGGAGCGCAATTGACAGGTTGTCGGTGCAAATTATCAATTTCGGCTTGAGTTTGGCGATTGCACGGTTGTTGGATCCATCCGATTATGGTATCATAGCAATGACAATGTTATTTATTACTTTGTCGAATGTTTTCGTGGATAGCGGATTTGCCAACGCATTGGTAAGAAAGAATGATCGTACCGAAACAGACAATTCCACTGTTTTTTATTTCAATATTGCAGTAGGTGTGGCGGTTTACGCAATTATGTGGGTTGCATCTCCATTAATTGCTAAATTCTACAACATGCCATTATTAGAGAATGTGTTGAGAGTAACCGCATTAGTCATCCCTTTGTATTCTTTCTCGATTGTCCAACAAGCTATTCTCACAATAAACATCGATTTTAAGTCGCAAGCTAAAATTTCTGTGTCGGCAGCATTAGTTTCCGGAGTTGTGGGACTTGTTATGGCTTATAACGGAGCCGGTGTATGGAGCTTAACCGTGCAAATGGTGTCAGCCGCGCTTGTCAGGATGGTAATGCTATGGATTTTCGTCAAATGGAAACCATCACAACCTTTTTCAAAAAAGTCTTTTCAAGAATTGTTTTCATTCGGGTCAAAATTATTGTTGGCCAATATTGTGGTAGCGATTAGCAATAACATAACGACACTGATAATAGGTAAAAAATTTTCTTCTAAGCAATTGGGCTTTTACAACCGTGCAGAACAGATAAGTTATTTCCCAGTGTCAAACCTTACGGCTGTATTGCAGCGTGTCACGTTCCCCGTGTTCAGCAAGATGCAAGATGACACGACGGTATTACGCAATAATTATCTGAAGATTGTAAGGTTGACATCTTTACTTTCTTTTTTGATATTGGGGTTACTTTTTGTCGTTGCCGAACCTTTGGTTGAATTGGTGCTAACAAGCAAATGGTTGCCATCAGTCGGCCTGCTGCAAATATTAATAATCGGCATCGCATGGTGGCCATTCTTCGCGTTGAATATTAACATCCTGCAAGTGGTTGGATATTCAAAATATGTATTGGCAATAGAATGTGCCAAGGCCTCTATAAACCTCATTGCAATTTTCATTGCAATGAGGTTTGGAATCGAAGCTGTGTGTGTTGCCCTTTCCGTCACAGCTTTTGTCAATTCGTTTATTTACACGCATTTCACAAAAAAAGCAATTTCTGTTTCATGGTTAAATCAAGTAAAAGTGATGCTTCCTCATGTAGTTGCGGCATTAGTGGCTGTGGTCGCTACTGGCCTTGTTATTTGTGAAGCAGGAAATCTATGGATAAAAATCATATTGAGTTGCTTGATATTTCTGGGTGTATATGTTATAACTCTATGTGTCATAGATAAATCGGAAATAAAAGTTTTACGAGCTATGTTCAATGACTTGCGTCGTAGATAATGAAACGACATTTTACTTGCTCACGCAGAAATATTGAATATCTTTATACACGTTGATAAAAATTTATGTTGACCACTACGTCTGATTCTGTGAAGAGTATAAAACTTGCGGTTGTAATATTGTTGATTACAAATCGTGGTGTATTGGGCGATATAGGATTTATTGCATTTTATTTAATATGTGTATTGTTTATTTTGCGAGATGGATTGTATTTCCCTGTGCTAAAATATATCGGATTACTAATCATTCCTGTAGTTATAAGTATTTTTACAGGTTTATTAAGACGGCATGAATATTATGATATATTTAAGGATGTATATTATTTTTTATCTCCAATTTTTACAACTTATGTGGGTTGTATAATTGCGCATCGAACGAAATTAAATGTGTTAAAACAGGCTTTCTTGATTGTTGGAATATTTGTAGCTGTAATTTTTATTCTACAATCTGTAACCGAATCTGGCGTGACCGCATTTCTTGATCCAAGGACCAGCCGTGTGGAAGAAAGTTTATATTTAAATTCTGCTGCATTCTTGTCATTAGGAGTATTAATGTGGAATGTAGTCATTGAAAAGAATCTCAAACATGCAAAATGGAATCTGTTTTTGCTGATGCTTAATATTTTCACTGTCTATATGAGCGGTTCTCGTACATACTATGTAGCTGCATTGGCCTTTGTGCTAATTATTTCCTTTCCATACATTAAAAGACACATACTTAAATTTGCGATGTTTATAGGTATTATAATAATTGGCCTTACGGCATTGATAATGACGAATCCAGATAATAATACAGTAACTACAATTCTTCATTCTTCTGATGAAATTACCGTTGGCGATTATAAAACTGCTTCCGAGCGTAATAATAATTATCGTGGATATGAAGCTTTTCGTGCTCTTGACCAATTTAATAATTATCCGACTAGATATAAAATATTCGGTGGTGGATTCGGAGAAAAGATAGATATGGTTATATCTCCGTTGGGGCCAAGATATATACCAATAATACACAATGGTTATCCTTATATTCTTATAAAAAACGGATTTTTGGGTATGGCGTGTTTTATATTGTTTGGTTATGGACTGATATGCAGAATGCACAAAATGAGCAATTACGGGAGCAATGATTTGAGAATGTTGTGTTTCATGGCTATAGGTGGAATTGTAGTCAGTTTTATTGTAAATGCGTCTGTATGGGGACTGTTTAATGACGCATATAATATACTTTTGATGTTAGGTGGCATGTATTTGTATTATTTAAATAATAAAAAATATGTATTTAAAAAAAGAAATTCGGTTTATCGCGTTTAAGTGCTACTTTGCTATTTTGGGAATTTTCAAAAAGATATTTGGAGATTTGATGCTTAATAACATTTTAGCTGCAATCCAAATTAGAAAAGTATATAAATACTATAATGGATCAATTAAGCTTAATGTCAAGAATTGTGTCATATACTTTGCCGACGGGCGTTTGATTTCAGGTGGTTTAACTGACAGGTTAATAGGGTTAGTTTCATTATACACATTTTGTAAAGAACAGTCACTGCCATTCAAAGTTCATTTCGTTTCACCGTTTAGGTTGGAAGATTATTTGCTTCCTAATTTATATGATTGGCGTATAAATGATGATGCAATATCCTATTGCAAGAAGCAATCTGTTCCTGTGCTTATTAGGTACATATCTAATGGTGAAATGTATTATCATTATGTGTTAAATAAGTATTTGAAAAGGAATAAGCAAATACATGTATATGCAAACGCCATGTATAAAACTAAGTATTTCAAAGACATGTTCAATGAACTTTTTCGTCCATGTAGTTTTATACAAAAACAAGTTGATAAACATATTTCCAACATGCAAGGTGGCTATGTTTCGGTAACGTTTCGTTTCCAACAATTACTTGGAGACTTTAAAGAAGGAAATTATATTGTTTTACCCCCCCCCAGAACGTATGTTATTGATTAATAAGTGTTTAGAGTTTGTGAATAATATCCATAAGAAACATCAAGACGCAGAATGGGTATTAGTAACATCAGACAGTGTAAGTTTTTTAAATGCGGCTAAAGATAAATTTTCATTTGTGTACATAGTTCCCGGGGTTGTCTTACATCCCGATTGGAGCAAGGCTGAAGGTAACCTTCCATATGCTAAATCGTTTATTGATATTTTTATGATTGCTAATGCTAAGAAGGCTTATAATTATTCGACAGGTGGTATGTATTCAAATAGTGGTTTTGCTAAGAATGCGGCTCGAATAGGTGGCATAGAATATGAGAATATTCATGAATAAACATAAAATTCTTTGATGCAATGGATGTATAGGTAATCATAGTGAATTATAATACTTGCCGGTTGCTGCTGGACTGTCTTGCTTCAATTTATGAACATACGAGGAATGCCGAGTTTGAAGTCATTGTGGTGGACAATGCTTCAAGTGACGGTTCGGAGTCATATGTAAAGGGGCAGTTTCCTGAAGTCGTTTGGGTGAATGCCGGTAGCAATTTGGGTTTCGGTCGGGCAAATAATCTTGGAGCCTGTTGGGCAAAAGGGAAGTATGTGTTTTTGCTTAATTCTGACACGTTGCTGCTCAACAATGCCATAAAGGAGTTCTATGATTATGCTGAAAGCCATGTCGGCGAGCATATCGGCGTGCTTGGGAGCTGGCTGCTTGACAAGGATGGGAATTTAAATAACTCCTGTGGAGAGTTTCCCAGTCCGAGAAGTGAAATAAAATATCTGCTTGACAAGTGCAAAGTAGTGCGAATGCAAGATAAACACGCCGGTGTCGCGGATGTGGATTACATAACAGGGGCTGACATGTTCATTAGCAAAGATGTGTATGATGAATTTGGTGGATTCGACCCGAATATCTTCATGTATTATGAAGAAACTGATTTGCAATATCGCATGGCGCAAAAAGGCTATTTGCGACGCATCATCGATGCTCCTCTCATCGTGCACCTTGAAGGTGGTAGCTTTGGGGGTAATAGGTTGACATTCAATCGTTTCATGATGGCTCAGAAGAGCTATAACTATTATTTGCGCAAGCATTATAAAGGCATGACGTATTTCATGTTTAAGATGACATTGAGCATCATACGGCTTACGTTGTTCTTTACCACTAATTGGAGCTTCGTCGAAAAGGTGAGGGCTTATAAGATTATTTTGAAAAATGGATAAGCAGCGTAGAAAAATACTGGTGATGGCTTACGCAATTTCGCCGTATCGAGGATCGGAATATGCAGTGGCGTGGAATTATGTGACGCACATGTCAAAAGAAAATAATTTGACTGTTTTATATGGCACGTCGGATGATCATATTGGGGAAACTGATACCATGAATAAATATATAGAAGAGCACCCTATTGGAAATGTGCGATTTATTTCTGTTAAGCCGAGTACGTTGGCAAATTTGTTGAATTGGCCTAACAGACATAATCTTCTCGTATATACTTTTTATTACGCCTATCAAGCGTGGCACAAGCAGGCGTATGGTGTGGCTAAAGAGCTGTTGAAGCATGAGAAGTTTGATTTGGTTCATTATGTCGGGATGATAGGGTATCGAGAGCCGGGGTATTTGTGGAAATTGGGGTTGCCTTATGTGTGGGGACCAGTAGGAGGGGCGAACAATGCTCCTCGGCAATTGATGAAGCACATGCCATTGATGGGGTGTATAAAATTGGCATTTCGCAGTGTGGCCAATACTATCCAATTTTACACAAAACGACGCTTGAAAAAGGCATTGAAAGCTACTGACGTGCTGCTGACAGCGACATCGGAGAACCAACATAAATTCAAAGGAGTGCATCATAAAGACAGCATCTGTATCCCCGAGAATTGCATAACAGGAAAAATATTACTTGATGAAAGCAAGTTTGACAATTCGAGCAAATACAACATTATTATAATAGGCAGATTAGATGCAAATAAATCGGTGGGAACTTTGCTCGAAGCTTTGACACTGGTGACAAAACGAGATATGCTGCATGTGGATATTGTAGGAGACGGGCCATTACGCGACAGCTTGCAAAAGTTTGCGTGCGAGCATGGATTAGACGGATTGATTACATGGCATGGGCAGTTACCACGGGCAGAAGCCGTCAAGGTGTTTAATTCGGCACATCTACATGTGATTACGAGCGTAAGTGAGGGCAACCCAACGACTATATGGGAGGCAATGTCTTACGGTGTGCCGACTATGAGTTTCGACCATTGCGGAATGCACGATACTATCTGCGACCGTTGCGGAATCCGTGTGCCGATAGAGAAACAATATGAGGATTGTGTTGCCGGCATAGCCCGAAACATAGATGAATTGTTGGAACATCCTGAACGATTCCGACAACTGGCTCACGGTGTCTTGGAATGTGCCAAGCGTTACACTTGGGACGAGCGAGAGAAGTTTTGGAATGAGTTGTATGTTAAGGCGATAGAGAAACATAATTCCGCGTTCCGGCTAAGGTTATAAAGGAAAGGTGAAAAAGATGGGGAGGGTTGTTTGTTTCCATTTGTTTAATGATTACAGCGGCAGTCCGAAGGTGCTGCAGATGGTGTTGAATGGGCTTTTGGAGAAGGGGCTAAAGTTGACTTGGTGACATCGCGCGGTGGCGTGCTGGACGGGCTTGTAGGGAATACAAACGTGCGGTTTCACACTTACCGTTATGCGTTCTCCAATAATCCGTTGGTGACGATGGCGCGTTATGTGGCGGTGCAGGTTTATACATTCCTGTTCGCTCTCCGTTACATGTTTTGCCGCGACTGTGTGTTTTACATCAACACTTTGCTGCCTGTCGGTCCTGCTCTTGCAGGATGGTTTATGGGTAAGAAGGTCGTATATCACTATCATGAAAATGCTTTTGCCAAGGGGTGGTTTTACAAGATTTTGGCATGGGCAATGCAGCGCGTTGCCGACCGAATCATTTGCGTGTCGGCCTATCAGGCTTCATTCTTGAAGCGCAAGCGTGGTGTGACGGTTATCCCTAACGCTGTGCCACGCGATTTTGTTGCGAAACTGCATCCCGACGCGGAGACAGCCTTTGAGCGGAAAACGGTGCTGATGCTGTCGTCGTTGAAAGAGTACAAGGGGACTCGTGAATTCATCGAGCTTGCCGGTCGGCTGCCGCAATATAAGTTCGTGCTTGTGATAAACGACACGCAGGAACACATAGATGAGTATCTGAAAAATACCTCTTCCAAATCGGTTAATTTAACAATATATCCGCGCCAAGAGAGGGTTTATCAGTTCTATAACGAATCTTCAATTGCAGTGAATCTCACCGATCCACGAAAGGCGATTGAGACATTCGGCTTGACGGCTCTTGAGGCGATGTCGGCCGGGTTGCCGGTGATTGTTCCTACGGTGGGTGGCATTGCCGAGCTGGTGGACGACGGCGTGAACGGTTATAAAATTGATGTGCATAATATTGACCGCATCGTTGAAAGGATAGATAACATATTTAAGGATAAATCATTATACTTGAAATTATCAGAGAATGCTTTGTTGATGTCAAAAAAATATGACGAGACAAGCATGATTGACAATATATTGGAAATCTTGCAATAAAAGGCAAGTATTATTCACAACCTGATACCTGAAGAACATATTTCTTTACAGAATCTACAACAAATATTCCAGATAATTTTTTATGAAAAAGATTGCTATCGTGGGCATACAGGGTGTGCCTGCGAAGTATGGCGGTTTTGAGTCGCTTGTGGAGAATATCATAGGCGACAACTGTCCTCGTGATGTCCATTATACCGTTTTTTGCAGCAGGAAGGACTATGCCAAACGGCTTGCCGAATATAAAGACGCGACGTTGAAGCATATCCCGTTGCATGCAAATGGTGTTCAAAGCATCCCATACGACATGGTGGGATTGATGCGGTCGATATGCGGATATGATGCCATCGTGGTTCTCGGGGTGTCGGGATGCCTGTTCCTTCCGATTTTCAGGCTGTTGTGCCGCAAGAAGTTGATAGTGAACATCGACGGACTTGAACATCGTCGTGCTAAATGGGGCAAGATGGCTCGGTGGGTGCTGCGTAAGAGCGAGGCTATGGCAGTGCGGCTGGCCGATGTGGTGATTGCCGACAACAAAGGGATACAGGACTATGTGTGGGAGACATATCATCGCATGGCTGAATTGATTGCATACGGTGGAGACCATGTCTGGCGCGATGTCCCGATGGAAACGCAGTTGGAAGTGCTTCAACGCTATGGAGTAAAGGATAACGACTATGCAATCACGGTGTGCCGTATTGAGCCTGAAAACAATAGTCGCATGATTCTTGAGGCTTTTGCCCGTAGTGGCAGGAATCTGGTATTCATTGGCAATTGGGAGAGGAGCGAGTATGGGCGCACGTTGAAGGCAGAGTATGGCAAACATGAAAATATTCATTGCGTTGACGCAGTGTACGATCTCGATACGCTTTATGCGTTGCGCAGCAGGTGCCGTTGCTACATTCACGGGCACAGCGCAGGAGGTACAAATCCGTCACTTGTGGAAGCAATGTTCTTTGGGAAGCCTATACTGGCATTTGATGTCGTGTATAATCGCGAAACTACCAATAACGAGGCTTATTATTTTCCCAGTAGAGATGAATTGGTGGAGCTCCTTTCTTTGCCTGACTTTAAGAGTGGCGAGCCGTTGCGCGAATATGCGCGGCAGCACTACACATGGAAGCACATAGCCGAGCAATATGAGCATTTGTATTGATATTGACGTAAGAAATTTGATAAAATATAAGAGAGAGCCGCATCCCAGTGTGAGTGCGGCTCTCTCGTTTTATTGTGTTTGCTATTTTAAGTTTTAAAATTCGGCGTTGTTTGGGGTGCGTGGGAAGGGGATGACGTCGCGGATGTTTGTCATTCCTGTCACGAACAGGATGAGACGCTCGAATCCGAGTCCGAAGCCCGAGTGAGGCACTGTGCCGAAACGGCGAGTGTCGAGATACCACCACATGTCCTTCATCGGGATGTGGAGTTCCTCGATGCGTGCGAGCAGCTTGTCGTAGTTTTCTTCACGTTCCGAGCCGCCTATTATTTCGCCAATCTTCGGGAATAGCACGTCCATTGCCCTTACGGTCTTGCCGTCGTCGTTCATCTTCATGTAGAATGCCTTGATTTCCTTCGGGTAGTCGGTAAGGATTACAGGCTTCTTGAAGTGTTCCTCTACAAGGTAGCGTTCATGCTCGCTTTGCAAGTCGATTCCCCATGATACCGGGAACTCGAACTTCTTGCCCGATGCTTCGAGAATCTTGATGCCTTCGGAGTATGACAGACGCACGAAGTCGTTATGCAAGACAAATTCAAGACGGCTGATAAGTTCCTTGTCGTACATTTGTGCGAGGAACTCGATGTCTTCCCTTGAATGCTCGAGCGCGTAGCCGATGCAGTATTTGATGAACTCTTCGGCAAGGTCCATATTGTCGTTGATGTCGTTGAAAGCGACTTCAGGCTCAATCATCCAGAACTCGGCGAGGTGACGCGGGGTGTTGGAGTTCTCGGCACGGAAAGTCGGACCGAAAGTGTATATAGCCCCGAGGGCGGTTGCCCCGAGTTCCCCTTCAAGCTGTCCAGAGACAGTCAAACTCGTCTGCTTGCCGAAGAAATCTTGTGAGTAATCGATGTTGCCATCTTCGGTACGAGGCAGGTTGTTGAGGTCGAGCGTGGTAACTTGGAACATTGCACCTGCGCCCTCGCAGTCGCTGGCAGTGATGAGCGGCGTGTTGAGGTAGAAGAAACCATGTTCGTTAAAGAACTTGTGTATCGCGAAAGCGAGGTTGTGCCTGATGCGGAATACTGCTCCGAATGTGTTGGTGCGTAGGCGCAAGTGTGCCTTTTCACGCAAGAATTCGAGCGTGTGGCCTTTCTTTTGCAACGGATATGCTTCGGGGTCGGCAGTTCCGTAGATTTCAATCAAGTCGGCCTGAATTTCACACGACTGTCCCTTGCCTTGCGATTCTACGAGAAGCCCTTCCACATGAAGGCTTGCTCCGGTGGTAATTGGTTTCAGCTCGTCTTCGGTAAACTTGGCAAGGTCTATGACGATTTGTATGTTCTTGATTGTCGAACCGTCGTTGAGTGCCACAAATTGCACGTTCTTGTTGCCACGACGGGTTCTTACCCATCCTTTTACGCACACCGTCTGCCCAATGAGCGACGAATCGAAGATATCGACAATCTTAGTTCTTTTTATTGACATGATGTTGGTTTTATGGTTGTTGTAAAAACGACGTTATTGTGTTACACCGTCCACGTCAATCCCATTAAAGGGGATGCCCGTCTATAAGTGTAACACAATAATCGCGACTATTCATTTTTTATTCTATTATTGTTTATTCGAATGAACCTTGTTTCAAGAAGTTTACTTCTTCTTGTGTCAAGTAGCGCCATTTTCCGCGAGCAAGGTTCTTTTTAGTCAATCCTGCAAAGTACACGCGGTCGAGTTTTACCACATGGTAGCCGAGCGATTCGAATATGCGGCGTACCACACGGTTGCGTCCCGAGTGGATTTCTATACCGGCTTGTTTCTTGTCGGTAGGAGAGACATAGCTTATTGCGTCGGCATGAATCGGGCCGTCGTCAAGTTCGACTCCATCGGCAATGTGTTGCATGTCGTCTTCCGAGATAGGCTTGTCGGTCCACACTTGATATATTTTCTTCTTTACATATTTAGGATGTGTAAGTTTTGAAGCAAGGTCTCCATCGTTTGTCAACAGCAGTACACCTGTGGTGTTGCGGTCGAGACGTCCTACAGGATAAACACGTTCGGTGCAAGCACCCTTTATCAAGTCCATGACAGTTGTGCGACCGTTAGGATCATCGCTTGTTGTAACGCAATCCTTCGGCTTGTTGAGCAATATGTAGCACTTACTTTCGAGCGTAACGACTTTTCCATCGTATTCAACGACATCGTTGCGAGTGATTTTTGTTCCGAGTTCGGTAACCGGAGTTCCGTTTACTTTTACTTCGCCCTTTTGAATCAATTCATCGGCTTCACGACGCGAGCAAACACCTGCGTTTGCCATGAATTTGTTCAAACGTATCGGTTCGTTAGGATCAACTTCGGGCAAAACATATTCGATGCGTTTCGGCCTCGGCGTGAAGCGCATTTGTTGTGGTTTACCACCGTTGGGGCGATTGTTGTTGCGGTTTCCACCATTATTGTAACCACCGCGTTGGTTGTACCCTCCACGTTGATTGTTGTACCCTCCATTGTTGCCATGTTGGTTATAGCCGCCACGTTGGTTATTGTATCCACCGTTGTTGCCACGTTGGTTGTACCCGCCACGCTGGTTGTTATATCCACCGTTGTTGCCGCGTTGGTTGTTGTATCCTCCACGTTGGTTGTTATATCCACCATTGTTTCCGCGTTGATTATAACCGCCGCGCTGGTTGTTGTACCCACCACGCTGGTTGTTATATCCACCGTTGTTTCCGCGTTGGTTGTACCCGCCACGCTGGTTGTTGTACCCGCGTTGCTGGTAACCTGCATTTTCGCCGCCTTCTTGTTGTCCTTCGGCGTTTTCATAATTGTTGTAACGGTTGTTCCCGTAATTCCCTCGAGGGGCGTACCCTCCACGTTGATTGTAGCCGCGTTGGTCTCCGTATTCACGTTGATTGTTGTATCCCGATGCATAGTCTCCACTCGAAGAAGAATCGCCACGATTTTCGGCATTGTATTCTATTCGCTCGTAGCGGCCTTCATTGGTATCAACGATTTCACTTTTGCTTTCGCCAATACGCGGTCTTCTTGCTTTTTTTTCTACGTTTTCTTCCATAATGATAAATAAAAAACCAGCCTCTCGGCTATTTGTTTAGCTATAAGGTTATTAATGAATATGAAATGAGTTTAAGTTCTTGAATAATGCAAAGATACTTAAAAGCCAAAATAATGCAAACTTGGCAGTGTGAAAATTGGCCTTAAATTTTCCTAATTGTTAACAACCGGGCGGACATTGACGGTGGTCCGCCCAAGTTGTTTATTCAGTGTTTTTTAATATCCCGTGTAAGTATGAGGAGAGAATTTCTTCAACTCTGTTTTTACTTCATCCGAAACATTGAGCGTGTCGATGAATTCCGAGATACTTTCGGCATTGACGACACTGTTGGTGCGAGTCAGAGCCTTGAGTGTTTCATAAGGTTTCTCATATCCCTCGCGACGTAGGATGGTTTGGATTGCTTCGGCCACCACATTCCACATGTTGTCAAGATCGCTGTTTATTGCATCTTGGTTCAATATCAGCTTGTTGAGGCCTTTGAGTGTGCTGTGCATTGCTATCACTGTGTGCCCCAATGGAACGCCAATGTTGCGCAACACGGTCGAGTCGGTAAGGTCGCGTTGCAATCTCGAAACCGGCAGCTTGGTCGACAAGTGCATGAAAATTGCATTTGCAATGCCGAGGTTGCCTTCCGAGTTCTCGAAGTCGATTGGGTTGACTTTATGTGGCATTGCCGATGAACCTACTTCTCCGGCTTTGATTTTCTGCTTGAAGTAGTTCATCGAGATGTATTGCCAGAAGTCGCGGTCAAGGTCTATCAAGATTGTGTTGATGCGCTTGAGAGCGTCAAACAAGGCTCCGAGATTGTCATAATTTGATATTTGCGTAGTCCATTGTTCTCGTTCTATGCCGAGCTTGTTTTTCAAAAAATCGTTTGCGAATTGCCTCCAGTCGTATTGCGGGAATGCTGCGAGGTGTGCGTTGAAATTTCCTGTTGCTCCACCAAATTTTCCTGAAATCGGAGTTGCTTCGAGCATTGCGAGCTGGTTGCGCAAGCGATATGAGAACACTTTGATTTCCTTTCCGAGACGAGTCGGGGAGGCCGGTTGCCCATGGGTCTTGGCCAGCATCGGCACATCTTTCCATTGTTCGGCATAAGAGTCGAGCAGGTCGGCGATTTGGTTCACGAGTGGCATGTACACGTCGTGGAGCGCGTCTTTTATCGACATCGGCACTGAGGTGTTGTTGATGTCTTGCGACGTGAGCCCGAAGTGGATGAATTCCTTGTGGGCCGACAAGCCGAGCGTGTCAAATTGCTCTTTCAAGAAATATTCCACGGCTTTTACGTCGTGGTTGGTTATGCTTTCGATATCCTTTATCCGTTGTGCGTCGTTTATCGAGAAGTTAAGATATATGTCCCTTAATTGGGTGAACACCTTATGGTCGATGTCGCTCAATTGCGGCAATGGAATTTCGCATAATGCTATGAAATATTCTATTTCCACTTTTACGCGATAGCGTATGAGTGCGAATTCGGAAAAGTAAAGATCCAAGCTCTCTGTCTTTGAGCGATACCTGCCGTCGATGGGCGATATTGCAGTTAGTGGCGAAAGATTCATAAAATTAAAATTTTTGTACCGATAAAATGAAAAAATATGTTCCCAGTCGCGTGCGGAATCTAAATGCCGCCATATTAACGGGTTTCTATCTAAATTTACCTTTGCAAAATTAGTGAAAAAAGATGAGAAAATAAATTTTCTCAAAAAAATACGCGAAATATTTTGCACATTCAAAAAAATGTCCTTACCTTTGCATCGCAATTGAGAAACAAAGCGGTTGCGAAATGAACAACGAGGGTGTTTAGCTCAGCTGGTTCAGAGCATCTGCCTTACAAGCAGAGGGTCGGCGGTTCGAATCCGTCAACACCCACACGATAGAGGATACATGTGAATGTGTCCTCTTTTTTGTGCATGTATGAGAATGCAATGTATTGATTTTCAATGGTTTGGGCATTGTTGCTGCCAGTGCTGTCCTGTTGGGGAAGTTGGATCTTGGGATTTGGGTGAGATGCGTTTTCAGCAAAAAAAGAAGCGCGAAGCCTTGTGTGGTCGCGCTTAAAAAAAGTTTTATGATAATTCGGTCAGAGTCCGAGCATGGCAGCCGGACGTATTCCCAATATGCGGCAAAGGCTTCTCGCAACCTTCAAGGTCGGTTCAGAACGCCCGTTGATGTAATCGTTTACTCGAGATGCGCTTACTCCGATTTCTTTAGCCAACTGCTTTTGCGTCATTCCCTTTTCTTCCAAGGATAGTTCTATTAGCTCGGCCACTGTAGGCTTTTCAATGGGATAATGTTCTTTTTCATAGGCTATCACAATATCTGACATCATGGAAAGCTCTACGGCGTTCTTGTCGTTTACAGGAGTATTGTCATCTACCAACGGAAGAAGTTCTTCGATTCTTGATTGGGCAAATTCATATTGTTCTTTTGTAATTGTGCTCATTATGCCGATAAATTAAATGGTTGAACAGTTCAATTTGTTGTGCTCCTCGTGTGTACACTCTTTAGGGATAAGAGTGGTTGGGTATATAAAAAATTAATCCCCGACATCACTGCCTGGGATCGCTTTACCTAATTAACCTTCTAATAACATAAACCTAAAAACATCAAAATGATTGTCATCACGACATCCATTTTAGTTTTGCCTTAAAACTAATACCATGAATAACTGGTGCAAAGATAGAAATTATATGTTGTAAAACATAGTTTGTCGGCAGGAAAATGCAATCTGTTTGCATTATTTAATATTTTGCTATTCGGATGAGAGTAAAATTAACTTTTGTTTTGAATTTCAGCGATTGGCAAAGATTGAAGTATGACAGCACTGCTAATGTGGCAGATGCTTGGAAGGAGCGATTTATCACATAAAAATAAAACTGAATCCTAAAATGCAGTAAAAGTAGGATTCAGCTTTATCTAAAAATCTTCTTAATACTCAATTATAGCGTGCCTTGTTTTAATTTTTCGACGAATTGGTCGATGCGGTGCAGCTCGTGAGGGATGTCGATGCTTTGTGGGCAGTGGATTACGCATTGCCCACATCCTATGCAGTGGCTTGCCTGTCTCAGCTTCGGGACGCTGCGGTCATATCCAATCAAGTAGGCACGGCGTGCGCGCTGATAGTTCTCGTCTTGCGACGATGCAGGAATGTTGCCTTCGTTGACGCATTTGTTGTAATGCAACAAGATTGCCGGGATGTCGATGCCATAAGGGCACGGCATGCAATATTTACAGTCGTTGCATGGGATTGTAGGGTACTGCATCATCAATTCGGCCGTGTCATAGAGGAATTGCGTTTCCTCATCGGAAAGTTCGACCAGTGGAGAATATGTGCGCAAGTTGTCTTGCAGGTGTTCCATGTAAGTCATGCCGCTCAATACGGTAAGTACATCTTTTGGCGTTCCGGCAAAACGGAATGCCCAAGATGCCACGCTCGACGTCGGGTTGCGTTGCAGCAATCGTGCAGCAATGTGGTCGGGGACGTTTGACAGGCGGCCTCCGAGCAGCGGTTCCATTATCACTGCAGGGATGTTGCGCTTCACCAGTTCGCCATAAAGATAGTCGGCATTGACATTATTGCCCGAAGCATGCTTCCAATCGACATAGTTCAATTGAATCTGCACGAAGTCCCAATGAACTTTGTCGTGCATTGCAAGAACCTCGTCAAATACTTCTTTGGTGCCGTGGAAGGAGAAGCCAAGGTTGCGTATGCGACCTGCTTCACGTTCGGCCATAAGGAAATCAATCATTCCGTTATCGATGTATCTTGCCCGGAACATGTCGATGCCGCCGTTGCCGATGGAGTGGAGCAGGTAGTAGTCGATGTAGTCGACTTGCAAATCGGTGAACGACTGCCGGTACATCGCTATTGAGTTTTCGCGTGTGTAATTGGAGAAGTTTGATAATTTAGTGGCAATGAAGAACTTGTCGCGAGGATGGCGTTTCAAGGCAATGCCGGTGGATTTTTCTGACCAGCCTTGCACATACACAGGCGACGTGTCGAAATAGTTCACGCCATGTTCAAGAGCGTAGTCGATGAGGCGGTTGACGGTGTTTTGGTCGATTACATTACCGTCGCCTGCCGGTGATGGCAACGTTGGCCACCTCATACATCCATAGCCGAGGATGGAAACCTTGTCACCTGTTCTTGGATTGGTGCGATAGGTCATTTGCCCTGGTTGTTGTGAAGAATTTGCGGTTACATTCTTTTCAGCATCGCTTTTGCATCCAGGCAAAGTGGCTGCAGTGACAGTTGCCGCGCTTATCCCTACTATTTTGATGAAATTCCTTCGTGAAATTTCATTCTTGTTATTGTTGTCAATTATATTGTTGTCCATGATTGTCAGTTTTTTAATGTCAAACAGTGCGGTGAACTTCGTGTCCTTCGACATAGATTGCGCTGAACGGACGTGCCGGACACAGATTCTCGCATGCGCCGCATCCTATACAACGTTCGATGTTCACGACCGGGATTTTTGGTGATTCGGGGTCGGCAGGGTCGGAATTCACCATTTGTATCGCACCGGTGGGGCAGTGGCGTGCGCAGTTGCCGCATTCCACACCGTCGGTGAGCGGCACGCAGTTTTCCTTTACCCACACAGCGTGTCCTATATGTATTGCCGATTTCTCGGCAATGTCAATTAAGTTAATGGCGCCTGTCGGGCATACTTCCGAACACTTGGTGCATTCGGGACGGCAGTATCCGCGTTCATACGACATTTCGGGCTGCATCAGCCGGGTTATGTCGGTCGATGGGCGTAATACACCGTTAGGGCAGACCGACACGCACAATTGGCATGCAGTGCAGTGAGTGGCGAAATTGCTATGACTGATTGCTCCCGGGGGCACGATTGCAGTAGCGCGGTTGGGGATTTTTTTGTCTTCTATTATGGCAAGTCCGCCATCAACCTTCTTTTCTTGAGCTTTTAGTACTGTTTCGGCAGCCATGAGCGCGGAGAGCGTAATAAAAGTGCGGCGCGAAGCCGGGTTTTTCTTTTTCCCTTTAGTATCGTCATTTTCAATGACGTGATTGTTTTTCTTCCTTAGTCCATAATGTATTGCGTCGAATTCACAGTTGTCGATGCAGTCCATGCAGTCGACGCAACGGCTATAATCTATAGTATGGTTTTTGTAATCTATGCATGAAGCCTTGCATTTCCTTGAACAAAGACTGCACCCTTTGCACTTATCGGTGTCGATTACAGGTTTCAGTAATGCGTATTTTGACAAGAAACCGAGCACGGTGCCGACCGGGCATACGGTGTTGCAATAAGTACGTCCGTTTTTCCATGCAAGGACGATGACTATGCAGAATGTAAGTGCAGCTATTATGAATGTGGACAGGCTTTTAAGCCACACGTCGGTGCGGTAGAAAGCATAGCTGTCGTAGTGTTCGGCTACTGATGCAAGGACGTTGTTTCCCCATTGCCATATCGGGGCAAACAGATTGGAAACGATGCGTCCGTAAGAACTGTAGGGCGCGAGTAGCGCAACGAGTGAATGGATGCCGGCGATGAATGCTATGATGAAAATCGCAAGAATTGAATAGCGCAGCCATGATTTTGCCGGAGAATAGGAGAATCGGGCTTTCTTTTTTTTGCGTTTTGAACTTATCCAAGACACGATATCTTGAAAAACTCCTAACGGACAAATTACAGAACAATATATTCGGCCGAAAATTAGCGTGATTGCGATGAGTGCAATTATTACAACCGTGTTAAGCGCAAAGATTGCCGGCAGGAATTGGATTTTTGCCATCCATCCGAGCCATGCGTGAAGCGCAAAGATTGCCGGCAGGAATTGGATTTTTGCCATCCATCCGAGCCATGCGTGAATTGTGCCGGTGAAGTCAAGAAACAGTAACGTTATCGCCGCAAAAAACACGATGGCGAGAGTTACTCTTATTTTTCGTAACATTGGCGTGATGATTTTGTGATTTTTGCAAATGTAATACTATAAGTAGTTAGGCCACGTTGGCGCGTCCATGTGCACACACTGTGCACGGAAAGGTGTTTATGCAAAGATATGAAAAAATAATGTATCAATGCATTACAAAGTTATAACGTAGAAAATGCAATGATATGACACAAATTACAGAAATTTTTCACAAAATTACAGTTTGTCAGCGCAATTTGTTTGCGTTGTAGGATTGCCGTACTTTCAGGAAGAAATATGCCACCCCGATTGCGTTGATTGCGGCAGCTATTTCAAATGCGTGCTGATATCCGAATTGCTCAACCAGCCAACCTCCGGCAAACACGCCTATGCCTAATCCGGCATCCCATGATGTGAGGTAGGTTGAATTGGCTGTCCCTCGTTGGGAATTAGGAGCCAGATTTATGAACATGGTCTGGTAGGCCGGGAACAGGTGTCCGTTTCCAAGGCCAATGATGAAGGCTGCCGAGTAATAAGCTATCGGATCACGGACGATGGCAAACAAAATATATCCGGCAAGAGCAATTGTCATGCCCATGGATACGTTTTGCGTTATTTTGCCTTTGCGCAGCGAGCGGCTGCCTATTAGGCGCGACATGATTAGGCCTATCGCCATGAGCATGAAGAATGTGCCAGTGCCGCTGGTTATTCCCAATTCTTTTTGTCCGTATATGGCAAGGTAGGTAGACAGCACCCCGTAGCAGAATGACAGGCAAATCATCACAAGTCCTTCACGCCATCCTTTTATGAGGAAAAATCGGTCGAGCGACATCGGCTGCTTGTCTTTTACTGCTTCACGTTGGCGAGTTTTTACCGTCGTGACGATGAAGAATCCGATTCCGGATGTGAGCAGCGACAATGCAAACATGTAGTTGAAATCGGGAACTATGTTATATAGGTACACCGCAACTGTCGGCCCAATAGCCATTGCAAGGTTGTTGCTGAGGCCATAGTATCCGATACCTTCGGCACGTCGGCTCGGGTAAAGCACGTCGATGGCGACTGTGCTGTTGGCGACTGTGGTCGAGCCGAACGAGAACCCGTGCAAAGTGCGGATTATGGCAAAGAGCAGCACTGTCCAAGCAAGGAAATATCCGGCAAAAAAGATGAAGAATGTGAAATAACATATCATCAATACCTTTTTGCGAGGAAAAGTGTCGACCATAAAACCTCCGAACGGCCTTATGAGCAATGTGGTGACTGTGTATCCCGACAAGACAATTCCTATGATTTGTTCACTTGCATGAAACGTATCGTGTAAATACAGCGGCAATAGAGGCATGATGAGGTAGAACGAAAAGAATAGCATGAAATTCCCGATGCATATTCTGACGAAATTCTTGTTCCACAGATGCTCTTTAGGTTGTTGGCTTGCGAGTTCCATAAGTCGTGTGTTTTAAGCCGGAAGAATATACTTTTGTTTATTGCAATTGGCCAAGACGGTTCATACGAGAGTGCCCATCAATGTTGCAGAAGAACAGTCGGTTACCTTGACGGTAACGAAATCGCCCGATTTGGTGTTTGTAGCGGGAAATACTACAACTTTGTTCTGTTGGGTGCGTCCGAACATGTCTGCCCTTGAGCGTTTTGAATAGCCTTCCACGAGAATTTCAAATTCTTTGCCTATGTCGCGGCGGTTGCTTGCCAGTGACAATTCGTTTTCAAGGCTTATCATCCTGTTGAGGCGTTCGATTTTTACTTCTTCGGGGACATTGTCGGGCAGATTTTTTGAGGCGAATGTTCCGGGACGTTCCGAATATTTGAACATAAAGGCTGAGTCAAAACCTACTTCTTTCATCAAGTCGAGAGTTTGGGCGAAATCCTCTTCAGTCTCTCCGTGGAAACCTGTGAACATGTCGGTCGATATTCCGCAGTCGGGAATGATGCGGCGAATTGCGGCAATTCGGTCGAGATACCATTCGCGAGTGTATTTGCGATTCATAGCTTTTAACACCGAGTTGCTACCCGATTGCACAGGCAGGTGGATATGGTTGCAAATGTTTTTGTGTGCGGCAATGGCCATGATTATTTCATCACTCATGTCCTTTGGATGGGAAGTCGTGAACCTGATTCGCATCGATGGAGCAGCTTCGGCTACCATCGACAGCAATCGAGCGAAATCGATGGTTTGGCCTGTGGCGGTGTCGGTGAATTTATAAGAGTTCACATTTTGACCGAGCAATGTAACTTCCTTGAATCCGCGTTGTTGCAAGTCTTGCAGTTCGTTGAGGATGCTTTCCGGCTCGCGGCTGCGTTCACGTCCACGGGTATAAGGGACAATGCAATAAGAACAGAAGTTGTTGCAACCACGCATGATGCTGATGTATCCGCTTATGCGGCTGTGGCCTATTCTTGACGGAATTATGTCGCGATAGGTCTCGACTGTCGACAGGTCGATGTTTATGGCTTTTTCACCGTTTTCGGCTGCCGCTATGAGATTGGGCAGGTCAAGATATGAATCGGGGCCTGCGACAAGGTTCACGCCATGTTCGTCGATGAGTTTTTCCTTTACGCGTTCGGCCATGCACCCCAATACACCGATTATGAACCGGCCTCCATGTTTTTTCTTTATTGCATTGAGTTGTTGCAGGCGTGAAAATATTTTTTGTTCGGCATTGTCGCGTATTGAACAAGTGTTGAGGAAAACGGCATCGCTTTCTTCGAGATTCTCGGTGAGGTCGTAACCGGCCATTTTCATTACCGAAGCCACTACTTCGCTGTCGGCAACGTTCATTTGGCATCCGTAAGTCTCTATGTAAAGTTTTTTATTGTCGGCGTTTTTATTGTCTTGCATACGATGTTTGTGTTAAGCTGTCAGCTTGTTTTGTTCAAATGATGGTGCAAATTTACGCAAAAATACAGTGAAAGACGAGAAGGATGTACAAAAATGAACATATATTTGCTGTCGCAGGTCCCTTTAGAACCGCGATGCAAAACATGGAGGTTGTATCAGAAGACAACTTCTCACATCGGGCAACGCATGTATGTGATGCTTGCGTGTTAAAATCCGAGCATGAGTGCCGAGGAATAAACTATTGCGTAGTAAATTATGCTGATTATGATTGAAGCAAGACCTGCCAAGACACTTATCAAGGTCCATTTCTTGGCATCGTCCGATTGCTTTTGCGCGAGGGCGTAATTCCCCATCAGATAGCTGGTGCTTACTTTTGAAGCATATACTATGCCTACTATACCGAAAGGAAGGCAGCAGAACAATGTGGCAAGAATCGATTCCACGAGCCATGTCTTTGGCATTGGCGGAATGTTTGAATTATAAGGGGAATAGTTGCCTTGATATTGGTCCCATCTTGGTGGCTGTTGGGTTTGTCCTCCTTGAAAATTTCCGTTGCTGTTACCATTATTGTTGTTGAACAGGTAGGCAAGTTCGGCAAGTTGTCCGGCTTCTTGCCAGTTTTGCATTCCTTCGCGCCAAACCATTGTTGAACGCGTCACACCCATCGACAAAAGTTGGTTTTCTTCAAATGGACCGGCTTGGCGGCCGTTCAGTATAATGTAATATTTCATGATTCCTGTGTTTTGAGCTTAAAATATCTTATCCAAAGGTAGTTAACTATTCTTTTACGACAAAATATTAAAGTTTGTTTTTTATTGAGATTGTATTTAATGTGCAGAAATGGGATTGTCGCTTTTCAAGATGCAAAAAGTGGATTTGACCGAGGCCAGCAAAGTGCCGTTGGAGTCGCGTATGGCAGTGTCGACAAGTATCAATCGGCCTTTACGAGCGGTTTCATGGGATTCGGCAGTGAGCAGTCCTTTGTTGCCGGCTTTGATGTATTCAACATTTACTTTTACCGATAGAGCCGTTTGTCCGTCCATGTTGGCGACAACTGCCGAGGCGAAGTCGGCCAGCGTGAACAATGCTCCGCCGTGAAGCACTCCGCAAGCATTTAGATGATGTTCATCAGCCTGCATCGATGCGAGGCAATATCCCGGGCGCATGGATTCAATTTTGGCTCCGATTGTTTCTTGCGAGAACGTGTCGGCGGCAAATGTTTTGCGAGTTTCTTTTTCGAGAGAGGTTTCATTTTGGTTATTTTGAGACATGAGTTTATTGTTTTTTATTGGAGCATCAGTTCTTTGCAATGTGCTGTCAGTACAATCTTGGCTTGATTGCACTCGTTGCATTTGATGACGGCTGTGCCCGTGCCGGCATCGGCAGCAAAGGCATATATGTATTCAATGTCAATGTCGTGTTGTGCGAGCATCTTCAATGACTTGTTCAAAGCTCCAGCCACGTTACAAACTTTCAAACATATCACATCCTCGATGTCGACGTGGTATCCGTGGTTTTTCAGTATGTTGCATGCCAAAGCAGTCTTGTCTACAACGATGTGCGCGAATCCGTTTTTGTTGTCTCCGCGTGCCGTCATGGCTAAAATGTTGATTGCGTGATTAGACAGTATGCTTGTTACATTGGACAAAGAGCCTATGCAATCGTCGAAGTATATAGTGAGTTGTTGTGAATCGATGTCCATAATTATCGGGCAGGAATTTTTTGTTATGCAAATTAGTAATGTAATGACAGCAAGATGTCGATATTGTCACTTGGCAGAGCATCGCTTGCGTCGTTTTTCTTTCAAATATCGAGGAATGAATGACAGGTGGCGCAAGATGGTGGGTATGGTGCCATAGTATAGGCACATGATTTTGAAACGTTCTTTTAATGAAGCTTTGTGATTTTTATCGGTGAGGCCGTCGGTGAGATAACATATTACAGGATTGTCGCCGACATAGGCATTTGACGAACTTTTTTTCAAACACTTGATGCACCAGTCGTAGTCGGCCGAAAATCGGTATGCGGTATCGTAAAGCGGAGCAATGGCACGCTTGACGACAAATGCCTGATGGCAAACGAGCATTCCATGCTTGAAACTGTCGACCGACAATTCATGCGGTGCTGACAAATGCCTCATTCCTGTTATATTTCTTGACATGTCGACAAGACATGTTTGTCCGTATATAATGTCGGCAGTGCCATCATTGCTTGCTCGGGCATACATGGTCAGGACATTTTCATTGGCGAAACTGTCACCGGCATTCAGGAAAATCAAGTATTGGCCGGTAGCCTTTTTTATACCTTTGTTCATCGCATCATACAGGCCATTGTCGGGTTCGCTGATGACTTTCATGTTTTTGATTCCCGAATTTTTGACTTTGGCAAGAGTGTCGTCGTTTGAAGCTCCGTCAACGACTATGTATTCATAATCGAGAAACGTTTGTGATTTTATGCTTCTCAGAGTTGGCTCGATTACTGCCGACGCATTGAATGTAATTGTAATGATGCTGAAGAAATGCTCCATGACGGTGTGTAATGTGGAACCTGTCCTAATGCTTATAATAAGATATTGATTATGTTGCTATTGGCTCCCCGAAATTTTTTCAGATGCACAAAAATATGAATTTTTTTTCATATTTTAAATTGTTATTTTGAAAAAAACAGTACATTTGTAGCGTTATTTGTTTAATCTAACTAATTATAACTACAATGGCACATGTTATTACTGACGCCTGCGTTGCTTGTGGCACTTGCATGACTGTTTGCCCTGTTGACGCTATTTCTGAAGGCGACATCTATTCTATCGACCCTGATAAGTGCATCGATTGCGGTAGCTGCGCAGCTAACTGCCCGAGTGACGCTATCACCGAAGGTTGAAAAATTAAATTTCAGTTTTATAAGACTGTTTTGATTTTCTTTTTCTGTCACCTTGTTTTTGCAAGGTTACATTTTGCAGGGAACAATTTTCCCAAGCATGTGAAAAGAAAAATCAAAACAGTTTTTTTTATTTCAGTAGCAAATTATGGAATTGCTTAAAGAGCGCATAATGGAAGATGGCCGCTGTTATCCCGGAGGCATATTGAAGGTTGACAGTTTCATTAATCATCAGATGGATCCCGACTTGATGTGCAAAATCGGGGAGGAGTTTGCAAGGCTTTATGAAGGTGCGGGAGTGAACAAAATCGTAACGATAGAAGCAAGCGGCATAGCTCCAGCCATCATGGCCGGGGTGGCAATGCATCTGCCAGTGGTGTTTGTAAAAAAGAAGAAGCCCAAGACCATGGAAAATATGCTTGTATCCACTGTGCATTCTTTTACCAAGGACAGGGACTATACGGTGTGCATAAGTGCTGATTTCCTTACGGCAAATGACCGGATATTGTTTATTGATGATTTTCTTGCTTATGGCAATGCAGCCAATGGCATAATAGATCTTGCCAAGCAGGCTGGAGCCGGAATAGTCGGATTTGGCTTCATCATCGAAAAATCGTTCCAAGGAGGTGGCGTGCGGTTGAGACAGCTTGGTTATCGCGTGGAAAGTCTTGCCGAGGTGTTGAGCCTTGACGATTGCCGTATTGTATTGAAGTAGCACAGTATTAACAGATGTAATTGACGAAATAACAACAGGCCGTGCTTTTTTGTGGCACGGCCTGCTTGTTTTTTATGTGGCTTGCTTTTAACAGAATTTCGAGAAGTCGGTTTTTGACATGTCGCCTTCACTTGTGAATGTCTGGTGGAATGCAAATGCAGCTTTAAGCGTGTGTGGAGTGTGCCCACCTTTACCCATGTTGAGGTATTCGCGCAACAGAGGCTTGTAGGTGGGATGGGCACAGTTTTCAATTACGAGATGAGCTTTTTGGATAGGAGACTTGCCTCTCAAGTCGGCAATGCCTTGTTCGGTAATCAACACGTCGACAGAGTGTTCGCTGTGGTCGAGGTGGGAAACCATTGGCACGATTGCGCTGATGAGGCCGCCTTTAGCTACCGACGGACAACTGAAAATTGAAATATATGCATTTCTTGTAAAGTCGGCCGAGCCGCCTATTCCGTTCATCATTTTTGTACCTACGACATGTGTCGAGTTGATGTTACCGAAGATGTCGGCTTCGAGTGCAGTGTTCATGGAGATTACACCGAGACGACGTATCACTTCGGGATTATTTGATATTTCGGAAGGACGCATGAGCACTTTGTCATGTAGCTTGTCGATGTTGTCGAAGAAGTCGGTCAGGGCTTCGGTTGAGAAAGTCGTTGAGCATGTGCTGGCAAAGCGGCATTTGCCTGATTTTATTAATTTAAGAACTGAGTCTTGGATGACTTCGGTGTACATTTCAAACGGAGGAATGTCGTTGCTGGCTTCGAGGCTTGCAAGCACGGCATTGGCGATGTTGCCTACTCCCGATTGCAATGGGAGGAATGTGCTTGGAATGCGGCCTGCTTTCAACTCACCGTGCAAGAAGCGGCACACGTTTTCGCCAATCATCATTGTGGTTTCATCGCTTGGAGAGAACGGATGTCCGCCTTCGGGGATGTTGGTTTTTACTACACCTACGATTTTTTTCGGGTCGATGTGCAAAGTTGCAGTTCCGGCACGGTCACTCGGTTTGTAAATCGGGATGTCGCGACGGTAAGGAGGGTCGAGAGGTACATAGATGTCGTGCAGACCTCTGATTTTCGGATTGATTCCTTCATTGACTTCAAGAATGACTTTCTTGGCCATTGCGGCAAACGTCGGGGCGTTGCCGATACCTGTGCCAAGAACGGCATTTCCTTCGTCATCGATGCTTTGCACTTCGATTATCGCTATGTCGATGTCGCCAAATGTGCCATAGCGTAGTTTTTGCGCCATTTCAGATAGGTGCAAGTCGAAATAAGCTATTTTGTTGGCGTTTATGGCTTTTCTTGTGTCAGGACAAGATTGATAAGGTGAACGCATGTTCACAGCTTCGGCGCGCGACAATTCCCCGTCCACGCTATCGTTGGTCGATGCTCCCGAGAACAGGTTGATTTTGAATTCACGACCGTTTTCATGTTCCTGTTTTGCGCGTTCGGCGATTGCAACGGGAACAACTTTTGGCGTACCGCAAGCGGTAAAACCTGAAAATCCGACGTTGAAGCCGTTTTGTACATAGCTGGCGGCCTCTTGTGCTGTGATAATAGGGTATATCATAATTTCTTTTTAGTTTGTTAAAATAATTCGTTATTTATGATTTAGGCCGATGCACATAGCAATAGCTTGTGTGTTTCGTGCCATGTTTAGAATTTGCGTTTCAATATCTCGTGAGCAATGATTGCCTTTTTCCAGTCGATGTCATCAACTGCGTTGGTTGCTGAAATATCGTTTTGTGTGTAAACCGTGTCGGTTTGTTTGTTTTTTACCTCCGGCATGGCTGTATTTCCTTTTGAAGGTTTTGTTGTCATAGCTTTCCGTTTTTTGCTTTTTTTCTTTTTCGTCGGGATTGGAGGTGGAGTCTTGTTCACATGCTTTGATTCTCCATATAACCAGTCGTCGATGGTGGTTGTGGAAATAGTGCTTTCCTGCTTGTGTTCTCCCGGAAACCATTCTTCAAAGGAAATGTCTGGAAATTTTGGGAATTCGGCAGAAGGCCTGCTTGTCGTGTCGGTATGAGGCATAAAAGGCTTGTGCGGAGGCTGCGTGCCCCTGCGTCGTCCGGCTTGGCCTTGCTTCTTGGAAATCGTGCTGAAGGCCTTGCCAACCAAGCTGAATGCTATCACCCCAATGACAATGAGAAAGGGGATAATATCTGTCATACCTGCAATTATATTTTTCCCAAAATTAGCAATTTAAACAAGATTAGGCAAGCAGGTACATGAAAAAAACATTAAAGTCGCATTGTCATGCTTTTTTCTTCACTCCGAGCAGCCAGTCGGCCAAGACAGGACTTAAGCGGATGATTTTGCTCATGAGCAGACACAGGTATACTACCATAATTGACAGCAGGAGTGAGACAAAGAGTTCCAGCGACGGGTTTTGATAGGTGTTGAAAAAATTGGCTATCGGCTCCAAATTGCGAGGCAGGAAAAAGTAATGGAGAAGGTATATGTCGAGTGTGCGGCGGCCTACATATTGCAGCGCCCTGCCGAGTCGGGTCTCTTGTGTGAACAGGTTCTCGTTTTTCATGAAAAATATGAAAACGAGTATTACGCCTACTATACGGCTTAATAAATATAATATTGACAGCACGGAACTCATTTCTTGAGATTCATGGAGCTTATATATGATTACACCGAAGAAAACAGTAGGCATGCTGCGACAATATATCCATTCTCGGCAAATTTCTGTATTTTATCGTAATGTTTTCTTGCCAATGTACCTATTACGAAGAAGAGGAAGTAGCTTAGATTTTCCATTCCAACAAGAAGAAACATAGGCTCTTCATACAGGCCGGATGTGAGATACCAGCGTCTTACAAAGTAAATGATAACTGCTGCTGCCAAAATCAACCAATCGACACCGTTTTTGTATCCAAGTTTGTTGCATATGATGCGCAAAAGCACATATAGCAGGAAGAATTCAAACAATGCGATTGTAAACCAATATCCTCCTTTTGTACCATCAAAAATGGAATCTACAAATGACCTGTCAAATATATACACAAACACTGCGAGGAAGAACAGGGTCGGTATTAATTGGACTTTGGCTTTTTTCAACAGGAATTTTCCGCTTACAGGCAGTGTCCATTCAAAATCGTTCTTGTATAATATGAATCCGCTGATGAAGAAAAACAACGGCATTCGGAATGTGACGAATAAAGCATTAAAACTCAGTAGTTTACCCCCCCCCATAACTTAAATCATCAAAACCTGAGTTGTAATAGCTAAAAAATATGATATGGGTGTACACCACGAGCAGCATGGTGAATCCACGCATTGCGTCGATAAATTCAATTCGTTTAGTTCCCATTTATATATAGCACTCGATGTTAAGAATTTTTTTCGGCTGCAAAGTTAGCAATAATGGCAATAGAAGTCAAATAAATTTTTTATCGGACAGCAACATATAAAAATATCCGGGAAACTGTTGTCTCCCGGATATTCGTTATCTCATTCATGTCGCTGGGGACATGTGATGAAGTGTGTCGCTATTAGAGGGCGCTTGTGATGTTGAACTTAGCAAATTCAAGGTCGTTAGCAGCCTTGTCGCGAAGAGTGCTGTCCTTGTCGATAGCTTGACGCAAGTTAGAAAGAACCATTTGTTCGTTGTTAGTGCGTGCGCCAAGAACTGCCATCAAGTAGTAGGTGTTAGCATCAGGTTCGTTGATAGCTGCAAGAGTGTTGCGAGCCTTGCTGTAGTCCTTAGTAAGGATTTGTGCAAGAGCAGCGTTGTTAGTCTTAGCATCTCCAAATGCGTTAGCAGCAGCATTGTAGTCACCCTTTTCCATGTAGTAAACACCGATAGCTTCGTTCAAGCCTTCAGCACCAGCTGCAGCACCGAATTTTTCGTTTGCAGCGTCGAAGTTTTCATCTATCAAGTCGCAAAGACCTTGGTTCATGTGAGTTTCAGCACTTTCAGGAGCAAGGTTTGCAGCCTTGTTGAAGTTGGCTTTTGCAGCGTCATAGTTTCCTGCGATGTATTGGCACATACCCAAGTTGTTGTAGCCACGGTAGTCGTTAGGATAGTTTTCGGTGCAAGCCTTGTAAATTTCGATGCGCTTGTTGTTATCGTCGGTCAAAGTACCGCAGTAAAGCAATTCTTCAACATTCAAAGATTTAGGATCGCTGTTGAAAGCTTGCATGATTTCTTCATCGCTCTTACCGATAACGTTGATAGAAGCAGTCAAGCGAGAACGACGCAATTGAGGAAGGATTTCATCGGCGATTTGTTCGAATACTTCCGACAAGTTTCTGATTTCCTTTTCACGTTGTTCAGGATCGCTGTACATTGAAAGAACATTAAGGATGAGGTCCTTGTCTTGGATGTCGCTCTTAGAAACGAGTTCCTTGAAGCCTTCCCAGTCTTCAGCGGTGAAGTCGGCAGTCAATTCGCCAAATTCCTTGATTTCGTTGTCCTTGAAAGATTTTTCAAGATATTTCTTGGTGTTCTTTTCACGATTTCCGGCCAAACGTTGGTTGAAGTCGTACTTACCATCAGGAGAAGCGTAAGAAGAGATGTTCACTTCTTCAACTTCGATGCGGTCGTTGCCTTGGGCATTTGCAATAGCCGAATTGAAGTCGGCAAGTTGTTGAGATTCAAGTTCGCTCTTTCTAACGTTTGATTGGTTGATCAAGAACTTGATTTCGGCATTGTATTGCTCGTTGATGATGCGTTGGAACTTGTCGGCAGTTGTTGCAGGAACAACGGCACCGGCATCGGCAAGAGTTGCGGTAGCTATAACGCCGTCGGCAACTTTGATGCGAGGCAATACATAAGTCTTTTTGCCTTGTTGAACTTGGAAGTCAAGAACGAGGCTTGATTTAATCATTTCAGGTACATAGTCGAAAGAAACCGGTACGGTAACAGTTCCACCGTTGTCGTAAGAAACGGTTTGTCCATTGCCGTTAACGTCTTCGCCAATGAGTTTGTAAGGAGTAGAAGCAGTTTCTTGGTCGCCATATACAAGATATGGAGTAACAGTTACTTCTGCGTTCTTCACGAAGAATTTTTCCGGAATTTGTCCTGTCACGGTAGCAGGAACCTTGCCGGCAACTACTTCAAGGGGAGATGGATTGACAGTGAAATACTCGGCGCTGATTTCGCTGAGCTTCTTGTTACAGCTTGTTAAAGCCAAAGTAGCTCCCACTAAGACAGATAAGAATAATTTACTATTCATAATGCTAAAGTTTATATGTGGTTAAATATTCTATTAGCTTGATTATGGGTGTAAAGATACACTAAATTTGCAAAACGCACTTTATATTAACACAAATTAGTATAAATTTTTGCAAAACTGGGTATTCGCTTTATTGACTTTCGTCATGAGCGGTGCAGAGCCTGATTTGCAGCAAAGTATATATCCAAAAGTGTGCCAGTTGGAGGCCGCGGTGGTGCCGCCTGTCTAATGAGAGAGATTTTGTCATGTGTCGTGCCATATTTGCAGTGTTGACATGCGTAATGCGTGAAAAATATACCTATTAAATAAAATAAATCATAAAAATATTGACAAATGGTCGTGAGGATAGTAATTTTGCAGATATTTATAAAAATATAGGACGAGTCTTGGAAATGGGAGAGCCGGATGAGCTTGATTCCCTTTATTTCTCTTGGCTTTCGCTATGTTTTGGAGTTATTGCGAATGCGAGTGTGCATTGAAAGGATGTCTCCGGCATTAGCGAGTAGAGGATTATTGATAATGGATACTTCTGAGAAAAAATCTAAAATATCGTTTGTCGATGCCAATATAACGTCAATCATGAGCGTGTCGCTCGTGTTGTTGCTGTTGGGTGTCGGCGCGATTCTCGGCTTGTTTGCCCGAGAGGTTACAGGGCAAATTAAAGCCAATATCGGATTTGACGTGTCGATGACCGATGCGGCGAGCGATGGTGAAATATTGAGACTGAAGCGGCAACTTGCCGCAGCTCCATATACGGCAAGCGTGAAATACATTTCAAAGGAAGAAGCATTGCATTATTGGCAGCAGGAAACCGGAGAAGACTTGATGGAAGTGCTTGGATTCAATCCTCTTACTGCCGAGTTTGAAGTGCATGTCAAGCCCGATTATGCCAGTGTCGACAGCCTGATGATGATAAAATCGCAATTGTCTCGCAACACGGCAATCGACGAGGTGCAGATTCATCAAGACCAAGTGGAGAGAATCAACCGTAACATAAATAACATTGTGGCCGTGCTTGGAGTCGTGGCCGTGGTGTTGATGGTGATTTCGTTCGCTCTCATCAACAATACTGTGAGGTTGACAGTCTATTCAAGACGTTTTTTGATACATACCATGAAACTCGTAGGCGCAACTCCGGGATTCATTCGCAAGCCTATCGTAGTGAGCAACATCATTAACGGCATCATTGCGGCATTTGTCGCAATGGCGATATTAAGTGCCGGGTTGTTTTACATCAACAGAATGGAGCCGATGTGGGCCATGATGGCTCCTATGGCCGAAGTGTGGTGCGTGTTTGGGGCATTGGTGGTGCTTGGTGCGTTAATGTGCGGCATTGCTGCCGTTCTTGCATCCAACAAGTTCATCAAACTTGGGTATGATGACTTGTTCAAGCGGTGATTGAAAAATAAAAAAATCGAATAAAAATCTTATTTGCAATATGGCATTGAATTCTCAAAAAAAACGTCAAGGCTTTAACGCCGATGACATTAAAGAGTCGGATAAAATACAATACAGCGAATTCCCGCTTGCCAAAGTCAATTTTATATTGATGGCTATAAGCGGATTGTTGATTGTCGTCGGATTTTTGTTGATGCTTGGAAGTCAAAACAGCGGAGAGACGTTTAATTATGATATTTTCAGCACGAGGCGCATAGTCGTTGGCCCGACTATGGCTTTTGTGGGTTTTGTTGCAATGGCAATTGCCATCATATATAAAAAGAAAAAACACGACAAGTAATAAGGGAATATGAGTGCACATGGGCCTATGTCCTGCTGTCGTCGACTCGGTGTCCACACGGCGTGTGGGGCAAGGATGAGGAATTGTGCATAGAAAGAAAAAAGAGTTAATGTATTAATATTTTTTGTAGTTTTATTTAAGTATGGATATTTTTCAATCGATTATCATTGCCATTGTAGAGGGCTTGACTGAATTCCTGCCTGTTTCTTCCACAGGACACATGATAATAACGCAGGAAATTTTGGGTGTGGAGTCGGACGCTTTTGTTAAAGCATTTACAATAATAATCCAGTTTGGTGCCATTTTGTCGGTAGTATGCCTTTACTGGAAACGTTTTTTCCGCTTGAACCCGGTTCCTGCCGGTAAGAAAGGATTGGAAGCCTTTTTAATAAGATATGATTTTTATTGGAAATTGTTTTTAGCATTCCTTCCGGCAGCCGCGTTGGGATTGTTGCTTAGCGACATCATCGACAGTTTGCTCGAAAATGTGACGGTTGTAGCCATCATGCTTGTTGCAGGAGGCGTCTTGATGCTTTTTGTTGACAAGTGGTTCAACAAGAATGAAGGGAAAAAGACTGAAATGACCGAGCGCAGGTCTGTTGCCATAGGTTTCTACCAATGCATATCGATGATTCCCGGCGTTTCTCGCTCGATGGCGACGATAGTGGGAGGTATGCAACAAGGCCTTTCAAGGAAAGATGCCGCCGAGTTCTCGTTCTTCCTTGCCGTGCCTACAATGTTTGCCGCATCGGTCTACAAGTTGTGGGGACTGTTGACCGATCCTGCTTCAAGCCAATTGCTGGCCGACAACCTGACTGTGCTTGTCGTTGGAATGGTAGTGGCATTCATCGTTGCAATACTTGCCATCAAGTTCTTTATAAGCTACTTGACCAGATACGGGTTCAAATTGTTTGGATATTACCGCATCATCGTGGGAGGAGCAATTATCATAATGCTGCTTTGCGGCATGAGTCTTGAAATGGCATGATGGAATTTCAAGAAGAATTGACATTAGACAGGATACTCGACCCTATAAACGGGGAAGTGTTTGCCGTTGACAAGCCATTGAAATGGACTTCGTTCGACGTGGTGAAACGTGTTAGAGCGAAACTGGCGCACAACCTTGGGGTGAAAAAGATAAAAGTAGGTCATGCCGGCACGCTCGACCCGCTGGCGACGGGGGTGTTGATAGTGTGTACCGGTCGTGCCACTAAAAGAATCGACGAGCTTCAGGCACATGAAAAAGAATATGTGGCTACGTTAAAGCTTGGTGCCACGACACCGAGTTTTGATTTGGAAACGGAGGTTGATGCCGAATATCCGTGGGAACATGTGACTCGTGCCGAAGTAGAAACTGTATTGAAAGAGCAGTTCACGGGCTGTATAGAGCAAGTGCCGCCGGTTTTCTCGGCGTGCAAGATAGATGGTCGTCGCGCCTATAAGATGGCAAGGAAGGGCCAAGAAGTGGAGTTGAAGGCAAAACAACTTGTAATTGACGAGATTGAACTCTTGGATTTTAATTTGCCCTATATCACGGTGCGCGTGGTGTGCAGCAAGGGAACTTACATAAGGGCCCTCGCTCGCGACATAGGGGCAGCATTGAAAAGTGGCGCGCATCTTGTTGCCTTGCGTCGCACGAGAGTGGGAAATTACAATGTTGACAACTGCTTCACGGTCGATTCTTTGATGTCTTATCTTGATTGCGCCGACATGGTGATGCCCGATGTCGAAGCATCATTGGAAAAAAATGAAAGCAAGAAAGCCTCCAATGGCGACGATTTGGAGTCATTGGTGTCGTAAAGAATATTTTAATGTCATTGGGAATATTAAGAACAAAGCTATATGAAATTATCTGAGTTTAAGTTCAAATTGCCGGAAGAGTTGATAGCAACCGAACCGGCGGCTGTGCGTGATGAATCGCGTTTGATGGTGCTGCACCGCACGACGGGCGAAATAGAACACAAGGTTTTCAAAGAAATCTTGGATTATTTTGACAGTGGTGATGTGTTTGTATTCAACGACACGAAGGTGTTCCCTGCAAGGCTTTTCGGAAATAAGGAAAAGACGGGAGCCAAAATTGAAGTCTTTTTGTTACGCGAACTAAACGAAGAGCATAAATTGTGGGACGTGCTTGTGGAGCCGGCAAGAAAGATACGCATAGGCAACAAGTTGTATTTTGGCCTTGACGATTCAATGGTTGCCGAGGTCATTGACAACACCACATCACGCGGACGCACGTTGCGTTTCCTTTATGACGGTCCTCATGATGAATTCAAGGCTAATTTATATGCGCTGGGAGAAACTCCGCTGCCTGAATACATAAAACGTCAACCGACACCTGAAGATGCCGAACGCTACCAATGCATATTTGCCAAAAATGAAGGAGCCGTGGTGGCTCCTGCGGCAGGGTTGCATTTTAGCCGTGAATTGATGAAACGCATGGAAATAAAAGGTGTTGATGCCGGATTCCTTACCTTGCATTCAGGATTAGGCAATTACAGGGAGATAGATGTAGAAGACTTGACCAAGCATCGCATGGATTCGGAGCAAATGGAAGTGAACGAAGAACTCGTGACTCTTGTTAACAAGGCAAAAGACGAAGAACGCCGCATCTGCTCGATAGGAACATCAACATTGCGTGCAATAGAAAGCACAGTAGGCATGAACGGGCACATCAAGTCGTTCTCCGGATGGACCAACAAGTTTATTTTCCCTCCATACGATTTCACGGTATGCAATGCTTTGGTAAGTAATTTCCATTTGCCTTATTCGGTAATGTTGATGATGGTTGCCGCGTTTGGCGATTACGAAAAAGTGATGCATGCCTATGACGTTGCCGTGGAAGAAAAGTACCGTTTTGGGGCTTATGGCGACGCGATGCTCGTGATAGATTGACAAGGAATAATGCGCACAGGACAACACTTGCTGATGGCAGACTTATGTGTGTGCGCATGTTGCATTATGCTAACGTGCTTCGTCGCGTGCATGGTGCACTCATAGTTTGATGAACTGTAAGATGCTTGGCTTTTATGTCTAATAATCCCGGCAACAAATCCAGAGGAAATAAATTTGTAAATGACATAGGCATATATGCCATAGGTAACTTGGGCAGCAAGTTGGTGACTTTCCTGCTCATGCCTTTCTATACCTATTTCATTTCGCCCGAAGAGTATGGTTACTATGATATATGTTTCATGGTAATAACTTTCCTCATGCCATTCATAATGCTCCAGTTCAGGGACAGTGTCTTTCGTTTTCTCGTGGATGCCGAGAACGACGATGAACGAAGGCAGATTTCGAGCATAGCGTGCCGTCTCATGAGTGGCAGCAGCCTGTTTTTTATCATCGTTGGAGGCATAGTGAGTTTCTTCATGCCGATAAAATATGCCATGCTCGTGATATTGCTTGCAATATCGATGTCGTTCTACGATGTCGCCATCCAAGTGGTCAGGGGGTTGGGGCACACCAAGACATTTGTCTCGACAGGCATAATAACGTCGTTCATGATATGCTTGTTCGGCATCCTGTTTGTCATGATACTTGACATGGGCGTTCCGGGCATATTTTATTCCAACATCTTAGCGAGAGTTTTGGCCATCGGTTACATGGAGTTGCGGCTTCATGTGTTCAGGAAATATATTTCCTTCAAGCTCGAATTGAACAAGAACAGAATCAAGAGCCTGTTGAGATATGGCCTGCCACTGATTCCGGCGACGTTGCTGATGTGGGTCATAAGTTCGAGCAACCGATTTGTAATCCAAGCCTGCCTCGGGCTTGAAGACAATGGATTGTTCAGTGTCATAAACAAATTTGTGGCGATACTTGAAACACTTGTGTATATTTTTTATCAAGCATGGCAAGAGACGGCGTTGAGGCAATATTCGAGCAACGATCGCGACAAGTTCTTTACGGGAATCTTCAACGGGTTTGCCTATGTGGTTGCATCACTGATAATCGTCATTTCATACGGCCTCAAGCTGAATTACGGCTGGCTTGTGGATGATGCCTATTATGAGAGCGTGCAATACTTGTTCTTGATATTCGTGGCAAAAGGGTTGAACGCCTTTTGCATGTTCTACGAGTTAGGCTATCAGTGTACTAAGAAGACTGCAAAAGTGTTGCCTGGACTCATGGCGGCAGCCGGAGTCAACGTCGCCCTTAATTTTGCATTAGTTAACCCGTTTGGCATTTACGGAATAATCGTTTCCATGATAGTTGCTTACGCCATATTGTTGCTTTACAGGGTGTATGATACGCGCAAAATGTTCCATGTATCGTTCAACAAGAATTCGACGTTGAGCGTTTTGTTGCTTGTCGTGAGCTGTTTCGTATTTCAGATGGTTGACAACCTGTACTTGTCGGGTGTTTACTTGCTGGTGGTTGTGGCATTGTTGGTGTTGATAATTCCCGAGAACCTGAAGCGGTTTATCCTTGAAAAAACAGGAATGGCAAAAAAAGTGGCAGATTCATAATAAAAACGGAATTGAGTCGTTATTAAAATAATAGAAAATTTCAATTTGTAATGAAGGTAAAATTATTATTGCTGTCGTTCATATTTGCATGTTTCATGTCGACAGGATGCAAATCGGGGCGCGAGCTTGTGTATTTCAAGGATATAGATAGCAATCCTGAGCTTCTTGAAAGTAAATACAAGGACTATGCCGTCAAAGTGATAAAAGGAGATGAATTGTTGATAACTGTCACTTCCGAAGTCCCGGAAGCCACGGTGCAATATAATTTGCCGCAAGTGGACTATTCCCGGAAAGGAGACACTGAAGCGACTCCGCAAGCGAAGCTAATGAGTTACATCGTAGATGCCGACGGATATATTAGTTTTCCTGTCCTTGGAAAATTAAAGGTCGAAGGCATGACCACTAGCGAAATAAGCGACATGCTTGTGGAAAAGATTTCAAAGGATGTGAAGAACCCATACGTGAGAGTCCAAATGCCCAGATATCGCGTGAACGTGCTTGGCGAGGTGAACAACCCCGGGGCAAAAAGCGTCAGCACGGAGCGGTATTCGATTCTCGATGCAATAAGCGATGCAGGCGACTTGTCGCAATACGGTCGTCGCGACAATGTGTTGCTGATACGCGAAGTCGATGGCAACCGCACCTACCATCGTCTTGATTTGGGCAGTGCGGAGATACTTAAATCGCCATATTTCTATTTGCAACAGAATGACGTGATATATGTCGAGCCTAACGACATACGCAAGTCTAATGCCGAGTACGACCAGAACAAGTCATATAAAGTGCAGGTGGCTTCGGTGGTGGTCAGCACCATTTCGGTGATTGCTTCGTTGGTTATTGCTCTTGCGGTGAAATGACGCTGGCATGCTGAGCATAAACAAGACATATTGCGCATTGTTCTTTGTCACATTGTTGTTGCAGATTCCGGGGGTGCATCCATTTCTGGGATATGCCGACGAACTGGTTGTCTTGGTAATGCTTGTGGTGATGTTTCTGGACATAGTAATAAATCGGAATTTCACGCGCTACAAGCCGATATATGTCGTGGCGTTGATATTTTTCGCATATTTCCTGTTTACTATCGCTTTCAGGGATTTCAACACCAAGATGGCGGCTTTTAATGACTTCATATTGCAGCAAAAGGCCTATCTGCCGTTGCTGGTGTCTTATGCCATAGCTCCGCAATTTTCTCCGAGGCTGAAGAACGCGATGAAAAAGGTGTGTATTGTAAACGCCGGAATAGTGTTGATGGCTTTTGCATGTGGAGTGTTTGAAGATGTTCTTGTGCATGTCTTGAATGCCGGCGTGGTGTGTTTCACCTCATTCTTGGTGTATCTTTATTGCAGCATCGACGATGACGGCATGGTGTCGCGCAAGGACTTGTTCACGGCGCTTGCCATATTGACAGTCGGACTTACCAGCACGCGGTCGAAATTCTATGGCGAATATGTAATAATTTACTTCATGTTGTTCCTGTACAAGCCGGGACTGTTTAAAAGTTTCAATTTCAAGGGCGTGCTGCTTATCGTGGCTTTGATGGGAGCTGTGGTGTTGGCGGCATGGCAAAAGATAGAATATTATTATATAACAGGTACTGCTGGCGTTTATGACCCCGAGGCTATGGAAACCTACGCACGCCCGGTGTTGTACATGACGATGTTTTTTATCCTTTTGGATTATCCTTTGCTCGGGTCGGGACTTGCTTCTTTCGCGACTCACTCTTCGTCGCCTCATGTGCATTATTCCGACCTCTATCATCAGTATGGTATCGACGTGGTGTACGGACTGTCGCCAGCTATGCCCGATTTCATAAACGATGCTTTTTTTGCGCAATTTGCGCAATTTGGAATTATAGGCATCGTCCTGTTCATTTATTACTGGAAATGGATTTACGGCAAACTTAGGCTCAAGCTTCACGAAGGTGGGGTTCTTGAATTTTCAATAGGTATCATCATCATCGCATTCGCTATGATAGAATCTACGTCGGGTTCAATGATTATCAAGTTTGGCGGCTTGCTGCCCCTGATGCTTTTAGGAATGATAATATCCAAATACAGGACAATAGACAAAGAAAAGAAGAAGAAAATATTAATGACTAACCCTTTAACAGATAAAAGATATGGCCAATATTAACGATGATACGATAGACTTGCGAAGATACATAAATTCCATAAAAAGGAACAAGTGGCTGTTTGTGGCGACATTCGTGATTGTCATGGCTGTCGGCGTGTTCTTTGCATCAACACGGGAGCCAAAGTATGACTTATATTCGTCCATGTTGATAGAAAGCGAAGAGGGCGGTGCCGGAAGCATGGCCGCCGGGATGCTGGGAAGCATGGCAAGGACATTCGCGTTTGGCGGATTCGGTGGCTCTTCGGTCGACAATGAATTGTTTGTGGCCAAGTCTCATGCCGTGTTGGTCAATACCATAAAAAAACTCGGATTGAACCGCGAATATTTCTTGAAAGAGGGGTTCTTGAGGAAGAAGACATTATACAAGGACACACCTGTATTGGTAGTTACCGACGAGCATTATTTTGACACGGCTCGCACAACATTACAATTCAAGATAAAATTGAATGAAAATGGAAGTGCCGACATAAAGGTGGTGAAAGGCTTCACCAAGACCTATTTTGACAAGGAAGGCTTGCAGCTCCCGGCTGCCGTTGACACGGAGTATGGCCGATTTATGGTGCTTGCTTCCGAAAACTACGTCAAGGGAGAGGAAATGTCGCTTAACGTGTATGTGAAAGGAAACGAGACTGTCGCCGAGGATATGGTTGAGGTGTTGCTGGTGGATACATACGACCAACTGTCGGATGGAATAGTGTTGACATATTCTGATGCCAACCTTGAAAGAGGCAAGGATATACTAAACACGTTGATGGCCGAGTACAATGAATTCAGGCTATCGGGAAAAAATTCGCGGGCAGGAGAAGAGATGGACTTCATCGACGGGCAGCTCGACGAAATGTATAAAAGCTTGTCACAGTCGGAGTCGGAACTTGAACAGTTCAAAACGGAAAACAAATTGTCGGACATTCCTTCGGAGCTTGCCATGATTCTCGAATCGTCGGGAAGGTTGAACGAACTGATGCTTCAAGCAAAGGCTCAAGTGATGATGTGCGACTTGATGCTTGAATTCCTTGCAAAAGAAGAAAATAAATATTCACTGGTACCATCTTTCGGCAACGGAGGCGATTCGGGCAATGAAGTTGTGTCGCAGTATAACGAATTGATACTTAAAAAAATGAGATTGGAACGCTCGGCCAAGCCCGACAATGCGACATTGCAGGAATTGTCGGAAAACATTGATGCCATGCGTGGCGTGGTGGTCGAAAGCGTGCAACGTTTCAAGGAAAACAGCAACGCAAGCCTTGCCACTCTTGAAGGCCAAAACGACAAATTCATGGCTCGTCTTGGCGATGCTCCAAAATTGGAACGCCAATATCTGAATTTGATGCGTGACAATGAAATGAAAAACAGCCTGTACTTGTATCTGCTCGGGAAGAAAGGTGATTACATGTTGCAGCAAATGTCGGGTACCATGACAGGTTCAATAATCGACAAGGCTTATAGCGATTCGACCGAGCCGTCGAAGATGACTGCCTACATCATTGTGGGATTGGCATTCGTCATGTCGCTCTTGATGCCGTTTGCATATGTCCTTTACCGGTTGCTACGCAAGGACCTTGTCGAGCGAGAATGGGACATGCCCGACGTGATAAAGAAAAACAAGAATTATGTCACAGTGGAATCTCCCGATTCGTGCATCGCGTTGATTCGTGCATCAGGGAAGCGCAACTGGGCGTTTTTGCATACCGGCACGCAAGAATGTGCCGAACATGCGAAGAGCGAGGCAAAAGGACTTGCCGAGAAGCTGGTGGCATGTGGCGAAAAGGTAGTCATTCTCGATTTCTCGCAAGAGTGTGCCGATGATAGCCTGAATTCATATTTCGCAGGCAATGAATTGAAGATGCAAAAGCAAGGAGAAGGTGTCGCCTATGCCGGATTTTCGGGAGGTGCCGCCGTGGAAGCATTGTCTCATGTGCGTTTCAAGCAACTTATGGAAGAAGCCGGGAAGGATGGTGGCAAGGTGTTCTTGTATGTTCCGTTCGTGCAGAGCAACATGCTTGCCGTTGACAACATCGAAGATTGCGGAATGGCTTATATCGTAAATTCGGGAGTTGACAAACGAAAAGTCATCAGGCGAAATGCCATTGACATTACAAAGGGGCAAGAGATGATATTTCTTGTGCATTGATGAGCCTGTGCAATGGCATTAGCCGGGGACGGGTGCACGCACACATTGATTTTGTCCTTTTATTGCCGGCATGATTGGGTTATGTCTTGTAAAATTGTTAACTTTGCACGACGTGTGCAATGGCAACAGGACACTCCCGTGAGAATGTCATGGACGTTGCGTGCGCGAAACCTATTGCTTTTTTTGAATGTATTGCCCGCGAGCCTTGTTTGTCGAAACGGCAAGGGCGTTTAATATAAGAACTAAGTACCACATTTAGACATGAACAAGCATGTTATACAGCGGCCTACAGATGCCAGCATCATATTAACGTATCGTTGCCCCATGAGGTGCAAGATGTGCAACATCTGGAAGAACCCTACCGACATAAAACAGGAAATCAAGCCCGAAGAACTCGAAATCCTGCCAAAGTTGAAATTCATAAACCTTACGGGCGGCGAGCCTTTCATAAGGGAAGACCTTGAAGAAGTCGTCAAGGTGTGCTACAAGAAATCGCCCCGCATCGTCATTTCGACATCGGGCTGGTTTGAAGACAGGGTAATCGCCCTTGCAAAAAAGTATCCCAACATAGGCATAAGAATCTCAATTGAAGGGTTGTCGCAGAAAAATGACGAGTTGCGAGGCCGTGAAGGCGGATTTGACAAGGGGCTGCGTACGCTGTTGACATTGAAGGAAATGGGATTGAAGGACATAGGCTTTGGTTGCACGGTGTCCAATTATAATTCCAGCGACATGTTGTCGTTATACTTGTTGTCAAAGTCTCTGGGAATGGAATTTGCCACGGCGGCATTCCATAATTCTTACTATTTCCACAAGGACGATAACGTGATTACCAACAAAGATGAAGTGTGTGCCAATTTCACCCGGCTCATCGACTGGCAATTGAAAGAGAAGCATCCAAAGTCGTGGTTCCGCGCATTCTTCAACATGGGATTGATAAACTATGTCGAAGGAGGGCGCAGGATGCTGCCATGCGAAGCAGGCACGATGAATTTCTTCATCGAGCCTTATGGGGATGTGTATCCATGCAACGGCCTTGAGTCAAAATATTGGAAAGAGAGCATGGGTAACATCCGTGACGTGAAAGATTTCTCCGAGATATGGGAAAGCCCTAAAGCCGAGGAAGTGCGAGCCAAGGTGCGCCGCTGTCCCAAGAATTGCTGGATGGTGGGCACGGCGTCGCCGGTGATGCACAAATATGTACGTCATCCACTTGGTTGGGTGTTGAAAAACAAGCTGCGCGTGATGCAGGGCAAGGAAGCTTGTCTCGACAAGAAGTGGTATGATGTGGGGCAAGACCCGGAACAAGGAAACTTGCGAGAAAAATTTTAAAAACGCTTAATTCTGTTTTTGGCCATGAAAATAGTTGTTACAGGTACTCGTGGAATTCCCGACATAATGGGCGGAGTGGAAACACATTGCGAGGAACTTTTCCCTCGCATTGCCGCCATGGGGCATGACGTGACTGTAATAAGACGCTCGTGCTATGTCGCAGAGAACAATAAAATTGAATCTTATAAAGGCGTAAAGCTGAAGGATGTATATGCCCCGCGCAAGAAAAGCCTTGAAGCCATAGTCCATACTTTTCTTGCCGTCATCGAGGCAAAACGGCTTAAAGCCGACGTGGTGCATATACACGCAATCGGGCCATCGTTGATGGCACCGTTTGCCCGTTTGCTTGGCTTGAAAGTGGTTACCACACATCACGGGCCAGACTATGACCGCAAGAAGTGGGGACGTTTTGCTAAGTTGATGTTGCAACTTGGAGAACGCAATGGAGCCTTGTACAGCAATGAGGTCATTGTGATATCCCGTGTCATCGCCGATATATTGAAAACTAAATATAATCGTGATTCAAATTTGATTTTTAACGGAGTCAATGCTCCGCATGTTTCAGGGAAGACGGATTACATCGATTCCATAGGTTTGAGCGACGGCAAATATGTGTTGGCAGTAGGACGTTTTGTCAAGGAAAAAGGTTTTGACATGCTGATAGACGCGTTTGTCAAAGCAGAAATGTATGATTTCAAGTTGGTGATAGCCGGAGATGCCGACCATGAAGACGAATACTCTTTGATGCTTAAGCGGAAAGCCTTGGATAACGGGGTCGTGTTGACCGGGTTCGTGAAGGGTGAAAAATTGAGCCAGTTGTTGGCACATGCGGCATTGTTCGTTTTGCCTTCATTTCATGAAGGATTACCAATTTCTCTGCTGGAAGCCATGAGTTACAAGCGCGACGTGCTTGTGAGCGACATTCCTGCCAATCGGTTGCCTGAATTGTCGGCCGATGATTTCTTCAATTGCGGAAATATCGATTCGCTTATTTCGGGACTGAAGAATAAATTGTCGCAAGCTTCTGATGCCACAATTAAGGAAAGATCGTATGATTTATCCAATTACGACTGGAATAATATAGCAAGACAGACTGTGGAAGTCTACAATAAAGTCTTATCAAGACAATAAGGTCTTCATTGTTAAATGTTGATTTTTCGTGGATTCCGCATCATTATCTGATGGAATCATTTTTTTGCGCAGCAAAACGTCGGTAAGCTTGTTCGAGTCGGATGTGATAGCGATTCCGGACATAGCCCTTGCCGTTATAGGCTTTTGCAAAACTTTCCCAATCTTTTGCGATTAAATATTTATGCAAGCCTGTGTTTGTTATGAATTTCACAAACAAATCCAGCTGGCTTGTCTCTGATTTGCACATTTGTGCAATAAAATCGTCAAGTGAAGCAGAGCCGCATTGTCGCCAGTTGGAGCCTCTAATTTGGAACATGCCCCAATAGGTACATATTTTTGCCAGACTGTCGTTTATGGCTGCAGCCGAATCGAATTGAGCCTTTTGAGCTAATATGGCAGAACCGTATTTGTCTTTTTTTAATGGACCTAACGCTTCAGGATGAAGTTTTGATAGCGAGTCCACGTCATATCCGGCTTTTTGCAGCATTTTCTTGAACATTGAAACTTCGAGGTGTACGATAGGAGAACCATATTTGATGAATCCGGTGTGTTCGGGGCCTGCTTCGATGAAACTTACCGCTTTTATGGTCGCTACCTCAATATTGGAAATTTTTGCTATGTCATTTAATTCCCTGCAAGAGATTTTGATTATTGAATCCTGTGAAATACTGTCGTTCGAAACGGAATCTACAAGATTGTCAATTTTTTTAATTACGTCTTTGCCGTTGTCATATCCGGTTGTGCATAGTGCCATTAACAGGAGTATCGACATTGTTGCCAGTATTGAGTGGATTAATGTTTTCATGAGATGCGGTAATTGGCATGATTATGTTTTCGAGGTATTCGGATTGATGTGAAAAAAACTTGCGGGGAAATCCCGTGTCTTTCAACATGGGGAGTTCCCCGCAAGTCGGTATGTCATAAGCCTTGTAGAAATGTTATTCACCTTTGGCAACCATTTCAAGGATGCGGGTCAAGAAAGCCCAGAATTTTTCCACGGCAGGGATATGCATGGCTTCTTTTGGCGAGTGCACGTTTCTCAATGTCGGGCCGAAAGAAATCATGTCGAGGTGTGGATAGTTCTTGAGGAACAATCCGCATTCAAGTCCTGCATGGATTGCTGTTGCCTTTGGAGTTTCGTTGAATAGTCCTTCATAGGCACGAGTTGCAATGTCGAGAATCTTCGAATCCATGTTCGGAGCCCATCCGGGATATCCATCGGTGTGGGTCACTGTTGCTCCTGCGAGCTGGAATACAGCTTCTACTTGGTGCGCGATGTCATATTTGCGGCTTTCCACCGAGCTGCGTTGAGATGTTGTTATGATAATCTCATTGTCGGGCAACATCTTTACTGAAGCAAGGTTGGTAGACGTCTCAACGAGTCCCGGAATATCCCTGCTCATCGATACAACTCCGTGAGGAGCGCAATAGATTGCGCGTATTAAAGCCGAAGATGTTTCCATGTCGATGCAATATTCAGGAGCATCGGCTGTTTCCACTGTGATGAGCATGTCTTTTTCAACGGCTTTATATTCATTCTCGATGTCGGCGATGAAATTGTTGAGCCTTACTCTCAATTGCTCCTTGTGGTCGCAATGGATTCCCACTACGGCATGTGCTTCACGGGCAATGGCATTGCGCAAGTTACCACCGTCGATTGAAGACAAAGATATTTCATATTCTTGAGAAAGGTCCCACAGGAAGCGCGCCAAAATCTTGTTGGCATTTGCACGGCCTGCGTTGATGTCGGTACCAGAGTGCCCGCCTTGTAGCTTTGTAATGTTAATCTTGAAGAACAAGAATTTGTCGGGAGCAAACGAGCGTTTGTAATGCAAGTGGGAAACAGTGTCGATGCCACCGGCGCATCCTATGCATATTTCTCCGTCTTCTTCTGAATCGAGGTTGAGTAGGATGTCGCCTTCAATCATGTCTTTACCAAGGTTGTTGGCACCAGTCAAACCGGTTTCTTCATCTACTGTGAAAAGGGCTTCAACCGGCCCGTGAACCAAATCAGGGCTTACAAGGACAGCCAAAGATGCAGCCATCCCGATACCGTTGTCGGCTCCCAGTGTCGTGCCTTTTGCCTTGACCCATTCGCCATCGACGTATGTTTGTATGGGGTCATTTTCAAAGTCATGTTCCACTCCGTTGTCTTTTTCACACACCATGTCCATGTGACCTTGCAATACTACGCGCGGAGAATTTTCATATCCCGGGGAAGCAGGCTTGAACATGGCCACGTTGCCTATTTCATCGGTCCGGTAGGCGATGCCGTGTTCTTTTGCGAAATTTACGAGAAAATCATGAATTTTCCCTTCCTTTTTTGAAGGGCGAGGAACTTTTGTGATTTGATCAAAAATGTTCCAAATAACAGCCGGTTTTAGTCCAGTAATGTCCATATAGTGAATTTATGTATAATAACGGGAGTAAAAACATCCCAATTTGAAATAATGTTAAATTATCCGATTTTTGCATACTAAGTTACAAAATAAATTTGAGTAAAAACAAATTTTACATTTACCTTTCATATATTTGCACCACAAATTGAGCGACGAAGTGAAAATAGTCTTGGTTACGATATTAATTGTTGGCATTTCGGTTATGCTGTTAGGAGTGAAAGTGTTTTTTGTGAAAGGGGGAAAGTTCCCTAATACTCATATTCACAGCAATCCGGCCATGAGAAAAAGAGGAATCACTTGCGCTACTGATGAGAGAAATAAATAACTTAAACATACAGAAATGAAATTTTTTACGCAATCAGTAAAATGCATTATTGTTGCGGCAGGATTATTGATGGTGACATCGTGCAACAATGCCAATAACAGTAATGATGTTGCAACACAGGCTCCTGTAGCCGGAAACAGCGAGCAAATGGTCATACGTTACATTGACGGAGACACTTTGCTTGCCAAGTATAATCTTGCGATGGAAATCAATGAGGCTATGTTGCGTCGTTCCAACCAACTTGACAGCGAGCAACAAAAAAGAGGTGCCGAGATAACTCGTTTTGGCAACGAAATCCAATCAAAGTATCAAAACAACGGTTACTTGACACAAGAAAGTTTCAATGCCGACCAAGCCAAATTGCAACAAATGCAAGTCGACGCTCAAAATTACCTGTCGAAATTGCAACGCGATGCGCAAAATGAAATGCAGCAATATAACATTCAACTTAACGACTCGATAGAAAGCTTTATCAAGTATTACGCCAAGCAAAACGGGTATGACATGATTCTCTACAAGGCTTCGAGCGTTTATGTCGATCCGAAATATGATGTTACCAACGATGTTGTTGAAGGATTGAACAAGCGTTACACCAAAGTTGAGAAAAAATAAGGCGGAATTTCGAGTTTTACTTCGTTAAGAAACGCATTTGTGCAGGTCGCGGCTTCAATTGAAGATGGAGGCGCGGCCTGCATGTTTGTACCGACGTATGGTCGATGAGAGATGGCCTGCGTGGGTGGTGCGTAAAACTAAAAACAGAGAAACAGATATTTTTATGATAGAAGACCATTTGATTACCGAAGGTGCTAATGAAAAGGCTGTCCTTGTGGGCATAATCACTCCCACGCAGGGCGAGAGCAAGGCAAATGAATATCTTGATGAACTGGCCTTCCTTGCCGACACGGCCGGAGCCGACACCGTGAAGAAATTTTTGCAACGCATGGATTCTCCCAATAGCGCAACTTTTGTCGGGAAAGGCAAGTTGGAAGAAATTAAGCAATATGTTGAGGAAAATGAAGTGGGACTTGTGATATTTGATGATGACCTTACATCAAAACAAGTGGCCAACATTGAAAAGGAATTAAAAGTAAAGATTCTTGACCGCACAAGCTTAATCCTTGACATATTTGCCAAGCGGGCCAAGACTGCCAATGCAAAAATGCAGGTAGAACTGGCTCAATACCAATATTTGCTGCCTCGGTTGACGAGGATGTGGACCCACTTGGAACGTCAACGAGGTGGTATAGGTATGCGTGGCCCGGGTGAAACACAGATAGAAACTGACCGCCGAATCATTCTCGACAAGATTTCGTTGTTGAAAGAACGTTTGCGTTCGCTCGACAAGCAAAAGACCATCCAACGCAAGAATCGTGGCAAGTTGACTCGCATCGCCCTTGTGGGTTATACAAATGTTGGAAAATCGACGTTGATGAACTTGCTGAGCAAGAGCGACGTGTTTGCCGAGAACAAGTTGTTTGCAACCCTCGATACTACTTGCAGGAAGGTGATTATCGACAATCTGCCGTTTTTGTTGTCTGACACGGTTGGGTTTATCCGCAAGTTGCCCACGCATCTTGTAGAGTCGTTCAAGACTACACTCGACGAAGTGCGAGATGCTGACATATTGGTACATGTAGTAGATATTTCGCATCCTCAATTTGAAGAGCAGATAGAGGTAGTAAACAAGACTTTGAACGAAGTGTGTGAAGCGGCCAACAAGGAGATGATACTTGTATTCAACAAGATAGACGCGTTTACTTATGTCCCGAAAGATGCCGATGACTTGACTCCGCGCACTCGCCGCAACATTCCGCTTGAAGAATTGAAGGAATCGTGGATGGCAAAGATGAATGACAATTGCGTGTTCATATCGGCCAAGCAACGTACAAATATCGATGAGTTGAAACACATGCTTTATGAAAAAGCAAAAATAATCCACACTCAGCGATTCCCGTATAATGACTTCTTGTTTCAGAAGTATGATGATTTGGGCGAGGAAACAGAAGGTTGAGTCGCAGTGACGGGCTATTGTTTAAAGAATTTGAAATTTCACTCCAAAAGACAAGCTGATGAGGTCGTGCAGCGGATATCCGCTATTGCCTATGTGGCTCAGGATGTAGTAGTCGCAGGTGCTGATTTCGTAAAATACCGTTATGGCTTTTGCTATAAAACGCTTGTCGGGGGAAATATTGAATGTGAATCGTTGTCCTATGTATATGTTAGGACGTAACTTGGTGGCAAACCAATAGTATCCTTTGGGATATCTTTCGGGTTGCCTAACCCAGAATTGGTTGCTCAAAATTGTGTTCAGATAGATACCGCAGGCCAGCGGCTCGAAGGAGAAATATTTGCCGACATCAAGTTTCCACGGTATGAAATTCTGCTTTACGGTGAGGGTTACTTTTACTTTGTCCGATTCATATTTCGGAATGAATCCGATGAACAGGTCAGTTTCCCATTGCCGGTTCTTCCCATAGGTCCATCCTGTGCCGAATGACAGCAATCCCATGTTGCCGGCATATTGTATTTTATAATAGGAAGGGATGTGGCGTTGCCATCGCTCTTGCATTCGCATCATCCTTTTTTCATATTTTATAAGCCTTGCCATTTGCATGGAATCCATTGCCGCGGAGTCGGCTTTTGTCGCCGAGATGGCAGGCGAGGTTGGAATAAACGATATAATCGCAACCAGTATCTTAAAAATGAATTTCTTCGCATTCATAAGTTCCGTCGTTGTTGAATGTGAACAATAAGTAGGCTCGGTCATCGAGGCTTGTCGTTTGATGATAGATTATGCCGTCACCAAAGATGTCATCATTTTTCAACGAGTGCCCGTGGCCGTTGATGCAGCACATGAGCCCCGGAATCATTTTTAAGTAATGGTGGAACACTGTGGAGACATTGTTGTTGAAAACATCGTCACCGGGTCGTGCGTGCATGCACGCTACCGAGTGAGAAAATTCATCGGTGCGTGATGTTGACTCGTCGATAATGAATTCAAAATCGGGTATAGGCTGGGAGTAGTCATATTCAAGCGCGTTGGTGTTAAGGCATACGAATTTTATGTTTCCTGCTATGAAAGAAAAATCTGTCGGCCCGAAGATTGCCTCAAAAGCCTCTTTGCCTGTTCCAAGGCAATCGTGGTTGCCTATCAGAGAGACGTAAGGGATGTTAAGGTTCTGCAAGTAGTCGCGAGTCCAAATGAATTCCTGCGTGTATCCGAATTCACTCATGTCTCCGTCATGAATGACAAAGTCGATGTCGATTCTCGAGTTTATGTCTTTTATGAGCAATTTCAGTTCGTCATACCATTTGTGGGTGTCGCCTATTGCAGCAACTTTTATTTTTTCCTTGTCCTTGCATTTGTCTTCAATGCGCATGATATTCTTGGCATTAATGTCTGATTCTCCCGAGATTCTCACATCGTATGGGTGGTAGTCGATCAGCTCGCAGGAATGCAACGATGCTGTCAACATGATTGCATAGAAGGCAGTGTCCAAAATGTGGGCTTTAATGTACATAAGTGTGTAATTAAGTGGCTTGCAAATATATCAAATACTGTAAAACGTGGATGAAAGAGAAGTGTAATAAGAAATATTTTAAGAACAATAGGACAATAATCGTGTATTTTCCCAATAACTTATCTAATGGCAAATGACTGCGGCTTTAATTATTAAAAATATAAAAAAGTATAAAAGCTTCTTGTTGTATATCGATTTATCAAATAAATTCGCACTTTAAATAAAATATTTTTGAATGGAATTTTTAATAATATTATTCCTATTGTTAATGAATGGCGTTTTCGCCATGTATGAAATAGCATTAGTGTCATCGAGCAAGGCGCGTCTCGAAACATTTGTAAATAAAGGGAATCGTTCAGCCAAAAGAGTAATAAAGCAACTGCAAGAGCCTGAAAAAATCCTTTCCACAATTCAGATTGGAATTACGCTCATCGGTATCGTGTCGGGTGCATTTGGTGGTGTGGCTTTGGCCGATAACTTAGTGCCATTCTTTGAAAATCTACCTTATGCGGATGTATATGCCGAAGATCTTGCCATGATAACGGTAGTGGCCATTATCACATATTTGTCGCTCATAATAGGGGAGCTGGTTCCTAAGATGATTGCTTTGAACAATCCTGAGCGATACGCGATGATGTTTTGCCACATGATGAATTTGCTGGCCAAGATTTCCTATCCGTTTGTGTGGTTGTTGAGCGTGTCGACAAGGTTGGTCGGGAAAATTGTCGGAATCAAAGACAGCAAGGAGCGCACGATGACCCAAGATGAATTGAAGATGCTGTTGCATCAAAGTTCAGAGCAGGGAGTGCTTGACAAGGATGAAACAGAAATGTTGGGTGATGTGTTCAGGTTCTCGGATAAGCGTGCCAATGACCTGATGACACACCGCACCGATGTGGTGTTTCTTAATGTTGACGATGATGAAAAGAAGGTGCTCGACATAATTGCCGAAAAGCGTTTTAGCAAGTATCCATTGTTGAATAATTCGATTGATGACATTATTGGTATAGTGTCGGTGAAAGATGTGATTCTTATGATCGGGAATAGGACGCCTTTTGACTTGAAGAGCATTGCGCAGCCGGCAGTTTTCATGCCCGAGAGCCTTTATGCAAAGAAGGTTCTTGAACTCTTCAAGAATAGCAAGAGGGACTTTGGCATCGTGGTAAACGAGTTTGGCGGAACTGAAGGAATCATTACATTGCATGACTTGACCGAAAGCATATTTGGCAACATACAAGAGGAATATGAACCCGATGAGAAGGAGATTGTGAAACGTCAAGACGGCTCTTTCCTTGTCGAAGGATTGATGAACGTGGATGATTTCATGGAAGAGATGGGCATAATGTATTATGACGACCTCAAGCAGGAAGACTTCACGACCGTTGGAGGCATGGCAATGTTCTTCATAGGTAGCATACCCAAGGAGGGCGACAAGTTCAGTTATCGCAATTTGGATTTCGAAGTGGTTGACATGGACAATGACCGTGTAGACAAGTTGCTTGTAATCAAGAGGGAAGAAGAGGAAACCTCGGAGTGATATTCATTTGAAAAAATGAGAATAATCATATCGGTGTGACGGAACGACCGCCACACCGTTTTTTTGTGCGAAAAATGACTAATGCCATCGTGCTACGGTTGCACATTTATCAATGGTCATAAAATAAAATCCTTCGGCCCTACTCGCGTAGATCCGAAGGCAATAGTGGTAAGTCGGAGTTGTAGAGTGTATACTCAATGTGTGTTATTTCCCTATGAGGTATTTTATGAACAAGTAACCACCGAAAATTTGAACCAATATTCCCGGTAGTCCGAGACGGATGTCTTGCAAAGCAGCAACTAAAGGACCGCTAATGGCCCATTCGATGAGGGAGCCTGCCACTTGATAGGCAACTACGACGGCAGCTACGGTCAGCAATGAGAATGATTTGAACTTATAGGCTGCATATCCTGCTGCCGAAGCAAGAAGCAATGATTTAATCAATATGATGGGAAGCATCGATGTTGCCGGCATGCCGAAAGCAACACTGTTGATTACAGGCGACAGCATGGCGGTGAGCAATCCGGCTTTCCATCCATATTTATAGGCTGCCACGAGAGTGAAAAAATAAATAGGTAGCCAAATGAGCCCGCCTTGCGGCATGAGATGGCATAATTGCGGCAAGATGATGTTGCCGGCGGTAAACAACAAGGCAACCATGTAAGTTTTTAGCTGGTTGTAGTTGTACGCATAAAGTTTTACGTTTTGGGTAGACATGATAAAGTATGGTTTTAAAAATTCATGAATTTTTCATTTTAGCGATAAATTGTTCTATCAGAGGCAAGGCTTCTTCGGCAGTATCGACATCGGCAGTCAATTGTTCCACCGGGCAGATGCCTGTGCCTGTTCGATTTATGATATTGTCGGCAAGTGTGTCATATCCCACTTTAATGTCTCCATGCCTATGTAGCAGTTCAAGTGCCGGTTTGCTTATTACGTCGGTATGCAGGGCCTTTATTTTCCCAAGAGCCATCAATGCTGCCGCTCCTTTCCCTACGACCTTGTCGGCTATTAGTGCGCCATCAAGTGTTTCGGGTGAAAGTTTTAATATCTCGAACAAGTCGATGACACCGCGACGGTAGCAGAATGTCAATTCATTGCGACTGTCGGCAATGACACATGAACATCCTTTCTTGTGAAGCAAATTTACTAATTTTCCCATTTCGACGTGCTCCTTTGTCGGGTTCTGGTCAATTTTTTTTATCACACGGCATGGGTTGCCGGCAGCCAGCACGCCGGCTGGAATGTTTCCTGTAACTACGCTTCCGGCTGCGATTACTGCGCCGTCACCGATTGTCACGCCCGGCAAGACTGCCACGTTGGCTCCAATCCACACGTTATTACCTACGGTTATGGGGTAGGCATATTCGAGCCCTTTGTTTCTTCGGGCGATGTCGAGCGGATGTCCTGCGGTGTAGAATCCGCAGTTGGGCGCGACAAATACATTGTCGCCAAATGTCACTTTGGCTCCATCGAGGATGACGCAATTCATGTTGGCAAAAAAGTTTTCACCTATCGAGATGTTATATCCATAGTCGCAGTAGAAGGGTTGCTCAATCTGAAACGTTTTCCCTGTCGAGCCAAGCAGGCTTCGCAATACTTCGAAGCGTTCCTTCAATTGCGATGGTGGCAGGTTGTTGTAGATGTGGCAGATGTTTTTGCACCTGTCTCGCTCGTCTATCAGGGCTTTGTCGTAGTTTGCATCATATAGCATCCCGACTTTTGCTTTTTCTTTTTCGGTCATAGTCGATTATCCTCGTTTGCAAAATTAATTATGTATTGATAATCACAGGCTACCTCGATTACAGGTAATGTAACCAATTTTACGGCATGTTTTAACTTGTGAAGAAAAATGTCACCGATGCGTCACATTGAACTTGCAGAAAGTCATGGTGAGCGCATCAAATGTGAGCACTTTGTTGACCAGCAATTCACCTATGCCAAGTACATATTTCAGTGCTTCGGCAGCTTGTATCGACCCTATAATGCCGGGTATTGCGCCAAGCACGCCATCGCACGAACTTGTTTTCATGTCGGACGTGGCCGAAGGGAAAAGGTCGCGCAGAGTAGCTGTGCCGGGCAGCACGGTCATCACGTTTCCTGAGAATTGGTTGATGGCTCCGTGCACGAAAGGCAAGCCCAAAGCTACGCATGAATCATTGATTAGGAATTTTGATCCTAAGTTGTCGGTCGCGTCGATGGCAATGTCGCAGCCGTTCAACAGTGCGGAAGCGTTTTCGGTAGAAAAGTATTCACACACGCTTTCCACTTCCACATCGGGGTTTATTGCTGCAAGCTTTTCTTTGGCCGAAATGGCTTTTTCCTTGTCTACGTCACCTGTGGTGTGAATCACTTGGCGTTGAAGATTGGAAAGATCCACGCGGTCGTTGTCGATTATGCGCAGATGCCCGATGCCGGCTGCTGCCAAATATAGTGCGACAGGCGAGCCGAGCCCCCCGGCACCTATTATTGCAATAGACGAGTTGCACAGCTTGCGTTGGCCCTCTTCTCCCACTTGCGGTAGCATCAAGTGCCTTTTGTAGCGTTGATGAAAATTGTCGTTTCCGGTAATCATGTGTGCAAACTTACGCATAAAAAACGGTATTGTAACGACAAGAGCGAGATAAAAAACGCGAGAAGCGCATGTTGAAATGAAAAATGGAATAAAATGTGATAAAAAGTGTTGATTATTAGAAATTTCTGCGTAAATTTGCAACCGCGTTCCGGGTGAAGTGTGCCCGGCGATAGAATTAACTTAATTATTAACAATTTTAAATGAGCGAAGAATTAAAAAATTCTCCAATTGAAGATTTCGATTGGGATGCCTTTGAAAAAGGCGACACTCAAGGAGAGAAATCTCGCGAGGAACTGGAAAAGACCTATGACGAGTCTTTGAACACTATTAAGGACAAAGATGTAACAGAAGGTACCGTTATCGCGCTTAACAAGCGTGAAGTAGTGGTTAACATCGGTTACAAGTCGGACGGTATCATTCCATTGAACGAATTCCGCTACAATCCCGACCTCAAGGTTGGCGACAAGGTAGAGGTTTTCATTGAGAACCAAGAAGACAAGAAGGGACAATTAATCTTGTCTCACAAGAAGGCTCGTGCTGCCAAGAGCTGGGATCGTGTTAACCAAGCTTTGGAAAATGACGAAGTCATCAAGGGTTACATCAAGTGCCGTACCAAGGGCGGTATGATTGTTGACGTATTCGGTATCGAAGCATTCTTGCCGGGTTCACAAATCGACGTTAAGCCAATTCGCGACTATGATGTATTCGTAGGCAAGACTATGGAATTTAAGGTCGTTAAGATCAACCAAGAATTTAAGAACGTTGTTGTTTCTCACAAGGCTCTTATCGAAGCCGAGCTTGAACAACAAAAGAAAGATATCATCGCCAAGCTCGAAAAAGGTCAAGTATTGGAAGGAACTGTCAAGAACATCACTTCTTATGGCGTATTCATCGACTTGGGTGGCGTAGACGGACTTATCCACATCACCGACCTTTCTTGGGGTCGTGTAAACCATCCGGAAGAAGTTGTGAAACTCGATCAAAAGTTGAACGTGGTAATTCTCGACTTCGACGACGAGAAGAAGCGCATCGCCCTTGGTTTGAAGCAACTTCAACCACATCCATGGGATGCTCTCGACCCGAACTTGAAGGTTGGCGACAAGGTGAAGGGCAAAGTTGTCGTTATGGCCGATTACGGTGCATTCGTGGAAATCGCTCCGGGCGTGGAAGGTCTTATCCATGTGAGCGAAATGTCTTGGTCACAACACTTGCGTTCAGCTCAAGACTTCATGAAGGTTGGCGACGAAGTAGAGGCAGTTATTTTGACCCTCGACCGCGAAGAGCGTAAGATGTCGCTTGGTATCAAGCAATTGAAACCAGATCCATGGGAAAATATCGAAAAGAATTATCCTGTTGGTTCGAAGCACACTGCAAAGGTTCGCAACTTCACCAACTTCGGTGTATTTGTAGAACTTGAAGAAGGTGTTGACGGTCTTATCCACATCAGCGACCTTTCTTGGACAAAGAAAATCAAACATCCGTCGGAATTCACTCAAATCGGTGCCGACATCGATGTTCAAGTTCTTGAAATCGACAAGGAAAACCGTCGCTTGAGCCTTGGCCACAAGCAATTGGAAGAAAATCCTTGGGATGTGTTTGAAACTATCTTCACAGTTGGCAGCATCCACGAAGGTACAATCGTTGAAATGCTTGAAAAGGGAGCAGTAGTTGCTTTGCCTTATGGCGTTGAAGGTTTCGCTACTCCTAAGCATCTTGTAAAACAAGACGGAACTCAGGCAAAACAAGACGAAAAACTCAACTTCAAGGTAATTGAATTCAACAAGGACGCTAAGAGAATCATTCTTTCTCACAGCCGTATCTTTGAAGATGAAGCTAAGGCTGAAGCTAAGAAAGCCGCAAAGAAGGCTAAGGCTGAAGAAGTAGCTTCAACTCCGGCAATCGAGAAGACTACTCTTGGTGACATCGAAGAACTTGCAGCTTTGAAGGAAAAACTTTCTAAAGGCAACAAGTAAGCAGGAGGTTAATCAAACCGTCATATTTTATCCGGGCATCATTACAGTGGTGCCCGGTTTTTTATTTATGACATGTGATAGTTGTGTTAAATGATGTTAATCGGGGGGGGGTAATTTTATTGCTGTTATTTGTACGTTTGGTACCATGATTATGTATATTTGCACGAAGAAAAAACAGGAAGACGAAAGTAACGATTTTGTCTTTCTCGTTTTAGAGCATATAAATATTAATAGATAGTTGCAACTTATTTGAACTTGCTTGCGTCTAATGAGAAAATGAAATATATAGTCATATTATGATAAAAAAAGTGTTTTGGGCTGTCGTCTTGTCATGCTGGACGGTGGCAGGTGCATTTGCCCAATATTCGGTTAAGGGTATTGTCGTGGACAGTATAAATGTGGGAGAACCATATGCTACGGTAAGAATTTATACGGAAAGCGATACAGTGAAAGCCGGTAAAGTTGGCGTGACCGATGGTGATGGATGTTTCATGGAAGAAATAGGTTACGCGGGGCGTTACAAGCTGACGGTGACATCGGTAGGCAAGGAGCAGTTCTCCCGGTGGTTTGAAGTGAATGGAGGTAATAAGGTTGCCGACCTCGGTACAATAGTGTTACGACAAGCCGAAAATGTTCTTTCGGAGGTGGAAGTGGTGGCACAGAAGCCGCTTGTGACTGCCGAAATCGACCGCCTGAGCTATGATGTGGCCAGCGACGAGGATGCAAAGGCCAGCTCGATACTCGAAATGCTGAAGAAAGTGCCGATGGTGACAGTTGACGGACAGGACAACATTCAGGTGAACGGAAGCAGTGATTTCAAAATTTACAAAAACGGTCGTCCCGACAATACGCTGTCGGGCAATCCGTCGCAGGTGCTGAAGTCGATACCGGCCGACATGGTGGAAAAGATTGAGGTAATCACCGAGCCGGGTGCGAAATATGATGCAGAAGGGGTTAACGGAATCTTGAACATTGTGATGAAGGACAACAGTCGCATCGACGGCGTGATGGGCTCGTTGTATGCCCAATATAACACCTTGAAACAACCCGGAGGGAACTTGTACTTGACAACGAGCTTCAACGACAAGTTGACGGCAAGCATAAACTATTTTTACGTCAACATAGGCGGATATGAGCAATATCAAGATCATTCCTACACTTATGCCGAAACGGGAAACAATGAAACAGGGAGCATTGTGATGGAAAATCCGGGAAACATGCATTTTGCCTCGCTCGACTTGAGTTATGAAATCGACACGCTTAATCTTGTCACTGCATCATTCAGCGGATATGCACTCGGGATAGACCAGCATGGTGATAATGCGACGCAAATGTTTGATGCTGATGGCAACTTGCTGTATTCTTATGTGCAGACTTTCGGTGAAGGGCAGCAGTATGATTATTTCAACGTGAGCGGACGGCTCGATTACCAGCACTTGACCCAACTCAAGGGTGAGGCTTTGAATTTCTCTTATCTGTTGTCGGCATCCGGGACCGGGAATAATTATGATTCCAATTTTGAGGATCTTGTTAATCCTCAATTCGATTACACGCGCTACTTGTATGATTCCGACCAAAAGATGTGGGAACATACGTTCCAGCTCGATTACACGCGCCCGTTTGGCGACAAGCACAAGCTCGACGTGGGGGCGAAATACATCTTCCGCCGAAACCATAGCGCAAGTTCAACGCAACAGGATGAATCGACTCCTGTGTTGCTCGACTTCATGCACCGCACTCATGTCGGTGCAATCTATGGGGAATATTCGTTCTCGTCAGGTCCATGGATGGCTCGCGCAGGATTGCGTTATGAATTTGCCCGCATGACTGCCGATTATCGAATAGGTGACAGCCCTTACATGGGAAAGAACTTGAATGACCTTGTGCCTACTCTCAGCCTTGGTTATCGTGTCAATGACAAAAACAACCTGCGGTTGAATTTCTCGACGCGCATCAATCGTCCGGGCATAAGCTATCTTGACCCAACCGTCAACGAGTCGCCGACCGAGGTGAGTTATGGAAATCCTTCGCTCGTGAGTGCGCGCAATCATTCGCTGCAAGCTACTTATACTTACATACATCCTAAGTTGACACTTAATACTTCGGTTGGTTACTCATTAAGCAACGATCAGATTACTAAATATGTATATACCGAGTATGACATACGATACGGTACCTACGACAACATCGGCAAGGTGCGCAATGGGTGGTTTAACCTATATGCTCAATGGATGCCGACGAAGAAGACCAACTTGTCGATAAATGCGTCGGTGTCATACGGTGACTATCGTAATGATGGCTTGATGATAGAAAACGAGCGTTGGGCTTTTAATTTTTTCGCCCGTGCTTCTCAAGAACTGCCATGGAAACTGCGCCTGAGCGTGATGGGTGGGCGCAACGGTGGTGGTATATGGAATTTATACAGCTATTCAAAACCCAATTATTTCTATACACTTGGACTGCAACGTTCGTTCTTGAAGGACGACCGCTTGACGGTGCAATTATATGCCATGAATCCGTTCTTGTCGAAATATATGAAGGCTAAGTCGATAACACGTTATGGCGATTATACGGGTTGGGAAGTGGGACATTATCCGCAACGCATGTTCCAAGTGGCGGTATCGTTCCGCTTTGGCTCACTCAAGGCTTCGGTGAAGAAGACTCGCACCACTATCAACAACGACGACGTGGTGGGTGGCGGTGGAGGCAACGTTTCCAGTAGCGGAGCACCTTCGGGCGAATAATGATATTTGCAGAAAAGCAGTCGTATGTATATCTTTGTTGCCACGCTGTGATTTTCCACGGCGTGGCAATAAATTTTTTAATTTTCAATAAAGCTGATGGAATTTCTGAGTCAACATAATTTGCTGGGGCTTGTGATAGGAATTTGCACGTTCCTTGTCATAGGCGTGTTTCATCCGATAGTTATAAAATGCGAGTACTATTTCGGCACTCGCTGCTGGTGGTTTTTCTTGTTGCTTGGTATTGTCTGCATCGTGTTGTCGTGCATGGTGGAGACGGTTTTATGGTCGGCATTGCTGGGTGTAACGGCTTTTTCGTCGTTTTGGAGCATATTGGAAATATTCGAGCAGCAGAAACGTGTGCAGAAAGGATGGTTTCCGCGTAATCCGCGACGGACATATCCTTTTGACAAGGAGAAGTAACCTCTGATAGTGCTTCATATTAAAATAGAATTAAATGCTTGTAAAGACGTTATTTATTGCGTCTCATGTGTAGATTTGTGTAATGTTGACGATCCAGGCACGATAAATCGCGCCTCTACAAGGAGTTGCAAGGTTTTGGCTGTCATGAAAAAATAAGCAAGCTCATTTTTCGCATTGTATTCAATTTGCACTATCTTTTGATAAAATAGGCTGCGGTTCGGCATAGCCAATCATAAAAACGTTGTTTTTTTGCTTGTCTCTGCGCTCACCTTTCACTATCTTTCCATAAGAAAGGCTGCATTTCAACAATGAAAAAATAAGCAAGCTCATTTTTTACATTGTATTCAATTTGCACTATCTTTGTACTGAGAGATATAAAATCGGGAAATGATGAAAAAAACGATAGCGTCGGCATTCTTATGTGTCATCATTGCTTTGTGCGGCATGAATATGCAAGCTGCATTGCAATGGAGACAGGGCAGCGTGAAGGTGGAAAGCGCCAATCGCGCCGGTTCTGATGCATCGGGTGACATCGAGGTATACAGCCAGGGCATGTCGATTATCGTCAAGACCGACCGCAAGGTACAAGTGAAAGTGTTCACGATTCTTGGACAAGTCGTGTCGGAAGCCGAATTGGCGGCCGGGACATCGGTACTTGAAATAAATTCCCGTGGCATATACTTGGTTAAAATAGACGATTTCACCCAGAAGGTGGTGTTGTAACGTCTCATTGTGCAAGAAACATAAAAATTATATAGTTATGGAAGAAAATATAAACTTGGATTGGTCCAACTTGCCATTTGGTTACATAAAGACCGATTACAACGTGCGTTGTACCTATAAGGATGGTGCTTGGGGAGAAGTCGAAGTTACCGACTCGGAATATATAAATATTCACATGGCGGCTACATGCCTGCATTACGGTCAAGAAATCTTTGAAGGCTTGAAGGCTTTCAAGGGTAAAGACGGTAAGATACGCATTTTCCGTCTCGAAGAAAACGCAAAGCGCATTCAGCGCAGTGCAAACGGTATAAAAATGGCACCGCTGCCTGTTGAAAAATTCCGCGAGATGGTAGAGAAGGTGGTGAAATTGAATGAACGTTTCATTCCGCCATACGGAAGCGGCTCGTCACTTTATATACGTCCTCTCGAAATAGGTATGACGGCGCAAGTAGGTGTGAAGCCAGCCGTTGATTACCTGTTCATAATTTTTGTTACTCCAGTAGGCCCATATTTCAAAGAAGGGTTCAAACCTACGAAGGTGGCAATATACAGAGAATTTGACCGTGCGGCTCCTTGCGGAACCGGTCGTTGGAAAGTGGGTGGAAACTACGCTGCAAGCCTTACCGCCGGAGAACTTGCCCACAAAGGCGGATATTCGGCTGTATTATATCTCGACCCGAAGGAAAAGAAGTATATTGATGAATGTGGCCCTGCAAACTTCTTTGCAATTAAGGGCAACAAGTATATCACGCCTAAGTCGAACTCTATTCTACCGTCAATCACCAACATGAGCTTGCAGCAGATTGCCAAGGACATGGGGCTTGAGGTGGAATGCCGCCCGATGTTGCTTGAAGAATTGGCCGAAGTGGATGAAGCCGCAGAGTGTGGAACTGCCGCAGTGGCTGCTCCGATAAGCGAGGTGGATGACATTGATGAGAAAAAAACTTATGTGATATCAAAGGATGGTAATCCTGGTCCTGTTACTACTAAATTGTACAATCATTTGAGAGCCATACAACTTGGCGACGAGCCCGATACACACGGATGGGTTACCGTGCTCGATTGAATGTGCAATGTGAAAAAAGAAAAGTTGCTTTTTCATGATTTTATAATCTAAACGTAAAAAATTTCAGGGGTGGTTTTCTTTCCGCCCCTTTTCTTTGATAAGTCATGATGGATTTTTTGTCGATTATAAAAAAGTACTATGAAGAGGGTAGTGATGCCTTTGAGCTGCTTTTGAGGCATAGCCGTCAGGTTGCCGACAAGGCGATGGCGATAATAGAAGCAAAGCCTGAGTTGGAAGTGAATCGCGATTTCGTGTATGAAGCTGCTATGCTCCACGACATAGGAGTGTTTCTTACCGATGCCCCCGATATTTATTGCCACGGGACTGAGCCGTACATAAAGCATGGCATATTGGGGCGTGGCTTGCTCGACGAGCTTGGGTTGCCGCGTCATGCCCTCGTGTGTGAACGCCACACCGGAGCAGGCATATCGATTGCCGACATAAAGTCGCAAGGATTGCCGTTGCCTTTGCGTGACATGTTGCCATTGACCATTGAAGAAAAACTTGTATGTTATGCCGACAAGTTTTATTCAAAGTCGCATCCCGACAAGGAATTTACTGTCGAGCATGCACGCAAGAAACTTGAAAAATACGGGGTAGAGACTGTTGCGCGTTTTGACGCGTTGCACGAATTGTTTGGGTGAATAAATAGTAGTAACATATAATAATGACATGTGAGGCAGTCGAGTGACTGAGCTACACATGTCATTTTAATTTTTTTAATGTGTGCAAGGATTCATTTGTCGACAAATCCATATACTTTTAGATGAATGAGCGATGCAGCATCTTTTAATTCTTCGGTGGAAATTTGCCCATGAGTCATGAGTTTCAGCTCAAGGGATTCCTTTTCGGGACTGTAAGGTGGTTGAATGTAATCGATGTCGTTGCGCAATGTCAACCCTATGGATTCATAGAAACGTATGCGTCGGCATGCGATGTCGGTTGTCGGCGGTTCGACTTCGAGGACAATTCGCGAAGCAATATTGTCGAGGAAGTGTCGCAACATGGTGCGTCCAATGCTTCGTCCACGCATTTGCGGAATTACGGCAAAGTGTTCCAAATAGGTAATTTTTTCAAGTTCCCAAAAAGAAATAAAGGCAAGCATCCGTCCCGGTTGTTCTTCGTCGTCGATGGCGCAAATGACCGAGAAGTGGCTGTCGGGATTGGCCAATAATGAAGCAAATGCATCGAAATCTCGACGTTCATTTTCGGGGAAAGCCGATATATATAATTCTTTTATATCGCTAATCAAAGGGTTGGAAACTGAAGCATATTGATAAATCATTCTCATTTTTTTTGAAATATTCTACAATTTGATGGAAAATCAATAATAAGTTTGTATCTTTATAACACGAATGCAAGATACGAAATTTTCCTGACATAAAAAACGGGACGATGCGTTATTGATGAAATATAGAACAATGCATGTGCAATGGGAAAAGGGTAGTTCTTGCAGGAGTCGTTATCTATTTAAACAAAAGTATTTTTATTCATGGCAAATTTCCAATTAGACGAATTAGACTGCAAGATTTTAAAAATGTTGTCGTCAAATGCACGCAAACCTTATCTTGAAATAGCACGCGAATGTAATGTGTCGGGAGCTGCGATACATCAGAGAATCCAAAAGCTTTACAGTGTCGGGGTGTTGCAAGGAAGCGAATCGATAATCGATCCTGCAGCGGTGGGTTATGACACATGTGCCTATATAGGATTTTTCTTGAGCGACCCGTCGAAATTTGACGATATGGTTGAAAAGCTCAAGGGAGTGCCGGAGGTGGTTGAGTGCCATTACACTACCGGGAAGTATGACATGTTGATAAAATTATATGCTCGTAACAATGAACATTTATTGCAATTGATACATGACCAGTTGCAATCCATAGGGTATGCGCGTACCGAGACCCTTATTTCATTTAAGCAAGTATTTAAACGCCAAATTCCAATTGCCGACAAGATTGAGAATGACAGATGAGGAATATGACGACTTGCTACTTGATGCCATACGGTGTGCTCAAGGGGCAGGTGAGATAATAATGTCTTATTTCCGAAAGAAAGATATCGGCATTCAAGCCAAGCACGGGAATGAAAGTGATATTGTCACCGCTGCCGACAAGGCATCGGAACGGTATGTGATTGATTTCATTCATGGCAAATATCCGGAACATTCGATTCTTTCGGAAGAGTCTGGTCGTGAAAACCACGATTCGGGTTATTTGTGGGTGATTGATCCGCTTGATGGGACTACAAATTTTAGCGTGGGATTGCCTAATTTCAGTGTTTCGATTGGAATAAAACAGAATGGAGAGACTGTAGTTGGTGTCGTGTATGCGCCATATTTGGGTGAGTTGTTCCATGCCGTTAAAGGTGGCGGAGCTTATTTGAATGGCGAAAGAATCTTTACAGGAGCCAAGCAACGATTGGACCAATGTGTCGTCGCCACAGGCTTTCCTGTCGATAAGGATGTCAACCCTGACAACAATCTTGACAACGTGAGCCGAGTTTTGCCTCTTGTGAGAGGTATGCGTCGGCTTGGTTCGGCTGCAATTGATATTTCTTATGTAGCAGCGGGTTTCCTTGACGCTTATTGGGAAATGAATTTGCATGAGTGGGATGTTTGTGCAGGTTTATTGATTGCCGATGAGGCCGGAGCCAAACATGACAATTTCAGAGGAGACCGCAACATATCGGTGGTTGTCGGGTCTCCGCATGTCGAGGAAGAGCTTTTTGCCATATTGTCGCACGACAGACATGTTTAAGCCCTCATGGAGGTAATGCGTTTCGGCGGTGTCGAAAAAATTTGAACTTGTTCAAATTTTTCATAATGCACACAGCTTTCACTATATTTTGATAATATAGGATGCGTTTCGGCAATGATGAAAAATAAGCGAGCTCATTTTTCCCATTGCACACAGCTTTCACTATATTTCGATAGTATAGGATGCGTTTCGGCAATGATGAAAAATAAGCGAGCTCATTTTTCCCATTGCACTCAACTTTCACTATATTTGCAGCCGTTAAGTAGTTTTACGGGGGGAATAAGCCCGTAAGAACTAATATTGTGGTATATATCAAAGAATTTATTATAGGTTCATAGAATCGATTTATGAAAGAAATTGTTTTAAGTGGTATTCGTCCTACCGGGCAATTGCATTTGGGAAATTATTTCGGTGCATTGCGCAAGTTTGTAAGAATGCAGAATGACCCGGATAGCAAATATGAGAATTATTTCTTTATTGCCGATTATCATGCGCTCACAACCAGTCCCGACCCAAACTCGTTGCATGCAAATGTAAAAAGTATATTGTCGGAATACCTTGCAGCTGGTCTTGACCCTGAAAAATCGACTCTTTTTGTGCAGAGCGATGTACCCGAAATTCCGGAAATGTACCTATTGCTTAACATGCATGTGGGCATAGGCGAGCTTATGCGTACTGCTGCTTTCAAGGACAAGGCGAGAAAGCAATTGGGTATAAAGAGCGACGACAGTGACGACAATATTGAAAAGGAAATCATTGGTAACAATTCCAACAAGCGTGTGAATGCGGGATTGCTGACTTATCCTACACTTATGGCCGTTGACATATTGATACAAAGGGCCACAAAGGTGCCTGTGGGGAAGGATCAAGAGCAGCATCTTGAATTGACTCGCCGGTTTGCACGCCGATTCAATTCATTCTACGGAGTGGAATATTTCCCTGAACCGACAAATTTTGATTTCGGTGGCGAACCTGTAAAAGTCCCGGGACTTGACGGCTCAGGCAAGATGGGAAAATCGGAGGGCAATTGCATCTATTTGCTTGACGATGAAAAGACATTGCGCAAGAAGGTGATGCGTGCCGTTACCGATGAAGGGCCCAAAGAGCCTAATTCACCCATAAGCGAGCCTATACAGAACTTGTTTACTCTTCTTAAACTTGTGGCTACTCCCGACAAGGTGCAATATTTCATTGATGCTTACAATAATTGCTCGATAAGGTATGGCGACTTGAAAAAGGAACTTGCCGAAGATATATTGAAAATTACAACTCCTATACGCGAACGCATCATAGATATCCAAAACAATGATGAATATTTGGCAAAAGTTGTGAAGATGGGTGCGGAGAAGGCAAGAGAGAATGCTTCTAAGACGTTGCGCGATGTGCGCGAGATAATGGGAATACGCCATTTCTGATTTTGAATTTCTTGAATAACTTCATATTTCCGGCAGGAGCAACCCGTGAGGCAGCTCCTGCCGGTTGTTTATTAGTTTGTTTCATGAATGATTTGTAGTCGTTTTGTGTCTATACTGAATTTACCTGATGGATAGGATGCGTCTCGGCAATGTAAAAATAAGCGAGCTCATTTTTCTCATTACGCTCGACTTTCACTATCTTTCAATAAGATAGGGTACGGTTCAGCATAGCCAAGCATAAAAACGTTGTTTTTGCTTGTCTCTGCATTCACCTTTCACTATCTTTGGATAAGATAGGATGCGGTTCAGCATAGTCAAGCATAAAAACGTTGTTTTTGCTTGTCTCTGCATTCACCTTTCACTATCTTTGTATCGTGTTTTCTTCGATTTAAATTGAAAATTGTAACCAAATAGTAATATAAAGTTTTTTATGGAAAAATTTAAGGCTGCCATAGTCGGATATGGCAATATAGGGAAATATGTGCTTGATGCATTGAAGGCTTCTCCCGATTTTGAGATTGCCGGTATTGTGCGCCGCAGCATTGCAAATGTTCCTTCGGAATTGAACGGATTCAGTGTCGTTACCGACATTACCGAGTTGGGACATGTGGATGTGGCAATTCTTTGTACCCCTACTCGCGAGGTGGAAAAATATGCGACTAAATATCTTGCTTGCGGTATAAACACCGTTGACAGTTTTGACATACATACTGACGTGTGCGGATTGCGCAACCGTCTTGACGCAATAGCCAAAGCCAATGGCACGAAGGCTGTGATTTCGGCAGGTTGGGATCCGGGCAGCGATTCGGTCGTTAGGGCCTTGATGCAGGCTGCGGCTCCAAAGGGGGTCACATATACCAATTTCGGTCCGGGCATGAGCATGGGACACAGTGTGGCAGTGCGTTCAAAAGCCGGAGTGAAAGATGCCTTATCGATGACAATTCCGTTGGGTACAGGTATTCATCGCCGCATGGTGTATGTGGAGTTGGAAGAGGGTGCCGACTTTGCCACAGTTGTCAAAGCCATAAAGGAAGACCCTTATTTCTCGTCGGATGAAACTCATGTGATGCAAGTGCAGAGCGTAGACGAGTTGCGCGACATGGGACATGGCGTGAACATGGAGCGCAAGGGTGTGTCGGGTCTTACCCACAATCAGCGACTTGAGTTTTCGATGAGCATAAACAATCCTGCTCTCACGGCTCAAATGCTTGTCAATGTGGCTCGTGCTTCTTTCAAGCAAGCTCCCGGAGCTTACACTATGATAGAAATTCCTGTCATTGACTTGTTGCCGGGTGATCGTGATGAGCTTATCAAGCATCTTGTGTGATTGCATTCGAGCAAAAGAGTGATTTTAAATAACAAAATATTTTATAGAGACGCGATTTTAATTGCGTCTCGTTTTTTTAACACCTTGTGTATCAACATCTACTATTAATGAGCCGCGATTTTATCGCGTCGTTACGATATTTCACGGTATTATTCTATGGTCGTGGTCAGGTGGAAATAAAAAAAGTCCGGGAAACAAAATCCCGGACTTTTTTATGTTGTCGTGTCAACGTTTGTTTACTTAACAACTGCCTTGACAGTGGAGTTGCTTGTGCGAACGATATATATGCCTGTTGGCAAAGCAATTTCGGCATTGCCGTCAACAGCAGTAGCTTTTACAAGCTGGCCTGCGATATTATAAATGTGTGCATCGCCGGTATAACCGTTGATTATCACTGCGCCTGAAGCACCATAAACTGTTGCTGCATTGTTGATAACATCGTTTACAGAGTCAAGCTTGTCGCTGGTGAATGTAACGACGATAGGCATTACTTGAGTGTTTGCAGGATAATCCTTATACCAAGACACATTGATAGTCATTTCAACCTTGTCGTTAGCATTTATTGTTCCTTCAAGCACGACTCCGGCATGAATCATTCCGCCCAACAAAGACATGTCTTCTTCAGAACCTGCGTAGTTGGTAGCACCGTCTTCACCTTCGGTCATTGTTACGCCTTCAAGGACGATGTCGCCTATTGTGCCAAGGTCGCCGAGTGACAAGTTGGGAAGCATGAACGTGCAAGTGCCGTCGCCGTTGTCGGTTATTGTAACGGTAGCTTCTTGGTCGGTAACGATAGATGTACCCATTGAGATATTAAGGAAGCCGGTATATTCAGTTGATTCGCCGGTGGCGGCTGCGCTTTCGTAGGTCAAAGTGTAGGTGTGCGAAGTTTCACCGTCAACGTCTTCACCGCCTTGGTTTGTAACGGTGATGGTAACGATGTTGCCGTTTACAGCAACTTCAGCGTTGGCGTAGCGACCTTTGGTTGTGGCAGCAACTGCATTTGCGTCGGCAGGAGCAGCACCTTCCATTGCGTATTCGTATGTGCCTTCTTCAAGAGTCACCTCTTCACCGTTTACAGTCAGATCCGAAAGGGTGGAGTAGTACACCAACTTGACGTTGTCGGCATTCAATGTGTTGCCTGTTCCGAGGTTCTCACGGTGGAAGTAGTCGGAAGACGCGATGATTATGTTGATTTTCTCAGGAGCGTTGTCCGAAACATATTCGATAGGATAGATGACATTTGTCCATGTGTCTACGCTGCCTTCGATGTAATTTTCGGATTTTGCGATTAATTCGAAGTCTTCCGATTTTGTAACATCTTCGGTAATCATTCCGAGCACATCCTTTTCACGGTCAACCATTGTGGTCTCAACCGGTGATGAACTCAACCCTGTGGTGACAGTTGATGAAGTTTGGCCTTTCCAAGCATAGAAGATGACCGATGCAACTTCGTTGGAGTTGAAGCTTCCGCTTGACGGCTCTTCGGTTGCAAGGGTGCGCTTTATGTCCAAAGATATTGCATCGGGCCTGTAAGTGAAAGCAAGACTTCCGTATGAGCCGCCGTCGCTGGTATCTTCAGGCTTGCCGACGTTTGTGATGTCACCGTAAGCCCAAGAAGAGCCGAGTGTTATATAGCCCGGGGCTGTGGCTCCGATGCCTAATGCTCCGGCGAAAAGGTTTTCCATTCTTACAGAATATCCGTCTGCATTGTTTTCAGGGTCGGAATCAGTGTCTTGGAATATGAGAGGGACCTTAACGGGTAAGAAGAAATATTTATATACGTTCGAAGCCATCCATCCCTCAGGCTGGATGCTTACGGCATTTACCCCGTCAGGCAAACAATCGACCCACTCGCCATCAAAATCGCCGTTAGGCAGTTGCTGAGCAACGGCACCGGCCGAAATAAGAGCAGCGGTGCAAAGTGTGTAAAATTTTTTGTTCATAAATAATGATTTAGATTTTGCATTTTCAAAAAGCGGTGCAAAATTAATAAAAATATGTGGTTTTGATATAAAAAAGCATTGAAAAATAGACATATAATGACAAAAGAACAAGAAATCGGCGCATTTGAACAAAATTCAGCGTAGCCATTGAGAGAGATTCTCGACTGGGATATTTCGACGTCGGGCGTAGTCCGATTTTTGGTCGTCACCTATTATTCCCACCATGAAATATCGGCTGTCGGGATGTGCTATGATGAGTCCGCAAGTGCTTGAAGCAGGACGCATGGCCCCATTTTCCGTAATTTCGATTTCCGAACCAGAAAGAGGCATAAAGTCGTTGATATTGAAGATTATGCTTTGGTCGGGCAGGGACGGATAGCCTACGGCAGGACGTATGCCTTGATATTTGCCATGCAGCAAGCTGGCCGGTGACAGGTCTTCTTCGACAGAGTATCCCCAGTGACGAGTGCGGATGCGGGCGTGAAGAAGCTCGGTGGCCGCTTCGGCAAGGCGGTCGGCTATGGTTTGGATGAGCAGTGCTTCATATTCTTCTCCTTTTGCCTTGCGATATTCTATTATGCGCTCGATTTGGGTGCCGGTCGATACAGCAAATGTCCCGATGAAATCTCTTGTTCCGGAATCGGCCGGAGCGATGAAGTCGGCAAGAGACAAAGTGCAATTGCCTCCGCTGTCGAGATGTTGCTGGCGCAGAGTAGGGATGCAAGTTCTTTTGCCATCGGGCGTTGATATCATAATATCATCATCTTGCGAACAAGCTTCCCACAATCCGTATGTGGCTTTGATGCTGTCATTGGCCGTGTCTATGAGGTAGGAGAGGAGCTTTTGTGCCTCTTTGAACAATTGCATGGCTTGCGAGGCCCGGTTCATGTCGGCATGGTCATGGCTTGCGAGCCATGAGGCTTTGCAGCAATCGCAACCTTTCACATTGGCGATTCCGGCCATGTCGCCGCCAAGTTTCCATGCAGCGAAAAATGCTTTCCAGTTGATGTATTCGGCTGCTTCGCTCACTGTTATCGATTCGTGATGGATACCAAGGGTTTCAGACGGTTTTACGGGTGAAAAATTTAATTTAAGCCTTTTGCTTCGAGCTTCGGTCAAAGACATCAAGTTGTGGCTTTCGGAATATTCCTTGCGTAATTGTGCATAACGCAAGTTTAATTCACTGATGAAATTCTCATTGTCGGAGAAAAGACGTTTTGCCACAACCGGCAGTGCTGCCGCATCGCGAGTGTGAATTACCGGACCGTGATACAGAGGAGCTATTTTTATTGCCGTGTGAATATCGGATGTAGTTGCGCCTCCAACAAACAGAGGCGTGTCGATGTGACGTTCTTCCATAGCCTTGGCTACATGGCACATCTCTTCGAGCGACGGGGTTATGAGCCCGCTCAGGCCAATCAAGTCGGCATGTTCGGCTATGGCAGTTTCTATGATTTTGTCGGCCGGGACCATTACACCGAGGTCGGTCACGTCATATCCGTTGCAGCGCATGATTATGGCGACGATGTTTTTCCCGATGTCGTGGACATCACCTTTTACTGTGGCAAGCACCATTTTACCAGCACGGGCATTGCTGCCCGACTTGCGTTCGGCTTCGATGAACGGGGTGAGCTTGTTGACGGCAAGTTTCATTATTCTTGCACTTTTTACAACTTGAGGAAGGAACATTCTGCCCTCGCCAAATAGTTTGCCTACGCGGTCCATACCTTTCATCAACGGCCCGTCGATGATGCTTATGGCTGAATTCCCGCTTGACAATGCTTTGTCGAGGAGTTCCTCAAGGTTCTCGGTAGAACCGCGCACGACGAGTTGTTCGAGTTTTTGCGAAACATCAAGTTCTGCATCGTCGGTGGATGTGTCATTTTTTACCGGCACATTTGGATTTTGCTTCTCTTTTATTTCGGCAGCTTCTTCTACAAGACGGTCGGTGGCATCGGCTGTGCGGTTGAAAATGACATCTTCGATAGTCGCACGCAATTTCGGCGGTATGTCATCGTAGGGCATTGCCGCTGCGGCGTTGACAATAGCCATGTCAAGCCCTCGAGCAATGGCATGGAACAAGAATGCCGAATGCATGGCTTCACGCACGAAGTTGTTGCCACGGAACGAGAATGACAGGTTACTGATGCCTCCGCTCACTTTTGCTCCGGGCAGGTTGTCTTTAATCCATTCTACCGCTTTTAAGAAGTCGAGTGCGTAATCGGCGTGTTGCTCCATGCCAGTGGCGATTGCAAGCACGTTAGGGTCGAAAATTATGTCTTGAGGCTTGAAGTCAAGCCGGGAAATGAGCAAGTCGTAGGCCCTGCGGCATATTTCTATTTTCCGTTCAAATGTGTCGGCCTGTCCTTTCTCATCGAAAGCCATTACGACAACTGCAGCTCCCATGTCGCGTATGTATCGCGCCTTGTCGATGAACATCTGTTCCCCGTCTTTCAGACTTATGGAATTCACGATGCCCTTGCCTTGCAATTCTTTCAGTCCGGCGGTTATCACATTCCAATTGGATGAGTCAATCATTATGGGGACTTTTGCCACATCGGGGTCGGATGCTACAAGTCGCAAGAAATGCGACATTTCGCGAGGAGCGTCAAGCATGGCGTCGTCCATGTTCACATCGATTATTTGCGCACCGTTTTCTACCTGCTTGCTTGCGACAGACAAAGCTTCGTCATAATTTTTCTCATTTATTAGCCGCAGGAATTTGCGGCTTCCGGCCACATTGCACCGTTCCCCAATATTTACAAAACAACGCTCGGGAGACACTTCCATGCTTTCAAATCCCGAAAGCACGAGTTTGTTTCCCTTGTGATGGGCAATGTGTTTTGGTGTTGCTCCGGCAGTAATCGCGGCAATGGCCCGGATATGGTCGGGGGTGGTGCCGCAACAGCCTCCCACGATGTTGACCAATGATTTTTCGATGAATGGTTTCATTTGCCCGGCCATTTCTTCGGGCGATTGGTCATATTCCCCCATTTCGTTTGGCAGTCCGGCATTAGGATGGACACTGACTGCTACGGGAGATTTGTCGGCAAGTTCTTCAAGCCATTCAGCCATTTTTTTAGCTCCGAAGCCGCAATTCAGTCCCACGCATGTTACATTGGCATGCTCGATGGAAACAAGAAACGCCTCGATGGTTTGTCCGCTTAGTATTCGGCCACTTTCGGTCAATGTGGCCGAAACCATTATCGGCAACTTCTTGCCGGTGTCGTTCATTACTTTATTTGCAGCCCATAAGGCAGCTTTGGCATTGAGCGTGTCAAATACCGTTTCGATTAAAAGGATGTCTACGCCGCCTTCGATTAGGCCGGAAATCTGGTCGCAATAGGTTTCGGTCAATTCATCCCACGACAAATTGCGCAATGCCGGATTTTCAACCGATGGAGAGATAGAAAGGCTTCGGTTGGTCGGTCCTATGCTGCCTGCCACCCAGCATTTTCGATTGCATGAGTCGGCACATTGTCGAGCCACCCGGGCAGCGGTGATGTTTATTCCCTTTACCATGTCGGCAAGTCCGTAATCGGCAAGGGATATCGCATTGGCATTGAATGAATTTGTTTCTATTATGTCGGCACCGGCTTCGATATATGCACGATGTATCTCAGAAATGATTTCGGGCTTGGTCAAGACGAGGACGTCATTGCATCCTTTCAACGGTTGTTTCCATTCTGAGAACCGTTTGCCTCTGAAATCACTTTCGTCAAGTTTATATTTTTGTATCATTGTGCCCATTGCACCGTCGAGAACGAGGACACGATGCCCGAGAGCATTTGTGAAGTCGTCGTTTGTGCCAAGGCCTGCGTTTGTTGTCATGTTTTTTGAAAATTTTTAGCAAAGTTAATTATAAATGATGTCATAATGCCGTGTAATGTGAAAAAATAAAACATTTTCGGCTGTTATGACGACATTTGGATATAAAACCGTCGGGATTAGGGATGATGTGCATCTGGTTTTGTCATCCATGTCCGACTTGTCAATTCTCCACGCCACATGAAATTTAGATGCAAATACTTTTTTGTTGGTCAAAAAAGGATATGTGGCAACTTGTGTGATGAAAAGGAGAGAAAATGGTGCTATATTTGTATATATAAGAAAAAACGAAAAATTGATATGAGAAAGAGCAGTGTATTGGCAGTTAAGATGATATTGATGGCGATTGTCGTTTCGATGAGCGCGTTTTCGGCGAGTGCCGAAAATGTCATGTCGCTTGATTCGTGCAGAAGCATGGCTTTGCGAAACAATAAATCGATGCGCATTGCGAAAGAGAAGCAGGCGGGTGCCGCGTATCAGCGGAAGGAAGCCAGAGCGGCTTATCTGCCGTCGTTGGATTTTTCGGGCATGTATTTGTATAATCAGAAGGAAATATCTCTTCTTGATGAAGACCAGAAATTGCCGACGATGACATTTGACCCGTCAACGGGACAATATAATTACAATCTTGTAACCGATGCATCGGGCATGCCTGTCATGGTGAACGGGCAACCTGTGCCGTCGACCGTAGCGTTGATTCCGAAAGAAGCGATGACATTTGATGTGCATAATGTGTTTGCCGGTGCCGTGACGTTGACTCAACCCATATATATGGGAGGGAAAATAAGGGCGATGAACCAAATAACAAAATATGCCGAGCGTCTTGCCGCGGCAGGATATAATACAGCTGCATCCGAATTGATATATAACGTGGACGCGGCCTATTGGCAAGTCGTGTCGCTGAAGGCGAAGGAGAAACTTGCTAAAAGCTATGTGGCGTTGCTCGATTCCCTCAATCATAATGTCAATGCGATGTTTGCCGAGGGCGTCGCTACTCGTGCCGACCAATTGAGCGTCGCTGTGAAGTTGAATGAAGCTAATGTGGACTTGACAAAGGTTGAGAACGGCCTTGCATTGTCAAGAATGGCTTTAGCCCAAGTGTGCGGATTGCCGCTTGACTCAGTGTTCACGCTTGCCGATGAGGATCGTGAAATAACCGTCGACCAGCTTCCGGCCAATGATTATGACATGAATGAAGTGTACAGCCGCAGAAACGAACTCCAGTCGCTTGAACTTGCCGTGAAAATATATGAGCAAAAAGAAAAAGTCGCATTGTCGTCGATGTTGCCAAATGTGGGAGTCGTTGGCATGTATTCTTTTTCAAATCCCAATGTGTTTGACGGATTCAAAAAAGAGTTCTCGGGCATGTTCAGCGTGGGAGCAGTCATAAAGATTCCAATATGGCATTGGGGTGGCAATTACAATAAATACAGAAGCGCGAAAAGCGAAACTGTCGTGCGGAGATTGCAACTTGAAGACGCGCGTGAAAAAATCGAGTTGCAGGTGAGCCAAGCCTCATTCAAAGCACAGGAATCAATAAAGACTTATACGATGACAAGGAGCAACCTTGCCAAAGCTGAGGAAAACTTGCGACAGGCGCAACTCGGATTCTCTGAGGGCGTGTTGACGGCCGATGATGTCATGGAGGCACAGACGGCGTGGCTGAAGGCCAATTCGGAGAACATTGACGCGCAAATCGACGTTCAGTTGTGCAATGTTTATTTGTCCAAAGCGTTGGGAACTCTTGTCCCTGTCGAAGAATAAAAAAGTGTGATAAAACAAAGTATGCAATATTATGGTTACTAATGTGAATAACGGTAAGGAGAAAAAAAACAGGACTATTTTCACCGGGTTGATAATCGTGATAGTGGTCATGGTGTGCTTGTGCATAGCGGGATTGCTTTTGATAAAGCCGGCCGAAGAAACTGTTCAAGGACAGGCTGAAGCCACCTCGGTGCGCGTGTCGGGAAAACTGCCCGGACGAGTGGTTGCTTTTTATGCCGAAGAAGGACAAAAAGTCAAAAAGGGGGACACGCTTGTTTATATTCATTCTTCGTCGGTCGATGCCAAGTTGTATCAGGCTCAGGCAATGGAATCGGTTGCTGCTTCTCAGAACCGCAAAGCTGAAGCCGGTGCTCGGATTCAAGTCATAAACAGTGCTTATGAATTGTGGCAACAGGCTCTTGCTGCCGAGTCTATCGCTAAGAAAACTTATGAACGCATGGACAATTTGTTCAAACAGGGAGTGGTTTCTGAACAAAAACGCGATGAGGCTTATGCATTATATACAGCGTCGGCTGCTCAGGCTCGTGCTGCCAAGTCGCAGTATGACATGGCTGTCGAAGGAGCGCAGAGCGAGGACAAGGATGCTGCCCGTGCAATGCAGGATGCCGCCCGTGGGTCGGTAATGGAGGTGGAATCGGTGCTTGAAGACCAATACTTGCTGGCTCCGTGCGATGGCGAAGTGTCGGACATTTATCCTCACGAAGGGGAACTTGTGGGCACAGGAACTCCCATAATGAGCATAATGCGCGGAGATGACAAGTGGGTTACTTTCAACGTGCGCGAGGAACTTCTTGTTTCGTTGCCAATGGGAAAGGAAGTGGATGTCATGATTCCTGCACTTGGCAAGAAGGTGGTGAAGGTAAAGATATATTACATAAAGGACATGGGCAGCTATGCCGTTTGGAATGCCACAAAGGCAACCGGGCAATACGACAGCAAGACGTTCCAAGTAAAGGCTCGACCTGTGGAGGATATTGAAGAGTTGCGTCCGGGCATGTCGGTAATTTTGCTCGAAGAAAATCTCAAATGAGCGATTGAAAAGATGAAATCATTGCTTTCGGTCATAAAGGAATCGATATGGCGAGGGTGCATGTTTGTGATGAGCCGTCCGCTTTATTTAGTGTCGATAGTTGTAATCCCGTTGCTGTCGGGATTCATCATGCTCGACCTTCTCAAGGAGGGTATCGGCAATCATGTGCCGGCTGCCATCGTGGATCTTGACGGTTCTGACTTGTCGCGCAGGGTTACGTCCAATCTTGATGCCATGCAGACGGTGGATGTGAAGCGCAGCTTCAATGATTTCACTGAAGCGCGCGATGCCTTGCAACGAGGCGACATAATAGGTTTTTTCGTCATTCCCGAGAATTTTGCCGGAGAAGCTCTTGCCGGACGTGTGCCCGAAATAACATATTATACCAATTATGCTTATTTTGTGCCGGCTTCATTGATGTATAAAGGGTTCAAGACGATATCGGTGTTGTCAAACGGTGCACTTGTGAGCACGACGCTGGTGACTGCCGGCTTGCCTGAGTCGAGCGTGACGGCATTGCTGATGCCTTATGTCAACGACATGCATCCGCTGGGCAATCCATGGATGAGCTACCAGATTTACATGGGGCATTCGTTCGTCCCCGGCATACTTGCGTTGATGGTGATGATTATCACTGTTTACAGCATTACCGATGAGATAAAGAAAAAAACTTCGGTGGAATGGCTGAAGTCTGCCGGAGGGTCGATTGTTGTCGCGCTGATTGGCAAGCTTGCGCCGCAGACGTTGTTGTTCACGCTTGCCGGCTGGATATTGCAATTGGCTACATACGCTTTGTATGATTTCCCTCTCAATTGCAACATAGTGGTCATGATGACAGCCATGTTCTTGATGGTTCTCGCATGTCAGGCGTTTGCCGTTACCGTGTGTGGAATTGTGCCCAACTTGAGGCTTGCATTGAGCGTTTGCTCGTTGCTCAGCGTGCTCGCATTCTCGATAGGAGGGTTCACCATACCGGTGGAAGACATGTACCGATGGATAGGAATTGTTAGCTACATATTGCCTATCAGATATTATTTCTTGATATATATCGACCAGTCGCTAAATGGAGTGGACTTGTATTATTCGCGCTATTACTTCATAGCTTTGCTGGTGTTTGTGCTGGTTTCCTTCATTCCGTTGTTCAACTTGAAGCGGATGTGCAAGAAACCTGTTTATGTGCCGTAAAAAGGCGTTAAATGTCGATGTCGTGATGAAAAGGATGAACATGAATGCAGTGGGGCGATGGATATGCGACATGCTTGCCGTGTGCAAGCGTGAATTTGCTCTTGTGTTTAGAGACATGGGAGTGGTGCTGTTTTTTCTGTTGCTGCCTACGGTTTACCCTATATTGTATGCGTTGATATACAATCCTGAATATGTGCGTGAGGTTCCTGTGGTAGTGGTGGACGACTGCCGTAGCGACATGTCGCGCGAGTATGCCCGGCGTCTTGATGCTTCACAATATGTCAAGATCGTGGGATATGCCGCCAACATGCAGGAAGCTCGCAAGTGCATGGCCGAGAAGGAATGCTATGCGATTGTGAATTTCCCCGAAGATTTCTCAAGGTGCATAGGTCGCGGCGAGCAAGCGCATGTGTCGATATATAGCGACATGAGTCTGCTACTGCGTTATAAGGGTATCTTGATGGCGGCAACCGATGTGCAGGCAGCCATGGGAGCCGACGTGCGAGCCGAGGTGATGCAGCAGGCTGCGGCGTCGGGTACGGCCGGAATAGGAATGATACCGACTATCGACAGCGCGTCGGTTGCAATGGGCAATACTGCCATGGGGCTGGCTTCGGCATTGCTGCCTGGCATTCTTGTGTTGATATTGCAACAGAGTTTGATATTGGGCGTGTGCATGCTTGCTGCCGGTTCGAGGGAGCGGGCAAGGTTGAACGGTGGCATCGACCCTAAGGAGATTAGGACTGGCGATGTGAGGCAGATGCTTGGAAAGACGTTGTGCTATTTGGTGATATACATCATTCCGTTGATTTACATCCTCAAGTATGTGCCGATGATTTTTTCTTATCCGCAAAATGGCCACTCGCTCGATATGATAGCTTTCATGGTGCCTTTCTTGTTGTCGTCCATTTTCATGGGAATGACGATACAGGTGTTCATCAGGGAGAGGGAAGCGGTGTTCCCGTTGTTTGTGTTTACGTCGGTGCTGTTCCTTTTCTTGTCGGGATTGTCGTGGCCGCGTTTTGCAATGAGTGGGCTGTGGTACTTGATAGGGAGCTGTTTCCCATCTACTTGGGCCATGAACGGGTATATAGCCATGAAGTCAAACGGGGCTTTGCTCCACCAAGTGTCGCATCCTTATGCCATGCTGTGGCTGTTGACAGCCGTCTATTTCCTGCTTGCTCTCGCCGTCCGTAAATTCATCGACAAAAAGCAAGAGCATGCCGGGATGAAAAATTAAAATAACAAGTTGGTTTTGCTTGAAATAAAAGCCATGTCGTTGCCTTTGTTAAAAGGACGATATGGCTTTTTTGTATCATTCTGGTGATAATGTCTCAGTGGATGTCGGAAGTGAGGCCGACTGAGTTGAATAGCTCGCGGTCTTCGTCGATTTTGTTGCCTATGGTCGTGAGCATGTCGCCCATCAGCACGCCGTTCATTCCACCGAGCAGGATGCGCCGTTCGGCCTGTTTGCTCAACCTTGCGCGTCCGCCGGCAAATCGCAGGTATTTGTCGGGCAATATGAATCGGAACAGTGCCACGGTGCGTGCCGCTTCGTCTTCGCTTATGGGTGGCATGTCTTGAAGCGGAGTGCCGGGAATCGGTATGAGAATGTTTATGGGAACGGAATCCACGTCGAGGTCGCGCAATGTCATTGCAAGCTCAATGCGTTGTTTCATTGTTTCGCCCATCCCGATTATGCCGCCCGAGCACACTGTCAGTCCGGCTTTCTTGGCTGCGCGTATGGTCTGGATTTTATCTTCGGTGGTGTGGGTGGTGCACAAGGTGGGGAAGAACGATGGTGCCGACTCAAGGTTGCAGTGGTAGCGTTTCACCCCGGCATCACGGAGCATGGCCATTTCTTCTTCGTCTATCAGTCCCATCGACGCACAAAGATACAGGTTGGTTTCTCGTGCGAGTTGGCGGTAAATGTCGCAGAAGTGCGGCATGTCTTTCTTGTCGACCTTGCGTCCGCTCGTGACGAGCGAGAAGCGGGAAATGCCACGGCTGTCGTTGTATCGGGCGAGGGCAAGAGCCTCTTCGGCATCGATGTTGCCATATTCTTCGACTCCTGTATGGAAATGAGCCGACTGGGCACACCATTTGCAATTTTCACCGCAACGGCCGCTGCGTGCGTTTATGATTGAGCAGGAATCTACACGATTCCCGCAAAAAAATTGGCGTATTTCATTGGCAGCGTCGCACAGTGCGTCGGTATTTTCAATTTCCGACAAGGCGACGGCTTCTTCCATGCTGATTTTGTGTCCTTGTAAGACTTTGTTCTTTAGAGAATTAAGCATAACTGTGAAATATTGGGAATACAAAAATAGCGATAAATCGGTTATTTTTGGGTAAAAACGCTTGCCAAATTAAAAAATATGCGTACCTTTGCACCCGGGTAAGTCCTACACGGCATGCTCCCGGTGAATCCCCCAGGTCTTGACCGAAGCAAGGGTAGCAGGTCGTAGCGGCGCGATGTAGTAAGCTTGCCCATCTGCCTCTTTAGCTCAGTTGGCCAGAGCACGTGATTTGTAATCTCGGGGTCGTTGGTTCGAATCCGACAAGAGGCTCAAAGAAAAGAGTTCTTTAGAAAAACAAGACAATACTCAGGTCACACGACCTGAACACAATTCGGGATGTAGCTCAGTCCGGTTTAGAGTACTCGTCTGGGGGGCGAGTGGTCGCAAGTTCGAATCTTGTCATCCCGACTAAAGCACAAGGCGTTGGTTTCAAGTGGTTTAGCCCAAGAATCCAACGCCTTTCTTGTTGTCATATATCCTCGTTTACGGCCTAGTCGACAAAAAGTAGGATGAAATCCATGCAAGGCATTGATTGATACACAAGTATTTGTGTATGATTACAGGTAGCGAGACGCGATGAATCGCGTCGACAATATCGTGATTGCAATTTTGATACATCCCTGAAAATTGTATAATCGTAATTGTATGGATAAGAAATCCAAAGAATTATCTTAAAAAAGTATATAGTAGTATGTTGTGAAGTGCGTGTGCTAAATTAATGTTTGCGTGCTATCAAGTTGAAGGCATGTAGTGTATCATGTTTAGTAAAAGAATTTTCTTTTTTCAATTTTACTGAACAGTCGGGATTCCCTGACCATTTCCAGTACATCCAATACATGTTCTTTTTTCATTGACCCAATTATAGTGGTAATATTGCTTTGTATGCTCTTGACCAAATCTGAACGTTTCTTTGTTATTATATTGGTTGCGCATAAAAAAGAATCATAACGCAGGAATGGGTAATCGGCCTTTTTCATAGGGTATTGCATTGAAAATTGCTCAGGTTTTGATTCGAGGCTTGGGTGTATATTGGAATTGATGAAGAAAAAACCGGCTATTTGTTCTTCTGAAACTCCTATGATCACAAAATATTTTCCATGGTCTATTTCTTCGAATATTGTGGAATGTAATATTGTTCCTCTTGTGATGCTCGATTCAATTAAGTTGGCAGGCAGTTCCATTATGAAAAGGCTTTTTCAAGTTTTAGTTTTTCGGATATATAATTGGCGTATTCATCCGAATCCCCTGTTTCTCGGAGAATATCTTTTACAGACATAGCCCTGTCCCTTCTTGTACTATTCCAAGCTATGTCATGTGAAAGTTCTGTCAGTTGATTAAACGACAATTCTTTGCATTTAGATATTGAATTGTCGAGGCACTCGATGTCTGTTTCTGAAAGATAGTCTAAGTTTGCCTCTTTTTTTGGGTTAAGGTAGTACTTATTTGTGAATTCAAAATAATCTCTTAGTTCGTCGGCATATTCAGAGAAGAAACTGTCGCCTCTTACAGCCTTGAATATATCTTCTATTTTAGAAGGGACTGGCCCATAAGCCATTGCGATGTAAGTGTCACCTGTTATGCTGCGTCCATATCGAGACAGGTGTTCTTGGTCGGCAAAATAGAGTATCTTGCAAATCCTGTGTATGTCTTTGCGGTCAATGTGATGCGCAATATACAAGATGGCTTGTATTGCCACATCTTTTTTGAAAGTGTCTTTTGCCATTGTTTATATTTTTGGGATTTTGTTGCAAATGTAATATTTTAAATGCAAAATGAATGAGTCTACTATACATTATTATGCAAAGTTAACGTAACACGTTTGCAGGTTGTTGTGTAGTAAATACTTTATTAATGGGTTTGGGTGGGGTTGGATTAAGGAACGGATACAAAAATTTAAGTATTTTAATGAAAATAATAGGCGGGAAAATTTTGACTTCACAAAACTATTCTGTTATTTTGTATCGAGCTTTTGTCACGACAGCAAGAGTGCTCGGTTTAAGGATGAGAGCCATGAAACTGAATTGTCACATGATGCTTTGCATTCTCGATGCCGCAAATAAGGGTGGATATAGTTCTCCCGTGTTGGCCGGCTTGAGGATTGAAGAACAAAATGAAAAACTCTGAATGACTGTTAAGGTCTTTCAGACACAATAACAACCTTCTTATTATTAACATTAAATTTTATTTAGTATGAAAAAATTTTTACTTCTTTCAGCAGCTGCATTGATGGCAGGTTCGGCCATGGCAGCAACCGACGGGGCAACCTACGAACAAAAAGGTGGCTTGACCCTCGAAAACTTGTGGATTTTCTCCACTAACAGCAACATTGAAGAGTTTCAACAGTATGCTTTTTTGAACGCAGCAAAATGCCGTACTGCAACTCTTTACGACGGAATAGTGTATGTAGGTAACTCTACAAACGACGATCCTTCGATCGTTGATGAAACCGGTGCAGCCGTGGACTGCTGTAGCATTGAAAAATTTGACGCAGCTACAGGTGCATATCTTGGAAAATTGCAAGTGACTTACAATGGTGAGCGTGTATCAGGTCTTTTGTGCGCAAACTCAATTGGTGTTGATAGCTTTGGTAACCTTTATGTGGCAGCTTGCGATACTTCGGTTGATGGAAGCTATATCCTTTATGTAGTTGATAAGGAAACTGGCGAGGCTCAACAAATCTCTTGCCCGGTTTACATGACTTCGGGCGTGCGTATCGACTATTGCGACGTTATCGGCGACTTGACATTGCAACAATCAGGTGCAGTTATCATGGCTGCAGTTGCAAGCTCTGACTTGAGCATCTTCCGCTGGACAGCTCAACAAGGTCAAACTCTTGCCGACTACACCGGTGGCTGGAACGAAATGGGTGACGAAATGTTGCCTATGTCGGCTGCAGATCCTGCTGACCAAACCGAATGGGGTACAGCTCCTATCGTAAGAATCGTGCTTGGTGAAGGTGATGCTGCTTACAACGGTGATTTGTTCTACGTTGACGGTTTCACTACATTCCCGACTCTTTACGACACAACAGGTTCTATCGTTGACAGCTTTGCAAACACTGTAACTGAAACAGGTGACGCAGATGAAGAAGGTAACCCTATTACCACTTCTTGCTATCCTGAAAATGCCGGAACAAACGGCGTTAACGAAATTCAAATCGGTAGCCACAACCTTATCGCTTACAGTAACAACCAGCACACCGGTAGCAATGGCGGTAACGAATTGTGGATTGCTGAAATGGGCGAAGGAATGGCATTTGCAGGAATGCAACAATTGTGGATGGTTCCGGCAATGGGTCTTGGTATGACTTCTGATACTGGTACTCGCATACACTGCATCGCAAAGGAATATACCGAATATGACGGACACGAAGCAGTTAACATTCTTACTTTCAAGACTATGAACGGTATGGGTGTTTATCGCTTGGTTGATACTGAAACTGACGGTGTTGCAGCAAATATCGCTGATGTAGCTGCCGCTAAGATTTATGTAAACGGTGGTCTTATCAAGGTGAGCGCTCCTGCAAGCTCTATCGAAGTTTACAACGTAGCAGGCCAATTGGTTGACCGCGTTGCAAATGCCGATGAAATCGCAGCTCCTGCTGATGGTGTTTACGTTGTAAAGGCAATGGTTGGCGGAAACGCAGTTGTTCAAAAAGTTATTCTTTAATCTTGCGTAAAGTATAATCCCAAGCCGCCGGGATGATGTGCGATAGTCGCCATCGGGAAGTGTGGCAAAGGATATAAGAATGTGTTGAGTGCGCCTTGGGTCGGGTCGAAAGCCGCGTAAGGCGCACTTTTTCGTTGAAGATAACGAATTTTTTCCCATTCAGGGTCAGTTCTCATACACAAAATACAGGTATCTGTTCATGTTGTGGCAGAAGATGCAATAGGCGATTCTCGACGACGTGACATGATGGAAATCGACAAAATAATTATTGACCCTGCAATTATCTATAAAACAACTTATTCATAAAAACAACTATTATAAAATCACTTAGTTATGACTAACAAAGGAAAACTCATAGCCGGGATGTTGATGCTGACAGCGGCATCGACAGCTTCGGCCTATACCTACGACATCATAGGTGAAACCTATCAGGTGGATACCTTGTTCCATGCACAAGTGGGACCGGGCACGACGCAAACCTCGCTGCTCTTCACCGGAGCAACCTACGACTTGCGTGCATTCTACCTGACAATCGACTTGACCGATCCTAATGTGTCGATTCGCACCGTTTGCGGACAAGACCAATTGGCCGGTGGAGAAACCACATCGAGCATGGCGCAAAGGCACTCGACCGAGGGCGCGCAATACTTTGCCGGGGTCAACGGCGACTTTTTCTATACAAGCGGTTCAACTAAGAATGGCGTATCGACAATCGGAACTCCAACATCGTCGTGCATCGTCGATGGTGAATTCTATAAGACATCGTCGGGCAACCAGCAGTTTGCCATAGATGTGAACGGAATACCATTTGTAGGACAGACAAATTATTATACAAGTACGGCCACATTTGGTGACAACACAGTCCTTTTCAAGGGCGTTAATGTAAGTTCTCCCGATAATGGCATCACGGTTTACACACCGCGCTATTACGGGGCGACCGACTCCGACGCCGGCTGTGCCGAAGTGACGGCACGCCTTGCCGATGGCGAAACCTTCTCACCGGGCAAGAGCTGCCGCATGGTCATAACCGGCACGCCGAGCACCGTCGGGAACATGGACATACCTGAAGACGGCTTTGTGATTCACGGACGCGGCTCGAATGTAGAGGGCGGAACGACCATCGGGGCATTTGATTTTGTCAATTCGTTGAAAGAAGGCGACGAGATAACGCTCAATTCGGTGGTACTTATGGACGGTGAGTCGGTAGTGCCGCAACAGATGATTTCGGGCAACCCTCGCACAGTGGGCAATGGCGAAACTCTTGATACGGAAGACCAGCGCGGTGATGCTTCGAGCTTCCATCCGCGCACCGGCATCGGTTATGGCGATAACAAGACCAAGGTGATAATGATGGTCGTTGACGGGCGTTCCACCATATCGCATGGAGCAAGGACATCGCAGGTGGCCGACATTATGCGCTATGCCGGAGCAACCGATGCCATCAACCTCGACGGCGGTGGTTCGTCAACGCTTTACACGCAGGCGTTGGGCATCAGGAACATCCCGAGCGACGGCAAGGAACGTGCCGACGGTAATGCGATTTTCGTGGTAAGCTCGGCACCGACCGACAACGAGATAGCCAAGATATCGTTTGCCGACTGGGGGTTGAAGGACTTCCCATGCCACGGCATCTACAAGCCTGTAATTTACGGCTACAACAAGTACGGGGTTTTGGTTGACACCGATGTTGAAGGATTCACGCTGAGCTGCGAAGCGTCACTCGGCTACATAAAGGAAGACGGGGAGACGTTTGTCGCCAACGGCAGCGGCTTGCACGCGTTGACGGCGACCTACAACGGGCTGACTGCGACGATACCCGTAATGGTCCTTGAAGGCGAGGGAATGAGCATGCGCCTCGACTCGGTTGTTAACGACACGTTCCGCAGCTACCCGGTGGAAGTGGAGTCGGCCAACCCGTACCGCGAACAGCCTGTGATCCTCGACCCGGCATCGTTCACATGGAGCACCAACGACGGCAGCATAGTTGACATCGATGCCGAGACCGGCGTTTTGAAAGGGTTGACCGACGGGGAAGCGATGGTCGAGTGCGTGATGGGCGAGTTCAGCGACGAGCTGAAGGTGCTTGTACAGAAGCCGACGTCGCATGTGATGGCGATAGACCCAGACATGGATGTCAACACATGGAGCATCACGCAGACAGGCGGGCGCGACATCACAGCCGAGGCATTGGATAATGGCATGAAGCTCACCTACACGGGAGCGAGTGGACGCAACCCTTACATCAGGCTGACGAAGACTGTCCAAGTGTGGAGCTTGCCCGACGCGATAAGGATACGCATCAACCCGCACGACGCGCCGGTAAGCTCGATGGTATTGTCGTTGTATGACGGGTTGAACAACAACGTAAACTACACACCGGAGGTAACGCTGACTCCGAACGCCGAGAACGTGATAGAAATAGCCACGAAGCAATGGACCGACAGTGCCGACATGGCGAGCTACCCGATCAAGCTTGGCTACATCAACCTGAAGATGGGGACATCGACATCGGGAACGGAATACACGATAGATATACCGGGCATCGAGGCAGTCTACAACGCGGTATCGAGTGGCGGAGTAAACGCGGTACCTGCAGCCGATGAAGTTAAGATAACGGTCAACGGCGACGAAGTGTCGGTGACAGGTTCAAGCAAGATTGTAGAAAGTCTTGAGCTTTATGACACGGCAGGAGTTAAGGTGTCATACGCCAACAATGAATCGACGGTTAAGGCTCCGGGCAGTGGTGTTTACATTGTAAAGGCCGTTCTTGAAGGCAACATGACAAAGATACAGAAAGTAGTCGTTAAATAATAAAGTGTTTTAGTGCGCCTTGCCGGATTGATAAGAACGGTCGAGGCGCATTTTTTAATTTAATATGTCGGCTTTAAAACGCGATGAATTGCCATGTTGTTTCTTTTTAGACGCGATAAATCGTGTCTCTACAGTAAAATACGATAAATTGCGTCTCTACTGTGAAAAATATAATATAAAACAACTAATTAAATCATTCAGTTATGACGAACAAAGGAAAACTCATAGCCGGGATGTTGATGCTGACAGCGGCATCGACAGCTTCGGCCTACACCTACGACATCAAGGGTGAAACCTATCAGGTGGATACCTTGTTTCATGCACAAGTGGGACCGGGCACGACGCAAACGTCGTTGCTGTTTACCGGTCCATCCTATGACATGAGAGTATTTTATATTACAATCGACTTGGAAGATCCCAATGTGTCGATACGCGCCGTTAGCGGACAAGACATGGTGGCCGGTGGAGAAACCACATCGAGCATGGCACAGAGGCACTCGACCGAGGGCGCGCAATACTTTGCCGGCGTGAACGGAGACTTTTTTGTTACCAGCGGAAGTACCAAAAACGGCGTGTCGATGGTGGGAACGCCAATATCATCTTGCATAGTAGACGGTGAATTTTACAAAACTTCAAATGAAAATTTCCAATTTGCCGTGGATGTGGAAGGTGTTCCGTTCATCGGCACGGCCAATTATTTGACAAGCACAGCAGTCAGCGGAGCCAACACAGTCCTTTTCAAAGGAGTTAACGTTGGTTCAATCGACAACGGCATCACGGTTTACACGCCGCGTTACTACGGGGCGACCGACTCCGATGCCGGCTGTGCCGAAGTGACGGCACGCCTTGCCGATGGCGAAACCTTCTCTCCGGGCAAGAGTTGCCGCATGGTTATAACCGGCACGCCGAGCACCGCCGGGAACATGGATATACCTGAAGACGGCTTCGTGATTCACGGACGCGGCTCGAATGTAGAGGGCGGAACGACCATCGGGGCATTTGATTTTGTCAATTCGTTGAAAGAAGGTGACGAGATAACGCTCAATTCGGTGGTGTTGATGGGTAGTGAGTCGATAGTGCCGCAACAGATGATTTCGGGACAGCCCCATGCGTTGCAGGATGGAGTGGAACTCGGTCCTGTTGAAGACACGTCGGGTTTCCATCCACGCACGGTAATCGGTTATGGCGACAACAAGACCAAAGTTGTAATGATGGTCGTTGACGGACGCTCGACCATCTCAAACGGTGCCATGACATCGCAACTTGGCTACTTGATGAAGTATGCCGGAGCAACCGATGCCATCAACCTCGACGGCGGAGGCTCGACAACGCTTTACACGCAGGCGTTGGGCATCAGGAACGTGCCGAGCGACGGCAAGGAACGCGCCGATGCCAATGCGATTTTCGTGGTAAGCTCGGCACCGACCGACAACGAGATAGCCAAGATAACATTCGCCGACTGGGGGTTGAAGGACTTCCCGTGCCACGGCATCTACAAGCCTGTAATTTACGGCTACAACAAGTACGGGGTTTTGGTTGACACCGACGTTGAAGGATTCACGCTGAGCTGCGACGCGTCACTCGGCTACATAAAGGAAGACGGGGAGACGTTTGTCGCCAACGGCAGCGGCTTGCACGCGTTGACGGCGACCTACAACGGGCTGACTGCGACGATACCCGTAATGGTCCTTGAAGGCGAGGGAATGAGCATGCGCCTCGACTCGGTTGTTAACGACACGTTCCGCAGCTACCCGGTGGAAGTGGAGTCGGCCAACCCGTACCGCGAACAGCCTGTGATCCTCGATCCGGCATCGTTCACATGGAGCACCAACGACGGCAGCATAGTTGACATTGATGCCGAGACCGGCGTTTTGAAAGGGTTGACCGACGGGGAAGCGATGGTAGAATGCGTGATGGGCGAATTCAGCGACGAGCTGAAGGTGCTTGTACAGAAGCCGACGTCGCATGTGATGGCGATAGATCCAGACATGGATGTCAACACATGGAGCATCACGCAGACAGGCGGGCGCGGCATCACAGCCGAGGCATTGGATAATGGCATGAAGCTCACCTACACGGGAGCGAGTGGCCGCAACCCTTACATCAGGCTGACGAAGACGGTCCAAGTGTGGAGCTTGCCCGACGCGATAAGGATACGCATCAACCCGCACGACGCACCGGTAAGCTCGATGGTATTGTCGCTGTATGACGGGCTTAACAACAACGTAAACTACACACCGGAGATAACATTGACTCCCAATGCGGAAAATATAATCGAAATAGCGACTAAAGAGTGGACTGACAGCGCCGACATGGCGAGCTACCCGATCAAGCTTGGCTACATCAACCTGAAGATGGGTACATCTACATCGGGAACGGAATACACGATAGATATACCGGGCATCGAGGCGGTCTACAACGCGGTATCGAGTGGCGGAGTAAGCGCGGTACCTGCAGCCGATGAAGTTAGGATAACGGTCAACGGCGACGAAGTGTCGGTGACAGGTTCAAGCAAGATTGTAGAAAGTCTTGAGCTTTATGACACGGCAGGAGTTAAGGTGTCATACGCCAACAATGAATCGACGGTCAAGGCTCCGGGCAGCGGCGTTTACATTGTAAAGGCCGTTCTTGAAGGCAACATGACCAAGATACAGAAAGTAGTCGTTAAATAATTACAGGAGATGGTGTATCAAAATTGCAATCATGATATCGTAGAGACGCGACTTCATCGCGTCTCTACATGTCATCTGAACAGATTATGATACACCCTCTCGTTTAAATAATTCACAAAATATGAAAAAAATTACAAGTATGCTTGCTGCGGCGTGCATAGCACTGCCGGCAGCCGCAGCAGCTCCCGATTGGGGACCGGCCGACACGATAGCCTGTTATAATGTGGGGCCGGGAATGGAATACACAAAGATATTGTATCCCGACATGCCGTTGCTGATATGGTATTGCACCATCGACCTGACGAACGAGTATAACAAGATAGAACAGGTGCAAAGCAACCACATGGTGCCCGACGTGAACCGTTGGGACATCGAAACGCATTACAGGGAAAATTCCCGACCGGGTCATGAGGTGAAAATTGCATGGAATCATGACTTTTTCAACTATGACATGGGCGTGTGCATCGGAGTGAATGTGTCGGAAGGACAGTTGACATGGAAACTCGACGGACGTTCACTACTTGCCATAACAACCGACAAGAAGGCCGAAATATTCTATCCCGTATTGGACACGAAAGTGATTGCAGCCGATGGAACCGAGGTGACTATTGACAGGTATAATTCTGCAGCTACGGTGTTGGAGGGTGACTGCGTATTTTTCAACACTCTGAACGGACTGCAATTGACCGAAGCCGGCAGGTACATAAAAGTGAAAGCATTGCAGCCGTGGGTCGTGAATGGAGATGACATACCATGTGAAGTGCTTGAAATATCAGACTCGCCGTTGCAGACATCGGACACCGAATGCGTGATATACTTGCGCAACTCGAAGTTGAATTCGCTTGACGGGCATGTCGGCGTAGGTGATGAAATAAAGGTGCGTCAGCGCATGTCGCAACCATGGTGGGGCATTGCTCCCGAAAACATCTTGAATGCATTCCACGGATATCCGAGCATGGCTCATGACGGAGTGCTTCATGAAGGTGAATACAATAACTTTGAAAACGGACGTGAGAACGAGGAGTCTTCGCATGTAATGGCCGGACTGTCGAAGGACAAGACGAAACTGTATGTGTGCCTCAATGAAATGTCTACCCAAAGCAAGGCAATTTCGTGCGTCGACATGGTGAACTGGATGCTCGAGCATGGAGCCTGGGATATTGTGAACTTCGACAGCGGAGGCTCGGCAGCCATAGCCATCAACGAAACAATGCAGAACCTGCCCGGCCGAGGCTCGGTGCGCCCGGTGGAAGACGCGATGCTTGCCGTTTCTCTTGCTCCCGAAGACAAGAATGTGACGCATCTTTCATTCAACAGACCAACGCTTGCTACGTCGATAATCTCGGCAACCCCGTTGACTGTCATTTCCTATAACCAGTATGGCGACGTGGTGGAAGAGAATGTGCAAGGGTGCAATTTCACAGTCGAACCGGCCACATTGGGCTATGTCGATGCCGATGGCGTGTTCCGTTCATCCGACAGTGCGGGTGTTGGTAAAATCATCGTGGAAAAAGAGGGCAAGACAGGTGAGATGCAAATAACGTTGTTGCCGGTGGAGAGCGTTCATGCCAAATATTCCAGTCTGCTAATCGACTCTTCACGCAAATATGTCATTCCTGTGGAAGGCTTGTCAACTTCGGGCTTGGTGCAGAATCTTGACCAAAGCGCATTTGAATGGAGCGTTAGCAATCCTTCGGTGGCAAAGGTGGAAGATGGCATCTTGACAGGACTGTCAAACGGTGAAACAGAAATAATCGGCAACTACGGAGACATTTCATTATCGATCAATGTAAAGGTCGAGATAGGAATCGGAGATGTGGAATGCTATGATTTCTCAAAGATGCTTGAAGATGATGGCTTGTCTTTGTCGGGTGTGTCGGGAATGACTTATTCGACCGACATGCCTGCCGGATGGGAAAACGGCTCGGGATTTGACATAGAAAGCGTGAGTGGCCGCTTGCGTCGCATGACGTTGAGCTGGCAAGAAACTTTGTATGGCGTACCCGATGCGATAGAATTGCCCATCGACAACACTTCGGGGGCAATTGACCGCTTCTCGATTTCGTTTCATGACAACCTCGGAACACGACATGTGAAGGAAATAACGGCTGCTGCAGGCGTTGAAACCTATAGAATCGATTTTGCTGACGAGAATGGTGTGGCATTTGACATTCCACAATTCCCAATCATGCTCGATGAATTGAATGTTTATTTCAATACCGGAACAGACAAGCATATAGCTTTGGGCAACCTCGTGGTGAAATATCCGTTAGGTTCGGGTGTTGAAGATGTATTGAAAGATGCCGACAGCGGCATTGAGGTGATAACGGAGACAAATGCCGTCAGAGTGAACTGCAATGCATTCAATGGTATGTCTGACGTGAGCATTTATTCGGCTACAGGTTTGAAAGTCCATGCAGGGAAATGGAATTTTAATGAAAACGGCGAATATGGCTTTGATTCATCGTTCTTGCCGACAGGAGTGTATATCGTAATGGTGGCACAGGACGGAACAACGTTGACAAAGAAATTCATATTGAGATAACCACAATCGAAAATTGAACAAAAAAACATGACGCGCTTTCAAAGGCTGAAGCGCGTCATGTTTTTTTATGTACGAATCAAGTCGGTTACTTGAATATAATCTTTGATATCATGTTGCTGTCGCCTTGAGCAACTTGAATCAAGTATAACCCGGGTTGCAAGCCTGTTCCACTTATCATGGCTGAGCCGTTTTGCATGTTGGTTTCGGTCGCAAACACGAGCATACCGGCCTGATTATATATTTTTATTGTCGCCTTGCCTTCCATCCCCGTATAAACAGAGAAACTGCCATCGTTGCCGACAGGGTTGGGATAGACTGCGAAAGAACCTGTCGCGTCGATTGCAGAAACGCTGCTATAATTGTCGTATTCGGCATATAATCCATGGAATGTAACAGTGTTGGCGCCAGAGGTGTATCCACTTGAACGAGGAGTGAACCTTATTTCGTTCAAGTGAATAGGGTAAATAATCAAGTCGGACGGGTCGCCAAGAAGGTCGATTGGCAATTCTATCTTGTAGCGAGTGGCCGCTTCATATCCAGCACCGTCGTTGTCGAATGTGACGTAGTTGGTGTTACCCATGTCATTGCTTCGGAAATTCACGCGGATGTTGCTGAAAGGAATCGTAGATGTGAATTCGAGGAAAATGCGGTCGGGGAGGCTGTAGAAACGAGCATCTTTTGACATTGAGATGTACGGACCACGGCCACCGGAGTAATCAACCGACAAGACACCGTCTTCCGAAAGGGACATATTTTTTGCCCCGCTGCTGCCTTGCAGTTCCCATCCAGTCCATTCCAAGTCGATGCGCGGTTGCTCGACAATCTCCACTCTGACGGAAGTGTTGTCGGAGTATTCACCGGCTTGGCAAGATATTTCGGTGATTCCGTTGTCAAGACCTTTCAAAATCCCGTTTTGCAGGCTTGCCACCGTTTCATCGGAGTTGGTCCATTCGAGATATGACGAGTCATAATGGAACGTTTCTCGATTAATAGTAGTTGACACTTCAACAGGATATTCGCGAGTGCCATCGATTAGGATTTCAGGCTTTATGCGAATATTCATACCGGCATTTACCGTTGTTACAGCCGTCGATACTGTTGCACCGTTGTATTCGGCGGTGAGCACTCCAATAGCCGGAGTTGTTCCTGCTATGAACCTGTCACCATCGGTGCTTCCCACGTTGTCGTCGCACGACAGAGTGACACCTTGAAGGTCTTCGTCGATGAGTTCACCATATTGGTTGTATCCGAGGATGCGCGGCTTGAAAGATGTCATCGTCGGAACTTTAATGTGTGGCATGTCGAATGCGATACTTGCTATTTGAGTATCATTGCCCGGAGCTGTGGAATAGAGCATCCATCCGGTAGCTACAGCGCGCGGATAGGATTCGGTGGTCTTGTTCACGACTTCTCCATCCACGAGCATTTGAGCCGAGCCACCTGCGTCAAAGTTTACTACGTTCCACACCTCGGGATAAATGCCTTTCAGGATTTGACACATTTGAGATGTCGAGCAGCCTGCCGACACGCCGATTTCATTTGTCGACTTGTCAATCACTATCATGTACAAGTGCTTGCGGTCGGCACTTGCTCCATAAGCGCAACGTGAATACACTTGTGAATTGTAGGTTTCATCGTAATTGCGTTCGGTCAATTCCCCGTTGAGCATCACCACGGCATTACCTTCTACCAAGTTCTCGATGAGCGGTTTGGCCGGTGTGTCGTCGAGGATTTCCCATCCTTGGTTTATGACCACTTCATCTCCCGGTTGCAACTTGGCAATCTGAGTCTTGTTGGCATCTCCGAGGCATGTGAGGCACAAGTCATAGTCGTTTCCGAGGATTTGCGTATTTTGCTCATCAAGTTTCACTTCTTGCACGATGAAAGTCATGTCGGAATTCACACCCCAGTCGCTGCCATCTTTCAGGTTCATGAATACAAAGTGGCTTCCGGCCGAACTGTTTATTGAGCGGTCGCGTCCATAGTGTTTTGTAAATATTGCTACTTCGTTGTCAAGGCATCGCTTGTTGATTTGAGACAATTGGACCGGAGCGTCAAATCGTGGATTAGTCACGGTTCCGCTCCAAAGTTTTCGTCCCAAATACAGCAATTTGTCTTTGTCGATTGCCGCACTTCCCGTTCTTTGCGGTCCACCGTTCCACAAGTCGGTTGTCGTGTTTGTATTTACGAGCACAGTATCGTTGTACACCACGCCACCGAACGGAGTCCCGAGCATGAAACTAATCCAAGGTTCTCCATGCCCCGACACGACCCAGAAGTTGCCATTACAAGCCGCAATAGGTTTCTTACCCTCATTCTTATGCCTGTTATATGCGTCTACGAGCCGTTCTTGAGTGCCGAGCAGATTGTTGGCCTGAGTGGTTTCCACACGGTTGTATTGGTTGTTCAGGTCCATGTGAAGGATGTAAACATTGAGAGGAAATTCATCAAGCCTGTATTGGCCGTATGTTATTCCCGGACCTACGCTACGATAGGATATCGTATCCACATCGTAGGTTTTCTCATCGATGACCACTGAGGCCGACATTGCCATAGTGCCGGCAACGGCCATCAGCAGAGTCGTAAAGAATTTTTTGTTCATAAATGATTAAAAATTAATAGTTGTAAAAATTGTGTATTTAGAATAACCATTATTGCATTTTTAGAACGGATAGCCAATTGCCAAGTGGAAAGTGAGGCTGTCTTTAAACGAAGTCATGTTGTAATAACCTGTTTTGCCGGTGTCGTAAGGCGCATGTATTCCTATTCCCAAGTCGGCTCTCAGCACCAGCACGTCCATGTCGAAGCGAAGTCCCAGCCCTGTGCCTACAGCGATGTCATCGAGGAAATTGGCTGCTGTGAGCTGTGCTCCCGGTCTCTGCTTGTCCTCTTGCAAGAGCCACACGTTGCCCATGTCGAGGAATATGGCACCTCGCAGGTAGCCCAACAAGGGGAACCGGTATTCGGCATTGAGTTCGAGTTTGAATGTACCTGTTTGGTCGTAGAAGCCGTTGGCCGTTCCATCGGAATGATAGCTTCCCGGTCCTATTGAACGGACGGCAAATGCCCGAATGGAATTAGCTCCGCCAATATAAAATTGCTCGGCATACGGAACCTCGAAAGAGTTGCCGTATGCGTGTTCAGCTCCGATAAAAGCTCGAGTCACGAGCCAATGCCCGGGGTAGAATTGGTGAGAATATATAGCTTGAGCCTGAGCTTTGACAAATTGTGAGAATGGCGTTCCAAACAATTCTTTTGACCCTTCTCCACCGCGTGCACCTGCAAGATGCCATATTCCCGAAAATATGTTTCCGGCTTCGGATACGGTGAAAGTGAGGTTTATCTTGTTGTTGCCGTTGATTGTGCGGTCGTAGGTATAAGTGTAGCTCATCATGGGGATGAACTGGTCGCTGAAGCTGTTTTCCACCGCCTTGTTCTGAGAGATAATGGAATCGAAAGCTTCGGTGTGGCTCAACAACTTGGTGTAGGAAAGCTTGAACGGGGTGAAATTGCTGGATGAATTGCGATTGGCATGCCATTCCCATTCAAATCCTGTGGAGAATTGCACCATTTTGAAGTAGTGCGGACGGTTGAGCAAGTCGGCCGACAAGTTGACTTTTGTCCAGTTTATGTAACGCCGGCTACGGTCGATGAAACGCGGAGCGATGAGTCGGGGAAATGCCAAAGTGAAATCAAGACCCACTTCGTAGCTGTTGAGTTTATTCCCTGCATTGCGTCCTGTTTGCCATTCGTAAGAGCCATTGAGCTGGCTTGTGAGCTGTTCCCCTCCGCCGAATACGTTTTTGTGAGTCAATCCGAACACGGCAGCCGGCCCGATGTAGCTATTTGATTTTGAAGCTGCCTGAATTTCAAATTTTGCTTCGAGCGGCATGTCGAGTATGCATTCGATCTTCACGTCGATTGAATCACCTTTTATGGAATCGACAGGCGGAGTGTTGATGGAGACGGAACTGAAAATGCCGAGCCTCGACAAGTTGTCTTGCGTGCGGTCCATGTTGCGTACCGAGAAGATGCGTCCTTTGCGCAGCATAAGGCATGACGGAATAAGTCCGTTTTGCAGTTTTAGTGGCATGTATTTTATGACTAAGCCGTTGCGTGTCGCAATAGTGTCGGGAACTCCATGCAGATGGAAGTCCTTTACAGTGGTTTCCACGTTGCGAATGTAGTATTTTACTTTTGCAGCCGGCGGAATATTGCTGGCAAGACCTATTTTTATAGCCACTTGTCCAGGAATCATCGTGCTGTCGGCCATGTATTCGATATAATCGGGGCGGAAATAGTAATAGCCTCTGTTTCGCAGCCTGTTTGTTATTTCAATTCTCACAGCTTCGAGCGAGTCGGTGCAATATCGTTGCCCTATTTGCAAGTAGTTGTCTTTGCGTGCCAGCGAGTCGATGAATTGTTCTATCGATGATTTTCCTCCGGTATAAAATATTTGTCCTAATGTCCGTGGCGTAGTTAAATTGATAGTGTAATTAATACGGGCCTTCTTGGGGTTATCCTTGTCATATTGCAGTTCGTAGGAAGCCTTAGAGCCGAAGTAGCCGTTGTTTTCAAGAGTGGAATTAATCATTTCTATTCGCAAATCGGGCTTTACGTCGGAAATGAGCACAGGTTGAGCCACAAGTTTCTCGTATATCCAATGTTTGAATCCCGATTCGGCAGTGTTGTCCCAATGGTTGTAAACCCATAGCCCCAAAGGGAACGGATGCCTGACGTAGGGAGAGTACAGGCTGTTGTTGGGCTTTACGTTGATTGTCGAGAAAATCTGGTCTTCCACGCTTTCTATCACTTCTTCACCTTCAGGTTCATTGTAGGTTATTTTCTTTACGCCCGTGTACAGCACTTCTCCATCTTCGAGCCTGCTTGTCGTGGAGCATCCTGCCGCAGCAATGGCAATTGTCGCGGAAACCATTAATGCCAATATGTCGTAAATGCGTAATTTCATTTCATGTCGGTGTTGATTGAATCTTTTTCTTGCAATATGGCTTGTCGCGGAACAATTACGGATGTGTCTTGCTCCTCGTCGTCGCGTCCGGGCCACTTGAAACGGAAAATGTTTCTTAAAGAGGAAAGCTTGCGCCTGAATACAAATCCGATGCCTGTTTGTGTCACTTCACCCTCAAGGATGCTTTCAAATCCTGTGTGATTGAACAATCGCAGGTACATGCTGCCGTTTTTTGTGAGCATGTATTCGAGAGACACGTCATTGAACAGGTTTTGCGCGATTTCATCTTCGGCGGTCACATCGGGGCTGTAATTTCCACCCACAACAATCTTGAAACGGTCGTTAAACAGCGTCTTTGACACTTGATAGCTGTAGCGCATTGTCGAAGATGTCACTCCATTGACAGTTTGGTCGTATTGGTCAATTCCGAAAGACAAGTCAACGCCTTTTATCGTGCTTGCGGCCCAAGAATTGAGCTTGGATTGCAGGAATGAATACAGAGGATTTCCTGTAAGGTCGCTTGAAGCCGATGTGCTCGGCCCCGTGTAGGTGTTATATAGCAGCATGTTCATGGCTTGGTTGGAACGTTGTGTTTCCGACATTGATTGCAATTCGTTTTGCACTGTCACATCGCTTGTGGTCGACAAGTCGAAATTCACATTCATGTTTTCAAGCGTGTTGGTTACCGACAACGACACGAGGAAGTCCACAAGACGAGAGTCTTGACCCGATTGAGTGACATTTGTCTTTATTGTCTGGACTGCGTTCAAGTTCAAGACCGGATTCATCATGTCGCCGTTGAATTGAATGAAGCTGCCACTTGAAATGTTGAACAGCAATTGCGAAATGAGCGGCGGGCTGTATCTGACAAATCCGTTGTCGATAGTGTATTTTCCTGTCAACGACATGTCGCCAAGCTGGTTGAGCGCGAAAGAGAGCGTGCCGCTGCCTTCTATTTCAGCTCTGTCGTTGCCGTTGCTTGACAAGAAAACGTTGATTTTCGAGCCTTGTTGAATGTTGAGTCGTGCAGTCAGGTCCATGTTGCTTTGCATGGCAGTTTCTGTCGAATCGGTTTTTACATAGGTAGTCGAGTCGTTAAATTGCACGAAAGTCACCATTGCATCGTTTTTTTGTTGAGATGCAAGTGTGTTGACATCGGTTTGCATCACATAAGTTATGTTTGTGCCTGCAAGGATGGAAACGGTTGCGTCGAGCGACAGATTGTTCATCGAGCCTTTCATTGAAGCATCGATGTTTGCATAACCTCGGCCGAACAATTCGGCTTTTTTCGTTTGCTTGCTGTTGACAAATTGCACGTTGCGCCCGTTGATGCTCATGTCGATGCCGGCGTCGGCCAAGTCGGTCAAATCGACTGTGCCATTTATTATCAATGGATTCTCGTTGAGCATTTTTATGCGATAGTCATTAAATGTGATGACGCTTGACTTTACAGGAATCTGTGTGTTTGGCAAATTTATGTTGGTGCTGAACATGGGGACACTCATGTATGTGGAATCGCACTGCAAGAATCCATTGAGAGTGAGTTGTTCATCAATTTGAGTTACCGTCATTTTGCCATTTAGGTATCCATATGTCGACAACATGCCTGGAGGCATGAACGGATTGGCTGTCTTCAATGGGAATTTGTCTAATTCAAGCCATAAGTTGTAGGGACTTTGAGATGTCGAGTCGTTAAGTGCACCATACAGTCTCATGACCCTTTGCTCATCAACCGAAAGATTGGCCATTAATTTAGTTCCGCCGGTAGTCGGGTCGAGCTCCAAGAGGGTTTTTAGGGTAAAATCTCCTACGCGTTTTTTGTCGAAACTGAAATCATCGAGAGAGAACGTGCCGTTGCCCCAAATGTTGTCGCCGTTGTATTTTACTTTCAACTGTGCGCCGAGTTGGCCTTTAATGGGAGGAGCGAAAGGAGAGAATGTAATCCATTCGCCGATTTCCACATTGGAGATGTCAAGCACGATTTCTTCTTGAACCGAATTGCTGTCGGTGCGCAACATTTTTTCGTCGTGTTGAGTGGTCAACGACACGAGACTGGAATCATGGCGAAGTTGCAAGTTGGCATCGAAATGCTTGTTATGGTAGTTGAATGCCACAAGGTTATCTTTGTTGACTGTCCATTTCTTATAGCCTATGATTGGATTTTCGGGGAAAAGCTTCAGCACTACATTGGAAGTGTCCATCGTGGCATCAAGACCGAGTTGCATTCCGACGCTGTCTTTGAAGTTTTTTTGTTGAAGCAAGAATGTCATGCGATTGCCGGCAGCAAGTCCAAGCAAGTTGACTGAAGCAATATCGCCCGGGGCTCTGTTGAAATTACGGTTTGCGGCATGTATCATGTAATTTATGCGTCGGTTTCGTTCGGTTGCATACATGTTGATTGTGTCGATTGTAATGCCCCTCACTGCGGCTTTATCGATGTTCCCGGTCATTCTGAAAGTCGAGTCTTTCTTAATGCAGAAAGCCATGTCATCGAATGTCATGCCGGAATTTTCGATGAACTGGGCTGCAATGTTCCGTTTTCCTATTTTTATGTCGAGATCGAACGGAGGAAGCACATTCCGCAATGTATCGGCATCGATAACTTTCTTGTCGATTTGCGCTGTGATGATGTTGCCGCTTTCCGAGAATCGGGAGATGAGGGTGTCGATATTGCACGGGGCATCGAAGGTTACTACCATGTCCCCGTTGTAGATTCTGCCTGTCACTTGTGTCGTGTCGCATGAAACGGCGATTGCCATCTCATCGGCGTAATAATAATCCTTGTCGAGTGTCCATGCGAAATCGCCTATGATGGCCGAGCCCGAGTACACGCCGCTTGTCAAGTCTATGTTGCCGTCGATGTTGATTCCGGCATGGCCGTTGGAGGGTGTTTCCGACATGCCGAGTTGCATGAGGTCGATATTTTCCAGTCCTGCCGACATGGTTACGACATACAGGTCTTCGGCTATCGTTCCGGTTGCCTTAAGAGCCAGTTTGCATGCTTTGGTTCCTGAATATATGCCGAGGTCGAAGTTTGAGTCATGTAGCGAGGCATTGACTTTCATGTCGTGGTAGCGAGTACCGTCGTATTCCAAGTCGTCGACAGAGACGTGGGCATCTATCGACGTTTCGGGAGAATAGATGTCAAATCCATGTCCTTTGACCGTTGCGTTGGCACACAACATCTTGAATCCGCTGTAAGGTAAGACTGCATTCAATGGCAGGGAGTCGGCAATGAGTGAAATATCGTAGTCGGTAGTGTTTCCCAGCCAAGAAGCGTCGAGTGCAAGATCACCGGTCGGGAGTGCAAGAGTCAAGTCGCCTGCGATTTTCTCTCCACGCATTTTCATGTTGCCATTCAACTTCAATGGAGGAAAGTTGATGGAGCTGTCTTGCTCGGCTTCAAGGATAGAGGGCTTTATGAAATTTATGTTTTTCAAGTCGCCTGCAATATTCATGTCCACGCCCAAATCATCGGGACGCATAGGGCTTGTCACATGTCCCGATACGGCCAAAGTGGCATATCGTGGCAAATTGAGCGAAAGTTGCTTGATACCTACATTTGCTGTCGATCCGTCAACTTTTACATTGGCTTCAAGTGGCCAGTGTCGCGGAATCATGGAGATGAGTTGCGAATAGGATGGCATGATGCGGCTTACTTCATCAAGACCTATTTTTGCAGAAAGGTTGAGTGAAATATTTCCATCGGGAGAATTTTCAAAGAAGGAGTTGTCGATGTGTCCGCCAATGTTTATTTCCGATAATATCGTCGCAATCTTGAAGTTGGAAAGATCCATGCCGGCACTGTCCATAGCGAAAGTGCCGATGCCTTGTGTGATTTTCAGCCCTGAACGCTCTTCGGCCGTGAAACGGGTGATGGGGACGGTGATGGCTGTGCCGCAATTATAAAAGTCGTCTATCGATAAGTTTATTCCTGACGCTTGTAAGAACGACATGTCGAGACCGGCAGCCGGAACCGCGTCGCGCATGGCGTATAATCCGGAAGAATTTGTTAGCCTTACGCTGTCGCATCTAATTTCCCATGGCAAGGAGGCCGTTTCATCGATGATTACAGAATCGGGTACTGTCGGGTGTTCGGTAAGATATTGTGCCGAAGGCGTGAAATATGCACCATCGAGCTTGTCGACTGCAAGCATGCCGGCTTTTATCTTTTGTGTCGATGTGTTGATGGTTCCGTCGGTCAGCATGGCCGAGCCTATTGTGGCACGGAGACTGTCGATAACCGGCATCATCGACATTTCGTAGGCAAGGTTTTCAATCTCTATCTTGCCTATTATTATGTTCCATCCCTCGGTTGTCGTCGTGTCGGGAGGGGTGGGTTGTGACTTTTCATTGTCGAGGAGCAAATTGACATTGCAATTTTGTAATCTTGCCGAGTTCAGGATAATTTCGTTTTCAGGCAAATCGAGACTTATATCCTTGATGCCTAAATTGCCTATGTCGGCCAGCATCACCATCGACGAGTCGGCACTTGTCATGCCATACTTGGCATTGTCGAGACTTATTTCATTAACAACAACTTCGCCACTTAACAGTGGTGCGATTTTAACGCCCACAGTGAGATTGCCTGCGGCGATTATCGTATCGTTGTTTTCAATTACGGCTACATCGTGCACGCTCAAGTCAAGCGGAAATTGCAGTAGAATCTTGTCTACTGTTATGTCCCATCCGGTAGCCTTGGAGACCTGCGACACGGCAACATCTTTTACAAATTCCTGTATGAACGGAATATATAACAATACAGGCAGCAAGATGGCATCTACGATGAGCCAACCTATAATTTGTAAAAGTATCGAAAAAACTTTATTTAAAGACTTAAATTTCAATTTAACAATGTATTTGTAAATGCAAAAACACTATAAAAATAGTTCTTTTATAACAGACATCAAAATAACTTCCGGCAAATGTTCAATAAAAAGAAAGGATGTGCCATAATTGAAACAGCACATCCTTTGTATTTAAAGTCGCAGCAAAGCTGCATGTTTTTGTTATCCGTAAATGACGCTTCCGTCAGGATTGAGGAATTCGTCTTCGTTCAAACTTTTTTCATATTGGTTCATCGCCCTGTAGCTCATGCCCATGCTTGAGAAACCACCGTCGTGATATAGGTTTTGCATTGTAACTTTGCGAGTGAGGTCGCTGAACATCACGACGCAATAGTCGGCGCAGTCGTCGGCAGAAGCGTTTCCGAGAGGAGCCATTCTGTTGGCGAAGTCGAACAATGACGTCATTCCCTTTATGCCGCTTCCGGCAGTTGTCATAGTCGGGGATTGAGAAATCGTGTTAACGCGCACGCTGTGTTCACGTCCATAGATGTATCCGAAGCTGCGAGCTATTGATTCAAGCAACGCTTTGGCATCGGCCATGTCGTTATATCCGAACAAAGTACGCTGTGCCGCGATGTAGGAAAGAGCGACAACGCTTCCGCCATCGGCTATGGCATGGTTTTTCTTTGCACATTGCAACATCTTGTGGAATGATATTGCCGATATGTCGAATGTTTTTGCCATCAAATCGTAGTCAATGTCATCGTAGGTACGTTTCTTGCGAACGTTTGGCGACATTCCTATAGAGTGGAGGACAAAGTCTATCTGTCCGCCCAGCACTTCCATGGATCTTTTGAATACATGTTCAAGGTCTTCGTAGCTTGTAGCGTCGGCAGGAATAATCTCGGCATTCAGTTTTTCGCCAAGAGCGGATATTTCTCCCATTCTTACAGCTACCGGAGCATTGCTCAATGTTATTACAGCACCTTCTTCAACGGCTCTCTCAGCCACTTTCCATGCAATGCTTTTGTCGTTCAAAGCACCGAATATGATGCCTCTCTTACCTTTTAATAAATTGTAACTCATTAGTTTATAATGTTAGTTATAATGTCTATTCCGCTTGAATATCGGTTTGCAAAGGTAGACATTCCATTTAAAATAGCAAAATTAAATTTAAATTATCTTTTTATTTTGTGTTGGCAATGTGCTTAATATTTTAACTTTCTAATGTATTTTGAGTAAAAAATGATTATTTAATTCTATCTTTGTGAATGCTTACTTTTTAATACGCGATAAAATTAAAAACTTAAAAACATGAAACCTTATGTTATAGGAATAGACATGGGTGGTACAAACACCGTGTTTGGAATTGTTGATGCTCGCGGTAACGTGATTGCTTCGAGTTCCATAAAGACCGCCAAGCATAGTAACATAAATGACTATATTGACGAGCTTTATGTGGAAGCAAACCGCATTATTGTTGCTAATGACGCTGTTGATAAGATTCACGGAATAGGCATAGGCGCGCCTAATGCCAATTACTACACAGGCATGATAGAAGATGGCGTTAATCTGCCTTGGCCGACTCCTATTCCATTGGCCGACCTCGTGAGCCAAAAATTTGGCATCCCCGTGGCAATTACCAATGACGCAAATGCTGCGGCTATAGGTGAAATGACTTATGGCGCCGCACGCGGATTGAAAGATTTCATAATGATTACGCTTGGCACAGGCGTTGGCAGCGGAATCGTCATCAATGGACAGCTTGTATATGGCCATGACGGATATGCCGGAGAACTTGGCCATGTTATAGTGAAACGTACCAACGGTCGAATTTGCGGTTGCGGACGCACGGGCTGTCTTGAAACCTATTGCTCGGCAACCGGAGTAGCTCGCACTGCTCGTGAATTCCTTGACATTCGCAAGGAGCCATCGTTGTTGCGCAACATGCCTATCGATGAAATAACATCAAAGGATGTTTACGACGCAGCGATAACAGGAGACGCGTTGGCAAAGGAAATTTTTGAATATACCGGAAACATTTTGGGTGAAGCTCTTGCCGATTTTGTGACATTCTCAAGCCCGGAAGCTTTCATTTTGTTTGGAGGCTTGACCAAGGCCGGTGATTTAATAATGAAGCCGGTAAAGAATGCTTTGGATAAGAACATTCTTGGAATATACAAAGGCAAGGTGCGTGTCTTGCTTTCGGAATTGAAGGAAAGCGACGCAGCCGTGCTCGGAGCGAGCGCGCTCGGATGGGAAGTCAAGCCGGTGTAAGCGAGCCGTTGATGACCGGCATAAGCTGACATGATTTCGCGCTACGATGCAAATATTTTGACATAAGGCATTTAAGAGGTACACATTCTTAGATGCCTTTTTTGTGGACTGCTGCTTGTTTCGGAATGGATGTATATAGTAAAAGATGACAGCCGCGTCAAGTCCTGTTTTGAGGGAGGCGCGGCTGTTTATGTTGTTTGCAATAGTCAGAGGATATGTATTTAAGTACAGAATATCCTCGCGTAAAAATAATCAGAAGGTATATTCTTCATAAGGAAGCCCCCATACGTCGGCCACGGCCTTGTATGTGATTTTTCCGTCGGTCATGTTCAAGCCAAGGGCAAGAGCCTTGTTTTCCTTGCAAGCCTGTTGCCATCCTTTGTCGGCAAGAGCGACGGCATAGGGCAGTGTGGCATTGGTGAGCGCAAGTGTTGACGTATAAGGTACTGCACCCGGAATATTGGCAACGGCATAGTGTACGATACCGTCGATTACATATATCGGCTCGGAATGCGATGTGGGGTGCGAAGTCTCGAAGCAGCCGCCTTGGTCGATTGCCACATCCACGAGCACGGTGCCCGGACGCATCAGTTTGAGCATGTCGCGAGTGATGAGATGCGGAGCCTTGTCGCCCGGAATCAGCACAGAACCAACTACAAGGTCGGTTGTAGGCAATTCGTTCTCGATGTTGTGCCTTGTGGAGTAAAGTGTCTTTACGTTTTTTGGCAAAATGTCGTCAAGCTGGCGAAGTCTTTTTAAATTGATGTCGGTGATTGTTACGTCGGCACCAAGTCCGGCAGCCATTTTAGCTGCATTGGTCCCTACTGTTCCTGCGCCGAGGATTAGCACCTTTGCGGGTTTCACGCCCGGCACGCCTCCAAGTAATATGCCTTTTCCTCCTTGCGGTTTTTCAAGGAATCGGGCGCCTTCTTGGATTGACATTCTACCGGCGACTTCGCTCATCGGGATGAGCAAAGGTAATGAGCGGTCGGGCAACTCCACTGTCTCATAGGCAATGCAAGTTGCTTTTGTTTTTATCATTGCTTCGGTGAGAGTGCGGTCGGACGCGAAGTGGAAATATGTGAACAGCAGTTGTCCTTCCTTTATGAGAGGATATTCAGGTGCAATAGGTTCCTTCACTTTAATTATCATGTCGGCGATGGCATAAACATCGGCAATATCCGGAAGAATCTTAGCTCCGATATTTTCATAGTCGGCATCAGGGAATCCCGAGCCTTCTCCGGCAGTGTGTTGAACATATACGGTGTGGCCATGCCTTATGAGTTCTGAAACTCCGGCAGGGGTCATGCCTACGCGATTTTCATTGTTCTTGATTTCTTTTGGAATACCTATAATCATTGTTCCATAATTTAGAAGGTTAGTATTACAAATGCTAAGTTATAAAAAATATTGTAACTATCGATTGCCGGAAGCGAAAAAATCTTTATGGCATGTCGCAAATGAAAAAACGGGACGCACCGCATAAAATGGTGCATCCCGTTTGTATATTTTATTTATGGAGGCTTATGCTTTCACACGGCCAACATAAGAACCGTCGCGAGTATCGACCTCGATGAGCTCGCCTTCGTTGATGAACAAAGGCACGCGCACTGTGGCACCTGTTTCGACTGTGGCAGGTTTTAGTGTGTTTGTCGCAGTGTCGCCCTTGAGACCCGGTTCGGTATAAGTTATTTTCAAAGTTGTCTTAACCGGCATTTCGGCATAAAGGACAGTTTCGGTTGAAGCATCAGAAACAACTTCTACGATATCGCCTTCTTTCATGAAAGCAGCCCCGGTAACAAGTTCTTTCGAAATGGGAATTTGTTCAAAGGTTTCGTTGTTCATGAAGATGTCGTCACCACCTTCTTGATATAGATATTGGTAAGGACGTCTTTCCACACGCACGTCTTCAAGCTTTTCGCCGATGTTGAATCTGCGTTCAATGACACGACCGTCAACCACGTCTTTCAATTTTGTACGCATGAAGGTGTTGCCCTTGCCCGGTTTTACATGTAAAAATTCCACGCAGAAATAAAGTCTGCCGTCCATACGGATGCATGTTCCGTTCTTGATGTCTTGAGCGTTGATCATATACTATAAAATGTATTTGAGTATTGTATTATTCGGAAATTGATGTCGCAAAATTACTGTAAATCGGTAAAAAACACAAAAGAAACAGGTAAAAATCTTCTCACTTTTGGTAAATTCAAAAAAAGTGTCTATTTTTGCACACCGAATTTGAAATAATAAAAACAAAAAAATATACAGCAATGAAAAGAACATACCAACCTTCAAACAGGAAGAGAGTTAACAAGCACGGATTCCGTCAAAGAATGAAGACTGCCGATGGTCGCAAGGTGTTGGCTCGTCGTCGTGCAAAGGGTCGTTACAGTTTGTCAGTCTCTGATTCTGTACACAAATAATATATATTGAAGGGAAGAATTTGCCTGCCGGCAGCAGGATTGCTGCACGGCTTGAACGGGATAAAATGCAACTGCGGTTTTCTTCGGGATGGAAGAGATTCGCAGTTGTATTGTTTTATGGGGTATTGACACGGGAATGATTCTTTTATTTCTGTTAGGATATTTTATATGTGTCGATAAACGGACAAAGGTGTAAAATTCTTATTTTTGCACAGCAGTAGAGTCTTATTTGTTAAGAAAAATGCAAGAATTCGTGAGAGAATACAGAGCCTCATTGGGCGAATGACTGCATTTTAATGTTTATTGAAGCTTGATTTGTAAAAAATGATTGGCAAAAGATGGGTATAACGGCACATTTCGGTTGTGATGGTTGGGATGCCGTGTCTGATGCTTTGTGGATAACATTAAATAGGTTAAGTACATGAAACTTTTTAAGTCGAAGTACGATTTGCAGCTTAAGCGCAAACAGATTATTTATACCGCCGTGTCAGTGGTGGCGGTAGTCGTGCTTTATGTCATTTTGACAAGGGAACCGGAACCTCAACCTGAATATCCTGTAGTTGGCGTGATGCCTGCGCAAAAGCAAGATGTCGAGTTGTATGGGGAGTATGTAGGCAGTATAAGAGCGCAACAATTCGTTGAAATTCGCGCAAGGGTGGAAGGATTCCTTGAGCAAATGAAGTTTGAGGAAGGTACTTATGTGAAGAAAGGACAGGTCCTGTTTGTTATCAACCAAGATCAATACAAGGCGAAGGTTGACAAGGCGCGGGCCCAGTTGAAAAAAGATGAAGCTACCGCACGTAAGGCCGAGCGCGACTTGGAGAGAATAAGACCGCTATATGAGCAAAATGCGGCCAGCCAGCTCGACCTCGACAATGCGATTGCCGCTTATGAGACAGCTGTTGCCAGCGTTGGCATGAGTCAAGCCGATTTGGACCAAGCCGAGCAAGAATTGAGCTATACAATCGTCACTTCTCCTATCTCGGGCCATATCAGTGAACGTCATGTGGACCTCGGAACGCTGGTGGGTACAGGAGCGCAGTCGTTGCTTGCCACTATTGTCAAGAGCGACACGGTGCTTGTCGACTTCAGCATGACTGCTTTGGATTATTTGCGCAGCAAGGAACGAAACATCATAATAGGACAACAAGATTCGACACGTTCGTGGCAGCCGACTGTTACAATCACGCTCCCCGACAACAGTGTATATCCTTACAAGGGACTTGTCGACTTTGCCGAGCCGCAAGTTAATCCCGAGACCGGTACATTCTCGGTTCGCGCAGAAATGACCAATCCAAATCATGTATTGCTTCCCGGGCAGTTCACAAAAGTAAAATTGCTGCTTGATGTGAGGGAAAATGCAACCGTGGTGCCACAGAAAGCATTGATAATGGAAAAAGGCGGTTCTTATATCTATGTGATGAGAAGAGACTCGACTGTTGAACGCCGATTCATCGAGCTCGGTCCCGAGTTTGGGAATGATGTAGTTGTTGAACGTGGCCTTGTGCCGGGTGAAATGATAGTAACTGAAGGATATAACAAGCTCACGCCGGGCATAAAAGTGCAAATAGGGCGTCCCGAAGACTTTGAAACCGATGAATCGGATAAAAAGTAGAGAACAATTGTCCTGAACTCCTAATTTACAGTTGACATGAAAATGAGTTTTTTCATTGACAGACCGGTTTTCTCGGCTGTCATATCGATATTGATAGTAATCATAGGCATCATAGGCCTCATGATGTTACCTATCGACCAATATCCGCAGATTACCCCGCCTGTCGTGAAGATAAGCGCGTCCTATCCGGGAGCGAGCGCGTTGACCGTGTCGCAAGCCGTGGCAACCCCGATAGAACAGGAATTGAATGGTACGCCGGGTATGCTTTACATGGAGTCAAACAGTTCCAATTCGGGATATTTCTCGGCCACTGTCACATTTGACATCAGTACCGATGCCGACCTTGCAGCCGTGGAGATACAGAACCGTGTCAAGCTGGCCGAGTCGAGATTGCCGGCCGAGGTGGTACAAAATGGTATAGAGATAGAAAAGCAAGCTGCAAGTCAGTTGATGACAATATGCTTGACATCGGACGACCCGAAGTTTGATGAAATTTACCTTAGTAACTTTGCCACTCTCAACGTGCTTGACCTGTTACGTCGTATACAAGGCGTGGGACGTGTGTCAAACATAGGTAGCCGTTATTATGCGATGCAGATATGGGTTGACCCTGCACGGTTGGCAAATTTCGGATTGACCGTTCAAGATGTGCAAAATGCCTTGAAGGACCAAAACCGGGAGTCGGCGGCAGGAGTATTCGGCCAACAGCCTGTGAGCGGATTGGACATAACAATACCCATCACGGCCCAGGGACGATTGTCGAGCGCGTCTCAATTTGAGGAAATCGTGTTGAGGGCAAATCCCGACGGGTCGTTGATAAGATTGCGCGATGTGGCGCGTGTCTCGCTTGAAGCCCAGTCCTATAACACCGAGAGTGGCATAAACGGCGGCAATGCGGCCGTACTCGGTATTTACATGTTGCCGGGAGCCAATGCCATGGAAGTTGCCGAGCGCGTGAAGAAAGAAATGGAGGAAATAAGCAAGAACTTCCCCGAAGGGTTGCAATATGAGATTCCGTTTGACATGACGAAATACATATCCGAATCCATCCACGAAGTTTACAAGACGCTGTTTGAAGCCTTGTTCCTTGTGTGTATCGTGGTGTTCTTGTCATTGCAGAGCTGGCGCACCACAATAATACCAATGGTAGCTGTGCCTATTTCGTTAATAGGAACATTCGGCTTCATGTTGATAATGGGCTTTTCGTTGAACACATTGACATTGCTTGGCCTTGTGCTTGCCATCGGTATCGTGGTAGATGACGCAATCGTTGTCGTCGAGAATGTCGAGCGAATCATGGAAGAAGAGAAATTAAGTCCTTATGAAGCAACAAAGAAGGCAATGCATGGATTGACGGGCGCGTTGATTGCTACGTCGCTTGTGCTTGCTGCAGTGTTTGTGCCGGTGAGTTTCTTGCCGGGAATCACGGGTCAGCTTTATCGCCAGTTCAGTGTGACGATTGCAGTGTCGGTTATATTGTCGGCAGTGGTGGCATTGACCCTTACGCCTGTGATGTGCTCGTTGATATTGAAGCCTGTTGACAGCAAGAAGCCTAAAAACAGGATATTCAGAACCATTAACCGATGGATTGACAAGGGAAATCATAAATATGTCCAAGGCATCAAGGTCGTATTGAAGAATCCTCGTCGCATAATGTCGGCTTTCGGCATTGCGATAGTGTTGATATTTGTGATGTATAAATTAATCCCTACCAGTTTCCTCCCGGCCGAAGACCAAGGTTATTTCACTGTCGAACTTGAATTGCCCGAGGGCGCGACACTGGAACGTACACGCATAGTGACAGAGCGAGCCATTGATTTCTTGATGAAAAACGATGCCGTGGAATATGTCCAAAGCGTGGCAGGAACGAGTCCGCGTGTAGGAACAAGCCAGGCGCGGAGCCAGCTTACGGTCATATTAAAGGATTGGACTGAGCGCGATGATACAACGATAGATGACATAATGGACGAAGTGCGGAAGGAAATTGAAAAATATCCCGAATGCAAGGTTTATTTGTCCACGCCTCCTGTCATACCCGGGTTGGGAACTTCGGGCGGATTTGAGATGCAGCTTGAGGCGCGCGGAGAAGCGACTTACGACAATCTTGTCCAGGCTGTTGACACGTTGATGTACTATGCATCTCAAAGCAAAGTGCTAACCGGGCTCTCATCTTCGTTGCAGGGAGAGATTCCGCAATTATATTTCGATGTAGACCGCGACCAGGTGAAAGCTGCCGGGGTGTCGATGTCGGATGTCTTTGCCACAATGAAGGCTTATACGGGTTCGGTGTATGTGAACGACTTCAACATGTTCAACCGCATATACCGTGTTTATTTGCAGGCAGAAGCTCCTTATCGTGAACATCGTGACAATATGAACTTGTTTTTCGTGAGAGGCAAGAGTGGCGACATGATACCGTTGACATCAATCGGTACGACGGAATACACTACCGGGCCCGGAAGTATCAAGCGTTTTAACATGTTTACGTCGGCGGTAATTCGTGGCGCAGCCGCGCACGGGTATAGTTCGGGACAGGCGATGGACGAAATCGAACGCATAGCCGAGGAACATTTGCCCGACAACATTGGCATTGAATGGAGCGGCTTGTCATATCAAGAGAAGCAAGCCGGAGGGCAGACAGGTCTTGTACTTGCGCTTGTGTTCTTGTTTGTGTTCTTGTTCCTTGCAGCTCTATATGAAAGCTGGAGCATTCCCATTGCGGTATTGTTGTCGCTTCCTGTGGCTGCGTTTGGAGCATATTTCGGAATCACATTGCTCGGGCTGGAAAATGACACTTATTTCCAAATCGGTCTTGTGATGCTCATGGGTATGGCGGCCAAGAATGCCATTCTTATCGTGGAATTTGCAAAAGATGAAGTCGAAGCCGGCAAAAGTGTTGAGGAAGCCGCTTTACATGCGTCACATCTGCGTTTCCGTCCTATCGTGATGACATCGTTGGCATTCATTCTCGGTATGTTGCCAATGGTGATAGCTTCGGGTCCGGGTTCGGCAAGCCGCCAGGCAATAGGTTCAGGCGTGTTCTTCGGAATGATATTCGCCGTGACTATCGGCATCCTGCTTGTTCCGTTCTTCTTTGTGCTGATTTACAAGGCTAAGGGAGTTGTTAAAGATACAAGTAAAATGATTCACATTGGTAAAAAGAGTAACAATGATGAAAAGTAACAATATGTTTTTGGCAGTAGCCGTATTGTTGGCTATGACTTTTGTCGGTTGCAAGTTGGGGAAAGAATATACCCGACCCGACTTGGAATTGCCGGCACGTCTCGACAGCACTACAGTCGACACGATGTCGATTGCCGACTTGCCTTGGAATCAAATATATGCCGATACCTTGTTGCAAGGGTTGATACAAAAGACACTTGAGAACAACAAGGACATGCTCATTGCCGCTTCGCGTGTCAAGGAGCTTGCGGCCATGAAGCGAATAGACTATGCCAACATGTTTCCTTCGTTAGGTTTGCGCCTTTATGGAGAAAAGGAAACCGACAACTACGGTGGCAACAATTCCGATGACGATAATCAATTTGACATTAAGGCAGTTATATCGTGGGAATTGGACCTTTGGGGAAATTTGCGTTGGGCCAAAGATAAGAGCATTGCCGAATTCGTGGCATCAATAGAAAATCAACGTGCTTTGAAAATGAGCCTTGTGGCGCAGATGGCCGAGTCTTATTTTGAGCTTGTGGCACTGGACAACGAGTTGAAGATTGTAAGACAGACAGTGGAAGCCCGTCGTGAAGGGTTGCACTTGGCCAAAATCAGGTATGAAGGCGGCGTGACTTCGGAAATGACATACAGGCAGGCGCAAGTGGAATTGTCGAGAACCGAAACAATGGTGCCGGATCTTGAACGCGCGGTAATATTGAAAGAAAATGAGATTGCTTTCCTTGCTGGCGAGTATCCGCATGAAATATCGAGGGCAGAGTTGCCCGAGGATGTAATGCTGCCTGTGCATTTGCCTGTGGGATTGCCTTCAACGTTGCTTGAACGACGTCCCGACGTGCGTCAAGCCGAGCAGGAATTGATTGCAGCCAATGCCGACATGGGTATTGCCTATACCGACATGTTTCCAAAGGTGGCCTTGACTGCGAATCTCGGTGCCGAAAGCGACGCTTTGAGCGACATATTGCGCTCGCCTTATCATTTGATAAGCGCGTCATTGCTGCAACCTGTATTTGCGATGGGGAAGAACCATGCACGATATAAAGCTAAGCAAGCCGCTTATGAGCAAGCAGTGTATGCTTATGAAAAAGCAGTATTGAATGCTTTCAGGGATGCCTATAACGCCATTACTGAATTTAACAAGGCCAAGGAGATTTATGAAACTCGCTACAGGCTTGAACGTTCATCGCGTAGTGCTCTCGATCTTGCCCAGTTGCAATATATGAACGGTGTTATCGGGTATCTCGACTTGCTTGATGCCCAACGTGCCTATCTCGAAGCCCAGATAAGCCTGAGCAATGCCGTCCGCGACAAGCAGATTTCGGTGGTAAACCTGTACAAGGCTCTTGGTGGCGGATGGAAAGATATATAAAATACTTAAATAGATTAGAGTAGAAGGAATAATGCGTAAGGCTGTACCTTGTCAAGGAGTGGAATTGTTCTTCTTGTAAGGACAGCCTTTTTGATGCTGAATCCGGTTTGGATAACTAAGATTAAATTAATTTAAAAAAAGAATATTTATGAAACAGCAATTTCTATTTTGCTTGCTGACAGCTTTGTTGCTGGTGCCACATTTGTCCGCATCTAATCTGCCGTGGGCAGTGACTGCTACCGCTTTCAAACTGGTGGATGGCAAGGACGTGAACAATGTGAAACTTAACTGGGCTGCGCGGGAGGATGCCGACACATACCGTGTGTATCGCAACGGAGAGCTGCTTAAAGAAGTGCGCACTGTGACGCTAGATGATTACGATCTGCCTGTGGGAGAAAGTTTTACTTATTATGTGGAAGCCGTTAAAGGTGGAATGGTCGTCGCCACTTCCGAGGCGCAACAAGCAGAGACATTCACCCCGACAGGCTCGACACGAGTTTACGACAACTTGAACGGGAAATATCTGACATCCGCATCTACCGAAGAGCCGCAGGGGATGAAAATAGATGACGTGTATTACATATATAGAATGGAATGTGTCATGAGACTAAAGAATGGTCGAAACGTGCGCCACTGGACCATGACCGAGAGCTTTTCATCAACGGGGCTGAAGGGGAGCTGGAGCCAGCCGCGCGTGTTGGCAACTTATTCCGATGTCAATTTTGAGGGAAATGGGTTCCGTTATAATCCCAATACCGGCAAGGTGGTATTTTCTTCACATTATGAGGATTCGGTCGGTTATACGGCAGCTAAGATATTCCTTGCGCAAATCACGCCTAAAGGAGGTGTCGAAGTGGGAACGCAGGAGCGTCCGTTGGGTTATGACTCGCGCGACCAATCACTTTTCATAGATGAGGACAATACCGCTTATTTGCTTTCGGCCACACGCATGAATAACGATATCAACATTTATCGTTTGGATGAGACTTGGACGAAGCCAGTGGAGTTGGTCAACACCATTTACAAAGGGCTTCACCGCGAGACCCCTGCAATCTTGAAACGTGATGGAGAATACTATTGCTTCAGTTCGAAGGCTTCGGGTTGGTATCCCAGCCAGACGGTTTGCATTTCTGCTTCATCGCTCGACGGAGAGTGGTCGCCTGTGCAGGAAGTTGGAAACAACTCGACTTTTGATGCCCAGTTTAATGGCATTGATCCCAAAGGCGACATTTGCACTGTGAGGAGTTATCATTGGGGCGCGCAACGTAAGCATAAGACTCAGGCAGGCAACTTCCCACGCATCTCTATTGCCACGTTCAATAAAGGTTATGTCTCGATGGATTATTACCGATACATCGAGTTTGACGAGGCCGGGCGTGCCATCCCTGTGCAGAACGGGAAGAACCTATCATTGGGCAAGCCTGTATCTTCGGCTGTGAATGGTGGAGAAGGAATAAGCCCCGATTGCTTGACCGACGGTGCCGCAATGACATCATCCCCATATTTTATATACGGATCAAGCACGCCGGCAGGAACACCTTATACACTGACCGTCGATTTGCAGGAGGCTTTGCCGCTTAGAGAAATCAATCTTGCCACACGTTTGGTCAACGGCTCGGAAACTGCATATAAGTTCACGATAGAAGGCAGTGTTGATGGCAAGCAATACACGATGCTTTTCGACGGGAAGGACAATTGGACAGTAGGTTTTCAGATAGTGGATGTGACCGATAGTTCCCCTTACCGTTACCTTCGCTTGCATGTGCATGACTTGATTAATGTGCATAATAACAATTCAGCCCGATGGGCTAACGGCATTTACGAGTTTACAGTCTTTGGAGGAAAATAAGCGGTAGCCGGACGGAAAATCAAAATTAATCCGTCCGGCTACATTGTAAATGGAATAATTTGGTGCTTTTTGTAGGAGATTGGAAATAATTAAATTATATTTGCAAGAGGTGAAGTATAAGCAGATTTGAGAGTAGGCAGTATTGGCAAACAAGATTATTGCTGTTTTATTTAATCCTCATGTTTTAATTCGTGCAAGTCGTTGATTGATGCTGCTGCTTTTTGATATAAATGTTTTTGTTATGAGATGTAAAATTTCACGGCCATTGTCGGTGGATGGAGATAACAAGCAAAAGGAAAGTCATAGGGAAGTTGTTGCTTCTGATGACAAAATGTTCTTGTTATGTTCAGGAAAAGGAAATCGCGACGTGGATGAAGTGGCGAGCAGGGCCATGAGCTTGTCAATGCTCGACTATGTGAACACATGCCACAGTGCCAATGTGCCATTTAATTCCGAGATTTTCGATAATGCGCTAAGTGCGGCTTGCGAGGTCGTGGATTCGGTAATTCCCGGCATGAACATGGAAACTATGCCCGATGTGGCTTTAGTGTTATTACATTCTTCAGGGTGTTTTGTGGCTTGTTCGGGCGACATGCGTGTCTGTGTCGTTCGTCCGTCATCGGAAAGTGTGGTTTACGATTCTAATGAGTCGGTTAAATCTCCGATAATGAAGATTGACTTGATGGACGTAAAGCCCGATGATTTCCTATATGTGGGAAAAGCTAATAAAAATAAAATTTATAAAATGCAACTGGTTGCAGTGTAAAATGAACAATTATGGCAGACTTTGACAAAAAGAAAGGCAAGCCAATGAATTTCAAGTTAGATGACGATATTGAAATTCATGGATGCGTGTATGGGCCTCCTCCTTGGCTTGAAAAACAAAAGAATGAGGCGCGTGATGAAAAGGAAGAAGATGTAGCAACAAAATTATGCAATCTGGTTACCAAGAAGAAACCGAAAGACTGAGGAAAATAGAGTATTATCGCCGTTGGGAGCAGGTGAAATTGTCTCATCCGCTGCGGCAGTTGTTTTGGGAATGCACATTAAGGTGCAACATTGAGTGCCTGCATTGCGGAAGCGACTGCCGAAGCAGCAAGACAATTGCCGACATGCCTCTTGCCGATTTTTTGAGAGTGCTTGACGAGGTGACTTGCCATGTTGACCCGGAGAGAGTGCTTGTAAACACTGTCGGTGGGGAACCTTTGGTGAGGAAAGACATTGTGGAGTGCGGTCGTGAAATAACACGTCGAGGTTTCCTGTGGGGAATGGTCACAAATGGTTACTTGTTGACTGCCGACATGCTCGAACGGCTGCTAAAGGCAGGATTGTGCACTATCGCAGTGAGTCTCGACGGTCTTGAACCGGAACACAACTGGTTGCGTGGAAACAAAAACAGTTTCTACCATGCCGTTGAGGCCATAAAATTGCTTGTACAAAGTGAGTCGCTTACATGGGATGTCATAACATGTGTGAACAAGCGTAACTTGAGCAGGCTTGATGAGTTGAAAGGCTTGCTTGTGAGGCTTGGTGTGAAACACTGGAGATGTACTACGATTTTCCCTTCGGGTCGTGCGGCCGGAAATGGAGAATTGCTGCTTGACGATGAAGAAATGACAGCATTGATGGAATTCATTGTCAAGGTGCGTTCCGAAGGAAACATTGATGTGGAATACGGATGTGACGGGTATATGGGCCGGTATGAAGGCAAGGTTCGTAACTATTATTATCATTGTCTGGCCGGCATCACTGTAGCTTCCATATTGAGTAACGGAGATATTTCGGGATGCTTGAGCATACGCAGTTGTTACAATCAAGGAAACATATATACCGATTCATTCTGGAAAGTGTGGAATGAAAAATTTAGAGTATATCGTGACTTGGAGTGGAAGCGTGCAGGTGATTGCGCCAAGTGTGGTGAATTTGATTTTTGCCAAGGCAACGGGATGCATCTGCGTCGCGATGACGGTTCGTTGATGTTGTGCCATTTTAAGAAGATTCGGAATCTTTGATTGACATTTTTGATGAGGTCATGGCCATGCGTTGGGAGTTATCTTAGCATGACTTAAATTTTATGACCATGATAAACGACTTGATGATGAACCTTAGCGAGGATGAAATGCTCGAATTGTGGAAATCAAGGTTCAGATTATTGCCTGTAAGACGCGATTGCACCATAGAACGTGAAGATGGAATTGATATCGACGCAGTGTTGTTGACCGACATACGCGAGTGGTATGCGAATTTGTTGCTCAAAGGGGATGCCGAAATGCTGCCTGTGGAAGATTTGTGTGATGAAGTGTTTGCCGATGTCTCTACCGATGGTGTCGTTACAGTGCAGTTGCCCGAATGTTGCGTGCGTCCTGTGGAATGGCATGTCGAAGGGTGGGAACGCAGCGTGACGCGCTTTTACCATCCGTCCACTGTCGAAGCTCGTTGCCAGAATAATTTTTATTTGCGAGGCGATACATATAATCCGGCAGCAGTGCTTTTTGAAGACCGATTGGTATTGTATTCGGTTAAACCCGGTGTGGATGCACTTGTCGACAAGGCTTTGTGCGTGGTGCGTCCTGCCGATGGGCATTATAAGTTCAATGAAGCGGCATTGTCGACGATATGGGATTATGCCAAGCGTTATGATTTTGAGGTATAAGGATGCTTCTTGATGGCATGGAGAATGAAAAACAAGGAGAGAGCCGGCAAGTATTATTTCGGCTCTCTCCTTGGTGATTAATATGTCTATGATATACAGGTTTATTTCAGTTTTTTACCTTCGGCAAAGGCGTCACCGACTTTTTCACCTATTTTCAGATATTCATTGTTGAATGGGTCGAAGATTATTGGCTCAACTTTGGCCGCATCGACTTTCCCGTTTTCGTCGAGCACTCGTTCATCCACGCTAACGTTGACAATCTCGCCACGGAGTATGCATGTTTCGGGATTGTATTCTATTAATTTGCATTCCAACGCCACGGATAATTCATCGATTAGCGGGGCATCGACAAATTCTGATTTTGTGGCGTGGAATCCGGCTTTGGCAAATTTGTCGGTTACTGTGTTGCCCGACACTATTCCCACATAGTCGCATTGTGCCACATGCGAAGCCTCGGCCATGCTCACAGTGAATGCGCCACGTTTCAAAATGTTTTTGACCGTCTTGTGTCCGGCACTCAGGCACATGCTGATTTCATTCATTTCGCTAATTCCTCCCCAAGCAGCATTCATGGCATTTGGGATACCGTTTTCATCGTATGCAGCGATGATAAATACCGGTTGAGGGTAGCTTAAAGGTTTAGCTCCAAAATTTTTTCTCATGACAATATATGTTTTCTGTTATGTGTATTTTAATGGCATAAAGATACTGGAGAAAAACAGAATGTCTGTTACCCAAATTACGGAAGTTTGGATAAAAAAGTTAAAAATCCGGGCCCATGTGGCAGTTAAATGTCACAGTTGTGATATCAGTGAATCGACATCGCATTCTTTTGTAGCCCAGCTTGTGACGAAACGCACCGGTGTCTCTTTTTCTCGTATCGGCCCCCAAAGTTCAAATGTGGCGATATTTTTCAATTCATTGATTTTTTCATTTGGTATTATGAAAAATTGCTGGTTTGTGGGAGAATCGATATACGCCTTATAGCCTATTTCAATGAATGCACGCTTCAGTTTCATTGCCATTTCAATGGCGTGCCTTGCAATTCTCAGATAAAGGCCATCGGAGAAAAGAGTTTCAAATTGTACGCCGAGCAATCGGCCTTTTGCAAGCAAAGCTCCATGTTGCTTTACAAGCGATGTGAAGTGAGGAAGCATTTCGGGTTGTCGCACGACAAGCGCTTCGCCAAACAAAGTGCCGGTTTTTGTTCCACCAATGTAGAACAGGTCGCATGTTTGCGCAATATCTTTCAGTGTAACGTCGGTATCGCTTGCAGCGAGTCCGTAGCTGAGGCGTGCCCCGTCCATGTATAATGGAATGTGAGCTTTGGTGCAGATTTCATGAAGATTTTTTAATTCATCCAAGGAGTACAGAGTTCCTGTCTCGGTGGGATGAGATATGTACAGCATTCCCGGTGCCACCATGTGCTCGTGAGTTTCGTCGCTAAAGAAATTGTCGAGGAAACGTTTTACGTCATTGGCATCGATTTTACCGTCATGTTGAGGCAAAGTAATTACTTTGTGCCCCGATGCTTCTATGGCACCTGCTTCATGGACATTGATATGTGCGGTTTCAGCGGCCAGCACGCCTTCATGACGAGCCAGTACACCGTCGATTACGGTAGCATTGGTTTGCGTGCCGCCAATTAGAAAATAGACTTTCCCTGAATCAAGTCCGCAGTGATTGAGTATGAGCCGCTCGGCGTTTTTTGTGTGCGTGTCGCATCCGTAGCCGGGAGATTGTTCCAAGTTTGTTTCCAAGAGACGTTGCATCACGGCAGGATGCGCGCCTTCCATGTAGTCGCTGTCGAAATGTAGCATTAAGAAAATGGTTGAATAATAATTTTTGACGCAAATTTACGATAAAATGAGAGTTTGATTATATCAAAATTCATTAAAACTTCGGAGCAAAGGCAAGTCATTAATGAGGGAATTCATCGATGAATGTGGATAAATGACTTAAATTCTCCGATATTGGAACGGATGTTGGATTTTGTAAAATTTTTCGGTTTTTACGATGAATTTAGTTAAGTTTGCATTATAAAAAATGAAAAAAGCGAGAAGATGTTACTTCTAAAAGATGTATGGGATGCCATTCAATCCAATGACGTCACAACTGTCGGAGCAATTTTTAAACTGGCATTGAGCATGTTGCTCGGTTCTATTGTCGGGCTTGAACGGAAAAGCAAAGGGCAGATAGCAGGAGACAGGACATTTGCCTTGATTTCGATGGGTGCCACGCTTGCGATGCTGGTGAGCATATATATTCCTCAAGAATATCTTGGGTTGAAAAATGGCGACCCGGGCCGTATTGCCGCGCAGGTTATTACGGGAATCGGTTTTCTTGGAGCCGGAGCGATAATACAAATGAAGGGATCGGTGCGTGGGCTCACCACGGCTGCCGGCATTTGGATGGTTGCCACGATAGGATTGGCGGTAGGAGCCGGGATGTATCTTGTTTCGGTGTTCGCCACATTATTGGTATTGTTTATTCTTGTATTGCTTGAACGCTATGACCGCAAGGTGAGAACCGTGGGACAATCGCGAGCTATTAACATGTTGATTGACGGAATAATCGAGGATTTTGACAATCTTGATTCAATTTTAGAGCATCACGGAGTGTCAGTGCGTGACAAATTCATGAAATATGATTATACGACCCAAGTTACTTATTTGTCGATTGTCATTTTTTCCAAAAGCAAGATGAATTACGCTCCGTTGTTTGAAGATATAAGGAGCACGATGGCGGTAAAGACAATAACTTTGGCTTACGAAATGAACATTTGAGAAGAATAAAACGTGTAAGAATATATGTTGACAGCCGGATTATATGATGACGCTTTTGCTTATGATGGCGTCATTACCGATATAGGAGGCGGAACAGAACAAACAGTGTCGACAGTTTCCGCCGAAGAAAAAAACGGTACTGATTCAGTTGCTTCGATGACTGTGGAATCGTTGATTTCCGATTTGGCATTGTTGCTGGTAGTGGGTGCTTTGTCGGCTTTGATATTCAAGAAACTGAAGCAGCCTGTGGTATTGGGTTACATAGTGGCAGGATTCTTGACAGGTCCGCATTTTCATTTTTTCCCTACGATAGCCAATGAAGCAAATATAGATTTTTGGGCACAGATAGGTATTGTGGTTTTGTTGTTTTCATTGGGACTTGAATTTAGTTTCAAGAAATTGCTCAACGTGGGAGGGTCGGCCATAATAACAGCATTGATAATAGTGTCGGGAATGATGGGCCTTGGGCTTGCGACCGGGCATTTGCTTGGCTTTGGTTTTATTGATTCGCTTTTTCTTGGAGGCATGTTGTCGATGTCGTCCACCACGATTATTATTAAGGCTTTCAATGACTTAAATATCAGACAGAGCAAGTTTACCGGGCATGTGTTTGCCGTTTTGATATGCGAGGATTTGTTTGCCGTCGTGATGATGGTGTTGCTTTCGTCAGTTGCGATAAACAATACCGTAGAAGGGGAAGAGATGCTGATGAGTATTCTCAAACTGGTGTTTTTCCTTGTTATTTGGTTTACGGTAGGGGTATTTGTCATACCATCGTTTTTCAATTATTTTCGCAAATTCATAAACGACGAAGTGCTGTTACTCATAGGCATGGGATTATGTTTCCTCATGGCAGTGTTTTCGGCATTTTCAGGATTTTCGATGGCACTTGGCGCATTTGTCATGGGTTCGATTCTTGCCGGCACATGTGAGGCCGAGCACATAGAGAAAGTGGTCACTCCGGTCAAGGATCTGTTTGGGGCGATATTTTTCATTTCGGTAGGCATGATGGTGGATCCTGTAGTAATATCCAATAATGCCGGAACTATATTGCTGCTTTCGGCAGTGGTCGTGGCAGGCATGATATTGTTTGGTGTTTTCGGGTCGCTTGTGGCCGGACAGAATTTGAAAGTTGCTGTTGAGACAGGATTCAGTCTTACTCAAATAGGGGAATTTGCCTTTATCATAGCATCGTTGGGGATGTCGCTCGGAGTGCTTGATGAAAACATATATCCGATAGTTGTAGCAGTGTCGGTCGTGACGACATTCTTCACGCCCTATTTCATCAAATGGGGAGACCCGGTATATAATTTTGTGTCGCGACACATGCCCGAGAAGTTACAGTTCTTGATAAATCGATACAGCGATACCGAAACATCCATAAACGAAGTACAGGCCATTTGGAAAAAAGTGGTTTCGCGCAACATTTGGCGAATATTGCTTTACTCGGTAATTCTTATAGCATTGATAATTGTGTCCAAGCTTTATTTCATGCCGTTCATGCAAGAACTGCTGGGAGATGACTTAGGACAGCTTGTTGCAGTCGTAATTACGTTGTTTGTCATGTCTCCGTTCCTTTATGCTTTGATAATGCCAGGAATAAAGCAGTCGGAACGTGCCAAGTTGCAGGAGCAAAGCGGTAATAAAAGGATGTTGCCTCTTGTGTTGATAATGGTGTTGCGTCTTGTTGCCTCATCGGGTATCCTCATTGGTTATCTTGGACATATATATTCGGCTGTCGTAGGCCTTGTGGTCGGTGTGGTCGTGTTTTTGGTGATAATACTGTTTTTCTCCAACAAAGTGCGCCGTCAGATGCACGATATTGAAGTGCAGTTCATGAAGAACTTGAATGAAAGGGAATTGCGCCGTAGCGGCAAGGACCATGTGCTTGTGTCGGACATGCATGTGGCTTATATGACTGTGGGGCACGGGTGTCCGTTTGTCGGAGAGAGGTTGCGTAATTCCAATTTGCGTAAAAATTACGGAGTGAACGTGGTCGATATTCAACGAGGACAACAAAATTATCCCATTCCTACGGGCGACATGCGCATATTTCCCGGAGACATCCTTGGAATCGTAGGAAATGATAATCAGATACAAAAACTTTTGCCCATAATCGAGAAGCAGGAAGATGAGGTAATGAAGAACAATGCCGGAAGTGTGGAACTTGTGCACTTTGAAATAAATGAAAATTCTTCGTTGGTTGGGCAGACATCGGCTTCGGCTCGTCTGCGTGACGATTATTCGGCATTGCTTGTGGCGATACAACGCGGTGCCGAGTATATAAAACCCGATGGAGAGGTCGTTTTCCGCGCACATGATATCTTATGGCTGGTAGGTGATTTGGACAAATTGAAAAAATTGAAGTGAGACAACGAAAAGAGAAACATAAAGCCAAAGCCGGGCATTCCCGCATGACAATTGTCGCTTGGATTGCCGGTGTATCATGCCTGTTGTTGCTTGCGGGGGGATTGTGGTATGTTTCGCGCAAGTTGTATCGTCCTCACATAGAAATTTCGGCCGAGGAATATCCCGTAAGCGGCATAGATGTGTCAAATCATAACGGGAAGATAAATTTCAGGCGCGTGGCTGCCGATGATGTTGATTTTGTGTATATAAAGGCGTCGGAAGGCGTGGATTTTCGCGACTTGCGTTTCTCGGCCAATTGCGACAGTGCCGGTAATGCAGGGTTGAAAGTTGGAGCTTATCATTTTTTTAGGATGAATGGTGACGGACGTTTGCAGTCGGCCAATTTTTTGGCTTCCATTTCGGGCAAGATGCTCGACTTGCCGCTTGTCATTGACGTTGAAGACTGGGGAAACGAATCGGCCGAGAGCATTGAGACCGTGAAGCGAAATCTTTCCGACATGATTGCATGTCTTGAGGCAGCGGGTCGAAGGGTAATGATTTATACCAACAAGGACGGATATGACAATTACATAAAGGACGGATTTTCGCATTGCGACTTGTGGATTTGTACTTTCAGGCATCCGTCGAAAGTGAAAAATTTCGACTGGAAGATATTGCAATACAGCCATTGGGGCGAAGTGGACGGAATCAATGGCGAAGTGGACTTGAACGTGTTCAATGGCACTTGCGAGCAGTGGGAAGCATGGCTGCAAGGAAATTGAAACCGTTCCGACAAGAAACATGTCAAGAGCCCTGTAGCCGGTGTTATGCAAGATTGCGTGAAAGTGTTAACTTTGTAGTAGAAGATTAACATAAACCTTTTTATGAAAAAATTACTGACCGTGGCGGCGTGCCTTGCTGCCTTTTTTGTCGGAGGACAGCATTTAGCGTCAGCCGAGCCTTATGTGCCCAGTGAGGGAAACATGCAGGCGAGAGAAAAGTTTCAAGACTCTAAATTTGGCATATTCATCCATTGGGGATTGTATTCCATGCTCGGGACAGGTGAATGGACGATGACCAATGCGAACATAAATTATAAAGAATATGCCAAGCTGGCCGATGCTTTTTATCCTCACAATTTCAATGCTGAAGCATGGGTGTCGGCAATTAAGGCTTCGGGTGCCAAATACATTTGTTTCACAACGCGGCATCATGACGGCTTCTCGATGTGGAACACTGAACAGTCGGATTACAACATAGTGGACTCAACTCCCTACAAGACCGACATTGTGAAAGCTCTTGCTGATGAATGCCATGCGCAAGGAATCGAGTTGCATCTGTATTACTCTCTCATCGACTGGTATCGCGACGACTGTCCACGAGGCCGTACAGGACTTGGAACAGGCCGTCCCGGCACATCAATCAGCTATGAGCATTACTATGATTTCATGTCGGGCCAGCTTACTGAATTGTTGACTAATTATGGCAAGATTGGAGCAATTTGGTTTGACGGAATATGGGATCAGGATCAGAATCCCGATTTTGACTGGAAAATGCGCGGTTTGTATGACCTGATACACGATATCGATGCATCGTGCCTCATAGGCAACAATCATCACATAGTGCCGTTCCCCGGTGAGGACATTCAGATATTTGAGAGAGATCTTCCAGGTGAAAACACGGCCGGGCTGTCAGGGCAGGAGATAAGCCGATTGCCGCTCGAGACATGCCAGACGATGAACGGCATGTGGGGTTACAAGATTACCGACCTTAATTACAAGTCGACAAAAACGTTAATTCATTACTTAGTGCGTGCCGCAGGACGGAATGCTAATTTGTTGCTAAACATAGGCCCGCAACCCGATGGCTCTTTACCCGACATGGCTTTGGAACGCTTGAAGGAGATGGGAGAATGGCTCGATCGTTACGGTGAAAGCATATATGGCACTCGCGGTGGCGACATTCCTCCGCATGACTGGGGCGTTACGACACGGAAGGACGACAAGTTGTATGTACATGTGCTTGAATTGGAGGATGACAGGCTGTATTTGCAACTTGACAAAAAAGTCAAGAGTGCGACATGCATGAATAATGGAGAGAAAGTGAAATTTGACAAACTCGATGGTGGCATCGTGTTGAACCTGAAAGATGTGCCACAAGACTTAGACAGGATAATAGAGTTGACATTGGAATAATTACAAAACTAATCAAGAGATAGATATGAAAAAATATTTAACCGCGATATTTGTGGCAGTTTTGGCGGCAGTGTCGTTGCCGGTATGCCAATCTTGCTCCGACAATGCCGGGTCGATAGGCGACAAGAAATTCATGGCTCATGTCAGAGCCGATTTCGACAAGAAAAAAGCAGCGTTGCCCCATGGCGATTTGTTTGCGATTTTTGAACAAGCATCGATGACGCAGATGGAACGCGACGCGATGATGTTTTTGTATGCCTACATGCCTGTCGGTGACATAACCGACTATACAGGGCAATTTTATCTCGACAATGTGCGCAGTTCTATTGCCACGAGAGCCGAAATGCCGTGGGGAAGCGATATTCCCGATGACATATTCAGACACTTCGTGTTGCCTGTGAGAGTCAACAATGAGAGCCTTGACAGTTCGCGCATGGTATTCCATGATGAGCTGCTGCCGCGAGTACAAGGCATGTCGATGAGCGAAGCCATTCTTGAAGTCAATCATTGGTGTCATGAAAAGGCTACATATCAGCCATCGGATGCGAGGACAAGCTCTCCGTTGGCGACAGTCAGCACTGCTTATGGCCGTTGTGGCGAGGAATCGACATTTCTTGTTGCCGCATTACGCTCAATAGGAATACCTGCCCGACAAGTCTATACGCCGCGTTGGGCACACACCGATGATAATCATGCATGGGTGGAAGCATGGGCCGATGGTGAATGGCATTTCCTCGGGGCGTGTGAACCCGAACCGGTGCTTGACCTCGGGTGGTTCAATGCTCCTGCAAGCCGGGGAATGTTGATGCATACAAAAGTGTTCGGTTATTATGACGGACCTGAAGAGGTGATGAGGACTACGGCCAATTATACCGAAATAAACGTGATAGATAATTATGCTCCGAGTGCCAAAGCCAAGGTGGTCGTTACCGACACTTCCGGAATGCCAGTACAAGATGCTTTGGTTGAATTCAAGCTGTATAACTATGCCGAGTTTTATACCGTGTCGAGGCAGTCGACCGACAGTCTCGGGCGGGCATCTTTGTCGGCCGGCCTTGGCGACATGCTGGTAATGGCTTTTGACGAGGACCGATTCGGATTAAAGAAAGTGACATTCGGAACTGATACATTGACCACGATTGTGCTTGAGCATGAAGTTGGAGATTCATTTTCCTTTCCTGTCGACATAGTGCCACCGGTAGAAAAAGCCAACCTGCCTATCGTTGGCGAGGAAGCTCGTGCTGAGAATGACCGACGTTTCAACTTGGAGGATTCGATACGCAACAGCTATGTGGCGACATTTCCATCGCGAGACAGCATTGAGCGGTTTGCCGCTCGAATCGGCGCTACCGAGCCGGCCGAGGTCATCAAGTATGTTGTTGCGGCACGCGGAAATTACAAGAATATAATGTCGATAATGGAATCGGCATGTAAAAATGGCAAAGACTCTCGCTTGATGGAATTGCTTTCGGTCTTGTCGGAAAAAGATTTGCGCGATGTGTCGTGTGCAGTTTTGGAAGAAAATTTGTATTGCGGCTACGATGACGCCGATGCGGCTACTGTCATGTCGCCTCGTGTGGCCGATGAAGCATTGACATTGTTCCGCAAGACAATAATATCGGCAATTCCCAATTCAGTTGCCAACGAGTTTAAAGAAAACCCTCAAAATCTTGTAGAATGGTGTCGCGACAGCTTGACATTGCGTCCCGATTTGTGTACAGTCTCGACCATAATATCTCCAGTGGGGGTGTTGCGTAGCCGCGTGGCCGACCGCTTGTCGCGCGACGTGTTTTTTGTAGCGATGGCGAGGACATTCGGCATACCTGCATGGAAAGACCGTGTCACAGGCAATGTTTATTTTAAGCACGGAAATGAAACTGTTCCTGTTGATTTTGACGGCTTGGACGAAAGCCGCTTCTACACAGGAGGGCTTATGCTCGGTTATAATCCGATTCCGCGTCTTGACGATCCGGAATATTATCGACATTTCACGCTCTCCAAGTTTGACGGTGCTTCATTTGACTTGCTCGATTATTCCGATTCATCCAAATGGAGCGAATTGTTCAAGCGTACCAATCAAGTCGAAGCAGGATATTACATGTTGGTATCAGGCAGCCGTCTTGCAAATGGCAATGTGCTTGCCAATGTCGAGTTTTTTAACGTGCAGCCGGGGAAAGCGGCCAAAGAACCGTTAAAGATGCGTGACAATGCCGAAGAAATAAGAGTAATAGGCAATTTTAATTCGGAATCCAAATTTGACAATGCAGCCACTGGGATTGAAACATCGGTGTTGTTGACATCGGGCAGGGGATATTTCATAGTTGGGCTGCTTGCCGTCGGGCAAGAACCTACCAACCATGCTTTGCGTGACATTGCGGCAAATGCCTCGGAGTTTGAATCTTGGGGACGTTCCATGATTCTGTTATTTCCCGATGAGAAATCTTATGAACGATACATGGCCGAACCGATTGCCGGGCTTCCGTCGACGGTGACTTTCGGAATAGACAAGAATGGCTCTGTAAGACAACATGTTTCGACCGAAATGAACTTGCCTGCAAATGTGACAATGCCAGTTTTTGTGATAGCCGATACGTTCAACCGTGTGGTATTTGAGTCGCATGGATACACAATAGGACTTGGCAATCGCATGGTTCATACGATTAAGGGATTATGACGCATGTCATGTCAAGGTTCATTGTAAATCTTCAAGAGCTGCTATCGTTTCCCTTACTCGTCGAACAGTCGTTACTTCCCTGACATATTCATCAACCCCGTTGCTGCCCATGAGCACTTCGGGGTTGTTTAATTTCATGGAACTCTTAATTTTTTCCCGTGCTGAAAAATGGAACTCACGAACTCCGGTAGACTCGGCAAGTTGGCGAATGTTACTTTCGTTGACACCGCATCCGGCCATTATCGAGATGCGCCCTTGAGCTTTCTCGACCAGCTTCCGTATTAATTCGGCACCTTGAGGTGCAGTAGGTGCTTGGCCTGAGGTGAGGATATGCTTTGCTCCGAGGTCTATTATTTGTTCAAGTGCGGCAAAAGGGTCGCGGCATCGGTCAAATGCCCTGTGGAACGTGACAGGACAGTCTCCGGCTTCAGCCATGAGTTTCTTCATGGCATCTATGTCTATGTCGCCGTTTGCCGTGAGGCATCCGAATACGAGCCCGTCTACTCCTATGCGTCGTGCGACCCGGATGTCTTCAACCATTGTTTCAAGCTCGGTATCATCATAGAGGAAGTCTCCACCGCGAGGCCGTATTATAACATGTAGCAACAGCGATGGCAACCGGCGAGCAATCATTATTTCTCCATAGGATGGAGTCGTTCCGCCCTCGGGAATACCTGCACATAATTCCACACGATGGGCTCCGCCATTCATGGCAGCAATGCAGCTTTCCACTGAGTTGGCACATATTTCAAATTGATATTTTTCCATAAAATCGAGGTGAGTTTTGTCTTGGCGGAAACAAATTTAGTAAATCATGTCACAATTGACAAATGAAGCACCATGCAAAAGTATTATGGTCAGATTGCAAGGAAGAAAAATACAAATGGCGAATATTACTTGTAGTTTATTTATGGTTTAACAAAAAAATTCATATTTTTGCAATATGCAAGTCGGTAAATGCGAGTGATGGCAAGGGGAAATAATTGTTGAGACAGGTTTGTTTTTCATGTGCCTATGTAGCTCGCTATCGAGCAAAAAAGAGTAATGTTATTTGTTCATTCATCAGGATTATGAAGCCTAAGACAAGACTTTTTACTATAAGTGCAGTGATATTATGTTATGCGCTTGTTTCATTTGCCCAAACGGTGAATACTCCGGCCAAGAAAGTGATAGCCAGCGTTTTGGAAACAACGGGAAATAACATAAAAGACAGCTTGATGCGAGTTGACAGTATCCGTCGCGACAGTGTGATGCGCATAGACAGCATAATGAAGCGCGACAGTATCTTCATTCTTGACAGCATAAGGATAGCCGACAGCTTGAAGATTGTGAATCGCAACAAGCCAAAGCCTAAGAAACCTGTGATAAAGATAATCACAGTGGCACTCGGGGACTCCTCGACGATAAACTTTGATTCTATTCAACTCAAACCGAGCCAGTTGTTCATGCCATTCATATATGAACATCAAGAATCGTTCAACGACAGCATATTTTACATGTCGGACAATGTGGCCATCGACAAGATGGGATTTGACTATGACAACAGATATCTTGACAGCTTGCTTTTGAAGTCGTATGACGATCGTCGGACTCGCTATCGCATGATGTTGAAGCATCCCGAAATGGTGAAATACAATATAATGGATTTACCCGAGCCTCCCAAGCAGTATGAGATAGTTGCCGACCCGTCGACCCGCACGCTCAAGTTGGAGGAAGCCAAGCTCGAAACTGACATAACCGACGAATTGGAAGTGCCGGTAATAGAAATGCGCAATTGGATACATTCTTTTGAAGGCTCGATGCAGTTTTCACAAGCATATTTGTCGGACAACTGGTATCAAGGTGGCAATAATAATTTGAACATCCTTGCCAATGTGTTGTGGAGTGTCAATTTAAATCAAAATGTCCATCCTAACCTTTTGTTTGAGAACACGGTGCAATATAAAGTCGGATTGAGTTCGGCACCTCAAGACACCATGCGCAATTACAGCATAAGTGAGGATTTGTTCCAAGTTAACACCAAGTTTGGTTATAAGGCCATAAAGAATTGGTATTATTCGGCAACAATGCAATTCAAGACCCAGTTCTTCAACAATTATGCTTCCAACAGTACCGACTTAAACGCATCGTTCCTTACTCCGGGAGAGTTGAACCTCGGTCTTGGTATGACGTATGGGACAAAGAGCAAGTCGGGCTATGCATCATTCGACTTGTCTTTGTCACCGGCTTCTTTCAACATGAAAATATGCCGAGAAAACGACCGGGTCGATCCGACAACGATGGGTGTAGATGCAGGCAAGCATATCAAGGGTGAACTTGGTTCTAATATGGAAGCAAAGTTGTCATGGGCCATAACACCTACAATAAGTTGGACGTCGCGGTTCTATGCATTTACTAATTACCACTATGTGCAAGGAGACTGGGAAAACACGTTTAATTTTTCCATTAACAAGTACTTGTCAACACAATTGTATGTTCATTTGCGTTATGACGATTCAGCCGAGTCTGCATCAGACTGGGGTAATTGGCAGTTGAAAGAAATATTGAGTTTCGGGTTGAATTATAAGTTTTCAATGAAGTAACAGATGTCATTAATTCGGTGTATAATCATATTTGCCGTGACATTTTCTTGCGTTTTGACTGCAAGGGGTGATGAAGGTACGGATTATTATGGGGACAAGCCGCCGGTGGAATCCATTGTCTTACCCGGTTATTCCGAAGAAACGGCGCGTGATAGATTATCATCGACACCCATGCAGCCGATTGAAGGCATTTGGGAATATCCCGATGAGATGATGACTCTTGTCATTGAAAGATTTTCTTCTCCGCAATTTTCTCGAAAATTGAAATATCGCATTGTGTTGTTGTCGGCCGATGACATGTCGCTGTTGCCCGGTACCGTGATAGGGTATATTGCTGAAAGTGCCGATAATGAGAAATTCGAGTTGTGGCTTTATAGCGAGCTGGACGGCAAAATCCTGACAGGCGCGAGCAAATGTGTTGCAACCCTTGACTCCGACGGGAATTCATTGACATTTGTCCGCAATGAAATAAAAATGCGTGTACGTTTCAATGTTATGCGTTTCTTGCCAAAGATATTCAGATTTATTTCCTTGTCTCCGTATAAAGACGGTGAAGAATTGCCTGTCGGTTTCAGGAAAGTATTTCCTTCCTACGACAATAATGGCAGCCAGCCGGGAGAAGTGAGATATTTGTAAAAAATAATTTTACCAAGCCATGAAAATCAGAAAATTATCCATATTAGCCTTGATTTTTGCCATGTCCATGCCTGTCATGTCACGGCGAAAACTCGTTCCTGCCACGCAAGATGTGGTTGTCACAGCATTGTCCGACACCTTGGCTCACGACACGTTGGATGCATCATTTGCGCCATCGTTGCCTCCTTTCAGGAGTGATGCTGTAACTATAAAGGGCTTCAACAAAAGGGTGTATGACAATTATGAGACATTCTTCGTGCAAAACAACACCGATTTTCACATAGCGGGAATCACTGTGACTTTTAAATATGTAGAGGTTGACGGGGCATTGTTGCATGAGCGTACATTGCATGTGACATGCGACTTGCCAGCAGGAAAATCAAAACAGGTGTCGGTCAATTCATTTGACCGGCAGCACATGTTCTATTACTATCTGAGCGGACAGCCACGCAAGAGCGCGACACCGTTCAAGGTGACTGCAAGGTTGATGGGATATGACGTGTCCATAATGCGACCTGCCGATGAGGAATAAAAGTGCATCTGTCTTGGAATTCATGCAAATACCTCTCCATGAACCTATTGATGATGTCAGTTATTCGGCTGCCACTGCTATTTTTTTTGCTTTGGTCGATTCTTGGGTGCCGTCGGTGGAGATTCCGGCTTTGTAAACATAAATGCCACGTTGCACACGTCGTCCGGCATTGTCGGTCAAATCCCATGTTATGGGGAATGAGGTAAACATTTCGCTGCGACCGGTTTGTTGCATGCTCCACACAAGCTGTCCCATCAGGTTGAACACTTCAAGAGTGACAGTAATCATTGCATCGGGGCGATTGTGACGAAGATAGAAATTGGCTTCCACGCTTGCCGGATTGGATGTAGTGTACACGTCATATAATTCCGGTTTCAACCCATTTACCACATTGAACGAGATTGTGCGTTCGCTTGAGTTGGCAAAAGTGTCCCATACCTTGAACCTCAGGGTGTGCATTCCTTCGGTGAGGTCTTCGAGCGGATAATACACGAATCCGCCAGATTCACTTGAATCATTGGGCGATATTTCGGGAGTGAAATAGGATGACACATCGGAATAGGTAGTTTTGTTGTCAAGCAATATAGTCATTTGGTGACCTATGCCGGTAGTTGAGAAACTTATGCCTGATTCATCATATACTTCGGCCACAAGCAGCGGCGACTCGTTGACATCGCTGCCATCGGCAAATGATTCACTGTTCAGGAACAATGTCCTTATGTCGGGGCCGGTGGTGTCGGCTTCAACCGTCTCATCATAGCCGTATATGTAGAAATTGCTGTTGGAGCCGTTTGCTTCAACTTGATTGTCGCTATATGCATACAAGTTTAGCAGCGCCGGGCTATAGTTGCTGAAGTCGACTTCGGAAGGTATATTGATTGAGAATGTGAATTCACCGTTTTGAACTGAGCCTTTCGTAATGGCAAGTTTGTTTGACCGTTCATTGTACATGTAAGGATCGTTTTCTTGATTGCCATATGTGGTGACTGTCTGTTCCGCGTCAAACAATGTGGGATATATGGTTCCGTTGAACGAAGTGTCTTTGTTCCCCTTGGTGTCATAAATCGAGCCTTTTACAGTTATCGTCTGTCTTGCCTTGAATTCGGGCATCGTCTCTTCGGTAGGTTCAATCCCGTTTATTGATTCTATTGCAATGTGGCTTGTAGGGTAGGCGAGACGCATTGCCGGGTCGCCGACATATACATATCGTAACTTATTGGTGTCGTTGATGCCATTTTTCGTTAATGTGTATATGTCGCCCATGCGCAAGAAGTTGCCATTTTCATCGCGTTCAAACAAGTGTTTGCCAAATTCTTTGGCAAAGTCACCGTTGGCGCCGATGTACACAACGCGAGTTGTTGAAACAAGCGAGATGGCTCCTCCCCGTGGATTTAAGAACAGTATTTCCCCTCCTGACACATCATCAGCGTCAAAGCGCGTGAATTCGCAAGTTGCCGTGAAGAACATGGGCAGGTGGTTGAGATACATGTTGTTCATGTCGGTAATGTTCAACAACCCTTCATGAGTCCAGCTGACGGGGTTGGCGTGTCCGATGTAGATGAGAGACAAAGCTCCATCGTCGAGTAGCTTGAACAGTTTATTGCGTGCTTCGGGATACTTATTGCCACTGCCGTCATCCTTTATTGGGTAAGAATCGGTGTATAGGCGGTTGACAACGAAGTCTGTCCCTCCGTTGTCATTTAGTTCATTAATACAGGAGTCGGCCTGGATCATGTGGGCATTACTGTCGCTGTCGTCGGCAACGATTACTATGTTGTTTTTCCACGACCCGAAATCTTGACCGGTGACATAATCGAGCAGCTTGTCGACCACATCGGATGCTTCAGAGACACTTTTGACCGGCATTCTTCCCAAAGCGATGTCCATGCCTCGAGAATGGACGTTGGTCGTGCTAGAACCATCCGACAAGGTGGCTATTATGTCATCACTGCAATAGGAAATCTGCTCGTTGGCTCCTGTGTCGCTTTGCCACAGGAGCAAGCGCGGGTAAGGATTGTTGATGATGGCTTGTGTTATGCCTCGGTTGTCGTAAGAACCACGGCCAAAAAGCAACAAGTATCCCAACTTGTGGCCGTCGCTGCTTGTTCCTCGGTCGAAGAACATTTTTGCCAATTTGCGATAGGCCATCACGTCGGGGGTTCCTGAAGAGAACTCATTGAATATCAACGAGTGGTCTACAACAAGTACTCGCATCGTGTCGAGCTGGCGATGCATGTCGGCAATGCGTTCGGCCTGTTCAAGGAATTCTTGCGGAGATATTATTATCATATCGGGAATTTCATTGGCATGCAAGTTTTGGTTGCTTATCATTTCTGAGAATGATGGTGTGGGGAATTGTCCATCTTCGTTGAATGCCACATATTCATGATGACCCGATGATGAAGGTGCAAAGCGAGCCACATCATTGTTTGCGGTTGCATATTCCACTTCAATCGGAGTGTGACTTGTCGTGACATCCCATATGCGGGTGTTTTCGGATGTTCCGCTTAGGTTGCACACCGCATTGCGTGTGTCGGCATCGGTTCGGAATTGCAATGAACTTTGGCCGTTCATGTCAAGCATTCGCACATAATTTATGGTTATATGGTCGAGCCGGGCAATGGAGACAGAGCCACCGTAGGTGAAAGTTATTCCGAATTTGAGATTTTCATCTTCAAGAGAGAATTGTTTTACTGTTTCGCAAGTGCGCACGTTGTCATATTCGCTTCTGAGCGCACTTATCTCATCACTGGTTGATTTTTGCAGTTCATCTCCGTTGACTGTGAATGTTAGCAGGCTACTTGTGCTGCCCGTAACTGCCGCGCCGAAACTTGTTAGGACAGAAATCGTTTCTTTTGGTTTGTATCCATCAAGTGTGAAATCAAACGTCTGCGAAGTGTTGTATCTGAAATCGTCTCCTAAGAGATAGTTCCCTGTTTCTCCCGGCGAGAACAGTTCCTGTTCGTAAAAAATATGTTCGGTGAATGTTGACATTTCGGTAGCTTGAGCCGGGATGGGAATTTGTTCGGATGTGATTTCTGTGGATTTAATGTCACTTCGGTCGGTTATGAAATAATAACCGGCAGTGGCATAGGGGTGCTGGTATTGACGATAAGTGATATAATACATGTTCGCGTCTCGCCATGTAGTAGGGCCTTGTGCATAGAATATAATGCGGTCGTCGAGGCGCAACACTGGAATTTGCGGGAGATCGTCGATTTGCGCATCATTGAGGGTGGTGGAAATAGGAGCACCGCCATACCCGAATATCTTAACATTGTCGAAGTCGGAGAAGCCCCATCGGGCAAGTTGGCTGCGAGAAATGGAGTACATGCCCGATTCGGTAACTGAAATCTTTCCCCACCGGCCTTCTGATAGCACGCTGTTGGCTGCATAATGGGATGCTTCGAGCGCAAAAGAATTTACAGGCGAGACTGCCATTAATGAAATGAATAAAATGGAATGAAGCAGTATATATCGTGAAAACAATTTCATAGATGTCATAATAAACATGTCTTAATCATATAACGAATGCTTGTGTCAAATATTATATTGCGGCATTGTTGCCATGTGCATGATTTTTCCCTCGTGCGGCAATGTTTATCAAATATAAGACAATTGACTAATTTTGCATGCAGAAAAAAACAGTGTATAATGAATTGGATTATCTTGATTATTGCCGGATTTTTTGAATCGGGTTTTGCCTTTTGTCTTGGAAAGATGAAGGGGCTGACCGGAATTGAATATTATCTGTGGGGATTTGGATTCCTTGTGTGCCTGATATTGAGCATGGTGCTGCTTGCAAAGGCTGTGCAGACGTTGCCGATAGGCACGGCCTATCCGGTGTGGACCGGCATAGGTGCCGTTGGTACCGTCTTGCTCGGAATCATATTTTTTCATGAGCCTGCATCCTTTGCGCGTTTATTTTTCATAACCACTCTCATATCCTCCATCATAGGATTGAAAATCGTTTCTTGACCGAAGTAACAAAAATTAAAGACATGAGTTTCGGTCGATGTCGCTATTTATGCTTAACTTTGCATACATTAAGACTATCGTGTGATGGGTGAAGTTAAATCGATTTACCGCACCGGAGCGGAGAATGGAGCGGTTTTTGGCATATACTTGACTGTGTTGTCGATAATGTTCATGTATGGCTTCGACAGCGTGCTGTTCATGTACTTGTCAATGGCGATGTTCCTTGGCATTCCGGGTGTGGTGTATTTCTATATGCGTAAATATCATGTGTCGTTGCATGGCATTTCGCAATTTTCGGCTTTATGGATGTTGGGCATATTGATATTTCTTTTCGGTTCGTTGATATGCGGAGTGGTCACCTACGTTTGGATGCAGTACATAGAACCCACGTTCATTTACGACCAAGTGCAAATGGCCATAAAGTTGTATGAAACAGTTCCGGGAGAGAATGCCCGTATGCTTACCGACATATTGAAGCAGGCGGTGGAGAACCACATGCTTCCGTCGGCTATCGACATCGTGATTGAAATGATAATGCTGACGACGTTTGTCGGGTCGATAATATCGATGATTCTATCGGCAGTCGTGAGGATGAAGCGTGTTTGAGTTTTTTGATTGGATAAAATTAATAAGACATAGGAAATGGATATATCAGTTGTCGTGCCATTATATAATGAGGCCGAGTCGCTCCCCGAGCTTGAGGCTTGGATAGAAAGAGTGATGAAGGAACATGGGTTCTCGTATGAAGTGATTTTTGTCAACGATGGCTCAACCGACAATTCGTGGGAAGTAATAAAAAAGTTGCGTGAAAAGAATCCTGCCGTGAAAGGTATTTGTTTCAGACGCAATTATGGCAAGTCTCCGGCTTTGAATACCGGATTTGGCAAGGCCGAAGGCGATGTGGTTATAACCATGGATGCCGATTTGCAAGATAGTCCCGATGAGATACCGGCCTTGTATGACATGATAATGAAAGAAGGGTATGACCTCGTTTCGGGTTGGAAAAAGAAACGTTATGACCCTTTGAGCAAGACGATTCCGACAAAATTGTTCAATGCGACGGCGAGGCGTGTGAGCGGCATAAAAAACTTGCATGATTTCAATTGCGGATTGAAAGCCTACAAGAATATCGTGACCAAGCACATCGAGGTGTATGGCGACATGCACCGTTACATTCCGTATCTTGCAAAAAATGCGGGATTTGCGAAAATCGGAGAGAAGGTGGTGCATCATCAAGCTCGTAAATACGGGAAATCCAAATTCGGATTGAGCCGCTTTGTGAATGGTTATCTCGACTTGATTACGTTGTGGTTCCTTGCCAAGTTTGGAGTAAAACCGATGCACTTTTTCGGCCTGCTCGGTAGCATAATGTTTTTTATCGGTTTTGTGTCGGTAATCGTGGTGGGTGCATTGAAACTCTACAACATGTATTCGGGTGGTGATTATATACTTGTCACCGATTCTCCGTATTTTTATTTATCGTTGACTGCGATGATACTTGGAACGCAATTGTTCCTTGCCGGGTTTGTCGGAGAGATAGTGTGCCGCCATGCTCCGGGTCGCAATCACTATGAAATTTCGGAAAAAATGATGTAATAATGCCGCAAACAGCGCGCATGTGACATATTTTTGTGGAAAACAGTATTTTTTGTTACATGAAACCTGAAATGGAAGAAATGATAGAATATCCTCAATTTTTTGATTTGATATGCCGCCGCTATTCTTGTCGTCGATACGATAATGCGTCGGTGAGTCGTGAAATGCTGATGGCCATAATGGAGACGGCTCGTTATGCACAATCGGCTTGCAACAAGCAGCCTTGGAAGTTTCTTGTCATTGACGAACCTGAATTGAAGGAAGTCGTGTATAAAAGTTACGACAGGGACTGGATTCGCGACGCCGGTGCTTTCGTCGTTGCTCTTGGCAACAAGAACGAGGCATGGAGTCGTGGATATGACGGTCGCAACAGCATGGACATAGATATTGCAATAGCTTGTGAAAATATTTGTCTTGCCACCGCCACGCTCGGCCTTGGCGCATGCTGGATTGGAAACTTCGACATTGTTCCGTTGAAAGAAGGTCTTTCCATTCCCGAAGAGTGGGAACCTGTGGCCATCATATCAATAGGATATCCAAAAGATCCGCACGAACAACCTGAAAAGAAGAGAAAGAATATTGACGAGGTAGTGAAATGGGGAAAATTCTGAAACTGCTCTTGTTGACGGTCGCCTGTGTCGCAGCAGTGCTGTCGTGCACGCCAAGCACATGCGACGAGAATAGTACGGCCATTCCGCTCGCTTGTTTTTATGCAAGCGAGTCCAAACGGTCTATATCGCTTGATTCGTTGACCGTTTATGGAGTCGGAGCCCCGGGCGACACTGTGATAATGTACAACGGAACGGGAACGCAAGTGTATTTGCCTTTGAGGATGAATGCTAACAATTGTCAATTTGTTTTCCATCATGAAGCCGTGGCTTTTTCCGATCCACGTTATAATGATACATTGACCATAAATTACAATCCTATACCTTATTTCTCTTCGATGGATTGCGGGGCGATGTATTACTATGATGTCGTGGATTATGAATATTCTACCAATTTGGTGGATTCGGTACGCATAATCACCGATCGGTTCACAAATGCCGATATCGAGACCGTGCAGATATATTTCAGGGTGGACGAGTCTGCTTTGTAATGGCAAAATTATTTGTTTGGAAATGCCTGTTTATAAACGTCAATTGACTCCGGAAAATGCTTTAGCCCGATGTGCGGCATTGTGCTCACGCAGCGAACAAGCCGAATACGACATACGCACGAAGTTGCGAGGCTGGGGCATTGGAGATGCCGATAGCGACAAGATTGTTTCGAGGCTTGTGGAAGGGAAGTATCTCGACGAAGAGAGGTATGCGAGGGCATTCGTGCGCGACAAGTTCAGATTTGGCGGCTGGGGACGGCTGAAAATTGCTTACGCATTGCGACAGAAGCATGTCGCGGCCGATGTCATCGATGAGGCCATGAACGAGATTGAGCCTGAAGACTATGAGTCGACTCTTGAAAAATTGATGCAATCCAAATATCGCACGGTAAGGTCGCGAGAAAAGATGAAGGCAAAGGCCGCATTGATGCGTTTTGCCATTCAGCGCGGATTTGAGCCCGACATGGTGGCACGCATGGCTGGTCGCTTGATTGCCGATTGTGATGACTCGTGTGAAGAGATGTAGAAGGAAGAAAATAACAATATCGTATCAACCTATATCTTGCTTTTTTTATTACATCCATGAAAAATCTTTTAAATCACTTGGTCGATTTGTTCTTTCCTCGTTTGTGTCCGGTGTGTGGGAAAGCGTTGAATGTGCAGGAACGGTATGTCTGCGACATGTGCATGGCCGATTTGCCACGAACCGGCTTTCATGAACGTGAATTTAACGCGGTTGAACAACTTTTTGCCGGGAAGGTAAGGATAGAAAACGCGTCGGGCTATTTTTTCTATGAGCGAGGAAACAATTACGCATCTATATTGCATGACATAAAGTATCATAATCAACCTTTGCTGGGTGAATGGCTGGGTAGGCAGTTCGCATTGGAAACTGCCGGCAGTCGATTATGGAATGGAGTAGACTTGATAGTTCCGGTGCCTTTGCACAGAAACAAGTTGGCATCCCGTGGATATAACCAGAGCGAGTACATAGCGCGTGGAATTGCTTCGGTGCTTGGATGCAACATCGAGAACGTAGTGTCGGCCGTGAAGGAACATGAAACGCAGACAAGCAAGGGAACTTATGAACGGTTGATGAATACGAAAGGTATATTTGCCGTCGGTCGTCCCGAGCGATATAGCGGCCGTCATGTGTTGATTGTTGATGATGTGGTGACAACTGGAGCGACATTGTTGTCGTGTGCTGAGGCTTTGTCGGCCATTCCCGGTGTAAAAATGTCGATTGCCACCCTTGCCGTGGCACGATTGTCATAGTGGCGTTGAACGAGGAGAGGAAACGCAAAAAAAGAGAGTCGGGCATCGACCCGGCTCTCTTTTCTAATGCATGGTATTTGATAATGCTTTATTTCACGATGAATTTCATTGTCTTTGTACCTGCGTCGGTGACTACTTTTGCAAAGTAGATACCCGGTACATAGCTTGAAACATTGTGGCGGAAGTCAGCCTTGTTGATTCCGGTAGAAGAGTAAACCATCGTTCCTGCAGCCGAATACAAGGCAACCTCGTTGATTGTGGCCCCTGCGGCGTTGATGACGAGCGTCTCGCTTGCAGGATTCGGGTACAATGTTATCGAAGTGGCATCGGCAAGATTGTCGCTGACAGATTGTCCTTCAGGCTTGCTCACCTCGATGTCGTCGAGCATGAATATGAATGCATCTTCCGACACGCATTGTATTGCGATGTAGATTTTCTTGCCTGCGTATTCGCTCAAGTCGACGCTGACTTCTTCCCAATCCTCGACAGGAGCTTCGCCCGATTCCACTTCAGTGAAGCTGGTCGTCGCGTCGTCGGTTTCGGACACGAGCACTCTGTATTTCTCAAGGCCGTATTGGTCGGTATAGGACTTGACGAAGAACGAGACAGATGCTCCGTCTTGCGGCATTTCAAGCAGCGGAGAAATCAACCAGTCGTCATTTACTCCCGAAGAAGCTGCAAATGCTGCGCCGAACTTGTTGCCACCGTGAGGCACGATGCCTGCGACATCGGTCATTGCCGGCGTTGTAGCCAATGGGTTGAATGCCATGAACCCGAATGCTCCTGTTGACGGCATCGGGAATGTGATGCCTTGGAATCCGTATACAACTGCTTCGTCACCGTCAACCGATGTCCATTGAGGATTGAATCCCGACACTGCGAAGTCGGTGCAGCTTTCAAAGTCCATTGTGTATGGGTCAAGAGCCTCTGCCGAGGTCACAACCTTCTGCATTTCGTTGTTTTCGGTGTTTTCATCTCCTTCAAGTTCTACCGAAGCGGCGATGGTGTATTCACCGGGTTCCGACAGATCGGCGGTGAAAGTGTATTCACTTGAAGCGTAAGCGCTGAGCTCGATGCTTTGAGATTCGAGCGGATTACCGTTCACTGTCACGTTGAGGGTGGCCGAAGCGGCTTCGTAGCCGTTGTTGGCGACGCTTATGACGATTGGTTCATTGTCGGCAAACAAACCTTCGATAGCCGGCGACGGGATGTCTGTGATAGCAACATCTTTTGCAACGGCAATGCCTTCTCCGAATATCATGCGGATTGCCGGATAGCCAAGTCCCACTTGGGTGTTGATGACGTTGCCCGATACTACATACAGGATTCCGTCATTGCTCAAGTCACATACCAATTGGTATCCCATGAAGTAAACCACTGCGAGGTAGTCGCCCGGTGTAAGTTGGCGAGGAGCGAATGTGTAAGTGATTTGACCTGTTTCGGTGCCTTGTTCAACGTCGGTGTCGAGAACCAAGTCGCCTACGGTCATCGTGGCAGCATCCCACTTGTAGACTTGCAAGGTTATCATTTGCCCGTCAACGGCGCCCCAGCCTACGGAGATGCCGGTGAGCACATCTTCAGCTCCGATGCTGAATACCGAGCCTGCACCCAACGTAGATTCTGCACCTACGGAATATTGGTCGTTGTACATGTCGGCAGTCACATGGTCATAAGCCAATTCTTCTTCGGTCAACGTAACCGAGAGTGCTACTTCATTGTCGTCTTGGTTGGGGTCTACGACGCTTGCGCCAAGCGAGGCAATCACATTGAATGTCACTGTTTCGCCGGCAACCGAGTTGATGGCCGAAACTTCAACAGGCACTGATGCGGTGGAGCCCGGAGCTATTTGCGGGATGGATGCCATGCCTGCAACGCTCGATGTGCCGTTGAACATGATGATTATGTTGCCTTGCTCGATGGCATTGATGCCGCGGTTCTCAAGGTTGACATTCAGCTTGATGTTTCTTGCCTGTGATTCAGGAATCAATGTCGGCACGCCAGTTACCGAAGAGATGGAGATGTCATAGTCGCTCATTTCAGTGACGCTGGCCGACTTGACGTAAATGCTTGCGTTGTTGGTCCTTGGAACGATGGCAAAAGAGTAAACACCGCTTTCTGGGCATTCAAATATGGCATCGTCGGTGACGAAAGTGTCGTTGGTGTACACGCCTTCGTAGGAGGCTATTGTCTCCCATTCTTCGATAGGAGTACCGTCAAGGCCGCAAAGGATGTCAAAGTCTTCGGTCACTTCCCAAATGAGGAATACGGCTCCGGCCATGTAGTTGTAAGTCATGCGATAGCTCTTGCCACTTTCGAGGTTTATGCCCTGTGAAATGAGAGGCGTGCCCATCAATGCGTTCAAGGCTTCGTAGTTTGTGTCATAAATCCATGATCCGCTTTCACACGACCACTTGCCACGATCCTCTTCATTGGTGAAGTCGGTGGTAAATGGCACGTCGGCTGGCGCGAAGTGGGTCGTTGTGCCCGATACCGAGTTGTTGTCGGCGTTGCTGTCTTCTTGTCCCGATTGAGATACAACGTTGGAGGCTGTCACGGTGACAGTGTATGTACCCTCTTGCGAGAAATCGGAAGTTGTCAAGAATTCCACAGTTACCGATTCTCCCATAGGTATAGGGGTGTTGAAGGTTTCCGACACGCCTACTGGTGAATCATTGACTGTGTAGGTCAACGTGAATGAAGTTATGTCGTCGGTTCCGACATTGGAAACGACAGCACCGATGGTTTCTGACCCCAGTGTGGTAGCCGAGGTAGGAAGTATAACTCGGTCGACAGCGATGTCGGGAGTCCCCTGATATGCGCCTTTGTCGATTGTCACGTTGTCGATGTACATTCCCATCTGGTCGGGTATGGAGGTGGCATGGAACGCGAAGTAGTAGGCTCCTGCTTCATCGGCATTGAACGTAATCGGGCAGAATACGTTTACCGTGTTCTCGTTGAAGTTTTCAACCGTGCGGATGACGGTCATGTCTTCAACATCGGGTGTCTTGCCGTAGAGCACTTCAAAGCTTTCGACATAGCTTGCTGAAAGGGCACGGTATTCAAATGTGATGTTGTTTTCGCCGGCATCAAGATTTACCGGATTAACGGTGACAAGGTAATCGTCAAGGTTGTCGGTGACGTTGTAGCCGATTAAGGCTACGCCACTGCCATAGAATCCTGTGTTGAATTCCCAACTGTCGTTGTCGCCATTGTTGTCGATGACCATCCACTCGGCGAAGGCTTCTTCGGTTTCAAAGTCGCAAGTGTAGGGCGGTTCGACCGGCATGCCATTGGCCACGGTTTTTGTGAAGCTGTTGTTGGCGGGGTTGGCATCATTGTCGGCGATGGCCGAGACTGTCACTGTGTGGACTCCGGCAGCCGACAAGTCGGCCTTGTTGGTCAACGTGTAATCCAGCGTAGCTCCCGGCTCGATGGTTTGTTGCACGCTCTCTTCCACGGCAGTGCCGCCATCAATGCTCAACGCCACGTTGAATGAAGAAATGGCTTCCGAGCCATTGTTGGCTATGGTAACGGAGACAGTTTCGCTCGACAGTCCTGTACCCGATGTCGGTGAAGAGATGCCGGTGACAGCGAGGTCGACCGGGGCTGTTATGTCGAGTGTGCACAAGTCGTAGTTGCCGTTCTGGGTCAACGTGAAGATATATTCGGCACCTGCCGAGAATGCGAAGTCGTCGCCCGAAGAGACATCTCCGCTGGCAATGTATATTGTAACTTCACCGGAGGAGCCCATTGAAGGGTTTACAACGGCATAATCGTAGGTTCCGGCCGGAATTTCGATTGACTGGGTTTCTCCTGAATTTACCCATGAGCCAGATTCCAAGTCGCCCGAAGCATTAGCCGGCAATTTGTATTCATATTCGGCATAGGTGTCAGGCTCGATCGAGTAGGGTGGAGTGAGCGACAATCCGTAAACCGAGTGGTCGCTGTCGAACAGGATTTGGTAACCGGAACCATCTCCCCAGTCCATAAGCACGTTAATCGTAATCTTTGCATTTTCACTGTCGGCATAGGGACGCACGCTTTGTAGCACCATCTTGGGCTTCACTGCGACGGGCGAACCCTTGCGGTGAGTGATAGGTTTTGCTTTCAAGTCATTGATGGCTTGCTGTTGAGCTTTGGTTAGTACTCTTTCTCCAACAAAAGTTTCTGCACTTTGGTTCAGCACTGCGGCATTTCTTCCCGCTTTGGTCATGGCTCTGTCGGCCAATTCCCTTTCGCTTCCCGGCAGCACTTTCTGGGTGAAAGCGTAAATGCTGCCTGTAGTCAAGGTCGCACACAATAAATAGGTAATTAATTTTTTCATTTGTTTATGGTATTTATTAAACAATAATGCAATTGCGAAAATAAATGATATTTTTCTTTTTTCAAATAAATTTTTGCAATAAATTTAAAATAAATTTGAGCAAAGAGTTCTTATTTGTCGTTTTTATGTGGAAAAATGCCCGTTTTGTGAGAAAAAATGCGCCTTGCCGGAAATCAAATTCGACAAGGCGCATGCGGATGTTTCTTAAATATTGAAAGAGTTTATTTTAATTCAAATTGCACAGATGAACGTATGTCATCGCTTGCTGCGGCTACATGAGCCGTGAATTTTCCCGGTTCGGCCACCCAAGAATGAGTGCCGGTATCGAAGAAACTGAGGGCGTCTTTGGATATTGAGAATGAGACTGTTTGAGTTTCTCCGGGGTTGAGGTATATTTTTTTGAATCCTTTAAGTTCTTTTACCGGGCGGTCCACGCTGCATTTTTCATCGCTTATGTAAAGTTGCACTACTTCGGCTCCTGCGCGGTTACCGGTATTTGTGACATCGACCGAGAAGGTTATCGAATCGTTTGCAGTCATTTCGGAATTGGAAGCCGTAACCTTGCCATACTTGAATGATGTGTAACTCAATCCGTGTCCGAAAGCGAACAGCGGTTTTATGTGGCGAGTGTCGTGCCAGCGGTATCCGACGTAAATGCCTTCATTATAGCGTGTGTCGGTAATGTCGCTGCCGTCATTGCGTTTTGTTCCCGGATATTCACCCATGTTGTGAGCAGCCACGTCTTCAAGTTTTACAGGGAAAGTGAAAGGTAACTTGCCTGATGGGTTCTCAATGCCAAAAAGTATTTTTGCGATTGAGTTGCCTGCTTCCGAGCCGAGATACCATGCTTGCAATATCGCCGGGACATCGTCGACCCAAGGCATGGCTACGGCGTTGCCCGAAACGTTGACTACGATGAGATTGTCATTAACTTTTGCCAAGGCTTCTATGACACGATTTTGGGCGTAAGGAAGTTCCAAACCTTTACGGTCGGAATCTTCGCAATCCTGAAACCTGCTTTTGTTCAATCCGCCGACAAATATGACATAATCGGCATTCCGGGCGATTTCCACAGCTTCGTTTATCAATTCGTCCTCATTGCGGTTGTCGGTGATGTCTTGACCTGAAGAAACTCCATCAAACACAGTGGAAGTGTCGCCTACATATCCTCTTGCGTAGCTTACTTCAATGTCATTGCCGGCAAATTGCCTGATTCCATCGAGCGGCAGGACTTCGTGTTGCACTTTTAGTGAAGAACTGCCTCCACCTACTGTCATCATTTTAATGGCATTTTCGCCGATTACTGCTATCCTTTTGGCCTTGTCGGTGTCTATTGGCAGCAAGTCATTGTCGTTTTTGAGCAAAACTATTCCTTCGCATCCGATTTTGTTGGCTGCTGCATAATGTTCCTCAGAACAAAGGGCACCCCAAGGCTTGTTTTTGTTCATTCCTGTTCTGAAAATCAATTTCAGCACGCGTCTTGCTTTGTCGTCAAGTTCAGATGTCCCGATTTTCTCTTCCTCAATAAGTTTCAAGTATGGGTCGGCAAGGTAGTAATTGTCATATGCATTTTTCGAGTTTGATGACAATCCATCGGTCCAAGTGCCAAATTCAAGATCGAGCCCGTTGGTTATGGCTTGCCATGTGTCATGAGTTCCACCCCAGTCAGAAACAACAACTCCGTCAAAGCCCCATTCACCTTTCAGGATGTCGTTAAGCAAGTAACTATTGTGGCAGGCGTGTTGGTCCTTATACAAGTTGTAAGCTCCCATAATCGACCAAGTGCCCCCTTCGGTAACGGCAGCTTTGAAGGCCGGCAAGTAAATTTCGTATAATGCACGGTCGTCGACTATGGCATTTGTCGTGTGACGGTTTATTTCATTGTTGTTGAGGGCGAAGTGTTTTACGCATGTAGCGACTCCACAAGATTGCACGCCTTTAACATAGGGGACAACCATTTGTGAAGCAAGATACGGGTCTTCTCCCATGTATTCAAAGTTGCGACCGTTCAAAGGTGTTCGGTAGATGTTTACTCCAGGCCCCAACAGTATGTCTTTGTTTCTGTAACGAGCTTCTTCTCCAATCGACTTGCCATAAAGTGCAGCCATTTCGGTATTCCATGTCGCCGCAAGGCAAGTCAAAGCAGGGAATGCGACGCAAGAGTCGTTGGTCCAACCGGCTTGTTCCCATTCGTCCCATTTTACTTCAGGACGAACTCCATGGGGACCGTCGGAAGTCCAAACTTCGGGGATGCCAAGCCGAGGCACCCCGGGTGCGCTGAATTTTGACTGTGCATGGATGAGAGCGATTTTTTCTCTTAATGTCATGCGCGATAAAGCATCTTCCACACGGGCATCCAATGGTGCCGAATCGTCAAGGTAGACGGGAGTTTGCGCCCTGCAAACAGAAAATGCAGTCGCACAAATCATCATAAGGGTAAATAGACATGTTTTCATTGCTAATGTTTTTAGGTTTTAATTGTGAATCATATATATTTATGTTTGTATCTATAATGCCGGTCATAGAATTTTCATCGCTATGTGGGCGCATGCTTCGGCATCGGCTAACGCATTGTGGTGATTTTCCAGAATGTATCCGCATTGTGCCGACACCGTGTGCAGTTTATGGTCGGGCAATTCACGGAATGTTTTTCTCGATGCTTTCAGTGTGCAATAGAATTCATATCCGGGATAATATAAATCGTAAACTTGGTGTGCGGCAATGAGGCATCGGCGGTCGAATGGGGCATTGTGGGCAACAAAAGGCATTGTGCCTATGTGCGGGGTCAACTTTTCCCAAACTTCATCAAAAGGCAAGGCATCGTATGTGTCTATGGCCGACAGTTTGTGGATGGCCGTGTTGCGTGGCAAGTAGAAATTTGGGTATGGCTTTATCAAGCTGTATTTTTCATCTACTATGACACCGTTTTTTACAATTACCAGACCGACGCTGCATACACTTGACGGGTATTGATTGGCCGTTTCAAAGTCGATTGCTATAAAATTATCCATTCGGAATTTAATTTTACGGCGAATTGCGCCTTAACATCTTTTCTCATGTATTATTACGAATGCAAATATAATGAAACTTCAGTACTTAAGTTTTATTTTGGCCGGGCATATTATTGCGTTGTGTGGAAATTTCCCAGCAAAACCGAGTCTCATCACTCTTGTCTGAGGGGAAATGAGTCTCATGGGAATAGGCGAGCTGACATTGCCATTTACTTGCATTGCAGCCAAAGTCATTCCATGGCAGCTTGCGCCGGTTTCCCCATAAGCGGCAAGGCGCATGGACAGGCCTGATGCAAATATGTTCCAAATTATTTCGTAAGGGATTGCCGGTTCATGATTATTGAGAATAATGGGATTTGTGAGCAGTTCTACATCGGCCGTAGACTCATCCTCGTGTGAAATGTCGAGAATCTTGCCGTCGGGACAAACTGCAACAGCAATGTCGGATGTCAATTGTTGCAGTGTAGTGATTTCATTGATGGTCCGGCTATATAATCGTCCCGATGGCATTAATACTTCGATTGAGCCATCTTTGCAAGAAATCCACAGTTCATCGTATTCATGATTCCAAGCCAAAGACTCAGTTTCGACATGCCGGAGCAGGTCTTCAATCTTGTATTGTGACAAACTGCATATTTTACCATCATAGGTGGCAAAATAGACATTTGCGTGACTTTCTACCGGTTTCGTGCCTTTTGCAATGCGATGGTTTGTCAATGGCACGGCAGGTGCATATTTGGCCGATGCGGTGAGATAAGGCAAGGCATAAGTTCCGTTTTCGGCAAATATGTATATGGGGGAGCCGATGTTGTTGTTTGTGTGGCGAGCCGATGCAGCCATGGCGAGTATGGAATTGTCGCAAACGTTATGTACAAGACTTATCGCCAATGGATTTAATTCCGTGTATTCATAAACTTTCCCCGTGATGTTCTCGATGCAAGTCCCATCGTCAATTTCTGGCAGAGAACTGGCTCCGGTGTCGGAAAAGGAATGAGAAGAGGAATCGATTGCCATCCATTGTCCGTTTGAAGGGCTCAAGTCAACTTCTATTTGCTTGACTGAGCCGTTGGCGAGTAACATTATCTTCATGCGGAAAGCGCGAGGGTCGGGGTAGGCAAGTATTGGGTTCAGTTCTGCGGGGATAATATTGGACGAGCCTTTCCAGTAGGTGACTGCTGTTCCGTCGGGAGTTTTAATGTAAGTTTCTACCATTATGTCGCAATTGCCGGCATCGATGTTGCCATGCCAAAACAGTGAAGGATGCCAAGGATTGACGAGCAGAGCCGCGTTGCCTGAGGCAAAAAGTCTTCTGTTGTGACACAATATTGAATTGTAGCACATGTTTTTTTCAATTGATTCCATGCATGATGACAATTGCGAAGATTCAACAACGGCCGTGTTGTCGTAGTGTGTTATTTCATATCGTTTCATTTGCGCTGGCAATCCTGTCGCGTCGGTTGCCACATCGCAGTTGGCCGCTTTTGCTATTCCTTGCCTTAATGCAGCCATGTCGGTGATTTGGCATGCGATTGTCCATTTTTTACTGTCAAGCAGCAGGTTTGTCGTATCATTTTCAGATGCTGATTTTAAAGAATATTCCATTCGGTAAGACAGCATGTTGTCGTGATTGTCGGTAGTACAGGTGTAATCGGCAAATGATGAAGTGTCGATTGGCGAGCTTTCGGTGGTAACGAGTATGTCTATTGACTTTATCAGGGAGTCCCAATCTTCATCGGAGCCGTTTTCCACGATAATGGCCACACGGTAGGTGGCTGATTCGATCACGCTTTGTTCAATGCCGATGAAATTGTTTTCTTCGGTTCGCACTGTCGCTATGCCCTCGGCCGGTTGCAATCCGTTGCCGACCAACAAGGGCGGAGATACCCATAGATAACTGTCGTCCCAAAGTCGCACCGCATATCTTGCGAGCAGCGGTTGAATGAGAAGCCCATTGCCCGATGCATAGCGTTGCAGGCGCTTGTAGGCATCTTGTATGTTGTCGGACAGACGGGCAATGTCATCGGCGTGTAATGGCGGTTGCCAATGTGTGTAGACCGATTCAAATTCGAGGCCCGGCACAATTTCGCTTATGCGTCCGGTTGAGGCTGTGCCAAGTAGCAGTCTTGGGATTGCCTTATTTTTGTCTAATGTCTTGTAGGAATTATTGTTTTTGTCATATTTTAATAATACACATCCGCGCGATGTGCTAATCATGACATAATCGCTTAAGGCCGAAATGGCTGTCAAGTTGCCATCGATGTCGCACAGTGTAATGCCTTTTACCGAGAATGTCCCGTCGACGGCCATGGTGGCGTGCCATTTGATTGAATTTCCTGCAAGGCTTATTAAATTGACTGTTCCATGAACTTCATGAGCAGCAATCAATTTTTCGCCTGCGGCAAGAGTCGTGAGTGTCGGAAGGGAGCCGACCGGTGTCAACCCGCCTGAATTTTCTCTGAGGTTGACAAGCGTGGAACAAGAGCCTATTGGTGCTTCCTCTTCAATGGTGTAATTGATTTTGCCCGAAAAGTCGGCAATGATTGATTTGCGTTTCATTTTTTTTTAGCAAATGTAGGCATGTCGATCGGGCAGAATGTTAATCAAAAAATATACATGTGAGTTAAAATGTGTTTTTTGTGATAATATGGTTATTTATAGGGGGTTAATTGCGCGAAGGGGTTGTGTTTAAGAAAAAACTTGGAATTTTATTTAAAAAATCTTTGCTTTTAATAAAATAAATATTTATATTTGGTCACAGATGATTCTAATTCTGAAATATATATGTTTTTATAGATTGTAGATTTGATGGAAGTCCGGTGCTGTGAAGCATCGGCTTTTGTTTTTCTGTACCTCTGTTTATTAATGTTTTAGTAGGTTTTTGCGATTGCAGGTGTTTTTATATTGGGATACATGTGAAGTTAATGTTGAGCGAGTCGGAGCATGTCTTAATGGGTGCAGTGCAATGTATAATATATGTTAAGGCTCGAAGGATGAAAACTCATATTGTAATGTATTTTTATTATGACGTATCTGCGTGGGTGGATATAAAAAAGCGGCAAGGATGTTGCCGCTTTTATCTGTGTAATATTTTGATTAATCAAAATCTGTCGTAAGGAAGGCTTGCGAGCATTTGTCCGAATTTTATTGCGCCATCCGATAAAGGTTTTGAAGCCATGGCACGGAGCATGATGTTCAGTTCTATTTGAAATTCAGTCATCAGTCGAGTGCTTGTTTCATCAATTTTTTCAAGGTTTATTACAGCCTTGAACGGTATTGGGAAAGTTGCAGCCGACAAGACAAGTTTCGAGGGACGTGTGCGCTCTTCAATTACGAGTTTTATCATTCCTACAGGGTCGGCCTTGAATGAAATGGAATCACTGGTAAATTCAACACTGTCGATTTTTGATTTCAGTTCCGGGGGAATGTTTCCCATTTCTTTGATTTTGCTGAAATTTTCAAAGTCAGACAGTTTGTCAAAAATCGTTTCTATGTTGTAATTTACTATTTCCTCGTTGCTTTTGTATGAATCCATTTTGAATGATATCGGTTTAAATTTGTGTGAATGACAATTGTTTCAATCCATGATCATGGATTGAAACAATATATTGCTTGGCATTGATACAGAGTAACGCCGTGCTCAATCAATAGTTTCTTTGTTTGGAGTCCAGTTTGCCGGGTCTTTGCGCCACTCTTTCAAGGTCTTTACGTCTTTGTCCTTGATATAGTTTGAAGCAAGAGCTGCTTCAATCATTGAGTTGTAACAGCTGATGGTGTGCAATTCGATTCCGGCTTCACGGAATTTCTTTACAGATACAGGGAATTCGTAGGTGAAGATTGCAGCCATGCCCACTACTTCGCATCCCACTTGCCTTATAGCTTCACATGCTTTCAAGCTGCTTCCTCCTGTTGAAATCAGGTCTTCGATTACGACTACTCTTTGTCCTGCTTTCAAATTGCCTTCGATGAGGTTTTCCAAGCCATGGTCTTTGGGGCTTGAACGTACATAAACGTAAGGCAGACCCAAAGTGTCGGCAACGAGTGCGCCTTGTGCGATTGCACCAGTGGCCACTCCTGCTATCACATCGACATTCTTGAATTTTTCAAGAATTATTCGGCAAAGTTCAACTTTGATAAAATTCCTGATATCGGGATAAGACAATGTCTTGCGATTGTCGGTATATATGGGTGAATTCCATCCGGAAGCCCAAACGAACGGATTTTCCGGCTGGAGAATGATTGCACTGATGCTTAATAGTTTCTCTGCGAGAATTAGATCGACTCTTTCCATTTTAGTTTTATGTTTGGCGTTTGTTTTTTGCAAAAATACAATAATAATTGTTCAAAAGGAAAAATAGGATATAAATTTTCGGAAAATATTAATTTAATGGGTTTTATTCCTGATATTGTGTTTGTGTATGGCTTGGATATGCGGTAGTGCTTTTTTTGATTATATTTTGTTATTCGGTCAAAATGATGTATATTTGCAACCGAATTCTTGAAAAGCGGATTTAGAGTTGTTTTTTCCGTATTGTGAAGTAAAGATATTGTGTTGTTTTATTGAATATAAAGTTGGTTTCTTTTTGTGTTGTGTTTTGAAGTCTCTTTTTTATGTTCCATATTTCCACATGCATTATCTTTAGTTTCCATTAAAGAATAGATGATGTCTCCATGAGCATGCATCACCTGTGGCCGATGCATTTGAGATTGGGTGAATCAGAGCGAATTTAATGATGTAGACGCAATAGCGTAAACATATCAAATAAAGTTTAGCGTATTTAAGGTTTTAGTATTAAATAGTTGTTTTATAGATAATTGTGTATTTAAGAATGGGGTAGTCGTGAGACTGTCCTTTTTTTGTCCCTTTCCCACGTCTTTACTTCCCGAATTTTGGCAATTGTAATAAGTTTCAAATGGCCTTGTAGGGAGGAATCTTCAGTTCGTGTACCGATTCCACGCCATGACGCATAGCATAATCGGCCAGACGTGCGATTACATATAAACCGATGGCACGAGTCATGAGAATGTCATCGTGTTTTCCTGCCACGGCTCCATATCCGCCCGATGGCTTGCGTTCATACCATGAAAGTTCGTTTATGGCTTCGGTGTCATGCTCCAAGTAAAGATTGTCGCGCACGGCACGCATGAGTTCGCACACTACGGCCTGTTTGGTAGCCGCGTTTGTGTGAAAGCCTATCCTGTATTGTCCGTTGCCCGACCGGGACGGCCTGCGATACAGATTGTGGTAAAATCTTTCGAGTATTTCAAGAATATAAGATGCACCATCGTCGGCAAATTCTGTTTCAAGCGTATTGCTTTCTACCACGAGTAAAGCCTTTAGGTACCATGAACTTATTTGCGCGGCTTTCCATGCAAGCAAGTCGTGGTGCAAGTGTCCTCTCCATTGTGCCACCACTTCGGGTATTCCGGCAAAATTGCAAGAATCGAAGACGGTAATCACCGAAAAGTCCGCTTTGTCACTTAATCCGCCTATGTCGACTACTGTTATGTATTGTTTTTTGCCCTGAGGGGAGATAAGGTCGGGGTCTGCCCACACTTTCAAGCACCCTTTTGACGATTGTACTTTGCGAAGGCCCGACAAAGACTTGCATCCCGACTCGGCATCACCGGTTATTTCACCAATCCATAGTGGTGGCTTGCAGCCTGTCCTCAACTTGTCGAGCATGGATGGGTCGAACAGCATGTTTCCCGACGAGACGAATGCCTCGATGTCGTTGCTCGGGTATTCGGCTTTCATTTGCGAATGCGACGTGTATTCTTTACGCTTGTTATGATACCAGTTAATCATTTCAAGCGTAAGGCCTTCTTCCCACAGATTTCTTTCATATTCATCCAGTTCGTTCCAAAGCCTGCCGGCATCTTCCACGGGATAACGATAAATTTCTATTTCGTGCCATGGTACAAACACTGCGACTTTGTCGCTCAAGCCGGCTTTGGCTCGCAACCACTCGGTGTGAAAGAAATTTCCCATTCCGTTGGCCGTACTTTCCATAATTATCACTGTGTCGTTTTCGAGGGCTATCGAGCCACAAACCGAACGTACAATGTTTTCGGGGGAATGCAACGGGGAATTTCTCCAAAAAGCCACTTCGGTGAGATGTGCCATGGCGATGTCATAGCCTCTGATGGCTTCCGGACTTTCGGCCGAGCCAATGGCGACGAGGCATTCACGTCCTGAAATCATGTTGACGTTTCTGCTTTTTTCAAAGGGGACAAATTTAGGGGCTGAGTTCTCGCTCCAATATTCAACAGGATATTCGGCAAGCAATCGCGAATACATCCCTTTTATCGCTGCCGACGCATCTTTTAAGTGTCCGCATATCAAACTGTTCCAGTTGCGTCGCAGAGTTATTTGTATCCATGCCATGTAAAATTGCACAAGGGTGGAGCCACCCCATTGTCTTGCTTTCAGCAGAATCATTCTTATTGGGCGTCGTGCCAAGCGCATCCCTTCGAGCACCGCAAGCACGCGCCGTTGGGGACGATTCAAGACGAATGGAATCTTGCGTGCCGTCAGCTTGTCTTTTATAGTGACGCATGTGGCACACCAAAATTCAAAATCATATTTTATGCGGCATTTCACATGTTCGGTCCATGTCATCACGGGGTTGAATGCAGGATCATCGGTCATTGGGCACGGTATCGAAAACTCTCCTTTGTCGATGACATGACATGTGGTGCGAGGACCTGTGCAACCTGTGCCGAGAATTGGGTCATAGGGAAAACGGAGGGCGATGTTGCGTTTGCGGTTCAAGTCTTTTATTTGATCGATAGATATGTTAAAGCTTTTCATGGATATGCTTGATTTTGGTGATGCAAAAATAATGTCGGGATGCAATATCGCGGTATACCAAAAGGCAGTCTGGCATGAATAAGCGAGCAGCATGGCCACAGGAAGTCATGCGCTTCCAGTGGGTGTTAAAATAAAAAAGGCTTTACGACATCTCGTCGTATCGCCTTAGGAAAAAAATAGTATGAATAAAATGTGGTATTAGGGCTAACAATTCCTTTTAGAGAGAGAAATGTTATATTATTGTAATGAAAAATATAATGCAAAAATAAAAAATCTTCCGAAATCCAATAGTATGATTTGTTGTTTTTAGACTATTGTGATTGGAAAATTTTTACATGGGAAGAACCGGCGGTTCTTTACGCTATTGACTTCGGGAAAATATACCCGAAGGCGTTGATAAGATTACCGCGATAAGAGATTATCGGGCATTGTTTGCATTCATCGCTTTTGCACGATTTGGCATTGCAATGTAACCATGACGGTGCGATGCCATTATAAAGGCATTCGGATGAAATGCATGAGTCGGCAGTGTCCTGACTCTCAGTGTCATTTCAATGTTTTTTTCTTTTCCCATAGTTTTTCTTTAATTAAAGGATGGCACTCTTGCCAATCCGGCTAAAACAATCTTTTTTGATTTAAAGAACAAATACCTTGCCAAAAAAAGTAAAAAAATTTCTACATTAAATTTTGGGTTATGATGATTTTTGGCATTGCAAAGTTACGGAATATGTTTGAAATAAAAAAATATTTGTCACGCCCCTAAATAAAAAGAGGGAATGGCGATGTGGTTAATTATTTGATATTTAATTTTTTTATAGGCATGCGTTTCCACAAGAATCGAGGTATCAATTTCCAGAAGAATACCAGTATTGCATAGGCTGAATTTATGATTTTGACGCGTTTACGCTTTTCAAGAGCTTTTTTTATTGCCCGGGCTGTGTATTGAGGAGTAAGCATGGCAGGATAGTTCTTCCCGTCGTCAAGCAAGTCGGTTTTCACGAACCCAGGTCGCAAGTCGGTAATTGTCAATTTTACTTTTTGCATGCGGGCAAGTTGTTCTATTGCGTCAAGATAGCACCATTGGTAGCGTTTGGATGCGCTGTAGGAAGCTGCCACGCCAAGGCCACGGGTGCCGGCAATGGATGTTATTGCCGTGATGTGTCCTTTGCGGCCGTTTTCTCGGAAGTATCTATAAGCGGCATCTATCATGGCGGTGAATCCTTTCACGTTTGTGGCTATCGTGGCATTTTCCACATCGGAGTCGAGTGTGGGATTCTGATGGCCTACGCCCGATACGAGCAAGAACAGATCCATTCCGCCTGTTTCGGCAATGAGCTTGAGAAGTAATGTTTCGGCATTGTCGGAAGTGACATCGATTGCCATTGTTTTAATTCGCTCGGGTGCGAGAGTTTTTAATTCCTCCAGCCGGTCGATGCGTCGTGCGGCTATTCCGACCATCCAGTCGCCATCGGATATGTATTCTTGAGCCACGCATCGGCCAATGCCCGAAGATGCTCCTACGATTATTATTTTTTTCATGAAGTAATGGCTTTTATCGGGTTCTTGGCGAGCCGGGACCCGGGATTTCTATTGGAGTTGACGTTTCCGGTCCCGGTGAATCGATAGGTTCGCCTGTGTAGGCATTCTTTTCCTTTTTGTCTTCAGGCCAACGGTCTTTGTTGAACGGAAGTGTGTAATATATGGAAAAGGCTGCCGATATGGGGGATGTTCGAGAGCCGTATCCGGGAATGTACCAAGGCTCGGATGTCGGATTTTTTTTGTAATTGAACAAGAAATGGTATTTGAAAGACCATCCTGCCGACAGGTTGTCGATTAATTTTATGCGCAGGTTCAGCGACAATTCTCCCCACAAGGCATGTGATTTTTGGTCAAGAATATCGAAATTTGCGTTTTCGTTCCAGTAACCTGGATTCATTGTGACGTCGGTAATACTGTACTTGAAGTTGCTGTATCCGAGTCTGAAGCCCAATAAGGCCAAGTATTCCGGCTTGCTATTGTAAGTGAAATTGTAGTTGCATCCTATTTTCCCGTATAAGGCAAAATTCCCTTTATAGGTAAAGTTCATTTCTTCGGGAGTATTTTTAGCCGATCCGAATCCCACTTCCACTACCGGATTTATTCGGTTCCACAAACTTAATTCGGCCGAAAAATCCATTCCACCGTAAGTTTGCCCGAATAATCGCATTATGGGATCCCAAAGGTTAGCACCGATTGTAAGGCTTGTCAATAAAGGGTATTTCATGGACCGGTCTTTTATGGAATCGTTCAAGGATGCGGCCACACTGTCGGTGACAATCGAGTCGCCAAGCATCACCAATCCCATCTGTTTCAATTCTTCCACTTTCGCTTTGTTTTGCTCGGCGGTCATTACCTTGTTGGTACTTTTCTTGACCGGAGACACGCGCCTTTGTTGCGCCATTGACGCGAAAGAACACGAAAAGACGATAATGACCGAGATTATGGCGGTCATTGTCTTTAGCAGTTTCCGGCGATTGTGGTCGTTTGTCATCAATATTTCTCTTTTCATGGCCATCAGAAAGTGTCCGACGGCCTGATTCATTCGGGTGCAAAGATAGTGAAAGTTGAGAGCAATGGCAAAAAATTGAACTTGTTCAAGATTTTTGACACTGCCGAAACGCATCCTATCTTATCCAAAGATAGTGAAAGTTGAGAGCAATGCGAAAAATGAACGTGCTTATTTTTACATTGTCGAGGTGCATGCAATCTCGTTTTGAACTATGGTCGTTCATGCGCATTAATCATGACTTGGGCTGTTTTTGACTTCCAACCGCAGCAACGAGCACACTGCGCCGGCCGCAGCAAGAATTCCGGCCACGAACATGGCATCGTGTGCGGCGGTCGGACCGGAAACATGGAATATCAGAGCGACCAGTGCCGCACCGACAGTTTGGCCGGTCAAGCGGGCTGTCGCTTGCATTCCGCCTGCGCTGCCTGCACGTTGGGTCGGTCCGGAAGTCATTATGAGATGGTTGTTTGGTGATTGGAACATTCCAAATCCCATGCCGCACAGCATAAGCCTCCAGATAATTCCTGCATATCCTGTTCCTGCCGGGATGAACGCCAACAGGAAGCACCCTGTGCCGAGGATGGCCAAGCCAATGCCTCCTAACAGTCCAGAATGGATTTTACCTATTAAAAATCCTGCGACAGGTCCTACTATGACTATGACCAGCGGCCAAGCTGTCATTATGAGTCCTGTCTCGACCGGATTGAAATTGAATGTTGAAACCAGCATGAAAGGCATTGCCACGAGCCCGAGCATTTGCGCCATGAATGACAGGATGCTTGTCGCTATCGACATTGAGAATATGGGAATGCGCAGCAAGTCAAATGGGAGTATGGGATACTTTTCGTCAAGTTGGATTTTGACGTATGAATAACCTACTATTATGAATATGGCAAGGCCTATGAATATCCATTGCAATTTCACGTCATGTGAATAAGCCTCAAGACTTCCTATGAGAAGCCCGAAAGTGGCAATATTCAGCACAGCTTCTTTCCACTTGAATCGTTGTCCCACTATGTGTACCGGATTGTCGGGAAGGAATTTCCAAGCAAGCACGAAGGTTACGATGCCAAGGGGAATGTTTATGGCAAACAGCCACGGCCATGAAGCCACCGACAATATTGCCGCCGACAAGGAAGGTCCGGCAACTGAAGCCAAGGCTATTACTGTGGCATTAAGCCCCAAGCCGCGACCAAGAAGCCTTTTGGGGTATATTATTCTTACCAACGATGGGTTTATGCTCATCATCATTGCTGAGCCTAAGCCTTGGATTATGCGTGAAATGACCAGCGATGACAGCGATTCGGACAATGCACAAAGTAGCGAACCAACAGTGAATATCGCTGTGCCCCAAACGTATAGCCGCTTGTATCCTTTTTGTTCACCTATGGATGCGAAAGGGAGCAATGTCATGACTACAATCAACTGGAACGAGTTTATGACCCATATTGATTGTGAAGAAGTTATGCCAAGCTGGTCGGCCATCGTAGGCAGTGCGACATTGCAGATGGTACTGTCGATTATAGATAAGAACAATCCGCAAAATATCGCAAACGCAGCATAATAAAGATGATGGGAATGAAGTCCGTCCCATTTCAAATTCCCGGTTATCGGGGAGATGGCCGCCATGTCGGGCGCTATTTGTCCAGAGTCGTTTTTCATATCCGTTTTTTGTCGTGTCATTCCGAGGGCTTAATGGCTTTTACAAATCGAGGACGACCACAATAATCGTTTTCGGCCGAAACATTGCAGAATCCGGCATCTTGCAACAGCATGCAGGTTTCTTTAGGGAATCTGCTGTTGATTTCAAGATATAATCGGCCTCCCGGCTTCAATGCATGTTTGGCATATCGGCAGATAGCCTTGTAAAACAGCAGAGGGTTGTCGTCGGGGACGAAAAGTGCGGTTGATGGTTCGTATCCAAGCACGTTTTTGTCCATTTCGCCACGTTCTTCCTCGCAAATGTATGGAGGATTGCTCACTATTATGTCAAAGCGTTCATTTCCATCTGTATCGGCTGAGAGAATGTCCGATTGAAGGAATTTCACTCTGCTTTTGAGCCTTTTTGCATTTTCCTGAGCTACAGCGAGAGCGGCTTGGCTTATGTCGGAAGCATATACTATGGGGAATTTGAGCGCAAGCGACAGTGAAATCGCTATGCATCCCGAGCCTGTGCCTATGTCGAGTACCGTCAAGTCGCTATCGGAATTTTCATCTACAATCATGTCGATGAGGCCTTCGGTTTCGGGTCGTGGAATGAGTGTGTCGCGAGTGACTTTGAAATGATAGCCGTAGAAATAAGCGTCGCCAAGTATGTATTGTATAGGTTCGTGATGTTTCAGACGCTCGATGATGTCGTTTATTTTATTGATGATGAAATCGGGAACCTCATCATTGGCATGAAGAATCATGTCGACTTGCGAATAATGCAGAAGGTTGTCGAGCACTGCAAGTTTCATCCCTTCTATTTCTCCTTTTGGATAATAGGGCGCAAGTTCTCGTTTGAAATGTGTTATTACATCTTTAAGCATGCTCGTGTTTATTTGCTTGCAAAGTTATGAATATTCCGGCTCGTTTGAGGTTTAGGCCTGAATAATTTATAACAGGATGAGTTGAAGATGTCGTTTTTTGACCGTATATTTGCGTGCTTTTGAATTGACCGAGGCTTATGCCCGGACGTCTTGAAAATATAATAGGCAGATGGATATTGACGAACGATACATGCGACGTGCAATTCAGCTTGCCAAGCTTGGGGCAGGATGGGTTTCTCCAAATCCTATGGTTGGTGCGGTGATTGTGCGCGAAGGCAAGATAATAGGCGAGGGGTATCATCATTGCTATGGCAAGGCTCATGCCGAAGTCAATGCCGTAGCTTCAGTATTTGACAAGAATTTGTTGCATGACGCGACGATATATGTGACACTTGAGCCTTGTTCGCATTACGGGAAAACTCCGCCATGCAGCGAGTTGATAATAAAGAGCGGTATCCCGCGAGTAGTCGTGGGCATGACCGACCCGTTTGCAAAGGTACACGGACGAGGAATCAACATGTTGCGAGAAGCCGGTGTCGAGGTGGTTACGGGTGTGCTTGAAGCCGATTGCCGGGCATTGAACAAGCATTTTGTCACTGCCCACACCTTGCATCGTCCGTATGTCTTGTTGAAATGGGCCCAAAGCCGCGATGGATTCATGGATAAAACTCGCACGAATGACGGAGAACCGCCTGTGAGGTTCTCAACATCGTTGACAACGGTGCTCATGCATCGTGAGCGTTCGCATGTGGACGCGATAATGGTCGGAGCTCGAACTGTGGCTCTTGATGATCCGTCGCTCACCGTGCGGTTGTGCGACTGTCGGGTAAATCCATTGAGGGTCGTGTTGGATGGACGGTTGTCGATGCCTGCAGAGAGCAAATTGTTGACCGACGGATTGCCTACTGTGGTTTACAACAGATATAGAAATTGCATTGTAGGCAATGTGGAATATGTGAAACTTGAGCATGATGGTTTGCTTGATATCCTTGAAGACTTGTATGTGCGTAAAGGTGTCACAAGCCTTATGGTAGAAGGAGGCGCCAGTCTGCTGGGTCAATTTGTGTCGGCGGGATTGTGGGATGAAGCAAGGATAGAAACGGCACCATTTAACTTGGAATGTGGCGTAGTTGCACCCAAATTGAACGGAATTATTGAAAATTTACAATTTCATGGCGGCAATAGAGTGGAATTTTTAATGAATGGCGTTAAATAGATGAAAAAATCGGTATAATTTACCACAACATCCATTATGTTTAGGCCATTTCATGCCGTTGTGCTATTTTTGTGTCGTTTTAGTCATTGGAGGATGAAAAATATCTTGACATTTGGAAGCCTGCATGTGAACAAGCGTAAAAAAACGGGTGTAAGTCCGTTTTTCCCAAATTTGTTGCTAAATTTGCAAATTCAAAAACGAATTGAAAATAGATGAACAGACGATTCTTATTATACACTTTTGTGTGCTGCATGTTTGCCACGATGGCTGTTTCGTGTGGAAACGATGATGTCGTTTCGGACAACGGCAATGTTGCTTTGTCGTCGGATGTGGCAATTACTGCATTCAACCTTGTGGATGACAAAGACATTCTGGCAAATCTCGACTCGGTGTTTTTTACAATCGACTTGAAGAAAGCCGAAATCTACAATGCCGATTCGCTTCCTAAAGGTACTGATATCTCAAGGATGTGTGTGGAAATGTCTTATCCCACATGTTATTCGGTGGAGGTTTCCATAAGCGGAGCTGAACGCATGGTAGATACAACATTTGCTTACACAAGCTCGGATACGATTGATTTTACCGGTAAAGTGTCTGTAAAGTTGACTGCTGCCGATCAAGTGACCACTCGCACCTACAACGTCAAGGTGAATGTGCATGAAATGGAATCGGATTCTTTACAGTGGAACAGGTTGGCAAGACGTGATTTGCCTTCCCTATATAATAATGTGACGCAACAGAAAACTGTCAAGTTTGATGACGATGTCTATTGCCTGATGCGTGACAATGGTTCTTATGTGTTGGCGGCAGCAGACGCCCCCGATGCGTCTTGGTCGAGTGAAGCCGTTGAGTATCCGTTCACTCCCGACATTGTTTCGTTCACTGCGACTGATGATGCTTTTTATATCATAAGTGCCGACAATGGGGAGTTATACACTTCGCAAGACGCTCGTAATTGGAACAGTTGCGGTGTGTATTGGGCATCGGTGAGCGGTGTGTACAACAATCGTTTGCTTGGCGTTGCCGTGACCGATGATTCAAGGTATATGCTTGACGAGTATCCTCGTCGTGCAGCTTTTGTGCCAACAGAGGCCGAAGAGGGTTTCCCTGTGCGTGGAACATCCAACATGGTGATGTATCGAAGCGAATGGGGAACGAATGACATTGGCATAATAATCGGAGGCGTTATGGCTTCGGGTGAGCGCACAGGACGTTCGTGGGGCTATGACGGTGACAATTGGAGCCAGCTTGGCAACAATGACATAGGTCCTCATGAAGGAATGATGTTGTTGAATTATACGACTTTTGACGTGAGTACCGAAAACTGGACGGCAACTCCGCGCCCGACGTTGCTTGCTTTGGGCGGATACGTAAAGGACGGAGAAGCCGATAATACATTGTATGTATCACGCAATTATGGCGTTACATGGACGGTTGGCGACAGCTTGATACAGTTGCCCGATTATATTCCTGACGTGGCTTATGCCGATGCGCTGGTATTTAATACTACAATGACCGACGATAATGCAAAGTCTCGTGGCGGCAATGTCGTCTGGAAGTCGCATCCGGCACGCGAATTACCGGTGTGGTACATGTCTATCGACTTGATGTCGTTGACTACCGGTGATGGAATAAAACCGGTTGAATCATGGGAAGTGCCATATATTTACATATTTGGAGGTTATACTCGAAATGGCAACATATCAAATTCGATATGGAAAGGTGTGATAAACAGGCTTGCATTTAAGCCTATTTATTAAAACCAAGGCATGCCTGCATACTTTTTATGGCTAATTTGCGTTATTTTTGATATATGCAGTTAACAATAAACGTAAACTTGTCTTGAAAAAAATAATCGCAATATTAGTTATGGCAATAACGGCCGTGGCCGGTTTGAAAGCTCAGGACTATCGCTATGAAATAGGCGGAGGTATAGGAATGAGCGGTTATCTTGGAGATGCCAACAAGTCAAATTTCTTGAAGCATCCCGGAGTGGCCGGAGGCGCAGTGTTCAGATATATAATTGACCGTCGCTGGGCATTGAAGGCCAACATGCTGGCCGTGAGCATTAATGGAAATTCCGAAGATGCCGGAATAACGTATCCCGACGGTGCGACATATGAATTTAATTCGATGTTGTATGATTTCGGGGCGCAAATGGAGTTTAATTTCTTCAATTTCGGCATTGGTTCGAAATATATGAATTTAAAGCGCATCACACCTTATCTCACGGTGGGAATAGGAGGGACTGTGGCAAGTTATGATGGCGGTTCTTCTTTTGCGATAAACCTGCCAATGGGCGTGGGCGTTAAATACAAATGGAAGGAACGTTTGAACCTCGGGTTGGAATTCACCATGCGAAAGGGGTTTGGAGACCGGCTTGACGGCTTGAGCGACCTTAATGGCATAAAGAGTTCGTTTGCAAAGAATACCGATTGGTATTCGGTGTTTATGTTTACCATTACCTACGAATTCAGCAAACGATGCAAAGTGTGCCACTATGTGGATTGAATCAAGGACTTGGTTAACGATTTAAAAATGTAGAAAATGTCGATAGTAGATGAAATAGACAGAAACCGGTTGCCTCGCCATGTGGCGATAATCATGGATGGCAATGGACGGTGGGCAAAGCAAAAGCATCTTGACCGTTCGCAAGGACATGTGGAGGGTGTCAAGGCTGTCAGACGAGTTACGGAAATAGCATCGGAACTCGGCATCGGCTACTTGACATTATATACTTTTTCAACCGAAAATTGGAAAAGGCCTAAAGATGAGGTTGATGCATTGATGAATCTCATCGTCGTGGCGATAGAGAACGAAACACCCGATTTGATAAAAAATAATGTCAAGTTGACCATGATTGGCGACATTGACCGTATGCCGCAATTCGCAAGTGAACGCTTGAAGAAGTGCATGAACGATACTGCCGCATGCACGGGGCTTGTGCTGTGCCTTGCCTTGAGTTATTCTTCAAAATGGGAAATGCTTGAAGCGTGCAAGAAAATCGCTGTGAAAGTGCGAGATGGAGAAATTGGTGTTGAAGACATCGACGACAAGTTGTTCAGCGATTCGTTGTCGACTTCAGGTATTCCCGATCCCGATTTGTTGATACGCACTGCCGGTGATTTGCGACTCAGCAACTTCCTGTTGTGGCAAATAGCGTATGCCGAACTTTATTTCACGCACACTTTCTGGCCCGATTTCTCAAAAGAGGATTTCTGTCGTGCCATAATCGACTACCAAGGGCGTGAGCGAAGGTTTGGAAAAACCAGCGAGCAGGTGTCGAAATGACAAATGTCGGGTAGTCATAATAACATATAAATGAAAAAATAATTTCAAGATATGCGTTTGAAGCTGTTTCTAATTCTTGCAATGATTGCAGGCCTGGTGTCATTCAAAGGCACCGCTGCCGAGGTTAATGATACAATTTATGCCCCCAATGTGGTATTTTCGTCCATGCCGAGGCAGTATGAAATAGCCGGAATCAAGGTTACCGGGGTAGATAGTTATGAGGATTACATAATCATCGGTTATTCCGGATTGACGATAGGACAGAAGGTGGAAATACCGGGTTCGGAGATAACAGCTGCTGCCAAGCGTTTCTGGCGGCAAGGCTTGTTTTCCAAAGTGCAGATAAAAGTCGAAAAGATTTATCAGGACAAAGTGTGGCTTGAAATTGCATTGCGTCAACAACCTCGAATCTCTGAAATCAATTATTATGGAGTGAAAAAAGGCGAAAAGGAAGATTTGCAATTGCGTCTCGGATTGATGAAAGGCAATCAATTCACTCCCAATATTGCAGCTCGCGCCGAGCAGATAATCGAAAAATACTTTGATTCAAAAGGATTTAAGAATGCCGACGTGAAAGTGAACCAACGTCCCGACATCAGCAACGAAAACGAGGTGATTGTGGACATCGTTGTTGACAAGCACGACAAGATAAAGGTGCACAAGATTTATTTCACCGGCAACAAGGTGTTGAGCGACCGCAAGTTGAAGCGCGTGATGAAGAAGACTAATGAAAGCCGAAGCCTTGTCAAGCTGTTTAGCCAAAAGAAGTTTGTGTCGAGCGATTATGAAGATGACAAGAAACGCATAATTGAAAAATATAACGAACTTGGCTACCGCGATGCGAAGATTATCGCCGACAGTGTGGTGAATTACAGTGAAAAGAAGGTAGACGTGTACATTCACATAGATGAAGGGCAGCAGTATTACATATCAAAAATAAACTGGGTAGGAAATACGATATTCCCTTCAAATTTCCTTGACAATGTGCTGGGAATCTTGCCGGGTGACGTTTACAACCAGAAACTCATAAATGAGCGCACTACCGAAGACGAGGATGCCATTGCCAATCTTTATATGGACCGAGGTTACTTGTTCTATCAGCTTGTGCCTATCGAGTCAAATATAAAGGGCGATTCGATAGAATTGGAAATGCGCATGTTTGAAGGTCCTCAAGCTCGCATCAACAAAGTTGTCATCAATGGTAATGACAGGTTGTATGAAAAAGTTGTGCGTCGTGAATTGTTCGTGCGTCCGGGAGAGTTGTTCTCTAAGTCCGACTTGATGCGTTCGGCTCGTGAAATCGCGCAGACCGGTCATTTCGACCCCGAAACAATGGACATTCGTCCTGAGCCTAATGAACAAAACGGTACGGTTGACATTATTTTTAATCTTGAATCGAAAGCCAACGACCAAATTGAATTTTCGGCCGGTTGGGGCCAGACGGGTATCATTGGCCGTTTGAGCTTGAAGTTCACCAATTTCTCGATACAGAACTTGTTTAAACCGTCATCCTACAAAGGTATAATACCACAAGGGGAGGGTCAGACATTCACAATATCGGCACAGACCAATGCCAAGTATTACCAGGCATATAGCGTGTCGTTCCTCGACCCGTGGTTTGGCGGCAAGCGTCCTAACTCGCTTTCGGTGTCGGCTTATTATTCACGCCAGACCGGTATCAATGATTCATACTACAACCAGTCGTGGGCTAATGGCTCATGGGGTCTTGGCTATTGGGGCTCATACGGTCTCAGTGACTACTATCAAGTGCAATATGAAGACTCTTACGATCCGAACAAGTTCTTGCAGATGGCAGGTATTTCGGTGGGATTCGGAAAGCGTCTTAACTGGCCTGACAACTATTTCACATTCACAGCCGAGATGAGTTATCGGTGGTACTATTTGAAGAACTGGGATTACCTCTACTATATGAACAATGGCGTGTCAAATTCCATCGTGCTCGGTTTGACATTGGCGCGTAACAGTATCGACAACCCGTTGTACACCCGTTCGGGTAGCCAGTTCTCATTGTCGTTGCAATTGACGCCTCCGGCATCATTGTTTGGCAATAAGGATTGGAAGGCATTGTCGCAACAGAATACTGAGGAATCGCGTAAGGAAATGTACAAATGGATTGAATATTGGAAACTCAAGTTCAATGCGCGTACCTACACTCCGCTCACCGATCCTGCCGGAAAATGGACGCTCGTGCTCATGACTCGTGCAGATATCGGTTTGCTTGGCAGCTATAACCGTTACTTGAAGTCTCCGTTCGAGACATTCTATGTGGGTGGTGACGGCATGTCGGGCAGTTACACATATGCCACCGAAACTATAGCCTTGCGTGGTTATGACAACGGATCGTTGACTCCGTATGGAAGCGAAGGTTATGCTTATACGCGGTTCTGCTTTGAGTTGCACTTCCCATTCATGTTGCAACAGAGCACTACAATCTACGGCCTTGCATTCTTGGAAGGCGGTAACGCGTGGACAAGCGTGAAGAACTTCTCACCGTTCGACCTCAAGCGTTCGGCCGGAGTCGGTGTCCGTATATTCTTGCCTATGGTCGGCATGATGGGTATTGACTGGGCTTATGGTTTCGACCAAGTTCGTGGCGACACTGGAGGAAGCCACTTCCACTTCATTCTCGGCCAGGAATTCTGATGTAATGCGTGCATGGGCAGAGAAGTGTATTAATGTCAAAATAGTAGAATTAACATTAAAAAGCAGCATAAAAAGTAAACTATTTCGTTATGCTTGTGTCAAATGTGTGTAATTCGTGATTAAAATCTTACCATTATGAAGAGAATATTGACAGCCATGATTGTCATGGCGGCATTCAGTTTCAGTGCGTCGGCGCAAAAATTTGCCCTTGTCGACATGGAATATATATTGAAAAATATTCCTGCGTATGAAATGGCAAATGAGCAATTAAACCAAGTGTCGCTGAGGTGGCAGAAGGAAGTTGACGATCTTGCCAAGGAAGCCCAGACGCTGTATAAGAATTTCCAAAGCGACATGGTGTTCTTGACCGATGAGCAAAAGAAAACCAAAGAAGAAGAAATAGTGGCCAAGGAAAAAGAGGTGACAGAGTTGCGATATAAATATTTCGGACCTGAAGGAGAATTGTTCAAGAAGCGCCAGTCGCTTATCAAGCCTATTCAGGATGATATTTATGAAGCCGTGAAAAAAGTGAGCGAAGAACGTGGCTATCAAGTGATATTCGACCGCGCTTCGTCCGAAAGCATTATTTTTGCTTCACCGCGTATTGATATTAGTAATGAAGTGCTTGCAAAATTAGGATATTCAAAATAATGTATTAATTTTGCACCATGAATTTGCATTTTCTATTGGTCAATTAGAATATAATAAAAAACTTAACTAAAAAATGATAAAGAAATTATTAGTGGCTATGTTAATAGCCTTCCCCATGTGCCTTGCAGCACAAACTTTTAAATTCGGGACAGTAAATTCACAAGAAATCTTCAATCTTATGCCTGACAAAGCCACGGCCGAAACAACTCTTCAATCAGTGGCTGAAAAATATCAGGCAGAATTGCAAAAACTTCAGGAAGAATTTGATAAGAAATATAAGGAATTCCAAGCTCTTGACGAAACGACTCCTCAATCAATAAAGGATCGTCGCATGCAAGAATTGCAGGAAAACAACCAAAAGATACAGAATTTCCAACAAATGGCTGCGCAAGACATGCAAAAGCAACAGGAAACCCTCCTTGCTCCTATTACCGACAAGATTCAAAAGGCCATCCAAGCCGTAGGTGCTGAAGGCGGATATACTTTCATCTATGACCTGTCGATTCCTTGCGTGGTTTATACCGGCACCGGGGCAGAGGATGTTACTGCCAAGGTAAAGGCTAAACTTGGAATACAATAAGTAAATATAGCTGCTTGCAATTAACGATAAAAGAGACGTGGCGACAGTCATTGCTGCCATGTCTCTTGTTTTTTGCCATTTGTCAAGGAGTCTTGTCGGCTATCGTGTTTGTTATTTTGTTTATCAAGCTGTTTACAAGCAGTTTTAATTTGTGTATTTGATAAAAAAATTGTTCCTTTGCACGTTCTTTTGGAAAATCACGAAAAGAGAAATGATAACAGTCAGTAAAGTCAGTGAACTGGAAAGTGAGGTGAATGCTTTTCGCCTCAATGGCAAGACCATTGGCCTTGTCCCGACGATGGGTGCGTTGCACGAAGGTCATATTTCACTTGTGAACCGTTGTCGCAAGGAAAATGACGTTGTTGTGGTGAGTGTCTTTGTAAACCCCACGCAATTCAACAATAAAGAGGACTTGCGCACATATCCCCGTACCGAAGAAGCCGATAAGGCATTGTTGGAAAAAGCAGGATGCGACATCGTGTTCATGCCAACGGTGGAGGATGTGTATCCCGAACCTGACACGAGAGTTTTCAACTTGGGCAAAGTGGCCGAGGTCATGGAAGGAGCCATGCGTCCGGGTCATTTCAACGGCGTGGCACAGATAGTGAGCAAGCTGTTCATGTATGTGAAACCCGACAGGGCTTATTTCGGAGAAAAAGACTTCCAGCAGATTGCAGTGATAAGACAAATGGTGAAAACTGAAGGTTTCAAGCTCGACATCGTTGCTTGTCCCATAGTGCGCGAGGCCGACGGCCTTGCCAAGAGCAGCCGCAATGTGCGTCTTGATGCCAACGCACGCAAAGTCGCTCCCAACATTTACAGGATATTGAGCGAGAGCCTCGATTATGCAAAGGCACACTCGGTGGCCGAGACTCAGCAACATGTAGTGGATTCAATCAACGCCTATCCGGAAATGGAAGTTGAATATTACCAAATAGTTGATGGAATTACGCTCATGCCTGTGTCTTCGTGGGAAGAAAGCAATTACATTGTGGGTTGCGTGACTGTCTATTGCGGAGGCGTGCGTCTTATCGACAACATCGCTTATCGCAAATAACAACATAATCCGGAAAGCAGATATAAGAATCATGCAGATACAAGTATTGAAATCAAAAATCCACAGGGCTACCGTTACCGAGGCCAATCTGAATTACATAGGGAGCATAACCATTGATGAAGACTTGATGGATGCGGCCAATATAATTCGTGGAGAGCGTGTGTTTATCGTCGACAACAACAATGGCGAGCGATTTGACACTTATGTCATTGCCGGTGAACGTGGCTCGGGTGTAATTTGTCTCAACGGTGCGGCTGCTCGCAAGGTGCAACCGGGCGACGTGGTGATAATAATGGCCTATGCCATGCTCGATTTTGAAGAAGCTAAAAATTTCAAGCCATCAATCGTGTTCCCTGAACAGGGTACCAATAAGTTGGCATGAATTATGCGCTATAACGTTTTAAGATAAAAAATAGTAAAGTAATTAAATAACACTCTGATGTTTGAAAATTTAAGTGAAAGACTTGAACGATCGCTGAAAGTCCTTAAAGGAGAAGGCAAGATTACCGAAATAAATGTCGCCGAGACGTTGAAAGATGTTCGTCGGGCCCTTATCGATGCCGATGTCAATTACAAAGTGGCAAAGCAATTTGTCGATACTGTCAAGGCAAAGGCTATGGGGCAGGATGTTATAAATTCGTTGAAGCCTAAGGAGTTAATGGTCAAAATCGTGCACGACGAATTGACCGAACTCATGGGTGGAACGCAAGCCGAATTTAAAATTGACGGTAAACCGGCTGTGATATTGATGTCGGGCTTGCAGGGTTCCGGTAAGACAACTTTTTCGGGAAAGCTTGCTCGCAAACTGAAGAGTGAAAAAGGCAAGCGTCCTTTGCTTGTTGCATGCGACGTGTATCGTCCTGCCGCAATCGAGCAATTGAAAGTGCTTGCCGGGCAGATTGATGTCCCGGTTTATACGGAACCCGACAGCAAGAATCCTGTACAAATAGCCAAACATGCCATCGACGAGGCAAAAAAGATGAACTATGACCTCGTCATCATCGATACCGCAGGCCGTCTTGCCGTGGATGAAAAGATGATGGACGAAATCGAGGCTATCAAGAATGCAGTGAATCCCACTGAGACGTTGTTTGTGGTAGATGCCATGACAGGTCAGGATGCAGTGAATACTGCAAAGGAATTTAATGACCGTCTCGACTTCGACGGAGTAGTGCTCACCAAGCTCGATGGTGACACCCGTGGAGGTGCGGCGTTGTCGATTCGCACGGTTGTCAACAAGCCTATCAAGTTTGTCGGTACAGGCGAAAAGCTTGAAGCCATTGATCCTTTCCGTCCTGCCGGTATGGCCGACCGTATTCTCGGCATGGGTGACATCGTTTCGTTTGTGGAACGCATGCAACAAAACTATGACGAGGAAGAAGCCCGCAAGTTGCAAGCCAAGATTGCAAAGAATAAATTTGATTTTAACGACTTCCTTGGCCAAATAGCCCAAATCAAGAAAATGGGTAACTTGAAAGAACTTGCGTCGATGATTCCGGGAGTGGGAAAGGCAATCAAGGACCTTGACATCGATGACAATGCATTCAAGAGCATAGAAGCCATAATTTATTCCATGACCCCTGCCGAACGTGAACGTCCTGAGATAATCAACGGCAGCCGCCGTCAGCGCATAGCAAACGGCAGTGGAACTTCTTTGCAAGAAGTTAACAGGTTGCTGAAGCAATTTGACCAGACTCGCAAAATGATGAAGATGGTCACAAGCAATAAAATGGGAAAAATGATGCTTCCCAAGTTGCGCAGGAAATAAATGCGAAGGCTATCGGGCACAACTTGTGTCTCGATTGAGAAAGAATAACAATGAAGGAACAGCTTGCATCTTAGAGCATCAAGTTGTTCCTTCTCTTTTTGGCAAACATCATTAGGATGCTTGCCTTATTCGGCAAAATGTTCTAAATTTGTCTTGAACATGCGTGCACCACTTGTGATGAGCCAATAATAATCGTGGCAGAAGCATGGCATTGAGACCAGTTGCTTGTATGGAATTTGCGTCACCCAAGTGCAGGAATGTCGCGATTTTGACAGCAGGACGTGTTCCCCTTATTTATGGATAATCAAAACGATAAAAACTGATAAAATATGACATTGATAGATGGAAAAGCGATTTCTGCTCAAATAAAGCAAGAAATCGCCGCCGAGGTTGCTGAAATTGTCGCAAAAGGCGGCAAACGTCCACATTTGGCCGCAATACTTGTGGGTCATGATGGCGGAAGTGAAACGTATGTGGCTCATAAGGTGAAAGCTTGTGGGGAATGTGGGTTCAAGTCGACGCTTATACGTTTTGAAGCCGATGTGACCGAAGAAGAATTGTTGGCAAAGGTGAGAGAATTGAATGAAGATGCTGATGTTGACGGATTTATCGTTCAATTGCCATTACCCAAGCACATAAGCGAACAAAAGGTCATTGAAACCATCGATTATCGAAAGGACGTTGACGGCTTCCATCCAATCAATGTCGGACGCATGTCAATCGGGCTTCCATGCTTCGTGTCGGCTACTCCGGCAGGCATCCTTGAATTGCTGAAACGTTATGAAATACCTACCAAGGGAGCCGAATGTGTCGTGCTTGGCCGCAGCAACATAGTGGGCAAGCCTGTTGCCGCATTGATGATGCAAAAGGCTTATCCGGGAAATGCTACTGTGACCGTGTGCCATAGTGCGACTAAGAATCTTGCCGAGATATGCCGCCGCGCCGATATTATAATTGCGGCTCTCGGGTCACCTGAATTCGTAAAGGCCGATATGGTCAAGGAGGGAGCTGTAATAATTGATGTCGGTACAACTCGTGTGCCATCGACTGTGACAAAAAGTGGTTGGAAGCTGAAAGGCGATGTCGATTTTGAAGCTGTTGCTCCTAAATGTTCATTCATCACCCCAGTTCCCGGCGGAGTTGGCCCGATGACGATAGTGTCGCTCATGCGCAACACTTTGCTTGCCGCAAAGAAAGCCGTATATGCCGATTGAGGTGGAATAACTGTTGTTTTTTGTCGATTCATAAGTCCGTATGACTCAAATATTTTCCGTATTGCTCTTTTCGCTCATGCAAATGCTTGGCGTGGGCGAAAGAGTGGAAATAGTCTTTGCGGGCGATGCCATGCAGCATTCGCCTCAAATTGCCGCGGCTTTGCGTGATGATGGCACTTATGATTACTCGCAGTGTTTTGAATTGATTGAAGATGACATCAGAGGCGCGGATTTTGCCGTGGTGAACCTTGAGGTTCCGCTTGGCGGAAAGCCTTACAGCGGCTATCCGGTGTTTAGCGCACCCGACGATTATGCACGGCAGTTGAAGGCATCGGGGTTTGACTTGCTCATCACGGCCAACAATCATTGTCTCGACCGCGGAAGCAAAGGGCTGTTGCGAACTTTGGCTGTGCTTGACAGCATTGACATGGCAAGTATAGGAACTTATGTGTCGCAAGAAAGACGAGACGAGATTGTGCCGTATATCGTGAATGTCAAAGGGTGTAAAATTGCCATGCTTGCTTACACTTATGGAACAAACGGGTTCAAGGCTATCAACGGCGTGGTCGATATGATAGACCGTGCGATAATCAAAAAAGACATATCTGAAGCGAGGGAAAATGGAGCACAGGTTGTTTGCGTGAACCTGCATTGGGGAACAGAATACATGCGGCTGCCCGACAAGGCGCAACGCAGCCTCACCGATTTTCTTGTCGATGAAGGAGTTGACTTAATCATTGGCGGCCATCCTCATGTCGTGCAGCCCATGGAAATGCGGTATAGCTATCGTCATGAAAAGGATGTCCTTGTAGTGTATTCACTCGGTAATTTCATTTCCAACCAAAACGACATCGACGGTCGTGGAGGAGCAGTGGTGAAAGCCGAGTTGATTCTCAACGATGGCGAAGTGGCAGGAATAAGAGCCGGATACAAGCTGTTGTTTTGCCAAAAACCGAAGAAAGGCGTGGCCGGAGACAATTACCGTCTCATCCCCGGAAGTTGCCGGGATTCGGTCAGAGCTGATTCCCAAGCGACATTTGATGAATTTATGGAAAGAACGCGGAGCTTGCTCACGACACACAATTCCGATGACATAAAAGAATTGAAATGACCGCTGCCCGATAAATTGTTAAAAAGGACGGTAACGACGAGATAATTACTTAAAATGCCGTTAACACGGCATGGCTGCATACAAGATTGAAGAAAAAATATTATCTTTGCATACAAATATATCTTGAATAAGTTATGGATGTGAGCAAAGTGTTATTTATTACTCAAGGAATAGAGCCTTATCTTCCGAAAACAGAAATCTCCAATGTCGGGCATGACCTGCCGCAAGGCATACAGGAAAAAGGGTTTGAGGTAAGGACATTCATGCCTAAATATGGTTGTATCAATGAGCGTCGCAATCAATTGCACGAAGTGATAAGGCTGTCGGGCATGAATCTTATAATAGACGACACCGATCATCCGTTGATTATCAAAGTTGCAACCATGCTTCCGTCAAGGATGCAGGTGTACTTCATTTATAATGAAGATTATTTCCAGCATAATCTCATCAAGGAACTTGAAACGGATATTTCTCCCGAGGACAATGACGAGCGTTCAATGTTCTTCGTCAGAGGGGCTTTGGAAACTGTGAAAAAATTGCGTTGGATTCCAGACGTTATACATTGTCACGGATGGATATCGGCATTGACACCGGTCTACTTGAAGCACATATATAACGAAGACCCTGTGTTCCGCAATGCCAAGGTTGTCTATTCGCTTTATGATGAACCATTCGGACAGCCGTTGGACAAACGTCTTGCTGAAAAGATGGCAATGGACGGTGTGCCGGGCAGTGTTCTCAAGGAAATTGAAGGAGAACCTGTGGGGCTTGAGTCATTGACCAAGCTGGCCATAGCCAATTCAGATGGAATAATCCAACATAGCAAAAACTTATCTCCTGAACTCTTGTCGTATGTGCAAGAAAAGAAATTGCCATTCTTGCCTTACATTGGCGACGGCGAGGATTATGTCGCCTCTTATGCCGAGTTCTATAAGTCGTTATAACGCACATTCTTTGCTTTAAGATGAAAAAATTATTATTATTGTTGCCGGCATTGGTGTTGTTACTTTTGCCTTATTCGTGTACAGAAGACCGCATAGGGTCGTCATTATCGGCAACAAAGGTTGAGGTTGTCGGTGATTCATCGTTTGTCGTTTCGGGTTATACGGTGAAGAATGCCGATGTGCCGGCTCGCACAATCACGCAGTTGCTTGGCGTGATACAAGCAGCCAACTATGGTGAATTGCATAGTACATTTGTTTCGCAAATGATGCCGGCAGCCGACATCGACACCGGTGGTGTAACCGTAAACGAGATAGATTCTTGTTTTTTCATATTCAATATTCCTGAAGGAGGATTTACAGGCGACAGCGTAACCCCTATGCGTGCTTCGGTTTACAAATTGAACAAGCAATTGCCGGGCGACATAACAAGTTCGTTTGAGCCTGAAGAGTATTTTTCAAAAGACGACTTGCTTGGAGCTGCATCTTATACCGGGATGCAATATCGTGATTCGTCGGGTTTGCACAGGAACATAAAAGTGGAAGTGGACCGCAGTGTCGCTCAGGAAATGTTTCGTAAATTCAAAACCGACCCTCAAATATTCCGCGACCCTAAAGATTTTGCGCAATATTTCCCGGGCATATATGTCCATAGTTCTTTTGGCAGTGGGCGCATAATGAACATACTCGGAACGGAGTTTGTGGTTTATTACAGGAAGATTTTCCCTCTTGACGAGGAACGCGACACAACATGGAATGAATACATGAGCTATCTGGGAGCAACTGAGGAAATTTTGTCAAACAATAATTTGCATCTTGACATTTCGGAAAATGTGAAGAACATGGTTGCAGCAGGCGATGCCATAATTCAAACTCCGGCAGCTTATGAAGTGCGCTTGAAGTTGCCTGTCCAAGAGATATTGGACAAGTATAAGAATAATTCAGATGCATTGACTGTGTTCAATAGCGTGTCTTTGGAAATACCTGTCGAGGAGCTTGAAAATGAAAACAATATAGATCCTCCGCAATATCTGTTGCTTGTGCCGACGGCAAAGAAGTCGGAATTCTTGTCGAAGACTAATGTTCCGGATAATGAAACTTCATTCTACGCGCAATACGATAGCCAAAACAAGAGATATGTATTCTCTGAGATGCGCGATTATTTTATCAAGATTCTCGAAGAGAAGGATGGAAAGGCCGATGAAGAGGATTCAGAATTTACGTTGACTCCTATTGATGTGGTTACCGATGAAGATGATGAAGATAGCGGCAGTATATACAACTCGTGGTATTTCTATATGATGTATGGCTATTATCCGCAATCGTCGAGCAGCGATGCAGCGGTTGTCGATGTAAAACCTGCCGTTGAACGTCCTTCAATTGTTAAATTAAATTTAGAGGATGTAAAAATAAGGCTTTATTATAGCAGGATGTCTGTAAATAATTAGTATATTTGCACTCGCGTTTGTAAGAGCGCGTTTTTGATGAAATTTAAGCCGCAATAGCTCAGTTGGTAGAGCATTTCATTCGTAACGAAAAGGTCATGGGTTCGAGTCCCATTCGCGGCTCAAAGCAACGCTGAGTGGCAGGCAGGTTGTTAATCAACCTGTCTGCCTTTTTTTGTGATATATGGGAATGGCTCATTAGGGGGACAGATGCTCTTTTTTATCGTCGAGTTCTCTTTCTACCCATAGAGCAGTGTGGTTGAAAAAGAAATGTCAATTATAAAAACATATTGAATCTCATGTCAAGAACTAAAGAGGAACTTGAAGGCGTAAGCCTGTTGGGCAATCAAGGTACCAAATATGCCGATGATTATGCTCCGGATGTGCTTGAAACATTTCCAAACAAGCATCTTGAAAATGAATATCTTGTCACATTCAATTGTCCTGAATTCACAACATTGTGCCCAAAGACCGGTCAGCCAGATTTCGGCAGGATAATCATCAATTACATACCACGGGAGCGCATGGTGGAAAGCAAAAGTTTGAAATTGTATCTGTTTAGTTTTCGCAATCATGGCGATTTCCACGAAGACTGTGTCAATATCATAATGAAAGACCTCGTGAGGCTCATGGATCCGAAGTATATCGAAGTGATAGGAATATTCATGCCACGCGGAGGCATATCAATATATCCGTTTGCCAATTACGGTGATTCTGAGCATCAGGATCTCGTGAAGCAGCGGTTGCTTGCATCGTTCAGCAGCGATTTCAGGTTCAAGTAAAAAAGATAAAGAAATGGAAAAGGATTCTATCATAGTATTGTCGGGCGGAATGGATTCCGTTACGCTGATGCATGAATATAAGGAACAAATTGCGTTGGCTGTGACATTTGATTATGGTTCAAACCATAACAAGCGTGAAATAGAGTGTGCGGCATATCAATGCTCGTTGCTTGGCATAAAGCATCTTGTAATTCCCCTTGAGTTCATGGCGCGTTATTTTAAAAGCTCCCTGCTTGAAGGGGCCGATGCCATTCCCGAAGGTCACTATGCCGATGATAACATGCGCTCGACAGTGGTGCCTTTCCGCAACGGTATAATGCTTTCGGTTGCTTGCGGCCTTGCTGAAAGTTACGGATTGAAACATGTGATGATAGCCAACCATTCGGGCGACCATGCCATATATCCCGATTGCCGTGCCGGATTTGTCGATGCCATGTCGAGGGCAATGCAGGAAGGCACTTATGACGGTGTGACGATAATAGCTCCGTATACAAATATCAGCAAGAACGATATTGCCTCCAGAGGCAAGAATCTCGGTGTTGATTACGCCAAAACATATTCTTGTTACAAAGGGGGAGAGAAACATTGCGGCAAGTGCGGAACCTGCGTTGAGCGAAAAGAAGCTCTTGCTGCAGCCGGCATCGAAGACCCTACGCAATATGAAGATTGAGAACCGAAAAAAAACAGAGCTTCGCGTATGTATTATATAAAGAAAACAATGGAAGTGGCTGCTTGCCACACGTTGGAATTGAGCTACCCGAGCAAGTGCACATCAATGCACGGGCATAACTGGGTGATAACGGTTTATTGCAAGTCGGCCACGTTGAATGCCGATGGAATGGTGTGCGACTTTACTCATGTAAAAGAGTTGGTGCAAGGCAGGCTTGACCATAAGAACCTTAATGAGGTGTTGCCGTTCAATCCCACGGCTGAGAACATTGCAAGGTGGATTGTCGATTCAATCCCTGAGTGCTACCGTGCCGACGTGCAGGAATCGGCAAACAACATAGCTACTTACATAGATGAATGAAGCGCAAGCAATGAAACGTATAAACGAAATATTTTATTCATTGCAAGGTGAAGGCTACAATACAGGAGTACCTGCCGTGTTTGTCCGATTTTCGGGATGCAACTTGCGTTGCCATTTTTGCGATACGCTGCACGACAGTGGTGAAGTCTTGACCGAGCGCGACATTGTGGCAAGGATATTGGAGTATCCGCAGTCGCCTCTCATTGTGTTGACAGGCGGAGAGCCGTCATTGTTCATCGACAGGGATTTTGTCGAGTTGTTGAAACGCGCTACGGGCAAGAAAGTGGCTATAGAGACAAATGGTACCAATGAGTTACCCGACAATCTCGACTGGGTTACCTTGTCGCCGAAGGGAGCGTATGACGGGGGACGTGAATTCCCACTTGTGGTAGATTCTTGCGATGAGTTGAAAGTGGTGTATACAGGACAACCGCTTGATGACTATTTCAACATAAAGGCATCGCATTATTTCTTGCAGCCATGCTTTTGTGATGATGAGCGTGGGCGCATGGAAAATATTGGCAAGACGGTGGAAGCCGTGATGCGAGACCCCCGATGGAGGTTGTCGTTGCAGACGCATCGTTTCATCAATATCAGATAATTTCATGCCGGCCTCCGGAGACTCGTTTTCAATGACGAGGATGGAAGATTTATTAAGATGAACAAATGTGATTGCATCAAGGCATATTGTCAAGAAAACATGCTTTGTGGTCAAGTTTGCAAAAAATGCGGCAATAGACGATGTGAGGTCGAGAATTATTGCTAATTTTGTGACTTAAAATTATAATAAACAATAATAAACGGTGGAAACAAAGTACATATTCGTGACGGGCGGAGTGGTTTCGTCATTAGGGAAAGGAATCATCTCATCGTCGTTAGCCCGGCTGTTACTGTCACGCGGATTCAGAGTGACAATTCAAAAATTTGACCCATATATCAATATCGACCCGGGAACATTGAACCCGTATGAGCATGGCGAGTGTTATGTGACTGCCGACGGGCATGAAGCAGACCTCGATTTGGGCCATTATGAAAGATTCACTAATATACATACTTCGCGCGCCAACAACGTGACTACCGGTCGTATTTACCAGAGCGTGATAGACAAGGAACGTCGCGGAGACTATCTTGGAAAAACTGTTCAAATAATTCCACATATTACCGATGAAATAAAGCGCAATGTAAAATTGCTCGGGAATACGGGAAAATATGATTTCGTCATAACAGAAATAGGCGGAACCGTCGGAGACATAGAATCGTTGCCTTTCCTTGAAGCCGTAAGGCAATTACGTTGGGAATTGGGACAAAATTGCTTGTGCGTGCACTTGACGTATGTGCCGTTTATCAGGGCTGCCAAGGAATTGAAGACCAAGCCGACACAGCATTCCGTAAAGCAATTGCAAGAAGTGGGAATCCAACCCGACATCCTTGTGCTTCGAACCGAACAGGATATTCCAATGTCGGTGCGAAAGAAAGTTGCGTTGTTCTGCAATGTTTCGCCCGATGCCGTCATCCAATCCATTGACGTGCCTACGATATATGAAGTGCCATTGACCATGCACGGCCAGCATCTTGACGAAATAGTATTAAAAAAGACCAACACGCCATATTCCGGCGAACCCGATTTGACGAGGTGGAACGAATTCCTTGCCAAAATAAAACATGCGTCCGACTATGTTAAAATCGGTCTCGTAGGTAAATATGTGGAACTTCAGGATGCTTATAAGTCGATCAACGAGTCACTTTTCCAGGCTGCAACCTACAATGACCACAAGCTTGATTTGAAATATATAAGCTCGGAAAAACTAACCGATGGCAATGTCGCAGAGATGCTCGGTGACATGGACGGTATCATCATTGCTCCTGGGTTTGGCCAACGTGGAATAGAAGGAAAATTCGTGGCATTGAAATGGTGTCGCGAAAACGACATGCCTACGTTTGGAATTTGTCTTGGAATGCAATGCATGGTGATAGAGTATGCTCGTAATGTCCTTGGCCTGGCTGAAGCCAACAGCACGGAAATGGATACGAAGACTCCTTACAATGTAATCGACCTTATGGAAGAGCAAAAGAGCATCACATCCATGGGAGGTACGATGCGCCTTGGTGCTTATCGCTGTCGATTGGCAAGCGGCTCTAAAGTTGCAAAAGCTTATGGTACCAACGAGATTATGGAACGTCATCGTCATCGTTTTGAATTCAACAATGAATTCCGCAGCCAGTTTGAAGGAGCAGGAATGAAATGCGTTGGGGAAAATCCCGAAACTCATCTTGTGGAGGTAGTTGAGGTACCCGGCAAGAAATGGTACATAGGTACTCAATATCATCCGGAATATAGCAGCACGGTGTTGCATCCGCATCCATTGTTCATGGATTTCATTCGTGCCGCCATTGCCAACAGAGATTCAAAAAAGTAAAATAGGAACAAACAGGTTAATAAAAGAACAAAACGACAAAGTATGGATAAAAACGCGATTATCGGAATGTTGCTGATGGCAGCGGTGATTTTCGGCTTTATGTGGCTTAATCAGCCTTCGGAGGAAGAACTGGCTCGTGCCAAGGCCGCCAGAATCGAAGCTGAAGCCAATAGACAAGCCAATGCCGCTAATACTGCTTTCGGTGTCGCCGATACGATAACTTCGCAAGAACTTAAGACATTGAAGTTGACGGTGCAACAATTCGGCCATGCCGACAATGGTACCTACAAACTTGAAAATGGAGGAGTTTCCATTGTCTTGAACGGTGAAGAGTTATCGGGCAATATAGCATTTGAAGGTGCATTATCGGTTGATTTGGCCGAGGCATTGTCTTCAACGACAGCCAATGTCGCATTGCACAACAGGGCCGTTGCCAAGGTTAGGAATCTGATAAATGATTTCACCAAGAATGGTTCTTTTGCCAATTTCCTTAACGGTAAGGATTCGACAGTTGTATTGGAAAATGAATTGTTGAAAGTCGAATTATCTTCGAAGGGCGGTGTCATATCAAGTGTGACTTTGAAAGAATATGAAGCTTATAATGACGCTCAAGTCAGATTGTTCGATTCTAATTCAAACAATTACGGTTTCATACTGAATACATATTCACAACGTTTCGACACGAGGGATTTTTATTTTACTCCTGTGATGTTGAACGATTCAACAGTGTTGATGCAACTTGATCTGGGTGACGGCAGCAAATTCGGATTGAAGTATATGCTGGCCGAAGACAGTTATGACGTAGAAATGGATTTTGTTCAAGAAAACATGAACAAGGTCATTCCGATGAATATTCCCAATCTTGATTTCGAATGGACGCAAAAGATTTCCCGTCATGAAGAGGGACGCATGTTTGAGGAGCGTAACAGCGCATTATTCTACAAATATGCCGGTGGTGACGTGGATAACTTGAGCGAGACGGGCAATGACGATGATGAGATGCAGGATAAATTGAAATGGGTGGCATTCAAGAGTCAATTCTTCTCGAGTGTGCTCATTTGCAAGACCTATTTCAACGGAGCCACGATGGACAGTCGTGTTATCGACAGTGATAATCCTGACAATAACAAATTCATGAAGGATTTGTCATTGAAGAGTTCGTTTGAATACAATTCATCGATGGCCGAACCGGTTTCATTCAATTTCTTCTTTGGCCCTAACTTGTATCCGTTGTTGTCATCCTATGACGAGAAAGTGTCGCCCGATGAAGATCTTGAGTTGACCAAGCTGATTCCGCTGGGATGGCCCATGTTCAGGTGGATAAACACAGGTTTCATAATCCCGGTGTTCAATTTCCTTGGGAAGTTCATTGGCAATTATGGTATCATAATTTTAATCATGACTTTCATGATTAAGTTGATATTGTGGCCGTTGGCACACAAGAGCTACATGTCGCAAGCCAAGATGAGGCTGCTTGCTCCCGACATAAAGGCGATAAATGAGAAGTATCCGGGAAAAGAGAACGCGATGGTTCGTCAGCAAAAGATGATGGCATTGTACAGCTCGGCAGGAGCCAATCCGATGAGCGGCTGTCTGCCAATGTTGTTGCAATTGCCTATCCTTGTGGCCATGTTCTCATTCTTCCCGTCATGCATAGAATTGAGAGGAGAATCATTCTTGTGGGCCAAAGATTTGTCGGCTCCCGATGCGATAGTAAGCTGGGATGTTAACATTCCGTTCATCACGAGTTTCTTTGGCAACCACATCAGTTTGTTCTGTCTTTTGATGACAGTTACAAATGTCATATATAGCCGCATCAACATGCAGAACCAGGCCGGCAATGATTCCATGCCGGGCATGAAGATGATGATTTACCTGATGCCGTTGATGTTCCTTATCTTCTTCAACAATTATGCAGCAGGATTGAGCTATTACTACTTCGTTTCATTGCTCATCACTATAGCTCAGACCTACGGTTACCGTTATTTCGTCAGCGAAAAGAAGATGCGTGAAAAAATGGCCGAGAATGCTAAGAAACCAAAGAAGAAGAGCGGTTTCATGGCACGTCTTGAAGAGGCTCAACGCCAGCAGCAAGCAATGCTTGCCGAGCAAAATCGTCGCAAGAACAACAATAGCAAGGGACGCCATTGAAATGATTAACCTGCCGGGTGTGGCAGATTTAAGATAATAAGCTTGTGAGGTGCAGGAAGTTGCGCCTCACATGTTTTTTAAGGATGATTGTATGGAAATTCATGGCGTGTTGGACAAAAGGAGCCGTTTTGCATAAATGAAAGAAAAGTACTACCTTTGTTAAATCAATGAAAATGGCTGTGAATCATCTGTCTGTGATAGAGCAGCCATGAGAAAAATTAATAAAAAATTCTATGCAGGAAAAGATTATAATTCTTGATTTCGGTTCGCAAACTACACAGCTCATCGGGCGCAGGGTGCGTGAGTTGAACATGTATTGCGAAATTGTACCATACAACAAGTTCCCGCATGGCGATGAGTCGGTGATAGGTGTCATATTGTCGGGCAGCCCGTTTTCGGTGTATGACGAAAAAGCATTTAAAGTAGACTTGTCGGAGATAAGGGGTAAATATCCGTTGTTGGGTATTTGTTATGGTGCCCAGTTCATGGCTTACGTCAACGGTGGCAAGGTGGAACCGGCTGCCACACGCGAATATGGCCGCGCAAATCTGGCCAAGATAGATCGTGAAAATCCGTTGATGAAGGGCGTGAAGGAAAATTCGCAGGTGTGGATGAGCCACGGTGATACCATAACGGCTCTGCCTGACGGATTCAAAATCATCGCTTCGACCGACAAGGTGGCTGTGGCTGCTTATCAAGCCGAGAATGAAAAATTGTGGGGTGTGCAATTCCATCCTGAAGTATTCCATACCGAAGACGGAACACAGATACTTAAAAACTTCGTCGTTGATATTTGCGGTGGCAAGCAGGACTGGAGCGCGGCTTCGTTTATCGAGTCAACAGTCGTCCAATTGAAAGAGCAGCTCGGCAATGACAAGGTAGTGCTCGGATTGAGCGGTGGCGTGGACTCGTCGGTTGCCGCAGTATTGCTCAACAAGGCTATCGGCAAGAACTTGACGTGCATATTTGTTGATCATGGAATGTTGCGCAAGAATGAGTTCAAGAATGTGCTTCACGATTATGAGTGCCTTGGGCTTAATGTAGTGGGTGTGGATGCAAGCGACAAGTTCTTTAAGGAACTTGAAGGCGTGACCGACCCCGAGCGCAAGCGTAAAATAATAGGCAAGGGCTTCATCGACGTATTTGATGAAGAAGCTCACAAGATAACCGATGTGAAATGGCTGGCTCAAGGGACTATTTATCCCGATTGCATTGAGTCCCTTTCAATCACGGGAACTGTAATAAAGAGCCACCACAACGTGGGCGGACTTCCTGAAAAGATGAACCTCAAACTGTGCGAACCTTTGCGCCTGTTGTTCAAGGACGAAGTGCGCAAAGTGGGTCGCGAGCTCGGAATGCCCGAGCATCTCATCAAGCGTCATCCGTTCCCGGGACCGGGACTTGCCGTGCGTATCTTGGGTGACATCACACGCGAGAAAGTGCGCATATTGCAAGATGCCGACGATATTTTCATCCAAGGCTTGCGCGACTGGGACTTGTATGACAAGGTTTGGCAGGCCGGCGTGATATTGCTGCCTGTGCAAAGCGTGGGAGTAATGGGTGACGAGCGAACCTACGAGCGTGCCGTTGCATTGCGCGCGGTGACAAGTACCGATGCAATGACGGCCGACTGGGCTCATTTGCCATACGAATTCCTCGCAAAGGTAAGCAATGACATCATCAACAAGGTGAAAGGTGTGAACCGCGTCTGCTACGACATCAGTTCAAAACCACCGGCAACCATTGAATGGGAATAATCCCAATGACATAAATGCATTTGAACGAGGACTTGCAGGCTTTTGCTTGGCAAGTCCTCGGTTTTTCTATTGTATCCGGTTTTCATTACCCCTTGGATAAAATAGGGTGTGTCATAATCTGTTCAGATAACATGTAGAGATGCGACTTCATCACGTCTTATTAATCATAAACGCTGATACACAAGTATTTGTGTGTGATTGCAAGCTGCGAGACGCGATGAAGTCGCGTCTCTACAATATCGTGGTTGCAATTTTGATACACCCTATAATATTTTGGTAATCTGGGAAAATTATGGGTGTGGCCGAGTCAAGAGCCGCAGATGGTGTTCATGTCTTGCGCCCTGTTTTATGAGCCGCTGGCGGTCGATGGCTTCCGGGGTTGCACGTCCCATGTCGGGAGTTAAATGAAGAGTGCTGTTGTTGCTGCTTTTTTTGCAGTCAAGGTTGTACTTATGTTGCAATAATGTGCTAAATTTGCATATAATTATGAATGAAAGGCCTTGCCGCTTGGTGAGGTCGAAATTATGTGTTAGAATATGTACAGGACTAAGACTTGTGGAGAGCTTCGCATGGCTAATGTCGGCGAAGTAGTGACATTGGCCGGTTGGGTGCAGCGCACCCGCAAGCTCGGCGGAATGACTTTTGTCGACATGCGCGACCGTTATGGAATTACGCAGATAGTGTTCAATAACGAAGTTGATGCCGAATTGTGCGACAAAGCCAATCATTTGGGACGCGAATATGTCGTTCAAATTACGGGAACGGTTGCCGAGCGTTCGAGCAAAAACAATAATATACCTACTGGTGACATAGAAATAATTGCGAAGGAACTGAATATCTTGAACAAGAGCGAGATTCCACCGTTCACAATCGAGGACAACTCGGACGGTGGCGACGACTTGCGTATGCAGTTCAGGTATCTCGACTTGCGCCGTGGGGCAGTGCGCCGCAACCTTGAGTTGCGTCACCGCATGGCATTTGAATTGCGTAAGTATCTTGATGAAAACGGTTTCCTTGAAGTAGAAACTCCGATACTTGTGAAGTCTACACCCGAAGGCGCACGCGATTTCGTCGTTCCGTCGCGCATGAATCCGGGGCAATTCTATGCATTGCCTCAGTCTCCGCAACTTTACAAGCAATTGTTGATGGTGGCAGGCTTTGACCGTTACTTCCAGATTGCAAAGTGCTTCAGGGATGAGGATTTGAGGGCCGACCGTCAGCCTGAGTTCACGCAAATCGACTGTGAAATGTCTTTCGTAGAACAGGAAGACGTGCTTCAGATGTTTGAAGGACTTGTAAAACACATATTCAAGTATGTGAGAAACATAGAATTCAACGAGCCGTTCCCTCGCATGACGTGGGCCGATGCCATGAAGTACTATGGCAGCGACAAGCCCGATATACGCTTCGGAATGCGATTTGTTGAGTTGAAAGACTTGACCGAAGACAAGAATTTCGCAGTATTCGACAGTGCCGAGTATGTAGGAGCCATCTGCGCTACGGGATGCGCCGGTTACACAAGAAAGCAGCTCGATGAGTTGACCGATTTTGTTAAACGTCCTCAAATAGGTGCCAAAGGCCTTGTTTGGGTAAAAGTTGAAAATGACGGCAGCTTCAAGAGTAGCGTAGGCAAGTTCTATAGCGATGCCGATTTGAAGCAATGGGCAGAACGTTGCGAAGCCAAGCCGGGAGACTTGATTTTGATTCTTGCCGGCAAGACAATGCCTACACGCAAGGCGTTGAACGAATTGCGACTTGAAATGGGCAATCGCCTAGGATTGAGGGATAAGAACGTGTTTGCTCCGTTGTGGGTAATTGATTTCCCGATGTTTGAGTGGGATGAAGAGACTCAACGCTACTATGCAATGCACCATCCGTTTACCAAGCCCAAAGATGAGGATATTCCATTGCTCGACAGCGATACCGGCAATGTAAGAGCCAACGCATACGACATGGTAGTGAATGGCGTAGAACTTGGAGGAGGCAGCATCCGTATCCATGATCCGAAGTTGCAAGACAAGATGTTTGAATTGCTCGGATTCACCGAAGAACGTGCACAAGAGCAATTCGGCTTCTTGATGGAGGCATTCAAGTATGGAGCACCGCCTCATGCAGGATTGGCATTCGGATTTGACCGCTTTGTGTCGATGGTTGCCGGTCTCGACAGCATACGCGATACTATCGCGTTCCCAAAGAACAATTCCGGCCGAGACATGATGAACGACGCTCCGAGCGCGCTCGATCAAGAACAACTCGACGAGTTGTACATAAAGGTCGATGCCGAAAGGATTGAGAAAGAAAAGAACAAATGATATCATGGTAAAATTCAAAGCGGTGCCAGTAATTTATGCCTTGGTACCGCTTTGTTTATGATAAACCGGCGTCAGATGAAAATAAAGGAAATAATATCGGCAATTGAAGATTTTGCCCCACTTTGCCTACAAGAAAGTTGGGACAATGCCGGCGTGCAAGTTGGCGATGTCGACAATGAAGCGACAGGCGCGATATTGTGTGTTGATGTCACGGAGAAGGTAGTGGACGAGGCTGTGGCAAAGGGTGTTAATCTTGTAATTTCGCACCACCCACTGTTGTTCAAAGGATTGAAACGCATTGTGGGTGCTACTCCCGTGGAACGCATCGTTGTCAAGGCATTGCGCAATGGCATAACCATATATTCGGCACACACAAATATGGACAGTGCCGTGGGCGGCGTGTCGTGGCGCGATGCCGAGAAACTAGGGTTGAGAAATGTGCGTGTGCTTGTTCCTCAATCGGGACAGGTGATGAAACTTGTCGTTTTTGTGCCTGTTGCCTATGTCGATGCCGTCAACGAAGCAATGTGGCAAGCAGGTGCAGGGCACATTGGTAACTATGACCGGTGTGCTTATCGCATGAACGGAACCGGGACATATCGTCCTGTCGATGGAGCCAATCCGTTTGCCGGGAACGTTGGCGAGCAGCATGAGGAAGCCGAGGTGCGGGTCGAGGTTGTATTTCCAGTCTCCATCACAGGAAGGGTGGTATCGGCCATGCTTGATGCTCATCCTTATGAAGAACCTGCTTATGACCTTTTCAAAGTCGAAAACAAGCAACGCACAGGTCTTGGCATAGTGGGAGAGGTTGATGCGGTCAAGGCTGCCGACTTCATAGCGCATGTGAAAAGTGTGTTGAACATCGCGGCTGTGCCTTGCAGCGGCAATCTTGATTCAATCGTGAGAAAAGTCGCTTTGTGCGGAGGTGCCGGTGGCGAGTTTATTCCCGATGCGATAAGGAACGGTGCCGACATCTACATGTGCGGAGACTTGAAATATCATGATTTCACAAGTTATAATGATAGAATCGTAATAGCCAATATAGGCCATTATGAGAGTGAGGAATGCACAAAAGGGATTTTTTATGATATAATTAAGAAAAAATTTCCTAACTTTGCAACCTATTACGCTGAATTTGAAAAAAATCCAATAAGTTTTTTATAAGCTATGGCTACTGAAAAGACAAAACAAGAAAAAGAATTGACAGTCGAAGAGCGCCTGAGGACGCTTTACCAGCTTCAGACAATCTTGTCGGAAGTTGACCGCATAAAGACAATCAGGGGCGAGTTGCCGCTTGAAGTGCAGGATCTTGAAGATGAGGTTGCCGGGCTTCAGACGCGCATTCAAAACTATAAAAACGATATAGAACAATTGAAAGAGGACGTGTCGAAGCAAAAGCGCGACATTGAGGAAGCCAACGCTCGTATAGAAAAATATACTGCGCAGCAGGATAATGTGCGGAATAACAAGGAATATGATTTCCTAACGAAGGAAATTGAATATGAACACTTGAACATAGAACTTGCCGAAAAACGCATAAGCGAGTTCTCAAAGCAAGAGGAACAGAAAAATGCCGATGTGGCTGCAGCCGAAGAGAATCTTGCTGACAAAAATCATATACTTGCTGAAAAGAAAGGCGAGTTGAGCGAAATAGTTTCTGAAACTAAGCAAGATGAGGAAAAATTGCGTGAACAGGCAAAGAAACTTGAAGTGAAGATAGAGCCTCGATTGCTTACCGCTTTCAAGCGCATACGCAAAAGCGCGCGCAACGGCCTTGGCATAGTGTATATCCAACGTAATGCCTGTGGTGGTTGCTTTAACCGCATTCCGCCTCAAAGGCAAATGGAAATAAAAATGCACAAGAAGGTTATCGTATGTGAATATTGCGGTCGTATATTGATTGATCCTGAACTTGCAGGAGTTTCCGAAGCTGAAGCAAATGCTACGGTGACTAAGTAAGACGCATATTACTTGCAATAATATAAAGAAGCCGGATTTGACGTTATGGAGTCATTTCCGGCTTTTTCGTTTATGTCACTATTTGGCGTGATTTTCATTCGGGTTGGAATTTCAATGCGTTTCTTTCGGCTGATTCAATGCGCCTGTTGCGCCAGCAGTTACGGCATAGAGCCACATATTTGTCATTGCCCCCTATCTCTACTTGGTCGCCATCGGTCACGATGTTGCCTTCCTTGTCGATGCGTGCGTTCACTATGGTTTTTCGTCCGCAAGAGCATGTGCTTTTTATTTCATCTATTGTGTCGGCAATTTCAAATAGTCTTTTAGAACCTTCAAAGAGGTGTGTTTGGAAGTCGGTACGCAATCCGTAGCACACTACATTGCTGCCATAGTCGTCCACTACGCGTGCCAGTTGGTCGACCTGCGCCGTGGTCAGGAATTGTGCTTCGTCGATGAGAATCCAGTCTTTCACGACGAGTGTTTCTTCAAATATCTTTTTTGCGAGTTCATACAGGTCGCTGTCGGGGTATATCCATAAGCATTTGCGCTCAATTCCTATCCGAGATCTTATCACGTTGTCCGATTCACGGTTGTCGATTATGGGTTTAAGGCACAAGTATTCCATTCCGCGTTCTTCGAAATTGTAAGCGGTAGTCAGCAACATGGCGGTTTTAGCCGAGCCCATTGTGCCATAGCGGAAATATAATTTGCCAATGCGGTTCATATGTTTTCAGGTTGTTCGTTGATTTGTGTGAAAAACAAGCCCCGGCGTCAATGGAACTCGTTAGAGTTCCTTTTAATCGGGCACTAAGACAAAGTTAGGCAATAGAATTCTAAAAATAAACAAAATTTTATCCGAAAAAAGCTTGTAAATTAAAAAAGTTGCAGTAACTTTGCACCGCAATTACGCGATACGGGTGCAATCATCTCGGGGTGTAGCGCAGTCCGGTTAGCGCACCTGCTTTGGGAGCAGGGGGTCCCAAGTTCGAATCTTGGTACCCCGACAAGAAAAGATTTGCATTTGCAGTCGAGCCGAAGTATCGGGTAATTGTTTTCGGGGTGTAGCGCAGTCCGGTTAGCGCACCTGCTTTGGGAGCAGGGGGTCCCAAGTTCGAATCTTGGTACCCCGACAGTAAAAGCGTTGATTATCAATCAAATGATTGGAATCAACGCTTTCTTTTTTCTTATAATTAAAAATCTATTCCCTCATCAATCCATCCGTCTCCGCCACATGCAGGGCAACGGCCTGTTCCTTTGCAGTGCCTGCATTTTTTATATACTGGATCGTCGGTGACGATGCTCAATTCACTAAGTTGTTGTCCGGAGCCGTTGCACACGGGACATGTCCCACTTTGCGAGCACGCACGGCATCTATACCGATTTGGAGCGTTTTCGATTGGCTGGTCGTATTCAAGAGGACTCTCATTATAATAATTATTATTGCCATATCCATCGGGTGATGGCTCATTCTGGCTGTCTGCACCTATGTAAGAATCGTGATAAGTGTTGTTCCTTTGTGGGACATAATCGTCTATTGAAAAATCTCGCTCGAGGTAAAAGTCTCTTTTGTAACCATCTGATTCAAAAACAAGGCGGTTGCCATTGAAATAGTAGGATTCGCTGTAAATGCCATCGTCATATTTCGTGTTTCGAGAATAAACCTTATTCCCGTCGATGTATCCACTTGCCTTGAATTTGCGTCGGCCTACATACATGTAATCTGTATATTTCCTTACTTGTATTCTTTGGGAATAATCTTTGGCCGAACGGTATATCCTTGTCCATTCAGGTTCAGGAAAACGGTAAATGCGTCCGTTGTCGTCAATGTAGATATACATCAGCCACTCATCATCACCATCTGCGATTACAAAAGAATTGATGTCGTAGTCGGAATCAATTTCTTCGTCGGCATATTCTTCCGTATGCCAAATGTTATTATATTTTTGTGGCAAAATTTCATTTCCGTCTTTGTCGACTATTCCGTTTGTTCCGTTTTCCGTGTCGTAGACACTGTAATAATATCGTCCTTTTGAAATATCGACCTTCATAATGCCTTTGTATCCTCTGGAAGAACTTATGAAAAGTTCTCCGTTTAAGTAATATCTGCCCCAATTCCCATCCGAGTCGGTAACGGTAAAAATATGTTCATCATAATCACATCCGATGCCGTCATAATCGGCAGGTATTAGAATGTTCTTGTTTTTGTCGAGTGCTCCGACTTTATTGCCGACCCAATATCGATACCATGTGAACAGACCGTCGCATTCGTCTTCTTTTTCCAGTTTGTCATAATAAACAGAGTCTACGTCAACGATGGAGTCATCATCAGATCCAATTGTCGTGCTGCCGGAGGTTCGGGCATTGTTACATGAGTTGATAAAAAGGCAACATGATGTAATGCCGAGGATTAAATTTATTTTTTTCATTTTTAATGGTAATTCATGTGTGAGATATGAGAGCATCACATCTTTGTTTTTTTAATAATGGAATCGTTTTTCTTTTCAAGTATTACAAAAATACTAATATTTAAGGGATAAAAGGTTTTTAGGTCAATAAATAATTTATTGATTCGCATGCGTTAATGTAGAAACATGTGGATAACAAATGGCGAAGTTTGATGGTTTATTGATTGGGCAATATAAAAAGAATGCCGGGGGCATTAAGCTCACCGGCATTGCATGTAGTATTTTAAAAACAGGTTATTCTTCGTTCAGCTTGGCGGCCATGGCTTGAGCCAAGGCACAGCAATTGTCGATGTCGGCCGAGGTGGCTGATTGTTTCATGTCGAAAGGCGTTCCTACTACTTCGACATCAAGATTCTCTGCTGTAGCCTTGATATGTTTTGTCACGACAGGAGCCCAAGTGCCCGAACCGAAATATCCGAAATATCGGTTCTTTAATTCGCGCACTTTTATGGCGTTGAGCAGTTTTTCGACTTCGGGGAACAATCCGTTTGAATAGGTCGGACCTCCGATTATGAGACCTTTGTAACGGCAGATATCGGCAAGCACGAACGACATGTCGGAATAAGACAGGTTGTGCATCTTGATATTTTTTATTCCGTTGCGGCTCAATTCGCTTGCAATGGCTTCGGCCAGCTCTTCGGTGTTGCCATACATCGAGGCATAGGCAATCACGACACCTTTTTCGGCTTCATACTTGCTCAGACGGTCGTATATTCCAATCACTTTGGATATTTCATCGTGCCATACCGGGCCGTGGGTGCTGCAAATGTAATTTATTTTGACATCGTTGAAACGGGCCAAGGCTTTTTGCACGAATTGGCCGTACTTGGCAACGATGTTGGAATAGTAGCGGTACATTTCAGGGAAATAAGCAGAAGTATCCATTTCGCAATCCACGATGCCGCCGTTGAGTGCTCCGAAGCATCCGAAAGCATCGCCGCTGAATAGCACGCCGTTGTCTTCCACGAGCGTCATCATCGTCTCGGGCCAGTGTACCATGGGTGTGAAAACGAATTTCAAAGTCTTGCCGTTCCCAAGGTCTACAGTTTCGCCATCGGCAACTGTAATCACATCGTCGGTGAGGCCGTAGTAACCTTTTATCATGGCAGCGGTCTTGGCGTTGCCGATGATTTTCATTTCGGGGAATTTCGTCTTTATGAATTGGATGGAGCCGGAATGGTCGGGTTCCATGTGGTTTATTATCAAGTAATCGATTTTGGCGTTCCCGATTAAGTTTTCAATGTTTCCTAAGAATTTCATGCATTGAGAAACATGCACGGTGTCGATAAGAGCTACCTTTTCACCTTTGACGATGTAGGAGTTGTAGCTCACGCCCAGAGGCAGAGGCCACAGGCCCTCGAAACGGGTCGTAGTGCGGTCGTTTACCCCAACATAAAAAACGTCTTTGCAGATTTCTTTGATGTTCATATCAATATAAATAAGTTAGCCAATTTTGGCTGTAAAATTAATTAATTCAAATGCAATGTGCAATAGCATGTTCTTGTACTATTGTAATGCGCGCATCCATTTTCTTGTGGAGATGAGCATGATAAATTATCGTTAATGCAATGATTTATCGATGAGAGCCTAACACTTGCCTGTGCTGTGGGATTTTCTACTATAATATAATAGGACAAAACCGATTAATATTCCGCAAATGCAAGTGACGATAGAACCTTCAAAACCGTTGCTGCCTCCGTTCAATATATACGGTCCGCTTATCTCGGGAACAATCAAGCTATATTCTTTTATTGACGTGCCTGAAACCACTAAGCCGAAAACGGTAGAGGACATAAAATTCCAAGCCCAGTGAATGCCTATCGGAATCCACAGGTTGTTTCGCAGGTTGTATGCCGCTGCCAGCATGAATCCGGCTTCGGCCGAGATGGCAATGGCAGTCCACATATCGACATTCCACAGGTGCATTAATCCGAATGACAATGAGGATATGATGAATGCTACAGTAATATTGAATCGCTCTTTTATCATTCTGAAGACTATACCTCTGAAAATAATCTCTTCATTTACAGCGACTAAAAACAATACGCTAAAGTCAAGAAGCATTGCTCCCCAATCAATCTCGATTGAATCTATTTTGTAACAGCCAATTAGTGCCAGTATAAAAATAACACCGGCAATAAAAACTGCCCCTATGGCAAATCCTGTTAGCAAATCAGGTAAAGCCCGACTGACGTTTAATTCCGAAACGTGCCTTTTTTCAAAGAGTTTCACAAGAATAACGTATAAGCCCAAAATGCATAATCCGCCAGCAAACAGCAGTGTCGACTTGACCGGCAAATTATTGCTGAGGCTGCCAATGGCAGGAGAAATCTGAGACAAAAACAGAAACAGGATGAACCCGGACACAAGCAGCAATGTCCATTTCCATAAGGCAGTGCTATGTTTCATACTATGTGAAGTTATCAATAAATGAGTAAACCGATTCTTTTTCAGTTTCAAAATTAATGAATTCAGACGCTATCAGCAATACTTGAACAAATTTGTGGAATACTAATTTATGAGGAAATATAAGGCACAAAGGATCTTATGATGTGCCACATTAATACAGGCGGAACGGCGTTGCCTATAGCTCGATATTGACGCAATTGAGAAACTGAATTTAATTTGAAAGAGTCGGGAAATGATTGGATTCTCGCTGCTTCGCGTGTGGAGAAACGTCGGTATCGCCCGTTGAACATGAACACTGGATCTGTACTGTTTAAACTTACTTTTGCCAAATGCGCGCTAATTGTGTTGCACGGTTCATCAAGATTCATAACACGACCTTTGTTCATTTTTTCTCTTACTGACATCATTCCAGCAACGGCTTTGTCGCTGAAAAATAAATTCTCATTACAATTTTCATCTTCAATAATAACATCCTTTAGAACTTTTCTGTTAGAAGATTTTATCGGATTCGGAAAATTGAAGTGCATGAAGTCTGTGAAATTTTTGAAACCAACTATTATAACGCGTTCTCTTTTTTGGGGTACTCCAAATGCAAAAGAATTTAGAAGCTTATAGGTTACATTGTATCCGGCATCTTCGAATTCTTTCAGGATCATGGGAAATGCCTTCTTTTTATTTGCTGACATTATGCCTTTCACATTCTCTGCGATAAAGAATCGAGGTTTACGTTCTTTTAAGATTTTAACCATTTCAAAGAATAGCATTCCACGTTCATCCTTATATCCTAAACGAGGAGGATTTTGTGCAGATATTGAGAATGATTGGCATGGAAAGCCTCCAATCAGCATGTCAAAATCAGGTATTTCGCTAATATTTATGTCGCGTACATCTTTTACAATGCATTTGTGAACAAAATTATCATTATATATTTTTGTGCAATATGGATCATTGTCAATAGAATACACAATTTCAAATGGATTTTCAGCAAATACTTTATCTAAGTAGGAAAAACCACCCAAGACTCCAAGATCCATACCACCGCATCCACAAAAAATAGAGGCGACTTTTATTTTTTCCATGTCAATAATTCTGATGGTTGAAAATCATTTGAAGAGAATGTAATATCCATGCCATCACGAGGCTCAGCATCAATTTTATCGGTTTTATATAATTTAACCGGATTCCTAAGTATGAACAACGTTCTCTCATGCTCGCTAAGCATTAACCTGTATACGCAATAATGTTCTTGGATTGTATTTGCCACGCGCCATTCGTTAGTTGACATGTGGAATCCATATATTTGTACTTTTTGTTTGCTGATAGTGGTTTTTACTTCAATGTAGCGATGATCTTCAGTGCCATCAGCTTCATAGCTGTCAATGTCAAATCCAGGATGATAAGAAGGACTGTCTACTATTTGCACTAAACGGACAAAATCTTCATAGCCGTTTATTTTAAGACGCATTTTTTCATGGCTGCATATAATTGCTTCACCAAGAGTTCCTATGTCTTTTGTTGTTTTTTCTGTGGAATAAACGACGGCTTTTATTCTTTCATCCAAAATAACATTTATTTCATTGTTCTCTGTTAAAATTGTAGGAATGCTTGTTTTGAAAAGCTGAGGATTCATGGAATCATTTACATAATTAAACCATGATGGTTCAATTTTTGATAATTCAGAAGTCTCAATATGATTTTTACCATAAAAAGAATCGTATCCATTAAACCATGTTGTGTCTTCAATAAATAGATTCAATGCGGATGTTTCATTCCCTTTTAATGAAAAATATCCGTGTCGTTTTTCTAATAAGTTGGCTATTTCCATGTAGTCAAGGATATCTCCTGCATATCTTGTAATGTCTCCTTTTGATCGGGCCTTTCCTGTTAATGACAGCACTTTAAAATCGTCAGGATTGTAATATTTTATTTTAGATTTCCTATTTTCCAAAATGGTTTTAGCGATTGTTTCGGCTGAAACCAATCCACTTGTCACTCGCACGTCATTGAAAATGCAGTAAGTGGCTTCTTCAGCCGTAATAGACATTTCCTTTGCAGTATTCTGGGAACTAAGGATATTATTCCCAGCCATTAAAACTTTGATTATTGTTTTGGCCGGTTTAAATCTTATGTTCTTTTCTATGATATCTTTTAAATCTTGTGGTTTAAGATGTCCTCCTGGGAATTGGAAAGAATACAGGAATAATCTAAGAAATTGTGTTAAATCTTGGTTCTCATGTAAAAAAATTGCCATTTTTGAAGTTTCTGTTATGTCGGTTTTTTTATTTTCCGTGTAAAAACCAAACAACGCAGGAATTTCAGTTCTCCAATTATGTAAAGTTTTATTTGTTGCGTCTATGTTGCCGGGAAACATTCTTATAGCATTATAAAAACGTTTCCTGTATTCCTCGCAAGAGCATTTAGGTATCCTGCAACACTCATTGGCCATGTAAAGTAATACATTTTCAATATTACTTTTAAAGCGAGGTCGTACAAAATGAATGCGATACCAGTATTTTTCAGGAATTTGATAAAATTTTGATTCAGTTTTCATAATAACTTTTTCAGATGATTTGCTATTGCTTGAGCCATAATAGGAGGAACGGCATTGCCTACTTGTTTATATTGACTCGTTTTACTACAAGAGAATATATAATTATCGGGAAAAGATTGAATTCTTGCACATTCTCTAACAGTAGGTATCCGATTCCATTTATAATGAAAGTGATGTCTATGTCCAGTATCTATCGTAATACTGGGCTTTTTACTATTTAAACGAGTCCATGCAATGTGCACCTTACGGGTATTTTGTAGATTGGCAGGTAAATCTTTGTAATTTCCTCCGTCAGGAACCAATGCTATTATTTTTGTAGTTTGTTCATTGTGATTGGTTGTTTGATGGTTCCATATACCACAGCTTTTTTCCCTTATCAAAGTTTGGAATTCACTATTTGGCTTAATTGTGTATGGATTCCCATCAGGCAAAGATATTTCAGGTAGGTCGTCAATTGCTTCGGCTGTGGATACTTTATGGTCTACTGTAGGCAATTCTTCAAAATTGAATATGCCGTTTCTTAATCCAATAAATATCGCTCGGCGTCTATTTTGTGGAACTCCATAATCAGATGCTATTAGTATTTTTGTACTCACATTATAGCCTAAATTCTCAAATTCTTGTATTATATTTTCTTTGATAATTCCATTTCCGATAGAAAATATATTCGGTACGTTTTCTAAAACAAATGCACGAGGTTTGAAATAAGCAACCATGCGGACGAACCCCTTGTATAGTTTGTTACGTTCGTCATCTAACATTCGTTTCCCTGCGATTGAGAACCCTTGGCATGGAGGACCGCCAATAATTACATCAATAGTATTGTTGCCAATGATATTTTCCACATCATTGCCTGAGATATTTGATATGTCAGCACATAAAATTCGGCTGTTTCTATGATTATTTTGGAATGTAATCAAGGCATCTTTCCATATATCTATTCCTAATAATATGTCATACCCTGCGCTTTCAAAGCCTGTGGACATTCCACCACATCCGCAAAATAAATCCAGTACCGTGTATCGCTTCTCGTTCATGAGCTTTTTAGTTTTTTCAACTCATGCGAGTCTTGTAATCTTCGTAGGTGAATTCACGCAACAGTTCCACGGAGCCGTCGCATCGGGCAAACAGGATTGACGGATGCTGGATGCCGTTGAACATGTTGGTCTTTACCGTGGTGTAATGGTTCATGTCCTCAAAAGTGAGGCGGTCGCTTTCTTTTAAAGGCTCGGAGAAGCTCCAATCGCCTACGAAGTCACCGCTAAGGCATGAATTGCCGCCTATGCGGTAGGTAGGTTTTGCATTGTCGACATCGGGTAGAGACTCGGTGATTGCCGGCTTATAGGGCATTTCGAGGCAGTCGGGCATGTGGCATGCAAACGACACATCGGCAATTGCCGTCTTTACGCCGTTGTTTTCCACAATGTCCACGACAGAAGCAATGAGGTCGCCCGTGCGCCAAGTGAACGCGCTTCCCGGTTCAAGAATCAGTTCAAGATTAGGATGCCGCAATTTGAATTCTTTGAGAATCTTTATCAGGTGTTCCACATCATATCCTTTCCGAGTCATGAGATGGCCGCCACCCATGTTGAGCCACTTGAGGCGTGGCAGGTATTGTCCGAATTGCTCTTCCACGGCAGTAAGTACTTTTTCGAGGTCGTAGGAAGTTGATTCGCACAATGCATGGAAGTGGAAGCCTTCAATCCACTGGGGCAGTTGTGAAATCTTGTCGGCTGTCACTCCAAATCTCGATCCCGGTCGGCAAGGATTGTATATGTCGGTTTCAATGACCGAGCACATGGGGTTGATGCGCAAGCCGCAACTCACCGTGTGCCCTTTGTCGCCGTCATTGAATTTGTCCACATGGGGCTTGAACCTGTTGCATTGCTCCAGGCTGTTGAAAGTTATGTGTGAGCTTCCTTGCAGGTATTTATATATTGTGCTTTCGGTGTAAGCAGGACAATAGGAATGGGCGAGTTTCCCTAATTCCTCATTGGCAAGCCACATTTCGTTCAAGGAGCTTGCAGTAGAAGCCACGTCATATTCACGCATGACAGGGAAAGTCTTCCACAGAGCATTTGCTTTGAAAGCCATTATTATGGTCACGCCGGCTCTGTCAGTAACCGACTTGATGAGTTCAAGATTTCGGCGCAGTTTCGATTCATATACTATATAGTATGGTGTAGGATACTCTTTTATGTCGACAATCTTGTTCATATATTATTCTGTTTTTAATATTTTGAAACGTGCGAATTTTAAAATTAATGACTTTGTGCCAACATTGCCAAAATCGACAGTTATTTTTGTGTCAGCACCCGAGGCTTCAATATTGTTGATAGTCCCGAATCCAAAACGAGAATGTTCAATTTTCATGCCTGAACACAATTCGTCGGTAGAGTGAAGTGTAAAATCTCCCGTATTGGGACTTGAAGAGGCCGGTTTGCTCATCGGTGGTGTTGATATCCGTTTCTGGAACAGGTTGCCATTGCTTGTCGATGATGAGCCGGCATGCATCGCATTGTTGCTTTCCTGACGCAAGTAGCGTGTGTTCCATTCATCGCGCGACTTGTTGAAGTCGTAGCTTCCGCTTGACATCCCCGATGATTGCGTCATCGACAAAAATTGAGGGTCTATGTCTTTGATGAAGCGGCTCATTGTGCAAGTCTTGGTTTGTCCGTTTTTGTAACGTGAGCGGGCATAGGTGATAGTGCAAGTCGACCTGGCCCGCGTGATTGCCACATACAGCAATCGTCGTTCCTCCTCAATTTCGGCAATCGAGTCCCGGCTCATGGATGAAGGGAACAAGTCTTCTTCCACGCCCACTATGATGACGTTGTTGAATTCAAGACCTTTTGCCGCATGCACGGTCATCAGTGTAACGGCATTGCCCGAATCATCGGCATTGGTGTCTTGGTCGGTTTGCAATGCAATTTCTCCAAGGAAGTTTGCCATGGTTACATTATCAGCACCTTCCTCGATTTTTGTCCTGACATATTCGTCGAGGCTGTTCAGCAATTCCAAGAGGTTTTCTTTTCGGCTAATGTTTTCGGGCGTTTTCTCGCTTTCCAGCATAGAAATCAGTTTTGTCCCGTTCATTATTTCCTGTCCGAGCTTGTCGGCGGTCATGCCGTCGGCATTGTCTTTGATGAACGGAGCCATGAACGAGGCAAATGCTTCCAACTTCTTCCGAGTACCAGCGTTCACGCCTGTGTCATATTTGTCGAGGGCATTTATCACGTTCCACAGACTCACGTTGTTTTTTATCGAAGAGAGTGTGAGCTTGGCCATGGTGCTCTCTCCGATGCCGCGTGCAGGATAGTTTATGATGCGACGCAAAGCTTCATCATCGTCGGGATTGATAACGAGCCTGAAATAGGAGATGGCATCTTTTATTTCCTTTCGCTGGTAGAAAGATTGTCCTCCATATATGCGATAAGGAATGTTGCGTTTACGCAAAGCCTCTTCAAGGATGCGCGATTGAGCGTTTGTGCGGTACAATATTGCAAATTCGTCAAACCCGTCACCCCGCCTTGCTCGTAGATTGATGATTTGGTTAGCGACAAGGTATCCTTCTTCAAAGTCGGAATATGCTTGCAGCACAGATATTTTGTTCCCTCGTGAGTTTTCCGAGAAAATATGTTTTTTTATTTGTTGGGTATTCTTTTCAATAAGGCTGTTTGCAGCATCGATTATGGTCTGGGTAGAGCGGTAATTTTGCTCGAGCTTGAAGATGCGCAAGTTGTCGTAATATTTGTTCAAGTTCAAGATGTTTGCCACGTTGGCTCCGCGGAATGAATATATGCTTTGGGCATCGTCTCCCACCACGCATATGTGCCCATGCTGTTTGCCGAGCTGCGAAACGATGAGGTGCTGGGCAAAATTAGTGTCTTGATACTCGTCGACAAGGATGTACTTGAATCTTTCCCTGTATTTTTCAAGCAGGTCGGGATTGTCGCGAAACAGAATGTTGGTGTAGAACAGCAGGTCGTCAAAGTCCATTGCCCCGGCTATGCGGCAACGGTTCCAGTAGGCTTTGTACAGGGCATACATCATTGGACGTCTTGCACGGCTGTCGGCGACACGCATGTCGTTGTCGGCTTCATAGTCGGCAGGAGAAATCAATGAGTTTTTCATTGCCGATATGCGTGAATGGACTTCGGCGGGAGTGTACAGTTTCTCATCGAGCTGCATGTCGCGTATGATTGTCTTTATGAGCGACTTGGAGTCGGTAGTGTCATATATGGTGAAGTCGTGCTTGAAACCTATGCGGTCAGAATTTATCCTGAGAATACGCAAAAACATGGAGTGGAAAGTTCCCATCCATAGCTCGGAAGCGACATCTTCGCCTACCAGTGTGCGGATACGCTCTTTCATTTCCCGTGCGGCTTTGTTTGTAAAGGTAAGTGCAAGGATATTATAAGATTTGTATCCGTTGTTGAGCAGGTATGCTATTTTATATGTCAAGACGCGTGTTTTCCCCGAGCCGGCACCTGCTATGACGAGTTGCGGCCCGTCAAGATAGCACACAGCCTCGCGTTGCCTGTCATTCAGTTCGCTCAAATAATCTTCCAATTTTCCAGTCAGTTGTAATTCCTGTGCAAAATTAATAAATCTATGGAAAATTTGCCGAATTTCGGTAGATTAACGCAATAGAAGTTGGGTATTAGGAAGTTAAGGAAAAACACGGGGAAAGTGCATGTGGCTGAAAGTAGCGATGCCATAAAACTTATAAGCACGATTAAAAAGATATACCCACCTAATACCTTATTCTGTAAATTCATTTATAACCTGATGTTTGAAATGGATGTCTGTTCCATTAAGAAAAACAGACATCCATTATATTGCGTTGTTTTATAACACTTTTACAGTTTCCACCCCGAAATACTTTCCTGTATATTCCACAAATGGGCATAGAGTCCTTCTTTTCGAATAAGCTCATCGTGTGTGCCTTCTTCCTTTATCCGCCCATTATCCAAAACGATTATCCGGTCGGCATCCTTGATTGTTTTGAGCCTGTGGGCAATAGCAATGACAGTACGTCCTTTAATCAAAGAGTCGATGGCCTTTTGTACCTCTACTTCATTTTCTGGGTCGAGCGAGGCGGTCGCTTCGTCCAATAGGATAACAGGCGCGTCTTTCAGTATGGCGCGGGCGATGGATATGCGCTGTTTCTCGCCTCCGGACAAGGTACAACCTCCTTCGCCCACCATCGTGTCGTAGCCTTGCGGCAAGCGCATGATGAAGTCGTGGCAACAGGCTTTCTTGGCGGCGGCAATGATTTCCTCGTCCGTTGCATCGGTCTTGCCGAAACGGATGTTGTTGCGTATGGTGTCTTGAAACAGATAGACATCTTGGAACACCATAGAGATATGACTCATCAGGCTTTCGGGGGCTATTTCGTCCATCGGCATACCGCCAAAGAAGATGCGTCCCTGCTGTGGGTCGTAGAAACGGGCGCAAAGTTTCATCACGGTGCTTTTCCCACTACCCGAAGGGCCTACAAGAGCCGTCAAGGAATTTTTGGGGAGCGTGACGGTTATGTCGTGCAGCACTTCCTTGTCCTGATAGGCAAACGATACGTGCTCAAACCGGATGTCGCCTGCCGCCGGGGATTGCCGTTCTCCTTTCATTTCCGGCTCGTTCATTAAGGAAAGAATACGTCCTCCTGCAATGGAAAAGTATCGGAACTCTGTGAAATTGGTCAGGGCGGAAGTCAATGGGTCGAACACACG
>CALUMG010000002.1 GCA_944321705.1 uncultured Muribaculaceae bacterium | reverse complement strand
GCGGGAGAGCAGGTCGCCGCCCCACTAATGAAGAGGAGAGGTCCGGGAACGCAAGTTCAAGGACCTCTCCCTTTTTTTTGCGCCCGGCCGCAAAGCCCCGTGTCCCGGTGGGCGGCACAAGGACGCCGGTTGCAAACCCCGGTGGGTGGCGGCGGTGAATTTTAATGTCCAGGGGGACGGGAATGTTTGGATAACGTCGGGTATTTATGCCGGGGACGCAGGGATGGGATGTACGACCGGCTTTATTGGAGACGCGATGAATTCGCGTCTCTACAATTGATGTTCAGAGTAAATATGACAACAATGGCGTTGGTTTCAAAGGACGGTAACGGTTCTCATGCTTGTGCTGTAAGGATAAATTTGTTACTTTAGAGCCGGAATTTGTTATTGCGCGAATTAAAATAACAGATTTTTGGAGCGACATCATAAAAAACTTATAACCATGCTGCATCGGACCTGTTTAGGTGGTGGCATGAAACACAGGTAAAAAACATGTATTCTTATAAAAGATTTGGAGACAGGTATATTGTCAGTGTGGACAATCATACGGAAATAGTAAGCGCTTTAATGGCCTTTTGCGAGGAGAAAGGCATTAATTCCGGCACAATCAGCGGAATTGGGGCAATTGATGAATTGACACTGCGTTTCTTCAATCCCGAGACTAAAGCTTATGTGGATAAGAGATTTTACGAGCAGATGGAGATATCCAATCTCACAGGTAACATATCAACAATGGATGGAAATGTATATTTGCATTTGCATGTAACTGTAGGGAGAAGCGATTATTCTGCATTGGCCGGCCATTTGCTTGCTGCGACGTTGAATGGTGCTGGTGAGTTTGTAGTGGAGGATTATGGAGAGCCTATAATGCGTGCATATAATTCTGATTTGGGATTGAATTGTTACAAATTTGAAGAATAAATAGTCAAAGAGCATAATGTAGGTGTCTAAACATGTATGTCATGTTTTGCCTCAATCCATGAAAAGTCAGAATGTACCAAGTATGTGTGACATAATACAGATTCTACGTTTAATGTGATTTTTTTAAAGTGAAAGACGGGAAAAATCTTTTCAGATGTGGCACTTCGCCGATGTAATTAGAGTCGGGTGTTAAATCTTCAGTATTATACAGGATTTCAAATTGTTGTTTGATTGATTTGCATTCGGAATCTTTATGTAGCCCCGTGTAGCCATTGAACTCAAATAGCACGGCTTTCACATGTTGTTTTTTATAAATCAGGTGGTGGTCGGTTCTCGGGTTGTCATAGATTTCCTCGTAACGACTTATCATGTCTTCTATCCATTTAAAGTTTGTGCCTGTTATTTCCAAAGTAAAATCGCGGTATCTGACCCATAATTTCATGAAAGCAGAAATGCAAGGGTCGCATAGTTCCTCAAATTCAAAGATTTACTCAGAAACATGTTTTTCAGTGTAATATTGACCGTCACGATATTCAACTTGTGTGTGGAATTCTTTTTTGACAGAAACTGTAGTAAATGATTTAGTGTCGATATTGTGCCATATTTTGATTGGCCGCTTATAATCAGACGCGGTTTCTGTAATTTCTATCAAGCAACCTTCGGGACCTTCAATGCAACTTTCGTAGTAGCCGTCGCCTGTTGTACGCGGCCCGCTGACTATGTTGTATCCGTCGTTGCGAAGTGTTTCTGTCAATCGGTCAACTTCTTCTTTTCTTTCTGTGCTGAATGATACATGTGCGTAGCCTGTGCGGAGGTTGCCGTCGTCGCATGCCACAATGTCGGGACGTGACATGATTTCCAGTCGCGCTCCGTCGTCGAATGACAGGAAGTAGGTGCGCAATCCCGTGCGAGGGTTGTGATACATTTCATTGGATGTGGCATTGAAATAGCGCATGAAAAATGTGCGCATGGCTTCAAGGTCTTTCGCATAAATAGCTACATGTTCCAGTTTCATAGTCGAGACATTGATTATGTCAAATATAATATTCAAGACCTAATTTTCCAAATCGACATGTAACCAGGTTATGCTGTATAGTATGGGAATAAAAAACGTTGACCTGATTCTCATCAGATCAACGTCTACACATATGTTATCCAATTACATCTAATTCGGAGTTATTGAAAGAAGGAGACATGCATGCACCGATTAACGATGGCCATTATCTGCTTCCTTGTATTAACAAGACACATGTCATGCTGTTTTTTACCAAGGGAAAACATGAAATTTTTTTATTTTTTATGCTTTAGGATGATATTTGATTTTTGCAATGGCGTATGAATTTTGTAAATTTGTACAAAAGCATGTATTTTTCAGAGAGATAGAAGGAATATTTTAGATATTCGAGTTAATGCGAAAAAATGCTTCAGAAATAAACCCATATCGGGAAAAACGAGTTTGATTCCGATATTATTACATGGTAAAATATTACAAGGAGTGTGTCAACTAATATGAATGGGATATTGCACATTTCATGGCAAGAGATTCAAGCCGGCAATGAAACGGCCTTTAGGGTCTTGTATGACGAGTACAGCGAATTGCTGTATGGCTATGGAATGAAGATTATAGATAACGAGGCTGTTGTCATGGATGCCATTCAAACGCTTTTCTTAAATATATTTGAGAAACGTAAAAGAATATCCGCACCGAAGTCGATAGCAGCCTATCTGTGCAGGGCATTGAAGAACTTGCTTTTCAATGAGCTGCAACGTAGTCCATTGCGTAAAACCAGCGAACTTGACGAGAATAATGGCAAGGATTATGATTTTACGCTTGAACCCGACGTGGAGAGCCGATTGATAAATGACGAGCAGGAAATCGAGGGCTTGAAAATTTTCAAGCAAGAATTGGATAAATTGAGCCACCAGCAGCGCGAGATGCTGTACTTGCGCTATTACAAGGGACTTGACTCGGATGAAATATCCGATATAATGAGAGTGAGCAAACGTACAGTTTACAATACAATAAATAACGCTTTGACGAGATTGCGATCCAACAAAGAGTTGATGAGTTTCTTCGGAGATGCGACATTGATGGTGTTGTTGGGATTGAATGAATTTTATGGTTTATGAACTTGTCGAGTAGCTTGACTTTTTATGGATGATATAAAATTTGACAAAAATAAGTTCCCTTTGAAAAATGAAATATTTTTAAGAAAGGAAGAACTTGGCGAAATAATAGCCGAAGATCGAGCCGAGAGTCGCAAGAAGGAAGGAGTTGCGATTAGGCGTAGAAGCCGGTGGCGCATGATGCGCGTTTATGCCTGTTGCGCAGTGGTGATAATTGCGGCATGCATAATGTTTGTCACAAAGGAAGTAACAGTTATCGGTTCGGAGATGAGCGATGGCCAATTAGTACTGCCATGCGGTTCTATTGTCAAGCTCAACAATGATGGCATGCTTAGTTATCGTCCTTATATGTGGCATGTGACAGGTCGCAAGGTTGAACTTGAATCAGGATGGGCACAATTTGCTGTTACCAAGGGCGATGGATTTATAGTGACAACCGATGTCGGTGACGTGTCGGTATTGGGTACGACGTTTGACGTGTCGGTATATGCCGATTCCATGAAAGTGAAGTGTCATAGCGGCAGGGTGGAACTTATACCTGCTTCGGATGAAGGATTGTCGCTCGTTTTGACTGAAGGAGAAGAAGCTGTCATGTCACGCGGAGAAGTGAAGAAACCCGAGCATAAAATCGAGGAAAAAAACATAGTCGAACAGGAACCGAACCCCATTTATTATGATGCGGCATTATTGACCGAAGTTGTGGAAGACATGGAAGAAGCATTTGGTATAGTTGTCGTCAACAAGCAATTGTGCCAGCGAGAAAAATACACCGGAATAATTTATCCCGAAGACGAGGATTTGTCGCTCGACATGGTTTTGGGCGCATGCGGTTTTGAATATGAAAAGTCGGGAGAGGAAGTCACAATAAGCAGAATAAGATGAAAAAATTAGCGTATGTTATCCTGTTGGCGATGAGTGTGTCGTTTTGCGCGGAAGCGAAGTCAACGTTGTCGTCGGTCATAAAGAAATATTCTGCCGAGTTTGGAGTGATGATATCATACAGTCCAACGCTGACAGGCAAAGTGATTGTGAATGATGTACCTGCTACCGGCAATATAGAGCAGCGACTTGATGCGTTGCTTGCAGGCACTGAGTTTAATTACAAGGAATCGAGGGAAGGTTTTTATGTGTTCTTAGACAAAAAAAGAGTAGAAGAACGCAAAAGAAGAATTGCCGCAATGGAGGCAGAACGACGAGCGGCAGCCGCTGAAGCATCGCGCAAAGAAGAAGAAAAGAAAGAAGAGCGAGAAATTCCCGAGCCTGGAAAAATGTTGCCATTTAATTACGGTGACATGCCGGCAAATATTGCGATAACTCCTGTGATGGCAGTTCCTAAGCATGAAGATAATAATGCGCAACGACGACAATGCAGATGGTTTGCCATAAAGACAAATGCGTTGTTGTTGGCAACCACATCGGTTAATTTGGCTTTAGAAACGACTATCGGAAAATGGTTGTCGACCGAGTTGGCATATAGCGGAAACTATTGGAAACCCGGATTCGGCAGTCTGAAGCACACGGCATTGATGGCGACACTCAAATATTGGGTAAATGGCAACGAGACGGGAAATGATTATATAGGAGCTTATGTCGGTTATGGCGATTATGACATAGGCGAATTGAAGCCGTTAGGTGGCAATCTTGAACGTTTCAGATATGACGGCAGACTGTATTCGGCAGGTATAGTTTATGGCCACAGGTTTAAATTCGGGTCGCATTTCGCGCTTGAAACTGAATTGGGCATGGGATATGTGCATGTAAATTATGAAAAAGAAGATGCCGCGGCTCCGGCTGGGGCAATCGCGGCACCAAAATCTTATTCAAAGAACAAATTCAGCATTACGCGAGCAGCATTGAACATCTGCTACATCTTTTAATGCAAAGTCCTCTCATTTTGCAACTTTTTTTGCCTTGTCTTGAGCATACATGTTGTCGATGATACCATCGGCCAAACCTATCACAGGCACATAAATGTATTGAGCGTTGATGATAGAGGCAATTGTGAGGAAAATATCACCGGCTGGCACAATTACGTCGGCACGGTCGGGTTTTAGCTTGAATTGTTCCATGCGTTCTTCCACCGACAAAGCTTTTAGGCTGTCATGCAGCTTTTTCAGCTCGTTGATAGGCATGCGCATCTGCTTTTTATCTTTTTGGCTGTCATCAAGCATTCGGTATAGCTTATTGATGTTGCCACCCGACCCGATGATGTTTGTTCCCTTGTAATCGTTGGCAACTTGCGCCATGTCATCGCGCAGACGCTGCCATTCGTCGTCGGTTGCAGCTCCGTTAAGGATTCTCACCGTGCCGATGTTGTAGGAACGGCTTGACACGAGTTGACCTTGCGACAGCAGGTTGATTTCAGTGCTACCACCGCCTACGTCGACATACATGTAATTTCCGTTACGGTCTTCCATGCACTCGATGTGATTGTTATACACCATTTGAGCTTCTTCCTGCCCATCGATGATTTCAATTTCCAGCCCGGTTTCTTTTTTTATTTTCTTGATGATGTCGGCACCGTTTTTTGCATCGCGCATAGCCGAAGTTGCACAAGCCCTGTAATTGTCTACTTCATAGATTTTCATGAGGTTGTTATATACCTTCATGAGCCTTATAATGTTTTTCTCTTTCTTTTCGGAGATTCGGCCTAATTTGAATACGTCAAATCCTAATCTTAAAGGGACACGCAACAAAATATCCTTAATGAAGTCAGGGTCGCCATTTTCATCTTTGTCCAAATGTTTGACGAGCAGACGTGCGGCATTTGAGCCTATGTCGATAGCCGCATAGTAGGCGTTTTTCTTTTTTTTATTTTCAGAAGCCATGGTATAATATGTATTGAAATTTTATTGTTAATTATATGGATGATAATCTGTAAATTAATAACGAAGAAACGGCATCGCGTCATGAATAGGCAATGCACCTTAGTCGGTTGGGTTTGTACCAGGAACAGAGGTCAAGTCGGTGAAATGTTCGTTTTCTTCGTAATATTCTTTATATAGTTCTTCTTGAGAGCGGAATGGCTGTTCTCCTTCGGTCAAAGGAAATTCGTTGGTACCCTTGCCATCCACGATGCGGCCTTGCATGTTGTCGCGCAAGCCATATTCCACTATTCGCTTCAATTCGTTTTTCACGTCGGGGTCGTAGATGGGAGTTATGACTTCCACACGATTGTCGAGGTTTCGAGTCATCCAATCGGCCGAGCCCATGAATATGCGTTCTTCATCACCGGCGGTAAAGATGAATATGCGGGAATGTTCAAGGAAGCGGTCGATGATGCCTGTTATGGAGATGTTTTCGCTAACACCTGCCACACCAGGTACCAGCGAGCAGTTCCCACGCACGAGCAAGTCGATTTTTATTCCAGCGCTTGATGCTTCGTATAGTTTTTGTACCATCATGTGGTCGGTGATGTGGTTTATTTTTATTTTTATGCTCGATTTGATACCGGCTTTACTTTTCTTAATCATGTCGTTGATTATTGAATTGAAGCGGTTTCGCATGCTGTTGGGCGATACGAGCAATTCTTTGAATTGTACGGGGCTGTAAGGTCGCTCGATGAAGTCGAACACAGCGTTTACATCCTTTACGATTCGTTTTGACGATGTCATGAGCATGCAATCGGTGTAGCTTCGGGCGTTTCCTTCGTGGAAATTGCCTGTGCTTATGCATGCGATGTCGGGACCGGAAACCATTCCTATGTGCGTAATCTTGGAATGCACTTTCAATCCTTCTACACCGAATATCACCTTTATGCCTGCATCTTGCATGGTTTTAGACCAGCTTATGTTTGAAGCTTCGTCAAATCGTGCAAGCAATTCTATCGACACGGTGACCTTTTTCCCGTTGCGAGCGGCGCCAATGAGGGCTTTTACGACTTTTGATTCCTTGGCAAGGCGGTAAAGCGTTATTTTTATGCTTTTGACGTTTTTGCTCATTGCCGCCTCTTGAAGTACTCTGATGAATGAATCGAAGTTGTGGTAAGGCACATGAATGAATCGGTCTTTTTCCTGAATTTTCTTCAAGATGCTTTCCGGCCCGTCGAGTTCTTTTTTCAAAATAGGATACCACTTCGGGTATTTCAGGTCTTTGCGGCCGAAATCGGGAAATTTCATGAAATCCTTGTGGTTATGGTATTGGCCACTGCCGAGGATGGTGTCGAGCGAGTCAAGATTAAGTTTCTTGATTATTCGGTTTAGCAAGTCCTTGGGCATGTTTGAGTCGTAAAGCACGCGCAGCGGTTGTCCGCGCTTGCGGCTTTTCACACCTTTGGATATTTTTTGCAGAGTTCCGGTCCTCAAGTCGTTGTCGATTTCCATTTCGGCATCGCGAGTGAACTTGAAAGAGTATGCTTCAAAGTCGGTGACACCAAGACCTTCAAAAACGATAGGCAGACAGCATCTAATCACATCGTCGAGGTACATGACATATTTTTTGCCGTTGCTTTCGGGGAGACTTACGAAACGTCCTGTCACGTTCACCGGAAGTTCAAGGAATGCGTATCCTGTGACGGGATGTGCCTTGTTGTCGGTTTTCAATTTGACGGCCATGTAGATATTTTCGTCCGACTCGTTGTCAAGCATTTTTATTGCCGAAAGCCAAACGGGAGATATGAATCCGTTCAGGTTGTCGCGATAGTATTGGCGAATGAATGCCAGTTGCTCATCGTTTATTTCAGAATCGTTGACAAGAAAAATATTCTCGTTTCGCAAATCCTGAGTCACGATTCTTGTTGATTCTTCGTAATCGTGACTGTATTTAGAGTTTAGCTTGTTTATTTGTTTGATAATTTTGGTAGCGCGTTCACTATCTTTGGCAGCCGACTTGGTGGAACACTCGGCTATACGGCTTTGCGTTGCGACCCTGACGCGGAAGAATTCATCAAGGTTGTTGGAATATATTCCAAGGAAAGAAAGACGTTCAAGCAACGGCACATGCTTGCGTGTCGCTTCTTGCAATATTCTGCGGTTGAAAAACATCCAACTGATATCTCGTTCCAAGTAAGGAGGAGTTTTTGGTTTCTTTGTCATGATTCTGATTGTTTCATTTTAATTTACAAAGTAAATTAATTATTGTAACAAATGTATTTCAAAACAACAGAAAAATAATTATACTCCATTTTATATTGTTTAATTGTAATGAATTATCCAATTATTTGCCACATGTGTTGCATTTTGGCATGGCATGTATTTTATTATGTATGCGATTATTAGAATAAAGAAGCATGCGCATATTGACTGGAATAAAAAATTTATGTGATCTAATTAATGGCTTTCATCAGGGGAAGTTTGTCGTAATAGGCATAGCCCGTGGAAGTTGGGGCATTACATCTTGCTTACAGTATGAAACGATTTGGGATTTATCAATAAGGCGAAAAATTCCTTCTATTGTATTGACAACAGAGCCTGATTTTATTTTCGTGAAAAATTTACTTACATTAAAAGACGTAGGCTATGTTGATGAAGAAGATGATGAATCTTTGAAGTTGAAAATCAAGCAATATGTAAAATCAAGAAAGTTGCTTGAAGATGTGGAAAACGCAAAAGTATCACCACTGTGGATTTCATGCTTAGATAATGCAAAATCAATGGAAAACATTATTAAAGAGAATAAAATCAGATTGATTTTTTGTGATAAGCCTTCCTTTTGCAAAGAAAATGTGTCCCCTTTAAAAAAACTTGCATCAATAAACGATTCCAGTATCATAGTATTCACAACTCGCAGTAAAAGTATATCTTTACCATGGCCTGTTGACGGTATACTTTTCGAAAAAGAGATACAAGCCGCATTCGACTATATTTTTGCAGAATTCAGATATAAAAACAATGGAGATTGGGGACCTCCACAATTGCTCAGGAAAAAATAAAGTGTGGCTATGTTAGTAAAGTTATTTTTGTCAATCCATGATTATTTCTCGAATATATTTTTTGCCTTTGCATTGAGCAAGAATACTTAGTCTACTGAGAAAAATGTAATAGCATGTATAAATGAGCAGAATATCAGGTAATTTATGATTAAAATGATGAGGGTGAGCCAAAATATATTTTGATTCACCCTCATCCTAAAAATTTGAGATTATTTAATAACCATCTTCGTGCTGCTGTTGAGTTTTTCTCCTTTCACATTTACTATGTAAATTCCCGGAGCTATGCTTCCTTGTAAATCCACGTCGACGGCTCCGTTGTCACAAGATAATGTGGAGTTATGCACGATGGCTCCGCTTGTGTCGGTTATCGTGAGCATAATATGTCTTTCACCTTGTGCAAAAACCTTGAATGCTCCGTTATTGGGGTTAGGAAATACCAATACGCGGTTTTGGTCGACAGAGATGTCACCGACACCGTTGGTTAGTATGTGCATGAGTCCTGCATAAGCATCAATTCGGCCAGTTCCGAATTTCACCGGGTTGCTTTCGACATATTCATCGCGAATGCTTGTGTCGTGGAGTATTTCTTTAATTCTTTCGCAGTCGAGCGTCGGGTCGGCTTCGAGCCACAAAGCTATAATACCGCTCACGGCAGGGGTTGCCATCGAGGTGCCTGCCATTGGTCCCCAGTAGTAAGTTTTTCCACCATCGTTCACTTTGGCAGTCATTTCGCTGCTGCTTGTGCTGTAATAAGAGTTCATCGACGAAACGACCATGTAGCCAGGAGCGGTCACGTCGGGTCGGCTGATGCCGTTGAGGTCGATTCCCGAACCGGAGAAGTAGGCAATGTCGCCTTGAGTGAAATTCTGCACTGCGCTTGCGGTGCCGTTAAGGTATCGGAACGGGCCTCCATTAGAAGCATATGCGCCTACCGATATCGTGCCGTTTCCTGTACAGTCGTCGCTCATGGCGATTTCGGTGTCTCCATCTATGAATTGCCGGTCACCACCGTTGGAGAAAGATGAGTATCCGTTTGACCACATGTGTATTTCATCTCCTTGAGTACCGTATAGTTCAAGACCTAAGCGGTAGTGAGAAAATATAGAAGCTGATGATATTTGGGCGCTTATCATCAAGTTGTATTTGTTGTTGCTTATGTCGGGATATACATACAAGTCTCCGCTAAATCCGCCAAATGAAAAATATCTTGAAAATTCGGTTGCGTTTTCGCTTTCGCTAAGAGCCCATTGCGCGTAATAGTCGAAATCCGAGCCGAAGTCGATGAGTTCTGATCGAGCAAGAGTGTTGTTATTATCATCGATGACTGTGACACGTAATTTCAGCGGATTGTCGTTTTGATTGTAAATGCCTATGTAATCGGAGTATGTTGAACCGTAAGAAGATTCGACTATTGTTTTCAGTTGCGGCTCTTCCTCAGATTCTTCGCCAAGTGTTCCATGTGCATGGAAATCGAGGTCTCCGCTGTTGCCGGCAGCCACTACTAATATGCGGCCTTCTCCTGCCAGTTGCTCGTAGGCACGGCAAATAGTAGAAGAACCGTCATGAGGGCCAAGGTCTGATCCGAGGCTCAGGTTGACCACAGCCGGCATGTCGTGCGTTTCGGCGTAATCAAATATTTTATCAATGCTCTCAATTATGTCGCTTTCATACAGACTTGCCAAACCGCATAAGTACAGGTCGGCTCCCGGAGCCATTCCCTGCAAGCCGTTGAGGCTATAGCTGCCACCGGCGATTCCGGCAGTGTGTGTGCCGTGTGCCAGAGAGCGAGAGTCGGTCGTAAGTGAGGCAATTTCTTCGGGTGTGGAGTATGCGACACCGTTGCACAGTGCTTCCACGATACGCGACTGTCCATCATCATCCTTGAAATTTATGTGGTCGTATTGTATTCCGGAGTCTACAATGCCGAGCAGGACACCGTTGCCTGTATAGGCTTGTTCAAGTCCTGTTCCCGAATGCACGTTGTCGGCATTTGTCAATTGTCGGCCAATGTTATTGTATAATTTTATTTTTTTTGAAATGTCTACGCGGTCGATGAAGCCGAGTCGGGACACGTTGCTAATTTCATTTAAGGGAATTTCGACAGTGACAATTTCCCCAATGTTTGTACACACTTTCAGTCCAAGCGACGAAAGAGAATCAACCATGGACAGGTCGTTTACCGTTAGTATACATTTAGCAGTTGGGTATTGATGGTTTCTTGCAGAAGACAGCTCCAATGTGTTGATGGCTTGATTGACGTTGGCATGAGCTGTCATGTTTTTGCTTATCGAGTCATTTATTCCGTACATTTCAAGGCAGTATCTGGCCATTGGCGACAGTTTGCTTTGAGCTTGCGTGCATAATGCCAGAGAAATGGCAGTGGCAAATAATGTGATTTTTTTCATTTATTTAATTGTTTTTTCATGCGCTAAAGGTATAAGAAAAATTTCAAGTGTAAAAGGACTATTGGGATAAAAGTGCAGTGCCGTCAAGGCTTGGAAGGACATAAAACAAAAAATGGAGCAAAATCTTGCTCCATTTTTTTGTTTTGTTCTTCTGCCCGCTTTTTACTTTCTGATGCCAAGTTCTTTCTTTGCGATGATGGCACGGTAGCGATTGATGTCTTTTCTCATGAGATAGTCGAGAAGATGACGACGCTTACCAACGAGTTTCTTTAATGAGCGTGCTGTGTTATAATCTTTGTGATTTGACTTCAAGTGTTCAGTCAAATGGGCAATACGGATTGAGAATAATGCAATCTGAGCCTCAGGCGACCCAGTATCAGTATTGCTGGCTCCGTAAGTGCCAAAGATTTCTTTTTTCTTTTCAGAATCCAAATACATTTTCTGTTAAAATTATGGTGTTAATAAAATTTGGTGTGCAAAGATAAGCAATATTTTTCAAATAAAAGTCTGTCGAGTAATATTTTTACGCATTCTTTCTCTTTTTATGGGTTTCATGGTGTTCTTTTTGTAATATTTCACTACCTTTGCACCCGAAATTTCAAGTTCTATATGCAAAAGATAAGGAATATTGCTATTATCGCCCATGTCGACCATGGCAAAACGACACTGGTTGACAAGATGTTGCTTGCGGGAAATCTATTTAGGGATAATCAAAACACGGGAGAATTGATTCTCGACAACAACGATCTTGAGCGAGAGCGAGGGATAACAATCCTTTCTAAGAACGTATCCATAAATTATAATGGGTACAAAATCAACATAATCGATACGCCGGGACACTCCGACTTTGGGGGAGAGGTTGAACGCGTGTTGAACATGGCCGATGGTTGTTTGTTGCTTGTCGACGCGTTTGAGGGACCGATGCCACAGACGCGCTTCGTGTTGCAAAAAGCCATAGAAATAGGCTTGAAGCCTATTGTTGTCATAAATAAGGTTGACAAGCCCAATTGCCGGCCCGATGAAGTGCAGGAGTTGGTTTTCGACCTCATGTGCAACTTGAACGCAAGCGAAGACCAGCTTGACTTCCCGACGATATATGGCTCGGCCAAGCAAAATTGGATGAGCGACGATTGGCGCAAGCCCACCGACAACATCAATGCAGTGCTTGATGCCATCATAAAATATATTCCGGAGCCTAAAATGCTTGATGGCGATGCCCAAATGCTCATTACGTCGCTCGATTACTCCTCTTATGTAGGACGTATCGCCGTGGGACGTGTGCATCGCGGAGAAATCAAGGAAAATATGGACATAGCGTTGTGCAAGAAGGATGGAAGCATCAGCAAGCAACGCATAAAGGAATTGCATGTGTTTGAGGGGATGGGCCGCAAACGTGTGCAGTCGGTAAAGTCGGGTGACATTTGCGCCCTTGTCGGACTTGAAGGCTTTGAAATCGGAGATACGGTTGCCGATGTCAACAACCCCGAGTCGCTTCCGCGCATAGCCATCGATGAGCCTACGATGTCAATGACATTCACCATAAATGATTCACCTTTCTTTGGAAAAGATGGCAAGTATGTGACATCTCGCCACATAGCTGACCGTCTTCGTCGAGAACTTGACAAGAATCTTGCATTGCGCGTTGAACGCACCGAGAGTGATGACGCGTGGACCGTTTACGGACGCGGCGTGCTTCATTTGGCCGTCCTTATTGAAACTATGCGTCGTGAAGGATATGAATTGCAGGTGGGTCAGCCTCAAGTAATCATAAAGGAAATTGACGGACAAAAGTGTGAGCCGGTTGAACTTCTTTCGATAAATGTGCCAGAAGAGTATTCGAGCAAGATTATCGACATGGTGACTCGTCGTCGCGGAGAAATGGTGACCATGACCACTCAAAACGACCGCATACAGATGGAATTCAACATACCGTCGCGAGGCATCATAGGCTTGCGTACCAATGTGTTGACCGCATCGGCCGGTGAAGCCATAATGTCGCATCGTTTTCTTGAATACCAACCTTGGAAAGGCGATATAGAACGTCGTACCAACGGGTCGCTCATCGCAATGGAAAGCGGTACGGCTTATGCCTATGCCATAGACAAATTGCAGGATCGTGGGCGATTCTTCATCTTCCCACAAGACGAAGTATATGCAGGCCAGGTGGTTGGAGAAAACTCAAAGGAAAACGACATAGTTGTCAATGTCACTAAGTCGAAGAAATTGACCAACATGCGAGCATCGGGTGCCGATGACAAGGCTCGAATAGTGCCGCCTGTCGTATTCAGTCTCGAAGAAGCTCTTGAATATATAAAAGGTGACGAGTATGTTGAGGTTACGCCTCATCACCTACGCTTACGCAAGATAATTCTTGACGAGAACGAGCGCAAACGTGCTAATCGCGGCAATGCGTAAGTCAAGTTTTTGCTGTTAAAGATTTAAAAGGAATTTCGACTTTGTTTCATAATTTTATATTTTTGCACCCGGTAAGGATTTAAGTTTCTGCCGGGTGATTTTTTTCTGCAACGACGAATGTCGGAATAGCGGATGCGTGTTGTGAAAAAGTAGGAGCTAAAATCTATGTAACCAGCGATTTCAGATATGCCCGAAAGCCGGTCTAAGGTCGGAAATAACATTAATTATTACCTACGTTGTGCTATAATGGATGTAAATTCGTATTTTTGCACAACGTTTCGCAAAGCTACAAGTTGAAAAATATTGGCAAATACATAATTGCATTTTTTGTTCTGTCGTTTATATGCCATGCTTGCAATACGATGCGGCGGGCTGCCGTGTCGCCGCAGGGTGATGGCAGCGAAACGGAGATGTTGATTCCCGACTCGGCCAATGTGCTGATTCCCGACAGCGTGGAGGAAATCATGTCTCGAGCCGACTCGGCATTTATCGATTCCCTTGGCGTGGTTGATTCCATAACGCAGAAGTATTTCATGCCAAATGATTCGGTTGTCGGGAGAGATTCGGTGGCTACCGACAGTCTGCGTCATGACTCAGTGCCCCGAGCCAAGGAACGATTTGTGAAGCGCATGGTAGACCTTGACAACAGCGTGCAGTTCTCGGCAAAGGACTCTCTCGTTTTTTATGGTCGCAACAATGCAAAAATGTTTGGCTCAAGTGAGGTGACTTATGGCAATATAAACTTGAAGTCCATGCAAATAGAAATGAACATGGACAATAGCGAAGTTTATGCAATAGGTCGTCCCGACAGCACAGGTGAACTTGAAGGGATACCTGTTTTCAAGGATCCGAGCGGCGAGTACGAGTCTAAAACCATGCGATATAACTTTAAGAGCAAAAGGGGATACATCACCGAGGTAGTGACCCAGCAAGGAGAGGGCTTCCTTACCGGGGGACAGACCAAGAAGATGGAAAATGACGAGTATTACATACAGAGTGGTCGATACACAACATGCGACAATCATGAGCATCCTCACTTCTATCTTCAGCTCACCAAAGCAAAAGTAAGGCCAAAGAAAGACATAGTGGTGGGGCCGGCTTACATGGTGCTTGCCGATGTGCCATTGCCCCTTGCCATTCCGTTTGGATTTTTCCCGTTTAGTGAAGAGTACTCGTCGGGTATAATCATGCCAACTTTTGGTGATGATTACAACAGAGGATTTTATTTGCGCGACGGGGGATATTATTTTGCCATAAACGATAATATAGACCTTGCATTGACCGGAGAAATATACACCAAAGGTTCATGGGGAATCTCGGCACAATCGTCATATATCAAGCGTTATAAATTTTCGGGTAGCTTCAATGCAAGCTACTTGACTACGATATCAGGTGATAAAGGTTCGGCCGATTATTCAAAACAGACCAACTTCAAAATTGCATGGACACACACGCAAGATGCCAAGGCCAATCCCAACATGACGTTCTCGGCAAGCGTTAATTTTGCGACAAGTGGTTACAGCCGTAACGACCTTGATAGTTACTATGATAATTCTTTTACGGAGAACACGAAGAGCAGTACTGTCAACATGACTTATAAGTTCCCCAATTCAAAATGGAGCTTGTCGACCACGGCCAACATTACCCAACGTTCGTCCGACTCCACTTTGTCGGTGTCATTCCCAAATATAACCATCACCATGTCGCAAACGGCACCGTTCAAGCGCAAGCGCGTCGTCGGAGGTGAGAAATGGTATGAGAAAATCAAACTGTCTTATACTGGTTTATTTCAAAATTCGTTAACTGCCGGACAAAATGAGTTTTTCAAGAAAAGTCTTGTCAAGGACTGGCGCAACGGTATGAGGCATACAGTGCCCATTTCGGCTACTTTCAACGCATTGCAATATATCAACATAACTCCGAGCGTTTCACTTAACGACCGAATGTACACGAGCAAAATCAAGCGTCGGTGGGATCCCAACGCGTCGGCCGAGGTGATGGACACGACTTATAATTTTTATAACATTTTCGACTTCAGTGCGTCGGTATCATTCGACACCAAGATATATGGATTCTTCAAACCGTGGAAAATTTTTGGAGACAAGGTGCAGATGATTCGCCATGTGCTGTCGCCATCGGTATCGTTCACCTATGCTCCCGACTTCAGTTCTCCATTCTGGGGCTATTACGGAACTTATGCTTATACTAATCCCAACACGGGACAGCTTGTGAATCGCAAGTATTCCTATTTTTCACATGGCTTGTTTGGCAGTGTGGGTGAAGGGAAAACGGGGTCGGTGAATTTCTCTTTTTCCAATAATGTTGAAATGAAAGTGAAGAGCGACCAAGACAGCACCGGTGTCAAGAAAGTATCGCTTATTGAGAACTTCACGGTCAGCCAGTCCTATAACTTTGCCGCCGACTCGATGCGATGGAGCAATATCAACACATCGTTGTCGTTGCGATTGATGAAAAATTTCAACCTGAATTTATCGGCGACATGGGATGTGTATACTTATCAACTTGATGCAAACGGGTCGCCGAGACGTGTTAACAAAACTCGTTTGCAGGCCGGGAAAGGACTTGCCAAGTTGTCGAGTACAGGTACATCGTTCTCTTATACATTGAATAATGCTACGTTCAAGAAAAAGGAGGATAAAGACAAGGATGATTCGAAAGAAGAAAGGCCCGAAGCCGTTAATCAATATGCCAACAATGACAATGAATCTTCTTCATCGTCGGGAGGTGAGACATCAAATGGAATAGAAATGAATCCCGACGGATATGCCAAGTGGGATTTTCCTTGGAGCTTGACATTCAATTACTCGATTAATTACGGGTACGGAGATTTTGATTACGAGAAAATGGATTATCGAGGGCGCATCACTCAAAATCTGAGTTTTTCGGGTAATGTGCGCCCCACCAAGAATTGGTCGTTTAACTTCTCGGCCAGTTACAATTTCGACACGGGCAAGATTGCTTATATGAATTGTTCCATCTCGCGCGATTTGCACTGTTTCACCATGAGCGCAAGTTTTGTGCCCGTAGGGCCATATAAGTCATACAATTTCCATATAGCTGTGAAATCTTCGTTGTTGAGCGACCTCAAGTACGATAAGCGAAGCAGTTCGTCGAATGGCATAACATGGTATTGATGGAAGATGATTTTTATCAGAAAAGAGGTGGAATCACGCAATGGCAAGTGTGATTTTAATCATGACAAGGCAAATAAAATATAATTGATGGATATTGATGCAACAGAGGATGAGTGTTGGCTCATCCTCTGTTTATATACTGTGGAAAGTGTAAAATTTGTTGATTATTCTTGTTCTTGAGTGGCGGGCACGTTTTTCTTGCTGTGATGGCTGTGCCTGATATTGCGAATTCTCTTTATTATGCAATATTTTAAAAACAACAATCCAATGATTGCTCCGGCTGCGTCGGCAAGGAAATCACCCATGCTCATGCTGCGTCCTAATCCCATATATAGTTGCAGGACTTCTATGAGGCCTCCAAGCAGTATGGCAACTGCTGTTAAGGCGAGTTCCTTGTTTGTCCGTGTGCGATGAGGGTATTTTAGAATTACATAATCAAATAAATATGCACTTGTGAGAGCGAAATACATTAGGAAATGCACTATTTTGTCGGCTCCGTAAAAGGACAGGAAGCTCGGCTGTTTTATAGGATCCGGGTCTAATGATAGATATAGTATAACTAATGTGAATACTGCCGACAATATACCGACCGGCATGCGCAAAAGTAATTTTAGCATAGTTGTAATTGGATTTGTGTCAGCAAAATTAATGTTTTTATTAAATATGCCAAAATAATCAATATATTTAATAACGAAAATTATTTAATTCAGTAAATTTGTAATCAGATTGTTATAGAAATATAGGTGTGGCATGAATTCATGTCACAATGGTGTTTCATTGAAATGAAATTCTTGAAAAAAATAACATGGATTAATATGCCTCGCGGCCAGCGTGTGGCAGCCTTGGTAGTGTTGTGCTTGATTCTCGTGGTGACTGCTGTGAGATTTCATGTATTGCGCCATCAATCGGTTCCTGTCGAAGTGGAGGAAAGAATGGAAGAACTTGCAAAGTTTCGTGATGAAATAGATTCGGCGCAAATAGATACGACCGTTGTTGAAAAACGCAAGGCGCGTAAAAAAGAAGTGGCGGTACCCGTCAGGGAAATAGAAGAAGTGCCAGTTTATTGAAGTATTTTAATTGCCATTTTGGCTATGTGCCGACTTTGATGTAAATTCGCACAAGAAGTAATGTCTCATCAGGAAAATAGAAAAAAGTGTCTAAGTTTAAAAGCTATTTCATGAACATCGGAGGGGATTTGATGGAAATAAACCGTCCCCTCGTGATGGGAATCCTTAACGTAACTCCCGATTCGTTTTATGAAGGAAGCCGATGTGGGACTGATGCCCGAATCCTTGTAAAACGCATAGAAAAAATGATTAATGACGGAGTTGACATCATTGACGTGGGCGGTTATTCATCGCGTCCGGGTGCAGCCGATGTTCCGGTTGAGGAGGAACTTGAAAGGTTGGAAACAGGGATCAAGACGATAAAGGCCATCTCACACGACATTGTCATATCGATAGACACGTTCAGGGCTGATGTGGCACGAAAATGCGTGCTTGAGTGGGGCGCACATATAATAAATGACATATCGGGAGGGAATCTCGACAGCATGATGTTTCAAACTGTGGCTGAATTGCATGTCCCTTATGTGTTGATGCACATGCGAGGTACGCCAGGTAACATGGCGTCATTGTGCGATTATGGTGACGATGGGGTCATGGCCGGGGTGATGGTTGAACTTGGTCGGCGTGCCGACATGTTGAGGTCGATGGGTGTGTGTGACATCATCATTGATCCCGGATTCGGTTTCAGCAAAAATCTTGAACAAAATTTCAAGATGCTTGGCAGCATGGAAGAATTTCATTCATTGGGCTTGCCGTTGCTTGTCGGCATGTCGAGAAAGTCGATGATATGCAAAACCCTTGGCATACAGCCGGAGGATGCTCTCAATGGAACTACTGTATTGAACACTATGGCATTGATGCATGGGGCGCATATATTGCGTGTGCATGATGTGCGCGAGGCAGTGGAAGCCGTCAAGCTGGTCGGGGCAACTACCGGTGAATGGCAATGGACAAAATGATATTTCGATAAAAAAGAACAGATAAAACAGAATTTTGCTATGTCTTTTGGTATAAAGGATGCAATCGACATCATCGTGGTAGCCACACTGATGTTTTATATATACCGGCTTATGAAGGAGTCGGGCACGATAAACATATTTTTCGGCATACTGGCTTTTTTCGTGGCTTGGGTGGTGATGTCGGAAATTCTTGACATGCGCCTCATCGGGACAATCATGGACATGTTCATGAATATAGGTTTGATAATAATTGTCATAATATTCCAAGACCAGATAAAACGTTTCCTTGTGGAGCTGGGTTCTCACAAACGATGGTCGTTCATAAACCGGGTATTCAGGCATCATTCTGCCACAACCGATAACGGAAAGAAATGGATTCTACCAGTCGTGTATGCCTGCATGAACATGTCAAAGTCGAAAACGGGAGCTTTGATAGTCATACAACAACGCATGTTGCTTGATGACTATGAGCATTCGGGCGACATCATAGATGCAAATATCAACACTCGACTTATCGAGAATATATTTTTCAAAAACAGCCCGTTGCACGATGGAGCGATGATAATTGCCGGAGAAAAAATCGTGTCGGCCGGTTGCATATTGCCTGTTTCACACGATACCAATCTGCCGAGGAATCTCGGCTTGCGCCACCGCTCAGCGCTTGGCATAGCCCAGGCAACCGATGCCATAGCCATCGTTGTGTCGGAAGAAACCGGAAACATATCGATGGCTTACAAGGGTGCGTTGCACTTGAAGCTGTCAAACACGACTCTTGAAAACAAATTGTCGGAATTGTGCGAATAGAGGAAAATCTATCGATATTAGAATCATTTAGAATATTTTTGTTGGCATGATTGATTACATAAAGGGTGAATTAGCCGAGTTGACTCCTGCTTATGCCATAATAGACAACCACGGCATCGGTTACATGGTTAATATTTCACTGTACACCTATGAAAAATTGCAAAAGGCCGAAAAAAGTTCCTTGCTCTACATTTATGAATCAATAAGGGAAGACGCGCATCTGTTGTATGGATTCTTCGACAAGCGTGAGCGTGAATTGTTCTTGTTGCTTATAAGTGTGTCGGGGGTAGGACCAAGCATGGCCCGCATGATGCTGTCGGCAATTACTCCCGAAGATCTGAGCACATCAATAGCTTCGGGCAATGTCAATTCATTGAAGGCGGTCAAGGGAATTGGAGCAAAAACGGCTCAGAGAATAATTGTTGACCTTAAAGATAAAATAAAAAACGATTCTTTGCCGTTAATAGAAAAGATGCCCGTGCGCAACGAGGTTTACGAAGAGGCTTTGGCCGCACTTGTGATGCTTGGATTTTCGCAGCCGGTTTCTCAAAAAGTGTTGACCAAGTTGCTGGCTTCCAACAGCGCAATGACAGTGGAAGAGGCCATAAAGCAGGCCTTGAAAATGTTGTGACAGCACGACTTCGCGTGTGTGCGGCAAAAGAAAGTTAGTGAATTAAGGCATTAAATGAAAATCGGATTTAAAGGTAGCGAACCAAAATTACTGGCTATGACTATTGGTGGGATGCTGTTGCTATGCTCGGCGTTCTGCTTCTATTCTTATGGCCAGTATCGTAATTCCGAGTTGTTGCCACCGCCTCCGGTGCCCGAAAACAGGCAGGCAGCTTCTTCGGGCGACACCATAGAGACGCAATTCCCCGTGCGTCCAACCGTGCCCGATTCTTATGACGAACTTGAAAATGACATCTATGCGGCCGACCTTAAAAATCCGTCGAATATTACTACTGAGGCTGAATATGATTATGAGACAGGTTGCTACATAATCAGGACAAAACTTGGAGACAAGGAAATTGCAACTCCTTTCATGTTATCGTCGGATGAATATAACAACCTGGTGCTAAGGCAGTCGATGCAGGAATATTATCGACAGAAGAATGCCGACCTTGCACAAGAGAAGAAAGACCCGTTTAATTTCCTTGACATGAATTTTGCCCTTGGGCCACTCGAAAAGGTGTTTGGTCCCGGTGGCGTGCAATTGAAAACTCAAGGATCGGTGCAGGTGACAATGGGAATGAAAATGAACAAGACCGACAATCCGGCATTGTCGGTATCGGCTCGTCGCAGCACATACTTTGATTTCGACCAAAAAATACAAGCGACAATCAATGCATCGGTAGGAAACAAGATGAAGTTCAACATGAACTATAATACCGACGCTACATTTGATTTTGATTCTCAAAATCTCAAATTGCAGTATGAAGGCGAAGAAGATGAGATTATAAAGTCGATAGAAGCCGGAAATGTGAGCATGACAACCGGCTCAACGCTTATAAGAGGAAGCACGGCATTGTTTGGTGTGAAAACTACGTTGCAATTTGGTAAATTGACTGCAACGGCTCTTGTGTCGCAGCAGAATTCAGAGACGCAGAGCGTGCAGACCGACGGTGGCGTGCAGGCTACTGCGTTTACAATCAATTGCGATGAATATGATGAGAATCGTCATTTCTTCCTTTCGCAGTTCTTCTATGATAATTACGATTCATTCACGGCACGACTTCCCCTTGTGTCGTCGGGGATAAACATTACACGCATAGAAGTGTGGGTGACCAACAAGCGGAAAGATTATGACGAGTCGCGTAATATCGTGGCATTCATGGACCTTGGAGAAAACAGCCGTCTTGCAAGCAATCACTGGATTCCCGACGTGTCGATGGATAACCCAACCAACAATTCAAATAACCTCTTGAGCGAGATAAAGACCGATTATCCTGATGCAAGATACATAAGCCAAGTTTCAACGGCTTTGCAGCCACTGTCGGCCTATGGTATCGAAGGTGGACGAGATTATGAAAAAGTGGAAAGTGCACGCTTGTTGCAATCGTCGGAATACACATTGAACGCATCCCTTGGGTATATTTCATTGCGTTCAGCCTTGAATGCCGACGAAGTGCTTGCTGTGGCATATCAATATACCTATCGTGGAAACACTTATCAAGTTGGAGAATTTTCGGGTGACATATCATCGACCGACCAATCTCTTTATGTGAAGATGCTGAAAGGGGCGACTGTTTCCCCTAAGTTGCCCATGTGGAAGTTGATGATGAAGAACGTGTATTCGCTCGGGGCTTATCAAGTGCAAAAAGAAAACTTCAAGTTGAATGTCAAATATTTGAGCGACACGACAGGAACTGAAATCAGTTACATTCCCGAAGGTAACATTAACGGAGTTCCTCTTATACAGGTGCTTAACGTCGACCGCCTTGATTCTAACGAGCAAACCAATCCTGACGGACGATTTGACTATATTGAAGGATATACCATTTTGGCTTCTACGGGAAAGGTGATTTTCCCGGTTGCCGAACCTTTCGGACGGCACTTGCGCGACAAGATAGGCAATGATGCCATTGCCGAGAAGTATGTGTATCAGGAGTTGTATGATTCGACTTTGACCGTTGCTCGGCAAATCCAAGACAAGAATAAATTCACGTTGACCGGAGAATATCAGGCATCGTCGGGAGCGCAAATCAGGCTTAACGCGATGAATGTGCCTCGTGGTTCGGTCGTGGTTACCGCAGGTGGTGTGACTTTGACTGAAAACAGCGACTACATAGTCGATTACAACATGGGTATCGTCACCATAACCAACCAAAGCATAATCGATGCAGGAACGAGCATAAACGTGTCGCTTGAGAACCAATCCAATTTCAGCATGCAACGCAAGACGTTGTTAGGCCTTGACTTGAACTACCAGTTCTCCAAGGATTTCAATTTGGGTGCCACGGTGATGCACTATTCCGAAAAGCCTCTTACCGAGAAGGTGGCCATAGGAGATGAAGTGGTGACAAACAGCATCTGGGGGCTAAATTTCTCTTACAATACCGATTTCATGTGGCTTACCAATCTCGTGAACAAGATTCCGACGGTCAATGCCACAGCACCTTCGTCGATAAACTTGACAGGAGAATTTGCGCAGTTGATACCGCATCAAAAGCACACAGGATCTTCGGAAGGGAGTTCTTACATAGATGATTTTGAGTCTACGCAGACCGGAATAGACTTACGTTCGCCATATTCGTGGTTCTTGTCGGCCACTCCATATGATTCGGGAGAAAATGCGCTTTTCCCCGAGGCAGGAGAGAGCAACAATGTCAACTATGGCAAAAATCGTGCATTGCTGGCATGGTATTATATAGACCGTCTTTTCACGCAACGCAACTCGTCGCTTGCTCCGGGTTATATTCGAAACGACCTTGCGCAGCTTTCGCATCCTTATGTGCGCGAGGTGGATTATGATGAGCTTTTCCCTAACAGGGAACTCAACTATGGGGAATCTTCAACTTTGCAAACACTCAACTTGGCTTTTTATCCAAGTGAGCGTGGACCTTACAACCTCGATGCAACTAATATTGCTCCTGATGGGTCGTTGCTCAATCCTGAGAAACGCTGGGGTGGCATAATGCGGAAACTCGACAATACCAATTTTGAAAGTTCCAACATTGAGTACATACAATTTTGGATGATGAGCCCGTTCCTCGATCCTGACAATCCGAATACCGAAGGCGGTGACTTGTATTTCAACTTGGGAGAAGTGAGTGAAGACATATTGAAAGATGGGTATAAGTCTTATGAAAACGGCATACCTGCCAACGGGAGTGACCAGTATATGCTTGAAACAGTGTGGGGACGCGTATCGACACAGACATCGCTCACATATGCCTTCGACAACGCTTCGGGTGCACGCACGCTTCAAGATGTCGGACTCGACGGATTGTCGACCGAAGATGAATTCACGCATGAAAGTTATGCGAAATTCATAGAGGAATTGCGCATGCGCTTGCCTGCCAATGTGATTGCCGAGATGGAGCAGGACCAGTTCTCTCCGCTTAACGACCCTGCAAGCGACAATTATCATTTTTATCGCGGTTATGATTATGATGAGCAGGAATTGTCGATATTGGAACGTTACAAGCATTATAACGGAACCGAAGGCAACTCACTGTCGAGCGATGAAGTTGATGACGGCCTGTATCAGTCGGCTCGAAGTGTTCCCGACGTTGAAGACATAAACCAAGACAACACGCTCAATGAATATGAGCGATATTACCAGTATCGCATTTCAATACGCCCCGAAGATTTCGTGGTTGGCCAGAATTATATTACCGACAAGCGTGAAACGGTAGTAACAACCCGTGACGGAAATCAGACGCCTGTTGAATGGTATCAATTCAAAATACCTTTGAATGACTATGAGAAAGTCATAGGTTCGATTTCCGATTTTTCTACGATACGTTTCATAAGGATGTTCATGACCGGGTTTAAGAATCCTACTTTCTTGCGTTTTGCAACTTTGGAACTCGTGAGGGGAGAATGGCGTACTTATGATTACAACCTAAATCAGCGAGGAGATGCTCCTGCTGAGGGTAGTATCGACGTTAGTGCCGTCAATATCGAAGAAAATGCAGGGCGCACGCCTGTGAACTATGTGCTGCCTCCCGGTGTTACACGTATTGTCGATCCAAGTCAAGCGCAAGTGACCCAGTTGAACGAGCAGTCGATGTCGCTTGAAGTGCGCGGCTTGCAGGCCGGTGACGCAAGAGCCGTTTACAAGAACACAAGTCTTGATTTGCGTATATACAAGCGGTTGCAGATGCATGTCCATAATGAAGCTCTTGTCGATGATGTGACAGGACTGGCCGATGGCGATGTGTCAATGTTCATACGTCTCGGGTCGGATATAAAGAATAACTACTATGAATATGAAATACCGCTCGATTTGACGCCCGAAGGTCAGTATAACGGGAACAGCGATACCGACCGTCTTGCCGTGTGGCCCGAACGAAACCGTCTCGATTGCGAGCTTTCGGTGTTTACCAATTTGAAGAAGAACCGCAATGCCTACAAGATGGCCGGAATGTCGGGTGTGTCATATAATCAGGAATATTCCGAGTATGATTCGCGCAACAACCGAGTTACCGTCAAGGGTAACCCTTCATTGAGCGACGTGCGTGTAATAATGATTGGCGTGCGCAATAATTCTCCATCGACCAAGGATTGCATCGTTTGGACCGATGAATTGCGCGTAACCGATTTTGACAATGAAGGAGGTTGGGCTGCTAAAGGAAATATGAACTTGTCGATAAGCGACATTGCTACGGTGAACATAGGTGGCCACAAGGAAACAGTCGGATTCGGTTCGGTCGATCAAGGTTTGTCACAACGCAATTTGGAAGATTACGGACAATATAATATTGCCGTTCAAGTCGACATGGGTCGCTTCTTGCCGGAAAAGGCCAAATTGACGGCTCCTATTTATTTCTCGATGACAAAGGAGAAGACTACGCCGAAATATAATCCGCTTGACGAAGATATATTGTTGAAGGATGCTCTTGACGCATGTGCAACCGATGCACAGCGCGACTCTATTGAGTCATTTGCGATAACAAGGCAGACAGTGAAGAGTTTTAGCGTGTCGGGATTGCGTTTTGACGTGCAGAGCAAGAATCCGATGCCTTGGGATCCTGCAAATTTCACGTTCAGTTATTCATCAAATAAGCAACGAAACGTAGACCCCGACAATGAATATGAAAACACGAGCGATTATCGTGGCAGTTTGCAATATAGCTATTCACCATATATAAAGCCGTTCAAGCCTTTTTCGGGATTGAAGAGCAAGTCGAAGAATGTCAAGTTCTTGAAAGATTGGGAATTTAATTGGTTACCCTCTTCAATAGAATTTTATACCAATATATCACGTTATTATTACGAGCAGCAGGAACGTAACAATACCGACAGTGACATAGATTTGCCTGTGTCGGTGAGCAAAAATTTCTTGTGGGACCGTCAATTTGCCTTGAATTGGAATTTCACGAAGTCGTTCAACGTATCGTTCAATTCCAATACTACGGCTCATATTGAAGAGCCCATAGGCGCGGTTAACAAGAAATTGTTCCCCGACAAGTACAAACTGTGGAAAGATTCCATTATGCAGAGCATAAAGGACCTTGGTACGCCTTATTCCTACAATCAGTCGTTTGTGGTAACTTATAAAGCACCTTTCAGTTCCATCCCTGCGTTGAATTTTGTGAATGCGTCGGTTACTTATAATTCGACTTATGATTGGGAACGAGGAACAACTGTCGATGGGGTGGAGTCGGGCCACACCGTAACCAATCAATCGTCTTGGAACATTGATGGACGTTTGAATCTTGAACAGTTCTACAATAAATTCAAGTATCTGAGGGATGTGAACAAGCGATTTAGCAGCACAAGCCGCTCTTCGGCAGCCAATAAGAAACCGAGAAAATTTGAACGGACTGTGATGCTAAAGGCTGACACGACAGTGCTGTTGCGTCACAATCTACGCACAAAGAAGGTGAAAATAAGCGCGGTTACTTCGACAGGAAAGCGTTATGCCATAAAGACCCGTGTGGTTGATGCCAACAGCATAGAGATATTGAATCGCGGAGCCGAAAACATAAAAGTAACAGTACTTGAAGACAAGAGCGAAAAGAAGAATTTCTGGAGCGAGGCAGGACAATACGCTACTCGTTTCGGCATGATGGTGAGAAATGTGAGCATACGTTATAAAAGGACACAATCGCTCATGTTACCGCAGTTCTTGCCTGAAATTGGTGATGTGTTCGGCCAATCGACACACTATGACATGCTGGCTCCCGGTCTTGACTTTGCATTTGGTTTCATTGACGAAAGCTATGTGGAGAAAGCTAAAGATCGTGGTTGGCTGCTTGGTGACGAGACGCAGACAACCCCAGCATTGTTCTCTCATGCCGAAGAATTTAATGCAGAGATTGGCTTGGAACCAATAAAGGGTTTGAAGATAACGTTGACAACCAATCGCACGGATAATCGTACCAGCCAGATAATGTTCATGTATGATGACATGAATACTACATATTCCGGAAGTTATACAAAAACGCACTGCGCAATTGCCACCGCATTGCGTGGAGCATCGGCCGATGATGGTTATTCCAGTGCCGCATTTAATAAATTCCTTGAGAACATACCTATCGTTGCACAAAGGATTGAAGCTCGTTACAAGGGGGCCACATATCCGGCAACAGGCTTTATGAAAAATCATGCTTTGGCCGGTCAGCCGTATAACAGTGCCAATGGCGGAGTGAATGCGGCGAGCAGCGATGTGCTTATTCCGGCATTTGTGGCCGCTTATTCCGGACAAGACCCAAACAAAGTGACGCTCGACCCGTTCCCCGGATTGAGTGCGATGCTTCCCAACTGGCGTGTCACTTATGATGGACTTGGCAAGATTGACGCTTTGAAAAAATTGTTCCGCAGCTTTACGCTCACACATGCTTATCAATGTACTTATTCGGTAGGTTCATTCTCAAGTTATTCCGACTGGATTTCAATAGGCGAAGGGCTCGGATTCAGCAAGAGCGAATTGACACAGAATCCGTATCCGACGTCACCTTACAATATTTCGTCGGTTGCAATAACTGAGAAATTTGCACCCCTTGTTGGTGTTTCGGCAACGATGTACAACAATGTCACTTTCAATGCGGAATATCGCGACAGTCGGACGTTGACGCTTAATTCGTCGGCAGGACAACTTGTTGAGGCTTCAAGTAAGTCGCTTGTCATAGGAGGAGGTTATAAGATAGCCAATTTCAATTCGGTCTTGAAAATAGGCAGGTCGCAACAAGGTGTAAGCAATGACTTGACCATGAATTTGGATTTTACATTGTCCAATAACAATGCACTTATCCGCAAGATAGAAACCAACATGGCACAAGCTACGAGTGGTACTCGCACATTGGCGATTAATTTTACAGCAAATTATGTGTTGAGCAAGCGTCTCACATTAGGGGCTTATTTTGATCATCAGGTGAATACACCGCTTGTGTCATCGACAGCCTATCCGACAACAAATACTAATTTCGGAATTTCAGTCAATTTGTCATTGACTCGATGACGAATGAGCAAGCCGCTTTTTTGAACTTTGCTTGAAATGCGACAATGATTATAAGATTTTTATTGCCTGAAGGATAGATAGTTATATGATTTTGTTTAAAATGGGTGTAAGTATTTTCTTTGAAATTTTGGAAATTTGAAAAATAATCGTACCTTTGCACTGCATTTGCGCATGTGGCGTAATTGGTAGCCGCGCCAGACTTAGGATCTGGTTCCGTGAGGAGTGGGGGTTCGAGTCCCTTCATGCGCACCGAAAGGCTGCTCCGAATATTTTCGGGGCAGTTTTTTTATTTACCTGTGGGGTGGCAATTGCCGTGTGCACGCAATGTAAAGACGCGATGAAGTCGCTATGCTTTGAGATTGTTTATTTCGTTTTGCAGATTATCCAAAAATTGTGCGGCGTGTGCCCCGTCCATTTGCGTATGATGAAATTGGAATGAAACCGTAAGAGAGGTCTTGAAAAAGCTTCGTCGGTATTTGCCCCAAATCATGAAAGGGTTGTTGAATATGCCGCTATACATGCCTACGGCTCCGTCTATGTCATATTGTGCTAAAGCCGAAGTGCCGATTACCATGCTTTCGGTCAAATCATGGTTTTTGCAATTTTGGGCTACTTGCGTAGTGAGACGCATATAGTCGTAGTTGAATTGTTGCAGTTCGTTTGAGAATGGTATGTCGCAAGAACTCACTTCACCTTCTTTATTTGCAACTATGGTGTTAACGGCAATGTTGTCATATTGGATGAGCTTATTGCCGACAGGCAAGGTGTAAAATTCTTTTATTCTGCTTGCTGCGCGGCCTATGCACCAGCACATGAGCATGTTGAATTTCAACCCTTTTCTTTTGCTCGTTTTTATGATGGGGCTCACGTTAAGAGTTTTGAAGAATGTCACCATGGGCATAGGTGCATTCATCCACATGTCAAAGGCGTAGGCGCGTGTTGTTTCTTGCGGATTAATTTCTTTCATACTGTGTGTGGGGTGTGTTTATGATTTGTGCTGACATTTGATGCACCTTGAGAAAGGTGTTCCATGTGGTAATAGTTGAAGGATTGTGGAGAGAGGATATTGGAAAAATATCAATGAGATGATGAGAAATTGCGCCATTTTTCTATCAGAGCCTGCATGTCGGCGGGAATTTCACTGTCAAAATCCATTTGTTCGCCAGTCTTCGGATGTATAAATCCGAGAGTTTTAGCATGCAAAGCCTGTCGAGGACAAGTTTCAAAGCAATTTTTCACAAATTGCATGTATTTGCCCGAATTTGTACCGCGAAGCACCACGTCGCCTCCATATCTTGCATCGTTGAACAGGGGATGTCCGATGTGTTTCATGTGCACTCGTATTTGGTGGGTACGTCCTGTTTCAAGCTGGCATTGTACTACTGCCACATGGGTAAGGTTTTCGAGCGTGTGATAGTGGGTCACTGCATGTTTGCCTGTTTCTCCATCGGGGAATACGGCCATTTGCAATCGGTCTTTGGGATTTCTTGCTATGTTGCCAGTTATGGTTCCGTCTTGTTGCTGCATTTCTCCCCACACGACAGCGACATATTGCCTTTTAGTCGTTTTGTTAAAGAATTGCTTCCCGAGCGAAGTTTTTGCGTCGGGAGTTTTTGCTATGACAAGCAATCCCGAAGTGTCTTTGTCAATCCGGTGTACCAGTCCCATGCGAGGGTCGTTCACGTCGTAGTCGGGATTGTCTTTGAAATGATAGGCAAGGGCATTGACGAGTGTGCCCGAGTAATTTCCATGCCCCGGATGCACGACAAGTCCGGCAGGCTTGTTCACCACGAGCAAGTAAGGATCTTCATATACAATGTCGAGTGGAATATCCTCGGGAATGATTTCATTTTCATATTTCGGCCTATCCATGACGATGCTCACGACATCGAGCGGCTTGACTCTGTAACTTGATTTTACAGCCGTTCCGTTAACTATGATGCACCCGGCATCGGCAGCTTGTTGTATGCGGTTGCGAGACGTGCCATTGATGCGCGCCACGAGAAATTTGTCTACTCTTAATAATGCTTGGCCTTTGTCGGCGATGAATCGATAGTGTTCCCATAATTCACGCCCGTCATCCACAAAGTCGGGTTGAGATGATTCAATATCTAATTCTTCTTCCATTTGCGAATTTCAGTATTGCATGTCATTTGTATGACATACATATTATAAAAATATAAAGATTTTTTATCCTGTGTGTGGAAAAACTGGGTTACAGGAATATGTCGGCCGAATCATTGTCGGCATAAGGGTCGAACGAGTCGTCTGTCGGGATAGTGTCAGTTACTGCTGTCGCATATCCGTTCCCAACGGAAAGTCTTATGTGGGCCGATGGAAGAATTTTTGTGCCAGGTTCCACTTCTCTTCCATCCACGCTTATTCTTATTATAAGACCCTTGAATGGGGAAGGAATGGAATCGATACTTATGTTGTGGAATCCCAAACCTTTCAATGTGGATTCTCCTTGCCTTATTGACAGGTCGCGCAGGTTGGGCAAGGCGATAGTGCGTGGCGAAGATGAATTTACGCTTAGATATATGGTACGATGAGACTTTACGCTGGAATTTTCCTTAGGAGTTTGTTCCACTACTGCTCCCAAGTCGTAAGTGTCATTGTATAGCGAGTCGGTAACTTCCCAATTAAATCCGGCATTGCGCAATGTTGTTATTGCATCGGCAAGCTGCATGTTTTTGACATTTGGGACCGTGCTTGTCTTGCCATGTTCGGTAAATATGTCAAGATAGAAAAGCGCGGCACTACACAATATTACTGTCGCAACAGCTATCAATATCAAGTTGAAAATGATGGGATGCCGCTTTATGAACTGCGATTTTTTCTTGTTTGTTTCCACTTTTTAATTGAAAGGTTTTTTAGTCATGCTGTGGTTGCTTTTTCGAGTCAGGCATGACTATGGTTTTTGATTTCGCAAAGATAGTGAAAGTTGAGGGCAATATGAAAAGTGGCGTGGCACAATTTTTATTGCCGAAGTGCAACGGCCTTATGTGGAAGATAGATGGCGGCTTATGTTTTGTTTATCATCATGCTACTGTTACCGAAATGTTAAGATAATGCAAAATAAATGTTACCACGATGAAAAATCATTGTAATCTGCTATGCGGAAATTTGCAGCGTCAAAAACGATTAATGAAGCAGAATATAGATTAATAATGGAAAAAAGATTTAAGTGTTTTAGGTTTTTATTGTTGTCATTATTTGTATTCGCGGCCATAAGCATGCAGGCGGCCGCCATAAAAGGCAAGGTCGTGGACGATACTAACGAGCCTTTGATAGGAGCTACGATTTCGATTGCGAGTGAAGGGATTTCCGTTTCGACTGATTTCGACGGCAATTATGAAATTCCGGGATTGAGGAACGGGCATTATGTGATTGAGGTGTCGTATGTGTTTTTTGCGACCGAGGTGAAAGAAATCGACTTGTCGGGGATGGCAGTGGTCGATTTTGCAATGAAGCCGGAAAGCCAAACGTTGAGTGAAGTCGTAGTTACGGGGCAGGCAAGACGTGACTCCGAAGGTACATTGGTCAATTTGCAGAAGAATAGTCTTGTCGTTCAGACAGGCGTTTCGGCACAACAGATTAAGAAGACACAAGACAGCGATGCTTCGGAAGTGATAAAGCGAGTGCCAGGCATAAGCCTTATAGATGACCGCTTTGTGATGGTGCGTGGCTTGTCGCAACGTTATAACAATGTGTGGCTTAACAATAGTGCCGTGCCGAGTAGCGAAGCCGATTCAAGAGCATATTCATTCGACATGATTCCATCGTCGCAACTCGACAACATGATTATAGTCAAGTCGCCGGCACCTGAATATCCGGCCGATTTCAGCGGTGGATTCGTCCTTATAAACACCAAAGATATCCCTATGGAGAATTTGTTCAAGATCTCGTTGGGCGGAAGCATGAACGACCAGACGCATTTTCAAGATTTTAAGTACTCAAGGGGCAGTGCTACCGATTTCCTTGGTTTTGACAATGGATTTAGAAGCCTTGACGGAGGCATGACAGCACAACTGAAGCCTATTGCCGGCAATGGCGTCGATTTGCTTAACAACGGGTTCAACAATGACTGGCGAGTGCGCAACAAGAAGCCTGTGCTCGATGTTTCGTTCAATACGGAATTGAATCGCAGATGGATACAGGAAGAAGGTCAAACGATTGCATTGCTTGCATCATTGAATTACAGTAATTCTTACCGAACCATATTGAACATGGAAAATTCCCTGTTCGGAGCCTACGATGTTACTGCCAATCGTCCTGTCTATCTTCGCGACAGTCAAGATGACCAGTATAATCATTATGCAAAACTCGGAGCAATGATGAACTTGACTTATCTTTCGTCGGATGGCATGAATCGTTTTGAATTCAAGAACATTTTCAACCAGTTGGGTCGCGACCGATACACCTATCGAGTTGGAGTGGATGCACAGACCAATAATGAGGAGAGTGCCGAATATTATTATATGAGCCGCACCACATATAATGGTCAATTCACCGGTCGTCACCAGTTGAACGATATTAGGAGCTTTGATTGGAGCGTAGGATACGCATACGCCAATAATTGCATGCCCGACCGCCGTCGTTACATAGTCAACGATGCAATAGAACAGGGTCATTTGGGATTGACGAGCGCAAACGATATTGAACGTGAATTCACACGATTGAATGAACACACCGCTTCGCTTAATGTCAATTACAAAGATAAATTTGAAGTAGGACAAATTGAGCCGCAATTGAAAGTGGGCGCTTATGGAGATTATCGCACGCGTTCTTATCGCGCAAGAGATTTCATCTATACTTATAACACATCCGACAATACATTGCCAGACGGTTTCCGTTACATGGATATTCCTAATGAATTGCTTACTGAAGCCAATTACGGTGCTGACAAGCTGTATATGCTTGAAAATGTGCGCTGGACGAACAACTATGATGGAAACAATTGGTTGATGGCCGGTTATGTGGGAGTGAACATCCCGGTTGAGAAATTCAACGTGTATGCCGGAGTGCGTTATGAATATAACAAGATGGAGCTTATAAGTAATACGCGAAACTATGAAAAGAGCCCGCGCAGCATGTTCTATACTACAAGCGACTTTTTCCCATCGGTCAATGCGTCGTATAAGTTTACCGAAGAACACCAGGCGCGCGTGTCTTATGGACGAAGCATCAACCGTCCGGAGTTTAGGGAAGTATCCCCATCGGTGTATTACGATTTCGACCTTGCAAGCAATGTACAAGGAAATACCGACTTGAAAGCAGCTTACATCAACAATGTGGACTTGAGCTATGAATTTTATCCTGCTCCGGGAGAATTGATGTCGGTCTCTCTTTTCTACAAGAACTTTAAAAATCCAATAGAATGGACCTACACGGTGAATGGCGGAACGAGCTTGACTTATTCTTATGAGAATGCCGAGGGAGCCGATACTTATGGTATAGAGGTAGAAATAAAGAAAAATCTCGATTTCATCGGGCTTGATGATTTCAGTGTGAATTTCAACGGGGCTTTGATAAAAAGCAAAGTGCGCTTCGCCGAAGGTTCAAATGAAAGAGATCGTGCAATGCAAGGACAGTCGCCTTATTTGATAAACGCAGGATTGTTCTACCAACCTAAGAATCTCGGACTTAACGTGGCATTGCTCTACAACCGCATAGGAAAGCGCATAGTGGGTGTGGGTCGAAGCCTTGGCAGTGGCGACAACGTTGTCAACATTCCCGACTCTTATGAAATGCCACGCAACACACTTGACTTGAGTGCATCGAAGAAACTTGGAGAGCATTTCGAGGTGAAACTCTCGTTGAGGAATATTCTTGCTGAAGATGTCTCTTACAAGCAATTTGAAGAAACGTCGAGCGGTAAGGTGGAAGAGGTTACGCGACAATTTTCACCGGGACGTAATTATTCACTCAGCGTAAGTTACGCATTCTAAGGTAATTGCAACATAACTAATTATCATAATCATACATTACTTTTTTCACAAAAAACCAATTAAATTACAATGAAATTTAGAAGCTTTTTTGTTTATGCCCTCGTGGCAGGTGTTTCAATGGCATTAGTGTCATGTGAAGATGATGAACCGGGAAAAGGTGAAGGTGGAAGTGACGAGTCGTACACTTGGGGTACTGATGGCGGTATTAGAAGCTGCGATCACTTGCTCTTCAATGAAGATGGTTCTGAGAATCCTGAAGGAACAGTAATTGGCAACGGTGACGCTGAATTCGTGTTTACAGGCAAGCAAACTCTTGCAAAAGGTACTTATGTATTGAAAGGATGGGTTTATGTTGCCGATGGAGCAGAATTGACAATCGAACCGGGTACCGTAATAAAGGGAGACAAAACTACAATGGCATCTCTTATCGTGGAAAGAGGCGGAAAAATCTTTGCCGAAGGTAATGCCAACGAACCAATCGTGTTCACTTCCAATTCTCCTAAGGGCCAACGCAAGCCTGGTGACTGGGGTGGCCTGATTCTGTGCGGTAAGGCTCCTAATAATCAACAAAACAACATGCAAATTGAAGGTGGCCCGCGCAGCCAGCACGGTGGTACAGATGCAAATGACAACTCTGGAGTATTGAGCTATGTCCGCATTGAATTTGCAGGATATCCGTTCCAGACCGACCAAGAAATCAATGGTTTGACCCTTGGCTCAATCGGTAGCAAGACTCAAATCGACCACATTCAAGTATCTTATAGCAATGACGATTCTTATGAATGGTTTGGTGGCGATGTTGATTGCAAATATCTGATTGCCTACAAAGGATGGGATGATGATTTTGATACCGACAATGGTTTCAGCGGAAAAGTCCAATACTGCCTTTCTGTTCGCGACCCACGTCTTGCCGACACTTCTCGTTCAAATGGTTTTGAATCGGACAACTGCAGCGACGGTGCGCAAACTGAGCCATATACCACTTGCGTGTTCAGCAATGTTACTTTTGTTGGCCCAAGAGGTCGTGATAATTTTGAAAATACTGTTGACTACATCAATGGCGGTGATTACAATCCGGGCAACGGTTCTTCTCTTGGCTTATTCCAGTCGGCAATGCAAGTGCGTCGTTCAAGCCGCTTGAATTGCTTTAATTCGGTAGCCATAGGTTTCCCTATCGGAATCATTATCGACGGACAACGTGGCAACTCGGTCGACATGGCTAAGAACGGAACTTTGAAAATCAACAATGTCTGGTTTGCCGACATGGGCATCCTTGGCAGCGATTTCAACGGAATATATGAAGATGTTTTATATGATGCAGTGAACGATGCCGTTATCGATGCCAATCAAGTGTCTTATTCTCATACTTATTTCTTGAGCCAACCGGGTAATCAAGTTGTTGAAAAGAGCTCATTGATGCTTGGCAATGCCGAAGGCGTAGGTGCCGACATCATGCCTCAAGCAGGCAGCCCGCTGTTGACAGCTGCTGCTTTTGAAGATTCAGCTCTTGACGGAATGGACAAAGTAAGCTACATAGGCGCATTCTCGGCCAATGACAATTGGATGGAAGGCTGGACGAATTTTGATCCTAACAATGCCGACTATTAATGTCGAGACTGTCCCAAATTAACAGATATCGCATATGACAATATATCGCAACGTTCTTTCAAGGAATGTTGCGATATTGTTTTATTCGTTTTAAGTCTGTTTCAATGTTGCAGCAATTTAACTTGTTTGTAACAAGAGTGTAATATCGCAGGAGTACTTTTGTAGTGTAAAAAGAGAATGAGTTCTATATTTTCTATCAAACAATAAAGGCTTGATACTTCACACCTTCTAATACGAGTTGGTTAATACGGAAAAGGTGTATTGAATTCGCAATACATTCTGTAAATATCGTTTATGAGAAGTCCTCTACAGTGATGTACGGGGCTTTTTTGTTTTTTATCATCGACTGCATTTGATTTGACTTGATTTTGATTGTAAATTGGAATTAATGGATGCAAAATCATGTAATTGGATAAATTTTTATTACTTTTGTAGGAGTCAACCTATTATTAACTTTTAAATGGCATAGCCTATGGAATAAAACAAATAGAAGCTTTTTGAGAATACCCATTAAGGGAGAGTTATATAATCTAAACAAAGGCGTTCGTTTGTAAACTGTCATAATTGAGCTTTTAGCTATTATTTTTTCGAGTACTGCTAATATTCACATGCTATAACAAGTAACTGAAAGTTTACGTTAACAAGACGTGAATTATTTTTTCACTTGTTGCTTGTAAGTCCATTTGACGGTAACCGAATAAGAAGCAAGTTGCAAATGGTTTCACGCCTATTTTATTAAAAGTCAGTTCAATGAAAATAACATTATCAATTTGTATCCTAATTATATCGGTTTGTTTTGCAAATGCTAATGATGACAGATGGAGAAAGAAATATATCAATTTAGGATTTATTAATACGACAATGTCACAAGATGGAGTATCTGATTTGAAAAGCAATTATGGCGCTTCGTTTACTACTGGTAAGACATTTTATTTACATAAGCCAATTGGAGGATTCTTGCGTTTTGGCATTGATGCGACTTGGTGTGATTTAAATTATGCAAATTACAAAATCAAACATATTACTTATTGGGGAACGGATAACTATCAATATTATCAAGGAGAAATATCCATGCATGTCGGGCCATCTGTTACTATTAGACCTGTTGGAGAATTAATTGTTCATGGATATTTCAGATATGCTCCTTCTTTCTCTGTACTGTATGCCGATGAGATATTTTATGGAAATTATGCAACGTTCTTTGTTGGCGGAGCTTCAATTTCATACGGTATGATAGGATTAGGAATAGAATCTCGTTTTGGTGATTGTAAATACAAAGAATTAATTGGAGGCAACGAAGGTGATAATTCACCAATCAGCAAGATTAAATATAATGGATGGAAAGCGTATTTAACCTTTAGATTTTGACAATTATGAAGAATACTTATTTTTTTGCAATAACATTAATTGTTGCCGCTATGATGGCATTGGTTGCGTGCAATGAGAATATTATAGATGAAACAATCAATGAACAAGAGATAGAAGATGATACAGAATTTAACAGCATTCAAATCATCAACCAGATTGAAGTCAAGGATTTGCCTGAAAATATGCAAGTCAGTGATCTCAAGGTGCTGTCGCTTAATGGAGAAGAGAGCGTAGATATCGATGGGACTACTAAAGTTATGACTTATGAGGGTTATCTACCTCAGCTAATAATGCTTACTGATTCGAATGATGAGCTGTTGTTGATGGCTCGAGGAAACTTTCATGAGGGAGAAACGAACGAGATATCTGTGCGCTCAACCGCAATAGCGTTAGTTACTATGCACCCAGCTTTGAGTGGTGTTAAGAGCCATGTATATCATAAATTAGAGCAACTTGTAATAGAATGTTCTTCTTTCAATGAACTTGAAGAAGCAATAGCAGAATCAGTACGCAATGGTCAATCGTTTGTGAATCCCGATAACATCACTCTCATAAATGCTTTGAATAAAGTATTTGAACAAATAGTTTCGGCTACGGATGAGGAAATGCCTGAAGAACTTCCAAATTTGGACTCCGATGCAACAATGGTTTATTCATCTCCATACACCAGAATTTCTGAACTCAAGGGTGTTACTACTATTGCAGGTATAAATGTTGGCCCATTTCATGTAACTACATCTGGTCCAAAAGTTGTATTTGAAAATTACTCTCTTACTCCGTTATATTCAGGGTCGGTAACTCATCACAGCATCATTGATAATTTTGACATCCCTTCAGGTGGCGATCGTGGGATTACATTTTTCTTTGATAGTGGATGGGGGTCAGAAAAGGTTGAATATCAATTTGCTCAAGAAGGGGAATATCAGTTCTTTTTTGATAAAACTACAACTGAAAGTTATTATGACCAAGCCAGACATACAATTTGTAATGTGTTAGAGGTACTTGGTCTTCCTTTGAGTAAAGGAATGCTTTTTAAGCTATCAGATGACATGGTGCAATTTATGACGGCCCGTGGTTTCGACATTATCGGATTTATTACACGACCTAATCCAAATCCAGATTTACAAAAGACTGCATGGGATATTACAAAAATTGTGTATGGCGGTATTATCGACTATATAAAAGAAGGTCCATTTGAAAGATTCCTTCTTGAGATTGGCTACAGACAATTGGCAGCCCAAACAGCACAGGCAGTACTCAAGAAAGTAGTTGGGATATATACTGTATATCAAGCGTGTAGAGGTGCTATAAATGCTGTCATGCGTATTACCATGCGTCTTGAATCACCTGATAATGTTGCGTTTGGGCTTTATTATTATCAAGGTGAAATTACTACGGCCACAAAAGCATCGTTGGCAAAATATTCAGGTGATAACCAAGAAGGTCTTATTGGCCGTCGTCTTAATGAACCTGTGCGTGTAAAAGTTACCACTATAGGTTCAGATGGTTCTGAGGTGTTGGCGAGTAATTTTCATAGAGTTAAATTTAAAACTGACGTGCATAATGGTACTGCCCTTGATAATATTGTAGCCACAGATCCTGATGGGTATGCGCAAACTTATTGGACTTTAGATCCTGATAATACTGGAACCCAATATCTTAAAGCGTCAGTAATAGACATTGTGACAGGAGAAGTTATCTCTGATGAAGTTGTTTTCAGTGCGACACCGACTCAAGCAGCAGATGTAACATTTACGCTTGAATGGAGTCCAACTGACTCAAACTGCGACATTGATTTACATGTGTTTGACCCAACAGGGCACCATATATACTTCGGTGAAATGACTTGTGGTTGTGGTGGCTATTTGGATCGAGACGACCGTCAAGGACCAGGACCAGAGCATATTTATTATACACAAGCTAAACAGGGTAAATATTTGGTCTATGTACATCACTATGATAGTGATACCAGAGGTTCTGTAGGATTTACTGTTACTACTGAGTATGGCGAACGTCGGTTTGTCAATAGGAGTTCTGTGCTATATGATGAATATGAATATGTTGGGACTCTTGAGATTGCAGGCAATTCAAATGCTCTCGAAAGTCATGTTACTGCACAGAAGCCGGCAATTAGCTTCTACTATGAAGAGAATGCACCTGTATTTTCGCCAAAGGATCTTCCTAAAAAGTAGTTAATTTTATTTATATATTTCCTTAATTGAGGTAACTGATTCCTTCTTCGGTTAATAATTTAGACTGAGGTGGGAATCTGTTATTTTTTAAGGACATTGCAAATGTGTGGAAGGTGGATGTGTTAATCTGCGCTTTTTGTCGTATATGTCGCGGAATTTCCGTAAATTTGCATGTCAAATTTGAAACCTGTGGAAGAAGAGGAACTGATGCTGCAAATCAAAGATACGATAGTGAGTCTTGACATTGCGGAGCGTTTTTTCACATGCGACATTGCTTCATGCCTTGGCGAATGCTGCATAGAGGGTGACGCTGGAGCTCCCATAACGGAAGACGAATATAAAAAAATCAAGGAAATACTGCCGTTGATATGGGATGACTTGATGCCTCGAGCCAAAGAGGAAATCGAAGCAAACGGTGTGGCTTATGTTGATGAGGAAGGAGACCTTGTGACGCAAATCATCGATGGAAAGAATTGCGTTTTTTCCTGTTATGGCAGCAATGGCATGTGCTTGTGCGCAATAGAGAAGGCCTATCGCGAAGGCCGCGTGGATTTCATGAAGCCCATTTCGTGCCATCTTTATCCGTTGCGTTTGAAGGAATATCCGTCGTTCACGGCAGTGTCCTATCACAGGTGGAAAATATGTAAGGCTGCCGAGGTGCTTGGGCGCAAACGCGGCGTGAGACTGTATGAGTTTTTAAAAGAACCGCTCGTGAGGCGTTTCGGCAAAGAATGGTATGACGAACTCGTGACAGCTTGCGAATTGTATTTGAAAGAATATGCAAGCGACGAGCGTTAGGCGACAAGATTTGGAATAAAATTTGTATTGTCTTGAATAGAGAGATTTTATTATAACAGAATAAAAACAAACTTATAAAACATATAAATATTATGGCAAAAAAAGCACTTTTGATGATTTTGGACGGTTGGGGAATTGGCGACCACTCTAAATCGGATGTCATTTATTGCACGCCAACGCCTTATTGGGACAGCTTGTTGGCAAATTATCCTCACTCACAGTTGCAGGCAAGTGGCGAAAATGTAGGTTTGCCCGACGGACAGATGGGTAATTCGGAAGTAGGGCACTTGAACATCGGGGCCGGACGCGTGCTTTATCAAGACTTGGTGAAAATCAACAAAGCCATAAAAGATGGTTCCATCATGGAAAATCCTGAAGTGAAATCGGCTTTTTCTTATGCACAGAAGACCGGCAAGGGAATCCACTTCATGGGATTGACATCAACGGGAGGAGTCCACAGTTCGTTTGAACACATATTGGCATTGTGCGACATAGCAAAGAAATATGACTTGAAGAACGTATTCATCCACTGCTTCATGGATGGTCGAGACACCGACCCTCACAGTGGCAAGGGATTCATAAGCGACTTGCAAGCTTACTGCGAAAAGAGCGCAGGCGTAGTGGCTTCAATTATAGGTCGTTACTATGCAATGGACCGCGACAAACGTTGGGATCGTGTCAAGGTGGCTTATGACCAGCTTGTCAACGGAGAAGGCAAGAAAGCTACCGACATGGTTGCCGCAATGCAGGAATCGTATGACGAAGGTGTTACCGATGAGTTTGTAAAGCCTATCGTCAATGCCAACGTTGACGGCCGAATCAAGGAAGGCGACGTTGTCATATTCTTCAACTATCGTAACGACCGCGCAAAGGAAATTACCATTGCATTGACACAACAAGACATGCCTGAAGCCGGAATGAAGACCATCAAGGATTTGCAATATTACTGCATGACCCCGTATGACGCTTCGTTCAAGGGAGTTCACATCCTCTTTGACAAGGAAAACGTAAACAATACCCTCGGTGAATATTTGTCATCGCTTGGCAAGAAGCAATTGCACATTGCCGAGACCGAAAAGTATGCGCATGTGACATTCTTCTTCAACGGCGGCCGTGAAGCTCCTTATGAAGGGGAAGATCGTATCCTCGTTCCTTCGCCGAAGGTTGCCACCTACGATTTGAAACCGGAAATGAGCGCGTATGAAGTTAAAGACAAGCTCGTTGAGGCTATCAATGAAAATAAATATGATTTCATTGTTGTGAATTTTGCCAACGGTGACATGGTTGGTCACACCGGTGTTTATGAAGCAATTGAGAAAGCAGTCAAGGCTGTTGATGATTGTGTAAAGGATACGGTTGAAGCAGCCAAGGCCAATGATTATGAGGTAATCATCATTGCCGACCACGGAAATGCCGATCATGCATTGAATGCCGATGGCACGCCAAACACTGCTCACTCGCTCAATCCTGTTCCATGCGTGTATGTTACAGAAAACAAGAGTGCAAAAATAGAAAATGGCATTCTTGCCGACGTAGCTCCATCAATTTTGCATATAATGGGCTTGCCACAACCTGCCGAAATGACCGGCAAGCAACTTATAGAAGATTGAAAATTGCTATAAATTGAAAAAACTATTTGAAATAGTGGCAAGATAAAAAACAATAAAAGGTCCGATTGCGACAAGTTCGACAATCGGGCCTCTTTTTATGCCGGAAATGTAGGAAAATAAGACAAATATCCGTAATTTCGTAGAGGAAATCAATTAAAAGGAAATAATTCACATAAATGAAAAATATAAAAAGATTTTTTGTCATGGCTTGCCTTGCAGCCGTGTTATTTGTAGGGAATGTGCATGCCGAGGATTTGGTTATTTTAACAACCAATGACACACATAGTCAAATTGACCCGGATTTTGACGGACAAGGTGGTATTTTGCGCAGGAAAGCCATGATTGACAGCGTGAGAGGAGCTGAGAAGCATGTCTTGCTTGTCGATGCCGGAGACATAGTTCAAGGAACGTTGTATTTCTCGATGTATGGTGGTGCAGTTGAATATGCGATGCTCGACAGCCTTGGATATGATATTTCGATACTTGGCAACCATGAATTCGACAATGGAATCGATTCTCTTGCCCATTTCCAAAATTCATTGAAAGTGACACGCTTGTCGGCCAATTACGATTTATCGGCCACTTCATTGTCGGGTCATTATCGTCCTTATGTCATAAAAGAGTATGAAGGGAAGCGATTCGGTATAATGGGCATCAATCTTGACCCTACGGGCATGATTGACATGACTAATTGCAAAGGGCTTGTTTATCACAATACGATGAAAATCGCCAATGAAACTGCCGCCTATTTGAAAAATGTTGAGAAGGTGGATTTCGTTATAATGGTTTCCCACATTGGTTACGACATCGATAGTGCTACCTCTCCCGGTGATGTGCAAATAGTCAAGTCGAGCAGTGACATCGACCTTGTCATTGGAGGTCACACGCATACACTTATCAATCCGGATGATGCGTCGAGTGTCCCTTATATGGTCAAGAACAAAAATGGAGAGACTGTATATGTTACCCAGACGGGCAAGGGTGGAAAATATCTTGGATGCATAAAGATTGATCTTGACAGTCTTACGGTGGATTATAGCTTGATGAACGTGAACGAGCGTTGGGACAGTCGTGCTCATTACCCGTCGATTGAAAAATTTTTGGCTAAATATCAAAAATCGGTACATGCATTATTGAATAAAGTCGTGGCTCAATCGGCCGGTGCTTATGTAAATAATGGCGTGGAAATGCAAAACTGGGTTGCCGACATGGCTCGAGAATTGACTACAAAATTCAGTGGCATCAATGTTGATTTGGCCATAATGAACAAGGGCGGAATACGTCAATCGATGCCGAAAGGCAATGTGTCGGAAGGATTGCTCGGGGCGATGTTCCCATTTAATAATAAACTTGTCGTGATAGAAGTGAACGGAACCGAATTGTTGCAGGCATTTGAAGTCATGGCCAAGCGAGGCGGCGATGCCGTGAGCGAAAATGTGAAAGTGCTGTATAAAAAAGATGGTACTGTCGAAGCTGCCACTGTGGATGGCATGTCGGTCAACAGGGCGAAAACCTATCGCATAGCTACTCTTGATTATCTTGCAAATGGTGGGGATTACATGACATCGTTTGTCGACAAGGATAAGCAGTATGTCGATTCCGAGAAATTCGGGACGCGAGTAATAGATTATGTGAAGAAGATGGGCTTGAACGACGTGATGATTCATCCGAGCAGCAGGGCCAGAATGCAAAGCATCAATTGATGAGCATGAATCCTGAATTAAATGAGATTAAACAATAATTATCTATAACAACATGAAACTTAAAATCGGAATACTATTGACCGGATTGGTGGCTTTGTCATCGATGACAAACCTGTTTGCCGCCAAGGAAGTGACACGGCCGGCTATTTTCAAAAGTGTTGATGAAGCGGCTATGAACGTTTGGGTTGACTCGTTGATGTCAAGCATGACAATGGATGAAAAAATAGGGCAATTGATAGTTGCTCAAGTTAATCCAACCGATAACGAGTATAATCGTCGATGGTTAAAGCGTCTCATTGACAAGTATCACATAGGTGGCTTGTTATACATGGAAGGGACATTGGCCGAACAAGCACGGTTGACAAATTATGCGCAGTCGGTGTCGCCGATACCTCTCATGGTGACTCTCGATGGTGAATGGGGGCTGTCGATGCGATACTCGGATGCCATTGGCTATCCGCGCAACATGGTGCTTGGAGCAACGGACGATGACAAGCTCATGTATGAATATGGACGAGAGGTGGCAAGGCAATGCCGACGTGTGGGCATACATGTGAATTTTGCCCCTGTGCTCGATGTTAATGACAATCCTGCCAATCCCGTAATTGGGTCGAGGTCATTCGGAGAAGATCCCGAACTTATTTCCCGGCTCGGCATTGCTTATGCCAAGGGTCTTGAAGATGGCGGAGTGTTGTCGGTAGCAAAGCATTTTCCCGGACATGGTAATTCATCGCAAGATTCACATAAGACCCTTCCGGTGATAAACAAAAGCATGTCGGAATTGAAAGTGTGCGAGTTTGTTCCGTTCAAAGCTTATATAGATGCAGGCCTTTCGGGAATGCTGGTAGCGCATCTCCATGTTCCGGCTATCGACCCGGCTCCAATTCCATCGACTTTGTCCGAGAAGAACGTCACCGAATTGCTCAAGGAAGAAATGGGATTTGACGGACTTGTATTTACCGATGGATTGTCAATGAAAGGCGTTACCCAAGAAGATAATCTCGGGGTGAAGGCTTTATTGGCCGGGAATCACATATTGCTCGGACCAATAAACGTGGCAGGGGAAGCTGCTGCCATTAAAAGTGCTTTGTTGACCGGCAAAATGGATGAAGAAATCGTGGAAGAAGCCTGTCGAAAGGTACTGTGCTACAAATACGCGTTGGGGATTAATAACGAACAGCCTATCGAAGTCGAGGGAATCGTATCCGATATAAATTCGGGACGGGCCGAGGCGTTGCAACACAAGTTGTGGTCAAAAGCCATAACCGTCGTGAAAAATGATGCCGGCATATTGCCTTTGCGCGGTCTTGACAAAAATAAAATCGCAGTAGTGACCATCGGAGGAAATGGCGGGTTGACTTCCATGTTCCAGAACCGTTGCGAGATGTATTCGGCTACCGATAAGTTTGATTATTATGACGGCATGTCGGTCAATGAGTTGAGTAGGGAACTTGAAGGATATGACAAGGTCATATTGGCTGTGCATTCATCCGATTATAAGTATGTAAATGTATTGAGCAACCTTACGGCAAGATTGAAAAATGACGTTTGTGTAATGTTCGTGTCGGCTTATCGGACAGCACGGTTCGCCTCGGGGTTGAGAAATGCTTCGGCAGTGGTTCTTGCTTACGATGATTGCAATTTGGCACAAGATTATGCCGCACAAACTGTCTACGGTGGCAATGCCGCTTGCGGTGAGCTGCCTGTTACTGTAAATGGTGTCGGCAAGGTTGGAGACGGAATCAAGTATCCATCTATCCGCCTTGGCTATGGCGTGCCTGAAGAAGTAGGGTTGTCGGGAAAAATGATAACCCGAATAGATTCGCTTGTTGCCGAGGGATTGAAAACAGGGGCTTTCCCTGGATGTCAAGTCCTTGTTGCCAAAGACAGCATGATTGTGTGCAATCGCTATTACGGAGTCACTGATACCGAATCCAATCGACCTGTCACTGTAAATACCATTTACGACCTTGCATCGGTATCAAAGGCGACAGGAACAATTTCGGGCATAATGGAAGCTGTAGACAATGGTCTTATAGACATTGATGCCAAGGCAAGCAAATATATTCCTCAATTGGTCGGGACCGACAAGGAAGATATAACAATACGCCAGTTGCTGTTCCATGAATCCGGTATGCCGGCAGCTCTTAACATGTATGATGTCATGATAGACCCGGATTCTTATAAAGGGAAATTGTTTTGTGGTAAAAAGAATTCGGTTTATTCGATAAATGTAAGTCGCAACCTCTATGGCAACCGATATGCGAAAGTACGCAATGACATTGTTTCGAGCAAACCCGATGATACATTCAATATTGCAATTTGTGATGGAGTATATGGCGGCAAGGTTACTTACGACAGCATCATGGGACGCATCTACAATGCTCCGTTGCGCGACGATAATGACTATCTGTACAGTTGCCTTAATTTCTGCTTGTTGATGAACATCGAAGAAAATGTCACGCATGAGCACCATAATGATTATGTAGATAATAATGTATTCGCCCCTTTGGGAGCTTATCACACTTTGTACAGACCGTTGTCTCGGTTTGAAGCAGGAGAAATCGCACCAACCGAGTATGATACATTTTTGCGTCGTCAGCTCGTGCATGGTTATGTGCATGACGAAACTGCTGCATATTCGGGGGGCGTGCAAGGAAATGCAGGATTGTTTTCCAATGCCAATGACCTTGCCAAATTGTTCCAAATGTGGCTAAACGGAGGGGAATATGGTGGAGACCGTTTTTTGAGCAAAGAAACTGTAGATTTGTTTTGCAAGACAAAAAGCCCCAATTCTCGTCGGGGACTCGGATTTGACAAGCCCGACAAGACCAACGATGATTATTCTCCCACATGCTCTGAAGCTACAGCCGAAACATTCGGCCATTTAGGTTTTACCGGTACATGCTATTGGGTTGACCCATCCAATGGGCTTGTCTTCATATTCTTATGTAACAGGGTTTATCCTACTCGTGACAATGATGCTTTTGATGAGTTGAATATACGTCCAAAGTTGTTCTCGCTCGTATATCAAAGCATATTGCCTCCTTCGCAAGAATGCAGTGAGGGCGAGATGACGAAATAATCAATTGCAGATGATAAATTCATGGCCATCGGTTTGATATGAAATTGAACCGATGGCTTTTTATTTTAACATGCAGAATCGGTAAACAATGAACCGCTTGAATTTCATTTATACATTAAAATGGTTGATTTTTGCGCAAAAAGAATGCAAAATGTAATTTTTTATGGCAAAATAATATAAAAGTGATTGTTTTTATAAAAATAATCTGTATCTTTGCTGCCACAAACATAACAGATTCATTCATTAAATAAGAAAACAATGAAAGCAAGCGAAGTACTAAATGATTTGAAACGCCGTTTCCCTAATGAGCCGGAATATTTGCAGGCTGTAGAGGAAGTGTTGACCACAATTGAAGATGTATATAATGAACATCCTGAATTTGAACGTTATAATTTGATTGAACGCTTGTGTATTCCCGATAGGATTTTTTCATTCCGTGTGACATGGATTGACGACAAAGGCCGCATTCAGAACAATATGGGTTATCGAGTGCAGCATAACAATGCCATCGGCCCGTACAAAGGTGGCATAAGATTTCATGCTTCGGTGAATCAATCTATTCTTAAATTCCTTGCTTTTGAGCAAACATTCAAGAACTCTTTGACCACATTGGCAATGGGTGGCGGCAAAGGCGGCTCGGATTTCAACCCGAAAGGCAAGTCGGACATGGAAGTCATGCGCTTCTGCCAGGCTTACATAGCCGAGTTGTGGCGTCACATAGGGCCTGATACCGACGTGCCTGCCGGAGACATAGGCGTGGGTGGCCGTGAAGTGGGCTATATGTATGGAATGTACAAGAAGATGGCTCGTGAAAATACAGGTACATTTACCGGGAAGGGAATGGAATTTGGCGGCTCGTTGATACGCCCTGAAGCAACAGGATATGGCAACGTGTATTTCTTGCTCAACATGCTTGCTACTCGCGGCATCGACATTGCAGGAAAGAGGGTCGCTATCTCGGGTTCGGGAAATGTGGCTACTTATACTGCCGAAAAGCTATTGCAACTCGGTGCAAAAGTTGTCACTATGAGTGACTCTAACGGTACGATTTATGTTCCGGAAGGTATTACTCGTGAACAGCTTGATTATATTTTCCAATTGAAGAATGTATATCGCGGACGCATCAAGGAGTTTGCCGAGGAATATGGATGCGAGTATTTCGACGGAGGACGTCCTTGGGGTGTAAAATGCGATATCGCAATGCCGTCGGCTACGCAGAACGAATTGGACGGAGATGATGCTCGCGCACTTCTTGCCAATGGATGCTTTGCCGTTTCAGAAGGTGCCAACATGCCTTCTACACCGGAAGCTGTTCATGAATTCATCAAAGCCAAAATATTGTATGCTCCGGGAAAGGCTGCCAATGCAGGAGGAGTGTCGGTATCGGGACTCGAAATGGCTCAAAATTCTCAAAAATTGACTTGGTCGGCCGAGGAAGTTGATGCTAAATTGAAAGGCATCATGGCAAACATACATGAACAGTGCGTGAAATATGGCAAGCAGGATGACGGTTATGTAAATTATGTGCGTGGAGCCAATGTGGCCGGATTCATGAAGGTTGCCAAGGCTATGATGGCACAAGGTATCTTGTAAAGTCATTAAGACTGTTTCGAGAAAATTTCTCTTTGAATATAACTTAATATGGCTTCTATTCCCGATAAGGACGGAATGGAAGCCATATTTTTTATGACATGCAAAGGCATTATGGAAAAAAATCGACCTTGCTTTAGATTCACAGCAAGGTCGATTTCTAACCACTTAAGGAAATTCACACATTTTGTATAGCACTCTTATAATGTTTCCTTACAAGTACAAAAGTAATTTATAAAACTGTTAAATTCAAGTGTGAAGATCAGGCTATTCTCAATATTTGGATTATATGGATGTTTTTTGATGTTGTTGGGCTTTAAATTGAACCTATTTGGTGTGAAATAATGACTGGCCGCAAATTGTACCGATATATTCGCCATTTTTTTGCTCTAATTCTAAACTTTTACATAAATTGCATATCTAAAAAATATAAATGATTATTTGATAGGATTATGAAAAAGACGTTATTGAATTTTATAATGGTGTGGATTTTATTGGTTGCTCTTGTTGTGCCGGCTCCGTTGTCGGCTCAGCGTCATCGACCCGGGAAAAAGCCCGGCACAGAACGTCCTGAAGGAAATCGTCCTAATGGAGGAAATCGTCCGCCACATGGAAACAAGCCACAGCATCGACCCGGTAACGAGAGACCTGCACCGCCAAGAAAACCCGACAGGCATCCCGGACCGTCTCGTCCGGCCCGACCGCCACATCCCAACCATCCGTCTCGGCCTCCACGTCCCGGGGTACATCATCGGCCACCACGTCCCGTACCGCCGCGTCCGGCTCCTCCACGCGGATACAGGCCATATATGCCGGCTCCTGCTATTAGTTCGGTATTTGGCATAGCTTTTGGCACATTGTTTAATTCTGTATTGAATTATCTTGAAGGAAATAATTACATTGTTGACGGCTATGCAGACAATGTGATTTATGTAGCCGATGTTATAGAACTTGGATATAATTGGCCTTATGCCACTTTGTATTGCGATGCAGCCGGCAGACTTGCAAGCGCACAATATGTGTACTTGTCTTCTTATGACAATTCAAGCCGTTACGGAAGCCTTTATCGCAGGTTGTGTTCGACATACGGACCTCCTGTGAGTCAAGTGCGCAGGGGTGCAGGATATGAAGTTGTTTGGTACGGAGGTTCAGGACGAGGGTATGTATCGCTTGAATATGTACTTGAAGGGGCGGATTATTGCACGATATTGTCATTTAGTAACTAATTTTCAAATTTAATGAAAGTTTGTTTTGCAAATATCAATATTTAATATACCTTTGTGAAAATTGATAACGAAAATGAATATTATTGCAACATATTGTTTGAATCATCATTTGCATCATCTGCTGCGAGAAAAGAGTAGCGGGGGGCATGACATTGCGTCGGCATGTGCAAGATGACAGAACAAATGCATGGCGATAATGAGATATATAGCCGGCCTACCGTTACGAAAAATGGTGGGCCGGCTTTTTTGTCAAACATATGTAAAAAAGAAGATAAACTCTAACAAAATTATTATCCGGATTGAACGATTCATGTTCTGAATAATGGTTTTGACAAGCGAAGAAGTAACAAGGTATGGAAAGTGTATTGAGAATAGCCGTGCAGTCGAAGGGGCGGCTTTATGATGAAACGATGGAATTATTTGGCAAGGCCGGAATAAAATTTGAGCCTGTCAAGCGCACGTTGCTTGTGCAGTCGCGTAATTTTCCTGTAGAATTGCTTTATTTGCGTGATGACGATATTCCCGATTCGGTCGCTATGGGTACTGCCGATGTAGGTATAGTGGGATTGAATGAAGTTGAAGAGAAACAGAGTGAAGTGAATGTCCTGCAATATTTGGGATTTAGTAAATGTCGGTTGTCGCTTGCGGTACCTAAGGAGATTGAATATAAAGGAGTGGAGTGGTTTAACGGGAAAAAGATAGCTACATCATATCCTGAGATTTTGAAAAAATTCTTGAAAACCAACAGCCTTGATGCCGATATTCATGTGATAAGCGGATCGGTGGAGATTGCACCGGGTATAGGGTTGGCCGATGCAATATTCGACATTGTTTCATCGGGCAGTACTCTTGTCAGCAACAATCTTGTTGAAGTTGAAACGGTCATGAAGTCGGAGGCTGTTTTGATAGGGAACAAGCATGGCGTGTCGGACGAAAAGAAGCGTCAGATTCTGAATCAACTTATTTTCAGGATGTCGACTGTCAAAGCTGCCGAAAACAAAAAATACATGTTGATGAATGTCCCCGAATCAAAGTTGGAGGATGTTTTAGCTATTTTGCCCGGCATAAAAAGCCCCACGGTGCTTCCGCTTGCCGAGCCGGGTTGGTGCTCGGTTCATACTGTGATAGATGAAACTTGTTTTTGGGACATCGTAGGCAATTTGAAAGATGCAGGAGCCGAAGGAATACTTGTTCTTGATATTATGAAAATGGTACTTTAAAAGCGATATCGTCATGGTAAATGTAGTGAAATATCCCGGCAGGAGCGAATGGAATGACTTGATGCGCCGAGCTGCAACAGTCAATGACATGGTGAGGGATAATGTAAGGAGCATAATAGAAGATGTGAAAAGGCGTGGTGACGAAGCCTTGCTGGAATATTCCGAACGTTTTGATCGTTGTTGCCTTGATTCGTTGAAAGTAGGAGAAAAAGAGATAGAAGAGGCTTGCAGGGCTGTACCGGCTTCATTGAAATCGTCCATGGAACTTGCAATAAGCAATATAGCAAAATTCCATAAAGCACAGATGCCCGATGAAGTGGTCGTAGAGACAATGCCGGGAGTTACATGTCGGCAGAAGGCAGTGCCTATTTCGAGAGTCGGCATATATGCGCCCGGAGGCAATGCACCGTTGTTTTCAACTGTGTTAATGCTTGCCGTGCCGGCAGTCATTGCCGGGTGTGAAGAGATTGTGTTATGCACACCGCCGGGAAAGGATGGCAAGGTGGATGCGGCAATATTGTGTGCGGCACACATGGCCGGTGTAAATGAAATTTACAAGGTTGGCGGAGCCCAGGCCGTGGCAGCAATGGCTTTCGGCACCGAAAGCATAAAGCGCGTAAATAAGATATTTGGTCCCGGCAACAGATATGTGACAGAAGCGAAGCAGCAAGTGGGCATGTGCGGAGTGGCCATAGATCTTCCTGCAGGTCCGTCGGAAGTGATGGTATTGGCCGATTCCTCGGCTTCGCCCCAATCGGTTGCAGCCGACTTCTTGTCGCAGGCCGAGCATGGAGTTGACAGCCAGTCGATATTGCTGACCGATGATGAATGCCTTGCCGACATGCTTACTGTAATAATAGAACGTTATATTGATTTAATCCCCAAAAAAGAACTTGCCATGCAGTCTCTTTCCAAGAGTCATGTAATATTATTGCATAACAGTGAAGAAATGATGGATTTTGCCAATGAATATGCCCCGGAGCATCTTATCATTAATTGTACAGAACCGTGGAGCTTGGCAAAAAAAGTCAAGAATGCAGGTTCTGTATTTATAGGACCATATTCACCTGAAAGTGTAGGTGATTATGCTTCGGGAACAAATCATACATTGCCCACCGGAGGCCATGCCAAATCTTTGAGCGGAGTCAATATAGACAGTTTTGTCAAGAAAATCACTTTTCAGGAATTGACTCAAGACGGGCTTAAGTCCATTGCGTCTACAGTCATGGAAATGGCTGAAAGGGAAGGTTTGATTGCTCACAAACTTGCAGTGGAAGTCAGAATTGAAAATAAGATCAATGAAACATTGTGAGGTCATGGAATTGAATCGTATCGTCAGAAAAAACATTCTCGCCTTGGAGCCTTACAGCTCGGCTCGCGGTGAATTTGAAGGCTATGCATCCATATATCTTGATGCAAATGAAAGTCCGTTTAATAATCCCTACAACCGTTATCCCGATCCTTTGCAACGAGAATTGAAAATGCGCATCTCGGAATTGAAAGGAGTAGACGTAGAGAACATATTTCTCGGAGTCGGAAGCGACGAGTGCATAGACTTGGCATTTCGTGTTTTCTGTGAGCCGCGAAAAGATAATGTGGTGGCCATTGCCCCCACTTATGGAATGTACAAGGTGTGTGCCGACATTAATGATGTTGAATATCGACCGGTAATGCTTGACGAGCATTTCAAGCCAGATTTCAGTCGTTTGCTCGCAGCTGTCGATGACAATACTAAAGTCATTTGGATTTGTTCTCCGAACAATCCCACCGGGAATGCTTTTGACCGAGAAAAACTCTCCGACTTGTGTCATCGTTTTGAAGGAATTGTGATAATTGATGAGGCGTATGTGGATTTTTCGGATAAAGGATCAATGCTTGAATTCCTTGACCGATTGCCAAATTTGATAGTTTTGCAAACATTTTCCAAGGCAATGGCAAGCGCGTCGGTACGATTGGGAATGGCTTTTGCAAGCAAGGAAATAGTTGATTTGTATAACAAGGTCAAGTATCCGTATAATATAAACATGTTGACGCAGCAATATGCCTTGTCGTTGCTGTCAAAGGATGGCCAAATAAGGAGCGATGCGGAGTTGCTTGTCGGGAACCGCAAATCTTTGTCAAATGAATTGGCTAAATTGAAATGCGTAGAAAAAGTATTTCCGTCGGATGCTAATTTTTTACTTGTGCGAGTTGATGATGCCGACAGGATGTATAAATATCTGCTTGGCGAGGGCATAGTGGTGCGCAATCGCAACCGGGTTACAGACTGTGAAGGTTGTTTGCGTTTCACCGTAGGAACAGAGGAAGAGAATGATATGCTCATTAATGGATTGAAAAAATATGAAAACTTGTATTACTGACAATATGCCGGCATCGCGCGCGGTGTTGTTCATAGACAGGGACGGAACACTTGTAGAAGAGCCGCCTGTTGATTACCAGCTTGATTCTCTTGATAAATTTGCATTTATTCCCGGAGTGATTCGCAATCTTGGCTTTATTGCTGAAAAGCTGGACTTTGAATTGGTGATGGTAACTAATCAGGATGGGCTTGGAACTGATTCTTTCCCAATGGAAGATTTCTTGCCATCGCACAACCTGTTGTTGAAAACGCTTGAAGGTGAAGGAATCCATTTTGATGACATAATAATTGATACTTCATTCCCTCATGAAAACAAGCCGACACGAAAACCCGGAACGGCATTGCTTGGAAAATACATGGATGGCAGTCGCGATCTTGCTTCGTCTTATGTGATAGGCGACAGGGTAACAGATGTGCAACTTGCACGAAATCTTGGAGCGAAAGCAATATACTTCGCACCGGCAGGCAGTGGATGGGATGAGGTGCAAAAAAACGGGCTTGAGGAATGTGTCGCGCTTGTTACTGACGACTGGGCTCGCATTGCCGATTTCTTGCGTGGCGGGATTCGTAGGGCAAGCGCAAGGCGCAAGACGAATGAGACTGATGTGGAGGTGAGCATTGATATTGACGGGCATGGTATTACCGAGATAAACACCGGAGTAGGCTTCTTCGATCACATGTTGGAACAATTGGCCAGGCATTCGGGCATGGACATGCGTGTTAAAGTGTCGGGGGACTTGAATGTCGACAGTCACCACACGATTGAAGACACGGCGATTGTGATAGGCGATGTGTTGCGCCGGGCGATAGGCGACAAACGAGGAATGGAACGTTACGGATTTGTATTGCCAATGGATGATTGTCTGTGCACGCTGGCTCTTGATTTTGGAGGCCGCAGCTGGCTCGTGTGGGATGTGGAATTCAAAAGGGAGAAGATAGGCGACATGCCGACAGAAATGTTTTTTCACTTTTTTAAAAGCTTGAGCGATGAGGCACGCATGAATTTGAACATATCGGCTTGCGGAAATAATGAGCATCACAAGATTGAAAGCATATTCAAGGCATTTGCCCATGCCATAAAGTCAGCTATCAGGCGTGATGTGTTCCGATATGAGCTGCCATCGACCAAAGGAGCATTGTAGTGCTCCCCCCCCCTTGGAGTAATTGTCGGAATAGGTTTTAAAAAAAGGAAAATAGTTGGCTGCTTGTTGTTTTTTCATTAATTTTACGGTAGCGGCAGATTTTGCCTAAAGCCTTGTTTCAATTGAAAAAACCGCAAATTATGAATATCATCCTTCCCAAACGAATAGATGGAGCCAAACCCGAAGTGCTGAGTGGAGCGCGGCAGATAACAGTCATAGGTGCCAATGGAGCAGGAAAGACACGTTTCACGGCAAGTTTGATAAATTCGTTTCCTCACAAAGCCTTTACATTATCGGCGTTGAAGGCATTGTTCTCGGAAGGTGTAAGAAGCAAGCTGGAAGGTTCCATAGACATGCTTTATGAGGAACGGGCTTCGTCTTCACACATAATCAAAGGTGACGCAAGCAGCGAGTTTGACAGGTTACTGTTTTTGCTATTGCATGATGAGTTTGTCGACATGCTTGCCTATAAGGCAAAATTGTTGAGTGGAGAAAAAACGGGTATGCCGGCTACCAAACTCGATGATGTTGCACGAAGATGGGAAGAAGTGTTCCCTCAAAACCGTATTTTGCGATTTGGCGGCAAGATATTGTTCACGTCGGAAAATGATGACAAGCCTTATAGCTCGTTGATGCTGTCGAACGGAGAAAAGACGGTATTGTATTACATCGGAGCCGTTTTGTATGCAATGCCGGGAGCAGTAATATTTGTAGATGCTCCTGAGACATTCTTACACCATTCCATAATGCAAGCGTTGTGGAACGTAATCGAGGAAATGCGTCCCGACTGCACGTTCATATACAATACGCATGACATAGAGTTTGCTTCGTCGCGAATAGACAACGTGTGCATTTGGGTGCGTAGTTATGATGCATTCAATCAAGCGTGGGATTATGAAATAGTTTCCAATTCAACCTTTCCCGACGGTATATATTATGACATACTTGGCAGTCGCAAGCCCGTGCTTTTTGTGGAAGGTGATGATTTGCATAGCATAGATTCCAAGCTGTATCCGTTGATCTTTACCGAATACACTGTGAAGCCTTTGGGCAGTTGCAATAAAGTCATAGAGGTGACTCGCTCATTTAACGACATGCAGGCGTTCCATCATCTCGACAGCCATGGCATAGTTGACAGGGATCGTCGCAGCGATAAGGAGGTGGAATATTTGCGTGATAAGAAGATTTTTGTGCCCGATGTCGCTGAAATAGAGAACATATTGATGCTTGAAGGCGTCGTAAGAGCCGTGGCAAGGCACTTCCATCGGGATGAAAATCGCGTGTTTTCAAAAGTGAAACGAGCAGTGATAAACATGTTCAGGTCGGAATTGAAGCAACAAGCGCTGTTGCATGTGCGCCATCGGGTGAAACGGAACGTGGAAATGCGCATTGACCGTAAATTCCAAAACATAGGAGCATTGGAGGAGCACATGTATGACCTTGTGAACGAGATAAATCCTCGTGGCATATATGATGAATTGTGCAGGCAATTTCACGCTTATGAATCAAATAATGATTATGCTGCCATTTTGAAGGTTTTCAACGATAAGACGATGCTTAATAATAGCAATGTAGGCGCGTTGTGCGGGCTTGGAAGCAAGGAAAGTTACATAAAGGCTGTTTTGACGATATTGAAGGAGGATGGTCGCGATGCAGCGTCGATAAGAGCAGCTGTGAAAGAATGTTTCGGCATAAGCAGGCAAGTAAGCAATAAGTCGGCCGGGGAAACAAATGAGATCGATAAATAAACATTTCGACTCTTTTCTATGAAAGAGAAAATTTTAATGCTTGATATTTTGATAGAAAAGCTCACATAAATATTTACGAAAGGAAAATGAATAATAAGACTAAAGTATTGATTATCGACGATGATGTGAAGTCGGTAGAAAGCTTGTGTGAGATGTTATCCGATTATCCCGATTTTGAAATTATCGGAAGTGCATATTCTTATGGGAGTGCCAAAACCAAAATCATGGAACTTGAGCCGGATTTCTTGTTTCTTGACATAGAGTTGCCCGATGGCAATGGCTTGGATTTGCTGAAGGTAGCCCATGAAACAAACAAGAATATGTATGTGGTGGTATTTACGGGTTATTTTCGTGATTATGCCGGTCAGGCGTTTGATAAGAATGAGTCGGATTATCTTTTAAAGCCTGTAAGTGAATTGGAATTGAACAAAGTGATAAGGAGATTCCGTCATGAAAAATTAGTTAACAATAGCCATGAACTCAAGGTGCCAAGCACTATTTTGTCAAAGAAGGAAGTGTTTACTGCTACTACTTATACTAATGATCTGCGAGTCATGAGACTGGCCGACATCGGGTATTTTCGTTACAGTATGCATCGCAAAGTGTGGGAAGTAGCTTTGAATGATCACAGTTTCATCCAGCTTAAGCGAGGCACGTCGGCCAATGACATTTTGCGATATAGCACTCAATTTGTTCAGATACATCAGTCTTACATAGTAAATTTGTGTTATTTGTTGATTGTCGGTGTGTCCAAGTGTAGGTTGTTTCCTCCTTTTGATGGTGAAGAATTGCCGGTGGGACGCACTTACAGTCGCAATTTAAGGAAGATGTTCCAAGAAATCTGATGAATAGATACCGAGAGTGTCGATTGCTTTCAACACGGGTAGTTTAACAGGATTGTGATAATATGGAATGCCGACTGACGCATGAGTGTTTAGTCGGCTTTTTTCATGTTGGCTTGACCCAGCTTGATGTAATTGTGTGAATTCCGTTATCGAGAATAAGATAAAAAGCAGAGGATGCATTTCAATATGAGATGCATCCTCTGTTGTGGTGTAGTTTAAAGAAATATTTATTCTTTTGTTTATTTCTTGATTTCGATTGTAGCAGCGCGGTCAAGATCGGCAGAGCCTGCACCATAAGATGTCAAGTTGTCGCTTCCTGCAACTGTTTCGAGACGGTCGCTGTCAACACCGTTCTTAACGAGCAATTTAACGACGTTTTCGGCACGTTGGTTGCGCAATTGTTCGTTGCGAGCAGCCGAACCGGTATAATTGTCGGCCCAACCTGTAACTACATAACTGTCGTCAGAATCCTTCATTGCGTTGGCAACAGCGGCAACGACTTTAGTTTGTACGCCTTGAACTCGAGAGCTGCCGATAGGGAAGTAGATTGTAGCAATAGGAGCTTCTTCAACTTCTTGTACAGGAGCAGGAGCCGGCTTGTTCATGCAGTCGCGCAATTGTTGTTCGAGCGAAGCAATCTTTGCGTCGGCAGCTTGCAAGCGTGCTACGAGGGCATCGCCTTCGGCATCGGTGTATTTGTATTCAGGACATACAGGAACAGTCGGAGCGTTCCAGTCGGTCTTGTTGAACTTGTAGGCAACACCGGCCATCAAAGAACCGTAGACGTTGAATGCGCGAGTATCGTCAATCCAAGGGCATTGATCCAAGTCAAGACGAAGGTCGAGCAAGATGTCGATGTGCTTTGAAACAGAGAATGTGTTCAAGAAACCTCCGCGAGCACCGAACGATGCGCCGATGTAATCCCATTGAGCTTCGTTATTAACATTCTTTTGAGTCATTGCAGCATGTCCTGCAAATCCTGCATAGAGGATAGCGTTGTAAACGCGTCCCGGCTTGTATCCGCACCACCAGTTGGTAACGTTAATCAATACATCGGCTGACGGGCCAATGAACCATTGACGGTTAACGAGGTAGCCGTCTTCAGCTCCGTCATTCGGAGTGATGGGATGTATTCCTATTCCGTCATAAGTCATACCTTTTTGCTTGCGGAAGTCGGCACTTATCCTTAATCCGATGATAGGAGAGAACCATTTACCTACCGAAATGTTGAATGATGGCATAATGCGCTTGCCAAAACCAAGATTTGTGTCGTAGTTACTCATTAAGACTCCACCACCGATTTCGCCGCTGATGAACCAGTTGTCCTTGAATCTGTTCATTAAGTATCCTTGAGTAGGATCTTCAACATAGGTGACTTCTTGAGCCTTCAAGTCGGCACCTATGAACAGCGTGCATAGCAATGCAATTAATGTAAACTTTTTCATAGTTTCCTTGTGTTAATATTCCAATTACAATAATTTTTACAATTTATTCATTTACTATTTTAAAGCAAAAAAACTACTTTTTTATATAATAAGCAAATAATCTGCGTAAATAATATTATAAAATTTTAGGATTTCATAAAATCGCATATTTTTTGTGCGATATTTTCGGGTGTGAATCCGAATTTTTCTTCCAAAACTTTATAAGGAGCAGATGCTCCGAATCGGTCAAATCCATATATTTTGCTCTTGGCTCCGTGTACCACGCTGCGTAACGCGGAGGATAGACCGGAAGTGAGCCCGAATTGCGGCAATTGCGGAGGAATGACGCTGTTGCGGTATTCCTCGCTTTGGCAGTTGAACAATCCGGTAGAAGGAACGGATGCGATCATGACTCTTATGTCGTTATCCTTTTTAAGGATTTGAGCTGCATCATACAGAGTTGATACGTCAGAACCGTTTCCGACCAACACTATTTGCGGATTTTCATCTTTATATATTACATAACCACCTTTTTGAACCATTTGAGCATCGGCATATCTGTCGCCCGATTGAGATGGAATGTCTTTCACATCTTGGCGAGTGAGTATAAGTCCTGTCGGTGTTTTTGTATTTTCCATTGCCATTTTCCATGCAACGGTAGTTTCTGCACTGTCGGCAGGGCGCAATACGAGCATGCTGTTTTCACCGGTAGGATTCTTGATTTCCTCAAGCAATCTTATTTGGGCTTCTTGTTCAACAGGTTCGTGTGTAGGTCCGTCTTCTCCAACTCTGAATGAATCGTGAGTCCAAATGAATTTGACAGGCAATTTCATTAATGCCGACATTCGTATGGCAGGTTTCATGTAGTCGGAGAATACAAAGAATGTTCCACATCCGGCAAACATGCCTCCATGTAGCACGATGCCATTCATTATGGCTGCCATTGTCAGTTCGGCAACACCGGCATGTAAGAATCCAGCTTTGAAGTTTTCGGGAGTGAAAGCTCCGACTTTCTTCATGAATGCTTCTGTCTTGTCGCTGTTTGCCAAGTCGGCAGACGACATTATCATGTTGCCCACTTTTTCACCTAATACGGCCATGATGTCGGCCGAAGCAGTGCGGGTGGCTACATTTGGCTTATGAGGAATAGCGGCATAGTCGATTTCGGGCACACGGCCTTCGATGTATCCTTTTAACGTATTCCACAATTCGGGATTAGCTTGTTTCCATTCCTCTTGGGCTTTTTTCCTTTCGGCAACTATGGCTTTTAGTTGCATCTTGCGTTCTTCATAAAGCTTGGCCACATCGTCCCATATTACCCAAGGATTTTCAATGTTTCCACCAAGGTTCTGGATTGTTTTTTCATAGCTTGCTCCCGACTTGCTCAACGGGCAACCGTGAGTGCTGTATTTGCCTTCAAAGTTGTTTCCATCGGCATCTACGCATCCTTTACCCATTATTGTGTTGCCGATGATGAGCGTGGGACGTTCTTTTTCGGCAATTGCGTTTTCAAGGGCTTCCGACATTTGCTTGCAGTCAGAACCATCGACCTCTATCACGTTCCAGTTCCATGCACGATATTTTGCTGCCGTGTCTTCGGTTGACACCTCGTTGCAGTCGGTCGACAATTGTACTTTGTTACTGTCGAAGAACATGATGAGGTTGCTCAATCCCAAGTATCCGGCAATGCGTCCTGCACCTTGAGACACTTCTTCTTGAATGCCCCCGTCGGAGATGAATGCATAAGTCTTGTGAGCCCACACTTCTCCGAATCTTTCAACGATGAATCGCTCGGCCAAAGCACATCCCACGGCCATTACATGACCCAATCCAAGGGGGCCTGATGTGTTTTCAATGCCGCGCTCGGGATTCAACTCAGGGTGTCCGGGAGTTACGCTTCCCCATTGGCGGAATTGCTTCAAGTCCTCGATGCTGTAATAACCCATCAAGGTCAATACACTGTAAAGCATCGGAGACATGTGTCCCGGATCAAGGAAGAATCTGTCGCGAGAAAACCAAGACCTGTCTTCCAAGTCGGTTATTAAATATTTTGAATAAAGCACGTTGATAAAATCAGCACCACCCATTGCTCCGCCCGGATGTCCTGATTTAGCTTTTTCAACCATTGCTGCAGTTAAGATGCGGATGTTGTCAGCCGCCTTATCCAATATATTGCTTGCCATATTAAATTTTTATAAGGTTTTATCGTTTAATAGCAACGAAAGTACTATAAAAGTTTATCATGCACAAGAAAAATGGATGCTTTTTTTGCTTTTTGCACAATATATGTAAGATATTGGTAATCCTTATGATGCAATTTGTGAAAAAGAGCGTGAAAGTGCATAAATATTCAACACAAATGAACTTTGTGCCGACGGGATAAAAAACGAGGGACAAGCCTGCGATGGTTGTCCCTCATTGGTTGGCATTAATATGCGTGGATGCTTAGAAATGTGGAATTACATATTTATTTAGCGGAGATGTGAAACTTAATCCTGGAACATAGCTTGACGGGCGGTTTATTTTGAGTTCTTTTATCAGAGAGAAATCATCGGCTCGCAAGGCATAGTATTCATCGGCATCGGTTCTTGTTATTTTTACCGTCCAGTCAAACATGTTCCCTATAATCATTGCCGATTCGGTCTTTGGGTCAAATGTTTTTATTCCGGTTTTCTTTATGCTTCCGTCGCTCATTATGACATAGAAACTTTTATCGGTCGCTGAAAAGAATCCGAGGTATGCTCTGTTCCTGAATTCAGTAACGTATGCCTCACAAGGAATAATTCCGTCGGGCAAGGGGATTTGTTTTACATAAGGACGGCCTGCGGTGCATTTCAAGTTGAACAATTGTCCTGAAGCGTCGATGAGCAACGCGCCATTGTCGTATTCCTTGCGAGGGTCGGGATTTGTGGCAATTTTACGCGGAGGGAAAGTAAATCCTTTTTCCTTTAACATGCGAGTAAACATGTCGCTTTTGGCTTCGTTTATGGAATTGTCGGCCATGCTTAGGAATTCTATCCTATTGTCGGTGAAGCGGAATGCATCATCGGGCATTTCGAGGTCCACGCGCTTTGGCATGGATTCAAACAGGAAATAAATGCCTGCGTTGACATAGTTTACATCGCGCGGAGTCGAGCGAAAATTGAAGTTTGTCATTTGTATCTGTTGCGGTTCCACATGCTTGCCGAGAATGCTGTCGGGGAAACGACCATCGGCGACAAGTTGCCGCATGTACATAGTCGGCAACAAGCTGTCCACTTCGTTTTCGTCAAATTCATTGCCATTCGTGTCATGCCGGGAGACGACATTGTCGCGTTGCGTTATTATGAAATCACCGTGAAGAGAGCTGTATAATACAAATGGCGATGAATAAGCTTTGGCTGTGACGAATGCGTAACACCAAGGAAGAAGCCATGCAGCAATGGCGGCAATTGTGATTGCGAGTATTATTTTGCTGAAATTCTTCATATATTTTAGGGAGATTTATTGATTAGTCTTGCTTGCCCGACTTAAATCTTGAAACTGATATCCAAGACAGCACGATAAGCATGAAAGTGTATATCGTGAGATACGGCAAAAACGAATTATAGGCCTCGGGTGCAGGAGCAAGGAAATATATGCTTATGACGAATATGGATATTGTGATGTCTACGATTCTCATTTTCCATGTCGGCTCGAGTATTATCCAAGAAGCCATCAAGTAGGATGCCACGCCGGCCAAGTACCACGGGAATGCCGACAAAGTGAACCGCCACACTAATTGCGAAGGGAAAATTGCAGGTAAACATGCATACAATACGCCAAAATTGACGATGAAGCATGTCAGCAGCAATGTCAATCCGGCTGCCAGCATGGAGAATATCATGCGCTTTTGCGAACAAGGCAGGTGCAATGTAAGCTTAAGGCATTTGCGTTGCATTTCCGGGGCAAATTGCACGACAGCCAGCACTATACCCACAATCAAAGGCACATATTCAAGCATGTCGATGAACAAGGCATCGCGAGTCACAGCTACTTCCCATAGATGTCCGGCTCCTTTAAGCGACACGAGTTTGTTAATTTTCAGGATGGAATATCCTGCCATGCCGGTGGTAACAACCAAGGCTATAAAAAAACACCAGCGAGTTTTAATCCATTCTTTAAAAAATATAGCTTTAATCATAGATTGTCAATATTTACCTGTTAATCCTATGAAGGCATCTTCGAGCCCTATTTTTTCAGCTTTCAATGTCGAGTATGGCACGTTTCTTTTCTTTAATTCGGTTTCTACCTCGTTCAATTCAAGGAAAGAATAAGTTTCCATTCGATTGCCGATTACTCCCGGATGATAGAATTTATCTCCTAATTCAGGCTCATATCCTTCGGCTATGTTGCAAGTATATCTTCTTATGCCATTGAGCAATTCCTTTACCGGCATCTGGATTAGAATCTTGCCATAGTCCATAATTATGCAATCGTCGATGAGGCGTTCCATGTCTTGAATGATGTGAGAAGTGAGAAACACTGTTTTGTTGCCGGCAGTTGCATATTCGCGTAAATATTCCACGAAAAGCCTGCGATAACCGGGGTCAAGGCCGAGAGAAAAGTCGTCAAGAATCAGTAATTTCGGATTTTGAGCCAAAATGAGACCGAGAGCCACTTGGGAACGTTGTCCATTAGACATGCGTGAAATCATTTGCCTTGGAGAAACTTTGAGTTTTTCCATCAGTCCGTAATAGGCATCACGGCACCATTGTCCCGGGAAGAATGCCGAATAGAACTTTTCAATTTGATTTATGTTCATGAACTGATATTGCACATGCCCTTCGAGCAGCAATCCTATGTCGCGACGCATTGTCGGTGGCATTGAAAAAATGTCGCTACCGAATATGCGGCATTCACCCGAATGTGGTTTCAGATATCCGCTGAGTATATTTATCGTTGTCGTTTTCCCTGTCCCGTTTTTCCCAAGAAGACCAAGTATGCGGCCTTCGGGCACATTGAAGCTCAAATTTTCATATATGAGTCTTTTACCGTAATAGTGGGTAAGGTTCACGCATTCTATTATTGGTGTCATAATGAGAAGTTTAAAGTTACATCAATAAAAAGATAATGGGAATCAAAATGCCTATGACGAGTTCAATGCCTCCGCGCCCCATCAAGCCTGTGCGGCCTTTCAACATGAACAGACCGGTCAAAGTGATGATTATGAGGCACACGGCAAAAGCATCGGCAAACCATGTCCACCATCGTCCCGGATTGAAATGTAATTTCACCATGTCGGCAATGATGAACCGTTCTCTCACTTTTTCGTAAACTGCCTCACCCGAATTAATGTCTACGACCAGGCTTGAACCTCCCTTTAAGAAAACTTTCATTGTCGATGCTTCCGGGAAATAAAACTGTGTGAAGTTTTTTGTTTCATCCAGCGGCGCAAGCATGGCTTTGACGTCATCGGATGTCATATTGTCCTTGCTTTTCAGAAGTTTTTTGTCTATTACCATGTTTTCGCGCGAGATGGTTACATTCGGGTTTATGCTGTTGCGGTGATTCATGAAAATTCCCGACAACGCATAAATTAAGACCATTCCTGCGAAGAAAAAAGACAAATCGCGATGAAGCAGGCGACAGGCCTTTCTGAAACGGGCCATGCCGCCTGCTTTGTAACTTGAGTTATTGTTCAATTTCATATTTTGTTGCTTCTACATAATAGAAAGAAAGGTAATCTTTGCCGGTTTTCTCTTTTTGAGCCGCAATTTTTTCTCTGAATGATGCAATGCGGTCGGCAGTTGTTGAGGCGGTTTCGCCGCGAGCCTTCTTTTCGGTATCGCAACCGGCTTCGGCATGACTTGTTCCGGCTTCGGCAGCTTGGCTCTCCCATTTTTGCAAGTAGGCTTCGTCGATTCGTTGTTCCACAAGTTTTCCCCAAACTTTCACAATGGAATTGACGCATTTGGTATCAAATGACCCAAGTTGGCCGGCTTCGATACGGATGATTTTAGTGTCATCCGAGCCCATAAGGAAAATTTTGGTTGCACCATGCTGGCAAGTGTGAGTGCACACGCCTTCTATTACCACGTCGGTCCCTTGCAAAGAATCGGCATCGGTGAGAAGTTGGTCGATTGTCAACACGTTGGTTGAATTGGTTGTTGCAGAGTCGTTGTTGCTTGTTGAGCTTGAATTGTTGCAAGACATGCCTATCATGGCAATGATTGCGATAATCGGTAATAATAATTTGTTCATAATGATTTAATAATTAAATGATATTCATTAAAAAAGTATTCCTGTTGAAATTGTTCCGGCATAGGCCTTCCCACAAATTTTGTAGCTTGAATAGCTACCATTGAACGAAAGATATAGTGAGCCAATATGGTTTAAGGCGTAACCTATGCGAATTTTCATTTGCGTATTCCAATGACTGTCGGAGAGATAATCATAGTTGTGCAAAAGGGTCGAGTATATTGATTTTTCCTGATTCAGGTCGTTTAATGATATTGACGATGCCGTGTTGCCGGCATAAGAGCCTGTCAGCCGCAATGTCAATGACATTTTGCCAAATTCCCGTCGGCCTTGCAATGACAGAGTTCCTACAAAATTAGAGAAATTCATGTGTCTTTGCAATGATGCATGTGAAGTCCGCGTTTCGGAGTATGCTATGCACGGCTCTGCAAACCAATTCCATCCTGAAGCATCGGCCGGGGCATTTTCTATAAGGAGAGTCAGAGTTGCATTTACATGCTTGAATCGATATCCGGCAGTTTCTCCCATTATTTCAAAAGAATTTCCTGTGGATTGGCCTACTACGTTTTCTATGCCTTGTCGGTCGGTGGCTGTCATGTCGAGCTTAATTCCTGCCGCGTTATTACGGCGTGTGTTGAACATATAGACTGTTTGCAGAGCAAAGGCGTTTTCGTCGATTTTCAACAAAGGTAAATTGGAAGCTCCCGGAAGAATCTTTGTCATTCCGTAATGGCAGTATTTTGCAACAGCCGAGAGTCCGTAGATTGAATTTGCAGGCATTGTTCCCAATGTTGCAACCCATTTTGTCGCATTGTAGCGTGAAGCCGTGTAGGTCCCGGCAAAACGAGTGTAGTCAGCACCGAGTCCGGTCATGTTATAGACCGGAATAGACCCTTTGTCGGCGAGAAATGATATGCTGCTGTTTTGCGTGTAGCTTTGTAACTTCACGTCGGCATTGATGCGGTAGTTGCTTGTCATCAAGAAAGCTCCTCCCACGGCGATACTGAAATCGGAGACAATGTTGCGCGGACGGGGATCTTTGTCTCTGAATCCGGACACTGCACGATATGACGCTTCGGCTCCTAAGCTGAAACGAGAAAAATCACGAACATATCCACCTGAGAATGCGTAACTTTCATTTTGCATGAAACCTCCTATTGAATCGCCTGTCACATAAGGGAATATCATAAGGAAATCGGCATTTTCGTTCCATGTTATTCCTTTTGTATGAGAGTTGTCGTAAGATGCAGAACCATATACGCTTTCGTTTTTTCCAAGATGCAGTAATGATTTTACCGAGACACCCCAGCCAAGCGTTTTATTCCCTGTTTGAGCCAAAGAAGCCCTTCCCATGTTGCTACCATGTCCCGTGACAGCAATGTCGGTGAATGAGAAATCGGTGTAATGCCGCTTATTCCCGATTTGCGCCCATGCCATGTCACAGAAGGATGTTTTAGCCGATTCCATGACTGCCGATTTGCGATTAGTTGATATTGCTGAATCTTTGACATGGATTTCTACAGCCTTTGCAACATGACAGGTAATTGTGAACATAAATATCAATATGGAAAGTGCGTAATTGCGCATGTCGTTAATCCATTAGAGTGGGTTGTGTTGAAGGAATAAAGTCGATTGAAGAATTGTTGGTGTCTTGTAAAATGTCGCGTCCGTCGACCGTATATGCAACTTTGCGTACCACGGCTTTGCCGATATTCTCCGAAACGGTGTTGTTGACTCCGAAATATGTGTGTCCCATGTCTATTGCCGGCACAGTGAGATTCCATTCGTAGCTGTTTGCCGGAGACAATGTGACAGCGTCGATTATCCATTCGTTGGGAAACTTGTAACACCGTTGCGTGGAGCTTGTGGCACCGGTTACCATCGTATAAGTATATTCATATGCGTAGTCGCGCAAATAATCTTCTTTCGACACATCGGCCGGGATGCGTCCAATTGCGTAAACACGGTTGCCTTGTTTGTTAAGTATCCATATCGACAAGGTGTAATTATAATACATGTCGAGATTAGGTATTGCGGGATTGTCAATGTCGGGATTGGATGAACTCGTTGATTCGGTATACCATTCAAAGTCGGCATTACTCAAATCAATCGAATTTATATTAGCTTCCTTGTGGTTTATTGCATTGTCGCATAGGATAAGCGATTCTCCCGGCTCGACAGGGACATCGTTTCCGTTGCCCGGCACTACTACTACGGCTTGTACCGCAATGGCCTCGTTCATGATGTCGGGCGTGTAATCATATTTAGATGTTGTCGTGAATTTTGATTCCATGAACACGAGTCCGTCGGCATAAAGCAACTCATCACTGTTATTGACAATTCTTACATATTGGTCGCCATTGTATTGCTTGTTGTCGGGAGTATATGTGCCCACGCCAAAGATCTCGGCTATGACAAATCCCGCCGAGGCATTTTGGATGAATGCCGGAACCGACAGGTTGCCTGTTGTTGATGTAACAGATGCGTTTTGCAGAGTTCCTTGGATTTTTATTTCTGTGCTTACGCCGTTGGACATGTAGGAGCCTGTCCCTATGAACGTAATGTTGTATAACCCTTCGATGACAGTTGTGCTGCTGTTGTCAAGAGCGACAGTCGTTTCTATTCCCGAGTTTACGTTGCGCAGCGTAAAACTGCCTTCTTCCATTGTGAATTCGGGTAAATCAATGTCAATGTCAATCGACAGCGAGACATCGGTCATTTTTAATTTGTCGTTTTCTTCACTGCATGATGTCGAAATCATCATTGCCGAAATTGCCATTATTGCGGAGAATGTTTTTATCAATAGTTTCATAAGTAAGAATGTATTTATATGTATGTCAATTAAAATCGAAAATTGGCTTCCATACCGAAATATGGAGTCGAGGAACGTCTCACGAGTTGTGCTCCTCTGTAATAGTCGGGAGTGAAACTCAGCAATCTGTTTACGAAAAGAGCCAGATTAATGTATTTGCCTATTTCCTTAGTCGCTTTTAAATTCACCCCCATTGCAAATGGAACCGTCATTCGGTCGAAATAGCTTCCTGCATAGTTTTCAACCAAATGTTGCAAGTACATGTCGTTTTTGTCCTTTTCGGTAAATTCGTGTGTTACACCGCTTTTGTCAACATATTTTACAGGAGTCCCGTCGTTCCACAAGTTGCGCGACGACGTGAACCATGTGCATTGTGCCGAAATAGAGAATGTCATGCCGAGCCGTTGCAAGTAGGTGTCGAGCATGAAATTGGTGTTGAATGACTGATATTCGGTACCATCTTCCCAATTGTACACGCCTATGTAGCTAAGTTGCTTGTTGTCGATGAGAATCGATTGTGAGCGATATTGCGTGGAAGCAGTGCTGTATATAGTTTTGAACCATGCACCGTTGATTGTAACGCGAGTCTTTAGTAATTCGATGCGTTTTGAAACAAATTGGAATTCCACGCCTTCTTTCCTGACTCGATTATCGTTGCCGACGCAAGAATAAGTGTCAATGAGGGTGTCTCTGGAGAAAGTTGCCAACGTGGGGTCATCATAGCGCTTGTAGGGAAGGATTCGATAGTAACTGCTTGAGCTGAAAGCGTTGTCCATGCGTTCACGAAAATATGTTGCCGACAGGCGATTCCCTTTGTAAGAAATGTCGGCGCGGATTTCCCATTTCAGATTTCTTGATGGTTCCAATTCATAGTTAGTATTGTCCCATTTATATGTCATCAAGTACACCCTGCGGTCTTCGGGCGCAACTGAGTAGTAGTTTAATTCTACTATATCGACATATTTTGCATCGGGAAAGAGTTGGGCTTGCGTCGGCATCTTTGACATCCATCCCAATCCTCCCGACAGTGAAAATTTCCAGTCGCCTGCGGTTGGCAAGTCCCATTGCATGTTGAATCGAGGGTCGGCATATACTTTGCCGTTCATTGAATAGGCTTTATCGAGTCCGAGCAAGGATTGCAACCTCAAGCCTGCGGTGATGTTGAAATGGTGACGGCCCGCGTATATGTGAAAATCTTCTTCGGCATAAGCTGAAAAATTCTGTATAGATGGAATATCTTTATATCGCCGAGGCCTGACTGTCGTGCTCCAATTTAAAGGACGGGCAGGATTGTAGATTTGTCCGTCTCCAAGATTTTTCATGAGGTTCCAATCGACTCCGGCCATAATCCTGTGTTCGAAAATGCCGTGTTTTGCTGAAAATTTCGTTCTCATGTTGGCATTTGCATATAATGGTTTTCCATCGATAGTCATGTCGGCAATGTATTGATAGGGCAAATATATGCCATCGGCTTCACCTTCTTTGTTGCTCATTGGAATTGCAGTTGGCCGGTCGATTGAAACCGAGCGAACTTCGTTCATGTAGTCCCATTCCTGCTTGAATGACATGCCGGTCTTGATTTCTTTAATGAAACTTGAGGATGGGAACAGCAATGTCCATTTTCCGGCAATAGCCATGCTGTTATAGTTTGACTTGAAAGCATCTATTGCGGCATTGGCGTCCTTGTCGTGCTTTATGTCGTCGAACGAGCCTGTGTAGTCGGCACTGGCGTTCCATTGCATTTTCAGTCCCGAACCATATCGGTTGTGTCCCGAATATCGTGCCGATGTGGTGAAGCGCGTGTAATTTTGTCTGTTGTCTACAGGATTGGCTTTAGCGTCAAGGTAGTTGACATCTAAGTTAAGAATGTTGCGGCCTTCATTGTCGAGCCTGAATCCTTTCCCAGCCGAAAACAACATGCTTTTTTGGTCAGCTTTGAACCTTGCCGTGTAGGGTGATTCTGTTTTTTTGCGGTTGATGATTACTGTCCCTCCTGTCAAGTCGCCATATTCTACCGATGGAATCCCACGAATGATTTCTACACTTTCAATATTGTCGGTAGGGATGGTACGCATGTCCACGCCTTTTGATACATTGCTTAAATTGGAGCCAAGTAATGTTCCCGGCATGTATTGCATGTTGGCGTCGTTGTTTTGAGTTACGCCGTCGATGACAAAACTCACTCCAAGAGAAGATATGTCTTCTACCGAATTGGATGCTTCGCGCAATTTAATGCTGTTTATTCCACTCATGTCGGGGTCGATTGATTTTCCACCGGGCAGAAGTTCAAGCAAGTCGGTGAAGCTGCTTGGTTGCAGATGTCTCATGGCCGTTTCATCGATTATCGACGAACTTGTGGCCTTTCGTGATTCGGATGCCGTGATTATTACTTCATCGAGAGCATTTTCCGACGTTGACATTTGAATATTTATTATCGTGTCGGTTGATATTTCGATGAACTTTCGATAGTTATTGTAACCTGTGTAACTTGTCGTTATTGTATATGGGCCTTTTTTTATTCCCGATATTTCAAATTTTCCGTTTTCATCGGCCATAGCGCCATGAATTGCTGTCCCATCACGGAACAACATGATTCCGGCATATTCAAGTGGCAAGCCGTGGATGTCGTCGCTTATCGTTCCTTTTAATGTTGAATCGGCCATTGCCGAGAACGATGATAATGCGCAATATGCAAGCAGTGAGATTATAGTTATGATATTTCCTATGTATCCTGTCATTTCTGTCTTATGGTCCACGGTGCAAAGTTACACAGGCCGGCATTGGCGTGTAATCGCCAATTATTGGGATATTAAGCTTGAATATCGCAAAAAGTAGGTATATAAATGGGAAAAATAAAGCGTGCCGGCGTCAATCACGCGGCACGCTATAGGTTTATTTAATGCGGCTAAACTGCCGCTTTGGTGTCTTGTATCAAGCTTTTTTAGGCTTGCTTCCTATCAATGCATAGAACAATTGATAAAGTGCGCAAACTACTATCAACCAGAAGCTGTCGACATAGTTGGAAATGTTGACGATTGCACCTTGAACAACAGGCCAGATACCGCCGCCGACAACCATTACCATGAAGATGCCCGATGCAACTTGTGTGTATTTGCCAAGGCCGCTAACCGAAAGGTTGAAGATTGCACCCCACATTACCGATGTGCCAAGGCCGCAAAGGATGAGCATCAGCACCTTGATAGGAACTTCGGTCATGATAAATTCAAATCCGTTTGCTCCACTTGAAAATCCTGGAACTTCAACGATGATGCTGTCGGGCAAGAAGATTGCAAGCAGCAATAATAAGGTAGCCAGTGACGCAACTGCGGTGAGCATGGCGCGGCTTGAAACCTTGCCGCCAATAAGACCTCCGATGAAACGGCCAACCAGCATGAGCAGCCAATAAACGCCAACGATAGCACCGGCGATAGACATTTGTACGCCCAAACCACCTACTTCAACACCTTTGGTGAGATATTGGAGAGTGAAGTTTGATACGCCCACTTCGATACCCATGTACATGAAGATGGCAATTACACCAAGTGTGAAATTGCGATACTTGAATGCACCTGAAATCGCAATTTTTTCTTGTTTTTGTCCAAGAGTAGGAGACTCGGGCAACTTTGAGAAGTAGATGACGATGAATGCTACTGCGAAGATGGCCATTGCAAGGTAGAGCACAGGGTTGGCATCAGCAATGTTGGTGGCAGAGTTACCCATCAACAAACCTACTACTGTAGGGGCGAGCGTTGCACCGAGAGAGTTGCAAGTGCCACCGAATTGTACCAATTGGTTGCCTTGCTTGTCGTCACGGCCGAGGCTGTTGAGCATAGGGTTGACGATGGTGTTGAGCATACACATTGCAAAACCTGAAATGAATGCACCGATTACATAGATGATGATTGTCAATGTGTCGTTGTTGGTGATGTAACCGGAAAGGTAAGAAATCAATACGCCTACGAATCCAACAGATACTGCGAGCAGCGACGAGATGCGGTAGCCGCGTTTTTGCAATATCATTCCGGCAGGAAGACCCATGCACAAATATGCAAGGAAGTTGGCAAGAGTGGGCAGCTGCGACATCACGGCGTTGTTGCCCGATTTGGCTTCAATGACACTACCCAATGGGTTTTGGTAGCCTGTTACGAATGCAATCATGAAGAATAGCGCAAACATTATCGCTATGGGCAAAGCGTAATTAGGCCTTGAATTAGTTTGAACTGTTTCCATTTTGTTGGTTTAGGTTTGGTTTTATTTAAGTTTATTATTCAATGTATTCGTCAGAAATAAAATCAGGGAAAAATATGGTTTATGTTATCCCATTGACAAAACTGCTGTAAAAATACATCAATTCACAGGAAATGCTGTGTTTTGGTATATAAAATGATACGAATTTTAGTACAGTTTAACGTAATTAGTACTCTCTGGCTCCGAAAATGGAAGTACCTATTCGCACCATTGTCGATCCTTCGTCGATTGCTATGTGGTAGTCTTCACTCATACCCATGCTTACTTCCTTGAAATATTCTTTGTCGCTGAAGCATGAAGTTTTCAAAGTGTCGAAAACTGAACGAATGGTGTGGAATTCTTTCCTTATTTCAGCCGTGTCGTCGGTATTTGTGGCCATACCCATTACTCCGTATACTCTTACGTTGGCAAGTGAGTCGAGCAATCCGTTTTCAATCATTGAGAAACATTCTTCATCAGTAAGACCGAACTTGGTCGTTTCCTTGGCCACATGCAATTGCAACAAAACATTGGCAATCACTCCGGCTTTTTGAGCTTCTTTATTGACATATTCAAGCAGTTTCTCGCTGTCGACGCTGTGTATGAGAGAGACGTATGGGATGATTTGCTTCACTTTGTTGGTCTGCAAGTGCCCAATGAAATGCCATTCCACGTCGGCCGGCATCTGCATGTGCTTTGGTTGTATTTCTTGTGCGCGGCTCTCTCCAAAGATGCGTTGTCCGGCCTCATAGGCATTCATTAGCGCTTCTATGGGATGGAATTTAGAAACAGCAACGAGCTTCACGTTGCCCGGAAGCTCGTTGCGTATGCTTTTAATATGTTCTGCTATATGTTCGTACATATTTTATTTTTCCTCTTTATTCTCGGATTTCCCTGCCAAATTTGCCGGGAATACGTCCATTAACGGAGTTTCAACGATTGAAGCTATTTCAAAGTCGGCAAGAGTCCCTTTCATGTTTTCCATGAAATTGTCGAGAGCAGCCTTGAATTCACTTGCTTGCACGAGCATGAACGATGCAGTTTTTTTCTCGACAGCCGTTTTTTCATCGATTGTAATGAAGTTTGTTTTTACTTTATACCACTTGTCGCCAGTCGCATCATAGAAAACGTCGCTTATTTTTTCCCTTTTTACTGCCGAAACGGTAAATTCGCCTGAAATGAAAGGAGCCATTTCCTCGGTGATTCGAGCCTCAGCCTCGGTAAATGACAATGCATCTACGAGATAGGATTCGGTGACAGGTTTCTGCATCCCTGTTTCAAGCAGCTTGTGATATCTTATTTTACATTCAAACCAGTTTGCCATTTCAAATCGTTTTAAAAATTCGGCTACAAAAGTAAAAATAAAATCTGATTTTTCACAGCAAGAAAATTGCTGAAGAGATTAAATTGCTACCTTTGTAACGTTATAATTCAATCTTGGTCATGAAAAAGGAAGTTTATTATTTTTTTGTGCTTTGTATGTTGTCGGTGTTTTTCTTTGATGCGAAGGCGCAGGACAATCTTATCATTTTGACAGAGACCGGCACAGGCTATCAAAACCAGTCGTGGTTCAGCAGTGGTCGAGGTAATGAATTGCAGCAGGACAAAATCAAGAAATTTTGGGATGAAGGCAAGTATATCACATCGGCGGCCTATTCAAGCAGAGGCTGGTTTGTGACGATGGCGCGGAATTGTGGTTACACGGCTCAACGATACCATTATGGGAAAGATTGGCCAAGTGACTGGATTTTACAATGTTTCAATGAAGGATACTACATGACAGCGGTGTCGTCGGGGATCGGGAAATGGTTTATCGTCATGTCGGCAGGTACCGGGTATACCGACCAGACGTGGACTTTCAATACATGGAGCAAGGATGCTGAATTCATAGAAGAAAAGTGGAATGCCGGGTATCGCATAACCGAGGCAGCCAAATGCAACGGTAAATGGCTCGTGGTGATGAGCAAAAATAGTGGAATAGGGATGCAGACTTATTCCATGCAGAGTTCTTATGAAAACCTTTCATCGAAAGCGAAGGAATTGTGGAATAAAGACTATTCGGTGCAACTGATAGAATATGCCGACGGACAGTATTTCATGGTTGCCGCGCAATACAATGACGGTCATGAGCCGCAACAGTCGTTTAATGTGTTTCAAGGCAGTCCGGACGATTATATAAGCAAACAGTGGGACAAGGGTCACGACATAGCATTTGTCGGTGGCGGATATGAGAGTCCGGGTTCTTCGTCGGGCGGAGGTAGCTATGCTTACGACAATAGCGGAAATGATGATGGAATAAAGACTAAGACTACGGTCGACCCTGTGACTGGAATAGAAATTACCACGACCGAATCACCTGACGGGCTTGTTACAATAACTCAAAAAACACCTTGCGTTCTGTGTCATGGGTCGGGACAGTCTTACATTCCAGGATATTCATGTACTGCATGCATGGGAAGCGGTTATATTGTAACAACATCTTCTTTCTACAAGAGTCAGGGAGCGCCTGCCGGAGGTGGCTATGCTAATCCGGGAGGAAGCTATGGCGGTTACGGTGGCTATGACGGCTCGGGAGGAAGTGGCTACGGTGGTGGCAGTAGTGGCAGCGGTTCGGATGGCATAACTTGCAGCGGATGCGGTGGTTCTGGCCGATGCACGTCATGTGGCGGTTCAGGATTGATGAAAGGCGAGTATTATTATACAGGCGGAGATGAATACATAACCAATTGTCCCGTGTGTCATGGAAGCGGACGCTGTGGAGTGTGTCATGGGACCGGCAAGTTATAGAAAACGAAAAAGCGACTCATGGGGTCGCTTTTATTGTGCATGGATTCGTGCAAAATAAGCGTTTTTTCTAATGTTTGATGAACAATTATTTGTGATTAAGTTAAAATAATGTAACTTTGAATATGGCTCATCTCCGTTTAACTTAGTGGAAGAGCCGATGTGGATTGAGATAAACATTTAAGGCATGAACTTTTTAAGAAGAGTGATAGATTTGTATGTCGACGGGTTTCGCAACATGACCGTAGGACGGTCGTTGTGGTTACTGATTCTTATAAAGCTGTTTTTGTTTTTCGTAGTTCTCAAATTATTCTTTTTCCCGAATTTTCTCGCAAAAGAATATTCCACCGACGAGGCGCGTGCTCAGCATGTGAGGACGGAATTGCTCGAAGATAAATAATAACATAAATCATAAAAGCAACTACTTTTTTACTATGAATGAATTGACAACATTGGTTGACTGGTCGAGGGCGCAGTTTGCGCTTACGGCCATGTATCACTGGCTATTTGTCCCGCTGACGTTAGGATTGTCGGTTATAGTTGCCATAATGGAGACTATTTATTACAAGACACATGATTCCGACTGGTTGGGAACAACCAAGTTCTGGATGACTGTTTTCGGGATAAATTTCGCCATGGGAGTGGCTACGGGAATCATACTTGAATTTGAATTTGGCACAAATTGGTCCAACTACAGTTGGTTTGTCGGGGATATATTCGGGGCTCCTCTTGCCATAGAAGGATTATTGGCTTTCTTCATGGAAGCTACGTTCATTGCCGTGATGTTTTTTGGCTGGAAGAAGGTTTCACCGCGCTTCCACCTTACGGCAACATGGTTGACGGCAATCGGAGCAAGCCTGTCGGCTCTGTGGATACTTGTTGCTAATTCGTGGATGCAATATCCTGTCGGGATGGAGTTCAATCCTTATGAAATGCGCAATGTCATGGATGACTTCTGGGCTCTTGTGATGTCGCCTGTCGCTATAAACAAGTTTTTCCATTCGGTGTTGAGCGGCTGGACGCTCGCCGGCGTGTTTGTGATAGGAGTCAGTTGCTGGTTGCTACTGAAGCGTCGCAATGTTGCAACGGCTTTAAGAAGTATCAAGGTGGCCGGATGGGTCGGTTTGATAGGTATCCTTGCCACTCTTGCCACAGGTGACGGCTCGGCCAAGGTCGTTTCGGAGGTTCAACCCATGAAGCTTGCGGCAATGGAAGGCTTGTACAGAGGCGAATGCGGACAGTCGATAACAGCCATTGGCATTTTGAATCCTGACAAAAAACTCGGAGATGACGAGCAAACATATTTATTTGACATTTCGATTCCTTACGGTCTTTCGGTTCTTGCAAAAGGTCATACCGATGAATTTGTTCCCGGTATTGAGGATTTGCTCGATGGCATAGAACTGACACAAGAAGGAGACACGATTAAAGGCGTGTCTTATACCGAACGCATAGAACGAGGCCGTGCAGCGCATGAGTCTTTGCGGGCTTTTGACTTGGCCAAGGCCGAAGGGGATACCACGGGAATGGTGCTTGCCCATGCTGACTTGAAAAAGAATTTTGAATATTTCGGTTACGGATATTTCGACAGTGTGGAGGAGGCTGTGCCAAATGTACCCATGGTATTTTATTCTTTCCATATAATGGTGATTCTCGGCGGATATTTTTTGTTGTTCTACTTAGTGGTTTTGTTTTTTGTGTACAGAAGGGAAAAAATCATGACATCCAGCAAATTGCTGCATTTGTTGGCAATGATTTCCATTCCGCTCGTGTGGATTTGCAGTGAAGCCGGTTGGGTTACGGCCGAAGTAGGACGCCAGCCGTGGGTCATAGAGGGCTTGATGCCGGCAAAAGCTGCCGTGTCCGACATTCCGGCTCAATCGGTAATGGTGACATTCATGCTGTTTGCCGTGATATTTACAGGATTGCTGGCAGCCGAAATAAGCATCATGCTTAAGTACATATCCAGAAAGTCAAAAGAAAATATAGACAACGCCAAATAAAACAGTTATAGTTATGTCGACTTATGAATTATTGCAATCATATTGGTGGTTCCTTATATCGGTACTTGGAGCAGCCTTAGTATTCCTGTTGTTTGTGCAAGGAGGACAGACGTTATTGTTCAGCACTCGCAGTGACATTCAGCGCACCATGATGGTGAATTCGCTCGGACGCAAGTGGGAACTTTCGTTTACTACGCTCGTAGTGTTTGGAGGCGCGTTTTTCGCATCATTCCCGTTGTTCTATTCCACGAGTTTCGGTGGTGCATATTGGCTATGGATTTTGATTTTGTTAGGATTTGTGCTGCAAGCCGTGTCTTATGAGTTCCGCAAGAAAAAAGGTAACTTGTTTGGTCCAAAAACATTTGATGCTTTTTTGTGTTTCAATGGGGTTATTGGATGCATATTGCTCGGAGAAGCAGTAGGCATGTTCTTCTTCGGAGCTGAATTTACTGTGCAAAAGGGCAACTTGCTCGATGCTTCGTCCCCGGCCATATCATCATGGGCTTCTACGCATGGGTTTGAAGCCATATTCAACTGGAAGAACCTGTTGCTTGGAATTGCGGTGTTGTTCCTTGCAAGAATGCAAGCTGCATTCTATTTCATAAATACGATAGATGATGTAAAGGCGCAGAAGAAACAACGTAAAGAGGTTCTTATAAACGGAGCCACATTCGTGTTGTTCTTCGTCGTGTTCCTCATAGTGTTGCTTTTGTCCGATGGTTATCAAGTTGAGTCTGATGGGTCGATTTCGGTCGTGGCCAATAAATATTTCCATAATTTCATCGACATGTGGTGGTCGCTTATTGCACTATTGGTAGGCGTGGTTCTTGTGCTTTATGCCTACGTCAGGACCATAATGAGTGATGAGTTCAAGAGCGGAATATGGTACAGTGGCATTGGAACTGCATTGGTGGTAATGTCGTTGTTTTGGGTAGCAGGATATAACAACACTCCTTATTACCCATCATTGACCGATCCGGCAAGCTCGTTGACAATAAGCAATAGTTCGTCGAGCTTGTTCACGCTCAAGGTGATGAGCTGGGTGACAGTGATAATACCGTTTGTAGTGGCATATATAGCTTATGCATGGTATTCGCTCAACAAGAAGCCAATAACACAGGAAGAAATGAATGACGAAAGCGAGCATAAATATTGAAAAATGAAAAATGGAGGATGCGTGGTTGTCATCCTCCATTTTTATCTCTATGGTTGTCGGGTTAATCGCCAAAGTAGGCATCAACTTTCATTCGTACATCCTTGAAGGTAATTAATTTTGACTTGGTGTAATCTTTGTATTTCGCGAGTACCCTCATGTTGTACATGTTGACTTCCATGTGGTCGGCAAATAGTTCCAGTGTAGTGCCTGAAGGATCGCTTTCCATGGTGCTGGTTATTATTCCGTTCAATGCCCCTTCGGCTCCGGCTTCGACATCAAAAATATCATAAATCGACTTATCGGAAAATTCATATCCGAATATTATCTCATGCTTATTGGTATCGACATTCACTAATATCGATACGTCCAATCCGTATTGCGATTTGAATGTTTCTTCAAGTGGCTCTTTCATTTCATATATGCCTTCTACCATGGCATCTAGAAATTGGTCGCCTGTGGAGGCTGCATTAGTCGAACTTGAACCGGCATCCTTTTCTTCAGAAAAATAATCGGCATGTTGATAGGATGACTTGTCGTTTTGGTAATCTGATGTCACGCCCGAAATTCCCCTGCCATAGGCCATAGCTACCGATATTGACAGGATTGTAACAAACAATAGTCTTTTCATAAAATACCTCCTTGTGTTTTTTGTATTTTGTATATTACAAATGTAAACTTTTTAATAGTGGTTATACCTTGTTAAACACTATTTAACGTTGTGGCAAACTCGTCTTTTGGGCATTTGTAACATTGAAGCAATAAAAACTGTTATTCATCTGCGTGATGCATATTGAAATGAAAAATGGAGGGCCACTTCAAAAGTGATGCATCCTCCATTTTTTATTTTGGTGGCGGTTCTATCGCCTTATTTGCCAAGCGTGGCATTGGCTTTTATGCGTAAGTCCTTGAATGTAATCAATCCCGACTTGGATTGATTCTTGTATTTAACAATTAATCTAAGGTTATATTTGTTTGTTTCAAATCTGTCGACCAGCAATTCCAATTCAGAGCCTGAAGGATCGGTTTGCATTAAGCTTGTTATTATACCATTTGCGCATCCATTCATGCCTCCATCGAGATCGTAGGAATCGAATAATGTTTTGTCAAAATATTCGTATATGTATATTATTTCTTTCTTGTATGTGTCGACATCTATGGATAGTGACACATCTATGCCGTATTGTGATTTGATTATTTTTTCAAGTTCTGTAAGATTCTCGTTTTTGGTAAAGGCATCCAAGATTTCGTCACCGGTTGTCTTGCTGAGTATGACATTTATCTTCGAGTTGCTTCCTACAGTTCTTTTCTCCGATAAGTAACCGACATATTGGTAGATTAGTTTATCGCCTGTTTGAGCTTCGATTTGGTATCTCCCGTCCAAGTCGGTTACGGTACCACGGTCGCCATTCATAATCATAGCACCTATTAACGGTTCTCCATTAAAGTAATCTGTTATTATACCAGAAATTACCCTGCCATGAGCCATTATAGTAGAAATTAGCAGGATTGCTGAAAATAATAGTCGTTTCATAAATACATTCTTGAGTTGATACATGATTATTGTACAAATATAAACTTTTTAATAAAATGGGTGCGATGTTAAACACTATTTAACTTGACGTGCGCGTTTCTGAGTGTAATCTGCGAGAAAGTGTGCATAAATTTGCAAAAAAATAGTTTGTCACATACCATCTACAAGCAAAATGAGTGATTTTTATAAGACGCTGGCAGGGCCGTGCGAAGGAATTTACAAAGAAAAGATGAGCAAATTCTTGTCGTTTGCATTGCCGGTATCTACTGCCGATGAGGCTAAGGCTGTGATTAAACAATATCAGAAACAATATCATGATGCCCGACATGTGTGTTGGGCTTACATGATAGGAACCGACAGGACTGAATTCCTGAGCAGCGACAATGGCGAGCCATCGGGAACGGCTGGTCGTCCCATTTTGGGTCAAATTAATTCGTTTGGGTTGACAAATGTGGTTGTTATCGTGGTGCGTTACTTCGGAGGTATTTTGCTTGGCACGTCGGGGCTTATAGTGGCATATAGAGAGGCTGCTGCCGAAGCCATACGCAATGGCGAGATTCTTGAATGCCATGAGCAGGCTACCATTACGTTCACATTCCCTTATTTGGGCATGAATGACGTGATGAAATTCGTTAAAAAGAATAATTTGAGAGTCGTATCCCAAGATTTCGACAACCTGTGCACGATGTCCATTCAAGCCAATGTGGATGACGTGCCGATGTTGAAAGATGCCATAGCGGAGATTGACGGCACGTCGATTTTGTGACGTAGATGTCGCTTTGAGTTTTTGCAACATTTATTAATTGGCAATAAGTTGCCTAACTCAACTTTATTTTCGTAATTTTGCAAATCATATGGCAGGGTAGGGCAATATGCCTGATATTAAAGAAGAAAGAAAAATTTGCATGGACTCGAACAATAAAAAATCTGACAAAAAAGCTAAAAGAAATAAACGTATCATAAAGTGGATGTGGGGAACATTTGCTTTTGTTGTTGTGGCTTTGACCATACTATTCACCTTGATTTACAATGGTGTCATAGGTTACATGCCGCCCATCGAGGAGCTGAAAAACCCTACCGACCGTTATGCGACAGTATTGTTTACTTCGGACGGGGTGGAAATGGGCCGATATTATCAAAGCATGGCAAACAGGGTATATGTGGACTATGATGAATTGTCTCCCCACTTGACAAATGCGCTCATAGCCACCGAGGATGAACGATTCATGAGCCATTCGGGAATCGACATGAAAGGTCTATTAAGGGCGATTGTGAAACGCGGTCTTCTCGGTCAAAAAAATGCAGGTGGCGGAAGTACCATAACGCAGCAGCTTGCCAAGCAGTTGTATTCACCGACGTCGTCCAATGCATTTGAACGCATGTTGCAGAAGCCCATCGAGTGGGCAATTGCTGTAAAAATAGAGCGTTATTATACAAAGGATGAAATCATAAAAATGTATTTCAACCAATTTGACTTCTTGAATAACGCAGTAGGCATTGAAAGTGCTTCGTATGTTTATTTTGGCAAGGAACCACGCGACTTGACGGTCGAGGAAGCTGCGACACTTGTCGGGATGGTGAAGAATCCGTCTTATTTTAATCCGTTGAGATATGGAGAGCGTACACGCGAGCGTCGCAACGTGGTGCTTAACCAAATGTACAAAGCCGGCATGTTGACTGAAGCCGAGGCCGAAGAATTGAAGCAAAAGCCACTGGTACTCGATTATCACAGGGTCGACCACAAAGATGGAATTGCGCCATATTTCAGGGAGGAATTGCGCCGGATGCTTACAGCCAAGATGCCACGTCGCAGCGACTATGCATCGTGGAATTTGCAGGCTTACATCGATGATTCCATAGCATGGGCCACAAATCCTTTATATGGATGGTGTGAAAAGAAACGCAAGCCCGACGGGTCGAAGTATAACATCTATACCGATGGGTTGAAAATATATACGACTATTGACTCTCGGATGCAGCAGTATGCCGAGAATGCCGTGCAGAAGCATCTTGGCAAGAGTTTGCAACCACGGTTCATAAAAGAAAAGAAAGGGACAAGCAATCCTTACACGACCAATCGCAATGAATTGCCGGAATCGGAACGAGACAATTTGATAAAACGAGCAGTAAGGCAAAGCGAACGATACAGGGTTTTGAAGATTGCCGGATATAGCGATGCCGAGATATTTGATAATTTCAATCAAAAACGTGAAATGCGTGTCTTTTCGTATGACGGCGACATCGATACTGTCATGTCTCCGCTCGACTCGCTGCTATATTCAAAGACATTCTTGCGCACAGGCATGATGTCGATGGATCCTGTCACGGGGTATGTGAAGGCATATGTCGGAGGTCCGAGTTTCAAATATTTCCAATACGACATGGTAAGCCATGGCCGTCGTCAGATAGGATCGACGATAAAACCGTTCTTATATTCCTACGCAATGGAGGAGGGTTATACTCCATGCGATGAATTCCTTAACGAGCAGCCGATATTGAAGGATGACCTTGGCAGAACGTGGATGCCGCGTAATTCAGGACGAGCCCGAATAGGGGAGATGGTGACATTGCGGTGGGCTTTGACAAACTCAAACAACTGGATTTCGGCTCGCTTGATGGATAATTTGTCGCCTGCCCAGCTTGTCAGGAACATGCATAATTTTGGCATAACAAATCACATTGATGCCGTGAAGTCTTTGTGCCTTGGTCCTTGCGATGTGTCGGTAAAGGAAATGGTTACGGCCTACAGCGCATTTGCAAACAGGGGAATGCGTGCCGATCCTGTCATGGTCACGCGCATAACCGACAATCAAGGAAACGTAATAAGTGAATTCATATCGCAGCACACCGAATGTATTAGCGAGGAAGGTTATTACAAGATACTTTCCATTTTGCTCAACGTGGTTGATTCGGGAACAGGTAACAGATTGCGTCGTGCGCCATATAAATTGACTGCTGAAATGGGAGGAAAAACAGGTACGACCAATTACAATGCCGATGGATGGTTCATGGGCTTTACACCGCAACTCGTGACCGGAGTGTGGGTTGGCGGTGAAGAGCGATACATCCACTTTAATACTATGGCAAATGGTCAAGGAGCCGAAATGGCGTTGCCTATCTATGGATTGTATATGATGAGCGTGTATGGCGACAAAACGTTGCCTTATTCACAAGATGCACGCTTTAGCTTCCCTGCCGGATTTGACCCTTGTGCCAAAAGTATGCTTGGCGGTGTCCCTCTTGACCAGCTTGAAGAGTCGGAAGGAGTGCCTACCGAATCGATTGAAGGTGTATTTGATTGAAATTACCACAAACTCGAAGATAAACTTGAGGCATGGAGATATCCATAAAAAGGATGTCTCCATGCCTCTTTTTTGTAGCTATGTGTTGTGTATAGCGGTAGAAATTAAATGAACGCCGTGTCGTTTAGGAGCCGGTCTTTTAATTTAGCTTCAATCTTTTTATATTCCTTTGTCGATGTAAATTCAGCCAGCAGCCGGGCATGGTTCTCGTTGTGAATGTCGCTGCCGAGGAAGTCTATCAAATCATTTTGCAGCATCCACATGGCTGTTGCATAGGCTCGGCCTCCGTAATATCCGGTAAAAGACAATACATTGGCTTGAAACAGTACGCCGGAGTCATGAAGGTGCCTGTAACGGTCGTGATTATAGTATGAATATCGCTCGGGATGGGCAAGAATGGGAGAAAAACCTTTAAGTTGCAGGTTAAACATGAGATCGTCAAAGCCGAGAAGCTCTTGTTGGAAAGAATTTTCAACAAGCAAGTAGTCGTTGGGGTACGGAAGTAGCTCCTTGTTTTCAAGTTGTGATAAAAAAAGGTCATCTATTCGGTACTCTGCCGACAATGCTAACTCTACTTGCAGTCCTTTGGCTTCAACGGCAGCTTTTAATTTTTCGAAAGCCGGGCGAAGGGTTGCCGGGGAATTTTCGGCCACACCGTCGGTGACATGCGATGTGGTTACAATTTTGTTGATGCCCATTTCCATTTCTTTTTCAATGAGCATGAGCGACGTTTCAATGTCGGGAGAACCATGATCCACCCCCGGCAATATGTGGCAATGCACGTCGGTGTGGTAAAATAGCTGTTGAATATTTGAACGGCGTTTCAAAAAATTGAACATGTGCGTTGTGTTTTTTAAATTTCACCACAAAGTTAGTAAAACATGTTGTTTTATTTATTTAAACTGTTAAATTTGCATTTAGAATACGGGCTTGACATGTATGTTGCAGAATGGAATCAGAATAAAAAAGACGATACATAGCAGACCCTTAAAATAATAAGATATGACACAAAAATTAAAAATCAGAGACCTTACGATGCGTGACGGGCAGCAGTCATTGTTTGCAACACGCATGAGCCAAGAAAGCATTGATTCGATACTTCCCTATTACAAGGAAGCAGGTTTTTATGCTATTGAAGTGTGGGGAGGAGCCGTGCCCGACTCGGTGATGCGTTATCTTGGTGAGTGTCCATGGAATAGGCTTAGGACCATCAGCGAGAAAATTGAAGGAAAATCGTTGCTTACGGCGTTGTCGCGCGGTAGGAACCTGTTTGGTTATGTACCTTACCCGACTTCAGTCATAGAAGGGTTTTACAAGCAAGCCATAAAAGACGGCTTGAACATAATGCGTATTTTTGACGCTCTCAACGACCTCGACAATGTCAAGGAATCTGTAGAAATAATAAATAAACTTGGTGGCATTCCCGACGGTGCCGTATGCTACACTGTTGATCCGAAAGACGAAGAACCGGCAAAGGGCGGATTCTTGCATAAGTTGTTTGGCAAAAGCAACAAGAAAGAAAAGATATTTACCGATGAATATTTCATCGACAAAGCTCGCGGATATGAAAAGATGGGAGCAAAGATAATCACCATCAAGGACATGGCGGGATTGATTAATCCGGCACGCGTGGCTTCGTTGATGCCAAAATTGAAGTCGGCAGTAAACGTTCCTATTGATTTCCACACCCATTGCACTCCGGGTTATGGACTTGCATCTTCGCTCATGGCAATTATACATGGTGTAGATATTTTGGATACTAACATATGGTATTTTGGAGGTGGCTCGGCTGCACCTGCAATTGAGTTGATCTATGTATTCGCCAAGAAACTGGGAGTCGAAGTTGAAGTCAACATGGAAGCAGTAGGCAAGATTCGCACAGCATTGAAGGATATACGTCGCGGTCTTGCTGCTTTTGACTTGCAGAAGTCGTTCCCGATAGATTTCGATCCGTTGACCGACAAATTGCCTGCTGACGTCGATGCATTGTTTGACAAGGCAATCGAGGCTGCTAAAGCCAATGACGAGGAAGCTCTTCTCGACGCATGTCACAAGATTGAGGCGCATTTCAATTTCCCGAAACCGAATCTTATCGTGAAGGAAGCCGAGGTTCCGGGTGGAATGTATTCCAACATGGTGGCTCAATTGAAGCAGCTTAATGCCGAGGATGTGCTTGAAGACGCAATGAAACTTATTCCGAAGGTGCGCCGTGATGCAGGTCTTGTTCCGCTTGTGACGCCGACAAGCCAGATTGTGGGTTCTCAAGCCGTAAGTTTGGCTCTTGACCGCAAGAAAGGAAATGCCGATTACACCAACAAGTCGAAACAATTCATTTCGCTCGTGCGCGGGGAGTATGGTCACACACCGGTTGCAATAGATCCTGAATTCCGCAAACTTATCACCGGCAACAGTGAAGAAGTTCCATATAACGTGGATTCCTATGCATTCCCCGAAAATCCGGAACTGCCTGAATATGGTGGTAAGAAATTGGCTGTGAATGATGAAGAATACATGCTTCTGGAGTTGTTGCCAAATGTGGCCAAGCCTTTCTTGACAAAACGCCGCGAACAGGAATATGCCGCACAGAAACCTGAAACAAAAGACGCTAAAGTTGCCGAAGAAGTGGCAAACGAAGAAAAATCAGAACCAATCACCGGTCCGACTCTTGATGCTCCAATGGGAGGAACTGTGATAGAAGTGCATGTTAAACCGGGTGATGTGGTAAAGAGAGGCGATGCATTGCTAATGTATGAAGCAATGAAGATGCAGAATGAGCTTGAGGCCGATATTGACGGCACAGTAAAGAGAATCCTTGTTTATCCTGGTCAAGTTATAGGAACAGGTGAGCCGTTGATAGAATTTGAATAATCAAGTTAAAAGAGATATGCATGATCGGTCGGCAATGTGAAAAACGGTGTTGCCGACCGTTTTTTTCGGATATTGCGACACGGGTTTCTCCCCGTTTATTATTGATAATGGCGTTTTAGGGCATAAAAGTTTTTGTATTTGAAAAACTATTCGTAAATTTGCAAGCCATTATGAGTAGACTCTCAATTGCTATGGCTGATTATTAATGATTAAATAACTTATAAAGAATATAAAAGAAATGAAAAAAGGCATTCATCCGAGCGATTACCGCGAAGTGGTTTTCAAAGACATGTCAAACGGCGAAACTTTTATCACTCGTTCAACTGTTGCATCTAAGGAAACCATTGATATCGACGGTGTTACTTATCCATTGGTAAAACTTGAAATCACAAGTTCTTCGCATCCTTATTTTACAGGAAAGCAAAAACTTGTTGATACAGCAGGTCGTGTTGATAAGTTCATGCAACGTTACGGTAACCGCAAGAAATAATTATTGGCGGAAGCTAAAAACGAGCAGAAAAAGCATATTTAGGGAAAATTTTCCCTGTTATTGCAAGTCATGTGCTGTCTTTCTTTTAAAGAGGGGCAGCACATGGCTTTTGTGTCTTTTATTGCAGCCGGTAGAATCTATATGTAGTAGATTTTTAGCGAGAAGACGGTTGTACAAGGGTGTATACAGCAAGGAGCATGGCTACGGACAGCCATGCTCCTTGTTGTATTTATATGTCACAATAAGAAATTTTTATTCTTTTGTCTTGGTTGTTGTTGTGCGAGTCGTTTTTCGGGTTGTTGCCTTTTTAGCTGGTTTCTCTGTTGCGGCATCTTTTCCGTCGGCGGCTTTCACCTCTTCTTCTTCACTGTTGATTATGTTGGTGCGTAACAAAGTGATTTCGCGGTTAAGCTGCTCGATTTCCTTTGATTGATTTTTGATTGTCGTCAACAAAGAGTTCAATTCTTCATTTTCAATAGAAAGCGGATATTGCTCTTCTACTCTCACGATGAAGTCGGAAAGAACGTTCATGTAGTTCATGAAAGCCTGGAATGGCGATTCATACGGGCTGTAATGCGAGTGTACCGCGCCATCGTTCATGTGCTTGGTGCTCATGTAGAAGAAATGGTCGGACGATTGCAAGTAGTTCCAATCTTGTTTCAATCGGCGGTCGGAACACAAGTGTACGCGTTCGGCAACCGAATATAACTTGTTGAATGCTTCATTTTGCAAGTCATTACCCAGCCATGCGCTTGTGTCGCGAGCTTCGTCGGCCCAAGATATAGGGAATGGAACGGCAAGTTCTCCCACTGGTTTCAATTTTGCCACAGTTTCGCTCGGAGTCCAGAAAGTTATGCCACGTTCGGCGGCAAATCTCGGAAGAGCTTTCATGAATTCGAAAATACCTGTTTCGCGCGATTGCAATTCACCAAATGTTTCATAATTCATGAACAAGTTGATGATTTGTTCCTCTTGAGGCAGGTTGGCAATCCAGTCCATGTATTTGTCGGCAGTCAGAGGATAAGCATCCCACTCAGAATTGCTGAAACGGAATGAAATGTCATCGCTCATTTTTGAGTTTTTGAGCAATAGTTTCAAGTTGGGTGCTGATGCGGAGTTGTACACATAGTTAGGAGATTTCCAGCCAAGGATGTGTTTTGCGCCATCGGTAATGGCAGCCTTGAAACCCATGCTGGCCACCATTGAAGCAATGTCATCGCTGTAAATCAACTCAGTGTTGCGGAACACCGTAGGATGTTGTCCGAAGAGTTGATATATCTTCTCATCATGAGCTTTTACTTGTTCAACGAATTCTTCTGGTTCCTTGAGCGATGCAAGAGAGTGTGCGTAAGTTTCCGACAGGAATTCCACACATCCTGTTGCTGCAAGTTCTTTCATCGATTCGATGAATTCAGGTACATATTGTTCGAGTTGCTCAAGAGCGGTGCCCGATATAGAGAAAGCCACTTTAAACTCTTTGTTGGAAGAGTTTATCATGTCGAGAAGCATTTGGTTGGCCGGCAAATATGAACGATGTGCTATGCGAGTGATGATTTCGTCATTAGCAAAATCATCATAATAGTAGTGGTCGTTACCTATGTTGAAAAACCGGTAGGTCTTCAAGCGGAATGGTTGATGAATCTGAAAGTAGAAACAGATAGCTTTCATTATTTCAATTGTTTTAAGTTTTTCAGAAAAGGAATTGTTTTATAAATGGTAATCACTCAATAGGCTTTTGCCGGTCATCGACGACTGTTAATTACATTATTGTATATGTCGATGACTTTTGCACCGGCTTTTTTCCATTGTATGGTGTCGATTTCGGCAAGGCCGTTGTCTTTGAGGTGGTTATGCAATGCCGGATAGTGGGTAAGTGCATAGATTGCATCGGCAATGGCGTGAGTGTCCCAGTAATCGACTTTTATCACGTTTTCAAGGATTTCGGCACAGCCCGATTGCTTTGAGATTATTGACGGAACTCCCATTTGCATGGCTTCAAGCGGAGAAATTCCAAAAGGCTCAGAAACCGAAGGCATGATATATACATCGCTTGCGGCAAGCATTTCATATACTTGTCGGCCTTTCAAGAACCCGGTAAAGTGGAATCGGTCGGCAATGTCCCGGTCGGCAGCAAGACGTATCATTTTTTCCATCATGTCGCCGCTACCGGCCATGACGAAGCGAATGTTGTGGGTCTTGTGCAATACCATCGAAGCAGCTTCAACGAAATATTCCGGGCCTTTTTGCATTGTTATGCGGCCGAGGAATGTTACGACTTTTTCTTTGCCGCGAGGCATTTTTATGCTTCTTATTTCTTCACTTAGAGGTTCAACCGCATTGTGGACGGTTGTCACTTTATTTGGGTCTTGTCCATATTTCTCAATCACTGTGCGACGCGTCAACTCGCTCACAGTGATGATGTGGTCGGCATTGTTAAAGCCGTCGCACTCGATTCCATATACTACCGGGTTTACGTTTCCACGGCTGCGGTCAAAGTCGGTGGCATGCACATGTACTACCAATGGCTTGCCGGTGACTTGCTTGGCATGAATGCCTGCCGGGTATGTCAACCAGTCGTGAGAGTGGATTATGTCGCATGGCACGGTGCGAGCTATGACTCCTGCAACAATCGAGTAGTTGTTGATTTCTTCAAGCAGGTTGTCGGGATACCTTCCTGAAAATTCGATGCAGCCAAGGTCGTTAGTGCGCATGTAGTTGAAATCGGCATATATATGGTCGCGTAGGTCGAAGTACGTTTGAGGGTTCATGACGTTGCCAATGCGGTTCTGTACATAATCCCAATTCACGTCTCTCCATACGACAGGAGTAGAGTTGGCTCCTATGATGTTGGCGAAGTCGTGGTCTTCGTCGCCCCAAGGCTTAGGAATGACAAATGTTATTTCCATGTTGCCGTTTTCCGCCATACCCTTGGTGAGACCGTGACTTGCGGTACCCAAACCACCAAGGATGTGAGGAGGAAATTCCCAGCCAAACATTAAAGCTTTCATATCGTAGTAAAAGATAAATCGGTGTTATATATTTAGGTTTTTCAAAAGTCTCAGCACGCGTAGCACGCCACCCACGTTGACAGCGAAGCTCACTGCTCCACGGCCTGTGAACGGTGGATTGCCGTCGTAAAGCTCGCTAAGCGAGCCGATGCAGCCTTGCGTCATTTCGTCTTCAAATCCTATCATCATGCGTTCGATGAAGGATATTCCGCTCATTCCGAATACCTTGAGGTAGGCATCGGCATAGAATGCCATGAGCCAAGGACGAGCAGAGCCTTGGTAGTAGGCATATTCGCGTTGTTCCGGGCTTCCAAGGTAGCAAGGAGTGTATCCGAAGCTCTTTGGGCTGAGCGTGCGCAAGCCTTTAGGCGTGAGCAATTCACGGGTTACGACATCAAGCACTGAGCGGCGTTGGCGACGGTCGAGCGGTGAATAATCAAGGCCGGCGGCTATTATCATGTTAGGACGCACGCTAAGGTCGGTGAAGAGACCGGAAACGTAGTCATACAGGTAGCCGTAGTCGTTCATGAATGTTTCAACGAAGGAGTCTTTCAGCACATTTGTGATTGATTCCCATTGCTTGATGTTTTCTGATTCGCTTTCGATGCCTGCAAATAGGTTTTGGGCAAACATCAAGTCGTTGTACCACAAAGCGTTGAATTCCACCAAGTATCCTGTGCGGGCTATTATCGGGGCTCCGCCGGGATAGGATGCATCCATCCATGATATTGGTTTTGATTTTCCATTGGACGAAATCAAGCCCGAATCATTCAATTCGAGATTAGGATGCTTGTTGCCGATGATGAAAGCCAAAATGTCTTTGACCAATTGTCCATATCGTTTTATCGTTTCTTCGTTGCCGGCTTCTTTGCAGTATTGTTGAATTGCCCAAATTGCCCACAGTGGCACGTCGGGCAAGTCGATGCCTTGCATGTAGCGGTCGAGAGAACCGTCTTTCATGAATTTTTCAAGGGCAGCCGAGGCAGTTTCCATGATTGCTTCGAAGTCGGGGCGGTGGTGTACCGACAACGTTGTTCCCGGCAACGCGATGAATTCGTCGCGAGCGCGGATTTTAAACCATGGATATCCTGCCAATATGTAGCGTCCGCTTGAATTGGTTACATAGAATTGTTTTGCACTGTTTTTCATGCAGTTGTAGAAGCTGGTGCGCGGTGTGCGAGTCTTGATTTCGTCATCAAACATTGTCGCAAATTTTTTCGGGTCAGCCTCTGATATTCCTGCCGAGAAGATGATGCTTTCGCCTTTCTTGATTTCCATTTGGAAATATCCCGGCACATACAAGTCTTCGCGATAAGGAATGCCGCGTTCTTGGTCTTTTACATATTCGAGTCCTTTGTACCAAGCAGGATTGAATATGAATTCAGGTTTTTTGTTGAATTGCATGTATAAAGAAGGATATCCGTTATACATGCAAGTAGAAATGCCGTTTGTAGTTTCTTGGTATTCGCGGTTGGCCATGTTGTTTTCCACGCAAAGGTCATTGGCATTGCGGAAAGCGAGGAATGGCCTGAATTGAAGGATTGTCTGCGAATGCGCATCTACAAGAGTGTAGCGGATCAAGATGCGGTTTTCATGCGAGATGAAAGTTTTTTCCTTTGTCAGGATCACGCCGCCCACACGATATGTTGTGCGGGGAACTGTTTCACAATCAAATTCACGAATGTACTTATGCCCATTGGGGCTGTAGCATGAACCATTGTACTTGTGCAACCCTAAGTTGAATGGCGCGCCATGTTGGATAACAGTTTCGTCTAAAGATGAGAGGAGAACGTGGTTGTCATCATCCATTTCTGGAATAGGGATGACCAATAGACCATGCTGCTTGCGCGTGTTGCAGCCGACGATAGTCGTACAATGATATGCACCTGATTGATTTGTACGCAACATTTCCTTGGGTAGGGATTGCTCAAGGTTTATCATCAGGTTTTTATCAAATTTTAAATAGCTCATCAAAGAGTGATTTAGGTTTTAAGTAATGGTAAAATAATATATTTCAATGCAACGAATTTACAATATATGTGATAAAATAGCAAGTAAAAAAAGCGTTTTTGTTTTAAAAAATGTTTGCAATGCGAGAAACATGTTGTAGAACATATAAAAAACGGGATTTGTCTATGTCAGAGCACGTTTGATGTGGTATTAGATTGGCAAAGTGATTAGAAAATAGTGATTTTCATATCTTTAGTTCATTCCTTATTGCATTTACAAACGACCAGAAACTGTCTTCGATTGGAGATAACAAGTTCTTTTTATTTTCGGAATCTTCATGTGGCAGGAATATGCGTATGCCTCCTTTATGGCACTTGATTTTGATGTCGGCATCCATCATCACAGGTTCTCCGTCGAGGTGCATGATTCCTGGTTTAGGTCGGCGGATTGTGAGCTCTGGAGTGCGGAACGAGTGGATGTTGGTGTCTTGGTCGAGGTGTTTCGTGAATAGCAGCAATCCCATTATTGCAGTGTCAATTGGAGTGAACGGCAGGATGACTGTCACATCGATTAATCCGTCTTTCATGCTTGCCTGGGGGGCTATGAAAGCGTTGTTGCCATATTGCGATGCATTTCCGCATGCAATTAAGAATGCTTTTTCGGTCAATATGTTGTCGGCTGTTTCAATGCTGTATATTTCACTGCGATATTTTAGGTATTCCACAAGGGCTTTTTGCATGTAGGTTATTGGACCGCGCTTGCCTGCTTGTGCAAATTTTTCACTCACGAGGGCATCGAAGCCCACTCCGCAAGTGCAAAAAAACGGACGGGCATTTGCCGTGCAATAATCGAGGTCTTCGATGTGTTCCTCGTTGATTATGGCAAGAGCTTTTTCTATGTTTATGGGGATATTGAGGTGACGGGCAAGTCCGTTCCCCGAGCCGCAGGGGATAATGCCGAGGGCGGTTTGAGAGTCGCGCAATGCGGCAGCGACTTCATTGACGGTGCCGTCTCCGCCTATTGCAAGCACTCCGGCATATTGGCTTGAGATCGCTTCTTCGGCCAGCTTAGTGGCATGTGAGGCATATTCGGTGAATCTAATCGACAAGTCGAATTTGGTCTTGTCGATTACTTTGTCCAGCATTTCGGGTATCGAAGCTTTGCTTGATGTTCCCGAAATAGGATTTATCACTGCCATGAGTTTCTTTGGTTGTGCCATATCGCGGAAAAATGTGTGCAAATTTACGAATAAAAAGCACAAGAAGCCACATGTGATATGAAAAATCCCGGCAGAAACATTAGCCTCTGCCGGGATTGGTATATTTCGTGTCAAATTGGATTAAAGTCCTGTTTCGGCTTTAATGCTGGCGGGAACTACATCCTTGTTTACGAGTATGCTCATAGTTTTTGCAAGGAGGTATGGCTCGGAAACATAGAAGAAGCCGTCATACAGCTGGTTGGTGTTCCATGAGTTTTGAACTTTGTAATAACGCTTGCCGTTTTGGTCGGTGGCATATCCCACGATAACCATGCCATGGTCGTCGGTAGTTTCTTGAGTGTCAAACATTTCTTGTCTCAACTCTTGAGTTACTACGATTTCTTCTACCGGGCCTTGTATGTCTTTTTCTATTTCTTTGCGCTTACGGTCGGAAATCTTTTGCCATTCGTTTCGTTCATCTTCGCTCATTGCGTCAATATTCTTTTCCTTTGGCATTACGGCAAATCCGCGACGGAAGTTGAATCCCGGTTCAGAGACATCGGCAGCCCAAAGCACAGCATGGCCTTTTTCGAGCGAGCTGTCAATGATTGCTTTCAGTTCATCCAATTTTACGTTCATGTATTGGCCGAAAAGCCAGTTGTCGGGAACTTCAAGGATGAACGGTTTGTAGAATGGGTGATGTGTGAACGACGTGAATGCCGCATAGTTGTCAAGGTCGAGATTGAGAGAAGCGGCAAACGATTGCGGTGTGTATGTCTTGCCGTCATAAGTGAAAGTTTCGGGAACTTTGCCAAAATATGCGTCAAGGATTCCTTTGAAACCTTCAAACCATGCCTTGGACAATTTCTTGTTTGGCAATGAAGCCACGCTTTTGAGATAGGCGGTGAGTACTGAAATAAGTTCGTTGTGGTTGTGAGAATCTTCACCGTAATTGAGTCCCGGATATGCTTCTTCGGGCACGGCTCCGTATTTTCCTATGATGTAAGGCACGTCAAGCAATCCTCCACCTTCCGAGAAGTTGACTTGGCCATACATCCTGATGAATCTCATGGCTTTTTCTTCGTAGCACATTCTCACTGTGTACATTTCGGAGAGGTCTACTTCTTTGCCTTGCAGCTTCATTAATTCATCTTCGGTGAATGTATTGCCCGAGAAACACCAGCATGTGCCCGATTGGTTCTGATCTTGTACGGGAGCGGTCTTGACTGTTACAACATCGGTGAATTTGAATCCTGTGCTGTCGGGGATGACGACACCTTCATCGTCGGCCAAAGCCGGAGCCACCGTGAGGGTGGCAATTGCTAAACTGAAAATAGTTTTAAAATTCATGTTGTGTATATGTTAATGTAAAATAATTTTCGGCTGCAAAGATAGCTAAAGTAAAGTGCAATGGCAAGAAAAACTAACATGACCAATCATGTGGCGTGAAACGACGGCACGATTGGAATGGGATATGCGCCATTAGAGTTTTATCGATGTGAAAAATTTTTAAGTGAGCTTATTTTTCCTTTATTGCTTTTAACTTAAGCTATATTTCGATAATATAGGATGTGTTTTGGTATGACGCAATTTCAAACAAGTTTTATTGTCCTGCTCTCGATTTTGAGTATATTTGCCGTCACATCAATAAAAAATAGTTATGAATAAAGAAAAATTCAGGAGGCTATCGGCCTCTGAAATAACCGAATTGACAAGTCAAGGTTGTTGTGCTGAAGATTGGAGTGAGATAAACGTTAAGGATGGATTTCAAACGCGGTATCTAAAAGATGTGAATTTTAGCGGTCATGTCGTGCTTGGTGTGTTTGCCAAATCAGTCGATTTGCCGGGAGGAATGAGGAAGCATACCGGCATATATCGTGCGTCGCTGCATAATGTAACGGTTGGCGACGATTGTCTCATCGAGAATGTGCGTAATTACATAGCCAATTATGAACTGGCCGATAATGTGTTGATACAGAATGTTGATTGCATGGTTACGGATGGATACAGTACTTTTGGCAACGGAGTGAAGGTGTGCGTGCTTGACGAGACAGGAGGTCGCGAAGTGATGATTAGTGACAAGTTGTCGGCTCATCAGGCGTATGTGATGGCTCTTTACAGGCATCGTCCCGATGTTGTCGAGAGAATGAAGGACCTCGTGCAATTTTATGCTGACAAACATGCTTCGGCAAGTGGCTTTGTAGGAGCATGCACACGCATAGTTAATGTCGGGTGCATAAAAAATGTGAGAATCGGCAGCCATGCTTCGATATGTGGTGCATCGCGATTGACCAACGGTAGCATAAACAGTAATGCCGAAGCTAAAGTTTTGATAGGCGACGGGGTGATAGCCGATGATTTTATCATTTCATCGGGGTCGCATGTGGATGAAGGAACTACGTTGTGCCGATGCTTCGTGGGGCAGGCTTGTCATCTCGGCCATGGGTATTCGGCTTCCGATTCATTGTTTTTCAGCAACTGTCAAGGTGAGAATGGAGAGGCTTGTGCGATATTTGCCGGACCTTACACGGTGACGCACCATAAATCGACATTGCTCATTGCCGGAATGTTTTCGTTCATGAATGCCGGGTCGGGCAGCAACCAGAGTAATCACATGTACAAGCTTGGACCTATTCATCAAGGGACGTTGGAACGCGGAGCCAAGACTACATCCGATTCATATATTTTATGGCCGGCACGCATTGGGGCTTTTTCTCTTGTCATGGGTCGCCATGTTTTCCATCCCGACACTTCCGACCTTCCATTTTCATATCTTATAGAGCAGGAGGGCAAGACCACGCTTGTGCCTGCGGTAAACTTGCGAAGTGTCGGCACGATACGCGACGCTCAGAAGTGGCCTAAACGTGACGGGAGAACCGATTCAAATCGGCTGGATTTCATTAATTATAATTTGTTGAGCCCATTTACCATTCAGAAAATGTTCAAGGCCGTGCGAATATTGACTGAATTGAGAAAAGTGGCCGGTGAAACGTCTGAAACTTATTCTTATCAGAGTGCACGCATAAAGAACAAATCTTTGATGAGGGGTATTTCTTTATATAATACCGCCATACATAAATTTATGGGTAATTCCATAATAAAAAGACTTGAAGGAATGAAATTCACAAGCAATGCCGAAATACGGGCAAGGCTTGTGCCTGACACGAGCATAGGTAGCGGCGAATGGGTTGACATTTCGGGACTTATCGCACCCAAGAGCGAAATCGATAAGCTGCTGGCAGGCATTGAAGCCGGTACTGTTGGAAAATTGAAGGAAATCAATGCCATGTTTGAAGAGATGCACAGGAATTATTATGTGTATGAATGGACATGGGTATATGGGAAGATAAAAGAATTTTACGGCATTGAACCCGGGCAGATTACGGCGCAAGATATAATCGGCATAGTCGAAAAATGGCAAGAAGCTGTGGTAGGGCTTGATAGGATGGTGTATGATGATGCTCGAAAAGAATTTTCCATGTCGTCAAAGACCGGATTCGGAGCCGATGGAAGTATTTCGGAAAAAGATATGGATTTCGAGCAGGTGCGTGGAGACTTTGAGAACAATATATTTGTAAAAACTATATTGCGGCATATCGAAGAAAAGACGGCTCTTGGTGAGGAGTTGAAGTTCCGCATGCGGAGTGTCGTTTTGTGATTCCCTATTTGCAGGCAAGCGAAATAATGAAGCGCGCCATGCTCTCTTGCAATGAGTGCATGACGCGCTTTTTATTGATTCGGTTATAACTTGTTTGCTTATCAATCAAATAGGTGGCGCAAGCGGCTGAAAATGCGTTTCTTTTCGGGTTCACTTGGCGTGATGTTAGGCGAGCCTTGTAGCTTTTGGAAAGCTTCTTTTTCGCTTGCTGTCAATTTTTCGGGTATATAAACCATGACGTTTACAAGCAGGTCGCCTTTGCCATATCCATTGGGCGATGGCAGGCCTTTTCCGCGCAATCGCAATATCTTTCCAGGTTGAGTTCCCGGTTCTATTGTCAGCCTTGCCCGACCATCGATGGTGGGCACTTCCACTTTGCCTCCGAAAACTGCCGTGGGAATATCGAGCATGAGGTTATATATCAAGTCGTTTTCGTCACGGATGAGTTCTGAGTCTTTTTCTTCTTCAATGACGATGAGCAGGTCGCCCGGAATGCCACCATGGCGTGCGGCATTTCCCTTGCCTTTCATGCTCAATGTCATGCCTTCGGCCACGCCGGCAGGAATTTTTACGGTTATAATGTCATCTTGACGTGTTATTCCTTCTCCGCCGCAGGCAGGACACTTTTCTTGTATTATTTTGCCTTCACCGCCGCATGTCGGACATGGAGATGTCGTTTGCATCGACCCGAGTATCGTTTGTTTTACCCGTGTGACTGTTCCTGAACCATGGCATGTAGAGCAGGTAGTATAGGCAGTTCCGTTTTTTGCACCGGTGCCGTTACAAGCCGAACAAGGAACATAGTGAGGGATTTTCAGTTTCTTTTCCACTCCATATGCAATATCCTTGAGGTTGACTTTCACTTTTACGCGTACATCAGAGCCTCTGTTTTGGCGTCGTCCGCTTGAAGAGCCGCCGAATCCGCCAAACCCGCCAAATCCACCGAATCCGCCAAAGATGTCGCCAAATTGCGAGAATATGTCTTCCATCGACATGCCACCGCCACCGAAACCACCTGCACCGGCATTTCCCATGCTGTGGCCGAACTGGTCGTAGCGAGCTCGTTTGTCGGGATTGCTCAATACGTCATAAGCCTCGGCAGCCTCCTTGAATTTTTCTTCAGCCTCTTTTTTCTCGGCTTCCGATTTTCCTTGTTGCCTGTCGGGGTGATATTGTATTGCCTTTTGGCGATAAGCTTTTTTTAATTCTTCGGGTGTGGCGTTCTTGGATACGCCCAGCACTTCGTAGTAATCTCTTTTTTCCATATTCATCTACACAATCTAAAAGCGGAATACATAAAAACGACCAATTGAACCGATAACGAAACTTTATTGACCCACTACGACTTTTGCGTGACGCAGCACTTTGTCATTGATGGTGTAACCTTTTTGTACAGTATCGATGATTTTTCCTTTTTGCGATTCATCGGTTGCCGGGAATGTGGTTACTGCCTCATGCAATTCGGTGTCGAAGTCTTTATTGTTTGAGTCAATTGCCTTGACTCCGTTTTTTTCAAGGTACTTGATGAACTTGTTGTATATCAATACAACGCCTTCCTTGAGCCCTTCGATTTCGTTGTTTTCATTAATAGCTTGCAATGCACGTTCAAAATCATCGACTACGGGCAGAAGGTCGCGCATGGCGTTTTCTGCACCGTTTTTGATAATTTCTGATTTTTCTTTTAGCGTGCGTTTCCTGAAGTTGTCAAATTCAGCCATCAGGAACAAGTATTCCTTCTTAGAGTTTTCGAGTTCTTTTTCAAGAGACTCGATTTTGCTGTTCAATTCTGCAGTTTCATCGGCAATGCTTTCTTCAGCGTTTTCCGATTCATTTTCGGCTGTAGTATCTTGTTCGGCGTTGCTTTCAACGTTTTCTTCGTTTTGGGCAGCACCTTCTTTTATTTCCTCTTCCTTGGGAGTGTTATTTTCTTTTGTTGCCATAATGTCATGTAATCTTATTAAGAATCCCTTATCAAAAATTCTGCCAAAAATTCAGTTGATTTATAGTGGCATGTTGTGTCATGCGACATAATGCCACAAAAAATGCCACCAAATGCAAGCAACTTGGCTGTTATGGATGGCATGGTGGCAGTTCATGTACAACAGGTTGACAAATAATGCGTTTTGCTTGTCGTTGGCGTATTTGCCGAAGCATGCGGATATGTTTGTTCCCGTTCTGTCGGGTCTTGCTTAAATTGCGATGGGTGTTACAGCGGTATGACAAAATTTCGGTATTTTTTGAACATATCTTTGGCATTTTCTGCCAAAATGGCATTGTCGAATATGCCGAAAATCGTACTTCCCGAACCCGACATTGAAGCATATAATGCGCCTGATTCTTGTATTTCCCGTTTAATGTCGGCAAGTAAGGGGAATGCAGAGAATACACTTTGTTCGAAATCGTTTTTCAACAATCCGTTCCATTCAGTTACCGGTAATTGGATTATGTCTCGTATGTCTGTTTCTGATTTGGTTGGGACCACGTTTCGATAGGCTTCGGCAGTGGGAACGGAGACAGGAGGTTTCACACCTAGTAGAAATTTCCCTTTCAGGTTGGCTGATGCTGGTGAGAGAACGTCGCCAATTCCGGTGGCGTACATGGGTGTATTGTAGATGAAAAACGGGCAGTCGGCTCCTAACGAGGAAGCAATGGTCGCAAGTGTGTCGGAGTCGAACCCGAGCGAGAACATTTCGTTGAGCATCTTTAGCGTGAATGATGCGTCGGCCGAACCACCTCCCATTCCTGCTCCGTCGGGGATGTTCTTATATAGGTATATGTCTACGCAAGGTAATTCGGCTTTGTCGCATAAAAGACGGTAGGCTTTCATGACCAAATTTTTCTCGGGGGGGCAATCGAGTCCTTTCCCCAACTGGTGCAAAGTCGTGTCGCCCGATGTGGACGGTACTATTTCAAGAACGTCGCACAATTGGATAGGGTAGAATACAGTTTCGATATCGTGGTATCCATTTGGGCGTTTGCCCACAATGTTGAGCCCGAGGTTTATTTTTGCATTTGGGAATGTTATCATCTTGATGAAAAATTTCTTTGATGTTGCAAAGTTAAAAAACCGATTCAAATTGCATCGTCAGCCATACATAAAAAATGTACATTTTACATGAGCCTGTAGTACAGTCTGGTGCATGTTTCTCTCATAAATAACAGTTGCTACTGTTTGCTTTTTGGTGCATGGTGGTTAACTTTGCATTTGCAATTCAATCGCAATTACAGAGCATTTATGGACGACGATAATAGATATTCTTACCGTAGCAGCGGCAACGCAAGCAATTATAATCGTAAACCGAAACATGACCCTCAGATTGTATCGGATTTCGGAGTCATGCCTCCGATGGATACCGAACTTGAGGAAGCCGTGCTTGGAGCTTTGATGCTTGAGAAGGATGCATACACGATAGTGTGCGACTTGCTTAAGCCTGAAAGTTTCTATGATCCAAGTAATCAAAAGATTTATGCGGCGATACAACAGCTGGGGGCGATGCAACGTCCTATCGACATGCTGACTGTGACAGAGCAGTTGCGATTGGAAGGCACTCTCGATGAAGTGGGCGGTCCTGTCAAGATTTCGGAGTTGACCAGCCGGGTTTCGTCGGCTGCCAATGTAGAGTATCACGCTCGCATCGTGGCGCAAAAATATCTTGCGCGCGAATTGATAAGCTTTTGTTCGTCCATACAGTCGAAGGCTTTTGACCAGACTAACGATGTAGATGACTTGTTGCAGGAAGCCGAAGGCCGGTTGTTTGAGATAACTCAGCACAATGTAAAGAAGGATGTTACGCAAATCGACCCTGTAATAAATGAGGCCATAAAGAAGATTGAGGATGCCGCTAACAGGGAATCGGGATTGAGTGGCTTGCAGACCGGATTCAATGACCTTGACAAGATAACGTCGGGTTGGCAGTCGAGCGACTTGATAATCATTGCCGCGCGTCCTGCGATGGGAAAGACGGCAATGGTGTTGTCGATGGCAAAGAACATGGCCGTAGATTTCAATATCCCAATTGCCATCTTCTCCCTTGAAATGTCCAATATACAGCTTGTCAACCGTTTGATAAGTAACGTTTGTGAACTTGAAGGTGAAAAAATCAAGAGCGGACAACTTGCTCCTATGGAATGGAATAAGTTGATGAGTCGCATCAAGAATTTGTATTCGGCTCCGTTGTACATTGACGATACTCCGAGCTTGTCGATATTTGAATTGAGAACCAAGGCTCGCCGGCTTGTACGCGAGCATAATATAAAGATGATAATCATCGACTACTTACAGTTGATGAATGCAAGTGGAATGAAGTTTGGCAGCCGCGAACAAGAGGTAAGTACCATATCGCGTTCGTTGAAGCAACTTGCAAAGGAACTTGAGATACCTGTAATAGCATTGTCGCAGTTGAATCGAAGCCTGGAGAACCGTGACGGAAAGCGACCGCAGCTTTCTGACTTGCGTGAATCGGGAGCAATCGAGCAGGATGCCGACATCGTATGCTTCATCCACCGTCCCGAATATTATACTCGTTCAAGCGAGGATGCAAGCGGCAATGACATTAGGGGGCTTGCAGAGTTTATCATAGCCAAGCATCGAAGCGGCTCGGTCGGAGATGTGAAATTGCGCTTCAGGGCCAAATATGCGCGTTTTGAGAATTGGAATGACAATATAGTCCTCACCGAAGACACTTATGAATCCAAGCTTGGAGGGGGAATGGCATCGGATTCGGCAAATGATGACAATCAGATGGCAGAACCGCCTATGCCACAATCCAATGACACATTCGGCCTGCCATCTAATATTGATTTCATGTCGGATGCAGGCGACATGAAGCCGCCATATTGACGTAGCTATGATTTACAACGGATAGTTTTCGTAGTCGTATAGTTTAGTTGATAAATAACGTTCACCGGTGTCGGGGAGAATCACGACTATCGTCTTTCCTGCGTTTTCTTGCTTGCATGCGAGTTGGAGCGCGGCCCATGCTGCTGCTCCCGATGAAATGCCGACGAGCAGTCCTTCGTTGGAGGCAAGCATGCGGCTTGTTTTTATTGCGTCATCGTCAGGAACGCATATTATTCCATCAATAATTTCTCTGTCGAAATTATCGGGGATAAAATTAGCCCCGATACCTTGAATGGCATGAGGGCCGGCCGTGCCTTTAGACAGGAGCGGTGACGATGCCGGTTCTACGGCAAAAGCCTTTATCGCCGGATTGTGGCGTTTAAGACCTCGTGCTGTTCCGCTTATTGTTCCTCCTGTTCCAACCCCGGCAACAATAATGTCGATTTGCCCGTCGGTGTCATGCCATATTTCTTCGGCTGTCGTTCTTTCGTGTGCGGCAGGATTTGCCGGATTGGAAAATTGTTGCAATATTATAGAGTTTGGTGTGGCAGCTTGTATTTCTTTAGCACGGTTGACTGCACCTTGCATACCCTCGGCTCCGGGAGTGAGGACAATTTCAGCACCAAGAGCCGAGAGAAGCATGCGCCTTTCGGCACTCATTGTTTCGGGCATGGTAAAAACAGCCTTGTATCCGCGTGCAGCGGCGGTCATCGCAATGCCTACGCCTGTGTTTCCGCTCGTCGGTTCTATTATTGTACCTCCCGGTCTCAGCAGTCCTGATTTCTCGGCGTCGATTACCATTGCATATCCCACGCGGTCCTTGACGCTGCCTGCCGGGTTGAAATATTCAAGTTTGGCCAGTATGCGGGCACCGGTGTTTGTTCCTGTGGCAGCCATGAACCTGTTGAGTTCAAGCATTGGCGTGTTGCCTATCAGGTCGGTTATGTTCTTAGCTATTTTCATAAAAGAGCGAAGATTATGTTTTTTGAAATGATGAATTTTTAGCTTGCTGTACTATTTTGAAAATATCATGGTTGTTTCATGTTGATTGGCATTATCGGTCCCTTTTTATGCAAATTTAAGAATGAATGAGATAAATAGAATCGCAAAGAATCGATAATGTTTTCAGCATAATTCTACCGGCCTTCGTCGACGTAGCTGTAGTATCCTGTCTCACTTACGATGAGGTGGTCGACCATTTCAATGTCGAGAGCCTTGCAACCGTTGCGCAGTTTTTGGGTTATCGCGTCATCGTTGCGGCTCGGACGGTTGTTGCCCGACGGGTGGTTGTGCACGATTATTATGCCGTCGGCAAGGTGGTCGATGGCCGTTTTCAGAATCAATTTTGTGTCGACGATTGTCATGCTGGTTCCACCCGAGCTCATGCGGAACTTGCCTGTGATGTGTTTGGCATGGTCGAGGGTAATTAGCCAGAATTCCTCATGTGGAAGATGGATTAAATCCATTCTTATGTATTCATATACTGTTATGCTCGAAGTAACTTGGGGACGCTGTGGCATTTCTTCCATTCGGTATCGGCGGCCGAGTTCAAGAGCGGCAAGAATTGTAATAGCTTTGGCCTCGCCGACTCCACGGAATTGCTTTGTGAGGTCTTTTACCGATAATTTGGCAATGTTATTGAGCTTGTTTCCGCATGTGTTGAGGATGCGTTGGCACAGGTCAATCACCGATTCTCCGCGCGTGCCACTGCCGAGCAGGATTGCGAGCAGTTCGACATTTGACAATGACTTGATTCCGTTTTTCAAGGCTCTTTCGCGAGGACGGTCTTCGGCTGCGAGATTTTTTATCGCCCGAGTATAATTTTGTCTTTTGTCGTTTGCGTCCATGTTACTTGCCTTTGCGCATTTTGATTTCTTCCTCAATGTTACGTCCTTTCCCTAACAGGATTTTGACGAACCATGCTTTAATGAATCCTATGCCGTAGGCACCGAGCTGGATGCAACTGGCAACTATCGACATCAAGCCTATTTTCAAGTTGCGAGTGGAGATTGTTGCCGACACGAAAATAGCAAGCAAGTAGGCTGCAAGAGGGGTGATGGCCCATGGCGTGACGAAGATGGCAAGAATAATCATTGCCAATGAGCCCAATACGAACATCGCAGGCAAGCAATGCACGAGTTTCAGAGAGTCGGGATACAATAGTTTTAATGTTATTCTTGACATGCCGAATACATACGTCTGCCGGCAGAACAACCGGAAATTGACACGGCGCTTGTGATATACATACGCTTCACGCAGCAGGCTTATGCTGAAGCCTGCTTGGCGGATGCGAGTGCTCATGTCGATGTCTTCGGAAAACATTTCCCTGAATCCACCGACTTTTTCCCACACTTTTCGGGAATATCCCATGTTGAATGAGCGAGGCACGAATTTCTCAAGCTTTATTTTGCCACCGCGTATGCCTCCTGTCGTCAAGAACGATGTCATGGAGTAGTTGATGGCTTTTTGCGTGTCGGAGAATGATTCGTGTGCCGCATCGGGACCGCCGAAGCAGTCGACATAGGTTGTCTCCAATGCTTTATGAAGGGTCGTGAAGTATTGTGGAGGTATGACGCAATCGGAGTCAAAAAACACGAAATATTCGCCTGTTGCATGCTCAATGCCGTAGTTGCGTGCAATGCTGCGGCCTTCGTTGCTTTTATGATAATATTTGATGTCTATTTGCCCTGCGTAGGTGTCGACCGCCTCTTTGCATGGCACCGTTGAGCCATCTTCAACGATTATGACTTCAAAGTCCTTGCATGTCTGCTCGGAGAGACTTTTTAGCAAGTCGTTTACTTCACCGGGCCTGTTGTATACTGGGATGATGACCGAAAAATAAGGCATTGTCGTTATGTTTTTTGTGCTAATATACACGCTTTTTGGGTCACATGCAAATTTTGGAGAGGGTAAGTCTTTGCCTTACAATGACGCAAACAAAGGCACAAGTATCGGAACGGAGAGATCCACGAGGATTCCGTGAAGGATTGCAATGAATGTGAGCTCCTTGCCCGAATATTTGATTATCACAGGCAGGGTGGTGTCGATTGTCGTAGCACCTCCGACGCATATCGGAGCGAGACGACCGAAGTATCGAACCAGCCATGGTGCCGTGAGCAAGGCCGTGAGCTCGCGGATGATATTGGCGAGCAGTGCTATTGTGCTAAGTTGGGTGGCAGCCTGTATCCCTATGGATGGTTCCTTTATTTGCGCGATAAGTATTGACGACAGGGAATAGTAGCCAAATCCGCTGCCTACGGCAAGCACTTCTCCAATGCTCCATTGCGAGAAAATGACTGAAGCCAGCATGGAGAATGCCAAAGTCCCTATTATTGTAGCTGCCGGAACGAGCAGCATCGCCGGGCGAACCTGTCGCAATATTTGCGGTAATTTTGAATCAGAGCCTATGGTTGTGCCAACTACAAACATGAGAAGAAATAAGACGTATTCGGCAAAATGCCCGTCAGTTATCGTTTCGGGCAACAATCCGGAATATCCGGCAAGGCATCCTATGAAGAAAAATGCTACTATGACTATGCTGCCTTTCATTGCTTGCGCCGTTTAAATATCAATTTGTTGACTAAAATGGCTCCGGCTATGCTGCCGGCAATTCCAAGCATTGCTATCACGAATGCCTGGAAGATTATAGAGCCAGATTGTGATATGATGGTTTGATTGGCTCCGGTGGAGATTCCGAGAAGGAACAGCAGAAGGAGAATGATTGGATATGTCGTGTTGCCGAGCTTTTGCATGAAATGCACTTTGCGGAACAGATATCCGCAAGCTATGCCGGCAAACATTATGGCTACGACTTTGAACATGTTTTTGAATTATGGAAAATGAAATGCATCAGGACATATAAAAGCGGCACCGCGCAAGGATTTAAATCGCGGGTGCCGCACATTATATTATCAATTTAGTCCATGACATCGTCATGATGTCATGAGGAAAATGTATCGTTGGATTATTGTTTTCCTGAAGTTGCCACGTTGGGAGCAATTTTCTTTACCAAACCTTGAAGCACTGCGCCAGGGCCGAGTTCTACGACTTCGGTAAGTCCGTTTGCAACCATGTTTTGTATGATTTGGGTCCATTTCACGGGAGCAGTCAATTGGGCGATAAGGTTTGTCTTGATTTCTTCAGGGTCGGTGTGAGGCAAAGCGTCCACGTTTTGGTAAACCGGGCAGATAGGAGTGTGGAATTCTGCTTCGTTGATTGCTTTTGCAAGTTCGTCGTGAGCAGGTTGCATCAATGGAGAGTGGAATGCGCCACCGACTTTCAATTTGAGAGCACGTTTTGCACCGGCTTCAAGCATCTTCGGGCAAGCAGCATCAACGCCCGAAACAGTACCAGAAATTACCACTTGTCCTGGGCAGTTGTAATTGGCCGGAGCTACTATATCATCGATTGAAGCGCAAATTTCTTCAACTTTTTCGTTAGGCAATGCAAGTACGGCTGCCATGGTCGACGGAGTGATTTCGCATGCTTTTTGCATAGCCATGGCACGAGTCGCAACAAGTTTCAATCCTTGTTCAAACGAAAGGGCACCTGCTGCCACGAGAGCAGAAAATTCACCCAAAGAGTGTCCGGCTACCATGTCGGGGTTGAATTCTTCACCGAGAGTCTTTGCCAGAATTACTGAATGCAAGAATATTGCAGGTTGAGTAACTTTTGTTTGTTTTAGTTCTTCTTCGGTTCCTGCAAACATTACATCGGTAATGCGAAATCCCAATATTTCATTGGCTTTTTCAAACATTTCGTGTGCTTGGGCATTATTGTCGTACAAGTCTTTGCCCATGCCAACGAATTGCGCCCCCTGGCCGGGGAAAACGAATGCTTTCATAATTCTTTCAAATTAAGTTCATGTTAAACTTGTGCAAAGGTAAGTATTTTTTGATGGTAAAAAATAATTATGGATAAAAATCTCTGCTTAATGGGTTATATGTGAAGCAAGGGCGTGACCATTAGGCCGCGCTGAAAAGAATGAAAATGTTGAATTTTTTTGTAAAACATTCAACTTTGATTATTTTTGTGGGAGAAAAAGAGAACAGTTTAATATGATTATTATATGGTGACAAGTAGCATTTGCATGATGATTACTGCTATATTGGGCTGGACATTGGGTTTGCCCGAGATATTGCTGATTGCCCTCATCATTTTGTTGCTTTTCGGTGGAAAGAAAATACCCGAGCTGATGAAAGGGTTGGGCAAAGGGGTAAAGAGCTTCAAGCAAGGCCTGAACGAAGTGAATGATGAAATAAAAACCGCTACTGACGAAAATAAAAGCAAGACAGATTCAAGCACGCAGCCAAACAAGTAGGTTGCAATCGGACGAATACGCGTTGCAATGTTTTCGTGATATGTGTGCAACGTGTGGGAGTTTTGAAGTCTAAGCGTTTTCATCAAGTTCAGTTAATAAAAATCATATTTCGGGAAAGCATGGAAGAGCATTTAATGCTTTCACGGTAGATAAAAATAAGGAAATTCAAATTGTCCGGGCAAGATAGACAACAAGGGGAAATGTCATTTTGGGAGCATCTTGACGTGCTGCGCAGTACGCTGATAAAGATTATCGGTGTGCTGGTGATTTTCACCGTCGGTTTCTTCCTTGCCATGCCGACGTTGTTCGACAAGGTTATTTTGGCTCCATGCCGAGGTGATTTTTGGCTGTACAGGACGTTTGAGCGCATCACGCAAGGCATTCCATTCCTTCCGCAGTTTACTACCGAAGGTTTCAATGTCGAGTTGATAAATATAAAGCTCGCGTCGCAGTTATTCATACACATGAGCGCATCGTTTTGGCTCGCGCTGGTTTTTTCTTTCCCGTTGATGTTGTATTTCATTTGGGATTTTGTGAAGCCGGCATTGTACGACAATGAGGTGCGCGGAGCAAGAAAGGCATTTGTGGTGGGAAATGTGATGTTTTTCATAGGTGTCGCGGTAGGGTATTTTGTTGTTTTCCCTGTTACGTTGCGTTTCTTGGCCGATTATCAAGTGAGTGAGCTTGTGCCGAATCAAATTTCGCTTGATTCCTACATGGATACTTTCTTGATGTTGATTTTCATGCTTGGCGTAGTGTTCGAACTTCCATTGCTGGCTTGGGCATTGGGCGCGGCAGGAGTCCTGCATCGTGAATTTTTCGGCAAATACAGGCGACATGCCATCGTGGCATTGCTGATAGTGGCAGCCGTCATAACACCGACGAGCGATCCGTTCACGCTTTGTGTGGTCTTTTTGCCGCTTTACATGCTCTATGAGGTGAGCGCGTTGTTTGTAAAGCCTGAGAAGAGACCGTCGAGCGAGAGGACGGTAGTTGAAAAATAGGAACTTCATACACATTTAAATATTCCAATTATCTCTGAGAAACATTTTAAGTAAAAAAGGGGAAGGCGAGACGATGTGATATCGTTTCGCCTTTTTAGTTGTGCGATGAGATGCGAAAAAGAAGTGAAAATATGAGAACGAAAGAAAAATATCACTCACAAATGAGGTAATCGATTTTATAATACGAGATTAAAGCGTTACATTTGTAGGATGTAATGTCATACATATTTTTGTAGTGGAAAACAAGAAACAAATAGCAGTGCTTGGCAGTACGGGCTCGATAGGCAGGCAGACGCTTGATATTGTTGCCGAATATGGAGACTTGTTTTCTCCATATTTGCTGGTCGCGAACACGAGCGTTGATTTGCTTGCACGACAAGCGGTCGAGTACAGGCCTAAGCGAGTAATAATAGGCGACGAAACGTTATACGATAAACTTAAGTCCATGCTCGACGGGCTGGATATTAAAGTCGAGGCCGGGCAGAAGGCGATAGCCGATGCCGTGATCGACTGCAATATCGACATTGTTGTCACGGCCATGGTCGGGTATAGCGGCCTTGAACCAACGATAAACGCCATAAAGGCAGGCAAGGACATTGCTCTTGCCAACAAGGAGACCCTTGTGGTTGCAGGAGAACTTGTGTCGGAGCTTGTGAAACGACACGGTGTGCATTTGTATCCGGTTGATTCGGAACATGGTGCCATTTATCAGTGTCTCGTTGGCGAAGAAATGTCGACAGTTTCCAAATTGATATTGACAGCTTCGGGAGGACCTTTTAGAACGAAAACTAAGGAAGAACTGGAGCATGTGACCAAAAATGAAGCACTGTGTCATCCAAATTGGAAAATGGGGGCTAAAATCACGATAGACTCGGCAACGATGATGAACAAGGGCTTTGAAGTGATTGAGGCAAAGTGGCTGTTTGGCGTTGATGCCGATAATATAGAGGTGGTTGTGCATCCACAATCGATAGTGCATTCCATGGTGGAATTTTTCGATGGCTCGGTAAAAGCTCAATTAGGGCTTCCCGACATGCACTTGCCCATACGATATGCGTTGGGATTGCCGGGACGCTTGCCGTCGCAATGTGCCAAATTGCGTGTCAGTGATTATTCAAAGTTGACGTTTGAAGCTCCTGACACCGACAAGTTCCCGATGCTCGCGATGGCATACGCTGCCATAAAGCAAGGTGGGAGCGTGCCATGCGTGTTGAATGCCGCCAACGAGGTGGCTGTTGCCGCGTTTTTGCAAGACAAAATACGCTTCATGGACATTCCCGCGACAGTGCAGAAGGCAATAGACAATACATGCTATGTGGCAAGTCCTACGCATGAAGATTATATTCAAATAAATAGGGAAGTGAGACGTTATGTGTCGGCACTACTTGGTTTGTAAAAAATATTAAGAATTAAATTTTGTTGATGGAAACATTTTTGATAAAAGCAGTCCAGTTGATGCTGTCACTTGCTATTCTTGTGTTTGTGCATGAATTTGGACATTATATTTTTTCCCGCATCTTCGGTGTAAAAGTAGAAAAGTTTTATTTGTTTTTCAATCCATGGTTCACGTTGTTCAAGTATAAGCCAAAGAAGAAACCGGTAGCCGAAGGCGAAGAAGAGAAAGTGACATGGCGCGACACGGAGTATGGCATTGGGTGGCTTCCTCTTGGCGGTTATTGCAAAATCGCAGGAATGATTGACGAGTCGATGGACAAGGAGCAAATGAAACAGCCTGCCAAACCGTGGGAATTCCGTTCCAAACCTGCATGGCAAAGATTGCTGATAATGGTTGGCGGCGTGCTGTTCAATTTTATACTTGCCATAGTGATTTATGCCGGCATGGTGTATGCCTGGGGAGAGCAGTATCTCACGTTCCGGAATGCCACAGAAGGAATGGCCTATTGCGAATCGGCTCATGAAGTGGGATTTGTCGATGGTGATATCCCTCTTTTTGCCGATGGAGAAGAATTGACCTATTTGAATGGTGACGAATTGTTGAAGATATTGAGCGCGTCGGAAGTTACGGTGTTGCGCAATAATACCGATACCGTGAATATAGCGATACCTCAGAATTTCATTTTCACTGCCAATGCCGAAGCTGAGAATGGCATACCGTTCATGACCTATCGCTTGCCGGTGGTAGTTGCCGACGTTCAGCCGGGCATGGGAGCAGTGAAAGCAGGAATGCAGAAAAACGATCGTGTCGTAGCTGTAAATTCGGTAAGGACATCGGCTTATGACTCCTTTAAGGAACAACTTGACAAGAACGCAGGTAAAATAATTCCCGTAACAGTGCTTCGTGACGGTAAAGAAATCGTTATGGACGTTGCAATCGACGATGCCGGCAAACTTGGAATCATGTTGGCTCCGTTTACCGACGTATATGAGACTACTACTCGCGAATATTCATTGCTTGAATCGGTGCCGAGAGGGATAAAACTTGGAGTCGAAAAACTTTCGAGTTATGTTTCGCAGATGAAATATGTGTTTACATCGGAAGGCGTGCAGCAACTTGGTGGTTTCGGCGCGATAGGGAATATCTTCCCCGATGCATGGGACTGGGAGTTGTTCTGGTCGGTGACGGCATTTCTGTCGGTGATTCTCGCATTCATGAACATATTGCCAATTCCAGCGCTTGATGGCGGGCATGTGTTATTTTTGCTATATGAAATAATAACGCGTCGCCAGCCGAGTGAAAAATTCTTGGAATATGCCCAAATCACAGGCATGGCGTTCTTGTTCATGCTTTTGATTTACGCCAACGGTAACGATATATATAGGTTTTTCTTCAAATAACATGGTATAAGGCTGGTTCTTCAATATATTATGGTTTACAAGAAAGTCATTTTAAAGAAAGGTAAGGATGAGTCGTTGAAACGTTTCCATCCATGGGTTTTCTCGGGAGCAATAGATTCAATTGAAGAGAATCTCGAAGAAGGTGATGCCGTGTCGGTGTTTTCGCATGAAGGTCGACACATAGGGAACGGACATTATCAGATAGGGAGCATCTGTGTCAGAATCTTGACATGGGGCGATGGCTGCATAGATGAAAATTTTTATGCCGAGCGCGTTCAAGCTGCTTTGAATCTAAGGAAGAGCTTATCGCTGTTGAGAGAAGATAACAATGCATTCCGACTCGTGCATGGTGAGGGAGATTTCCTCCCGGGTCTTGTGGTCGACGTGTATGGCAGCACTGCCGTGCTACAGGCTCATTCTCCCGGAATGCATTTCGATAGAATGAAAGTTGCCAAGGCTCTCGTGTCACTCCCCGACGGGCTTGTGAAGAATGTATATTATAAGTCGGAGACCACATTGCCTTATAAAGCCAGTCTTGATGCCGAGAACGGCTACATAATAGGAAGTTACGATACCGACATTGCTGTCGAGAACGGACTAAAGTTCCATGTGGACTGGTTGCGCGGACAAAAAACAGGCTTTTTTGTCGATCAACGCGAGAATCGTCTGCTTCTTGAAAAGTACAGCCAAGGGCGCAATGTGCTCAACATGTTTTGCTACACGGGAGGATTCTCGTTCTATGCCATGCGAGGCAAGGCCAATCTCGTGCATTCGGTCGACAGCTCGTCGAAAGCAATTCATTTGACTAATGAAAATGTAGAGCTTAATTTTCCGGGAGACAACAGGCATGAGTCCTTTGCCGAGGACGCATTTAAATACCTCAATGAAATGGAGACAGGCAAGTATGACTTGATTATACTTGACCCGCCCGCGTTTGCCAAGCATAAAAGTGCGCTTAAGAACGCATTGATTGGTTATCGCAAGTTGAATGCCAAGGCATTTGAGAAGATAGGCAAAGGTGGCATATTGTTCACGTTTTCTTGCTCTCAAGCTGTGTCGAAGGAGCAATTCAGGTTGGCGGTGTTTAGTGCGGCAGCGCAATCGAGGCGCAAGGTACGCATAATGCATCAATTGACGCAGCCGGCCGACCATCCCATCAATATATATCATCCCGAGGGTGAATACTTGAAAGGTCTTGTGCTATATGTGGAATAAATTTAATTCTTTTATGATGAAAGTCACGTCTTTACTACTTTTGGCATTGCTTGCGTTTTCAAATATGTATGGACAATCATATCTTGAGAACAATGTCATAGAATCAGAGCAGCAAACTACAGGGGATGATGCTTATGATTTATACCTTCTGGGAAATCATTATTATTATGGCGATGGAGACATAGATAAAAATATCATGAAAGCTTTTAACTTGTGGATGGAAGCAGCTGAAAAAGGCTGTGCTGAAGCCCAAGTCATGGTAGGATATTGTTATGGATATGATGCAGGGGTATTTTCAGGCGACTATGACAGGCGTTGTGTAGAAGCTTATAATTGGTTTTCAAAAGCTGCCGAGCAAGGAAACTCTGACGCTTTTTATTATTTAGGAGAAGCGTCTTATAACGGATACGGTGTGAAGCAAAATTACAAAGATGCTTTCATGTATTATGAAAAATCGGCAGTCATGGGTAACTATAAAGGCATGCTTGGACTTGGCAGATGTTATGAGCTTGGATGTGGTGTTGAGAAAAATGTATCGCAAGCGATATTTTTATATGAAAGATGTACACAAGGAGATGATGCCTTTTCAGCGAGAACCGCTAAATATTACTTGTCGCAGATTTCAAAATAAATAATATTAAAATAATTATAAAGTGTAATGAACAAATTTCTTATTTCAGCAGCAACTATGGTCATGTTAATGTCAAGTTGTACTAACAATGACAAGTCGGCTCAGCAAGACACGTTCAATTACAGTGTCGATAAATTTGCCGACATAGAAGTCTTGAGGTATCAAGTTCCCGGATTTGAAGAATTGTCACTTCAAGAGAAAAAGTTGATTTATTATTTGACTGAAGCCGCTTTGCAAGGACGTGACATCCTGTTTGATCAAAACGGGAAATACAATCTTGCAATCAGGAAGACTCTTGAAGGCATATACACAAACTATCAAGGCGACAAGAATTCGGATGAATTCAAGGGATTGGAGTTGTACTTGAAGCAAGTGTGGTTTGCTAACGGTATACACCATCACTATTCGATGGACAAGTTTGTTCCAACTTTCAGCGAGGCATTCTTTGCCGAGCAGGTAAAGGCAGTTCCGACCGAACAATTGCCATTGGCCGAAGGTCAGACAGTGGAACAACTTATCGAAACATTGTCGCCTGTTATTTTCGACCCGGCAGTGTTGGCAAAAAGAGTGAATCAAGCTTCAGGTGTTGACTTGATAACCACATCGGCCAATAACTACTATGACGGTGTTACTCAAGCCGAGGTGGAAAATTTCTATGCCAAGATGAAAGTGCCCGGCGACACGACTCCTATTTCTTACGGGCTTAATTCAAAACTTGTCAAGAAGAATGGCAAAATATATGAAGACGTATATAAAATCGGCGGATTATATTCTCCTGCCATCGAAAAGATTGTTTTCTGGCTGGACAAGGCTAAAGGTGAAGCCGAAACCGAAGGAATGAAGGCTTACATCGATAAACTTATTGAATATTACACTACCGGTGACCTCAGATTGTTTGACGAATATTCAATCCTTTGGGTTGAAGAAACTGCAAGCAACGTTGACTTTGTAAACGGGTTCATTGAATCTTATGGAGATCCTCTTGGCTTGAAGGCATCATGGGAATCTATGGTAAACTTCAAGAACGGCGAGGCATCTCATCGTACAAGCGTGATAAGCGAGAATGCCCAATGGTTTGAGGACAATTCTCCTGTAGATCCACGTTTCAAGAAACCTGAAGTCAAAGGAGTGTCGGCAAAAGTCATCACGACAGCCATACTTGGTGGCGATTGCTACCCGTCTACACCTATCGGCATAAATCTTCCTAACTCCAATTGGATCAGAGCAGCCCATGGTTCAAAATCGGTAACGCTTGAAAATATCACCGATGCCTACAACAAGGCAAGCCAAGGTAGCGGATTTGACGAGGAATTTGCTTATTCGGACGTTGAAGTAGAGTTGATGAAGAAGTATCTAACTCTTGCCGACAACTTGCATACCGACTTGCATGAATGCCTTGGCCATGCTTCCGGACAATTGATGCCCGGCGTGCATGACGATGCTTTGAAAGAACATGGCTCAACGCTTGAAGAAGCTCGTGCCGACTTGTTTGCTCTTTATTATCTTGCCGATCCAAAATTGATTGAACTTGGCATCATTTCAGATTCAGATACCTACAAGGCCGAGTATTATAAATACATAATGAACGGCCTTATGACCCAGTTGACTCGCATCGAGCCGGGTAAGGACATAGAGGAATCTCACATGCGCAACAGGCACTTGATATGCCAGTGGGCTTATGAGCAAGGTAAAGAAGATAATGTAATCGAATATGTTAAACGCGATGGCAAGACATATTTGAAAGTAAATGATTATGAAAAGCTGCGTGGATTGTTTGGTAAATTACTTGCTGAGATTCAGCGCATAAAGTCGGAAGGCGATTATGCAGCAGGACGTGACCTTGTGGAAAAATATGCCGTTAAATTCGACCCTGAATTGCATAAAGAAGTGCTTGAACGTTATGCTAAATTGAACATAGCTCCTTATAAGGGCTTTGTCAATCCGGTATATACTCCGGTTGTTGACGAGAATGGCAATATAACAGATGTCAAGATAGACTATACAGAAGATTATATTGACCAGATGTTGCGTTACTCGCGTGATTATTCTTCATTGATTTGAACGGTTGAGTGAACGTTACCTTATAAAAGGGCATGCAGGTCGAAAAAAATTGGAATCCTGCATGCTCTTTTTTATTTTTACTGAATTATTACGATTGACATGTTTCGATAGCCGGAATGATTGGATGCAAAGAAAAATGGCATCGTTTCTCAACGCTGCCAATATCTCTAACTACTATGGTAAAGTTATTACATTTCCTTTCATTTATAAGTTTTGTGACATGAACAGGAGCATCCTCCCTTGCATTTCTTGCGGCAACGTTTACACATCTTGTAGATAATTGCTGCTGCAACTGCTGTCAAAATCAATATCGTAAAAATTTGCTGTAACATGATTTAATTTTTACATTGCAAAGTTACATTGCGACCGACGATGGTGAAATACCAAATTATAGCGTATTTCAACATGTCATATAATCATTAATGGGGATATGCGCATTGATGCGAGATTAGTAACTTTGCCAATGTCAAATGAATGAAAACATTAAATAACATTTAAACTGACGCGCCGTAATGAAAAGATTTTCGATGTTTAATGAAAATATGAAAATGGCCGATTTGATACTCATCAAGCCGGGACTTATTTTATTATTGCCGAGATTCAACATTCCATTGGGCATAGGAGACAAAAGTGTAAAGGCATTGTGTGAAGAACATGGAGTTTCGGCAGAGTTTTTTATGCTTGTGTGCAACATATATTCATTTGACGACTATATACCTTCGACCGAAGAGGTTTTGTCGACCGACATGAGTCCGCTTGTCAGCTATCTTGAAGAATCCCATAGATATTACTTGGGGAAACGGTTGCCTCATATAGCCAATCATATAGATCGCATAGCGAAACAAGTTAAAGGGACGGCCGGCAGTGTCTTGAAACATTTCTTTTCGGAGTACACAAAAGAAGTAGTGTCTCATTTTAATTATGAGGAACAGTATGTTTTCCCTCATTTGGAAAAATTGGCACATGGACAAGCCGACGAGGATTATGTAATTTCGGATTATGTGCCGGGACATACCAATATAGAAGACAAGCTCGATGATCTAACGCAGATAATGTTCAAATATTTGCCCGAAGAGGTCATGGCTTATGAAACCATAGGAGCTGTATTTGATATTCTTCAACTTTCGGAAGATTTAAAGAAACATTCATTGATAGAAGAGAAAGTACTTGTTCCTTATGTGGAACATCTTGAAAGGAGTGGATTGAAATGAAATTGAAAGTTTTAATTGCCGAGCCATCGCAGGTGGTGACCGAAGGTTTGCAAAGCATGCTTAATGATTGTGCCAAACTTGAGGTCGTATGCACTGTCGATGACATAGGGATGATGGAAGAACGGATAATGGTCAAGCATCCTGACATTGTTGTCATTAATCCGTGCATATTGCCTTATACTCGGCAAATCCCTGCAAATTTAGACCTTCCTGAGGGATGCTTTGCGGTGGGACTTGTGTATCAATATTTCGAACCTTCTTTTTTGCGAAATTTTGATGCCATAATTGACATAAGGGATTCAAAACCCGATATCATCTCGACATTGCTGAATCTTGAACAAATCGGAGAGCATAAAAAAGGAGCTTCGGATGGTGCCTCTGAGCTGACAAAGCGTGAACGCGACATTCTTGTCCTTGTGGCTAAAGGCCTAATGAGCAAAGAGATTGCCGAGCAGTTGAATATATCGATTCACACCGTCATTTCGCATCGAAAAAACATAACGAAAAAGACAGGCATAAAATCGGTTGCTGGTCTTGCAGTGTATGCCATGCTCAATAATCTGATGAGCGAGCCAAAGTCCGACGAGTTGCAAGAGTAAATAAATCTGATATATTGTTCCAAATTATACTTTTAGTCCCAAAAAAGCAGAGTCTTGCATCCGTTTCAATCTAAAATTATTAATTTTGTGCTCGGAATAGTGGCACGTCTTGAGCTCATTTCGCAAGGCGTGTCATGTTAATACAGAGAAAGATATGATTCTACGGACTGCATTACAGACATTTGGCGATTACTGCCTTTTTATATGGAGGGTTTTCTCCATTCCAGATAAATGGAAAGTATTTTTCAAGCGATACATAGATGAAATAAGCAAGCTTGGCATTGATTCGATACCTCTTGTCGTAATCATATCTATATTCATCGGAGCCGTCTGCACCATTCAAATGGAATTGAATGTTTCGTCTCCGCTCATGCCGAGATATTCGGTCGGATTGGCCACAAGAGAGATTATTTTGCTTGAATTCACATCTTCCATATTGTGCCTTATTCTTGCCGGCAAGGTCGGGTCGAACATTGCATCGGAGATAGGAACAATGCGAGTTACCGAACAAATAGATGCTCTTGAGATAATGGGAATCAACTCGGCCAATTATTTGGTACTGCCCAAGATCGCGGCATTTGTTTCATTTATTTCAGTTCTTGTGGTATTCAGCATGGCTACCGCACTTGGAGGTGGCTATCTTGTGTGTGTGGTTACCGACATTGTACCTGTATCGACCTATGTGTATGGCATACAGACGATGTTCCAAGAGTGGTATGTTTGGCAAGCATTGATAAAATCGTTGTTTTTTGCATTTGTCGTGAGCAGCGTTGCTTCCTATTTCGGCTATAACGTGAAAGGTGGAGCACTTGAAGTGGGCAAAGCCAGCACCAATGCAGTTGTAACGAGCAGCATATTCATCCTTTTGCTCGATGTGATATTGACACATGTCTTGTTGCAGTAAAAACGGAAAGGAATCATCATGATTGAAGTAAAAAACATAAGTAAGTCTTTTGACGACAAGCAAGTCTTAAAGAATATCAGTGCTAAATTCTATGATGGCAAGACTAATCTTATCATAGGATTAAGCGGCTCGGGTAAAACCGTATTGATGAAAAGCATCGTAGGGCTTGTCTCGCCCGAAGAGGGAGAGATTTTATATGACGGTCGTGACATAACCAAGATGGATATCAAGCAGATGAAAGAGCTGCGCAAGGAAATTGGCATGTTATTTCAAGGGTCGGCTTTATTTGATTCGGAAACTGTCCTTGGGAATGTGATGTTCCCATTGATAATGTTTTCGAGCATGAGCAATGCTGAAATGAAAGAACGGGCAGAATTCTGCATTGAAAGGGTAAATCTTAAGGACGCCAATAACAAATACCCGTCGGAATTGAGTGGTGGCATGCAGAAGCGTGTTGCTATTGCGCGAGCCATAGCGTTGAATCCAAAATACTTGTTTTGCGACGAGCCAAATTCAGGACTTGATCCAAAAACATCAATTCTTATAGATGAACTGCTTAGCGATATTACCCATGAATATGGTATAACGACCATAATAAACACGCACGATATGAACTCTGTGCTTGGTATAGGAGAGAATATATTGTTTGTAAATAAGGGTGAATGTGGATGGGTAGGCACTAAAGATGAAATTTATGACAGCGATAACGATGCTTTGAACAATTTTGTGTTTGCGACCCGATTGTTTATGCAGGTAAAGGAGATGCACAATTACAATCGCATTGCCGGGAGCAAGAAACAGTAATGCGCGAGTGCATGATCCCATTGTCAAGGGTTAAGATATATTATTGGGGCATGTAAAATTAGCAAATCAGTTATTTTACATGCCATATTTGTATGTATGTTCGTTGAAAATCATTGTGAGGCGCGATTTAATCGAGTCTATTTCCTTTGGTGTCGATATGAAATGTTTCATTGCCGAGTCTTACCTCGGCTCTCCCTTCGGAGAACCATGATGCCCAGCTGTAGATTATAGGAATGACTTCATTGCCTGATTTGTCGATGAAACCTTTCTTCCAATTCCTTTCCACTCTTGCGAGCCCGTCAGAGAACCACCACGCTTTGTCATAATTGAATTGGATGGTTACATTTCCCAAAGAATCGATGAATCCCCATTTGTTGTCTTTTTCTACTGCTGCAAGACCTTCACAAAACGGGAATGTGTCGTCATATTGAGGTGTTATCACGATTCGTCCCGATTTGTCGATGAATCCTTCTTTGCCATCGATTAGTACTGCTGCGCGGTTCTCGGAAAAATCACATGCTTCATCGTAAATGTTTGGGATGATCATATATCCAGATTCATCGATAAAACCGTATTTCCCGTCGAGCATGACGCAAGCGCGGCCTTCAGAAAATTCGTTACAGCCGTCATATTGTAGTTTTATTATTTCATTTCCGGATTTGTCGATGAAACCGTATTTCCCATCCTTTGACACCATTGCTAATGAGTCGTCGGGGGAAAAAGAGCCTGCATAATCATATATGGCTTCAATTTTCCATGCCCCGAATGTGTCTATGTATCCCCATTTGTCTCTTTTCATGATTGCTGCCAATCCGTTTGAGAAACTTGTCGCATTGTCAATTTCCGTGTCAAAGGCTTTTTCCCCTTTTGTGTTGACAAACAAATATTTGTCGTCATCAGCTACTAAAGCCAATCCGTCGGAAAAGTAATTTGCTTCATTATAGATGAATGGTATGATTGTTTTGCCTGAAGTATCGACATAGCCCCATTTCCCTCCTATGCATGCAGCCGCGAGCCCTTCGGAAAAATTGGATATGAAATCAAACTCGGCATCTGTTATTATCTTGCCCGAGCTATTGTCTTTAAGCCCGTATTTTCCGTTTGATTCATATATTTCTATCGATTCGGGCGATTGGTTGTTGCCACATGCAGCCATGATGACAGCCAGTGCCGTGATTGCCATGTGTAGAAGTGAACTTTTCATAATGGGAGGTGCTTATGTTTACAAATCAAAATTATGCAAAAACGGTTTCATATGCAAACATGCATTTGGTTGCCAGGCGGTACAGGCATAATTCAGTCGTATATGACGGTGGCTCCATCAGTCTTTAAGTTGTGTAATTTAATATTTAGATGCTTAGCCTCTTGAATTATTTTTTCAGATTTGTCATCGAACATTGCTCCCGACAGTATTACCATATCGGGGTCGAACGTGTCAAGCAGGTCGGAAAGATTTCCATAATAAGTTTTAGTTATAATCAGGTAGTCTATTTTTATAGGATGTGCGGCTTTATAGTGTCTCCATCTGGTTTCTGTTATGATTGCCATGCGTTTGCCATTAATGAATGCAAATGGAGGATTGAAGAAACTGTCGGCCGATTGCCTCGGAGACAATCGTTCAATTGAATTAATGTTGTGTGCTGAGAGAAATCCTGCGTTATATCGCTTGAATTGGTTTATTGCCGTCGTTGTGTCTTCACTCCAGAGAAAGGCTTTTTGTTCACTGAAGCACAGAATGGGAGTGGATGAATAATTGTTTTGAATTACTAATCCAGATTGAGGTTTTCTTGACTGGTCGATTGTGTCGCACGTCATTATTGCAAGGATAGTTGCGAGAATTACGATTGCATATTGCTTTTTGTTGATGTTGTAAATAAACACTATGACAAGCAAGTACAATAACATGAACAATGCGAGCGTGATTGTTGACATGTGAATATTGGCTATCGAGGAAAAAGGTAATGTATTTACTGCATCGGCAATTGCTGTCAGTAACCATGTCGCTTTGTCGAGTAACCAAGAAAATTCGATGAATTCAATCCCTGTTGCGAGTAGAAAGGTGTGTATTAAGCCTATGCTGATGTAAAACGGAAGTATCGGCAAGACAATGATGTTGGAAAATATCGATAAAACCGGGATAACATGAAAGTAATAAGCTGATATTGCGGCCGTTCCCAGGGTAGCTACAGTGGTTATGGCTATCGATGACAACAGTTGGCGAGATTTGTTCTTGCTGGTCAGGAATTTTCCGAATCGGTCGTATAACAACAGAATGGATAACACTGACATGAAACTAAGCTGGAATCCGACGTCGTATAAGGCATAAGGAGAAAATGCGAGAATCAATATTGCTGCTGCAAAAAGTGAGTTTAAACTGCTGTATCTTCGATATGTGAGCCGGGCTATTAGTACGAATGCTATCATTATGGTCGCCCTCACGGCCGAAGCCGACATGCCGGTGATGAACAAATATATTGTTATGCACGCCATTGCCATGAATATCTTGACACGTTTCAACCTGATGTAATCGAGAGGCTTGAGGATGAAGAACACGATTGTCATGATGATTCCCATGTGTAAGCCACTTAAAGCGAGGATATGGGCTATGCCTGCATGTGAAAAATCTTCTCTGACGTCGGGATCAAGGTAGGAAGATTCTCCTAACAATATCGTACATAAAAATCGCTGCGTGGATGGAGACATGCTTGATCCTATGATAGCGTTCGTGAGTGAGCGTTGAAGTTTTCTTGCGCATGTCATCACATCGGATGAGGTTGCTATTTTAGTATATTCGTCGCGTTTGAGATATTGCGAATATATGACATATCGATGCTTCATGTATGTGGCATAGTAGAATTCATCGGGATTCCCGAGCGATTTTATCGGTTGAAGAGCCGCTTTGAATGTAATCCAGTCACCTTCGGCAAGGGTGTAGTCATTACCTTGTATTGATAACATGGCAGGAATGTCAATATTATTTTTTGCGGAGTCGTTGAGAATAGATATTGAGGCTTCGGCTGAAGTCGAAAAATCCTTGATTTCAATATTGCGAATCCTTGCCGCAACGAGACGTCCGTTTATCATGTTCAAGTCGGTTTCGTCAGGGATGGCACATGTTCCTGCAAACCATCCGGCGCACATGGCAGCCAGCATGACGCAAAAAGATTGCAACGGAATGATGCGCAAGGCAGTTACAGGCTGCTTATGTGTAAACAGTCTGCAACAAATCATACCTGAGACTATGATTGTAAACAGGGTTATGATTATCCATCTGTCGACAATAATCCATTCCGAGAATAGGATTCCGGCTGCAAAAGGAAGCGCAAGCCGTATCAACGGAGCTTTGTCGAGCAGTTTCATTTCATGGCAATGTCAAAAGAAGTGTGAATGTGTTTACAAAGAACCCGACCAAGAATCGGAAGTCCATATTTCATAGGCTACAAATGCTTGCAACAGCAGCATTTCCAACCCGTTTTTTGTAATAGCACCGTATTCTTGGGCTTTTTTCATAAACAATGTCTCGTCGGGATTGTATAGCAAGTCGTAGCATACATGGTCGGGAGTCAGAAATTTGTAAGGGATGTCGGGGCATTCTTCGGTGTGAGGGTACATCCCGAGCGGAGTGGTGTTTACAATGATTTTGTGACTTGCAATATCGGCTTTTGTAAGTTCTTCATAAGTCAAGGTTTTGGCATTTTTGTGCCTTGACACAAGTTGAGGTTCAACCCCGAGTTTTTCAAGTCCGTGGCAAATGGCCTTGGCCGCGCCACCAGTACCAAGCACGAGGGCTTTCTTCCGTGTCGGGGTTATGAATTCCTTGATTGATTGACCAAATCCGATGACGTCGGAGTTGTATCCTTTCAGCTCCAACTTGTTTTTTGTCCTGATGATTTTTATGACATTCACCGCACCGATTTTTTCGGCATCGCTGTCGAGCGAATCAAGGAACGGAATCACTTTTTCTTTATATGGAATTGTCACGTTCAAGCCGCTGATGTTGTCATATTCACTTATGACTTCCATCAACATGTTTATGTCAGGGATTTCAAAATTGATGTATTCGGCATCAATGTTCTCCGATTCAAATTTCTGGTTGAAATATGTCTTAGAGAAGGAATGAACCAACGGGTACCCAATCAAGCCGTAAATTTTATGTGATCGTGACGTTTTCATGTGTTTGAGACTATTTTTTACTTAAATACAAATTTAAATAAAAATAAACGTAAAAAAGAAAAATTCAATTACATTTCTCCTTTTCTTTAGCAAAAAAAGGAATTAGCCCATAAATTTCCGTCTGATTCAAACCGAAATTTGTCTTAAATTGTTATTTTTGCAACGATTTATGCTCATTCCTTTTGGGGCTAAATGCGTGGTAATTTAAGTCAAGGAAGAATTTAATGCTTTCTATTCAGTTGATAAAATGAAGCAATTATCATTATCGATTGTGTTTTTGATTGGCATTTTACTTTTCTCGTTCAACGTGGAAAGCAAAAATTTCGTGCTTGTGATAGATGCCGGTCATGGAGGAAAAGACATAGGAGCTCCCGGAGTCAAAACTAATGAAAAGAATATCAATCTTGAGGTGGCGTTGAAATTTGGAGCTCTTGTCGAAAAGAATATGGATGACGTGGACGTGGTGTACACGCGCAAACGCGACAAATATGTAACTTTGCAAGAACGAGCCAATATAGCCAATGATGCTAAAGGTGACTTGTTTGTTTCCATACATACAAATTCGCTCGATAAAAGGGCTAAAGGCCGGAAGACGGTTCAAGGTTCTTCAACCTACACGCTCGGTTTGCATCGTACAAAGGAGAATCTTGCAGTGGCAATGCGCGAAAACTCGGTGATTGCCCTTGAAGAGGACTATTCGACGACTTATCAAGGATTTGATCCAAATTCATCCGAATCATACATAATATTTGAGATAAATCAGAATCAGCACATGGCTCAAAGCGTAAATTTCGCGTCGCTTGTGCAAGATGAATTTAAAACCACTGCCAAGCGAGTAGATCGCGGAGTACGTCAAGCCGGATTCCTTGTTTTGTATAAGACGAGCATGCCGGCTGTCTTGGTTGAGCTTGATTTCATTTGCAATCCGACACAAGAACAATTCATGCGTTCGGACAATGGACAAGATAAATTGGCTCAAGCATTGTACAATGCTTTTGAAAGGTATAGGAAATTGGGAGATTCGGCATCGGTTCCATCTTATGCTCCACCTGTCGAGGATGAAGAAATCACTGATGAGTCGGGAGAGCCGCAAGAAGTGGAAAATAATAGCGGAATCACATATAAAATCCAATTCTTGGCCGGTCGTGTCAAATTACCAAGCAACTCAAGTGAATTCAAGGGGCTTAAAGGTGTGGAACGTTACAAGGATGGAAAAATGTACAAATATTTGTATGGAGCGACATCGAGTTACGAAGAAGCCGTGGCCACATTGAAGAAGGTGAGACGCAAGTTTAAGGATGCGTATATAGTGGAATTTGAAGGAGACAAATTAAAGAAATAGAAATATCAAGTATTTAAAATAATGAAAAAGTATTTTTCAAAAGAAGTTAAAATTGCCATTGCAGTTATTGTGAGTCTGGCTGTCCTGTTTTGGGGAATAGAATATTTAAAAGGTATAAACTTGTTTAAACCGGCTAATTTCTATTACGCCAAATTTGACAATGTGGCAGGTTTGAACGAGTCGGCTCCGGTAACCATAAATGGATTTCAAGTAGGGCAAGTAAGAGAAATAAAATATGACTACGAATCAGGCGCATTGGTTGTGTTGCTGAGTCTTGACAAGGATTTGCGAGTTCCTGTGGATTCAAAAGCAGTGGTGTCTCTTGACTTGCTTGGTACTGCGCAAATACAATTGCAGATGTCGCAAAATAAGACTTATTATGAAATTGGAGAATATATTCCCGGAGGTAATGCCGCAGGATTGATGGACAAGGTTGGCGAGGAATTGCTTCCCGGGATTGTGCAAATGATGCCTAAGATAGACAGTATCTTGACGAATCTTAATAATATAGTCGCTAGTCCTGCATTGACTGCATCGGTGAAGCGTTTGGATGCCATATCGGCCAATCTTGAAACGACATCTCAGCAACTTGCCAACTTGATGAGTGGCTCCTTGCCCGAAGTCATGAATAACGTGAAAAGTGTGACGGCCAACATAGATAGCATCTCTGGAGATTTGGCTGTCGTTTCGGCTCGTTTGCGTGAGATTCCAATTGATTCCACGATGATGAATATAAATGTGACTACGGCCAATTTAAGCGAACTTACCACGAAGTTGAACAGCAAAGATTCGAGTCTCGGCATGCTCATAAACGATCCATCGCTTTATGAACATCTTGACAATTCGGTCATGAGTCTAGATTCGCTATTGATTGACTTGCGGAAGAATCCGAAACGATATGTGACGTTCAAAGTATTTTAAACGTTCAAGAAAAACAGTCGCAAAATGGGCTTATCTGGAATCATTCTAAATAAGCCCATGACGCGATAAATGTTACATGAATTTAATAATAAGGCATTTTAAGCGCGTTATAGCTTTTTTGTGTAAGTATCCATGAATTTGTGCTAATTCGAGTTTTAAGCCATAAACCATTGAAACACAGAAGCGTGATTGTTTTAATCACATCAATAGCCTGCCATGTAGGTAGATTTATGTCAAAGGCTTGTAATTCAGTATTGTTATGATTGGATTCTAAAAAACAAATAAAAAGTGATTTTTGTTTATCATTTTTTTTGTCAAATTTTGTAACTGGAAAACCTACTAAAACGGCAAGCATTGTAATGAATATCCGGCAAGATAATAGATGGGAAAAGTGTCTTGAAATAATAAAAGACAACGTAAAACCTGAACAATTCGAGGCTTGGTTCAAGCCTGTGGAATTTGTTAGTTTTGAAAACGGGGTTATTGAACTTCGTGTCAAATCTTATTTCTTTGCCGAACAATGGGAAAACAAATTTTCCAATCTCCTTGATTTGACTTTTGCAAGAGTATTTGGGAAGTTCCGTGTCAAATACATAGTAGGTGTGGTAAATAATGTCCCGGATGCAGAGGTATCGGTCGAAGGAACGGCCAAAAGCCACATTATCAGCAAGTATGAACAGTCGGTTCAACAACCGGGCAATCCGTTCCACAAGATAGAATACGGAGACATTGACCCACAGCTGAATCCAAAGTACACATTTGAGAACTATTGCGACAGCATGAGCAACAAGCTTGCTGTCAGCATAGGCAAGGCTATTGCAACCGATCCCCGTTGCAAGACGTTCAATCCACTGTTTGTGTTTGGTCCGACGGGTGTGGGCAAGACGCACCTGATAGAAGCGATAGGAATAAAGATAAAGGAAACCAATCCGCGTAGTCGCGTGCTTTATCTCACCGCACGAGTGTTTGAAAGTCAGTACACGACTGCTGTCAAGAATAACAAGGTTAATGAGTTCATTAATTTCTATCAAAGTATAGATGTGCTCATAATAGATGATATTCAAGATCTTGCAGGCAAGACGGCTACACAGAACACGTTCTTCCACATATTTAACCATTTGCATCAGAATCAAAAGCAATTGATAATGTCGAGCGACTGTCGTCCTGTGGACCTCGACGGCATGGTGCCACGACTCATGTCAAGGTTCAAGTGGGGCATGACGGTGGAACTTGGTGCTCCCGACTACCAATTACGTCGCGAGGTGCTTGACATGCGTGCAAGGCAAGACGGATTGTCGATTCCGCAAGACATTCTTGATTACATTGCTTCCAACGTAACCGATAGCATCAGGGAATTGGAAGGTATAATAGTGTCGTTGCTGGCTCATGCCACGATGCTCAATCAGGAAATTTCGATGGACCTTGCAAGGGCTGTCCTTGCCAATGCGGTAAAGATTTCCAAGAAGCAGGTTACAATTGACTTGATTGCCGAAACGGTTTGCTCGCATTTCAACATAGACAGCGATTTGTTGTATGGCAAGTCTCGTAAACGTGAAATATCGGATGCACGACAAATCGTGATGTACCTTGCAAAAAAATATACCCCGTTGTCATCAACCAATATCGGGTTGCGGTTGTCGCGCAATCACGCGACGGTGTTGTATGCCTGCAATACGATAGAGCAACGGTTGACGCTTGAAAAGAAACTACAAGAAGATATGGCAATAATTGAAGGTGAACTCAAGCAATGATGGTTGAGTTCATTTTCTTTTTATGGCGTTCTACACGGAAAATTCATATCATGTAATAACCACAGTACTATCATGGCCGGAGTGTATGTACATATCCCTTTTTGTAAACGCAAGTGCATATATTGCGATTTTTATTCCATTGCGTCTTCACGGCTTTCCGACAGGTATGTCAAGGCTGTGGGAATGGAGGCTCAATTGCGAGGACAAGAGATTGCCGGAATGCCGGTGAAGACGTTATACATTGGTGGAGGCACTCCATCTGTATTGTCATTTGAGCAATTGAGCGTATTGATTGAAGGCTTGCGAGCTGCTATTGATTTGAGTCATGTGGAAGAATTTACAGTGGAAGTGAATCCTGATGATGTGACACATGAATTTGCCGAACAATTATTGAAACTTGGCGTGAATAGGGTGAGCATGGGTGTGCAGAGCCTTGTGGATGAAGAATTGGTTTTCTTGAATCGTCGTCATGATGCAAAAGAAGCCATGAAGGCATATTGTGACTTGCAGTCGGCAGGTTTCAACAACATAAGCATTGATTTGATATATGGTATTCCGGGTCAGACTCTTGATACATGGAAGTATACACTTGAAAAAGCTTTGTCTTTGCAAGCAAAACATGTGTCATGTTATAATCTCAGCTATGAAGAAGGCACGATGTTGCATAAATTGAGGGAGACGGGTCGCGTAATGGAATGTGATGACAACACTTGTGTCGAAATGTATGACATGCTTGTTGACATGCTTGACGGTGCGGGATATGAACATTATGAAATATCCAATTTCGCCATGCCTGGATTTTATTCACGTCATAATTCAGGATATTGGGACAAGACTCCTTATCTCGGGCTTGGAGCTTCGGCTCATAGTTATGATGGCAATATGCGCAGGTATAATCCCGACAATGTGAAACTATATGTGGAATCTCTTGAAAATGATGTTGTCGTGTGCGTCGGTGAACAGGAAAGTGTGGATGAAAAGTATGACGAGGATGTGATGTTGCGGTTACGCACTTCGCGAGGGATTGATTCGGAATGGATTAAGTCGATTTACGGGAAAGCGTATAGCGATTATTTTGTAAATGCGATAAGAAGCTTTGTCGATTCCGGACTGGTAATAAAGGATGGTAGCCGGTATCGCTTGAGTCGCAACGGAGTTATGCTGTCGGACATGATAATGCGCGAGTTGATGCGAGGATGAGACTTGTCAAACTGCATGCTTATTATTCATGATGGTAGGGCTCGTTGTTAATTATTGTCATCGCGCGATATAATTGTTCAACGAAAAACAATCGTATCATTTCGTGGGAGAATGTCATTTTTGACATTGATATTTTTTCATTTGCACGTTTCTTGACATCATCCGAAAAACCGTATGGGCCTCCTACTATGAAAACAAGCTGTCGTTGCACGGTAGATTGTTTCTTCTCGATGTATCGTGCAAATTCAATGGAAGTGAATTCAGTACCATGTTCGTCAAGGAGTACCACATAATCTGATTTTTCGAGGGAATCGAGAATCATTTTCCCTTCCAATTGTTTCTGTTGTTCTTGCGACAACTTGCGGGTGTTTTTAGTGTCGTTTAGATATTTGATGCTGAAAGGAATGTAAAATGACAGACGCTTGACATATTCTTGTATGCCGTCAATAAGGAACTTAGAGTTGGTTTTGCCTATCAGCAAGAGTGATATTTTCATCGGAATCGTATGTGTCGGTGGATAAAAATAGCTACATTTGCATGTGCAAATATAGTATTAATTTTTTGTTCGATTTATGAAGACAAGAGAAGAACTTATCGATGAATTGCTCGACTTGGCTTTTGCCGAGGATATAGGTGATGGCGACCACACCACATTGTGCTGTATTCCTGCCGATGAAATGGGCAAATCGCATCTGATAGTAAAGGAAGAGGGAATATTGGCCGGAGTCGAGATTGCCAAGATGGTATTTAAGAAATTCGACCCGGAGCTCAAAGTAACGGTTTTCATACAAGACGGAGCGCATGTAAAGCCCGGTGACATAGCATTTGAAGTAGAAGGAAAGGTGCAATCGTTGTTGCAAACCGAACGATTGATGTTGAACATAATGCAACGAATGAGTGGCATAGCGACTGTTACCCATAAATACATGGAGGAACTTCGCGGATTGAAGACAAAAGTGCTCGATACGCGCAAGACTACGCCTGGAATGCGCATCCTTGAGAAAGAAGCTGTGAAAATAGGCGGTGGTATGAACCATCGTATAGGATTGTTTGACATGATATTGCTAAAAGACAATCATGTTGACTTTGCCGGAGGCATCAAGAACGCTATCGAGAAGGCCCACGAGTATCTTAAGAAGAACAATAAGGACTTGAAGATAGAGATAGAAGTAAGAAACCTCGATGAATTGCGTCAAGTTATTGCCGAAGGTGGCGTTGACCGCATAATGTTTGATAATTTTACTCCTGAATTGACTAAGGAAGGTGTTGCCATTGTAGGTGGCCGTTATGAAATAGAGTCATCGGGAGGAATAACATTCGACAAACTTCGTGCATACGGAGAATGTGGAGTGGATTACATTTCGGTTGGTGCATTGACCCACTCGGTAAAAGGTCTTGACATGAGTTTCAAGGCTTGTTGAAATGTAGGAATCTATATGCAAGAGTAAATCTTCATTTTTTCATACAGGATAAGCGGAATCCGATGAATGAGTCAATTATCATTTCGGGTTCCGTTTCTTTTATTTTATCGACAGGAAGAGTTGTCGGCAAGCCGATTACATGTGCACCTGCTGCTTTCCCTGCTTGAATGCCAAATATTGAATCTTCAAACACATAACAGTTGGAAATTTCTCGGTTGATGGCGTTTGCTCCTTTCAGGTAACATTCGGGGTTTGGCTTGGAATGTGTCACCATGTCGCCTGTTATGATACCACGGAAGTACTGGCCAAAATCGGGGTATAGCTTGAACAGCCGTTTTACCTTGTCCATGGAACTACTTGTGACTATGGCACATGGGACGGAGTTATTGTTTAGCTCGTCAAGGAAATCGATGACTCCAGGAAATATAGGGTAGACCATGTTGTCTTCAAATACTTGCAGCTTGTCGATTATTGCTTGATGCAATGACGGTGCATAGTAGGTGTTGAGAATCGTTGGCAGATTACTTCCTTTTATCCTGATAGCAAAGTCTGGCACACCTGTCGGCATGGTTTCTTCGACTTCATTCCAAAAACATGTGTATAAAGACTCGCTGTCTATCAACACTCCGTCTAAATCAAAAAGGCATCCTATGTTTTTTATCATTGTGTTTGTCTTGTTTTTGCAAAGTTAGAAACTGTTTTTTAATTTTTACATAAAATATATGTGTGCAATGAAGGTTCATAGCAGTTTCTTGATGCAACATGGTTGTAAAAGTAGGGCAGGTCATGGTAAAATTTCGTTTGCGTGAATTAACTTTGTATTGATTAATATTGAGTTTGTGTAAAAAAAGATATGGTTTCAGAACTTCAGATAAGGGTAGTGCCGCGAATTGCATACGACATGGATAATTTGCGCGATTATGTATGTACCGAATTGAATGTGGCAGCCAACAGGCTGGAAGATGTGGTGATACTGAAGCGGTCGATAGATGCCAGGCAGCGTATTGTAATGGTAAACTTGAAGGTGGTGGCATATATCGATGAAAAGCCTGAATCATCGCCACTTGGCAATCCAATCGATTATAAATCGGTTCTTGATGTATCGAGGAAGGCCATAGTAGTCGGTATGGGTCCCGGAGGATTATTTGCCGCATTGAAGTTGATAGAAGCCGGAGTAAAACCTATAGTGATTGAACGAGGAAAGGATGTTGAAAGTCGCAGTGTCGACATAGCGGCAATATCGCGCACAGGAAAAGTGGATGCTGATTCTAATTATAGTTTTGGCGAAGGTGGTGCCGGAGCTTATTCTGATGGCAAATTGTACACGCGGAGCAAGAAACGAGGGTCGGTGGAAAGAATATTGAACATATTTCATCAGCATGGAGCTTCGTCTGATATCCTTGTGGATGCTCATCCTCACATAGGCAGTGACAAATTGCCACGAGTAATAAAAAACATGCGAGAAACAATATTGCGGTGTGGCGGGGAGGTGCATTTCTGCAAGAGGGTCGATAAGTTGTTGATGGATGGCAATCGTGTGGCCGGTGTGGGCTGTAGTGATGGTTCCACATTCTCGGGGCCGGTGATTCTTGCGACAGGACATTCGGCTCGCGATGTTTATGAGATGCTTAAAGAGCAAGATGTCAAGATTGAAGCTAAAGGGATAGCAGTAGGAGTGAGACTTGAACATCCGCAAGAACTCATCGATAGAATACAATATCACAGCAAAGAAGGAAGAGGGGAATATTTGCCGGCTGCCGAATATTCATTTGTGACACAAATAGATGGTCGGGGCGTGTATTCATTTTGCATGTGTCCCGGAGGCGTGGTCGTGCCTGCCGCGAGTGGCGATAATCAGCTTGTGGTGAACGGCATGTCGTCGTCAGGGAGAAATTCCAAGTGGGCCAATTCGGGAATGGTGGTAGAAGTGCGGCCTGAAGATTTAAAAGGTTATTCCCCCGATGATGAGTTGCGTGTCATGAGGTTCCAGCAAGAACTTGAATCGATTTGTTTTAAGCAGGCAGGAAGTAGTCAAAGGGCTGGCGCGCAGCGTATGATTGATTTTGTCGAGGGGCGAGCTTCGCGCGATTTGCCGTTATCGTCTTATGCTCCAGGAATCCAACCTTCAAGGCTGGACAAGTGGTTGCCGTCATTTATTGGGAACAGGCTTCGCAAGGGATTCAAGGTGTTTGGCCATTCGGCCAATGGTTTCCTTACTAATGATGCGATAGTCATCGGTGTCGAAACGCGCACGTCATCTCCTGTAAGAATCCCTCGCGACTCGGTAGAAATGAGACATGTAGTGGTGGAAGGCTTGTACCCATGTGGTGAAGGTGCGGGTTATGCAGGTGGCATAGTGTCGGCTGCCATTGATGGTGAACGCTGTGCTGATGCCCTCGTGTCGGCATATTACGAGAAATAAAAAATCCGGATGCGGCTTTCTCAAGTCACATCCGGTATTTGTGAATAGTGTTTCAAAAATTGACGTTGGTATTATTTTATCAATTCAAGATTTTTAGTGTTATTTTCTATTTCATCTTCAGGAACATTGTAATTTGTTAAATCTCCTGCAAAGAAGTTGTCGTAAGCCGTCATGTCTATTAGTCCGTGCCCTGACAGGTTGAATAATATCGTAGACTGTCGACCTGCTTCTTTGGCTTCTTTGGCACAACGTATTGCCGCAGCGATGGCGTGTGATGATTCGGGAGCAGGAATGATTCCTTCGCAGCGTGCGAATAATGTGGCTGCATTGAAAGTCTCAAGCTGGCTTATATCCATGGCTTCAATCATTTTGTCATGTTTCAGTTGGCTTATGATTGCACCTGCTCCGTGGTATCTCAACCCGCCTGCATGGATGTTGGCCGGAGCAAAATTATGACCGAGCGAATACATCGGGATGAGTGGAGTATAGCCCGATTCGTCACCGTAATCATAGCAGAACTTGCCGCGAGTTAGTTTCGGACATGATTCAGGTTCGGCTGCTATGAAGCGCGTTTTTTTCCCTTCGTTTATGTTATGACGTAAAAACGGGAATGAGATTCCTGAGAAGTTGCTACCTCCGCCGAAGCAACCTATTACAATGTCGGGATATTCTTCGGCCATTTCCATTTGCTTTTCGGCTTCAAGACCGATTACTGTCTGATGCAATGCAACATGGTTGAGAACAGACCCGAGGACGTATTTGCAGTTGGGCGTAGTCATTGCAAGTTCGACAGCTTCTGAAATAGCGGTTCCGAGCGAACCTTGATAGTTAGGATGTTTTGTAATTATGTCTCGGCCAGCTCTTGTCGACATGCTTGGGGAGGCAATGACTTCAGCTCCGTAGGTCTGCATGATTGAACGTCTGTAAGGCTTTTGATTGTATGACACTTTTACCATGTAAACAGCCAGTTCAAGTTCGAAGTGTTTTGCCGCGAGAGCCAATGCTGCACCCCATTGTCCGGCTCCGGTTTCGGTGGTTATATTTGTGATGCCTTCTTTTTTGCAGTAGTAGGCTTGGGCAATGGCCGAATTGAGTTTGTGCGAACCTACCGGGCTTACACTTTCGTTCTTGAAGTATATGTGAGCCGGAGAGTCAAGAGCCTTTTCGAGCCCGTATGCTCTTACAAGCGGTGTAGGCCTCCATATTTTGTACATGTTGCGTACTTCATCGGGAATTTCAATCCAAGCGTTGGTGCAGTCCATTTCTTGTTGTGAAGCTGCTTTTGAGAATAGAGGATACAGATCTTCTTCCTTGAGAGGTTGCTTCGTTTTAGGATTCTGCATTGGCAACGGTTTGTTCTTCATTTCAGCGAGGATGTTATACCATGCGCGTGGAATGTCTTGTTCTTGCAATATGTACTTTTTCGGTTTCATGACAAAAGTATTTTTATACCTTAAAAAATGATTTATATGCAAATGAAGCGCATTGTTTTGAAATATCAAAATTTTTCGTGCATAAAATGTAGAAAATTTTTATTTTTATCCACATATAAGGCGTTAATATGTATAAAAATACATATATGGCAAGATTTTGCATAAAATGTAAATATACATAAAAATTGCAATGAAGAGAAGCACTCGTTTTTTGGCGTTTTGTCGACTAAGCCCACAATTTTGAAAATTGGTCAAGGCATATATATCAAAGAGGGGGCTGCTCTCGCAGCCTCCCTTCTCGATTTATCACATTATGCTTTAATAAAAAAGTGTCACGAACGCTCACGCGTTTTTTATTTTATTGAGAAAAAGTACGAAATCTTTTTTATTGATGTTTTATTATTTTGCAAACCTTTGACTTATTTTGTTCCAATCCACGATGTCCCATAGTTTATGCAGGTATTCTGCGCGACGATTTCGGTAATCGATGTAATATGCATGTTCCCATAGGTCAAAGCACAAAATTGGTGACAGTCGGTTGGTCAAAGGATTCCCGGCGTTGCCTGTAGCCATGATTGAAAGAGATTCTTTTTCGTCTTTAACGAGCCATACCCATCCCGACCCGAATAGTTTCGTGCCTTCTGTTTCAAAAATTTCTTGAAATTTTTCGAAAGAACCGAATGTCGATTTAATGGCATCGAGAAGTGCCCCGTCGGGCATTCCACCTCCTTGGACCGAAAAGCATTCGAAATAGAAAATGTGATTATAAGTTTGGGCGGCATTATTGAATATCGGGCCGTTGCTCCCGGTTATAATTTCTTCCAAAGTCTTTTGTTCAAAAGGGGTGCCGACAATTAGTTTGTTTAAATTGTCGATGTATGTTTTCTCATGTATTCCATAATGGAATTTAAGTGTTTCTTCGCTCAAAACAGGGGAGAGGTCGGAAAGTGCGTAAGGTAATTCAGGTTGTTTGAACATAATGGTTTGTTTTTATTAATAAACAAATAATACTGTCGATAAGTTCATTTAATTATAGATATTTAACTATAGAGGTGTATTTGTGTGTATTTGCAAGTGAAGTAAAGAAATGAACAAGTTTATTTCTTCAAAATGCACACAACTTGCACTATCTTTGTGCTTTGCAATTTTGTGGCACACAATATTTAAAAAGATAATTCAATGTCGGCACCTATTTCAAAGCGGAAAGGGATACTTGCGTTGTCCCCTATAATTGTTTTCTTGGTCGTGTATCTTGTCCCGTCAATGATGGTGGGCGATTTTTATAAAATGCCTATTTCTATAGCGTTCATCGTTGCGTCCATATGGGCATTGATAACTACCAAAGGCATGAATCTGCAAAGCAAGATCGACTTGTTTTCGACCGGAGCTGCAAATCCCAATATCATGTATATGATATGGATATTCATTTTTGCCGGGGCGTTTGCTTCGTTAGCAACAGGAATCGGGTCGGTTGAAGCAACTGTCAATCTCACGATAGCTGTTTTGCCATCGCAATTTTTGTTGCCAGGACTTTTTATAGCCACATGTTTCGTGTCATTGTCTATTGGAACGTCGGTTGGCACTGTAGTGGCATTGACACCGTTTGCGACACAGCTTGCCGAAAGCACAGGTCTTGACATGGCGTTTGTCGTGGCTGTTGTCATTGGCGGGTCTTTTTTTGGCGATAATTTGTCATTTATTTCCGATACAACAATTGCAGCGACACGCAGCCAGGGATGCAAGATGAACGATAAGTTCAAGGTGAATTTGTGGATTGCCGCTCCGGCAGCGATTCTTGCACTTGTGTTATATGGATTTTTAGGAAATGTCGAGGATGCGGCTGTTGTTTCGACGTTATCATCTTTTTGGCTGATACTTCCGTATTTGATAGTGATTGTGACAGCATTGTTCGGATTAAATGTGCTATTGGTGCTGACGTTAGGAATCATATCATCGGCATTGGTGGGAATTTATGTTTCCGGGACAGGAATCGTAGACATGTGTGCCATGATGGGCGATGGCATCCTCGGGATGGGAAACTTGATTGTGGTGACATTGCTTGCCTCGGGGTTGCTGAATGTGATAAAGCACAACGGTGGCATTTATTTTATAATCCAATGGATGACGGCACGCATAAAAGGTGCGCGAGGAGCACAGGCAAGCATAGCAATGCTGGTGAGCATAGTGAATCTGTGCACGGCTAATAATACGATTGCCATAATAACAGTGGGACAATTATCGAAGCGAATATCCGACAAGTATCGTCTTGATCCTCGCAAAGTTGCAAGCCTGCTTGATACTTGTTCGTGCATAATACAATGCATAATACCTTATGGAGCTCAAATCCTTCTTGCTTCAGGATTGTCGGGCCTGTCACCAGTTTCATTTATACCTTATTTGTTTTATGCGTGGTGCTTGATGCTGATGGTTGGCTTGTCTATCGTTTTCAATTTTCCTAAGCCGTCAATGGTTAAGCAATGACGACAGCATGATGAAGGTCACGAATTGGACTGTGGTTTCGAATTAAGTGAGAAGGTAAATTTTGAAGAATAAAAAAAGAATGTGTCACACACATTGCGACACATTCTTTTTATTATGCGCCTTACGGCATTAATTTTAGCGATTTGAATTACATCATGCCGCCCATGCCACCCATTCCGGCGTTAGGCATTGCAGCAGCAGGAGTTTCTTCTTTCTTCTCGGCAATCACACATTCTGTAGTAAGGAACATGCCTGCGATGGAAGCTGCATTCTCAAGAGCTACGCGAGCAACCTTGGCCGGGTCGATGACACCGGTAGCCAAAAGGTGTTCGAAGTTTCCAGTGCGAGCGTTGTAACCAAAGTCGCCTTCGGCATCTTTTACTTTTTGAACGATTACAGCACCTTCAAGACCGGCATTGGCAACAATTTGACGCAAAGGTTCCTCGATTGCACGACGAACAATTTCAATACCAGTTGTTTCGTCTTCGTTTTCACCTTTCAATCCGTCAAGGCTCTTGATGCTGCGGATGTAAGCAACACCACCACCAGGAACTATACCTTCGGCAACGGCAGCACGAGTTGCGCTCAAAGCGTCATCAACACGGTCTTTCTTTTCCTTCATTTCAACTTCGGAAGGAGCACCGATGTAAAGTACAGCTACGCCGCCTGCGAGTTTAGCAAGACGTTCTTGCAATTTTTCTTTGTCATAGCTAGACTTTGTAGTTTCAATTTGAGCTTTGATTTGAGCCACACGGTCGGCAATTGCTTGCTTGTCACCGGCACCGTTTACGATGATAGTGTTTTCTTTGTTAACAGTAACTTTGTCGGCAGTACCAAGAACTTCGATTGAAGCATTTTCAAGTTTCATGCCTTGGTCTTCTGATATTACGCATCCACCGGTCAAAATTGCAATGTCTTGCAACATTTCCTTGCGACGGTCGCCAAATCCCGGGGCCTTTACTGCGCAAACTTTCAATGAGCCACGCAAACGGTTTACAACAAGTGTTGCAAGGGCTTCACTGTCGACATCTTCGGCTATAATCAACAACGGACGTCCGCTTTGAGCTGTAGCTTCGAGGATAGGAAGCATGTCCTTGAGGTTGGATATTTTCTTGTCGTAGATAAGGATGTAAGGATGTTCCATCTCACATTCCATTCTCTCGGAATTGGTTACGAAGTAAGGAGAAATGTAACCGCGGTCGAATTGCATACCTTCAACGATTTCAACGCTCGTATCGGTACCTTTAGCTTCTTCAACGGTGATGACACCCTCTTTTTTCACTTTCTTCATTGCTTCGGCAATGAGCTTACCAATTTCTTCATCGTTGTTTGCCGAAATGCGTGCAACATTCTCGATTTTGTCAAAGTCGTCGCCAACTTCTTCAGATTGAGCCTTGATGTTTTCAACAACTTTTGCAACGGCTTTGTCGATACCGCGTTTCAAGTCCATCGGGTTTGCTCCGGCAGCTACATTCTTCAATCCTGTTGCCACGATTGATTGTGCGAGCACGGTAGCAGTTGTTGTTCCATCACCGGCATCGTCACCAGTCTTTGAAGCGACTTCCTTGACGAGTTGTGCGCCCATGTTTTGGAATTTGTCTTCAAGTTCGATTTCCTTTGCAACTGTCACACCGTCCTTTGTAATGTGTGGAGCACCGAATTTCTTTTCGATAATCACATTACGGCCTTTAGGGCCAAGGGTTACTTTCACAGCGTTGCTCAAAGCGTCGACACCTTTTTTGAGTTCTTCGCGAGCATTAATATCGAATTTTATTTCTTTTGCCATAGTTTCAATTAATTTTTAAGTTGTGTTATTTTTCAAGAATAGCCAAAATATCCGACTGGCGCATCATCAAGTATTTTGCACCATCTATTTCAAGTTCGGTACCGGCATACTTGCCATAAAGCACGAGGTCGCCTTCTTTAACAACCATCGCTTCGTCTTTAGTACCGCTACCCACTGCTTTTACAATTCCTTTAAGCGGTTTTTCCTTTGCTGAATCAGGAATTATAATACCTCCGGCTGTAATCTCTTCGGCTGCTGCAGGTTCTATTAGAACTCTGTCTGATAATGGTTTAACTGTCATAATATTTATAAATTAAAGTGTTATTTTCAATTTCATCGTGACTTTGCTTGAAAGCCACGCTTATGAATTAGCATAATTTGTGCCAAATTGCAATGAGCGACATGTGAATTGCCATTATGTCAGAGTTCATGACTGTGAAATTGTCACTTTGACTTATTTTCACTCGATGTTTCATGCAAGAGGCTTCATTATCGGGACAAAATGAAAAAGAAGAAGCCTGCGCGCTTGGAGATTTCAACTTTATATTAATTTTGTAATGGAAAATGGCGTGCCGTTTTTATGGAAAACGATTTAAAGAAGAGTTTTTATGGATAATAATTATTTCAGGAGTAGAAAAACAATCAGGAATTATTCGGACAAGGAAGTACCGGCCGAGTTGTTGAAATCTTTGATAGAAGATGCCATGCAGGCTCCCACAACAGGAGGCATGCAGTTATATAGCGTTGTTGTTACCCGCAGTGAAGAAATGAAGCAAAAACTTGCACCGCATCATTTTAATCAGCGAATGATAACAGGGGCACCGGTCGTGTTGACATTTTGTGCCGATTTCAACCGTTTTGACAAGTGGTGTGAGGCATCCAATGCTGAGCCATGTTATTCCAATTTGCAATCCTTCATTTCGGCATTGTTCGATGTCACGATTTTTGCACAGCAGTTTAATACGGCAGCCGAGATGGCCGGCTTGGGATGCTGCTACATAGGGACTACGACATATAATGCGCCCCAGATAGCTGAAACTCTTGAATTGCCTAAAATGGTGGTTCCGGTAGTAACTTTGTCGGTTGGCTATCCGGCCAATCCCGACGGAGAGCCAAAGGCTGAACGCCTGCCGGTGGAGGCTGTCATGCATGAAGAAGTGTATCATGACTATTCAACGGAGCGAATCAAGGAGTTGTATGCCGAGAAGGAAGCTCTTGATGTTAACAAGCACTATGTGGAAGAAAATTCCAAGGAGACATTGGCTCAAGTGTTTACCGACGTAAGGTATCCTAAAGCCAATAACGAGGCATTCTCCAAGGTTTTCATGGATTTCATGGTGAGTCAAGGTTTTAATTTGCCTTTTTAAGACAATTAGCAGAAATCACAATAGTTTAGGTATATAAAAAATGGATGGACATGTGCATTGGTATATGCGAAATCATGTCCATCCATTTTATTTTATTTTATTTTATTGAGCAAGCTTAGAGCAGCAAAGTCTTATACATAACCGCGAATTATGCCACGTTTTGAGTTGCGAACGAAAAGTATGATTTCATCGCGTTCTTTCGATGCCGGAAGTTCGGCTTCGATGCGTTCGATGGCATCGGAATTGTTTAACCCCGACAAGTAGAGGTAGCGGAATATTTCTTGTATTTCGCGAATTTGTTCGTTAGAGAAATTGCGACGACGCAAGCCGATGGAATTAATTCCGGCATAAGACAATGGGTTGCGGCCTGCTTTCACATAAGGAGGGACATCCTTGTTGACTAATGCGCCACCTTGCAACATGACGTGTTGCCCGATGTGTGAAAATTGGTGGATCAATGCGCCACCTCCAATTACGGCATAGTTGTCTATGACGACTTCACCGGCAACTTGCGTTGCGTTGGACATTATCACGTTGTCGCCAATCACGCAGTCATGAGCCACATGGCAGTATGCCATTATGAGGCAGTTGTTTCCGATGACTGTTTTCCCTTTTGAGGCTGTTCCGCGGTTTACGGTTACACATTCGCGTATTGTGGTATTGTCTCCTATAATTGCCACAGAGTCTTCGCCTCTGAATTTCAAGTCTTGCGGAATTCCTGATATTACAGCTCCCGAGCAGATTGTACAATTCTTTCCGATGCGTGCACCTTCAAGTATCGTCACATTACTTCCTATGCGTGTACCCTCGCCGATTTCCACATTTTGGTCGATTGTAACAAACGGGTCAATGACGACGTTGTTTGCAATCTTTGCGGCAGGGTGAACGTAGGCCAATGGTTGTTTCATATCAATTTAAATATAGTTTATTGTTTATTTGTTCTTAATGATTTGAGCCATGAACTCAGCTTCGCTGACAATCTTTTCTCCGACGAAAGCATACCCCTTCATAACAGCGCATCCGCGACGAATTTCGGTCATGAGTGACAAGTGGAATACAAGAGTGTCTCCGGGTATTACTTTTTGACGGAATTTTACATTGTCAATCTTCATGAAGTAGGTTGAATATTTTTCAGGTTCTTCAACTGAATTGAGCACGAGCAATCCACCCACTTGAGCCATTGCTTCCACTTGCAACACGCCCGGCATTACGGGTTCTTGTGGGAAGTGGCCTTGGAAGAACGGTTCATTTCCCGACACGTTATTTACGCCAACGATGTAATTGCTTCCGAGTTCGATGATTTTGTCAACAAGCAAGAACGGGTAGCGATGGGGGAGAAGTTGACGTATGCGGTACACGTCCATTACTGGGGGAACGTTTGGATTGTAAATAGGAGCTTGAATGTCCTGATGTTTTATTTCGCGGCGTATTTTCTTGGAGAAAGTCGTGTTTATGGCATGTCCCGGTTTGGTTGCTATGACATATCCCTTGATGGGTCGCCCGATCAATGCGAGGTCGCCAAGGACATCCATGAGCTTGTGTCTTGCGGGTTCATTTTCATAAACCAACGGCTTGTTGTTGATGTAACCAATTTCGCTGACATGCTTGTGCGGCACGTTCATCAAGTCGGCAAGCTTGTCGAGGTCTTCTTGTTGCATTTGTTGGTCATAAACTACAATTGCATTGTCGAGGTCTCCACCCTTGATGAGGTTGGCTTTTACAAGAGGTTCTATTTCACGAACAAATACGAAAGTACGGCTTCCTGCAATTTCATCTTTGAACTTGTCGAGACTGTAAAGTGAAGCGAATTGGTTTGGAATTACCGGAGATTTGAATTCTATCATCGTATCGATTCGGAAATTGTCGAATGGGAATACCACTATCGAAGAGCCTGTTTCTTCATCGACCACTTCTATGCGTTGTTTAATGATATAGAAATCTTTGTCTTCAGCAAGTTCTTCTATTCCGGCTTCTTCGATTTTATTGGCATATTCTATTGCGCTCCCGTCGAGTATTGGCAATTCGGGTGCGTTCACTTTGATAAGGCAGTTGTCAATGCCGGCAGCATATAATGCAGCAAGAGCATGCTCGATTGTGCTTACGCGGACATTTCCTTTGCCTATGACAGTACCTCTTGAAGTTTCTATCACGTTCTCGGCGAGGGCGTCAATCATCGGTTCGCCTTCAAGGTCAACACGTTGGAATTTATAGCCGTGGTTGGCTGGTGCAGGCATGAATGTTGCTTCAACATGCAATCCTGTGTGCAACCCCTTGCCAGCAACGGTGAATTGGTTTTTTAAAGTGCATTGTTTCATAATATGTAGCTTATAATTTAATTTCGAGTTGATGATTGTTTTTTATTGTTTTTTGTCAAGCAGTTGTTTCAAATTTTCCACGTCCTTGAACAATGCCGGCAGTTTTTTCATGTATACTACTTGTTTAGCAAAGTCGGTAGCGTTTATGGCCGGGCTGCCAATAACCATCTTGTTGTCGCCAATGCCTTTGGGAACCCCCGATTGTGCACCAAACTTGTTGTTGTCGCCGATTTTTATATGCCCGGCAAATCCTACTTGGCCGCCAATTTGGTTGTGTGAACCAATCTTTGTCGAGCCGGCTACGCCGACTTGTGCTGCCATAACAGTGTGTTCGCCAATTTCCACATTGTGGCCTATTTGAATGAGATTGTCGAGTTTAACTCCTTTGTGGACAACAGTGCTACCCATAGTGGCCCGGTCGACAGTCGTGTTGGCTCCGATTTCGACATTATCTTCAATCACGACATTGCCAATTTGTGAGATTTTCATGTATTCGCCATTTTCGGGAGCGAAGCCAAAACCATCGGCACCTATTACGGCTCCTGCATGAATGATGCAGTTTTTGCCTATTTTGCAAGAATGGTAAATCTTTACGCCGGGATATATTATGGTATTGTCGTCAATAGATACATCGTCTCCGATATACGATTGTGGATAAATGCATACGTTTTTGCCAATTTTTACATTTTTGCCTATGTATGCGAATGCTCCAAGGTATATGTCTTCGGGCAAATTTACGCCTTCAGACACATAAGATGGTTGTTCAATGCCCGATTTTCTCACTTTTTGGCTTGATATGTAATTAAGAAGCATTGCAAGTGTCGCATAAGGGTCTTCCACTCTGATTAGAGTTGCGGAGATATTGTGTTCGGGAACGAAATCTGTCTTTACAAGAACTGCCGAGGCTTCGGTAGTATAGATGTAGTGAGTGTATAACGGATTGGCCAGGAAAGTGATACATCCGTTTTTAGCCTCTTCAATTTTTGCAAAATTGTTTATTATGACATCAGGATTACCCTCAACGGTCCCTTGTATCAATTTTGCAAGTTCTCTTGCGGTTATTTCCATAAATGAATAGTTTATGACAAAACTTTAAATAATTTGCAAAGTTGCAAAAAAGAGGCTACTTTAACAAATATTTAATGATAAATTTCCATAATGAGGCTTACATGTCAACTTATGTGGAGTTATGCATGTCGAGCCGCGTTTCATGAGTGCTGCATGGTCAAGACGAGTGGCGTGCTGCAAGAAAAAACCGGCGAGTATCATGAAAAATGATATTTGCCGGTTTTTGTATTTTCATTCAGGACCAAGGTGTAATTTAGAATCTGACACCCATTGAGATTACTATGCGGTTGTTTCTGTTGTAGAGGTTGGCTGACGGGCTGTCTTCATAATAAGAGAAACCTCCAACGACAGGCGAGAATGCATGGTATTCGCTCTTCTCGTTGCTGAATACATAAGCAAGGTCGGCGTAGAACCAATTGTTGCGGTATCCAATGCCGGCTGTGACGTGTTGCGTCCAATCATCGAGCACATAGGAAGCCGGCATCAACGTGGTGTTGACGTTTTCAAGATTGTTTTTCAAGCCGTTTTCTACGGGAGAAGTTTTGTAGGAATAACCACATCTTATGCTGACATTGCTTGTCAATCTCAATTCACCGCCTATTTTTATAGTGTGTGCAGGCTTGTAATAATAGCCTATGTCGTTATTGGTGCCGATGTTGCTGTTGCCGTAATAGTCTTCAGCACCCATGGAGTTGTAGCCTGCATATTCATAGTCCATGCTGATGATTCCCTTGCCGCCGAGAACTGTTGCCGCGCTTGCCACGAATTTCCATGGGGTGTTGGCCTTGAAACTGTAATAGTCGCTATAACCTTCGTTTACCCCGTTGACATCTTGCAATGTGCCGGCTCCATTAACATATCTGTATTCATTCTCGGTGTAATATTCAGCATCAAATGAATAGTAGGTGGGGGTGTGGAACGCAAATCCTAAACGCAATTCTTGTATGGGCTTGTATATGAAGCCCAACTTGAAGTTGTATCCGTCTCCTTTAAGATGTTCATAATTGTATATGCCGTAGTCGGCAGTCCCTTGCCTTATTGTCTCATCGCCTGTGTCGGTTACTACATATGCGTTATCGAGCGACTCGCCATAGTAGGTTGTCGTGGTTCTGTTGAATACTGTATAGCCAAAGTTTATTCCCCAGTAGAACTTGTCGCACAGGTTGCCACCAAAGGAGAAGTCGTATCCGTCTATACCTCCCGATTCGTGAGTTTCAAATGTTGCAGAGCCTGTGGTGCCATCGCCGTATAATCCTTGGAAGCCTGTTTCGGCCGAAAGTTGGTTCATCATGTAGGAATCAAAGGCGAGGATGCTCATCCAGTTGGCCGATCCGTCAAGATACGGGTCGAATGTCGAGCCAAAAGCAAGATCTTCGCGAGACCATCCGTAAGAGTTGGTAACGCCTGCAATGTAGTTGCTGAAGGATGTCGACAAGTTGCCTATGTGTCCGCGATAGTGCTTGTTGAACGACGCTATGCGGTTATAAGTGATTCCCCAGTTGATGTTTGGTATAATTTCGGAATTGAACCGTTTGGTACCTACATATCCCACGTTGCCCATATAGGTGTTGAACCTTGTTGTCTTGCTTGTCATTCCTTGATCTCCGGCTTTGGAGGAGTACATGTCGAAGTCAACCGTAATGCCTATGTCGGAACTGCGGTAAACGCCTATGCCTCCGGGATTGAGGGATATTGAGGTCAAGTCACCTCCTAATGCCCCATATGCTCCGGCCATTGACACAAAACGTGCCGTCCCTCTCAAGTCATTTTGTGATATGCCGTATATGTCAAAAGCCGTTTGGGCTGTCATCATTGCCGGAATGCACAATAGCAAGGCCGGAAGTAAGATATATTTTTTTGCCATGATTTCGATTTTTTAAGAAGTCATAAATCCGTAAAAATTCATCTGCGGTGTCCACCCCCGGCACGACCGGCACCGCTGCTGCGCATAGCTCCTCCGCGTGACACGCCGCTGCTTTTTGGAGCGGAACGGAAACTGCTTCCACGATTGTAGGCGGGTCTTGACGTGTTGCGGTTGAATGAACCTGAACGGGTCTGATTGTTTATCACGCGAGAGTTGTTGTTGCGGTAGAAACTGCCTCGCGTGGAATTGAATCGAGATTGAGATGTCCCGTTGTATGTTTGTCTCGTTCCGGAGTACCTTGTGGACGTGTTGCGATTTATGCGGTTGGTGCGAGTTTGGAATCGATTGCCGGTCACATTCCCTCTATTTATTGTCGATGAGGAAGAAGTGCGTCGATGCATCATGTTTCCATTGGCAGACGAGGTGTTTAGGCGATTACCGCTTACGGCCATGTCGGGTCGACGTGTTGCCGACGAGGAAACATTCATTCGGTTGCCTACGGTTTTAAAGCGATTGGTACGAGCGATGTAACGTCTTACTTGATTGTTGCTCGTATTCAATCGGTTGTTCCTGATGGAATTGTTCCCGGATATGGCTTGTCTGCGTTCATTGCTGCCATTGAAGGTCTGTGCGCGTCGGTGTCCTGTGTTATTGTGTATTCCAGCTTGATTGCGGATGCTTGAACCGGAACGATGGCTACCCGATGCATATCCGGGTCGGGCATTGCCTGCCCCCGGACGGTAGTTGTGATTGCCGACGTTGCGACGTCCGCTTGAAGCCCAAATGGCCGGCCTGTGGTTGAATGACGGACCGGGATAGCCATGATAGTGGTGGTGGATGTGGTAGCCAGGACTCCACCAGCTTGGACCCCACCAATTCCAATTCCAACTCCAACTCCAGCTCCAGTGCCATGCAGGCCTGTAGTACCATGGGTCATACCATGGATAATAAAAGTCATAGTACCAAGGGTCGTATGCCCAACTGCTGAAGTATAAACCAGCAGAGAATGGACTTACATAATAGGTTGGCGTACCTATGACCAAGTTTACTTCAGGGCGAGTGTAAACATATAGGTCTACAAGTTCTTCGTCATCTGATTCTGTTATGATGTCGGGGTCGTGGAACCGCCTGATGCGTTCAGTGTACTGGAACGTGTCGCCGTTCAACACCGATGGGTCGATGCTGATGGTGTCACCGGCCATGTCGGCTTGCAAGGAATCCTCGACAAGTCCTACATCACGGCGGTTATATTCATCAACATCCCTGTTTTCGACAATATTGCCATGCCAATTGGCCGTCTGGTCGTCGGAGAAGTAATTGTACATTGCATCCTGATTTATTTCATCGGGATTCACGCTTACTATGATGGTTTCATCTTTGACTTCTTCAACCACGTTTTTTTCTTCGTCTTTGGAACTGTCATAGTATATGTCGTCATGGTTTTGGGCGATTGCACTGTGGGAAAATGCCATAGCCAAACTCAGTAAAGCCAATTGTCGTAGTTTCATAATTCCTTTAATTTAGTCTTTATTGTTAGATGGGAGCATTGAGCAATAGTTTAAGATGTCATATTAAAAAATGGTGGATTTAAAGTTTTTCAACAAACTTAAATGCGTCTCAAATCTATCAGCCTCAATAACTTCTGTTAACATATATCTTGTTTGAAAGATTAAAAGTATACATTAGTTTTGTTAAAACAAAAAAGAAATATATATTTGTAGCATATTTTAGTAAATCTTAAACAGTTGATAGAGTGCTTTCTTAAATGAATTAAAATAATTTACAAATACTATTATGAGAAAAATTCCACATGTGTTATCGGGTTTGGCCTTTTTGTGCTTGTGCCTTGTCTCTTGTGATAGCGAGTACGACTTGTCAAAGGAAATAAACGGCAATATTCAAGTCGGGGCTCAATTCAGACTTCCTGTAGGGGCAACCGATACTATTTATGTAGATAGAGTAATTGAAGAATCGGAAACGCTTGTCGATAACAATGGTATATATGAAGTTGTGTCGAGCGGAGATGCTAACGCCACAATCGGTCCGTTGGAAGGCGTTTCGGTCAATGGCATCACGCCGGCTTTGAGGCATGTCTATTTGAGCATGCCTTCGGTAAGTGTCGCAGGCGGCAAATATGAGCTTGGCGACATACATTCGGAGGGTCAATATGACATCAATGAACAATTGCCCGAAGAAGTGACTGCTTTATATGCTGTTACGTTTACGGATGGAATAGTGCCCACGGTGTTGAACATTTCAATTAATCCGTTCCCCGAAGGTGTGGAAGAGATTGCGCTCACCAACATGGTCGTGTCTTTCCCTGAATTTGTCAAGACAAGTGATGGCACGAGCGAGTTTAAGCAAGATTATCTGGCATTGACTGCCGAAAATCCGAGTGCAGAATTGGAGATAGGCATTTCTGCGTTAGAACTGAGTGAAAGTGACCAGTCGAAATATGTCGTGACAGGTGAAAATGGCAGAAAATTCCTGAAAATAGATGACTCGATGCTTGTCGTATCCAATTGTCATATACTGACAAACGGGGATGTGGCAGGAGGCCTTCTTGATTTAAATTTTAATTACAGCACGGTGAGCTCGGTTACTGCATCATCAATATCGGGCATAATAAGCACAAAAGCCAATGTGGATACTGAAATAGATATTAACGGAATCCCAGACTTCCTGCGTACCGGCAACACATCTTTCTCGCCTGAAGAAGTTGACGTGTACCTCGACTTGACAAACCCTACAGATGTGCCTTGCATGTTGTCGATGGATTTCATGGCAAGCGATAGTAAGAATTATGCCGAAGCATCAGTGACTTTCGGAGTGGAGCCATCGATCAATCATATTTTGATTAGCAATACAGATGTATCCAAGCCCGGGTATACGACAGTGTCTAATCCCGACATAGCTAATTTGTTTGCTTTTGTTCCTGAAAAAATTTCCATTCAATCGGATAATATAACTCTTGCAAGTGAAAATAGTTCTCAAGCTATAAATTTGGAACAAGAATATGAGGTCAAGGCCGATTACAGGGCTGTGATTCCTTTTAGGTTCAACAATTTGAATATCGAATATACAGATTCCATTACCGATCTTTTGTCGGATCTTGAAGATGTAGCAGACAAGACCGACAAACTTGTGGTGAGAGCAACAGGTGTTTCATCGATTGGTGCCGACTTGGTTGCATCGGTGAAGTTGTATGACATAATGGACAACGAATTGAAAGGAATAGATGTAAACTTGAGCAAATTCATGTTTTCGGCAGCTTCCGAAGGAGATGAATCGATTAACGACCTTGAAATTATTTTGACTGAAATTGAAGGGTCTGACGACTTAGAACGTCTTGAGAAGATTGTATATACGGTGAGTGCTGTTGCCAATGACAACATGACGCTTAGGCCGAGACAGTATTTGCTGATTAAAGACATCTGTGTGGAAATTCCTGAAGGTATAAATCTCGAATTGTGAAAAACTTAGTCTTATGAAAATAATTAAAAAAATCATCATATTGACTGTCTTTATGACAGTCGCATCCATTTCAAGTGCCCAAACGTTGCATTCGCTTTATTTCCTTGAAGGGAACAATCAGCGAAATTTGTTGAACCCTGCCTTTACTTCGGAGAGCAATGGCTATGTTTCTTTCCCATTACTGGGTAATTTTAATGTCACGGCCAATTCAAACGTGGGGCTTGGAACATTTTTCTATCCTCGTGGAAATGAAATGTTGACATTCATGCATCCCGATATTTCGATTGATGAAGCGATGTCTAAGTTCAAGTCGACTAATATAATTGAAGCCGATATAAATATGAATATAGTTACAGTCGGATTCAATAGCTGGGGCGGTACTAATACGATAGGTCTGTCGGTGAAGAGCCAAACTGGTGCGTATGTTCCTAAAGACTTGTTTGCTTTTTTGAAAGAGGGTCAAGTTGCAAGTACGACAGAATACAATATAGACAATTTAAATATACAAACGCAAAATTATGTGGAACTTGCATTGGGGCATGCTCGGGGCATAAATGACAAATTATCGGTGGGTGCGAAAGTGAAATTGCTTTTAGGAGCTTTATATGCCAAGGCCAATGTCGAAAACATGAGAATATACATGTCGGACGAGCAATGGCGAATAAACGGCCGTGGCACATTGGCAGGTTCAAAAGGATTGAATTTCGTGTATGATGAAGATGGAAATATTTCTGATTTCGACTTTGACAATTTCGGAGTTGCCGGATATGGTCTTGGCTTGGATCTCGGAGCCATTTATCGTATAACAGAATCGGCCACGGTATCACTTGCCATAACCGACATCGGTTTTATATCTTGGAAGGATTGTTCTTTGGCCGAAAATAAAAACAATGAGTTTGTTTATGATGGATTTGACAATATAGGTACAGAAGATAATCCCGACGGAAGCAACGACTTTGATGATGCGGCCGATGAAATATGGGATAATCTGAAAGCAATGGGAGAATTCAGCGATGGCGGTAAAGGTGGCAAGACGACATCATTGTATACTACCATTCGTGCTGCCGGCGAATATGGCATATTGAATAACAAGATTTCATTCGGGCTGCTTGCTTCAGTGCGCCTTGGGGCACCGAAAGTGTGGAGCGAAGGTATGCTTTCGGCCAATTTCCGCCCGACATCATGGTTTAATGCTGCAATCAATGGTTCGGTTTCCAATATTAGAAGTTCGATGGGAGCAGTGTTGAATTTCCATCCTAAGGCTGTGAATTTCTTTATAGGTGCCGATTACCTTATTGCAAAATTTAGCAAGCAATTTGTTCCGGTGAATGCTGCAAAGTTCAATGTCGGAATGGGATTGAGCTTTAATTTCTGACATGAAGATATTTGCGGCTCCATTGCAGGGCTTCACCGACTATGTGTGGCGTAATGCCCACCGTATGGTTTATGGCGATTGCATATGGCGTTATTATAGTCCGTTCATGCGCCTTGAAAAGGGGAATTTCCGCAAGAGGGATTTGCGAGACATTTCCAGGGACAATAATGCAGAGGATGTCAAGCTGGTGCCGCAAGTGTTAGCCTGCGCGTCTGCCGACGCCGTTAAAATAGTCGCTAAAATCGTTGAAATGGGTTATGAAGAGGTGGATGTCAATTTAGGATGCCCTTTTCCCCCGGTTACTCGCAAGCATCAAGGGGCAGGAATGCTTCCCTATGTGGACGAAGTGGCTGACTTGTTCAAGGCGTTGGCGACAATGACAGGTGTGCGGTATTCGGTAAAGATGCGCCTTGGCATGGAATCTGCCGATGAATGGACCGGCATATTGCCTTTGCTCGACATATTGTGTCCGGCTCATGTCTCTGTGCATCCGCGGACTGCTCGTCAGCAATATGGGGGTGAAATCGATTATAAGCAGTTTGCTAAATTTTATAGTTTGTCGAAATGGCCTGTCGTGTATAATGGTGATGTGCGTTCGGCCGACGATGTAACGCGTGTTGAGTCGTCATTCCCGGGATTGCATGGCATAATGATTGGCAGGGGACTGCTTATGGAACCCGGGCTGTCGTTGAATGATTATTCTATTGAGATGAAGAAACGATTTTACGACCATCTTTTTTCAGGTTATTCAAAAATATACGACGAGCATCAATTAGTGCTTAAAATGCACGCATTTTGGGAATATTTCATGTCCGGTGAAGACCGCAAGTTGCGCAAGAAGATTCTTAAAAGTCGCAACTTAAGCGATTATGAGGTTGCGGTAAAGGCATTTTGGATGGCCATGGGTGCTATTTGAATAAAGTCAATAATATGCAGAAATGATATTAATGATGCGGCTATGCTTCCAATCAAAGGAGCATAACCGCATCATCATTAATTGCTGCATGGTGAATGTAGGTATGTCGAAATGGAAGGATGATAATATAAAGCAACAGAAGGTCTAGGGTTGAAAAATATGCTTTACAACATATTTGTATAGCAGAAATTAACAATAGATATGTTAAATATTAACATTATAATTTTCTTATGCATTTCTCCGTATTACTGGAGAATTGCTGTTCCCTTGTTGTTTAAAATGACGCTGAATGTTTGCCAAATAATTGATATATAAATAATAGATTAATGTAATTTGAATCAAATATATAAAAAGGAGCTATTGAATTCCATGTTGTAAATTATAAGCGGCATCCAAGCCGCTTGGAAATGTCATATTGTAAAAAAAAAGCCTATATACAGACAAAAAGTTAATGTTTTTGATTTATTTGCATCATGATGTTGTAATATTATACCTTTGCGCTCCAAAAAGACACAGAATATTTAGTTAAATTTAGAGTTTAGATGAGAAAGATTGTTTTAATGGTTTTTGCAACTTTCTGTGTTTGTATGACCGCGTTTGCCGAACGTGAGATAAACGGGAAAGTTGTATATGAGCTTGACGGAGAGCCGCTTATCGGGGCTACGGTCATGCCTGTAGGAGGCGGTGGCGGAACTGCTACCGATTTTGACGGAAATTTCACAATTAAATTGCAAGATGGAGTATCAGAATTGAATGTGTCCTATGTGGGTATGATGTCGCAAACTGTTGCGGCCGTCGATGGAATGATTGTAAAGATGACCGACAGTTCAACAGAGTTGGATGAAGTGGTTGTTACTGCTTTTGGTATGAAGCGCGACCGCAAGGCTCTTGGTTATGCTGTGCAGGATTTAAAGTCGGATGAACTGAACACACGAGGCACTACCGACCTTGCCAATGCAATCAACGGCAAGATTTCGGGTGTGGATATTCGTCCTTCATCGGGTATGCCGGGTGCATCTACCAATATCGTCATTCGCGGTGCTCGTTCGTTTGAACAATCAAATCAACCGTTGTATGTGATTGACGGTATGCCAGTAAGCACTGAATCGGATTTCCGCAATTATAATAATGACGCAGTGAGCGGTACCACATATTCACAACGTGCAATAGATATAAATCCCGAAGACATTGAATCAATCAACGTGTTGAAAGGCCAGGCTGCCGCAGCTCTTTATGGAATCAGGGCCTCGAATGGCGTTATCGTGATTACGACAAAACGAGGTTCGGGAGAGAAAGGTAAGCCAAAGGTGACACTTTCATCTAATTTCAGCGCGGATGTCGTTTCAAGGCAATTTAAGCATCAATCGGTTTATGCGCAAGGTGTCGGCGGAAGTTACAGTCCATCGAATTCAATGACATGGGGTCCTGAAATAACCCAATTGCCGAATGATCCTAATTATGGAGGCAACGTTGCCAACAAATACAACGGAGGCGACACACAAAAGTATGCCGGCATGTATTACAATCCTACCTATGCTTCGGCCGGATATGGCGATGGCTCTGGTTGGATAGTGCCTACAGTACATGATAACGTTTCTGATTTCTTTGGCACAGGATTCACTGAAAACACTACTGTCAATATTTCGCAAAACTTGGGCGAAGCAAGCTATTCGTTCAGCTTGAGCAATGCCCATCAAGATGGCGTAGTGCCGTCAACCGGAATGGACCGTTGGGGTGCTCGCGGATTGGTTGACTGGACTATAGCACCGGAATGGAAGACCGGTTTTTCGGTAAATTATACGAGTACTAAAATCAATTCGGCTCCTGTTGGCAACTCGGGTATCATAAACGTGGTTTACACTGCTCCGGCCGAATATGACCTTGCCGGTGTTCCTTATCACATGCCGGGAGATCCGTCTTCTCAGACGCTGTTCCGTTCAACCGCGTTCAACAACCCATACTGGTGGGCCGAAAATAATGAGTATCTGCAACACTCAAATCGTGTGTTTGGAAATGCTTATTTGGAATATCGTCCGAAAATAGAATGGGCTAACGTGACAGATTTCCACATTCGCGAGCAAGCCGGTCTTGATGTTTATACCAACGACAACAGCGAAGTCGATGAATATGGGTCGGCAAGTTATTCGCAAGGAAACATCACCAACAAAGGTGTGTCAAACAATACATTCAACAATTTGCTGACAGCCAGCTTGTCGGCACGTTTCGGCGATGATTGGGCTCTTGATGTCATGGTGGGTAACGAAATCAACCATGAGCAACAACGTCAATGGGAGTACACCGGAACCGGTTTTAACTTCTATGGCATGCCGACTATTTCAAATGCCACATCGTTCACTTCATCGGAAGTGACTTATGCCGAAAGGACCATAGGTGTGTTTGGTAGCGCAAACTTGTCGTGGAAAGACATGTTGTATTTGTCGGTAACAGGCCGTAACGACTGGTTGTCGTCAATGCCTCGCGGAAGCCGCAGCTTCTTCTATCCTTCGGTTTCATTGTCGTGGGTGTTCACGCAATTGCCCAAGTTGAACAACAACCAAGTGCTGACATTTGGTAAGTTGCGCACTTCATTTGCCCAAGTGGGCCAGGCAGGAGGCTACATGGATAATTTCTATTACACACCAGTTTATGGTAGTGGCATGTACATGGGTTATCCATTGACATATCCGTTTAACGGCGTGGGAACTTATGTGCCATACTTCTTGGCTTATGATGAAAACCTCAAGCCTCAGAACACCAAGAATGTCGAGGTGGGTGTGGATCTCGTGTTCTTCAACGACCGCTTGCGTCTCGATTACACTTACAGCTATCAGGATGTGACCGACCAGATAATGCAAGTGCCGCAAGCCGGTTCGAGCGGTTACCAATCGATGTTGACCAACGGTGGTGAGATATTGACCCATTCGCACGAAATAAACTTGAGCGCGACTCTTTATGAAAATAAAGACTGGAATGTTGATTTGGGTGTGTCGTTCACCAAGGTTCATAACTACGTCAAGGAACTTGCCAACGGTGTCGAGTCAATCATGCTCACAGGTTATGCTACACCTCAAATCCGTGCGGAAAGAGGTTCTACTTATCCAATCATTTATGGTATAGGTTTTGCGCGTGACCCACAAGGACGCATCATATATGAGTTTAACGAGGATTATAACAGTTATGTTCCTGCAGCCACGGCAAATGACATAAATCTTGGAGAATGCTCTCCTAATTTCAACATGGGATTCAATCTCAATATTCGATACAAGCGAGTGTCGCTTTCTTCTACATGGAGCTACCAAAATGGTGGAAAAATGTACAGTGGAACAATGAGCGTCCTCAACATGTTCGGTGCAACTCAAGAAACAGCTGATGCACGTCGTAACGGCGGAGTGGAAGTGTCGGGTGTTATCAATACAGGTACTGTCGACCAGCCCGTATATGAAGAATGGACCGGCACAGTGGATGCCGAGGCTTATTACACCAAACTTGGAGACATAGCCGAGGCCGCAGTTTACGATACAAGTTTCTTGAAATTACGCGACTTGACATTGAACTACGATTTGCCCCGAATAGGAGACTTTGACATCACCGTTTACGGCTTTGCCCGTAACATACTCGTGTGGGCCAAGATGCCTGAGATGGATCCTGAATCAACCATAGGTAACAACAACGGTGGTGGATACTTCGACAATTATTCAATGCCTCAAACCATGAGTTTAGGTGGAGGATTTAAAGTTTCATTCTAAGTAATCAAAAGCAGAAAAAGACAATGAAAAAATACATATATTTGGCATTGGCATTCTTGACGTTTTCGCTCGCGTCGTGTGAAGATGTTCTTGATGACATAAACAGAAAGCCCGACAACCCGTCGGATGAGGCTATCAGTCCGAGTTTGCAGATTCCTGACGGAATCATGTCTACCGGTTACACTACCGTGAGTGGAGACATGTCGTTCTATGTTTGTTCTTATACGGAGCAACTTGTGGGCGTCGGAGCCAATCAATTATACAATGCGGAAATACGCAACGTGTCGTCTGTGGCAAGTTCCGGAACATTTAACAATTCATGGAACGGTGCATACAGCAATATCCTTAACCTTAAATTGGCTTTGGCAAAATGCGAGGATGGAGGCAAGTATTACACCGAAGTAGATGTCCGTGGCATGATAAAAACATTGCTTGCGTTGAATTTCGGCGTAATGACCGACATGTTTGGCGATATTCCGTGTTCTGAAGCTGCTGTTACAAGCATTAAGCAGCCAAAGGTGGATACTCAAGAATCGGTATATAACGAAATATTCAACTTGCTTGACGGAGCCATTGCCGATTTTGACAAGGCATCGGAAGAGTCCATAGCAACAGCAGGAACACATGATTTGTTATATGGCGGTGATGTGGAAAAATGGAAGGCGTTTGCATACGCTTTGATTGCCCGTTATAAGTTGCATTTGATGCATGTGGACTCTAACGCTGCCGACGAAGCTCTTGCAGCAGCCGAGAGGGCAAAGTCGCTTGGATTTGAAGGTGCGGAAATAACAGGATTTACATCTTATGCATCGGGAGCATGCAACCCTTGGGCCGCATATTGGGGAGATCGCCAATATGCAGCTGCATCCAAGACGGTAGACGATATCATGCTTGAACGTAACGACCCACGTCAACCGGTTTACATGACTCCGTGGATGTATATTGGTGATGAAGTTCTTGCCGACGAGGCTGCAGTTCCAGGTAGCGTTGAAGACGCACGCACTGTTTTCGGCACATCGGCCGGTGAAGGTTTTGCCATTCCGGCATGGCTCAACGTATATTCTTATCCTGATGTGGAATCGGCATCAATCCATTTGTTAAGCAAAGCTGAATTATATTTCATATTAGCCGAATTGAAAGTGCGTAACGGAGCATCGTATGCAGATGATTTGTTGACAGCCGTTGAAGCATCGTTTGCCGATTACGGAAGTTTCGGCATAGCATTGGACATGTCGGCAGCCGATTATGTAGCTTCATTGGCATCAAGATTGCAAGAAAATGCCTTGAAAGAGGTGATGACGCAAAAATATTTATCGCAATGCCGTGACGAGCATCTGGAGGCTTATAATGACTTCCGTCGAATGGATGTGCTTGGAAATGCGAACGATTATGTTCAAAAGACCAATTCCTACAATACGCAGAACGGAGCAAACAGGTGGCCTTTACGTTTGCCTTATGGCAACAGCGACGTAGTTGCTAATCCGAATATATCGGATCTCTATGGCGACGGCATGTATGTGTTCACCGAAAAAGTTTGGTGGGCAGGCGGAACAAGATGAAACAATATGGTTTTAGCTTGATAAAGGAATCGCAATCGGAGGCAATCTGGTTGCGATTTCTTGTGTAAACACTTATTAACTAAATCTTCCTTAATGGGAATGTTTCATTTTGACCAACAAATAAGACAAATATTCCTATTGATGGCCAGATTGTTATGAATACTATCGGCCTGTTTATATAGGAATGATGCTTTGCAATCGATATTAATAATACTTAATGTGTTGGTTTATTTGGAATTGTATTGTTTTATTTGCAATTGTAAACAATATAAATTATGTGAGTATGAGACAATTTAAGAATTTATTATTTGTATTGATTGCCGTGATGATGTTTACCATGACATCTTGCAATGATGATTCAGACTTCGGAAATGTGCCTAATGAAGTGAGTGATGCGTTTAAAAGCAAATTCCCGGATGCCAAAGATGTGTCTTGTGCAATGTGGGGCGATTATGCTGTTTTTGATTTTGAAGTTTCCAATCGCGACGCGAAAGCTTGGTATAAGGTTGGTGGAGCCCAATGGGTGATGACTGAAGAAGAGATACCGTTCAGCATGCTTCCCGAACAGGTTCAAAACGGATTCAACGCAACCGAATATTCGTCATCTCCTTGGCGACATGACAATGAAGCCGAGGTGCTTACGAGAAACGGTGTTGAGACGTTGTATGTCATAGATGTGGAGAAAAAGGAGTCGGGAGTTGAAACCGATGTTAATTTGTATTTCTCGGAAGATGGTATTTTAGTCGAGGAGATTGTAGATAATGATAAAAACAATGATAATTCGGGCTGGTTGCCACAGCAGCCGACTTCGGACAGTGTCGTTGATTGGATTCAGAACAAATATCCCGGTGCGCGCATAGTGGAAATCGATGTTGAAAGGGGTGGCATTGAAGTGGATATCATTTATAACGGATTCAAGCATGAGGTTGTTTTCAGTACGTCAAATGAATGGATATATACTAAGATTGAATATGGCAGGCGCCATCTTGATTTAATCGATGCCGTGGTATTGAATGCTTTGAGGCAATCATCATCATATATCGATGACCGCCACATTGATGATATTTCATTGTATGATACAGCTCAATCTGGTCGATTCTATTGTTTTGAGCTTGAAACACGTTTCGATGATGATGTTGACGTGTATATAACCGAGGATGGCGAAGTATTGCAAGGAAAACCTTCTTTTGGCGGAAATTCAGGGGTTGCTGTTAATGAAAACATAGAAGAATTTATTGCCGGCAAGTATCCGGGTGCCGTAATTATTGAACGTGACAACGATGATGGCTACATAGAGGTGGAAATCCTTCATGATGGCAAAGTTAAGGAAGTGGTGTTCAATTGGCAGAACGAATGGTTGAAGACTGAATGGGAACTGCGTAGAAACGAATTGCCACAGAACATAATTGACGTGATAACAGCAAATTACGACGGATATTACATCGAAGACGATGAAATAGAAGTTATCGAGACCCAATCAGGTATTTTCTATGAAGTAGAACTTGAAGGTCGTGGCAGAGATTTGAAACTCATAATAAACAGCAATGGCACGATAGAGAAAGTAATGGAAGATTGAGCGAATAGCTTATTTGAATATAAAAATGAATCCAAGGTCGGGGGAAACGGCCTTGGATTTGTTTTTTTATGAAATGTGTGCCTGAATCTTGCCCAAGCTACTTGTAATTTTGTGTAATGAAAAACAATGACAAGTGTGAATAATAAAAACGGATATTACTGTAAAATGCCGGATACTGTGAAAAACATTTTTTATCTGAAAGGACTGCTTGATTTTAAATGAGGCAGTTGGAATTTTACCATGAAAAACTGTTGAAAAGCCTCCTCTTGCCCCTTATTTCTGATGGGCAAGCAGGAGGTTGATTTGTTTAATTGCTACTGTGTTGTTTTGCCACTGTGTACCATGCAAAGGCAAGAACTACGATAAATCCGCAAAGAGGTACGGCAAATGCGGCTGATATGGAAAAATTGTCTCCTACCCATCCCATTGCAAGCGGCCCTACGGCTCCACCCACAACGCTCATCATTAATATTGAAGAAGCTCGCTCGGTGAGGTTGCCAAGTCTTGAAATGGAAAGAGCGAAAATGGTTGGAAACATTATACTTTCAAATATATAGCATAGGATGACTGCATATTTTGAGAAGATTCCAAGAGGAAGCATCGCACAAGTCATGGTGATTACCGTGCCTATGGCACATGCGAGCAGTATTTTCTCGGATGCTATGCGTCTCATTAATGCGCTACCTCCGAAGCGTCCGAGCATGAATAATCCGAGGCCACCTATCGACAAAAGCAGGGAAGCTGCATTTGGAGTTAGGAATCCGTCATCGGTCATGTAGTTTATAAAAAATGTGTTTATTGATATTTCGGCTATTTCATAGCATATCAATGCGATAAAACCAAAGTAAAAGTATTTCCCAAGTTTGTTGGAAGAGTGTGTTCTTGTCGGTTCTTTGGGTGATAGGATTAATTCGGGGAGTTTTACTTTGATGAAACAGAGAGCTACGCAAAGCACGATTATGCCGATTATGGAGTAGGGGATGGAGATGTCAGCAGCTTCTCCACCGTTGCTTTCATTGAAAAAGAATTGTCCGCCGAGAAGCACGCCTGTTATGCTGCCAAGGCCGTTGAACGATTGAGCAAGGTTGAGCCTGCCGGCAGCCGTTCGTGGGTCACCGAGCAAGGTGACATAAGGGTTTGCGGCCGTTTCGAGGATTACCAGTCCGCAACCTATGATGAACAGTGGGAATAGAACATATTCAAACACGGTATTGTTTCCTACCGGTAAAAATAATAAAGAGCCGCAACCGAATAGCAGCAAGCCTATTATTATACCCATCCGTGTTCCCATTTTGCGTATCATCATTCCGGCAGGGAGTGCCATCAGGAAATATGCTCCATATACAACAGCTTGCATCAAGGCCGAATGTGTTTTTGTCACACCCATGCTTAATTGAAAATGCTTGTTGAGCACATCCATCACGGCACGAGCACCTCCCCACATGAAAAATAGGGATGTGATTAAAATGAACGGGAAAATATATTCTTTTGCCACAAGGCTTATTTTGGCATATTTGTCGTTTCGTTGCATGTTATGTACTTTTTAATCGTAATGATAAAAGATTACCGCAAAGTTAGCGTTTTTTTCTTTTCATTGTCGGCATGGCTCATATTGATTCTATTGAAATAAATGATTGTGCATGGTGGAAATGAAATATGAACGAACTAAAAAGGATTGGTTTGACCCAAAACGGTCATTGGAGTGCAAAATGAGTTTTGAAAAGGCCTTTCAAACCGAAATCGGCATAAAATCAAAAGATAGATTTGGGATAAAAAAGACGAGACCATTCTCGGCAGTTACAGTTTTGCTATTTCTTGAGAATGGTCTCGCGGAAAATCGGATATTTACGAATCTATTGGTTTAGCAGCGAATATTTGTTTAATTCGGCCATTGTCAATTGGTACTGGTATTCAAGTTCAAGCATCTTGTTTTCGGCATTCAAGAAATAATTCACTTCTTGAAGATATTCAAGTAGTGAAATTTGTCCACCAGCAAGAGCTTTTTCAAGAACTTGATAGCAGTTTTTGTCACCCAATATTGATTTGTAGGATTCAAATTGTTGCTTCAACGACACGGCTTTTGCAAATTGCGACTTAATCCGATTCATTTCAGTCATTTGTAGGTTTTGCTGAGTAAGAGTGTTTGCAATGACATCAGCCTTTGCAGCTTTTACTTTGTTCCGATTTGCAAATAACGGGATTGAAGCTCCTATGGTGAATCCGTTGAAACCGTCACCTATTTCATTTGAGTATTTGTAGCCGATGTCAAATTTCGGGAACCATCCCATTTTAGCCACATTGTCATCGGCTTCGAGGGCATCGTTCAATTGACCATAGTAGTTGTTCTCAGGGTCATATTCCATGTATAACTGGGAATATGCGTCCAATGTCAAGAATTCTTCTACCGGATATACCTCAATATCTTTTATTTCCATGGCAAATTCATTGCCGTTATTGAGAGCATTAAGGTCTTCAATTATTTTAGCCCTGTTGGTTTCTAATTCGGAAAGGACTTGAGATATATCCACCAATTCTATTTTCAGTTTGTTAATGTCGATTATGCCGGCTTCTCCTTTCTCGTAAGCTTCATAATATTTGTTATATAAGTTCTTGTAGTTTTCATAAATGTCTTTCTGCACCATGATTTGCTTGTTGGCATTTATCAAGTCCAAACATAAGTTCTTAGCTTTTAAAAGAACCTCGAGGCGTTTCATTTCATGCGAGTAGGAGAGAGCTGTCATTTTGGAACGATTTGCGCGTTTTCTTGCTGCATAGGTTCCTGGCCATTCAAATCCTTGGGAAATGCCTATAGCCCATTTGTCACCTACTGATTGGGCTCCAAACAAATATTCAAAATCCACTTTAGGGTCTTCCAAATAATTGGTAGAGGAGATTTCAATGCTGTCGGCCACAAGAGAGGATGCATTTGCCTTGATGTCGACATTGTTAGTTTGAATTGAATAGAGTATGTTGTCGACAGGATTCTGAGCTGCGACACCAATGCTGCATACCCCATACAAACTTATTGCGACGGCCGTTATTTTATTTATTTTCATGCTTGTTTCTATTGTTTAGGTAGTAAATTATTGGTACTACGAAAAGATTTAACACAGTGGAAGTCAGCAGGCCTCCAAGTATGACTATTGCCATTGGGCTTTGTATTTCGTTCCCCGGTTCGGTACTTTTCAATGCAATAGGAATCAAGGCCAAAGCCGAAGACAATGCTGTCATGATGATAGGGTTGAGACGGTCTATCGAGCCGGCGTAAACTCGTTCCATGAGTCCCATTCCCTCATCGCGCAAATGGTTGTAGTGCGACATGAGCAACATTCCATTACGGGTGGTGATGCCGAGCAGTGAAATAAATCCGATTATCGCAGGGATGTTCAATTCCCCTGAAGTAAAGAACAGGATGAATACTCCGCCTATCATGGCAAGAGGAAGATTGAGTAATACTGTCAATGATTGCGAAGTGTTTTTAAATTCATGATAAAGCAGCATGAACACAATTATAAGAGCCACAATTGATGCTATTGCAAGTGTTTGAGAGGCTTTGGCTTCGCTTTCAAACTGACCTCCATAAACGATGTAGTATCCTTCGGGAAGTTTTATTTCTTTATCAATCTTGTCTTGGATGTCATTGACTGCACCGCGCAAGTCACGCTCATGCACATTGGCCGACACGATGATTCTTCGGCTGACATTTTCCCGGTTTATGGTACTCGGACCTTCAACCGATTGAACGTCGGCAACCATCGACAACGGAATTTTTCCCACATTGCTGTCAATCATTAGATTCTTGATTTTTTCAATTCCGTTTCTGTCCTCTTCGGGTATGCGTAAAGTGAGGTTGTATGGCAATCCGTCGTCATATACAGTCGATACATTTTCTCCGGCCAAGGTAATGTTGACAAATTGCGCGAATTGCGCCATCGTGATGCCATATTTTGCCATCAGTTCCCGGCGAGGAGTAATGTGCAATTGCGGCCTTCCCACCTGTTGCTCAAGATTGATGTCGACAATCCCCGGCAGGCCGGTGATGCTTTGCTTGATTTTGCTTCCAAGCCGGTAAAGCTCGTTCAAGTCATCACCGAAGAGTTTTATTGCAATTTGTGCTTGCGAGCCAGATAGCATGGCATCTATTCTATGAGATATAGGTTGTCCTATTTCAATGTTGGCTCCCGGAATTTCAGCCAATTTATGTCTTAATTCTTCAATCAGTTCATTTTTTGAACGGCCGGATAATTCATAAGGTGCTTCAATTTCCGATACATTTACACCGAAAGAATGTTCTGATAATTCGGCTCGACCGGTTTTGCGTGAGACAGTGGTGATTTCGGGCACACTCAAAATAATTCTTTCGGCTTCGCGTCCTATTCGGTCGGATTCTTCAAGAGAGACACCCGGCATGAGGCTTACATTGATTGTGAATGCACCTTCATTGAACGGTGGCAGGAAGCTGCGTCCAAGTGTGAAAAACAACCCGATTGCAATTATAAACAATCCGCCTGTACTGTATAGGATGGGGCGTTTATGTTTGAAACTCCATTCAAGTGCGTGATGATAGTTTTTCTTTAGGAATGCGGCAACTTTGGATTCCCTTACATCCTTTTCATCTTTAGCTTTTAACAGGTAACTGCATAATACAGGAGTTACTGTCAAGGCAACGATTGTCGATGCCAATAGAGAGACGATAAATGCCACGCCAAGAGGAATCAGTAATCGTCCCTCCATGCCGCTTAGGAAAAACAAAGGCAGGAAGCTTGCCATGATTATCAATGAGGAATTGAATATAGGCATGCGCACTTCGCGAGATGCTTCGTTTACAATCTCGATAGTAGGGCGACGTTCATTCTCGGGTAAGGCCCTGTTCTCGCGCAATCGCCGAAATACGTTTTCCACGTCGACGATGGCATCATCGACAAGCGAACCGATTGCAATGGCGATACCGCCCAATATCATGGTGTTCACCGTGTAGCCTATATAGTGCAGGATAATCATTGTAATCAGCACTGAAAGAGGCAAGGCAACGAGTGATATTACCGTAGTGCGCGTGTTCATCAAGAACAAGAAAAGTATTATAACGACGAATATGGAACCTTCCACAAGCGATTGTTGGATGTTGTTTATGGAATTGTTTATGAAACGGCTCTGCATGAAAGTGTCGGTGGAGATGTGCAGGTCGGCCGGCAAGCTTTTTTTCATTTCATTGAGTGATGAAATGATTTTATCGGTCAATTCGTTGGTGTCGGAATTCGGCTGTTTTGTTATTGTCAATGATACTGCCGGTTTCCCTTTTTCTGACGCTTCACCGAGTTTTGGAGTTTCTGCGCCAATCTGCACCTTTGCAATGTCGTCGACGGTGATTATTCCTGTCGAGTCGCTTCGCACGACCGATTTTGCAATATCATCGAGATTGCGAGTGTTGATGTTTCCCTTTATGATGTATTCGTTACCATACTCATAAAGGATTCCACCACCGGCATTGTTGTTTATGTTTTGTGTGGCTTGTACAACTTCATCCATCGAGACGTTGAAGAATCTCATTTTTTCAAGGTCGAGCAGAATTTGATATTCCTTGATGTCTCCACCTATTACTTGAACTTCCGATACGCCTCCAAGGGCGAGCAAGCGAGGACGTATTGTGCGGTCGGCTATCGTGCGCAAGTCAAGCAACGATGTGCTGTCGGATGTAAGGCTTATGATAAGAATTTCGCCCATTATCGACGTTTGCGGTCCAAGTACAGGAGATTTAACTCCGGCCGGGAATTGGTCGCTTACGGTAGAGAGTTTTTCCATTACCGTTTGCCGAGCTTGGTAGATATCAGTTCCCCAGTCAAATTCTACCGACACGGTTGAAAATCCCGTTGCCGAAGACGAACGTACACGACGCACATTCGTGGCACCGTTCATGACAGTTTCGATTGGAAACGTGACGATTTTTTCCACTTCCTCGGGGGCATATCCCGGAGCTTCGGTCATTACGACGACCGTCGGGGCATTCAAGTCGGGGAATACGTCTATCTCGGAATTGACAGTTACATAAATTCCCAAAATGAGCAAAAAGCATGTGACAATCAGAACGAGAATTCTGTTGCCAAGCGAGAAGTGTATTATTTTGTTAAGCATTTTTTATACAGGTTTAAATCGTTTGAAATTCAGAATGTCAATGCTGGTGCGTATGTCCCGGAACGGCTCCGGTGTTGGCAGCCATTTTTATAATTACGGCACCTTGAGTGACAATTTCCATTCCCGGTTTTAACCCAGATAGGATTTCGACGTTTTTCCCGTCATTAAAACCTGCTGCGACCAAATGCTTTTTGTAGCACTCTGCATCTACTTTTTCATATACGAAATATTCACCTTGCTCTTCGGTCAATGCTTCCAATGGGACAGTCAACACGTTGTGCTTGGTTGAACCTATGAGATAAACTTCGGCGTAGGAATTGGCTATGAAGTTCCCTGAGTTACGGAATTGGAAATACACAGGAATGTATCCGGGGACCAGTGTCGCCGAAGGAACATTAGATGAAATCAATTTTCCGTTTACCGATGATAGTGTTACAGTCGAATCGGAATAGGATGGCTTGAAATTGGCCGAATGAATGAATGGAAGTGCATTTGCATATTTTTGGGGCATGTCGGCACGCAGCACAAGATTTGCATTTTGAGAAATGTATGCAATTGGCATTCCGGTTTCAACATATTCGCCATCTTTAACAAATAGTTTTGTCACTACGCCATGTATTGATGACGATGGAGTGACATTGGTCGGGTTAAAAGCATTTTTTGCTTGCTCATAATTCTCTTTTGCTATGTTAAAGTCGCGTTCGGAAACTATCTTTTCCTTATAAAGAGGGAGAAGGCGTTCATATTCCCTCTTGGCTGTTTCAAATGCGATTTTTGCACGTTCGGTTTCATCACCTCCGAGTTCGTTTGCCGAAATCGTGCCTATGGTTTCGCCTTTTGCTACAGTAGAACCTTCATTGAGCCCGTTTTTGAGTCGGATTATACCTGGTTTAGTGGCCGAGATTATGTAATCATCACCTTTTGCCGGCTCGATTTGTCCCGAAACTTTGATTATTTCATTGAAGTCGGTCAATTGCAGCGTTGTTGTTTTTATACCGAATCGTTCTGCTTTTTCGGGATGGAAAACTATCTCGTCCGATTGATGGGCTTCTTTCCCATTGTTGTCATGGTTGTGTGCATCGGATGTTTCTTCAGCGGCTTCATGATTATGGTTTTCATTGTTGTTGGAACATGAAGCCAACGCACCTATAAAGAATATAGGTAATAAATATGTAAGTATTTTCATAAAATACTGTTTTTATGGGTTTAAATTTAATTACGGAATCGCTTGGGATGGCCGATTCTAATTAGGGCCTCAATAAAATTGAGGTGGCGAGCGCAGTCCGATGATGCCGGGCTTGAACAGACCGGAAATGAGATTTAAGTACCAGTATTTGGTGTCGGTATTTTTTAATATATGAATTGGAGAAATGTCAATAAAACTGCTCGTGAGGATGGCGAGCCAGGTAATTAAAGGTAATATGTTGTTTTTTTCGGTAGAAAGTTTTGAAATGCTCAATTTCAGGGAGCAATCTTTTTTTTCGGTAGATTTATTGCTTGTTCCGTTGCAACAATCGTTGTCAATATGTGGCAAAGCACTGCCATGCGCCACCGGGGCTTTCAAATCTATCAATAAATCATAGACATGAATTTCTCCACTTGATGAGTGGTGGTGGAATTGCACGACCGAACTTAACATTACGGCCGCTGCAACCAGAATTGAAATTGCTATGTTAGTGATTTTGTCCATCCGAATGCAAAGGTAAACAGTAGCAAATGCATTTTGGTTGCAAAATGTGTGTTTTTTGAAATTTTAGTATTTAAACGGTAATAATTATTTGTTTTGCGGAGAAAGCAGATTATTTGGTCTCATCATCTTCGTCTTCATAGTCATCGTCAAAATCCCAATCAAAATCGGTAAATGACATTTCCTCGGTAAAGTGAGCCAATTCGCGTCCTTCTTTTTTTGTCGGCCTGCCCAGACCTTTTTGGCGATTGACAAATCCGCTTATTTTTACCATGTCGAGCAGTTCGTATTGGTCTTTCGTGGTTTTGTTTATGAGGTATTGAGGCACAAGTTTTGCACCGATTCTTGCTTCGGTCAGACCTGTGACTTCAAACGTATAGGTGACAGGAGGTTTTCTTACCGAAATAGTGTCGCCTATTTTTATGTTGCGCGAAGGCTTTATGCACACGCCATCTACCATGACACGGCCTTTTTTGCAAGCATCAGTTGCCATGCTGCGAGTCTTGAATATTCTTGTGGCCCACAACCATTTGTCGATTCGTTCCTCCTGTAGCATATATTAATGTGTTATTTGTTGTTGAAATGAGTCATGGTGAAACTTAAACCTGAGAGGCAGAAGCTTTTTATGGCATCTATCGCAACTTGTGACCGCTCGTTTAATATGTTTTGCTCTTCGACAGAAAGGTGTCCTAACACATATTCCACTTGAGCACCATGAGGGAAGTCGTTGCCTATGCCAAACCGTAATCTTGCGTAGGCTTCGGTTTGCAGCATCAATGCAATGTTCTTCAATCCGTTGTGTCCCCCGTCGCTGCCTTTGCCTTTTAAGCGTATTGCACCGAATGGGAGAGACAGGTCGTCGACTATGACGAGTATGTTTTCAAGTGGGATGTTTTCTTTGTTTTTCCAATATCTCACAGCTTCGCCACTCAAGTTCATGTAGGTAGATGGCTTGAGTAGGATGAGATTTTGGTTTTTTACTCTCAAAGAAGCAACGTCTCCATATCGTTGAGTACTAAAAGTAATATTGGATGCCTTTGCAAAGGCATCCAATATACTAAATCCTATGTTGTGACGTGTATTCTCGTATTCGCTTCCGATATTTCCCAGTCCTACAATCAGATATTTCATTGTTTAAGCAAATGTTTTTTCGTAGTGCTCACTTATTAGTTGTTGGCATTTGCTTGAGCTCCACGAGCTGCACGAGTCAATTGAACTGCGCATACAACGGCTTGCTTAGCGTTGACGATTTCAAAGTCAGGGTAGTGCAATTCACCAACTTTGAGAGATTGACCCAACTTGATGTTGTCAACATTTACTACTACACGTTCAGGAATTGAAGTAAAGATAGCTTTTACTTTCAATTTCTTCATTGACAAAGTCAATTTACCACCGGCTTTAACACCTTCAGCGTGACCTTCGAGCTTAACAGGAACATTCATTACAACTGGTTTCTTGTCATTTACTTCGAGGAAGTCGATGTGGATAACTTTGTCGGTAACAGGATGTGTTTGCAAGTCTTTGAGGACTGCATTGATTGTCTTGCCGTTGAAAGTGAGTTCAATTGCGTAGATGTCGGGAGTATAAATCAATTTCCTTACATCTTCTTCTGTTACTATAAGGTCGGTAGTGATAATGCCACGGTTGTTGGCAATTTCTACTATTTTTTGTCCCGGTTCCAATTTACCTTCGTAAGGAAGGTTTACAACTTCGCCGCCATTGAGGACAGCAGGAATTTTAGCCTCTTTGCGAATGGCCTTGCTTGCTTTCTTTCCAAGATCGATTCTTGGTTCTGCATTAAGTTTGAATGTCTTCATTGTAAATAAATTGTGTTACTAAAAATTAAGTTTGTTGCTTCTCAATTTCCCATCACACGGAATCATAAAAAAGCGGTGCAAAGATAGTGAAAATAATTGATATTCCAACTGTCAAGCGGTCACTTTCTGCAAAAGTCTATGAATTTGCAATATTGGCAATTACGCTCGTTGCGTGTTTGTCTAAATGGAATGTCGGGATCGAATATTTCTCTGACAATTTGTTCGAATTGTTCCATGAATTCATCGTTTATTTCATGGAAATCAGTTATCTGCCTGCTGTTTATAGAGAATCCTGAATTTCCGATGTTTTTTATGGTGTATATTATTGGTTGTATTGGAGTGTCTCCCGTATTGTGCAAGATGGCGTATGCGTTGCAATACAACATGAGTTGCAGCATGGCTTTGCGCCTGTCCGACGACTTGTCATTAAACATTTGGCTTATTGCTTTGGTAGTAGTTTTGTCTCCACCGGTCTTATAGTCGATTATACGTGTCACTTGTCGGCCGTCAAAGTCTTTGATGCAGTCCACGCGGTCAATGTATTGCTTGAAGTTTATGGAGAATCCATCGGGAAATTTCCAATGCAGTTTTTCTGCCTTTTCACATTGCAGGAGGGTGAATGGTTGTTCTTTCTCGTAGTTTAAGACTCTTTTTATCAGCAAAAAAATTGCACTGCCTATGAGATATGTTTCTCCTGACAGTACCTCGGTACATCCGTCTTCACGGTTGAGATATTCCCGATTTATCGTGAAGTTTATTAACTTCATGATGTCGTCGGGATGTTTGAGTATGGTTTCGATTATTGCGGCATCTATATATATACCGTTGTTTTGTTTTTTACCGGCTTTGCTGTATAGTTGCTGTAAAACGGCATGGATTATGGTTCCAAGAGTGCTTGAATCCATGAATTCGGTCATGTCGTCGTCGATGTTTAATTTTTCTACTTTTTCAAAGTAGAATGCTACCGGGCAATTTATATAATGATTTATGGCACTTGCCGACAGGTACTCGTTGCTTCCGTCGGTTTGGTATCTTTGTAAAATTTTCATTATCCGGGCATTCTTGGGAATGGAGAGGCTTATCTCATCGGGAGCATATACGTTAAAGCCTGCATGAGTGAGTATTATGTGTGATTGCGGATATAACATTTGTAATTGATAAACAAAGCGTGACGGTTCTCCCGAACCGATTGCTTGCGTCCTTGAATCGAATAGCAAGAATACTTTTTTTGCGCGGCTTATCATCCTGTAAAAATAGTAGGAATACATGCATTCTTGAAATTCTATCGTGGCCATTCCATAACCTCTGCGCAGGTTGTGGGGTATAAACGATTTGGAATAATGCTTGCGTGGAAATATTCGTTCGTTCATGGACATGATTATCAGATTGTCAAAGTCAAGGCATCTTGTTTCGAGTATGCCCATTATTTGCAGTCCATTGAGAGGCTCTCCTTCAAGAGCCACGGTGGCCGATGAGAGAATTCTGTCAACCAAATAGAAGAACGTATTGCCATTCATGGGAATGTCGTAATTGCCGATAATTGAGGCAAGTTGGTTCAGTTTGTCGACATATGCCGTTATGAATCCCATGTCGATTGAATTATCAGATATGACTTGGGAAGCAAGTAGGTATTTTTCGGCAAAGTTGATGATGCGTTTTACATATTTTATAAGCTCATGAGAATCGGATGTGTTCAAGACAGGCTCGAAGATGTAACTTAGCGATGGAGCTATTTCATTGATAGTTGTCACATTCACATAAAACAGGTTATATTTTGTTATATGGGAGATGAGGCATGACACTTCATCGGGAGCAATGAGTTTGATGTAAGGATGGGATGTAATTTCACGAATGTCCTCGTGGAAATAACAAAATTCACCATTTTCTTTTCGTGCTTGCTTGTGCAATTTAGCTATTTGCGCCACCAAGATGGCTATGCTGGAATTGCGAAGCGGGTACCCCATTGTTATGTTTACATTGGTTATTTTGCTGTTTATGGAATCAAGCAAAGGGGTGAGCATGTTTTCTTCGGGGAGAACTATTGCGGTGTCGGTGGCATTTTTCGGGTCGTGGATGCTGCCGTCGGCAATCAGCCGGTCTAAGATGTCGCGAGTGTGCTTGGCCTGCCCGATGTTTGAAGGTATGCCGGTTGCATGAATTTCGGGGAAAGTCGTTATCGTCTCTTCCTTTAAGTCGAGCCGGGATTTGAACATGTCCACATTGCGGCCAACGAACCAAGATGCCTTGTTGCGCCTGTCGGTCAATGCAGGTGAGTTATAGTCCCAATAATAGTCGGCGATACCTTTCTGTCCAAGCAATTCAAAAATCTTTAGTTCGGAAGTTGACAATACATTGAACCCGACGAACACATAGCAGTTGTGTCTGAAGTCTGCTGTGGACATGTTGCGTATGACATTGACGGCATTTTTATAGATTTTGCCTGAATATGAAAGTCCGGTTTTTGCTACTGCTTCGTTGAATGCTTTATATAAATCATGTAATATTTCCCAAAGGCTCAAGAATTTCTTGACTCCAGAAGAGCCTTTTTGCATGTTTGCCCAAAAATCTTCTGTATTTTGGAAACGATGCACATTCGTTTTGCCAAAATATCTTTCGATAGTGTCGAGTTGTTCTTGCGTGAGGTAATTTGCTTGAAGGTCTTTGAGATCCTTTACATTGCAGAATACTTGTTGCGGCTCAACGAGATACTTGTCGACATCATTGAAGTCATTAAGTAAGGTATCGCCCCAATAAGCAAATTTGTCAAAGTCTTCTGCATTTTCACCCATTAATCGAGCGTATTCCTTATATAATACCAGCAATGCTTCGATTTTTGTTATTTCGACACTGCTTGTAATGTCGCATACAAATTGGGAGATGGATGTTATCTCGGGCATGATTAATGGTTTGCCTTGCGATAATTCCATAAGTTCCTTTGTGAAGAAAACACCGCTGCGCCTGTTTGGAAATATGAAGCAGATGTCGCGAAGCTCATTGCGCTTGTTCTCGTGGAAAGCTTTGGCCACAAGTTTCAAGAATGGGGTGGCTTGATTGTGTCGGGGCATTTTTGTCACCTTTTTATCAATATTGTCATTTTTATTGCGAAGTCAAACAGTATGATTTTGCCATTTCCGTTGCCTTGAATGTCTCTTGCCGCACTTTCAATCTCGTACAACATGCGTTCGGCATTGGCATCGTTTATGAACGGTGCAAATTTAGTGCTGAATTGCTCTTCAGCTTTATTAAGATAATTAAGACCGCTATTGTGAAAATTGTAGATGTAATTTTCTCTAATCATTCGCGCAGTGTAGGCTAAGAAACGTTTAGTCTTTTCCCGCTTGAAATTGTTTACGTTCTCCGACCAAGATTTCAATGATTTAAGGTCGCGTGAATAAGCCAGTCGCATCAAGGAAACGAACATCTGAAAAAATTCCTTGTTTTCGCTGTCAAGGGCCATGTTTTCTTCAGCGGTTATAATGTTTCCGTCGGCAGGTGCAGCCACGGCCAATGCGTCTTGTTGTGTCATGTTGTATTTGCCGCGAAGGTAGGTAGCGACTTCGTCGGTGGAGAGTTTCTTCATCTCTATTCGTTGCAGCCTTGAGTATATTGTAGGCAGTATTTCCTTAGGGTTGTCGCTCACCATGATGAAAATGGTGTCGGGAAAAGGCTCTTCGATTATTTTAAGCAATTTATTGGCACATTCTTCATTCATTTTCTCGGGCAGCCACAATATTAGGATCTTGTATTTTGCCGAGTATGAAGCATAACTCATTTTTGTGATGATATTTGTGCTTTCGCTTGCGTAAAGTTGCGGCTGGGCATTTTCATTGTTCAGCTCTTTAAGCCAATGTTCGTAATTTTCGACAGGGTCGGCCGAGAGAAAATGTTTCCATTCTTCTATATAGTCGTCGGAAGTAGGCTTGCTGTTGCTGCGTCCTTTTATCACAGGAAATGAAAAGAACATGTCGGCGTGGTTGAAGCTCTGGTGCTGTAGACATGACGGGCATTTACCGCAAGAGTCACCGTTAACTTTGTGCTCGCAGTGGATATATTGGGCTGCAGCTCTTGCGAGTGCCAGTTTGCCTATACCTTGCGGACCTGTGAGCAGCAAAGCATGTGGAATCTTATCGGCATCTATCATGCGTTTCAATTGCTGCTTTGCTGGTTCATTCCCTATGATGTCGTTGAATCTCATTGTTGTTTTTTTGTTTTCAGTAAAGTTCTTTCACGATGTTGCGAACACTTTCGGTGGCGTTAAGCGAATAGAAATGTATGGTTTTTTCACCTGAAGCCAGTAATTCTTTTACTTGCATCTTGCACCATTCCATTCCGATGATTTTTGCTGCTTCGTTGTCGGCACAAGAACTGAGTTCATTGGCCAAATCGTTTGGTAGGTCGACATGGAAAACTTTTGGCAACACGGTCAGTTGTTTTTTGTTGATGATAGGCTTGATTCCCGGAATAATGGGAACATTGATATTCATAGCCCGGCATCTTTCCTTGAATTCAAAAAACTTCCTGTTATCGAAAAACATTTGTGTCACTATGTAGTCGGCCCCCAAATCCACTTTGTGTTTTAAATGTGCAAGGTCGATGTCCATGTTTGGAGCTTCGTCATGCTTTTCTGGATATCCGGCCACACCGTAAGAAAATTTGTTGTCGTTTACGATATCCATTTTTGACCCGTCGATGAAATAACCTTTATTAAAATTATTTACCTGTTCTTCGAGTTCACAAGCATGGCTGTGACCGTTTTCAACCGGGACGAAGAAATTTTCATGCTTGGCCTTGTCGCCTCTGAGCAATAAAAGATTGTCTATACCGAGGAAGTTGAGGTCTATGAGGGCATATTCGGTTTCCGTTTTTGTAAAACCGCTGCATATAAGGTGGGGGACAGCCGGTATGCCATATTTTTGCTGTATAGCGGCAGCCACTGCAACCGTTCCGGGACGGCTCCGTTCAGATATGCGTTGATACAATCCATCGGGAGTGCTTTTAAACACCATCTCACTGCGATGGGTGGTGATATTTATGTATAATGGGTCAAATTCTATCAATTTATCTATGTTGGAGAATAATTGTGAAATTCCTTTCCCCTTGAGAGGGGGGAGAACTTCAATTGAGAATCCCGGTCCGTTGTGTGAATTTATTCGGTCAAGTATATTCATAGCGATGAATGAGTTTCGTTTTGGACAAAGGTAACGAAAATCGGTGAAATTATAACATTAGTAATAATGTTGAATTGGCAATGTGTCGTTTGGGCAACGTATGATGTTTTTTCAATTGCGGACGCAGTTATTAGACAAGAATGTGTAAATTGTGATCGTAGATGAACAGCATTCTATAATGATAGTAATAATTGATTTTGCGTATGCCTGTTTTGGGCTATCTTTTATGGGCTTTTTTTCGATCTTTAATTATTGCATCCTTATTATCGATTGCCCATTGTAACAATGAATTGATGTGTGGCAGCAGTGAATGGGCTCGGTGAGTAAGTGTATATTCTACCCTTGGAGGGACTTCGGGATATACGGTGCGGGTGACGTAGCCGTCCTCTTCCAGTGTGCGCAGTGTCACGGTCAACATTTTTTGCGAGATGTCGGGGATTTCACGCTGTAACTCTTTGAATCGAATTGCTTCCTTGTCAGCTTTGTTCAGCGTGTATATGACCAAAAGCGACCATTTGTCACAAAGTCTTGCTAAAATATTTCTTATTGGGCAATTCGGAAATATTGCATCTTCTATCGTTGCTCTATCCATAATATTATGTATTTCAAATAGCTCTACAAAGGTAAGTAAATTCCTTTTACGCTGCAAGAAACTTTTTTTAAAAATATTTTTGTCTGTAAGTAACTCATGCACAACAATGGTTACTTTTTTGTAAGTATTTGATGGTCAAGTGCCTACTTGCGAGATTAAAAAACTCTTTCCATCTTTGCAGTGAAAAAGAAACAAAGAAACTTTTAGTAAGTAAAAAAAGCAGAAGCAATGAAAAAGGTATTATTCATTTTGTTCAATCTCTTAACAATTACAGCAATGGCACAAACAAAAGGACGTTTCGAGGTACATGACCTCGGCAATTACAAATTGCATGTTTATTACACCAACGATGTGTTGGGCGATGCAAGTTACATAATCGAAGGAAAGAATGCTCTTGTAACCATGGAACAGCCGTTGTTTAAGGACAATGTGGCTGAATTTGACGCCTATATTTCCGAACTTGGCAAACCCGTGGAAAAACGCATCACTGATTATCATGTGGGAGGAACTGGAAATCATGACGTGGTAATGGCTCATGGCATGCTTGAATTTACCAAAGGCGAAATCTATGGCGGCATGATGAAAGGCTTTGCACAGGCTTTCGGTGATGCAATGACAGACATGCCCACAGGCAAGGCTACTGAAGTGGCTTTCGGCACCACGCAAACATGGGCAGGAGTGACTTTCGAGTTCCGTCACGGAGCTTCTTCGGATTTCCCTGCTGCAAGTATCTTGGTGGGAGATAAGGCGTATTACACACACTGGACTCCGGTAAAAGCACATGTCAGCCATTTGCAAGTGTCTTCTCCGGCTGCCATCGATGCGGAAATTGCGGAAGCTGAAAATTCGCTGGCTTCGGGTACGACGCTGTTCATCGGTGGACACGGAGGTGCGGCTTCGCGCAATGCTGTAGAGTTCAAAATAGCTTATTTGAAAAAGATGAAAGAGCTGTTTGCAGCCAACAATACGGCACAGGCTTTCGTGGATGCCATGAAACAAGCCTATCCCGGTCTACCCGGAGAGGCCGGTTTGGCGGATTTGGGCAAAGCTTTCTACAATAAATAACAAGAAGGCAAGAAGATATGTTTCGGACGGCTTCTGAACAATGGCGTCCGAAATTTTTTATTTATCATTAAATTTTTAGCCTCGTTGATTGTTTAAATAATCCCCATGAGTTTTGTTAACCTTTTTTATGCTAAAATTGCGGAATTGTGTTTTGTAACATAAAAAATAATAACACAAATAGAAAATAAATTTATAATTTGCGTCCGCTTTTGTAGCAAGTATAAGAAATTTTCAATTTAAAAAAACTGATAACATGAAAGTTTACGAAACCAACGAAATTAAAAACATTGCTCTTTTGGGGAGCAAGGGTGCAGGGAAAACCACACTCGCCGAAGCTATGCTTTACGAGTGTGGAGTTATAAAACGCAGAGGAACTGTAGAAGCCGGAAATACAGTAAGCGATTATTTCCCTGTAGAAAAAGAATATGGTTATTCAGTATTTTCGACGATTTTTTACGCAGAATTCCTAAATAAAAAATTGAACGTAATTGATTGTCCGGGAAGTGACGACTTCGTGGGCAATGCGATAACAGCGTTGAATGTTACCGACACGGCGGTAATTTTGATTGACGGACAATATGGCGTGGAAGTCGGAACACAAAATATCTTCCGTGTTACCGAACAAGAAAAGAAACCTGTGATTTTCGCCATAAACCAACTTGATGGAGAAAAGTGCGATTATGACAGTGTGATTCATCAAATGAAAGAGGTGTTCGGTCCGCGTGTAGTTCCAATTCAATTCCCGATAGAATGTGGACCTAACTTCAACTCGATGATTGATGTCTTGTTGATGAAAAAGTATTCTTGGGGACCTGACGGCGGTGTCCCTACTATCACTGAGGTGCCTGCTGAATATCTTGACAAGGCAAAAGAGTTGCAACAAGTCTTGGTTGAAGCTGCTGCTGAAAATGACGAGACATTGATGGATAAATATTTTGAAAGCGGAACATTGACCGAGGACGAAATGCGCGAAGGTATCAGAAAGGGCCTTGTAGATCGTAGCATATATCCTGTGTTCTGTGTAAGTGCATTGAAAGACATGGGAGTGCGCCGCATGATGGAGTTCTTGGGTAACGTAGTTCCGTTTGTGCAAGACATGCCGGCTCCGTCCGACTCTGAAGGAAATGAAATAAAGCCTGATTCGAATGGCCCGTTAAGCTTGTTTGTGTTCAAGACATCGGTAGAGCCTCATATCGGTGAAGTTTCTTATTTCAAGGTTATGTCGGGAACATTGAAAGCCGGAGCAGATGTCATTAATGTCAACAAAGGTAGCAAGGAGCGCATAGCGCAAGTGTTCTGTGCATGCGGACAGATAAGAACGCAAGTTGACGAGATTAAGGCGGGTGACATAGGGGCAACTGTGAAATTGAAAGATGTCAAGACTGGCAACACGCTCAATGAAAAGGGCTTTGAAAGCAAGTATGACTTTATAAATTATCCAGATCCCAAGTATTCGCGAGCAATAAAGCCTGAAAATGAAGCTGATTCCGAGAAATTGAATGAAATACTCAATCGGATGCATGAAGAAGATCCTACATGGATTGTCGAGCAATCAAAGGAATTGAAACAGACCATCGTTTCGGGACAAGGTGAATTCCACTTGCGTACATTGAAGTGGCGTATTGAAAATAATGAAAAACTTAATATAAACTTCATAGAGCCGCGCATACCTTATCGTGAAACAATCACCAAGGCTGCTCGTGCCGATTATCGTCACAAGAAGCAATCGGGCGGTGCCGGCCAGTTTGGTGAAGTTCATCTTATCATAGAACCTTATGTTGAAGGCATGCCTAAACCTGAATCATACAAGTTCAATGGCCAGGAATACAAGATGAACATAAAAGACAGCCAGGTCATTCCTCTCGAATGGGGTGGAAAGCTTGTGATTTACAACTGCATCGTCGGTGGTGCAATCGACGCAAGATTCATTCCTGCAATCGTGAAGGGTATAATGGACAGGATGGAACAAGGTCCGTTGACAGGTTCTTATGCGCGTGACGTGCAAGTGTGCATATATGATGGAAAGATGCACCCGGTTGATTCAAATGAAATTTCATTCCGTCTTGCAGGACGTCACGCGTTCAGCGACGCATTCAAGAATGCCAATCCGAAGATTCTCGAACCTGTTTATGACGTAGACGTGCTTGTCCCGGCCGACAAGATGGGCGATGTGATGAGCGACTTGCAATCGCGTCGTGCAATCATCATGGGCATGAGCAGTGAAAAGGGCTTTGAGAAGATTTCGGCAAAAGTTCCGTTGAAAGAAATGTCGACTTATTCAACAGCATTAAGTTCAATAACAGGAGGACGTTCTTCATTCTCGATGAAATTTGCGTCCTATGAGCTGGTTCCTTCAGATGTTCAAGAAAAGTTGCTTAAGGCTTATGAAGCAACTAATAGCGATGAAGATTGATTAGACGGACAAGAATATCTTTTTATAAAAATTTCATGAATAAATCCGGCTTCACCGAGTGGAGTCGGATTTATTTCTTAAATAAACATAATTGAAAACATTTTGCTGATAAAATTTTTCACGTTCACATTATTTTGTTAATTTTGTGCCATATTGTTAATGTGGATATGTGCCAAGTGCTACGTTGTAGACTGGTTGCATGGGAAAATAACGATATGAATAAAAGGAGTTAAGCAATGAAGAAATCGACTATTTGGCTGCTTACCATAGTTATGGCATGTACCTTTTTGGGGTTGCTGTATGTTCAAATCATGTACATGGAAAACATGATTAGAATGCGTAACGAGCAGTTCTCGGAGGTCGTGAAGCGCAGTTTATATGGCGTGTCCAATGCCTTGGAACAAGATGAGACAAAGCGTTATCTTGAGGAGGATATCAACAGGGTGTCGAACTTTTACACCGATTTCAGTAATAGTTCCACAAAAAGTTTTGAATACTCGCTCAAATCACCCGACGGAACTTCCAATTATAGGATAAAAGGTACATTGAATGCCATCAATACAGAGTCGGGCGACAATGTAAAAGGGCTGAACGACAGTTACAGCAACATGCAGAAAATATTGAAAGGCCAATATTTGTATCAGCAGGGTGTGTTGAATGAGGTTATTCTGAACATTCTTGCCCAAGCTTCCAATCGACCGATAGAGGAAAGAGCCGACTCGGCAGTGGTGAGGAAGTATCTGCAAGTGGAGCTTGAAAGCAACGGCCTTGATTTGCCTTTTGAGTATGCTTTGGTGACTCGCAATGGCACGGTGATATATAAGTCGGCCAATTTCAATGATGACGAGCGCAAGGATACATATTCGCAAGTCGTGTTCCCCAATGATCCGGTGAACAAGATGAATTACTTGAAAGTGACGTTCCCGACAAAGAGCGATTACATATTTTCGTCCATAAAATTCATGGTGCCATCGTTTGTATTCTCGTTCATCCTGTTGGCCGTGTTCTTGTACACGATAATTTTAGCCTTTAGGCAAAAGAAGCTGACCGAGATGAAAAATGATTTCATCAATAACATGACTCATGAATTCAAAACACCGATATCGACAATATCGCTGGCGGCACAAATGTTGAACGACGACAGCGTGAGAAAGAGCCCGATGATGATGCAGCACATTTCAACTGTCATCAATGATGAAACTAAACGATTGAGGTTCCAAGTCGAGAAGGTTTTGCAGATGTCAATGTTTGACAAGCAAAAAGCCACATTGAAATTACAAGAGGTTGATGCCAATGCGGCTATTGCCAACATCGTAAATACTTATAAGATAAAAGTCGAGAAATATGGAGGAAAGATAGAATCGCAGCTCGATGCCGAGGATTCTATTGTCAATGTCGATGAGATGCATTTTACAAATGTCATATTCAATTTACTTGACAACGCGCTCAAGTATCGACGAGACGACGTGCCACTGGAATTGAAAGTGTCGACGCGAAACATTGGAGACAACCGCCTTGAAATCGTAATAGGCGACAATGGCATGGGCATAAAGAAAGAGGACCAAAAGAAGATTTTTGAAAAATTCTACCGTGTTTCTACCGGAAACAGGCATGATGTCAAGGGATTCGGGCTTGGACTTGCTTATGTACACAAGATGATTACTGAATTGAAGGGTGACATAAGAGTGGAAAGTGAGCTTAATGTCGGTTCTAATTTCATAATAACATTACCATTATTAAAATAATAAATATATCATTATGGAAGAAAGATTGCGTATCCTGCTATGCGAAGATGATGAAAATCTTGGCATGCTTTTAAGGGAATATTTACAGGCAAAAGGATTCAATGCTGACCTTTTCGCTGATGGAGAAGCCGGCTACAAGGCTTTTCTGAAAGGAAAATACGACTTGTGCGTGCTTGATGTGATGATGCCGAAAAAAGACGGATTTGCGCTTGCTCAGGAAATACGCACGGTAAATAGTGAAGTGCCTATCATATTCTTGACTGCCAAATCGCTTAAGGAAGACGTGTTTGAAGGTTTTAAGATCGGAGCCGATGATTATATCACGAAACCTTTCAGCATGGAAGAACTGGTATTCCGTATTGAAGCCATTTTGCGCCGTGTGAAAGGCAAGAAAGGCAAAGAAATCACAATGTACAAGATAGGCAAGTTCACATTCGACACGCAAAAACAGGTGTTGATGGTTGATGACAAAGTGACAAAATTGACCACTAAGGAATCTGAACTTTTAAGCCTGTTGTGTGCACATGTGAATGAAATACTTGAACGAAACTTCGCATTGAAGACTATATGGATTGACGATAATTATTTCAATGCAAGAAGCATGGACGTGTATATAACAAAATTGCGCAAACACTTGAAAGAAGATCCGTCCATTGAGATTATCAATATACACGGAAAGGGTTACAAATTAATTGCTCCTGACGTTGAAGCCAAGGCAAAATAAAACTGGCAATAAGAATTTTGTTGATAATTAGAAATACATGTAAATGCAATATCCGAATGTTGGGTTCGGATATTGCATTTATTATTTGGCATTATTAAATTTGCATGGTATTTGCATGCTTTGGCGAGGATTGAAGACATCATATAAAATAAAAACATTGTCATGAGGTGTATTTTCAGCATTTATCAATGGGTGATAGCCATTCCCATTTTGGTCGTATTGACCATAGTCGTCGCATTGGTGACAATATTATTGAGTCTTGTCGGCTTGGGTCGATGGGGTGGATATTATCCTGCAAGTTTTTGGGCGAAATGCTGGTGCTGGTTGCTTTTTGTGAGCATTGAAGTTAAAAACCGGCATTTAATAGACAAAAAAACTTCTTATGTGTTTGTCGCTAATCATCAAGGAGCATACGACATATTTTCCATATATGGCTTTTTAGGGCATAACTTCAGGTGGATGATGAAAAAAAGCCTTGAAAAGATTCCATTTGTGGGAATTGCATGCAAATGCGCCGGTCACATAATGGTAGATCGTTCATCGGCGCAGTCGATAAAGACTACTATGGATGAAGCCAAGGAACGCTTGCGTGACGGAATGTCGTTGGTTATTTTCCCGGAAGGTGCGCGCACATGGGATGGCAAGATGCGTGATTTCAAGCGCGGTGCATTCAAGTTGGGTGTTGAATTCAATTTACCCATCGTGCCAATTACGATCGATGGCTCGTTCAAGGTCATGCCACGAACTACTTTCCAAATAAGGCCCGGGAAAATAACTTTGACAATTCATGAGCCAATACATCCGGCACCTGGAAGCAGTCATGATTTGGAAAATGTCATGTCGCAGTGTTTTGAAAAGATACAATCGGCATTGCCTGTCGAGTTGAAACGATGAAAACAGGGCGTAAATCGAGGCCGATTGATGTAGAAGAAATAAAAAAAGAGTTTAGGCTATTGTTTATTAAAAAATAAGTAGTACCTTTGCAACGAAAAAATTGTCCAGTGGTGTAATGGTAGCACTTCGGATTCTGGTTCCGCCTGTGAGGGTTCGAGTCCTTCCTGGACAACGAAGAGGGAACAGTTTTGTTCCCTCTATTTATGTTAAAAATAAAAATTTAAACAAAATTTAGAATGGCAACTAAGATCAGATTACAACGTCATGGCCGCAAGGGTTATGCGTTCTATCCAATTGTGATCGCCGATAGCAGGGCACCACGAGATGGTAAATTTATTGAAAGGATTGGTTCTTATAACCCTAATACTAATCCTGCTACAATAAGTTTAAATTTTGAGAGAGCATTGTATTGGGTAAACGCGGGAGCAATTCCAACCGATACTGTTCGTAACATTTTGTCTCGTGAAGGTGTTATGCTCATGAAGCACTTGCAAGGCGGTGTAAAGAAGGGCGCATTCACCGAAGAAGAAGCTCAGAAACGTTTTGAAGCGTGGAAGAAAGAAAAAGAATCAAAACTCGACGCTATCAAGAATAAAGTAAACGAAGCTCGTGCAACAGCTGAAAAAGCTCGTTTGGAGGATGAAATTGCTAAGAAGAACGCTAAGGCTGAAATCGTAGCAAAGAAGAAAGCAGAATTGGCTAAGGCCGCAGAAGATGCTGCCAAGGCTGCCGCTGAGGAAGCTGCTGAAAACACAGACGAAGCAAAAGAAACTCCTGCCGCTGAATAATACAGAGACTGAGTTTATATTGAGAATATAAGGTGAAGGCTAAAAAGATTGTTTAGCTTTCACCTTTTTTCATACTCATTAATGTGCTATGTGATGAATCAATTGTGAAAAAACGTGTTATTATTATTTATTCTGAACAGATGAAAGTTGAAATTGGAAGTCGGAAACCAATTGTAGCCATAGGTGATGTGCATGGATTGGACAATTGGAAGAGCATTGTGGAGATGCATCAAGAGTGCAAAATTGTGTTTCTTGGCGATTATTTGGATCCTTATGTGAGCGTGAACCGAAAAAAATTAATTGCGAACCTTTATGATATAATTAACCTAAAAAGGAGTCGGCCTGATGATGTCATATTGCTGTTAGGCAATCATGACATGCATTATTTCTGCGAAGACATTGCTATGGGAACTCGTTTTGATTATGTGATAAGTGGTGAAGTCTCGCGTATGTTTCTTGAAAATAATGATTTGTTTCAATATGCCTATCAAGCAGGTAATAGGATATTTACTCACGCAGGCATATCTCAAGAATGGTGGGATGATGATTTCCATGGAGATATTTCAAAGCCGATAGGTGAACAATTAAACCATCCGTCGGAAGCTCAAATGCCGGCATTGTGTAGAGTCGGTGAATTGAGAGGAGGATGGCATGGAGCCCTTGGAGGCATATTTTGGGCAGATAGGAGAGAACTTGTCAATCCTTTACACGGATTTACACAGATTGTAGGTCATAACCGTGTCGCAGATATTTTAGAGTATAAAGGAGAACATGATAACAAGATTGTTTTTTGCGATTGCTTGTGGCAAGGTAAATATTTGCATATAGAAGCCGAAGAATAATGAATAGGATTGCTACATGGATGCTCCCCTCTGGTAAAATAATAAAAGCATGACTGTATAGCCATGCTTTTATGTTATTGTGAATTTTATTCGCGTTATTTTACAATCGTGACTACAAGGGTGGCAATCGAAATCACAGTACCTATCGAGCTTAGAGTCAATGACAATGCAGGAGGAATCGACCATGAAGACCGAGCCTTTGATGAGTTTGGCTGGACATAAATCACATCGTTTTGTTGCAAGTTGTAGTATGGAGAAAGCACGATGTTCTTATCGTTAAGGTTAAGACGCTGAATGTTCTTGCTGCCATCGGCATTTGTCCTTATGAGCATTACATTTTCGCGCATACCTGTTATGTTCAGGTCTCCGGCGAGGGCGATGGCTTCAAATATGGTGATGTGTTCATTTGATGCAGTGTAAACTCCCGGAGATTTCACTTCACCAAGTACCGATACTTTGAAATTCTTGAAACGAATGTCGACTCCGGGCTTTTCGGTCAAATATTTGGGATATATGCCACTTACAATCATTTCCTTGATTTCTTCTTTTGACTTGCCGCTTACATACAATTTGCCGAGAACGGGAAATTCTATGTATCCATCATTGTCGACAAGATAATATATTGATTTGTTTTGGTCGTAGTTATTGTTGTTTGTAAGGGTGCTTGCTGCCAATTGTTGCAGGAAGTCGATTTTATTAAAAGGTCTCACTGCATCGAGGTTGATGCTTGTCACGGTAATGTCGAGCAAATCTCCTGGCATCACTATTGGCTCTGATGCTTGAGATGCCTGTTGCAACACGCTTTGCGGAATTGTTTCGGCGTCTATCATGTAGGGGATTTTCTTTGTAGATCCGCAACTACTCAAAATTAATAGTATAGACGTTAGGATAAGTGATAGATTGAACTTCATACTTAATTTTTTTCAACTTAAAATTATATGCAAATGTAATAATTATTTTAAAATAATCACAAGTAATGACCGTTAATCAAGTAGTGCATCAAGTTAAATAAGTCGTAAGTCGGGAAAAGGCTCGTAATTAAAGGAAAATCATGCATATTGATGAAAAAGAGATAGAAACACATCCGTTTGCCCCATTTGTTTATGATGGAGCCAAAATATTGTTTTTAGGTACATTCCCTCCGAAACCTGAGAAATGGTCGATGGAATTCTTTTATCCTAACAAGATAAATGACATGTGGCGCATAATGGGCATCATATTCCATAAAGACAAGGATTTTTTCATAGAAGGTTCAACCGGAGCGTTTGATTGCGAACGGATAAGGAGTTTTCTTGTGGATAATAGGATTGCCATGTATGATACAGCCTATAAGGTTTATCGTGAAAAGGGTAATGCTTCGGATAAATACCTGCACATAATAGAACCTGTAGATGTCAAAAAGATGTTGTTGCAACACGAATCCATCGATGTCGTTGTAGCCACGGGGGAGAAAGCAGCATTTGTCGTGGCGACGCAGTTTGGGGTAACTGTTCCGAAAGTAGGTGCACATGTCGAGGTTTCGACGGGCAAAAAGATTGTGAAAATGTACAGAATGCCATCGACATCACGGGCCTATCCCATGTCAATCGACCAAAAAGCCCGCATTTATCAAAAGATGCTTGAAGAAAACGGCTATGTTGTGTAATTATGACAGAATGATTAATTTTGTGACGAATTAAAAACATTATCAATAAAAAACAGTATGGATACACTCGCAATTTACGAATGGTTTATGGAAAACATGAACTATGGCTACATTACGTTGTTGATGGCAATTGAAAGTTCATTCATTCCATTTCCTTCCGAAATTGTAGTCCCGCCTGCGGCTTTCAAGGCCATGCAGCCCGGTAGCGGACTTAATATTTATTTAGTTGTTGTTTTTGCAACAATCGGAGCGATGATTGGAGCTATTTTTAATTATTATGTTGCAATGTGGATTGGGCGGCCACTTGTGTATAAGTTTGCCGACAGTCGTTTCGGACACATGTGTTTGCTCAATGGTGAAAAAATACATCAGGCTGAAGTATATTTCGATAAACATGGCGCAATATCGACTTTCATAGGCCGGTTGCTTCCAGCCATACGTCAGTTGATTTCAATTCCTGCCGGTTTGGCTCGTATGCATTTTGGTAAATTCTTGTTATATACTACTCTTGGTGCAGGCTTGTGGAATGTGGTCCTTGCCGTGCTTGGATATTGGTTAAGCACATTTGTGGAAGAAGCTGAATTGCGTGCAAACATAGAGCATTACAACCAGTATCTCAATTATGTAGGCTACGCCGTGATTGCATTGATTGTGATATTCATTTTGTACCACGCTTTCAAGAAAAAACCGGCAGCCAAGGTAATGCCTGAAAAATAATGTCATAGTCGAATTATAATTAAATATCATGTTAGTATCTCCATCGCTACTTTCGGCCGATTTCGGCAATTTGAACAAAGACCTTGAGATGATAAATGCCAGTAAAGCCGACATGCTTCATCTTGATGTAATGGATGGCGTGTTTGTCCCAAATATTTCATTTGGATTTCCTGTCATGAAATATGTGCAGAAGGCATGTAACAAGCCGCTTGATGTTCATCTCATGATAGTCGAGCCTCAAAAGTTCGTTAATGAGGTGAAGGATTGCGGAGCTGAAATAATGAATGTGCATTATGAGGTGTGTCCGCACCTGAACAGGGTGGTGCAGCAAATTAAGAATGCAGGGATGAAAGCAGGTGTCACATTGAATCCAGCAACGCCGGTTTGCATGTTGCAAGACATAGTAGCAGATGTTGACCTTGTGTTGCTCATGTCAGTTAATCCCGGATTTGGAGGGCAGAAATTCATTGGCAATACTTTGAACAAAGTAGAGGAATTGCGTGAATTGATAACCAAGCGTAATTCCAAGGCTTTGATAGAAGTTGACGGAGGAGTGAATCTTGAAACCGGGAAATTGTTGAAAGAAGCAGGTGCCGACATGCTTGTTGCGGGTAATTTCGTATTTAAGTCGGAAGACCCATTGATGAGAATAAAGGAATTATCTGAATTATAAAGTTCAAGGTCTCAACGAGATAGCAATCGTAAGGTGATAAAACGATTTTGGTGACAATAAAAAGATGTTTTTTGTTGCCATTATTTAAAGTAATTTATTAACTTTGCACTCGCAATTGCGAATGCAATGGAAAGATGCCGGAGTGGCCGAACGGGGCGGTCTCGAAAACCGTTATACAGGTAACTGTATCCAGGGTTCGAATCCCTGTCTTTCCGCAAGGTTCGAGTAAATAAAGTCAGATTCCATTATTCAAATGAAGTCTGGCTTTTTTGTTTATTCTACAAAGTTGGATTTACTTTTGAGATGAGAGCGACGATTGTGTGTTTAAAGGTTTGGACACTATTGTGTATTTCGTGTTTATTGATGGGGTGTGCCGGTACAAATGCCACTTCTTCATCCATTGTATCATCCAATGAGGACTCAATAGAGGAATTAGGCAAATATTTGGGAGAGTACATGCAAAAAGGCGAGTATGATTCTCTCATAATAAAAGCGGTGCCGCATTATGAATCGGCTTGTAAAAACGGTGATAGAAAATTACAAGCATTTACAGGAGCCTACATAGGTCAAGCCTATGCATTGTCGGATAATCCGAGGATGATGTATAAATATTTTGGCGAGGTAGCCATTTATGCCGATTCAGTACATGATGATTATCTTAACATGGTTGTCGCCAATGGCTTGGGCATCAACGCTCGAAAAACTTCTTTAACCTATAACACTGCATTGGCATATTTTCACGAGGCATTGCAATATGCCGAGAAAAGGGGAGATGAAATAAATTACTACATCATTCTGAGCAATATTGCCCAGTTATACTATTACAGGCAGGATTCAACCGGAATAAAATATGCCCGGCAAGTGTATGAAGGAGGAATTTCTACCGGAAGTCCGTATGTCAAATATCTGGGCTCAGCCGATCTCGCGTCGATGTATTATTTGCAAAAGGATTATGATGACGCATTGGAATATGCGAAAGAAGCTAATAGCATTGCGCAGTCGATGAAGTCGGATGTAAGGGAAAGTGAAATATTATGTGGTATGGTGTGTGCATCAATGAATAAGACAGATGATGCATGTTCCTATTTTTTTACGGCATTGAAAGACACGACAAACCTTAAACCTTCAATATATTCCGAGGGTCTGCTGCAATATGGCAAATTTATGTCATCTCAAGGGAATATGGCGAAAGCCGATTCATTGTTCAGGATGGGATTGACGGTGGCCGAATCCAATAAGGAATATCACATGCGATATGCTTTTTATAAGGAGCTGGCCAAGATTAGAGAAAAAGGATATTTTGAAAATAAGAGCAAGTTGCTGTATGACAGTTTGTTCAACATAGACCGAGAACGTTCATTCAGCAACATGGTTTTAAAATATGAAACTGAAAAGGCCGAAAATGAGCTGTCCAAGAATCAATTGTTGCTTTTAGAGAAGAATCGCAAGTTGCAGATTGCCGTATTACTGTGTTGCATTGTTGCCGTGATATTGATATCACTTTATATTTTGTATATGCGCAATCGACAGATGTATAGGAAATTGGTGAGACAATATGAAGATTATAAGCAACGAGAACGGCAGTTGCTGGCATTAAACAAGAAAAATATTGAAAAAGATGATGCCGGTGTCAAAGGCAAAAGTATGGAATTGTTTGAACAAATGGAGCTTATGATGAATAAGAATCATTTGTATAGGAATAAGGATTTGTCGATGGACAAGTTGTGCGAATTGTTGCATTCAAATAGGACATATATATCAAAAGCATTAGCTGATAATGGAACCTCATTTGCGGCTTATGTCAATTCTTATAGGATGAAAGAGGCAACTGCCATATTGTCAAATCCGCAAGAGGATATTCCATTGAAAGCATTGTCCGATATGCTCGGGTATAATTCCCTCTCTTCGTTTTATCGGGCTTTTTTGAAAGAAACAGGTGTTCCGCCATCTAAATTCAGACAGGAAATGCATGAATTTTTTGCAAATTCACAAGATTGACGAATTGCAAAACATCAAATTTTGATATAATGGTGTTTATTTCGGTTATTTGTAATTCTCAATTACCAAATTACAAAATTCATGAAAAAAACGAACTTATCTTATTTTTTATTGTTGTTATCGTTGCTTTGCATACCAATAATAAATGCACACGACACAACGAAGCTGATGGAACGATTCAAAGTTCTAAATTCGGTCGAAAATGCCACTATCGGCATGCGACAGGTTGGAAATAATGTATTACCCGTGATGCAGATTGCTGATGCCGATGAACCGATAGAATTGCGTGGATGCATGATTTATTCATCTTTGTGGGATGTTTCGGAAGATGGCAAATTTGGAATTTATTCGATGCCGGCTGCTGCACCGTTGGAATTGTCTCCATTGGCGATAAATACGAAATTCAATGTGTCGGCTGCGACTTATGTCGATGGCATGTATTGCGCTTATAGAGTGGCAAGCTATAATGGGCAAATTCTCGGCATTACATATTATGTATGGGATGCTGACAGTTGGGAACTCCAATCAGAAACTAATTTAGTCACTTCTTATGCCAATTATGCATCGAGCGCAATGGCTTATGACAAGAGCACAGGCACTATATATGGGCAGTTCCTTACCGAGGACGGATCCGGCGTGAGATTGTGTACGATAGACAAGTTGACCGGAACACCACAACAAGTTGCAGTATTGGACATGGAAGGTGTGTTTTATACATTCTCGTTTACTGCCGACGGAATCTTGTATGGAATCGCTGATGACGGTAATTTGTATAACATCAATAAAGAAACAGGTTCGTTGACTTTGGTGGGTGCAACAGGCATTAATCCTGTTTACAGCCAAAGTGCGACAATAGATATGAATTCGGGTCGCATGTTTTGGGCAGCACTCGATGGTCAACTGAATGCGACTTTGCGCGAAGTGGATTTGACAAGCGGTGAGTCCACATTGATAGGGACATTCCCCGGGACAATGGAATTTTTGGGATTGTATGCCATACCGACCGTTAATGATAAGGCTCCGGGAGAAGTAAAAGACTTGAGAGTGGAATATGACGAGCCCGGAGGTTTTGATTGTGCCATAAAATTCACAGCTCCGCAATATGCCTACGATGGAAGTTCGTTATCCGGTCCTCTTGATATTGAAATGTATATTGACTATGAAAAAGTGAATTTGGCATCGTCGACAATAAATGCAGGAGAAGAATTTGCATATGAGCACACATTCTTGGATGGCTTGCACAACATACAGGTCATACTGGCCAATGAAGCTGGTGAGGGTGAAAGAACAAAGATATTTACTTGGGCCGGAATTGATATACCGGAAAAAGTGAGCAATTTGAATTTCACATTGGACGGGAATGTCGCCACTGTTAGCTGGGAAGAACCTACGACAGGTGTCAACGGGGGGTATTTTGATGCATCTTTGTTGAAATACAAGGTTACACGTTTCCCTGGTAATGTTGTGTTGCATGAGGGAACGACAGAAACCTCGATTACCGATGTTCTACCTGATGTCATGGGCAATTATTATTATCAGGTTGTTGCCATTGCCGAGAAGGAAGGCGAACTTGCCGAATCTAATAAGATAATGTACGGTCCTGCATTTGAAGTGCCATATATGGAAAGTTTCGATTCATCCGATGCGTTGGACATATATACTGCCATAGATTTTAATAAGGATGAAAATAATTGGCAATGGGAAGATGAAGCGGCAAGCAATGAAAGTGACGACGGTGTGTCAGGCGACTGGTTGATAACACCTCCGATTCATTTGACTTCTGACTGGTTGTATAAGTTCTCGTTTAACACAAAAGGTTACGGAACTTTCTATCACGAGAATTTGACTGCTGCATTTGGTAAAGGCAATACGATTGCCGACATGACAAATCAATTAGGAGAATTCACGGCAAGTGGAGATGAATACATATTGAATGAATGTGTAGTGGAAGTGAAGGAAGATGGCGAATATTATTTCGGCATCCAGCATGCAAATTCCACCATGTCTTATAAATTATATGTTGATGACATTTCAGTTGAAAAATATATTTCAACATCGGCTCCCGATTCAGTGTATAATTATGTACTCAGTGCTGACAACGCAGGCGGGTTGAAAGTGTCGCTTTCATTTAATGCCCCGGAAAAAACAATAAATGGAGAAGTTCTTGGCTCGATTGAGAAAATTGAAATATACAAGGGGGAACAATTAATAAAGACTGAAACAACCGCAGTGCCGGGAGGAGAATATTCTTATGTATTTGATGCGGTACAAGGTGTGAACGAGTTTAATGTCATTGTATATGGCGAACAAGGCCGAGGTCGTGACGCTAAAAAGAATGTGTTTGTCGGCGTTGATATTCCGTCAAACGTTAGAAATTTGCGTGCCGTATGGGGCGAATCAGATGATTGGAGCACAAATGTTATTTGGGATGCTCCATCCGAAATCGGAGTCAATGGCGGAGCAATCGATGTGTCGACTCTAACTTATTCTTACGCATCATATATTTTCGGCATGTGGATTGACATGGCGACAGGAATAACTGATACTAATTATTTGTTAACCTCTACGCCGGCACAGGTTCAAACTTATGTGTCGGGTGCCATTCGTGCAGTATCGGCCGGTGGTGCAGGGGAGTATTCTTTATTCGGAATCATGCTTGGAACTCCATTGTCAACTCCATTTGTTGAATCGTTCGCCGATGGAAGTGTTTCAACGCAAACATGGTCGGTAGGCGCACTGGCCGGCAGTAACGGGTGGGCTATGTACAGGGATGCTACTCCGTTATCGCAAGATGGAGACAACGGTTATGCCATGTGCTTGAATAATGAAGGTTCTACGGTGGAATCTCGTTTGGAAACTCCTATTATGGATATTTCTTCATTGGAGAATCCTTGTTTAGTATTTTATTATCTTAACAGCGACAATAATGCTGAATTAAGTGTCGAGGTGACTGCCGACGGCTCCTTGTTTGAGCAGGAAGCTGTCATGACAGCCAACGTGGGCGAATGGACTGAATATTCTTTGCCATTGGATAAGTACAAGGGTGCCAAGCGTATTCAAATCGGGTTCAGGGCAAAAGTTGAACCGGGTGCATTTGTTGCAATCGACAATGTGAAAGTGCAAACCGTGTCGAGCGTGAATGGTATTTTTGCAGAAGGTAAAGTATATGCTTCCAATGGCAATATCGTCGTAGACGGATTTGCAGGTATTCCAGTAAATGTATATACTATAGATGGAATGTGCATCAAGGCCGTGGCTAATGCTTCGGGCAATGAAGTAATCAATGTTGATAATGATGGCATCTATATAGTTAAAATAGGTGAGTACATTGAGAAAGTTATCGTAAGGCGATAGATTTTGCATTTCGTTATATAGCAAAATTTTTATGCCATATCCAAATGCAAATGAAGCAGTTCAAAATAGAATTTGAGCTGCTTCACTTTTAAATCGAGGCTTTTATTTATCTCTCAATACTTCTGATTCAAATGTTTAATGACATCAGTAGCCTCTTTCTTTTAAAAGTCATTTTTCGCTTTTTGCATTATAATTCAGCAAATCAGGATATGCATTATTAATAAGCATAATTATTTGATCAATCGAATAACCAAATGCTCCTGATTCTTTGTCCATTTTAGGATTGTTAAGATAGAGCTTAAAATATCTTTTAGCTTCCTCGTCATCAAGATATTTATAGTCTTCGGGTGTTGGTAGGATTATTTCATTATAGTCGTCATCATAACCGCGTATTGTTTTATTCCCTGACAAAACACAAGCTAACATGAACTGGCACTCGGGATTATTTAAATAAACACCATGTCGCAGTAGTTTTATTACTTTATCTGCCGTATCATTATCAATTGGGTTTATCCATACATCTCCGTCTGCATAGCCACCATATGTGAAAAACAGCCGTTGTCGGCAATATGTTTCTATTGAGTCAATGTCGTTTTCTTCAATCCATTTTTCGGGATGTATTTCTTGTCCTAACCATATTTCTTGCGAATAAGACCATGAATAAATTAGCACAAATAATAAAATTAATAGTTTCCTTTTCATAATTATTCCCTGTATTCGTGTCGGGCACAACTTTTTATAGATTTTATAGTTCTCGAAAATTAAATTCTATTGTGTATTAGAAATGTGGTATTGCTTTAACTTGGCGATTCTATGCAAACTTTGTGTGGATGTAGGATAACACTCATGCTGTGGCGAAATCATTTATTTATCATGAATTGTCATAGATGTGCCGGGCAACCATCATGCAACCCAATGCAGGATGGGGGAGTACATGAGGATGGCAAGCCACAGGATGGCAAGAATCAAAAATGTCAAAGAAATAACGTATAGTTGTTTCTTAACCATAGGTGTGGCTTTCTTTGAAAATTGGCTGAACGCAAAGCAAAATGCCGCCATAAAGAGGAAAAAGTCATCGATGAAGCCTACTATTGGGCCATCGAAATCGACGGGCATTATGAGAAATACGAGTGAAATTATCAAGAACAAGACTGCCAACCATTTGAATGATACTGCTTTTTTGCCAGGCTTATTGTTTATGTTTTTATTTTTAATTTCCATGATGCAAGGGGTTATTTTGTTAACGGTAATATTTCAATCCAGTATCCATCCGGGTCTTCGATGAAGTATAAGCCCATTTCGGTATTTTCAAAGCATACGATACCCATATCTTTGTGGAACTGCCGTGTCTGGTCGTAGTCGCCTTCTATTCTTACGCATAAGTGAAACTCGGTTTCTCCAAGGTCGTATTTTTGTGGATGATCCTTCAGCCAAGTCAGTTCAAGCAAAAAGTCGGAATTGTTGTCGGTGAGATATACTATTATAAATGAGCCATCAGGAGCGACAATGCGGCTTTTTTCCACAAGGTTGAGAGCGTCATTGTAGAATTTAATGCTTTTATTGAGATCTGAGACGTTGAAATTGAAGTGGTCAAATCGGGTTTTCATAAAATTATGTTTTGAGTGTAAATATATAGCCTTTATTTTATCGATAGCTTGTCGCCGTCGTGCATGCAATGATACTTGCCAAAGTTGGAATTCCGGTAAAGGCCGAAATTACATGACTTCTCAAAGTCGCCCCACTGGTGCATAGGGATGAAATTATCGACTTTAAACATATTGACAAACTGCCGTGCACCGAGGGAAAAATCTCCACCTATCCGTGGGTCTACAGGGAACATGGCAATATGAATATCGGTCGTGATAGTTTTTATTCTCTTTAAAATGGAGAGGAAGCGCGACTGCATCTGTTTTATTTCCTGAGGTGTGGATTCTTCTTGCCAATGCCAATTGTTTAAGTCGCCTGCATGAAAAATGAATAATCCGTCATATTCGATAAGGAAAGAAACGCCAATGTCGGTTGACTCGAATGATCTAATGACAAGGTTCTTGCATTCAAGTGTTTCATTTGCGTGCATGAAACTTGTGTGAGGCGGAATTTTGTCAAAATGCTGCCGCTTGAGTTTCTTCCTTATGTCGTTTGACAGTATGTAGCATGGCTCATGTGAGACAGTGGCGTGCCAATTGAATATTTCATGGTTGAAATGGTCGGGATGACTGTGGGATGCAAATACAAGCAACTTGCCGGCTTTTTTTATTATGGCATCGGCGACATCCTCATTATCTTTGAAATAATCAAAGATTAATGTGCTGCCATTATCAAGTTCAATTGCGAAACCGCTATGGCCGATATACGTTATTTCCATCAAAGTGTATGGATGTCAAATGGAATCTTTAATTTCATTCCATCCTTTTTGGAAATATGCTTGATTGAAATCGGTGGAACGTATTGTTTCTCCGTTCCAGATGACAATGTCGAGATCCATTGGAATATTGCCGGTCAACTTGCTTGCAGGTGTGCGGCCGCATATTGTTTCGTATTCCTTTACTTTTTGAGTAATTGTGGCAAGGTCATGCTTGCATTCTCCATACATGACGGCATTCAGATAATCCGGGTCGCAATGATTGGATGCTTCTGAATTGTATATTGAAGACACCTTGGTCCCGTTTAATTGTTTTTTCAGCCAAAGGATGGCATGTTCCATTTGCCATTGCCTGTCGCGGCTGTTGCTTCCAATACTGATGACAAGAGAGTTCATTGTTTTATATTTTTCATTGATAGAGATATTCTGTTTCTTCCTTTGTCCACATTTATTATTCTCACTTTCACGATTTCTCCCAATTTGACCACATCGGATGGCGAGGAGATGAATTTGTCACTAATCTCGGAGATGTGGACGAGGCCGCTTGTGTGGACACCGATATCGACAAAAATGCCAAATTGAGTTATGTTGGATACAATTCCCGAAAGTTCCATTCCTTCGTATAGGTCTTCGATGGAATTGACAGTATTGTCAAATATCATTTTTGTAGAATCGGTTCGTGGATCCCGGCCTGGCTTTTCAAGCTCGGCCATGATGTCGGTAAGAGTAGGCATTCCTACTTCATCCGATATATATCGTTTCAGGTCGATTTTATCACGCTGTTGCTTGTTTTGAATCAATTCAATGACCGAGCAGCCATTATCGCGAGCTATTTGCTTGACAAGGGCGTATCGTTCGGGGTGCACCGAAGTATTGTCAAGCGGATTATCGCTTAATGGCACGCGCAGGAATCCGGCTGCCATTTTGAATGCCTTTTCTCCCATTCTAGGGACTTTCAACAAGTCGGAACGAGACAAAAAATCACCATTTTCTGCTCTATATTTCACTATGTTTCGAGCTAAAACGGGGCCAAGTCCGGAGATGTAGGAAAGTAATTGTGGAGATGCTGTGTTTACATTCACGCCTACATTGTTCACGCAGCTTTCTACAGTGAAGTTCAAGGCGTGTTTCAGTTTGTTTTGGTCGACATCATGTTGGTATTGTCCAACACCGATTGATTTTGGGTCAATTTTTACCAGTTCGGCAAGAGGGTCGAGTAATCGTCGCCCAATGGAAACTGCGCCTCTCACGGTTACATCTTTGTCGGGAAATTCGTCGCGAGCGACTTGCGAAGCTGAATAAATTGATGCTCCACTTTCATTCACGACATATATTTTCACATTTTCGGGCAGGCCGATTGAAGAAAGAAATTGCTCGGTCTCGCGGCTTGCTGTCCCATTTCCAAGGGATATGGCGTTGATTTTGTATTTTTGAATTAGGGCAAACAATGTTTTTTTTGCACCGTCAAAGTCGCTGCGAGGCGGAGTGGGGTAGATGACACAATCATGAAGCAGATTTCCTTGTTCGTCAAGGCATACTACTTTGCAACCTGTACGGAATCCTGGGTCTATTGCAAGAACCCGCTTGTGTCCTAAAGGTGGAGCAAACAATAATTGTCTCAGGTTTGTAGCGAACAGTTCTATTGCTTTATCGTCGGCCTTTTCTTTAGATTCAGTTGCAAATTCAGTTTCAATCGAAGGCCTGATGAGGCGTTTGTAACTGTCGCAAGAAGCCTTTTCCACGATGTCGGATGCTTCACAGTTGCTTTTGATTGTCACATGCCTGATATTGCGCAAAGCAGTTTCGTCGTCGTTTGTGATTGAGATTTTCAAGAAGCCCTCTTTTTCTCCTCGGCGCATTGCCAGCAACCTGTGGGATGATATGTTTCGCAAAGAGTCATGACAGTCGAAATAGTTTCGGTATTTTTCGCCCTCTATTTCTTTCCCTTTGATTACTCTTGATGATATTTGCGCGGTAGCTCTGAATGAAGACCTTACGATGTTCCTGATTTTCTCATTTTCAGAGATCCATTCGGCTATTATGTCGGATGCTCCGTTTATGGCTTGTTCGACATTTTCAACATCATCATTAAGGAATCTTTCGGCTTTCGATTCTATGTCGCATGCATGTTGCGACATTATTATTTTCGCTAACGGTTCGAGTCCGAGCGACCTTGCCACCTCGGCGCGAGTACGTCGTTTGGGCTTGAACGGCAGATATATGTCTTCCAATTCCTGAGCATTCCAGCAATTTGCAATTCGTCCGGATAGCTCTTCGGTCATTTTTCCTGCATTGACAATTGCTTCGTATATGAATTCACGCCTTTTAGCTAATTCATCGAGTGTCTTGTACTCGTCGGAAATGGATTGTATCTGTAATTCATTCAATCCTCCGGTAGCTTCTTTCCTATATCGGCTGATAAATGGTATTGTGGCACCGTCATTGAGCATGTCGATGGTCTTTCGGACAGCTTTTTCGGTTATGCCAGTCCTTTGGGATATTATGTTGAAAATGTCATCCACGTTATCCAGCCTTTTTTAGGGTTATTAAAGTGATTTCGGGCGTAGCACCAATTCTCATTGGGATGGCTACTTCGCCTATGCCTATATTGACATATAATATCTGACCGTTTTCTTCGTATATTCCGCCCCATTCGGGATAGACCCATGCCGAAGGGGACAATCGGGTTCCGAACAGGTTGATTTCAATTTGCATGGCATGAGTATGGCCCGACAGCATCAAGTCGATATTTGACTCCGGAAGCACTTCGCCACGCCAATGCTTGGGATTGTGTGACAATAGTATTTTGAAATTATCGTCGTTCAATGCGGGATGGGCTGTTGACAATTTGCCATATTGCGAGAATGGTGGCTCTCCCCAGTTTTCGACGCCTATTAATGTTATTGACTGATTTCCACGATTAATCACTGTGTCGCAATTGTTCATCAGGTTCCATCCCATGTTGGCTTGCAGCTGAGCCATCCACAGGTTATTCTGGATTTTAGCTTCGGGTGATTCCCAGTTTTTGTAATCACCATAATCATGATTGCCAAGTATCGAAAATACTCCATCGGGAGCGTTGAGCCTGCTTAGGATTGGAACGAATGGCAATACTTCATCTGTTTGCCTGTTGACAAGATCTCCGGTAAAAAAGATTATGTCGGCATCTAACCCGTTGATGGCATCTACAAGTTCGGCGACATAGGTAGTGTCTCCTGCATAGCTTCCGACGTGAAGATCGGAAAATTGCACCATGCGATACCCGTCGAATTGAGATGGCAGATTGTCGAATTGTAGCGTAATTTCTTTGACTTCATAGTCGGTTCGAGTGACAAGCGCACCCCACCACATTGAGGCAAATACCATTATTCCAATCAATGTCGCTATTATTCCCGAATATGGCACTTGCTTGCTTTTCCATAATTTTGGAATTTTGCATAACCATAGAATAATTATCGCGAAATATTTTGGAATGTAGAAAGAGAAGTAGCTATACAGCATCCACATTATGGCCACAAGACCTGTGTTCCCGACCGATCGGTTGGGAATGGAGACAGCTATGATTATGTAGATGAAAAGAATCGCCGACAAAGCTAAATGAGCATGTCTTATCCATTTGGGCTTGAATGCCGTTTTTAACTTGTCGTATATATAAAAGTCGGAGGCAAGATTTATTATTATTGCTATAATAAGCGGAATCCATTGGAGTCTCATGCCGTAAAAACTTTATTTTATCGATTATTCATCTAATGCAGCAAGTTGGTTCGTAAGAGGATTGGCATACATTATCAACATCATGTGCTTCATGAATTGACAATCATTGTCATCCAGTTGTATGTCGGTCTTTTTGATTTGGTTGTCAAGATAAGAATTGAATGCATCCTTGTCGGCTTCAGAGTATTTGTCGCTAAATCGGGAACATTCGTTGACAACATCATATGCGATGTAATTGTTTTTATAGATGAAATAATTGGAATGTATAGCTTTGTCGATGATATGGCCTATTATTCTTGCCACTTCGTTACGGTCGCAATCTTTAGGAATGCTGTCAAGGCTTTCGTTTATGCAAGGGCAGAAGTGGAAATGTAAATTTCCCTTGTATTGCAAAAGACCTGTTTCCATGCTGAGAAGATCGTCGTGCTGAGATTTTTTGAAATTCGGATCTTTGCTACGCATAAGAAATTCTTTCGCTTTCAAATAATCGTTCGGGTCATATTCATAACTTATCGAAACGGGCATCAAGTTTAGCTCCTTTATGCTATCGATTATGTTGCAGTCTCCTGCAAGGGCGAGCATTTTTATCAAGCTCTCCTGCGTGCGGTCGTCACTGTCTTTGGCACGGCCTTGCCTTTGAGATATCCAGATGGATTGTTTTTTTTGCGTTATTGCAAATCTTATGTATCCCGACAAGTGCTGTGCAGCTTCAAGTGCGTGGCGCATGCTGCTGTCGCGTTTTACGATGAAGCTCTTGTTTAATTTTACAAGAGTCGAAATCCATGGATATATGAGCAGATTGTTGCCTATTGCGATTTCGGTTGTCGGGGCACCGTTGCGCGTGAGGCAAATATTCATGAAAGAAGCATCTAAAACAATATCCCTGTGGTTGGAAATGAAAACATTGGATACACCCTTGACAAGATTTTCATTTCCGCTTGAGGTGACTCCCGAGGTTGTGTCTTGTTCCAATTTTCCCAAAAATGGTAACATGATCATCATTTGGAAGTCATGCTTATTTTGTATTTGCAGCAAAGTGTTGCAAAATTGTTGATAGTCAACATTGGGCATTACATATCTAACTGCATGTTCAAATCCCGGTTCTTTAACGAGGAATTCCATTTTTTTATGAAAGTCTTCATCGTTGTACGGGCTGATATCTGAAAATTCTTCAGGGACTTTAATTTCTCCGCAATCCATATTAATCGTTTATATATAAACATATACTTTCCAAAGTTAATAATAAATGTTTAAATTATGAAACGTAACATGAAATATTTTCTTGGGGCAGATGTGGTCAAAATGGCGGGGAAAATAGGTGTGCGGTAATGAATGGTTGTTGAATTGCTGTTTTTTGACGCAGTAAAAAGCAAAGCACTTTGCACGGGAATTACTTGTGCAAAGTGCTTTATGCTATAGAAAGAATCGATTTTGCTAAGTGAAGTGTCAGATGATTTCCCGGCCTTCGACGATTGCTTCGGTATCGCGAGCAATCATGTATTCTTCGTCAGTAGGAATCACTACTACCTTGACTTTGGATTCTGGCGTGGAGATTATTGTTTCCGATCCTCTTGTCGAGGCGTTTACTTGTTTGTCAATTTCCACTCCCATGAATCCAAGAGTAGCGCAAACATTTTCTCTTACTCCATATTGGTTCTCTCCGACACCGCCGGTAAACACGATGATGTCGACGCCACCCATTTCGGCAGCGTATGCGCCTATGTATTTTGTTATCCGGTGTTCATACATTTTCAAGGCAAGTTTTGCGCGTTCGTTTCCTTCGGCTATGGCTGCGTCTATTTCACGCATGTCGGATGAAACTTCAGAAAATCCTGCGACACCGCTTTCCTTGTTGATGATGTTTTGCAACTGGGCAGCAGTCAAATTGTGCTTTTCCATAATGAATGTGAGTGCGCCGGGATCGACATCGCCGCATCGAGTTCCCATCATCAAACCTTCAACAGGAGTCAGACCCATTGAGGTATCGATGCTTTTGCCGTTTTTAACAGCGGTGATGCTGCCTCCGTTGCCTATGTGGCAAGTGATTATTTTTTGTGATGTGTAATCTACGTTCAAGAATTCACATACACGTTTTGACACATAACGGTGGCTTGTTCCATGGAATCCGTATCGGCGAATGCCATCTTCTTTATAATATTTGTATGGTAGGGCATACATGTAGGATTCGGCCGGCATCGTTTGATGGAAAGCCGTGTCGAAAACCGCAACTTGGGGTATGTTTGGCAGAATGCTTGTTATTGCATCTATCCCGGCCATGTTTACGGGATTGTGCAAAGGCGCAATGCTGTAGCATTCTTTGATTTTTGCAATAACTTCATTGTTGATGAGCACGCTCTTGTTGAACTTTTCACCTCCATGTACTACACGGTGGCCTACGGCATCGATTTCGTCAAACGACTTGATGCTTCCGTAGTCGGGACTTGTCAATATGTCGAGAATTGCTTTTATGGCTCCGTTGTGGTCGGAGATGTTTAGTTCAACTATCTTTTTAGAACCGTCGGCGAGTTTGAATTTTATGAATGCATCGTGCAATCCTATTTTTTCCACACCGCCTTCGGCGAGTACTTTGTTTGCTTTGATTTCAATCAATTTATATTTGATTGAGCTGCTGCCGCAATTAAGCACTAATATGTTCATGATGTTGTTTTTTGTTTTTATGAATTTTAATCAGGATTTCAAACATTGGAATCAATGTTTCATGCCTATGGCCTGGTTGCAAGTTATTATTATAGTCTTAAATATGTCTTCGGCACTGCATCCTCTTGACAAATCGTTGACCGGTCTTGCAAGGCCTTGCAAGATAGGACCGACAGCTTGCACATTTCCGATGCGTTGAACGAGCTTGTAGGCAATGTTGCCCACGTCGAGCGACGGGAATACGAGCACATTTGCGTGTCCTGCAATGCTGCTGCCCGGAGCCTTGCTCAAGCCTACCGAAGGAACCAAAGCTGCGTCGGCTTGCAGCTCACCGTCGATTTTCAATGACGGGTCGGTTTCTTTTGCAATTCTTGTAGCTTCAACCACTTTTTCAACATTTTCATGTTGTGCACTGCCTTTGGTGGAGAAGCTGAGCATTGCTACACGAGGTTCAATTCCGGCTATGTCGCGAGCAGTTTTTGCTGTTGCAATCGCAATTTGAGCCAATTCATTGGCATTAGGCATAGGAACGACCGCGCAATCGGCAAATACGAGCATATTGTCGGTGCCGTAAGGGGAATTTGCTGGCAGCAACATCAAGAATGCGCCCGACACGACGCTGATTCCGGGTTGTGTCTTTATAACCTGGAATGCAGCTCTCAAGACATTTCCGGTAGTGTTTTGTGCTCCGGCTACTTGTCCGTCGGCTTCACCGGCTTTAATCAACAGGCATCCTAAATATAAAGGGTCTTTTGCTTTTTTGCGTGCATCTTCGATAGTTATGCCTTTTGACTTGCGCAATTCGTAGAACAACTGGGCATATTTTTCGATGAATGCGTCGTCGTTGGGATTGACGATTGTAGCTTGGTTTATGTGAGTGAGGTTAAGTTCAGCGGCCTGTTCAAGTATCTTTTCAGGTTCGCCTATTAAAATAACGTCAGCAATGCCTTCGGCAATCACTTGGTTTGCAGCTTGAAGAGTGCGAGGTTCAGTACTCTCGGGCAACACGATGCGTTGTCTGTCGGCTATCGCTTTTTCTTTTAAAGCATTGAAAAGTCCCATAATTTATGTGATTTAAACATTTTACAAAATTATAATTAAAATCTAAAAAGCATTGGATAAAAAGAGTGAAAAATAAAACAAAAAATTAAAAGTCGCAGCCGTTAGTCTGTGGTCGGAATAGAAAATAGGTTAAAAGACAAAGTTTTTGTACGAGCATGTTGTCAGAATGGTATTAAAGTATTTATTTAGCGCACTGAAAAAATATTGAGAAAAGTTACGATTGAATTATGGATAAAATAAAGTTTACGAGAGAATATTCCATGAAAAGCGTGCCTGTTGCTTTGCTATGGACGTATCTTTCAACTCCAAGCGGCCTCGAAAATTGGTTCGCCGATACGGTAAAGCAGTCGGGCAAGCAATTTACTTTCGGCTGGAACGGCAATGAACAAATAGCGCAGTTGATCTCGGTGAGAACTTATAGTTATATACGTTTCCACTGGGTCGATGAGCAGGATCGAAGCTATTTTGAACTCAGAATCGAAGTGTCGGAGTTGACAGATAGCATAGATCTGTTGGTTACCGATTATTCTTATCCCGATGAACTCGAAGAATCAAAAGAGTTATGGGATAATCAAATAGAAGCGTTGCAACGTAATCTTGGTTGTTTGTGATTGCGTGTTTCCATGTCGTAGGTAATTAAAAAAGACGCATTAGGCATCGCGTGTGTTCATAGTTTAGGAATAAATGACTAATTTTGCATTTGGAATAACAATAAAAGATAAATGAGGATAAAAAGGCTATATTTATTTGTATTGCAGACATTCTTGCCATTGTTCCTGATGACTTTTTTCATCTGCCTTTTTATCGTATTGATGCAATTCTTGTGGCGCTACATAGATGACCTTGTGGGTAAAGGTCTAGACGTGGCGGTAATAGCTGAATTGTTTTTCTATGCAGCATTGACAATGGTTCCGTTGGCATTGCCGTTGGCGATTTTGCTGGCTTCACTCATGGCTTTTGGAAATCTTGGCGAGCACTTTGAACTGACTGCAATGAAGTCGGCAGGAGTGTCGTTGATTCGGGTCATGAGCCCGTTGATAATATTTTTGACTTTTGTCTCGGTAGGTGCGTTCTTTTTCCAGAACAATGTCTTGCCCAAGGCTCAAGTGAAAATGTGGAGTTTGTTGCTTTCCATGCGTCAGAAGTCTCCTGAGCTCGATATCCCTGAAGGGGTTTTCTATGACCAGATAACCGGATATAATTTGTTTGTGAAAAACAAAGACCGCGAGACTGGAATATTGCGTGAAATGATGATTTATGACGTGTCCAAAGGATATAATGGATATGCAAATATAATAGTAGCCGATTCGGGCAAGCTCAGCATGACTACCGACAAGAAGTATTTGTATTTGCAATTGTATAGCGGAGAGTCGTTTGAAGATTTGAAAGACAGTCGCAAAGGGGCTCGTCGCAATGATGCAGGGATGCTGTATCGCAGGGAATCATTCAAGACAAAAGAAATAATGATACCGTTTGACGCCACATTTAATCGAATGGGCGATGAAACGATGAGTAATCAATATATAGGGAAGGACTTGAATGAATTGAATCACACGATAGATTCATTGACATTGAGAGTCGATTCGGTGGGCAATCGCCTGGCCAACGAATTGCGTGGCGAGCCATTGTGCGGTGTGCCGTCGCGACGTGTGGTATATAAAGAAAACAAGCAGATTGTGGAATATTACAAGCCGGTGATAATGAATCAGCCGCTTGATGTGGATTCCATAATCAATTCGGCTTCGGTTAATGACAGACGTAATATTATAGAAGCCGCCAAAAACAAGGCCGAAAGGCTCAAGCAGGAAATGCAATTCAAGGGATATTCGCTTGAAGACAATCTTGCCAACATGCGCAGGCATGAAATAGAATTGCAGAAAAAATTCACGTTATCGTTTGCGTGCCTCATATTTTTCTTTATCGGAGCACCTCTTGGTGCGATAATAAGGAAAGGCGGACTCGGAGTTCCCATTGTTATATCGGTATTCCTGTTCATTGTTTATTATATAATAGACAACACTGGTTATAAATTGGCTCGTGACGGCCATTGGATCGTGTGGGAAGGAATATGGTTGAGCTCGGAAGTGTTGTTGCCATTGGGAATCTTCTTGACATATAAGGCAGTTAATGACTCGGCTGTATTTAATCCTGATGCATATAGGAATTTTTTCAGGCGTCTGACGGGGTTGCACCAAGTAAGGCACATTCAAATGAAAGATCTCGTGATGGATGATGTGGTTCAATCGGTGGCAATGGAGAAATTGACACAATTGAAATTAAATTGTGAAAGGTTCTTGTCGAAATATCCAAAGCGGCAAAGCTATTTGGCATATTGGACAAAAGGATTTGACAAGGTCGAAATCAAGAGGCTGTCGCAAGAAGTAGAGGATGTGGTTGCATATCTTGAAAATTCGCGTAAGATATTGGTAATAAACAAGCTCATGGATTATCCATACATAAGGCAATTGTTGACTTATCAACCAGTACCAAATGCGAAAGCTGGCATCGCAGTTGCAATATTGTTTCCAATAGGATTGCTTGGCTATTGGCTCGGAACTACGCATCAGAAGAACTTGAAACGAGACATACGTTCTGTTGTCAAAGTGAGCAATGAATTGATGGAAATGCTCAAAGATGAAGATAGCGATGGCATTGATAGTTGAATTGGTGTGAATGATTTGGTAATTAAGTTAATAGATATGAACGAAGATATAAAACTTAACAGCATTGACGAAGCTGTTGCGCAAATTAAATCGGGCGGTTTCGTAATCGTGGTTGATGATGAAGATCGTGAAAATGAAGGTGATTTTATCATAGCTGCGGAAAAGATAACCGAAGAAAAGGTCAATTTCATGTTGCGAGAAGGCCGTGGCGTATTGTGTGCGCCGATTACGGCACAACGTTGCCACGAACTTGAACTTAACATGCAGGTGGAAGAAAACACGTCGATGCTTGGGACGCCGTTCACTGTCACTGTCGATTTGCTTGAAGGGTGTACTACGGGCGTGTCGATGCATGATCGTGCCGAAACGATAAAGGCTCTTGCTAATCCAAATCTTAAACCGAGCGATCTTGGACGTCCGGGGCATGTCAACCCCTTAAGAGCTCAAGACCGAGGTGTGCTTGTGAGAGCCGGACATACTGAAGCTGCTGTCGATTTGACTAAACTTGCCGGTTTGTATCCGGCAGCGGCATTGATTGAAATAATCAATCCTGACGGCACCATGGCAAGATTGCCTCAATTGATTGAAGTTTCAAAGAAATTTGAAATTCCTATAATTTCAATAAAGGACCTCATTGCTTACCGGTTGCGGACTGAAACGGTGGTAGAAGCCGGAGAAGAAGTTGACATGCCTACCGAGTATGGACATTTCAAGTTGATTCCGTTCAGACAATTGTCAAATGGTCTTGAGCATGTGGCGTTAATCAAAGGCAGCTGGGAGCCCGACGAGCCTGTATTGGTGCGTGTTCATTCATCGTGCATGACTGGTGATGTCTTCGGGTCGCTACGTTGCGAATGTGGAGAGCAGTTGCATCTTGCAATGAAGGAAATAGAAGAAGCCGGCAAAGGTGTGGTAGTGTACATGAATCAAGAGGGTCGTGGGATAGGCTTGATGAACAAAATTCGTGCTTATAAGTTGCAGGAAAACGGATATGATACAGTCGACGCGAACATTCATCTAGGATTTAAACCCGATGAACGTGATTATGGAGTAGGGGCCAACATCCTTCGCTTATTGGGCATTCGCAAAATGAGGTTGTTGACCAACAATCCGGTAAAACGAGTAGGACTTGAAAGCTACGGAATAGAAGTCGTTGAAAATGTACCCATAGAGATAGAGCCGAATAAATACAATCGTTTCTACATGCATACGAAGAAGATTCGCATGGGACATAATTTGCATAATGTAGATTAAAGATTGTATAATTACATCGTAGAATAAAAAAATCTCGACAAAATTTTGTCGAGATTTTTTTATTTGTTTTGATTGCATTTTAGTCAAGGATTTTTTGTAAATATGGATTTTGCTCCAATCCAAATTCCGATGGCAGTAATAGCGAGGCTTATGGTTGCTAAAATCGGGAATTCACCTGATTGAGGTATGCCTATCGAATTGAAGTCGGATGTAGAAATGCCATTTGATATCATGTATGTTGATATTATGACAATCGAATTGTTGAATGCATGAGCTATGATGGGAGTCCACAGCGAACGACTTTTCCATGCCATGTATCCGAAAAAGGCCCCTAAAAGCATTCGTGGAATAAAACCATAGAATTGAAAATGCAATGCGCTGAACATAAATGCTGTAGACCATATTGCCAAATGCGCATTTATGGGCCGTTGAATGAAAATGCGTTGCAGTGCACCTCTGAAGAAAACTTCTTCGCCAATACCTGTCAATATCCCAACAAGGCATACTACCAAGATGAGTGAGGATAATGTCATGTCGTTTGTCAATTGCTCGGTCACGGCTCTTGCCGCTGCCTCGGTGTTTCTCATCCATTGTTCTATATTAGAATCGGGAAGGTCGATGGATTCGTTGAGATGTATGATATAATTCATTGCCGGGGTTGATACAACAAGGATGGCAATGACGAACACCACGAATTTCCATTCGGGGGATTTATTCAATCGCAAATAGGATATGGGTTGTGGAGTTATGAAAAATGCTGTCAATAATGCAGGTACAATGAATACGCACAAATTTTGCAGCAGTATAGATGAATATATCACGAGTTTGGTGTCGGATGTGAGCTTTGGCAAAGTGGAGGATACTATCGTGGTGAACACGAGACATAGTATAAAAGCGCACCATAGCATCGTGAGGCGACGGTTGAATGATAAATATTCTTTATGATATGTGAGATTTTCCATATAGATATTAAAAATATGTGCAAAATTAAACAAACTGACCAATATCGTTTCTAATTGCACAAAATAATTATTAAATTAGTGAACTATAAATAGATTATGACATGAAACAGAAGATGAGATTTTTAATATTGGCATTTGCGCTTATCGGGATGTGCGTCAATATGACTGCGCAGGAAATAAGGCAGGTGAATGTACCGCAAAATGAGACTAAGGAAGAGCGTAAGGCTCGTGAAAAACGTTTGGAGGAATTGCGCGATTCGATAGCTTATTTGGAAGCAAAGATGGCAATCGATTCGGGATATTTTGTCATTACTGCCGACCGCATGTCTCTTGGCAACAGGGGGATAAACATAATGTCACCCGAAAGTAATACAAATTTTGTGCTTGTACAAGGCGACAGGGCTGTGGTGCAACTCGCTTTTAACAATGGATTCTCAGGATTGAACGGCTTGGGTGGCATCACGGTTGAAGGTACTGTGACCAATAAAAAGAAGTCGGTATCTAAAAAAGGTGACATCAATTATGACTTCAGCGTCACAGGAACAGGCATATCGGCTCAGATAAACATTGTGGTATACAAAAACAGCAATGAAGCGAGGGCTTTTATAAATCCTAATTTCCATTCTCAAGACATGACCGTCTATGGCCCGCTTATTCCGTATGACATGCGAAACGGAAATGGAGGCAATAGAATATTTAAAGGTTCGACATTACCATGATGGTTTTAATGAATGTGTAATATAAAAATGGAACGAGGCTGCAACGTATATGCTGATGCACGAATGTTGCAGCCTCGTTTTGTCATAATGATTAGGGTGTGTTATTCTATCATGGAGAGGAATTGGTCTTCATTGATAATTTTTATTCCGAGTTTGTTGGCTTTTTCAAGTTTAGCCGGACCCATGTTTTCTCCTGCAAGGATGTAGGATGTTTTTGCCGATATTGAACCTGAGTTTTTCCCTCCGTTCATTTCAATGAGTTTTTTATATTCGTCGCGAGAGTGTTTTGAGAACACGCCGCTTATCACTATTGTCATACCGGCGAGTTTGTCGGAGATTTTTGTGGAATCTTCAGAAATTGCCATTTGCAGGCCGGCTTTTTTTAGCCTGTTTATGATGTTTTTGTTTTCAGGTACTGAAAAATAATCGGTTACGCTACTTGCTATTTTGGTGCCTATTTCATCAATTGCCGACAATGCTTCGGAATCCATGTTCATCAAAGTGTCGATGTCGCCTGCAGCGAATGCCAATTTTTTTGCAACTGTTTCGCCAACATAAGGTATTGACAATGCGAATATTACGCGTTCGAAAGGCACGTTCAAGGAATCGCGTATGCCTTTCATTATGCGTTGTGCCGATTTTAGCCCGAATCGGTCGAGAGTCATTAATTTTTCAATGGTCAAGTCATAGATGTCGGCTATGTTTTTCACCAGCCCGGCATCATATAATTGTTCGGCAACTTCTTCTCCAATACCGTCAATGTCCATCATGTGTCTGCCGACGAAGTGTTCTATTTTCCCGGTGATTTGCGGATGGCATCCATATTTATTGGGGCATACCCAAGCGGCTTCACCCTCGACACGTTGTAATTCAGACCCGCACACAGGGCAGATAGATGTGAATTTTATTGGTTGACTATCGGGGATTCGGGCATCAAGATTGACTCCCACGATTTTAGGAATGATTTCACCCCCCTTTTCTACATATAGCATGTCACCGTCATGAATGTCAAGATTGCGTATTATGTCTTCATTGTGCAGCGAAGCGCGTTTCACGGTGGTTCCCGACAATAATACCGGGTCGAGATTGGCGACAGGCGTTATTACTCCTGTGCGTCCAACTTCAAATGACACATATTGCAATTTAGTGCATGCTCGTTCGGCTTGGAATTTGTAGGCAATTGCCCATCGTGGCGATTTGGCTGTATAGCCGAGATTTAATTGCTGGCGTAAAGAATTGACTTTGAAAACAAGACCGTCGGTTGCAACCGGTAAGAATTTTCGTTCGTTGTCCCAATATTTGATGTATTCGTTTACTTCGTCTATTGAATTGAGCAATTTCATTGCTTCCGAAACCTTGAATCCCCATTCTTTTACGGCATTCATATTGTCGAAGTGATTGTCAAAAGGCAGGTTGTCGCCCAACAAATAGTAGATGTAGGCATCAAGTTTGCGCTTGGCCACTTCTGCAGAGTTTTGAAGTTTCAAGGTTCCCGATGCCGCATTGCGAGGATTGGCAAAAAGGGGCTCTTCATTGTAAGCACGTTCTTGATTTAATGCTTCAAATGACTTCCAAGGCATTAATATTTCGCCTCTGACCTCAAATTTATCAGGGAAATTTCCTCGTTGCAGTTTCAGAGGTATGCTTTTAATTGTTTTTACATTCTCGGTCACATCATCGCCTTGTACGCCATCTCCACGAGTGACTGCACGCACAAGGATTCCATGTTCGTATGTAAGGGAAATTGATGTCCCGTCAAATTTCATTTCTCCCACAATTTGGCAGTTTTCGCCGTTAAGCCCGTTTTTTACCCTTGAAATGAAATCGGCCACCTCTTCTATTGAGTATGTATTGGCAAGGGACATCATTGGGCGTTCGTGCACAACTTGCTTGAAAGATTTGTTTATGTCGCTGCCCACACGTTGAGTGGGAGAATATGGGTCGAAGTATTGAGGGTTTTCTCCTTCCAATTTTTGCAGTAATGCCATTTTATCGTCAAATTCCTTGTCGGATATTGTTGGCATGTTCAGCACATAGTATTTGTAATTATGCTCGTTAAGCTCGTTTCTTAAAGCTTCGATTTGTTGCTTTATTTCATCCATAGAATTAATTTTCGGCTAAGATATGAAAAATTGATAAAACGGGTGGGATAAATCTGACTTTAGTTTTGAAGTAAATGGCACATCCATTTTAAAAGACATTTATTGCTTTTCGATTATAAACATAGTAAATTTGCATTCAATTTAGATGGAATAATGAAAAAAATCATCAAGCTGCAAGATGTTGAATTATGCTATACTGTCGAGGGTGACGGTTATCCTGTCGTGTTGATGCACGGCTGGGGTTGTAATCACACCACTCTTGCGAGCATCGAAAAACTTCTTGTCGGCAATTTCAAAGTTTATAATGTCGATTTCCCGGGATTTGGAGAAAGTAGCGAGCCAAGTTCGGTGTGGGGTATCGAGCAATATACCTCCTTGATGGAGGAATTTTTACATGTCGAGAATGTCAAATCTCCTATCATGCTTGGCCATTCATTTGGCGGCAGAGTAGGCATCCTTTATGCATCTCGGAATGAAGTCAGGAAACTTATCCTTGTAGATGCAGCAGGAGTCAAGCCTAGCAGGACATTGAAATATTATTATAAGGTTTATACCTATAAGGCTATAAAAAAATTGTTGCCTATTGTTGTCGGGAAAGAAACGGGAGGCAAATTAATCGACAGGTACAGGGGCAAAGTGGGTTCAAGCGACTATAACAGTGCTTCTCAAATGATGCGCACAATCATGAGCAAAGTCGTGAATGAGGACTTGAAACATGTTATGCCTCTCATAAAATGTCCCACATTGCTCATATGGGGAGAGAAAGACACGGCCACTCCCGTGAAGGATGCCAAAATGATGGAAAAACTTATTCCTGATGCAGGATTGGTGGTATTCAACAATGCCGGACATTATAGTTTTTTGGATAATCCGTATCAATTTGCGGCTGTTGTAAAGAATTTCCTTGGAGAGGAAGCTAAAATGGGAAAATGTAATATTCAAAATTAAATATTTGCGTGTGTCATGATGTCATTTGAGTATATAGTGTCTGTAGTTTATTTCTTGGCAATGTTGATTTTGCTTTGTGCCGTGGTCAAGAGAGACTTGCAGATGCTGCAACAAAATTCATATAGAAACGAAAGATTGTGGAGATGGATAAAGACAAGCAGTGAATACATGTCCACGTTGCGGATATTGAATTTTGCCTTGTTCCTAATTGGGATTTCAACTTTAAGCGAGTCGGTGTATGTAGTATTGATTATTGTCATTGCCGTGATACTGGAATGTGTGTCTTTGTTGACAAAGAAGTCCAAGAAACCTCTTGTGTTTACTAAACGGGTGTGGAGGCTTTTTCTGCCGAGCGTTGTCATAGTGACTGTTGCAGCCATATTGCCTGCATTCTTGACCGATGGTGAAATCCCTTCATGCAAAAGCGCTGCTTTGATTTTGGCTGCAGTCGTACCATTTTCATATATTCCGGTGATGACGGTCAATTATTTGCTTAAACCGATAGAAAAAGCGATAAACAATAAATATTGCAACGATGCCAAACGCATACTTGCATCTATGCCAGGCATGTTGATTATCGGTGTTACTGGCAGCTACGGTAAAACAAGTACAAAACATTATTTGTCAAGGATATTGAGTGAAAAATATTCAGTGCTCATGACTCCGGGCAGCTTCAATACTCCCATGGGTGTCGTGAGGACCGTGAGGGAGATGCTCAAGCCTTATAATAATGTCTTTATCGTCGAGATGGGAGCAAAGAACATAGGAGACATAAAGGAAATATGTGATATTGTGCATCCCACTTATGGAATAATAACTGCCGTCGGAGAGCAACATTTGGAATCGTTCAAGACTATAGAGAACGTACAGCGCACGAAATTTGAATTGATCGATGCTTTGCCCGAGAATGGATTTGCCGTGTTGAACAATGATTTTGAATTTGTGGCAAACAGAGTTGTCGACAATGTAGAAGCAAGTCGTTATTCCACGCATGTCGATGCAGAGGGTTGTGATTATGTTGCAACGGATATAAAGTATACTTCGCATGGCACTACATTCACGATAAAGGGGCATGGCAAAGAGTTGGAATTATCGACCAAGCTCGTTGGAGAGTTTAATATTTCCAATTTGCTCGCAGCTGTAATAATGGCAATGAAACTTGGAGTCTCGGACAATAAAATACAATATGCAGTGAGCAAGATTGAGCAAGTGGAACACAGGTTGAACGTCAAACGCACACCGGGTGGGATTACCATAATAGATGATGCTTTCAATTCCAATCCAGACGGTTCCCGCATGGCTCTTGACGTGTTGGCCGGCATGACAGGAGGCCGACGCATAGTGATAACTCCCGGCATGATTGAACTTGGCTCTAAGCAGGAGTATTATAATGAATTGTTCGGAGAACACATCGCAGAGTCGTGTGATGTTGCCATAATTGTTGGGTCATACAACAAAGAATCCATTCTAAAAGGTATATCAAGAAAGAAAACGCCTGAAACAAATGTAATAACAGTGCCTACATTTGCCGAGGCTCAGGCTAAAATGCTTGAATTGGCAAGGTCGGGCGACACTGTGTTGTATGAAAATGATCTGCCCGACACATTTAAATAAAATAGAAATTTTATTAATATAAAATCACATATCTTGAAATGAAAACAAATATTGGAGTGTTCTTCGGCGGTCGTTCGACAGAACATGAAATATCAGTTATTTCGGCATCTCAGGCGATGCATGCCATAAACAAGGACAAATATAATGTCATACCTATATATATATCCAAACAGGGCAAGTGGTATACGGGCGATGCCCTGTTTGAAATATCAAATTACAGGAATATTCCCGACTTGTTGAAGAAGACTGAAGAGGTGTATATGGAGCCAAGTTTCGGAGATTACAATCTTTATAAAAAGAAAAAAAGCCTTTTCGGAACTAATGTATTGACATCGCTTGATGTCGTTATTCCTGTATTGCACGGGTCAAATGGCGAAGACGGTATTTTTGAAGGCGTTTTGGAGTCAATAGGCATTCCTTATGCAGGTTGCAACACTTTGTCGAGTGCCAATGGCATGGACAAGATTACAATGAAAATGATTCTAAAGTCGTGTGGAATACCTGTCGTGGATTATGTGTGGTTTACCGACAAGCAATGGTTTGCTCAACGAGATGAACTTATAGGCAAAATAGAAAAAGAAATAGGGTATCCTGTAATTGTTAAGCCTGCAAATCTCGGGTCAAGCGTCGGAATAGGCCGGGCAGCCAATCGCGAAGAGCTTATTGAAAAGATAAATGATGCAGAAATATATTCTACCCGCATTATTGTGGAGGACATGGTTGAAAATCTGCAAGAAATAAATTGTTCGGTACTCGGAGATTGTGATGAAAATCAAGCTTCGGTGCTTGAAGAGCCGATTAAAAGTGGAGACTTCTTGTCGTATGAAGACAAATATATAGGCGGAGGCAAAGGCTCTAAAGGAATGCAGGCTGCACAAAAACGCATTCCGGCCGATTTGCCGGAAAAAGAGACTGAGCGCATAAAATTCCTTGCTCGTGAAACATTCCGTGTACTTTCTTGTCATGGCGTGAGTCGTGTAGACATGATTATCGACCGTAACACAAGAGACATCTATGTCAATGAAATAAATACTATTCCGGGTTCATTGTCGTTCTATTTATGGGAAGCAAGCGGAATAAGTTTCGAGCAATTAATGGACAGACTTGTGGATTTAGCCATAAAACGCAAGCAAGAACAGGGGTTGAAAACTGTTTCATATGACCAGAACATATTTAATCTTGGCAAAGGACTAAAAGGGGCAAAGACTGCCAAATAACAATATTTGAGTAGTGGAGCCTTAACGCAGGTGTCAAATTGCGAGGTTATTTAGACATATAATTATTTTTAATTATTTCGTAAAAAGGGGCAATAATAGTAAATTTGCGAAAAATTATAATCAGTGTAATTTTGTAAGATGAAAAAATTCAACGAATATAGCAATTTCAGCCTTTCGGGAATCAATAAAGAAGTTTTGGAAAAATGGGATAAGGAGAATGTATTTTCCGAAAGCGTTGCGACTCGCGAAGGCGCGCCGTCATTTGTTTTTTATGAAGGGCCTCCATCGGCCAACGGCATGCCGGGAATACACCATGTAATGGCAAGAACCATAAAGGACATAATATGCCGATACAAGACAATGAAAGGGTTCAAAGTCTTGCGCAAGGCTGGATGGGACACTCACGGATTGCCGGTGGAACTCGCAGTGGAAAAATCGTTGGGTATTACAAAAGAAGATATAGGTTCGAAAATTTCGGTAGACGATTACAATGCGGCTTGCCGAAAAGAGGTGATGAAATACACTCGTGAATGGGAAGATCTTACCCATAAGATGGGGTATTGGGTTGACATGAAGCATCCTTACATCACTTATGAGAACAGTTATATAGAAACATTGTGGTGGTTGTTGAAGCAATTGTACAATAAAGGTTTGTTGTACAAAGGCTATACAATTCAACCTTACTCACCTGCCGCAGGTACCGGTTTGAGCTCCCATGAATTGAACCAGCCGGGATGTTATCGCGATGTCAAGGACACGACGGTGACAGCCCAATTCAGAGTTGTTCAAGATGGTAACGAGACAGTAAAACGCATCAAAGACAATGCTTCGGCTGGATTTGGCGATGAAATATACATGCTTGCATGGACAACAACTCCATGGACGTTGCCTTCAAATACTGCTTTGTGCGTAGGCCCAAAAATTGAGTATGTGGCTGTAGAAAGTTTTAATCCATATAATGGCAAACCTGGCATATTCATCCTTGCAAAGCAGTTGGTTCATTCTTATTTCAATACAGAATGTGAGAATGGCGATTTTGAAGCATACAAGGCTGGAGACAAGAGTGTGCCTTACCGCGTCATAGCCGAATTCAAAGGACCTGAATTGGTGGGAATCAAATATGAGCAACTTTTCCCTTGGGTTAAGCCTGTTGATAAAATCGGTGACGAAATAAAAATCAATGATAACGGCTTCAGGGTGATTTCAGGCGATTATGTGACTACAGAAGATGGTACAGGTATCGTCCATATCGCGCCAACATTTGGAGCCGATGACGCTAATGTTGCTAAAGCTGCCGGGATTCCTTCGTTGTTCATGATTACGACCAAAGGCGAAACTCGGCCAATGGTGGACTTTACTGGTAAATATTGGTTGACCGAAGAATTGGATGGCTGGTTTGTAGATAATTGCATAAATAAAGATTTGTATGGCGAATATGCAGGTGCTTATGTGAAAAATGCTTACGATCCTAAGTTCAATCAGGATGGCAAGTATGACGAGGCTGCTGCCAATAAGGCAGAGGACTTGAACATATATCTTTGCATGAAGATGAAGATGGCCGGCACTGCGTTCAAAATAGAAAAACATGTGCACAATTATCCGCATTGCTGGCGAACAGACAAGCCTATATTGTATTATCCTCTTGACAGTTGGTTTATCAAGTCTACAGCATGCAAAGAACGTATGGTGGAATTGAACAAGACTATAAGATGGAAACCTGAATATACCGGTTCGGGAAGATTTGGCAACTGGCTTGAGAATTTGAATGATTGGAACTTGAGCCGCAGCCGATACTGGGGAACTCCGCTTCCTATATGGCGCAGCGAAGCCGGTGAAGAGAAATGCATAGGCAGCATAGCTGAATTATATGATGAAATAGAAAAATCGGTAGCTGCCGGTTTTATGCAAAGCAATCCTTATAAAGACAAAGGTTTTATTCCTGGAGATTACAGCGAGGAGAATTATCATAAGATAGATTTGCACAGGCCATATGTCGATAATATAATTCTTGTTTCCGAAACCGGACAACCGATGAAGAGGGAACTTGACTTGATTGACGTGTGGTTTGATTCTGGCTCAATGCCATATGCTCAGGTGCATTATCCTTTCGAAAACAAGGAGGCTCTTGACAATAGAATTATATATCCTGCCGATTTCATTGCTGAAGGCGTGGACCAAACACGAGGATGGTTCTTCACGCTTCATGCCATAGCCACTATGGTTTTTGACAGCGTGGCATTCAAGTCGGTAATTTCCAACGGACTTGTCCTCGACAAGAATGGAAACAAGATGAGCAAGCGTCTTGGTAATGCCGTTGATCCGTTTAAAGCCATAGAAAAGTATGGAGCCGATGCCGTGAGATGGTATATGGTGTCAAATTCATCTCCGTGGGACAATCTTAAATTTGATGAAAACGGAGTAATGGAAGTGAGTCGCAAGTTCTTCGGTACATTGTACAATACATATTCATTCTTTGCGCTTTATGCAAATGTGGATAATTTTGACAATTCCCAGCCGGAAGTGCCTTATGAAGAGCGTCCGGAAATAGACCGATGGATACTTTCTTTGCTCAATACTCTCGTTACTGAGGTTGGCGCACAGATGGAAGATTATGAACCGACAAAGGCAACAAGAGCTATCCAAGATTTTGTATGCGATAATTTGAGCAACTGGTATGTCAGATTGAACAGAAAAAGATTCTGGGGAGGCGAAATGAATGCTGACAAGTTGTCGGCATATCAAACTCTATATAAGTGTCTTGAAACAGTTGCACTTCTCATGGCTCCCGTGTCACCGTTCATTGCCGATAAGTTGTACAGGGATTTAACTGCTGTTTCTTGCAACGGCGAAATTTCGGTACACTTGGCTAAGTATCCAGTATCGGACGGACATGTTGACAAGGTGCTTGAAGAACAAATGCAAATGGCTCAAGATATAACATCTATGGTTCTTGCATTGAGAAGGAAGCAAAATCTTAAGGTGAAGCAGCCTCTCTCGGCTATCATGATTCCAGTGCTCGACGACACGCAGAAGCATAACATAGAGGCAATGAGCCAATTGATAATGTCGGAAGTTAATGTCAAGGATATAAAGTTCGTGGGTAATGAAGAGGGTATCCTTGTGAAGAAGGTGAAACCTGATTTTAGAAAACTCGGACCTAAATATGGCACGGTGATGAAGCAATTGTCGCAGATGATTGCAAAGATGAGTCAAAGTGATATTCTTGATTTTGAGAAAGATGGTCAATTTGCGTTTGACATAAATGGTCAACAGGTAGTTATCAATGCCGATGATGCAGAAGTCATATCTGAAGACATCCCCGGTTGGCTTGTTTCAAATTACGGACGTCTCACCGTCGCTTTGGACATTACTGTTACCGACGAGCTTAAGAGGGAAGGAATTGCCCGCGAAATAGTGAATCGTATACAAAACATACGCAAGAGCCATAAGTTTGAGATTACCGATCGCATAGTGGTCAGGATTTCAAGCAATAAGGCAACCGATGAGGCAATATGTGAGTTTAACGGATACATTTCAAAGCAAGTATTGGCAAAATCTATTGAGGTGGATGGCAATATGGACGCTGAAAATGCAGAAACCGTTACGCTTGATGATGCCACATTGCTGGTTGAAGTTAAGAAAGCGTGAATCTAAAAATTAACCTTTAATATACCAAAAACTTATGAGTGAAAGAACCCGTTATTCAGATGAAGAGCTGCAAGAATTTAAGGAACTTATTCTTGCAAAGCTGGACAAGGCAATGAAAGATTATGAATTGTTGAAGTCTAATGTAATGAATTCGGACGGGAACGACACATCCGATACCTCACCTACATTCAAGATTCTTGAAGAAGGTGCAAATACACTCGGAAAAGAAGAAGCCGGACATCTTGCTCAACGCCAGTTGAAGTTCATACAAAAGTTGCAGGCTGCTCTCGTTCGCATAGAAAACAAGACCTATGGCATTTGCCGTGAAACCGGGAAATTGATTCCGAAGGAGCGTTTGCGCGCTGTGCCTCATGCCACTTTGGCAATTGAGGTGAAAAATTCTGTCAACAGAAAGTCGTAAAAGCTGCGGAATTTAAATATTAAAACAAAGGAGCTGTTCAGGTTTTTGCATAAACATTTTCATGTCCAATGTGTGAAAACCTGAACAGTTGTTAAAAAACATGTAATTGCGAAGATTGATGAGATTGACGAATGGCTGGCTTGCCACAATTGTAATAGTTGCGGTAATCCTACTTGACCAGATATTGAAAATTTGGGTCAAAACTAATTTTTATTATGGTGAGGAACTGTATATTACCGACTGGTTCCGTTTATTCTTTATAGAAAATAACGGAATGGCATTTGGTTTTGAGTTTGGAAATAAATTGATACTTACATGGTTTAGAATCATAGCCGTTTGTTTTCTCATTTATTATATCGTAAAGATAACGTCGAGTGGACGTAAGGTAAACAGAGGTTACTTGATCTGTGTGTCTCTTATTACAGCAGGAGCCGCAGGTAACATGATTGATTGTATTGCTTACGGACTCATATTCGATAATCCTCCATATCCTTATGTGGCGACATTGTTCCCTCCCGGAGGAGGTTATGAAACCATTTTTAATGGACGAGTGGTCGACATGTTGTATTTTCCGCTTGTAGAGTGGAACTGGCCAGAATGGATGCCACTTGTCGGAGGCGAGCATTTTATTTTCTTCCAACCGGTGTTTAATATTGCAGATGCCGCATTAAGCGTCGGCATGATTGTGTTGATATTGTTTTTCTCCAAGCATTTAATGATGGTCGACAAGATTGAGAAAAATGAGGATGTTGTTGACAGTAAAGAGATTAATGAAGTGAAGAAATGAGTTTCCGTCAAGTCCATATAATCTTGATGCTGTCGGGCATGATGTTGTTGTGCGGATGTGCAAATCGGCCGGATAATGTCCTTTCCCAGCAGAAAATGGAAGACCTTATGGTGGATATACATAAGGCCGAGGCAGTTATCGACATGAACAGCGCACGGTTTGCAGACGATTCTGTCAGGAAAACAATGAAGCAATCGATTTTCCTCAAGCATGGTGTCACGCAGGAGCAATTTGATACCACACTCGTATGGTATGGCCATCATATAAAGGAATATACAGAATTGTATGAAGACATAGTGGCTCAACTCGAATATGAGGAAAGGGAATTGTCGGGAATCAAAAGTTCCAATGTGCGCATGGGAAGAAGTCCTGTGAAACGTTATCCGTCGGCCGGTGACAGTGCAGATATTTGGAGCAAGCGTAGAGCCTGGGTCATTTCAAATGAAGGAAACTCAGATAATGTGATTAAATTTGATTTTGCCACTCAGTCGGACAATAAAAACGGTGACCGTTATCAGCTTGTATTTGAATTGTCAAATTGTCCGGATAATAAGACCGATGTGTTTCTTGGAGCTGATTATTTTGACGGAACGACTTCTTATATGTTTAGAAATGTGGCTTATGAAGGCGTGAATAGATATTTGCTGCAAGGAGACTCGACCAAGAGGGTAAAAAGAATTTTCGGCTATATAAAAGCCCGACCTGAGGCTGGTGATGTGTGTTTCATTGATAGCTTGCTTTTGTTACGGACTCGTTTTGACAGGCAATTGTATTCCACTTTTGATAAACAAAAGTGGGTAGGTCCTGCAAGTTTGAATCCTGAATATCGTGCCAAGGTGGATGCTGCAAGACGCGCTGAAGCTGAGGCAAGGAGAGCCGCTGAAGCAGAACAGGAGGAACTTGAGTCGACAAGACGACTTGTACGTCGCAATTACAGGGTGCGTCCGGCAGAAGGAATAGACCAGTCATCGGAGATGACAGAAGCAAGTGATACAACTACCGTGCAGTAAACAATGGCTTTAGTGAAATGAGAGAAAAACATTTTTTGTCTCGTCGTGTAGTTGTAGGCGGATTGACACATAAATTATCGATAGTGTCTTTGAACGATGGCGTGTTGACAAGCGTGGAACCATTTTCCGAAGAGACTCAAAATGTCGTGTACACACCCGGGGTTTTGATTGTCGTAGCCAATGTTTCTGCCGCCGCAATAGAATCGCAACTATCGCTTTTGATAAGTGGAGATGAAGATGCGACTATCGAAAATGTGGGCAAGTGGATGAACAAAGATAGAAGCCTTTTCGCTTGTGTCGGCAAGCCTGTATCGTTGTATGAAATAGATTGTAGCAAGCGTGAATGGCGTAGAGTTATAATGTAACCAAAATTGCTTTTAGCTTTTCATATTGTTTTGTTTATGCTTGAATAACTGTTTAATTTGTTTTAACTTTGCGTAAAACAAATACAGATATAAATGAACCATAGTTATCGAGATAACGCCGTATTGTTGATGCACTGTCCAGACCAGCCCGGCATTCTTGCCGTGTTAACAGAGTTCATAAATACCAATGGCGGCAATATATTGTATCTTGATCAGTATGTAGACAGGGTTAACGGCATATTTTACATGCGAATAGAATGGGATTTGGAAAAATTCCTTATACCGAAAGAAAAAATCAATGATTATTTCTATACCTTGTATGCGCAAAGATACAATATGGAATATAGGCTTGATTTCACCAACAAGCCACAGCGAATGGCTATTTTCGTTTCTAAAATGTCACATTGCCTTTATGACATTCTTGCACGATACACGGCAGGAGATTGGGAAGTGGAAATACCGTTGATAATAAGCAATCATCCAGACCTTGAAGCAGTAGGGAAGCAATTTAACATTCCATATTATGTGATTCCTGTCAATAAAGACAATAAGGAAGAGATGGAAGCTAAGGAATTTGAATTGCTTGATAGTCATAAGGTTGATTTTGTTGTCCTTGCGAGATATATGCAGGTATTGTCGGAGGATTTCATAAATCGTTATCCTAATAGGATAATCAATATACATCATTCATTTTTGCCGGCCTTTGTAGGAGCAAAACCGTATCATGCGGCTTATGAAAGAGGCGTGAAGCTGATAGGCGCGACAAGCCATTATGTGACTACCGAGCTTGATGCAGGTCCTATCATAGAACAGGATATCGTGCGAATAACCCATAAAGACACTGTTGCCGATTTGATACATAAGGGACGGGATCTTGAAAAGATTGTCCTTTCCCGGGCAGTTGAAAAACATATACAGCGCAAAATCCTGTCTTACAAGAATAAAACAATTGTATTCAGTTAATTTTTTCAGAAAGATAAAATAATGGGCACGGTTATTATAAAATATAACGCAGGAAATATATTTTCGGTTAAGTGCGCATTAAACAGAATAGGAGTCGATGCTACTGTTTCGGACAATCTTGACGTCATTTCTTCGGCCGACAGGGTTATTTTCCCGGGAGTCGGTGAAGCGGCGGCTGCAATGCGATATTTGCATTCTCACGGGCTTGACTCTGTCATTAAGGCGTTAAAATGTCCTGTACTTGGTATATGTATAGGAATGCAATTGTTGTGTCGCAATTCGGAAGAAGGCAATACTCAATGTCTTGGCATATTTGATGTTGACGTGAAGAGGTTTGACAATTGTGGAAATCATGATTTCAAAATCCCTCAAATGGGATGGAATACCGTGTTGTCAAATGAGAAAAATGAATTGTCATGTCAATTCCCATCTAAAGAGGAATATGTATATTTTGTACACAGTTATTATGTTCCTGTATGTAAATACACGATAATGACCGCTGATTATATTCATTCTTTCAGTGCTGCGATACGCAAGGATAATTTTTATGCCGTGCAGTTCCATCCTGAAAAAAGTGGAAAGGTGGGAGAAAATATATTAAAAAATTTCATGGAATTATGATAACCCTTATTCCAGCGATAGATATTATTGAAGGCAAATGTGTCAGACTGACTCAAGGGGATTACAACCGGCAGACCGTATATAATGCGTCTCCGGTAGATGTTGCTCATGCATTTGAGGACATAGGATGCAGAAAATTGCACCTTGTGGACCTTGATGGTGCAAAAGCCAGCCATATAGTCAATTATAACGTGCTTGAAAGGATAGCTTCAAAAACCGGCATGGAAATTGACTTCGGTGGCGGTGTCAAGTCGGACGATGACATAAGGATTGCGCTGGAATGCGGTGCAAATAAAGTTACGGCAGGCAGCATAGCGATTAAAGAACCTGAAACGTTCAAGCGTTGGCTTGTCGTCTATGGTAATAAGGTCTTGATATTGGGAGCCGATGTTAGAGACAAGAAGATAGCCATAAACGGTTGGCATGAAGACAGTGGCGTCGATATAATGGAGTTCATTGGAAATTATGCCAAGGATGGCGTGTCACAAGTAATTTGTACCGACATTGGTCGTGATGGAATGCTTGAAGGGCCTGCAATTGAATTGTATAAAGAGATTATAGATACATATGATGACTTGCAACTTATAGCAAGTGGCGGAGTCGGGACCATGCGTCATATTGCCGATTTGGAAAGAATAGGCATAGAGAACGTTATCGTCGGCAAAGCTATTTATGAAGGAACTGTATCTTTGAAAGAAGTCGAACGCTTAAACATGACCGGAACATGCTTGCAAAACGAATAATACCGTGCCTTGATGTTATGAATGGCATCACAGTTAAAGGTGTTAATTTTACCGGATTGCGCGAAGCTGGCAATCCGGTGGAATTAGGGAAACGATATAGCGACGAAGGTGCCGATGAATTGGTGTATCTTGATATATCGGCATCAAGCGAAGGTCGTAAAACATTCCTCGGCCTTGTGCGTGAAGTGGCCAAGACGTTGAGCATCCCGTTTACCGTGGGAGGCGGAATCGGTTCGGTCGATGACGTTGATAAATTGCTGGCCAATGGAGCCGATAAGGTGTCAATAAATAGTGCGGCTTTGAATCATCCAGAATTGATAGAAGATATAGCCAATCGTTTTGGCAGCCAAGTGTGTGTGGTGGCAATCGATGCCAAGCGCGATGAAAGCGGTATGTGGATGTGTTATGAGAAAGGTGGACGGTTTAAGACGAACAAGTCGCTTTTTGACTGGGCAAAAGAGGCTGAGGACCGTGGCGCAGGTGAGATTTTGTTTACAAGCATGGAGCATGATGGAGTTAAGAACGGTTATGCTTGTAATGAATTGCGTAAATTGCATGAAATATTGCATATTCCAGTAATTGCATCTGGTGGTTGCGGTTGTGCAGAACATTTTGCCGAAGTATTTGACTCGGGTAAGGCCGATGCAGCCCTGGCTGCAAGTGTTTTTCACTTTGGAGAAATAAATATCATCGAGTTGAAGCAATTTTTGCATCAACGTGGCATAAACGTCAGATTGTGACACTTATAAATAAAAAAATGCTTATGGAGCTTGATTTTGGAAAAATGAACGGGCTTATACCCGCAATAATACAAGATGCCAATACGAAAAACGTGTTGATGCTTGGATTCATGAATGAGGAAGCTTATAAGGTTACTGAAGAAACAAGGAAAGTGACATTCTATAGTCGCAGCAAGCAACGGTTGTGGACAAAAGGGGAGACAAGCGGAAATTATTTAAATGTAATTTCTATAGAAACAGATTGCGACAATGACACGTTATTGATTAAAGTCATTCCCGAAGGTCCTGTGTGCCATTGCGGTACCGATACATGTTTCGGCGGAGAAAATAAGCCCGGAATAGAGTTCTTGAGTGTTTTGCAAGATTACATAGTAAAACGACATGAAGAAATGCCCGAGGGTTCTTATACAACTTCGTTGTTTGACAAGGGAATTAATGCCATGGCTCAAAAAGTGGGAGAGGAAGCCGTTGAAATGGTCATTGAAGCAACTAATGGCTCTGATGGGCGTCTCGTCTATGAGGGTGCCGACTTGCTATATCATATCATAGTTTTGTTGACAGCAAAGGGAAGGCGTATCGAGGATATTGCTGAAGCATTATATCGCAGACACCATAAACAAAAATCGGATTATGACAAAAATTGTTGATTATAAGGGAGTTGAATTGCTTCGCAAAGAACTCGTCGTGCTGAAAGATGTGACTTTCTCTCTTGAGGAAGGAGAGTTTGCTTATTTGATAGGGCGTGTGGGTAGCGGCAAGAGCAGCCTGCTTAAATCGATGTATGCCGAAATACCGATAGAGGCCGGAGAAGCCATGGTGTTGGACTTTGATTTAAATTGCATAAAACAAAGAAACATTCCTATGTTGCGCAGAAAAATGGGAATTGTTTTTCAAGATTTTCAATTGTTGACCGACAGGTCGGTATATGATAATCTGAAATTTGTAATGCAGGCTACAGGATGGAAAAACAAGGTGGAAATAAACGACCGTATAGAAGAAACTCTTGCAAGAGTGGGAATGGGGAATAAGTCCTACAAGATGCCGCATGAATTATCGGGAGGGGAGCAACAGCGCATAGTAATAGCAAGGGCATTGTTGAATCATCCCAAATTGATTCTTGCGGATGAGCCTACCGGAAATCTCGACCCCGAAACCGGGAGACAAATAGTGTCGCTGCTTCATGGCATAGCCGAGAAAGGAACGGCAGTGTTGATGGCCACTCATAATATACAGTTGATAGAAGGATTCCCCGGCAGGGTGTTGAGGTGTGACGGGAAACGTCTTGTGGAAGACTAATCATATAGAGATGTGGGTCGCGAGCCTGCATCTTTTTTATGCGTGAAGGCATAAAAAGAGCAAGTGTTTTAATTAATTGCATAAAATTAGTAACTTTGCAAATGCTTTTAAAGTCAAACTTTGTCGTTCATTATGTGGCTAATATTGAAAATTTCGAAGCATTTTTTTGATGAAGTCATATTAAAAATGCCAAAATGCCTTGTTGCAGCGCAAGAGGCGATGTAGAAGAGGCGAATGGATGGGCGGTGAAGACTATTTGTCGTTTTTTGCATTATTAACGGAAATATCCTAAATTCAATGAAGGTTCTTAAATTTGGAGGTACTTCGGTCGGCTCTGCCGAAAGAATAAAAAATGTAGCCAATTTGATTGTTGAAAGAGGCAAGAACATAATCGTGCTTTCGGCCATGTCGGGTACGACCAATACTCTTGTAGAAATTGCCGATTACTTGTATAAACATAATGTAGATGGGGCAAAAGAGACTATCAATGTGTTGGAAGCAAAATATGTTGATACGTTAAAGGAGCTTTTTGCCGGTAATGATGAAGCTCGCGAGAAAGCCGCTACAGAAGTGAAAGCATGCTTTAATTACATACGTTCACTTACGAAGGATTTGTTTACGGTATTCGAGGAAAAGGAGATTTTGGCTCAAGGCGAGTTGATGTCGACAGCGATGATGAACGTGTATCTGCAATCCATCGGAATAAAGTCGGTAATCTTGCCTGCTCTTGATTATGTGAGAACTGATAAAAGCGGAGAGCCCGACACTCAATATATAAGGCAAAAATTATCGGCATTACTCGATAAATATGCCACTGCTGATGTGTATATCACTCAAGGTTACATCTGCCGAAATGCTTATGGCGAAATAGACAATTTGCAGCGTGGAGGAAGTGACTACAGCGCGTCGCTCGTAGGTGCGGCCATAAATGCCGAAGAAATTGAAATATGGACCGATATAGACGGAATGCACAATAATGACCCTCGATATGTAGAAGGTACCGACCCTGTCGATGAACTTCATTTTGAGGAAGCAGCCGAACTCGCATACTTTGGCGCGAAGATTCTGCATCCGACTTGTGTGCTACCTGCAAAGTTGAATAATATTCCAGTAAGATTGCTTAATACCATGTGTCCTACTGCAAAAGGTACATTGATATACAATACTACTGCACCTCACGGAGTGAAAGCTGTTGCAGCTAAAGATAATATCATAGCAATTAAAATCAAGTCGGGCCGTATGCTGCTGGCTTATGGATTCTTACGCAAGGTTTTTGAGATATTTGAAACCTACAAGACATCTATCGACATGATTGCAACATCGGAAGTTGGTGTATCGGTGACAGTAGACAGCGAAAAAAATCTTGATAACATACTTGATGACCTCAAAAAATTTGGTACTGTCACCATTGACCGTGACATGGTGATAATCTGTGTCGTTGGTGATTTGGAATGGCGGAACAAGGGCATCGAGGCTGCTGCATTGGACGCATTGAAAGATATTCCGGTAAGAATGATTTCTTATGGAGGAAGCAATTACAATATTTCGTTCTTGGTGAGCAAAGATGACAAGGTGCGTGCCTTGAATCTATTGAGTGAGCATCTTTTTAAGAAAGCAAAAAAAGATTAATCATAAGATGACCGATTATCCGTTAAATAGATTCAAGGGGCTTGAGACGCCGTTTTACTATTATGATTTGAATTTGCTCAAAGCAACTATCAACGAGTTGAAAAACAACATAAAGGGTTATCCTTACAAAGTGCATTATGCAGTGAAAGCCAATGCAAATCCTCGTATATTGCATGAAATAAAGGAAGCCGGGTTGTCGATCGATTGCGTTAGCGGTGGAGAGATTGTTGCCGCTTTGGCTGCCGGGTTCAAAGGCGATTCTATAGCTTTTGCCGGAGTGGGCAAGACCGACAGTGAAATAAATCTTGGGTTAAACCATGATATTTTTTGCTTCAATGTTGAGTCTGTTCCAGAATTGGAAGTAATAAACGAGATAGCGGCTGCTAAAGGCAAGGTTGCAAATGTGGCAATACGCGTGAATCCGAATATCGACGCGCATACACATAAGTATATCACGACTGGCTTGAATGAGAATAAGTTTGGCATAAATCTCGAACAGTTGTCAGATGTGGTGGAACATGCAAACAGCATGTCGGATATAAATTTGATAGGATTGCATTTCCATATCGGTTCACAAATTTTGGATAATGAACCATTCAAGATGTTGTGTGACAGGATTAATGAAATCCAAGATCAATTTGAAGCCAAAGGTATCAAATTCAAGATAATAAATGTGGGTGGAGGTCTTGGAATAAATTATTCAATTCCGACAAAAGAGCCTGTTCCTGCCTTCAAGCAATATTTTGATACATTCAAGCAAAATTTAAGATTGCGTGAAGGGCAAGAATTGCATTTTGAATTAGGACGTTCGATAGTCGGGCAATGCGGTTCATTGATAACTCGTGTCTTGTATGTGAAAAACGGCACTTCAAAGAATTTTGTTATTGTAGATGCCGGAATGACCGACCTTATACGTCCGGCTTTGTATCAAGCTCATCATGCAATAGAAAATATATCATCAAGTTCAGCCGAGACGGAAAAATATGACATAGTCGGCCCGATATGTGAATCGAGCGACAAGTTTGCTTCGGACGAAGAATTGCCTGTCACGCATCGTGGAGATTTTCTTGTAATGCATTCGGCAGGAGCTTATGGTGAAATAATGGCCATGAGGTATAATTGTCGCAAGTTGCCAGGTTCTTATTTTTCTGAATAAGTCAAATAAAAATGTGGCAGAACAATAAAAGTTGAATCTCATATTATTCTGCCACTATGTTTCGTGGAACAATTATTATACGAAACGCTCCAATAGGGCAACTAATTCATCGCTTTGGTGAACACCCACATCTCTCCAAAGGAGTTGGCCTTCTTTAAAAATCATAAGTGTGGGTATTGAACGGATTCCATATTGCAGGCGTAATTCCCGATTTTGGTCGACATCGATTTTTATTATAGTGGCTTTGTCACCGATTTTGGCTTTTACATCGGCAATTATTGGAGACATCATTTTGCAAGGGCCGCACCATGTTGCGTAAAAATCTACAAGTACAGGTTTTTTGCCTGATATTAATGATAAAAAATTGTTCATAATTACTTTGAGGCTTTTGAATTATATACATGTGTTCATATCAAAAAATACAAATATGATGCCATTGTAGCTGTGCAAGTAGTGATGTGAATAGATAAGCCTTTAAAGAAAGATTGATTGTTTTTGATTATGGCAGGAATAAATTTAAAGGGGATGGGGGTGGCCTTGATAACCCCTTTCCATAAAGATAAAACTGTTGATTATGAGGCATTAGGCCGATTGCTTGAGTATCAAATCAGCAATGGGATAGATTATCTTGTCGTTCTTGGAACTACTGCCGAAACGGCTACATTAACGGCCGAAGAACAGGAGGAAATACGTTCGTTTGTGGCTCGCAGGGTGCATGGGCGAGTCCCGCTTGTCCTCGGCCTTGGCGGTAACAACACAATGGCCATAGTTGAGGCAGTAAAAACGTTAGATTTGTCACCTTTTAGTGCCATATTATCTGTCGTGCCTTATTATAACAAGCCTTCGCAGGAAGGCATATATCAGCATTATAAAGCCATAGCCAAAGCATGCCCCATACCGATTATATTGTACAATGTGCCTGGTCGGACAGGCGTGAACATGTCGCCTGATACATGCTTGAGGTTGGCACATGATTTTGAAAATATCATAGGGGTGAAAGAAGCTTCGGGCAATATTTCGCAAATGGACGAAATAATCAAGAGAAAATCCAAGGATTTCATGGTTATTTCGGGTGATGACGGAATAACGTTCCCGTTGATAACTCTTGGGGCAGTCGGCGTTATTTCGGTAATTGGCAATGCGTTCCCGAAGGAGTTCAGTCGAATGGTTCGTTTGGCTCTTAATGGTGATTTTGCGAATGCGTTGGAGATACATCATCGGTTTACCGAATTGTTCAGTTTGTTGTTCGTGGATGGAAATCCTGCCGGAGTGAAATGCTTGTTGAATGCAATGGGATTCATTGAAAATGAATTGAGATTGCCACTTGTGCCGACACGGATAACCACTTATGAGCAAATAAGAACCGTATTGAATGGGTTGAAAAAGATTACAAAGCCGGTGTGAAATATTTTTAAAGTGCGACTTATATAGTAACACTTTTCAGAAATAATCGGTGTTTTATTGTATTTTTGTCCTCAATTAATTTTGCAGGCGCAAAATAGACAAACGTTAGGTAATAAATAAAAAATTAAAAAAGAATTATGTTAAAGCAAATTTTATCTATCTCCGGCAAGCCGGGATTGTATAAGTTGGTTTCTTATGGAAAGAATATAATCATAGTAGAGAGCTTGAGCGATAAAAAACGCATTCCGGCTTATTCCTACAATAAAATAATATCACTTGGCGATATTGCCATATACACTACTGAAGAAGAAGTCCCTCTTGCAAATGTGTTTGAAACAATTTATGAAATCTCAGGGGGTAAGCCTGTAGATAAAGCTGTTGCAAAAAATAGCTCTTCACTGCATGAATTTTTTGACAAGGTGCTCCCGAATTATGACAGGGACCGTGTGTACGATACCGATATAAAGAAGGTAATTTCATGGTACAACTTATTGGTAGAAGCCGGATTTGAAAAATTTGTCGAAGAAAAAGAAGATAACACGGAGGAGTCTTCGAATGAAGGCAAAAATGATGAGCCAGCTAATGCATAAGGCTAAAAAATAAATTTGAAAAATAATCAAGGCACGTCATGCAAAAGAATTTAGCGTGACGTGCTTTTTTTGTGTCTGTAGCGAATTGCCATTGCCATGAAAACATGATATATTTGTAAAAATACAAGTCATAAACATAGTGTCATGCCAAGAAGTAAAATAATAATTTTGTTATTGCTGTTGATTGTTAGTGGTTGCCTGTTTTCATGCAAAACACATAAGGATGTGGCTACAGGATTTGACCGGCAGAATGTCGTTCAACATGAAAATGAGAAGAAAAGTTGTTTGTATGATGAAGTAAAATCTTGGATAGGGACTCCTTATAAATATGGAGGGAACAACAAGCGTGGCGTGGATTGTTCGGGATTTGTCGTGCAAGTATATAAAAAGGTATATGGAGTGAGCTTGCAACGAAGTTCCGATTTGATATATGAAAAGAATTGCGAAAAAATTAAGAAAAATGATTTGCAAGAGGGTGATCTTGTGTTTTTTTCAACGGGGCGGTCAAAAAAGATAAATCACGTCGGAATATATTTGAAGAGTGACAAGTTTGTACATGCCTCGTCAAGCCGTGGAGTCATAGTGAGCGATTTGGATGAATCGTATTATGTGCGTACTTATGTTTCGTCGGGTAGGGTGAAGGACTTGAAATGAGTGCAAAGATGCTATTTTGGGATTTGTTTCGCAAAGCGTATTGAACTGTCTTGTGCAGGGAAGAATAGTGTCATTACCGAATGGTTCTCGAATGTCGCATATACATCATATTTGAAAGGGTTCATCATTGCGTCATACCAGATTAAGTCATAATTGTCTATGAACGGAGTTTTTATAAGTTTTCCTTTCAACATCCCACATTTCCATCCGGAGTTGTTTACGCTGGCTCCATTTACATATATTATATCAAATCCGTTATCGTTTTTCACTAAGGCTACGGTGTATCTTCCTCCCATTTTCAACATGTCTTCTTCAAGCTCTTTGTCAAAGAAGTTCCAATATCCTTCATAAATGTTGTCGGCTGTATTCAAATATGAATCAAGCGACTGTCTTGTCCATTGGGTTGCAAGTTTTTCTTCCATTATGGGGTTGGTGAACAGGACCATGCGCTCAATTGCAATTTTAGCCGCGCCACCAATAATTATTCCATATTTTTGCCATCCTGAGCCGTAGTCGATATTTTTTATTTCAGCTATTTGTCTCAGTTCCTTATTGCCAATTGCAACAAATGTTGAATTGCCGTCATATTCGACACTGATGACATTGTATCCGTTTTGAAGGTTGACGTTTTCTGGAAGGTTGACTGATTTTAACAATGAAGCTTTAGCGTTTTTCACTTGTAGGATGTCGATTGTCATGCTGCGAGTGTCATAGTAACTGTGCAGGTCGCTGTTGGTGCAGTGAGTCATTACGGCATAATAATTTTCAGAATCCACATAATTCCAAATGATTCCGCAAGATGGATTTTTAATGCTTTTTTTCTCATTTGTGCCACGAACGATGCATTCGTAACTTTTTGTTTCTTCATTGTTAAGGTTGGCAATTCTTGCATAAAACTTGAATTTGTTGTGGCCATCTGATAACGAGTCTGCAAGAATCATGTTGTCGGCATATTTGTTTTCTATGTACAATATTTGATTTTTGAGCCACATGCCGGAGCATGAGTCTTCTTCATTATAAAATGGAGAAAACTGATTTAGATAAGTCATATAAAGGCTTTTTGATGATATGGAGCTGCAAAAAGCCAATAAGAATAAAGCAAGTAAGAAGTTTCGTGACATATCAGAGAAAGGTATATTACATGTTGCAAATATAGCGAAAGTTGAGCGCAATTGGGAAATTTGAGCTTGCTCTGAATTTCATAATTGCCGAGACGCATCCTATATTATACAAATATAGCGAAAGTTGAGCGCAATGAGAAAAAATGAAGAGGCTCAATTTCTATATCATAAAAACAAACTGCTTATTAATGTTAATTTGGTAAGCTAATGGGAAGAATTGTGAAATAATGTTTAATGAAGTAGATTATCTGCTTGTAAATTATGTTATATAACATATTATGGCTATTTTTGCACCAGTTATTCATGGTATTAGTTTTAAGGCAAAACTGAAATGAATGTCGTGATGACAGTTGTTTCGATGTTTTTAGGTTTATGTTAATGGTATTTAAAGGTTAATTAAGCGATCCCAGACAGTGATGTCGGGGATTATTTTTTTATGTACTAATTGATATGTTATTTAAAGGTGCTCCAATGTTTTTTAGATTTAGAGAAAAGTATTTGTTTAAAACTATTTGATTCTTAGAGAAAAATTTCTAACTTTGCAGTCCGATTATATCCAATTTTTAAAATTCACGGACACAAGGAAACTTTTGGCCGAGTTTATTTTTGTGGTGTGGGTTTATTAATTAACAATTAATCAGGAATTAAGAAGTGGATACTTTAAGTTACAAAACCGTTTCAGTAAAAGCTGCAGATGCTCAAAAGCAATGGGTTGTGGTAGATGCTACCGACCAAGTTTTGGGACGTTTGTGTGCAAAAGTTGCAAAAATTTTGCGTGGTAAGTATAAACCATGCTACACTCCTCATGTTGATTGTGGAGACAATGTTATTATCATTAATGCCGAGAAGGCAATCCTCACAGGAAAGAAATGGACCGACAGGGAATATTTGTCATACACAGGATATCCTGGTGGGCAAAGAACTGCCACTCCGGCTATTTTGAAGATGAAAGCTGAAAAGCAACATCTTAAAGCAGGAAAGAATCCTTTGTATATTAAGGTTCTTAAAGGCATGCTTCCTAAAAATCGTCTCGGAGCACAATTGCTAAACAATGTTTATGTGTATAACGGACCAGAACATCCGCATGAGGCGCAAACTCCAAAAGTTATTGATATTAACACTCTTAAATAATTTGAAGGATGGAAAAGATTAATGCAGTAGGTCGTCGTAAGGCCGCCATAGCACGCGTATTCTTCTCAGAAGGGAATGGCGAAATAGTAATCAACAAGCGTGCGCTCAATGTATATTTCCCTTCTTCAATACTTCAATATGTAGTAAAACAACCGCTTCAACTTCTCGAAGCTGAAGGCAAATATGACATCAAGGTCAATTTGTGTGGCGGAGGTTTTAAAGGACAAGCTGAAGCTTTGCGCTTGGCTATAGCTCGCGCGTTGATAAAGATTAATCCGGAAGACAAGGCTGCCCTTCGTGCAGCAGGATTCGTTACTCGCGATTCTCGCGTTGTTGAACGTAAGAAACCGGGTCGTCCAAAGGCACGCAAGAGATTCCAATTCAGCAAACGTTGATGTTTTATATAACATGTCATACGTTTTATATTAAAATAAGTGTTTAGTATCCAAATCGCATGGACTTTCAATTTCGTTGAGGAAAATGAGTATTGGCTACCATGCGATTGATTAAAGTCGAATGTAAACAATAATAAAAAATGGCAACACCAAATTTTGATCAATTACTTGAGGCAGGATGCCACTTCGGCCATCTTAAACGTAAATGGAATCCTGCAATGGCTCCTTATATTTTCATGGAGCGTAACGGTATCCACATCATTGATCTGTATAAAACAATCGCGAAGCTTGATGAAGCTGCTGCAGCTCTCAAGAATATAGCTAAGTCGGGAAAGAAAATTCTTTTTGTTGCGACTAAGAAACAAGCAAAGCAAGTTACCGCCGACAAGGCAACAGCAGTCAACATGCCTTATGTTATAGAGCGTTGGCCGGGTGGTATGCTTACCAACTTCCCGACAATCCGCAAGGCTGTCAAGAAGATGGCTGCCATTGACAAAATGTCTAAAGATGGAACTTTTGATAATTTGTCAAAACGCGAAAAGTTGCAAATTACACGTCAACGTGCAAAACTTGAAAAGACTCTTGGAAGTATTGCTGATTTGAATCGTCTTCCGTCTGCATTGTTCGTAGTTGACGTAATGAAGGAACATATCGCTGTGGCAGAAGCAAATCGTCTTGGAATTCCAGTATTCGGTATCGTTGACACTAACTCAGATCCTTCTGCTGTTGATTTTATCATCCCTGCAAATGATGATGCATCAAAGTCAATAGAGATAATTCTTGATACAGTGTGCACAGCTATTGCCGAAGGCCTTGAAGAGCGTAAAGTTGAAAAGATTGACGCAAAGGATGCTGCCGAAGGTGAAGAAGCGAAACCTAAACGTGCTCGCATAACTCGTAGAAACAAAACTGCTGAAGGCGCAGCAGAAGAAGTTGCCGCCGATGCAGAAACTGCAACTGAAGATGCAGCAGAAGCAAGTGCCGATGCTGAAGTTGCTGAATAATTAAATTAGTTCCAACGAATAAAAAAATAGATTCAACATGGCAGTTACAATGGCAGAAATCAGCAAGCTGCGTCACATGACCGGTGCAGGCTTGATGGATTGTAAGAAAGCATTGGCTGAAGCCAATAATGATATGGAAGCCGCTATTGAAATCATCCGCAAGAAAGGACAAGCAGTAGCAGCTAAGCGTGAAGACCGTGAAGCATCGGAAGGTTGCGTATTGTCGGAATCGAATGGAAAATTCGCCGCAGTCGTAGCTTTGAAGTGCGAAACTGACTTCGTTGCTAAGAATGAAGGTTTTGTTGCGTTGACCAAGAAAATCTTGGCTGGAGCTATGGCTAATCAAGCAAAATCGCTCGATGAAGTAAAAGCTATGGCTATCGATGGTAAGACTGTTGCTGATCTTATCGTTGAAGAAATAGGAAAAACCGGTGAAAAGATGGAGCTTGGCGCATATGAATGTATCGAGGCACCTTCTACTGTAGCATACAACCATTTCGGCAATAAGTTGGCATCTATCGTCGGCTTCAATGAAGAAGGCGTTGATGCTCATGTAGCAAAGGAAGTTGCAATGCAAGTTGCAGCAATGAATCCTATTGCAGTGTGCAGAGAAGAAGTTCCTGCAAAGGTTGTAGAGCAAGAACTTGAAATCGCTCGCGATAAGGCTCGTGAAGAAGGTAAGCCTGAAAATATGGTTGACCGCATTGCTCAAGGTCGTTTGAATAAGTTCTACAAAGAAAATGTATTGATGGAACAAGAATTCGTTTCAGACAATAGCATGGACATTGCAACTTATTTGAAGAAACAAAGCGCAGGTCTTAAGGCTATATCTTTCCGTCGCGTAAACTTGAATGAAGATTAAAAATAATCTTTTAATTCAAATATAAATGTGTGGGAATGCTAAAAGCGTTCCCACTTTTTTTGTGTTTTGGAATTTAGTCTACAAACTTTTTTGTAAATTGCACAGAAATTGTAATTTGTCGATTGGAAATTATATGGAAACATATCTTGTGACAGGGGGTGCCGGTTTTATCGGGTCTAATTTTGTGAAATATATCAGGAATAAGTATGGCAATAATGCATTTATCATAGTGCTTGATGCCCTTACCTATGCCGGAAATCTTCTTAACATAAATGAGGATTTGTCACATGACAATGTAGTATTCATCAAGGGTGACATACGCGACGCAGAGGTAGTGTCGAGTATATTTGGGAAATATGATGTGGATTATGTCGTTAATTTTGCAGCAGAAAGTCATGTTGATCGAAGTATATCCAATCCTAAATTGTTCCTTGAAACTAATATTTTAGGGACCCATGTCATGCTCGAAGCCGCTCGCAAATATTGGAAGTCGGATGACGGTCATACTTACAAGGATGGTAAAAAATTTTTACAAATATCCACGGATGAAGTGTATGGGTCGCTTGCCAAAGAAGGCAGCGAGCCGCGACAGTTGAACGTGAAAGACGAATTGCTTAGGGTGATAGGCAGCAGGAAAAATCTCAAAGCATTCGGGTCGGAATTTTTCACGGAGCAAACTAATTTGGCTCCACGCTCCCCGTATTCTTCCTCAAAGGCAAGTGCCGACTTGATTGTCATGGCATATCATGAGACATACGGATTGCCTGTCAACATAACGCGTTGCAGTAATAATTACGGGCCATACCAATTCCCTGAGAAATTGATTCCTCTCTTAATAAACAATATTCTTGAAGGCAAGAAGTTGCCTGTGTATGGTAAAGGAGAGAATGTGCGTGATTGGTTATATGTGGACGATCATGCGAAAGGCATTGATGCTGTTTTGCACAACGGACGCATAGGGGAGGTGTATAACATCGGAGGTTTCAATGAAGAATCGAATATCAATATTGTCAAGTTGGTTATTGATATTTTGAGCAAGATTATGAAGGAAGAACCGAAGTACAGGACATTGTTGAAGAATGATATCGATTCCATTAATGAAGATTTGATAGAATTTGTTACTGACAGGCCCGGCCATGACATGCGTTATGCCATTGACCCTACAAAGATTGCTGTAGAACTTGGCTGGTTCCCCGAAACACCTTTTTCTATCGGAATTGAGAAAACAATACGCTGGTATCTTGACAATAATGATTGGGTGAAAAGTGTTACGTCTGGTGAATATCAGAAGTATTATGATGAAATGTACAAGAATCGATAAATTTGCGTTATGAAAGGTATTGTATTGGCAGGCGGTTCAGGAACGAGATTATATCCTACCACAAGGGGAGTATCAAAACAACTTATTCCCGTATATGACAAACCGATGGTTTTTTATCCCATATCGGTGTTGATGCTTGCAGGCATCAACGAAATTTTGGTCATATCGACTCCCGAAGATCTCCCATCGTTTAAAAGATTGCTTGGCAGTGGAGAGAGAATTGGCGTGAAATTCAGTTATGCCGAACAGCCATCGCCCGACGGATTGGCACAAGCGTTCATAATAGGAGAGGAATTCATTGGAGATGATTCCGTATGTCTTGTTTTGGGCGACAATATATTTTATGGTCAGAGTTTTACCAAGATGTTGACCGATGCATGTGAGAGGACAACAAATGAAGACAGGGCTACCATATTTGCATATGCCGTGAAGGATCCTAATCGCTATGGCGTAGTTTCATTTGACGAGAAAGGCAATGCGTTGAAAATAGTAGAAAAGCCGGAAGTCCCTGAGTCGGATTTTGCCGTGACTGGTCTTTATTTTTATCCGAACGATGTGGTTGACATTGCAAAGCAGGTAAAACCATCGGCACGAGGAGAACTGGAGATAACTTCGGTCAATCAGGAATATCTGCGTCAAGGACGTGTGTCGGTTCAGACGTTAGGCCGAGGTTTTGCATGGCTTGACACTGGTACTGCCGATTCCATGCTTGAAGCGGCCAATTTCATCCAAACGATACAAAACCAACAGGGATTGATGGTGGCATCGCTCGAAGAGGTGGCTTTTAGAAAGGGTTGGATTAGTTCCGAGCAATTGAAAACGGTTGCCGAACCAATGCGTAAAAATTCTTATGGTGAATATCTTATGAAACTTGCCAATGGAGAGATTAGATGAACCAAGAATAATAGATTTGCCGAAAATAAGCGATCCACGAGGGAATCTTTCTTTTATAGAAGGAATTCATCATGTTCCGTTTAAATTGTCGAGAGCCTACTGGATATATGACGTGCCTGGGGGCAAGGTAAGGCACGGGCACGCGTTCAAGAGTCAAGATGAGTTCATTGTGGCTCTTTCAGGTAGCTTCGACATTGTGGTAATGAAAGAGGATAGAGTACACAGGTTTCACATGTCAAGGTCTTATTACGGTATATACATCCCGCATGGAACATGGCGCGAATTGGATGATTTTTCGACAAATTCGGTGGCATTAGTGCTTTCGTCCGGACCGTATGACGCGAATGATTATATTGAAGACTTTAATGAATATTTACAATACATAAAACGGAAATGAAGCATATCAATTCACATGAAACGTCTTGTGTGGACGATTGCCGTCTTATTTCACTTGTGCGGCATCATCATGAAAACGGGAACCTGAGTGTGGTTGAAAGTTTTAATGAATTGCCGTTTGAAATCAAGAGGGTGTATTATCTTTATGATATTCCGGGTGGGCAGGATCGTGGTGGCCACTCACATTATGAATGCGAAAGTTTGATAGTCGCGGTGAGTGGAAGTTTCGACGTGACTTTGAGTGACGGGGTGAAAGAGCGCACGGTCACCCTCAACAGGCCATATGTAGGTCTGCTTGTGTGTCAAGGAATATGGCGTCGGTTAAGCAATTTTTCATCCGGGTCGGTGTGTCTTGTCATTGCTTCGGAAGAATATGACGCAGATGATTATGTACGGTCTTTTGAAGAGTTCGAGAAACTAACAGCGAATAAGCGAATTAAGTCAACAAATCTTGAATGATTCAGAAACGTGTGATACGTTTAAAAATTTTGTAAACGGAGATATATAAAAATGGAGGAAAATTCTTGGGAATCTTCCTCCTATTTTATTTATGCTGGCTTATATGTGTGATTAGATGCCAAGTTCTTTGGCTATCACGTCGAGTTTCTTTTCAGCAGCATCGTTTACAGCGTCATAGTGCTCAGGTGCATCAAGTGTTCCATGAACTTCCATGTAGAATTTAATCTTTGGCTCAGTTCCTGACGGACGTATTGATACTTTTGTACCATCTTCGGTGTAGAATTGAAGAACGTTAGACGTTACAGGCATTTCCAACTTTGTAGTAGTTCCTGCAACCATGTCTTTTTCTTCAAGAGTGCTGAAGTCTTTTATCAAGACAATTGGAGAGCCTGCAAGAGTCTTTGGAGGATTCTCACGGAAGCTCTTCATGATTGCAACGATTTCCTCGGCTCCGCTTTTACCCATTCTTACGAGTGATACGCCTTTTTCTTTAGAGTATCCGTAAGTCATGTAGATGTCGATGAGCATCTTGTTCATGTCGAGACCTTTATCCTTGGCCCATGCAGCGATTTCAGCCATCAATGAAATAGCCGATACCGAGTCTTTGTCTCTTACGAAGTCTTCGGCAAGGAAGCCGTAACTTTCTTCACCGCCACCAAGGTAACGAGCTTTACCTTCGTTAGCTTTCATGATTGCGGCAATCCATTTGAAGCCGGTGAAGCAGTCATACAACTTGATATTTTGCTTCTTAGCAATGGACTTTATTGTATCGGTAGTAACGATTGTCTTGACGATATATTCATTGCCGGTCAATTTGCCAAGTTCTTTATTACGCTCGATGAGATAATAAAGGAAAATCATTACTATTTGGTTACCATTCAGCAATGCATATTCACCCTTGGTGTTTTTGATTACGACACCTACGCGGTCGGCATCGGGGTCGGAAGCCATAACGATGTCGGCATCTACTTCTTTAGCTTTTTCGATAGCCATAGCCATAGCCGAGGCGTTTTCAGGATTAGGAGAGTCTACAGTTGGGAAGTCTCCGCTTTGAACATCCTGTTCGGGGACATGGATTACGTTGGTAAATCCAAAATTGGCAAGTGACCTTGGAATCAAGAATTTACCTGTTCCGTGAATCGGAGTGTAGACAATCTTCAAGTCGTGGTGCTTTGCAATTACATCAGGACTCAAAGACAAAGTCTTGATGCGATTGATGAATTCGGCATCGATGTTTTCACCTACGATTTCAATCAATTCATTGTTTCCGTTGAAATTGATTTGAGTGGCATTCTTTATTTTGTTGACGTATTCGATGGTTTTCACGTCATGAGGTGATACCATTTGCGCGCCATCGTTCCAATAAGCTTTATATCCATTATATTCTTTAGGATTGTGTGATGCTGTGATTATCACGCCGCTTTGGCATCCTAACAATCGAATTGCGAATGACATTTCCGGAGTAGGACGAGGGCCTTCGAACAAGTAAACTTTAATTCCGTTGGCCGAGAAAATGTCAGCAACTATTTTTGCGAATTTTGCGCTATTATTGCGTACATCGTATCCTACAACAACTTTTATTTGTTCGAGTTCCGCAAAAGCATCTTTCAAATAATTGGATAGACCTTGGGTTGCAGCTCCAACGGTGTAGATGTTCATTCTATTAGATCCAACACCCATAATACCGCGCAACCCTCCTGTGCCAAACTCAAGATCTTTGTAGAAGCATTCGATGAGTTCAGACTTGTCAGGATTGTCGAGCATTTTTTGAACTTCGGCTTTAGTGTCATTATCGTAACCGTCACCGAGCCAAGTATTGGCCTTGTCGATTACTGACTTTAATAATTTTTCATCTTCCATTTTTGAAGTCTGTTTATAGTTGTTGATTATCTTTTAAAAAAACAAAATTAGTGAAGTTTTCTGAAAGTTCAAAATTTCGTGCCGTTAGTCGATGGCAGTGAGATGGTAAGTTCTCAATTGAAGAAATATTTGAACACGTTTACCATATTTATGTGGTCATCTACTGAACCTGTTTCACACACTGAGTGCATTGCCCACAACGGATTTCCCACGTCAACGCCATCCACAGCGATTTGCGAGGTGAGAATGTTGCCAAGTGTCGAGCCTCCGGCTATGTCGGAATGGTTGACAAAATATTGGTAAGGTGATGACGCTTCTTCGCATAAAGTTCGGAATATTGCCGCTGAGTGGGCATCGGTCATGTATTTGCAATTGGCGTTGATTTTTATTACAGGTCCGTTGCCTATTGCAGGATGATTTGTAGGATCGAATTTTTCAGGGTAGTTGGGGTGAAATGCATGTGCGTTGTCGGCCGAAATCATGAATGATTTTGCGATGCCACGGTAGAAGTCTTCTTGATTTCCACCTTGGTAGAAATTTATCCGTTCCATTATGCTTGCCAGCACAGGAGACCCTGCGCCTTGTTTTGTGCCACTGCCCGTTTCTTCATTATCGAATATTGCAGCTATTTTAGTGTGCAGAGTGTCGTTGCTTGCTGTTATAGCCGATATGGCAGCGTGTACCATGCTCAAATCATCGATTCGGCCCGAACATATGAATTCATTGTTCAAGCCCGCCAGCGTGGCTTTGTGCGTGTCGTATAGCATTAGGTCGAAATCAAGAATGTCATTGATTTCGACATTTAATTCAGATGAGATTAAATGCAGCAGCATTCCGTCCTTTTCCAAAGTGCCTGTTATTTTCCCTAAAACAGGAAGCATGTCTTTTTGCCTTGATAGCGGATTCCCTTCGTTTACCGCACGGTTGAAGTGGATGGGAAGGTGTGGAATGATGAGGACAGGTCTGTCTATTTTTATAAGTTTTGTGACAGGATGCAAGGCATCTGGTCCACGCAAAATAACCCTGCCGGCAACCGACAGAGGACGGTCAAACCAGGTATAGAGTATCGGACCTCCATAAACTTCGGTATTCAGCTTGACGAGGCCGTTTTCTGAATGTATTTCAGCATTTGGTTTTATGCGGAAGCATGGAGAGTCGCAATGTGCGGCTATTATTTTTGCTCCGGCATCGGCAAATGCTTGCGAACCTATGGTGAATGCGAATATGGCAGAATCGTTTTTTGTGGTGAAATATTTGCCTCCCGATTCAAGTTGCCATTTGTCCGCCATTGACAATTCAGAGAATCCGTTACTTATCAATGCAGTTTTGACAGTGTCGACGGCTAAAAAATTGCAAGGACTGTTGTCTAAGAAGCGTAGAAGGTCGGTTATTATCTCCATATTTTTTGTGTTTTGCTGTTAGATTTGTTGTGTATTGTAATAAATTGAATGCAAGGCACGAAGCACATTGCATAAAGTCTGTCCCCAATAAGTATCGAAATCCGATTTGCATAGGTATATGTATCCGTTTGCGGTTTCATTTGCAGAATCCTTTACCGATGCCACGAAATTGTATAGAGATTGGTAAATGTCGGCAAGATTCTCACTTATTGATGAACTAATAGGAGTATCGGAATATTTCATGTCTTCCATGAATACTTCGAGGTATATGTCGTTTTCGCCGATGACGCGGCTCATGTTATCTTTGACATTGTCATAGGAGAATTCATCGAGAGAACTGTCGATGTATAGTTCATCGTCAGCCTGCTGCACTTTTATGTCGGATGCGGCAATGTATATGCGAGGTAACAATTTTAACATCATTGCCACGAACTCGTCGTGCTCGTATTCGGCTACGTTTTCAACTGCATGGCAGTATTCGTTAGCCAATGCAATGAATGCAAGACTGTTTGGGCTTAAATTGTTTTTATTATCGTCCATAGTTTGGGATATATAGATTATGTTTTAATATATAGTCGTATACGTCATCTGGCAAGTAAAAGCTGGCATTTTCTCCGTTTTGCAACTTGTTGCGGATTATGGTCGAGGAAATTTCGATTATTGGAGAATTTAGAGCCTTCACGGTCGACTTGAGATTCTCGGGTATGAATATTTCAAATCCTTTTCGCGGATATATGTATATTTCGTAGTTTGAAATGATTTTCTCCGGATTTTTCCATCTTTCAAATGAAGCCCAGTTATCGGCACCTATGATTAGGACGAATTTGTCTTCCGGGAATTTGCTTGATAGAGCGTCAAGAGTATCGACTGTGTAAGACGGATGAGGCAATGAGAATTCAAATCCCGATGTGATTACATTGTCAAAACGTCTTGCGACCATGTCGGTCATGCGTATTCTGTGCAGGTCGTAGCTGTGGTCGTAATCGGACTTTAACGGATTTTGTGGGGCGACCATAAGCCAAACAGTGTCAAGGTCGGTGTTGCATGCCAAATAGTTTACTAAAATGGCATGTCCTGTGTGTATTGGATTGAAAGAGCCTCCGAATATTCCGATTTTCATTATATTTTGCTTGGCACTTGGTTAATGAGGGTCGTTGATGAAATTTTTTATGATATTTTCAGTATTCTTTACGGCAATGTCGAGAATATCGTTGACAACGATTTTATCGTATTTGTCGGCTTGGGATATTTCAAAACTGGCTTTGTCAACGCGTTCCTTGATTGCTTCGGGAGAATCGGTTCCGCGAGCCACGAGACGTTGACGAAGCGTGTCAATGCTTGGTGGCTGAATGAAGATTGACAATGCATCGTTGCCGAACTTGTGTTTTACGTTTATTCCTCCCATGACATCAATGTCGAGGATGACATTTTTTCCCTTTTCGCGAATTCGGTCAATCTCGCTGTTCAATGTGCCATAGAAACGCCCCGGATACACTTCTTCATATTCGATGAGCTCATCATTTTCTATGGCTTTGTTGAACTCGTCAAGAGACATGAAATAGTAGTTTACCCCGTTTTTTTCACCTTTACGAGGCTCGCGAGTCGTGGCTGAAATGGAAAATTCAAGTTTCAAATCACGATTTTTGATAATTTCATTAATTATCGTCGACTTGCCGCATCCCGATGGTGCAGAAATTATTATGAGTTTTCCTTTTTTCATAAAAGTTACATTACGTTTAGGATTTGTTCTTTGATTTGTTCAAGCTCATCTTTCATTTTTACGACAATTTTCTGCATCTCGGCATGGTTGGATTTAGAGCCGAGAGTGTTTATTTCACGACCCATCTCTTGACTTATGAAACCAAGTTTCTTGCCTTGTCCATGCCCGTTGTCAAGAGTGTCGATGAAATAATCAAGGTGGTTGGAAAGTCGTAATTTTTCTTCTGTAATATCGAGCTTCTCGATATAGAATATCATTTCTTGCTCAAATCGATTGTTGTCGTATTCGACACCTTCGAGCTTGGAAAGTGAATCGTGAATACGTTTTTTGATTTTTGCAATTCTGTCGCTTTCATAAGGGGCAACTTCAGCGAGTAGCTGCCTTATGTTGTCTATTTTTTCTTTGAAAAACAGGTTCAGCCTGTTGCCTTCTTGGGTGCGGAATTCTATCAAGGCATTCACAGCTTCGTAAACGGAATTCTTGACAGCTTCGATTTCAGTTTCATTGATTTCCGCATTGTTGGCATCTGCCGAAATTAAGGCGTCAGGTAGACGTAACAAAGTTGCATACCAATCTTGTGGGAGAGGTATTCCCAACGTGGCTGAGATTGTTTCGATTTGTTCTTTGTAGGATTTCAACATTGGAATGTTGAAATTGGCAGACGCTGTGTTGCCTATCGTCTCGGTGTAAATGTAAAGGTCGACTTTCCCGCGTTCCAAAGACTTTGACACCATGTTTCGAAGTTCCAATTCTATTTCACGGTAGGATTGCGGCAGCCTTATGGATAGGTCTAATTGTTTGCTGTTAAGGGATTTGATTTCAGCTGTGATTTTTTTATCGTTGCAGATTGTGACAGCTTTGCCAAATCCTGTCATTGATAATATCATTGTAGTGCTTTTTATTGCAAAATTAATGTAAAATTGGATTGAATGGACATAAATAAGGGAAAAAACAACTAATTTTGCGAAGAATATTTTAAGAAAGTAATGTCAGTCATATTAAATATAGAAACATCTACCGATGTTTGTTCGGTAGCTTTGGCTCAAGACGGACAAGTGCTGGAGCATCATGAAAATTATGAAGGGCATAATCATGCCGTGTTGTTGAGCAACTATGTGCAAAGTTGTGTAAAATATGCGAAAAGCAGGGATTTGAAAATCGAGGCTGTCGCTGTGAGCATAGGTCCAGGCTCTTATACAGGTTTGCGTATCGGGTTGTCCGAAGCCAAGGGATTATGTTTCGGCTTGTCGGTACCATTGATAGGTGTCAACACGTTGAAATTGTTGTCGGTATCGGTGATGTTCAATAATTTTTTTGAAGAGGATAATTTATTATACGTCCCAATGATAGATGCTCGTCGCAAGGAAGTATACACGGCAGTGTATAATGCCGCGTTGGATGCTGTGCTCGAGCCTCGACCTATGATTCTGGATGAAAATTCTTTCATGGATATAAAACTTGACAGCAAATTGTTGATATTCGGCAATGGCTCGGACAAAGCTCGTGACATAATAAAACGCGGCAATGTCCAGTTCATAGAAGGTGTAAAACCAGTTGCATTGGACATGATTGCCTTGTCGGAGAAAAGCTTTAGGGAAAATGATTTTATAGATGTGGCATACTCAACGCCATTGTACTTAAAGGATTTTCAAGCTACGACTCCCAAAAAGAGTGTCATAGACGCCTCAAAAGGGAAAGCATGATAAATTAATATTCCTAAACGAGGAACATGCTGCGTTTGGGCAATGGTAAAAATAAACGAGTTCATTTTTTCACATTGCTCTTAACTTTCACTATATTTGTAATAGTCAGAAGTATTTTATTTGACTATCAGTGTATTATATGAAACTCGCATGAGAATGGGCAACGGA
>CALUMG010000001.1 GCA_944321705.1 uncultured Muribaculaceae bacterium | reverse complement strand
TTCAATAGCTCAGTCGGTTAGAGCACCTGACTGTTAATCAGGGGGTCGTTGGTTCAAGTCCATCTTGAAGCGCAAAAAAAGGAATTACTACTCATCGTGGTGATTCCTTTTTTTTCGTTAAAACAAAAAATGTTATAACATTGTTACAGCATTTTTTTGGAACAGATAATTTATGAATTGTATTTTTGCGGCATATAACCGCAATTATCAAATTTATGTTCCGATTGCCAGTTAAACTTGTTCTTGCGTCAATATTGATTTTCATGAGCACAATCGCTGCTTATGCCGACAATGATACGACAAAAGTCGATTACCGCCCCAATCTGCACGGGACCATTAGAGCAAAATATGAATATCAACCTGACATTTCAAAAGGACGCTTCCAAGTACGCAATGCTCGCGTGAGCATTGACGGCAATGTCGCCCGAACTGTGTCATACAAGGCCGAAATAGACTTGTCGGACGAAGGACAAATCAAAATGCTTGATGCCTATGCACGATGGAAACCATTCAAGACTTTTTCGTTCACAATGGGACAAATGCGCGTGCCATTTACCATCGATGCTCATCGCTCTCCTCACCAACAATATTTCGCCAACCGCTCTTTCATAGCCAAGCAAGTTGGTAATGTGCGCGATGTGGGAGCCACACTTGGATACACTTTCAATCCTTTCATCCCAATAACCCTTGAAGCAGGCGTATTCAACGGATCGGGACTTACAAACCAAAAAGACTTTTGGAGCAATTTCATTAATTTCTCGGCAAAAGCGCAATTCCGGCTTGTCGATGAATTGAATCTGGTCTTAAGCGTGCAAAAAATAAGACCCGAAAGCATTGACATTTATATGTATAATGCCGGTTTGACATGGAAATGGAACAACTGGATGCTTGAAGGGGAATTCCTGCACAAGCACTACTGCGACAATTCATTCAAGTCGGTACAGGCTATAGACATCTTCGGTTGTTATGACATAATGATTAAGAAAAAGTTGCTGCACAAGATTTCAGTCCTTGCCCGTTTCGATTACATGGGCGACCACAGCGACGGAACGTTCAACGATCAAGGCAAGCTATACATTACCGATTATGCCCGCAAGCGCGTGACGGCTGGTTTTACTTTCAGCATAACCAAGCCATTCATTGCCGACTTGCGCCTTAACTACGAAAATTACTTTTACAACGAAGGTGCTGAGATACAGGTGTCTGAACAAGACAAAATCGTTGCCGAAGTGATGGTTAGATTCTGATTGTCATCGTTTCACATTACGCATATTTCGTGGATGATGCTCAAGAATCTCCCTTCGCAACATCGAGCGGTCGATATGCACATATACTTCGGTTGTCGTTATGCTTTCGTGCCCGAGCATTTGCTGTATTGCCCTAAGATTAGCTCCACCCTCAAGCAAATGCGTGGCAAATGAATGTCTTAACGTGTGCGGACTGATATTTTTATATATTCCGGCCAATTCGCACAGTTGCTTTATAATATAAAAAACCATCACTCGCGACAACCTACCTCCACGATTGCTTAAGAACACGATGTCATCGCATCCTCGAGCTATTTTCAGCCGTGAACGGCGGCTATTTATATACTTCTGTATTTCCTTGAGCGCAACTTGCGATATAGGCACCAACCGTTGCTTGCCTCCCTTCCCTTCTATGATAACATACTCCTCACGAGCATAAATTTGCGAGATGCGCAAATTAACGAGTTCGCTGACACGCAGTCCGCATCCATACAATGTTTCAACGATGGCCTTGTTACGCTGCCCGTCGGCCTTGCCAATATCTATGGCAGCAATCATGGCATCTATTTCCTCAACCGACAACACATCGGGCAATTTCCGCCCGAAATTAGGAGATTCAAGCAGCAAAGAAGGATTTTCATCAATATAGCCCTCTATTTTCAAAAACTTAAAAAACGCTTTCACTCCCGAAAGAATACGGGCTTGCGAACGCGGAACAATGCCTATGTCATTAAGTCCGCACAAAAATTCGTGCAGATTCTCTTCTTTCACATCACACAAAGTGATGCCGCCTGAACCTGTATATAACAACAGCTTGTTCACATCATCGATATAGCCCTCGGCCGTATTTTTGGAAAGGCCTTTCTCTACTGTCAGATATGTACAAAATCGTTGCTTGACATTCTCTATGTCGTTTATTTCTCTCATTCTGCTGATTCAAATTATCAGACTTCTGCCGCAAAAATAATAATCTTGGCTCTTATTTCACTGAATGACACAAAAAAGCCTGCGCCTTGCAAGTTTTTTTGCAGCGCAGGCCTCATATATCATAATGCTGTCTTGAACAAAATTATGACTGAACCATATCAAAGTTCAAGATCCCCATTGAATATTTCATGCCATGGCAAACCTTGCTTGTTAAGCACGTCGAGGAACGGGTCCGGGTCAAATTCTTCAACGTTGTGCACGCCCGGCTTGTTCCACAAGCCTTTCAAGAACATCATTGCCCCCGTCATGGCAGGTACACCTGTCGTGTAGCTGACAGCCTGCATTCCAGTTTCCTTGTATGCATCTTCATGGCTGCAATTATTGTATATATAGTAAGTCAACGGTTTACCTTCTTTGTCAATACCCCTTATGCGGCATCCGATGGAAGTTTCTCCATGATAATTAACCCCAAGTTCCTTGGGATTTGGCAAAACAGCCTTCAAGAATTGCAATGGAACGATTTCGCGACCCTCATACATGATAGGCTCAATGCTTGCCATGCCGATATCTTGAATGACTCTCAAATGTGTAAGGTATTCTTGTCCGAATGTCATCCAGAAACGAGCACGCTTGATTGTCGGGAAATTGGCCACAAGCGATTCCAATTCTTCATGATACAACAAGTAGGATTCACGCGGGCCTATATTTGGATAATTCAACGTCTTGTGTATCTCTTGAGGCTCGGTTTCAATCCATTTGCCATCTTCATAGTATTTACCTTTTTGAGTTATCTCGCGGATATTGATTTCTGGATTGAAATTTGTGGCGAAAGCCTTTCCGTGATTACCGGCATTGCAATCCACTATGTCGAGGTAGTGAATTTCCTTGAAATGATGTTTTGCTGCATAAGCCGTGTAAACACCCGACACTCCCGGGTCAAATCCACAACCGAGGATGGCAGTCAAACCTGCTTTTTCAAAACGGTCACGATAAGCCCATTGCCAACTGTATTCAAAATGAGCCTCATCTTTAGGCTCATAATTGGCCGTGTCAAGATAATTGACGCCACATTCGAGGCACGCATCCATGATGGTAAGGTCCTGATATGGCAATGCCACATTAATCACGATGTCGGGATTATGTTTCTTAAACAAAGCGACAAGTTCTCCGACATTATCGGCATCGACGCTGTCGGTGACGATATTGTCTTTGCCGATTGCCTTGGCCACCGCATCACATTTGCTCTTGGTGCGCGACGCAATTACAATCTCGTTGAACACATCAGGGTTTTGGGCACACTTGTGGGCTACTACCGTTCCCACACCGCCGGCTCCGATTATCAATACCTTGCTCATTCTATTTATTGATTAAAAATGTTATGCAAATATAATGCAAGTTGAGCGCAATGAAAAAAATGAACCTGTTTATTTTCAACATTGCCGAAACACTGCCTAAATTATTCAAATATAGCGAATTTATTGATTATTCCAAACTTATCACATCAGCGCGCACATGAGCAGCGAACTTACAGTGGTGTATATCACCATGCCTATGATATCGTTTGTGATACTGATGAACGGCCCTGTCGCAAGAGCCGGGTCTATTTTCAATTTCTCAAGCGTCAATGGCACAAAAGTCCCAAATATGGAAGCAAATATCACCACGGAAAACAATGATACCGACACTGCCACAGTGGTGACCCGTGTCGGGTCATCAAGGAAGAAGCAGTTATATATGAACACCAGTGCCGATATTATGCTGGCATTTATCAATCCCACACCAAGCTCTTTAAGCAATTGCTTGGCTGAATGCTTTATGTCAAGGCTGCCATTGGCAAGGCCCTGCACTATGATAGCCGAGGACTGAATGCCCACGTTTCCTCCTGTTCCACCAATCAACGGAATGAACAACGCCATTGCCGGATTGGTTGCAAACCCATTTTCAAAGTTCCCGAGAATCACCGAGTTGGCCAGACCTCCTATCATGCCTATCAGCAGCCACGGCAGTCGTGCCTTGGTCTGCGTCCACAAGTTATCGTTGGTTTCCACGTCGGCCGAGATACCTGATGCCAACTGATAGTCACGCTCACTTTGCTCACGCACCTGATCCATGATGTCGTCGACCGTTATGCGTCCCACGAGCCGTCCTATCGAGTCAATAACCGGCATTGCGACAAGATTGTATTTTTCAAAATCAAGGGCAACTTCTTCTATCGGCGTGTCGGCTTTGACGGCTATCGGGTCAGTCACCATGACATGCTTTATCTTGGATACCGACGGGTGCGTTATCATCTTCTTCAACGGGAAGACACCCTTGAGACGGTTTTCATCATCCACCACATAGACATAATATATTTCATCCATGTCCTCTGCTTGCATGCGCATCTGTTTCATGCACTCGGGCATGCTCCAGTTCTCATTCACCACAATCATTTCGGTACCCATGAGCCCGCCCGCCGTGTCATCGTCATACTTCAACAAGTCAATGATGTCCCCAGCCTGCTCCACGTCGTCGATGTGCGAGATAACCTCGTCACGGTCGTCCTCGTCAAGTTCCTGTATAAGGTCTACCGCATCATCCGAATCAAGGTGCTCAAGTTGCTTGGCAATATCTTCCTTAGGCATTTGCGAAAGGAGTTCCTTACGGTCGTCCTCGTCAAGTTCCATGAGGACCTCGGCGGCAGTTTCGTCGTCAAGCAGCTTGTTCAGGAATTCGGCCTCTTCCGTATCAAGGTCATGATACAAGTCGGCTATGTCGGCAGGGTGCAAATTGGCAAGCAACTCCTTTGCGCCTTTCTCATCATTGGCGGCTATGAGTTCTTTTACTTGCAACAAATATTCATCGGTAAATTCCTTCATGAGTTTTTACATATTCCCGCCACACCCGTGAATGGCAGGTTATTTAAGATGAATGATAACTTTTATTTCCCTTTCTTTTTTTGACATGCGCGTCAACGCGCCGTCACAAGATTTGTCAACTTGACAAATTGAGCCACGCTTAATTGTTCCGGTCTTAGTGATAAAAGCGACGCTGAATCACCCACATCGGCAGGCAACATTCCTTTCAAGGAATTACGCAAAGTTTTGCGTCGCTGCCCGAATGCCGTCTTGACCACAGTCTTGAACATTGCCTCGTCGCATCCAAGTTCGGTCACATTGTTTCGAACGAGCCTTATCACTCCCGATTTGACCTTGGGCGGAGGGTCGAACACATTTTCATCAACTGTAAACAAATATTCTATATCGTACCATGCCTGCAACAACACCGACAATATCCCATAAGTCTTGGAACCCGGTGGCGCCGCAATGCGCTGCGCAACTTCTCGCTGCAACATTCCGCTGCAACACTGTACTTGATCTTTATATTCAAGAATCTTGAAAAATATCTGGGAAGATATGTTATAAGGATAATTCCCTATCACGTTGAACATGCCGTCGCCATACACGCTCTTCAAATCGAGCTTAAGGAAATCGGCTGCGATAATTCGACCATCAAGCTCATCAAATCGGTCTTTAAGATAAACCACCGATTCATCGTCGAGCTCCACAACTTTCAAGTCATGACCATTCTTGAGCAAGAATTGTGTCAAAACGCCCATCCCGGGTCCTATTTCCAAAAGAGGTACACCTTTGTAATTGTCCATCGTACCTGCAATGCGGCTTGCCACCGACAAATCGGTGAGAAAATGCTGCCCGAGGTATTTTTTTGCTTTAACCTGTTGCATAGTCACGACATTACACGATTTGTGAAAAATAATTCCTTCCCCTTTCAGTCCATGTGAAAATGGATATAATTTTGCTACGATACAAATTATTTCGCGTATCTTTGCAAAGTTGTACAAAGATAATGCATAAACGAGAGAAAAACAAACCTTTTTCGCCCTGCTCATGCAAAGTATCGGCGGCACACACTATTTTAATATCATCAAAAAACAGACAGTGAAGAAAATTATATCCAACATTCTGAAATATGTCCTATTCATCGCCATCGGCGTAGGGTTGTTTTATTTCTTGTATTCAAATGTCGACATGAACCAAATCCGCAACATCCTGTCGGAAAATGTGGAATACCTATGGTTCATACCAGTAATAATCGTAAGCATATTCAGCCATGTGTTCAGGGCATTTCGTTGGAGACTGCAATTACGAGCCATAGGAGTAGATGCCCCCATAAGCGCACTAGTCAACTCCATCTTCGGCACATACGCAGTAAACTTGATTTTCCCTCGACTCGGGGAAGTGTGGCGAACAGGCTACATTGCCAACCGGCAGAAAGCATCTTTCTCGGCCGTGCTCGGCTCGATGGTGGCCGACCGGCTATGCGACACCGTCACCGTACTATTGTTGACCATATTCACATTCTTCTTGGCTCAAGACGCATTCTATTCATTCCTGTACACTTATCCGCAAATAAAAGACGGTTTGTGGAACATACTGACATCTCCGCTCGTGTGGTGCGCAGTGGCCGCATGCATAATATTGGTAATTTGGTTGTTCACAAGCAAGACTCAAAACAAGCTGGTAATGAAAACCAAAGAGGCTGCACGCAATCTGTGGGAAGGGTTCTCGGCAATAGGCAAAATGGAAGGCAAGTGGTGGTTCTTGGCCTATACAATCCTCATTTGGGGGTGCTACTTCCTTCAATTATATATTGCCACATTCGCCTTCAGCTTCACGCATGACATAGGAGTTAAAGCAACACTTGTCCTGTTTGTCCTAAGCAGCATAGGCATGGGCATCCCCACTAACGGAGGGCTCGGTTCTTGGCACATTGCCATAATATTCGGATTGTCGCTATACGGAATAGGCACATTCAATCCGCAAAATTTCGATCCGCAGGCTTCGGCTTTTGCCATGCTCGTTTGGGGAATACAGACCATCCTGCTCATCGCATTGGGAATATATGCATTTACCTACATGGCAATAGACCGTGTTCGCATAAAAAATGGCAAAACCATAGTACACACATCAGGCACAGGAATGAAATTGTGAATTTTATCCAGAAACTTTATTTGAAATTGCAATATGGGAAAAGATTATGAAGATTATTTCGACGGAGACCACATCCCTGAAGAAGAGAAAACCGAAGAGATAACTCCCCAACAAAAGGAAGCTAAAGAAGTGGCCGAAGTCACCATTGAACGGCGACACAACAAGCTGAAAACTGCAATGATGACAATTGTCGTGCTGATTGTCATTGGACTGGCTTCGTGGATAGCCGTGATATTTTGGGTGCCCTTCGTGAGTGAAGCCCAGCAACGCGGTGCAATAACGCAAGTAAGACTCGAAGGTTTTTTGTTCAAGACCTACGAAGGCCAAATGGTGACTGAAGAATACATTGCCGACACTTCAAAGATTTATCAACGCGATTTCATCTTCTCGATAGAAAACGACTCGATAGCCAAAGACCTGATGGAATTGCAAGCAACAGGGAGACGAGTTACCCTCACCTACAAGGAATATCGTGGAACCTTGCCTTGGAGAGGAAGCTCAAACAAAATCATAACAGGATACAAGTTGCAATAATCCAATTTTTCAAAGAAATACTTGAACGACAGGGGCTTTTATTAAGTCCCTGTTTTTTATTATTGCCTCTTTTCCTCAGTTATTAAAATCAGCCTTGCAAAGATTTCATCCTACTTTTTGTCGACTAAGCCCGACTATCCGTTTCCAATCATACAAAAAGCAGCCTCCATCACGAAGGCTGCCTGATTAAAAATTCAAATATTATGAAAAATCTTATCTTACGATAACTTTATAAACGTTGCCTCCGTTGACTCTGACAACATAAATGCCACTTGCGCAATTTACGTTGTTTTCGCCCTTGCTTATAAGCGCGCCGCCCACGGTGTAGACTTCAATGTCGGTCGCGTTGCCGATTACACGGATTTCCCCGTTGCCACCGATAACAGCGATTCCGTCATTAACTGCATTTTCAACGCCAGAACCATCGGTAAACTCGATCGGATACAATTGCAAGTTGTTGTAATAAGCCACAAATCCCCTAACGGTGTAAGTGTCAAGCATCGGTATGTCGTCTGCTTGAACAGCGTCAAACCTGAAATACAACGGCAACATGTCTTCACCGTCGTTCAATATGTATTCGTCTCCGTTGACATCGATAGTCACGCTTTTGATTTCCACATATTGGTTAACCATGTCAACCGACAATTCGCCTATGCTAACTTCCTTAGGAACCGAAACGGTAGCCGTTCCCGAAGCCGCAAGGAATGAATCGGACGAATATACATTCTCAGCAAGCTGAGTGTTCAATTGAGCACCTTCGTGGAATGTGTCGCGACGGCCGTAGAAGCCTGCCGGAATCACGTCACCGCTATTGTAGGTATAGTTCATGCGACCGTAAACAAGCACTATGCCTGTTGCATCTTCAACATACATGTACATGCCGCCTTGGTAAACAACGGTAACAGGATTGGTGAATTGTGCTATCACGTCATCTTCAAGGGCAAGGAATGCTGCTATGTTTTCAACTTGTGTCGGAGCTTCGATGGTATAAGTCGCAGTAGCAACGGCACTCGACTCACCATCCTTGATGGCAACAGCCTTGATGGTCGTTGTCTCGGTAATCACGATGGCCTCGCTGTAAAGGGTCTTGGTTGCATCTGGCTCGCTTCCGTCAAGAGTGTAATAGATTTGAGCTTCAGGTGTTGCGCATGCGAGTTCCACGGTTGCCTGTGCGGTATAAGTACCTTCGGCAAGCGAGAATGTAGGAGCCGCGATTTCATCAGGGTTGGTCGGAGCTGCATATTCTGTCGGGAACAATTGGAGAGCGTCGTTGAATACGCTCACAAAACCGCTCACGTTATATGTACCGCTTTCAGGAGCTTCAACTTCGCTGAAACGATAATAAATGTCAAGCGTGTTTGTTCCGTCGCTGATTGTCTTGTCTTCACTGCTCCAGTTCACGCTGTAGAATGTAACGTAGCGGTTAACGTCGGCGGCAGATATGTCGGCAATGCTTGCAGTCTCAGGATAGATTGCACCTGTGTTCTCGGTTGATTCCTTGAAAGAGTCGGAAGAGTAAGAACCTTCGGCGAGCTGCGTGTTGAGCTGCGGTGTTCCTCTGTAATTATCCTTGCGTCCATAGAATCCGCCCGGAATCACATCACCTTGTTCATAAGACGGGATGCTGCCGTAGATAAGCAATATGCCACTGTCATCCATTGCATAGTTGTAGTTGCCGCTTTGATAAATCAAAGTTACAGGATTGTTCATCATGGCCACTTCGCCCACTTCAAGGGCAAGGAATTCGGCAACCGAATTAACCGACGGCAAAGTCGCAATTGTGTAAGTAGCCTCAGTTACCGAGCTTGATTTCCCGTCAAGCACTGCGATTGCCTTCAATGTAGTAGTTTCAGTGATTTCAATCGGTGCAGTGTAAGCAGTTGAGCTTTCGGTAGGTTCTGAGCCGTCAACAGTGTAATAGATTGCAGCACCCTCGGTAGCTGTTATTTCCACTGTCTGTGCAGAGTAATATGTTCCGCCCGAAACAGAGAAGCGTGGAGCAGAAACCACCACTTCGCCTGTACCTCCGCTCGTTGTCAGCAATATTGAAGCGAGTCCTACTTGGTTGCTACTGCTGCTGAACTCTACCCTTACGGCTTTTGTTCCGGCAGGAAGCGCATCACCGGTAAGAGTGAAATTGTCGCTCGACACTCCGGCTTCGCTGAAATAAGAGCCATCTGTGCTGTAAAACAACGTTGCCGTTTGAGCTTTCGTGTTCCATTGTTTCAAATTGAATGTAACGGCTGTGATGTCGTTGCTCTGGTCATTGAGTGTGACAGTTATAGGCTGTCCTTTGGTAACCGGGCAATCAGTAATAGTCCCAGATTGTTTATTGGCAGATTCAAAAACAACAGTGGCAACATCGAAGCCAACAGAATGTTCCTCATACCTTGACGTCCAACTGTCGGCACCGTCAAAGCCCCAACCTACAAAGTTCAATTCCACTTGGTCGGCCATGGCGACTGTGGAGGTGGCCAACAGTGTCATTAATGCAAGTAATAATTTCTTCATAACAAATAAGTTTTTAAGTTATTGAATGTTTACAAAGATAATGATTTTCTTCAAGGAAGCACATTACATTCAGGTAAAATTATCCTCATTTTGCAAGCCTGCGGATATAAATTCTGTTAACAAACTCAACGGGAGGCTGCTTCAATAGCGATGATGAAGCAATCTCCCGTTTTATTGTTGAAAATCAGCATCTGTCATCTGACATTTGCCATCCGCAAAATCACATCATGTACTTTGGCGACGAGCCATATTCGTTAGGACGTGGATCGGAATCCTTGACCCACCACACAATCAGCAATATTACTCCGACAATAGGCAATAACATCCAAAGCAGATTGAATCCGCTCTTGCCTATGTCGTGCAGACGACGCACGCTGACTGCCAAATTGGGCACTATCGTGGCAACCCAGTACAGTCCGGCCAAGATATAGCCCAAAGTGCCGGAAACCAAAGAGATTATGTTAATAGCCACTCCTACTATTAGTCCAAACAAATAAAACCACCAAAACTCGGAGCGGCGCGAACGTCCCGAAAAATCGGCATACTTCTGGAAAACCATTTTCACGGCATCAACAAACTGGAGTTGCGGCAAAACACCATTGGACAACGGCGTTCCGCACATGGGACACCTGTCGGTCATTGGCGGAACAACATTTCCGCACCTCGGACATCTCATTTCTGACATAACAAAATTTTTTTTAAATCGCCACGAGGGAATTCATGGCCCAATTAATATTTACAAGCATCATGGTCGCCGGCATTTTCGGGTCGGTAAGGCATCACACTTTTTAACGAGAAGCATATTCCCACACAAGGTATTCCTCGCATGCTTCAATTACAAAAGTAACACTTGCCTCTCTCCAAAACAAATAATCCGAACACTTTTAATCACAAAAAAGAACAAATTGCAACACAAATAAACAATTGCAGCCATAAGATAGCATATGCTCGTAGAAACAGAATTCCACCGCTTATAAACAACATGGGGAGACTGTCGAAAATATGACAATCTCCCCATGCGCTATCTTGACCGCCGGTCAAGCGAATTTTCAATTCTGATAATTAGTCCAACTTACGTTCCAAATGCAAACGCGGTCGCAATTGCGACTGCCGTCGTTCGACGGAGACAAGTTATGGAATTCTATCGAGAATTCGCCACTGACGTTTATATCTTCGCTGTGCGAATAAGCCGTAGTCTTTTCACAATCGTCGGTAACCGTGAATGTCTTGACTACCGAGCCATTTTGAACAATATCAACCCTGAACGACAGAGTATTGTCGGTATATGGCTTGCCATAGTTGAACGAAAGTGTTCCGCAACCGTTGGCGATGGTTGGCGACACGATTGACCCTACTTGAGATGTACGACCGTTCATGCACGGAGCCATTGCATACTCGCTGGTGCTGCCGGTTATAAAACCAATGAACTCAAATTCAGGATTGCTGGTGGTCGCTGCACCCTTCAGTACATTGCAACCTGCAGCAGTCCATCCGTCGGCTGAAGTATAAGATCCGTAGAACCCTACCGCACTGCCGTCATTAAGCGTCTCAAAGTCGGCACGGGTAGCAGTGATGGCCTCGCTCGGAGTGTCACCTCCTCCACCGCTGCCTTCAACACCAAATTTCACGTCATCAACACACCAAGTAGCATAATTTGCTTCGGTGCCTGTAACATAGCGGAATGCGACATATACCGAGCCCGAGAAGTCGCTCAAGTCAACGTCACCCGACTCAACCCAGTCGGTATAAGGAGATCCGGCATTTGTGTCAGGCCATTTTGCACGATCGGTGATTTCAGTCTTTGTGACTATTGCAAGGTCGGTCGAACTCAAGACATACAATTCCATTTCGGTAGTGGTTGTACCGTAACCTGCAACTTGAGTCCTGAATGAGAACACCTTGCTTTCGGCATCGTCTATGTTCAACGCCGGAGTTATGAGCCATGATTCAAACGGAGGCTGAGTACCTTTGTAACCTGTCATGGCAGCATAGTGGTTGTCATTGAAGTCGGTGACATACCAATCCTTGTCACCACTCACTACAACATTCTGCCAGCCTTCAGGAATATCACTGCCCGAATTTTCAAAGCCTTCTTCCAAAGAAGAAACACCCGACGATGCAACCGACAACTTATATTCGCTTGCCGACCCACTGTTGTCGACTATGCCGTATGTGCCCATGTAAGAAGCAAATGTTCCCGAAACCCAGATTTGAGTTCCCCACACTTGAGGATTGTCAACGAGATTGGCGTTTTGGCGCATTGCCGAATTTTGCGGCAATGAAATGACCAAACATTGTGAAATGTCGCGTGTATCGGCAGTCGCACCTATGACGAGTGTATTGCCAAGCGTCGTCGGAGCTTGCCATTCTATATCATCATTGCCACCAACTGTTGTAACGTTAGGACCAACGGCTCCGACAACATAACCGGTAACCCAACCGTTGCCCGTGCCTTGCAACTCGATTGCCTGTTCTACTGTATAAGGATTGCTTGCAGTGCCCTCGTTTCCGGTGCGGAATCCTATGCAATCGTCCGCGTCGCGAAGCATGAGCTGCCAGCCGTCATTGCCATACCAGCTCAAAATTCCGACTATGCTACCATAGCCAAGAGGAAGGATGTCGCTCTTGAATGAAGCATAATTGCTGTTGCGCACGATGATTTGGTTACCACTTTCATCTTCAATGTGACGGCTTGTGCTGCTTTCCGATTCCGAGAATGTCGTTTCGCCATCGGCTTCGACAAAACGCACGTTATTGAAACGTACAAGGCGGCTCTGCATGCGTATCACCTCGTCGGTCGAGCTTTTCATTTCTTGCACTGCCGCCAAAGTGGTGACAAGCGTGTCGATCTTCGACACATCGGGAAGTCCGTTGAGATGCACGCGCGATTCAAACAATTCAAGTGGCATGAACGTTGCCTGCCAGCCATAACGGTCGTCATAATCGGGATATCCCAATTGTTGCAATCCGTTGTATTTACCCATGTACAATTCCGAAACCGAAAGAACTATTTCCTGCCCTATGCGGTAGTTGTTGTACAAGCTGTTGGCGTTTATCGAAAGGGTTATTGCTGCCGACTCGTCTTGAATCACAAGGTTCTTGTAAATATTGCCCGACTCATCCGAGCTGACAACGCGCCCCTTGATATACAAGCTGTCACGTTTTACATTGTCATCGTTAAGGAAACCTATCGTGTCAATATAATTGGTTGCACTGTTATAGTACTGTTTCTTCAACTCATAGATGGAAATATTGCCATCAAGAGAGGTCGATGGTATCACCATGGGCGGTGCGTCGAAATTATCGGAGCAGCTTGCAAAGCCGACGGCAGCCATCAGCAACACGAATGCGAGATATAACTTGGAACGTATCATAATATTTTCGTTATTATCTAAGTGTATGTTTGCTTATTATTCGTTTAAAACCTTACGCCCATGGTGAAATATATCTTGATACCTTGCGCGTAGTAATATTTGTTAGGATAACGGGTAGTGGTATAATTTGTATAGTCAAAACGACCTTGTTGGAATCCGCCCGTCTGAATCTCTTTGTTATTGAGAATATTGTCCACACTCAGATTGAAGTTGAGCGAAGCATTGCGATTCAGATAAATCAATTTGCCTATGCTCGCATTCAACACAAATGCATTGTTCAATTTTTCTTGATGTGTGATGTTCTCAATTTTTTGCCTCATTTCTTCTTCCGATGAGCATATAGTCCACAGTTCGGGCATTGCTTCATGTCTTATCGGAGACAAGTCCACATAAGAATCACCCATCCACACTGCGCTCACATTGAAGAACCACATTCCCGGAGCCACATAATCTATGCCGAAACTATAAGCCTGTTGCGGAGTGCCGCTGACATAGAAATTTTTCAAGTAAACGACCTGTGTGGTATCGGCCATAGTCCCATTTTCGTAACTGCGAGTACCGGTAGGCCTGTTCTTGTACTGGTAACGCGAGAATGTGCCGGCAGCCGACAATGTCAACGACGGAGTCACCTTAAATGCCAACCCCACTTCAACACCTTTGTATGTCTTGTTGACATTGGTAAGCACATAGTTCATGAATGTCTTGAACTGGTCGTCGTAGAACGCCGTGCGCTCAGTGTCATTATAGATGTTGGTCCAGAACCCGGTCACCGTTCCCTTGAAATTGCGGTAATTGAACGAATAGGAAATGTCGCCCGAAAGGATTCGCGCATTGTCAAGACCGGTAATCACATCATCCTTGATGCGAGGAGAAATATAGGCCTGGTCAAATGTCGGAGCCTTTGTGCCATACGAGCCGTGGAACGTGAAACTGTTACGGCCGTCGAGCTTATAGGTGACACCCACCTTGAACATTCCATTGTCAAACTTGTGCATCACGCCTTTTCCATATGAATTATAAGGCGAACGTCCGTTACGCATGTTACCATCACGCTGGAATTGAAGGTAACTGAGTTTGAATCCGTAATTTATATCCCATTGGCGAAGGTTGATTACATTTTGCAACCAAGCATTGGCCGAAATGGAGTTTATATTGTAATCATAGCCAAAACGGTCTCCGGCCACTACATGGCGGCTCGGATTGTTCAAGTCGTTTTGCAGCATCATTTCGTTCTCGGGGAAATCACGCTCGGCAAACTGGTCTACATCGAGCCAATAACGACCTCCAAGCAAATCCTTGATTGTCTTGTAATAGGAAGCCCTTGTGTAATTGAACCCGACACCTCCTTGCAATGTCAACACGTCATTGATTCGCATGTTCAGCGTAGAGTTGAATTGCACGTTGAATTGATTGCTATGGCGTTTTTCGAGTATGTATGTCGAGCCGCGTTCCGTTCCCGACTGGTCGGCAAGATAATTGTTCATGTAGTTGGTCTGGTACAGTTGTGTCCAGTTTACTTGCCTGAAGTTTTCATCGTTTTGCCACAAGTCGGTATATAAATCCTTTGTAGCCTCATCTTCATAATAAGAAGGCAAATATCTGTAATAATCAGGGCGAGGGTCGGCCGCATCATTCCAGTTCAACGCCGATGAAGAATAGAATGACTTCCTAACCCCGACTCCTGTATTCAACGTCACGTTGCTCTTTGGAGTCCAAATCCAGTTAAGTATTGCGGTCGGGTCGAAACATTCAACCACACGCGCAGTGCGTTTTTCTCCATTTTGATAACCCCAGTTCGGATTATAACGGTAACTTCCCGCAAGCTCATATGCTTCTTCATAAGTTGCCGAGTTGTTTGAACGTTGCGTCGGAGCTCCGAACGTAGTCAACGACACGCTGTGCTGGTCATTGAACACCTTCTGCAAAGACAAGAAATAACCTCCCGAATGATAGAACGTACCCGGATAGATACCTTCATCGGAATAACGGCCCACTGCCGATGCTGTCAACGCCCACCCATGCTTGTTTAGACCGGTCGAATATGTCACCATGCCACGGGTGTAATAATTACCGTTGGTATAAGCCACGCTTCCCCTGAATCCCGGAGCATAATCACGCGCAAACGTGTTTATGTTGGTTGCTCCTCCTATCTGGCCGAAAGCAAAGCTCGTCGATTCAAGACCGATGCCGACAGTCTTGTTTTTAAATGCTTGATTCAATCCACCAAGCATGCTGTAATTGAATCGGCCTCGCGCCGGTTCATTGAAATTCACTCCGTTGATGTAAGTCTCGGAATAATCCGGGTCATAACCACGCAAACGGAAACGCATGATACTGAAATCCCAACTGGCAGCTTGATAAAACACATCATCTGACGAACCCGACAACAACCCAATCGACTGGCTGTTGCCTTCTTCATCTTCAAGTTGTGCTTCGTCAATCATCAAGTCTTCATCTCCCCCAAAATTGGAAAAAGAAAAAGCATCAGGCTTCAACGAGATTTCACCGAGATTGTCCGACATGCCGTTTATGATTGACACTTCCAAAGTCCAATCATTATACCCGGCACACATGATCAACAGATTGTCGGAACCCGGAGTGGCATTGGAAATTGAAAAATCGCCATTTGGCCCCGTCACCACAGTCAAGTCCTGGCCTTCCAGAATAACTGTAGCCCCCGACACAGGCTGTCCGCTCTGCGCATCAACCACGACACCTTGTACTCCGGTGCTTTGGGCAAATGCCGTAAAACATGTAAACAGCGTCAGAAGCAAAAAGAGTCTGATTCTCATAAATTTAAAAAAGGATTTATTATTATTTCAACCACTATGGTTCTTTTCTTTAACCAACGTCATTTTCAATTAACAAAATATATCTTAATTTTGTTAATATGCCCGTGTTTTCTTATAAAAGCCAATAACAAATATATAAATAATATTCTGACATATCCCCACTTAATGCAAAAAAATTCTAATTCTGTCGTCCTTATTTAACTTTTTGGAAATCGAACGTAAAATTCCGTTTTTATTATTACAGCAATATGACATGCGATAATTTTTTCTTTCGCTGCATGAATAAAAAACTCATGAAGTAACATTTTAATGACAAAACAACATTTTTCGACTTATTCCCGACTTTTATGACAAATATTTCATAATTTTGATTTTTGAACAACTGTAACACCTTTTTTATATATACTTATGAAGAAATTACTGACTCTCATCTTTGTCGCGGCCATAATCGTATTCACAAGCAGTAGCAGCGACAAGCGTTATCAGGTTTTCGGCGTATGCTTTTACAACTTGGAAAATCTCTTCGATTCCATAAACAATAACGGCAAATATGATTTCGAGTATTCTCCCGAAGGCGCAAAGCAATGGGACGGAAAAAAATATAAGTCGAAAATCAAGAACATCGCCTATGCGATAAGCCAAATGACAACTGCCACGACACCGATGGGCCCGGCAATAATCGGAGTATCGGAGGTGGAAAACATATCGGTGCTTAAAGACCTTGTGAAATCAGAGTCGATAAAGAAATGGCGATTGCAAATCGTGCATCACGATTCACCCGACCTTCGAGGCATCGATGTGGCTCTCTTGTACAATCCTCGCTTCTTTAGGGTGTTGAATGTGGTAAATACACCTTTAATTGTTGAAGGATACCCTGAATTCCGCACTCGCGACCAAATGTGCGTAACGGGATTGCTCGCAGGCGAGAAAGTAAGCGTGATCGTAAACCACTGGCCATCGCGCTCGGGAGGAGCCGAAGCATCTAATTATTTGCGCGAAGCTGCAGCAGCGACTGTGAGACACACGGTTGATTCACTCCTTGTCGATGACCCTAACCAAGGTATCATAATAATGGGAGACTTGAACGACGACCCTTACAACAGCAGCTGTGCCGAAGTGCTTGGAGCTAAAAAAGACAAGGATGATGTAAAGGAAATTGGCGATTTGTATAATCCATGGTGGGAGACTCTCGACAAAGGGATAGGCTCTCTTGCTTATCGCGGTTCTTGGAACATGTTTGACCAAATCATCATTTCAAAATATTTCCTCGGTGACCGTACAAACCTTACATTCTTGAAAAACGAAGTGCTGAATTTCGACTTCTTGAAAACAAAAGAGGGAGACAGGAGAGGGTATCCGCTACGCACCCATGCATCGGGAGTGTATCTCAACGGATATAGCGACCACTTCCCCACCGAAATATTCCTCGTAAAGGAAATAAAGAAAAAATAACTCTTTCTTACAACGCAAATATTGACAGAAATGAGAAACGGCGTATCTTATCAAGTGGCCGTTTCTCATTTGCTTATAACATAGCATGCGGAAATATCATTCCTCCATGTATTTGCGTGGTGACATTCCTACCGCCTTCTTAAAGTATTTGCCGAAAAACGACGCATTCGAGAAATTCAACTCGATACTCACCTGTTGCACCGTGTACCTGCCGCTTTTGAGCAATGCCTTAGCCTCAAGGATCACATAATCCTTTATCCACTCGCCTGCATAACGGCCACTCACTTGCAATATCACTTGCGACATGTATTTTGGAGAAACACACAGCAGTCCTGCATAATAAGAAATTTCCCTGTGACGTGAATAATTGTCTTGAACAAGTTCCATGAAACGGTCAAACAACTGTTGCGCTCTGTTTTGAACCGGCCTCGACATGCTTTTCGACGCATCTGCAACCCATTGGGCAATATTATATATCAACACTTGCATGTAACTCCTCAATATATTGCTTGTATATTCACTGTCGTTGTGTTCTATTTCACGGCGCATCAAGCCATATACCTGCACCAAGTCACTCATTACGCTGTCCGAAACATGAAACACTGCATGCTTCAACAAGAATCGACGCATTCTCATCATCGATGAAAAACTCTCCTTATCGCCATTATTAGCCGACGCGCTCATTATGCTTACAATCTTGCATTCGTTGCCATATCCGTAATCAATACACTCTCCCACCGACCCCGGAGTAACGACCAAGACATCATTTTTTCCTAAAACATACTCTTGTAGATTCAACTTGATGCGCATCATTCCATCAAGACATACGATAATCGCCAAGAAATCCATTTTGAATGGAACCGGAGATTTTAAAAAACGTGAAATATCTACTTCCTCTATAATCCCTTCCTCAAGATTATCTCCCAAAAAGAATTCATCACCAAGCATCCTCGCATTGCCGGTGACTGGAATCATCGGAAGGTCCAATTTCAAAAATGCTGAATTTTCTCTGTTATGCATTTCAAATATTAATTTGTACTACACCGTCACAAATTTAACTTTTAGACCTAAAAAATAGGCATTAAAATCCCTAATAAAGGTTATTACCAATCCTTTTGACCATTTTAACGGCTCTAATGACCGTACAAGTGTCCAAGAAAAGCATGAACTTTGTGAAAAAAATAAACATGCCTAAAACATAATTATGAAAAAAACAATATTCACTTTTATCGCACTGGCTTGTTTCCTTGCAAGTTGCAACAACGACAAGCCAGCCGTACAAGATCACTCCGTAATCACAGTGATGCCCGAAATGCTGAGACACGAAACAGAAAAACATTTATCGGGGATAGTAAAAGAGGGCGGCGAAATAAATCTTGGATTCAAGACTCCGGGACAAATAGAACAGATATATGTGAACGAAGGTAATTTCATCAAAGCAGGCCAACTTGTGGCCAAACTTGACGACAAAGATTATAAACTCGCAGTAGATGCGTTACAAATACAATTTGACCAACTCAATAACGAATTCTCCCGCATCTCTAAACTATATGGAGAGAAAAGCATCTCTCAAAACGACTATGAAAAAGCATTGGCCGGCTTGAAGCAATTGCAAATACAACTGCAATCAAACAAAAACAAACTCGAATATACGCGCCTCACATCTCCGGTTGATGGATATGTGCAAGCTGTGAATTTCGAACCAGCCGAAATGGTAGATGCCGGCACTCCGGTGATAACTTTGCTCGACATGAACGGCATGGAAGTTACAACCGACATTCCGGCTGAAATATACTCCAAGCGAAATAATTTCAAAAGCATAAGATGTCAAACAGGAGACGGGGCAATATATGACATGCAATTGTCAAGCATTACGCCGAAAGCCGATGGCAACCAATTATACCGCATGCGTGCCACATTCAGGTCGATTCCCTCAGGTGTAACGGCTGGCATGAACATAGAAACCATCATAACCATTGCCGATAAAGACACGACCGGCACGGAATTTACGCTGCCGTTACATTCCATATTCAATGACAATGGTAAAGATTATGTCTGGACTGTCGAGACCGACACTACTGTCCACAAAACCGCAGTGACCTTGGCCGGAATGGATTCAGACGGAAATGCCATTGTGTCGGCCGGACTCTCCGGCAATGAAATCGTGGTAAAAGCCGGTGTGGAATACCTGCAAGACAATGACAAAGTGAAAATAGTAAACCGTACTTCCGAAACCAACATAGGCAACATACTCTGACCGAATCATGAAACTTACACGTTTTTTCATGGACAGGCCAACTTTGTTTTGGTCGTTCATGGCTGCCATCATAATCGCTGGAATTCTGTCTTTCATGCGAATGCCGAAACTCGAAGACCCGGCAGTGGCCACCAAGCAAGCAATGGTGGTTGTACCTTATCCCGGAGCGACAGCCCACGAAGTGGAACTTGAAGTGGCTCAAACTCTTGAAGAAGAATTGCGAAAGCTTCCCGATGTGAAGAAAGTAAAAAGCGATTGCCAGAACGGAATGGCGACATTCACAGTCGAGTTTGAAATGACTGTGCTGCTTGAAGACCTTGAGCAACACTTCGATTTGCTGCGACGCAAGGTGAGCGATTCAGCGTCCCGTCTCCCTCAAGGATGCTATGCTCCCATCGTCATTGATGACATGATGGATGTGTACGGAATATTTTATGCCTTGACTGGCGATGGATATGATTACTCCGAGCTTTATAAATATGCCAAGCTGATAAGGCGTGAATTACTGAAGGTGGACGGAGTAAAAAGAATCAACATCGTCGGCAACCGCGATGAAGTGATAAACATAATTCTGCCAAAAGAGAAAATATCACGCAACGGAATCATCCCGACTCAAATAATGATGTCGCTGCAAAATGCCGGGAAGAAAGTCAATGCCGGCGATTATTTGACCAACGGCGACCGCCTGCAAATGCATGTATCGGATGCCGTGACCGATGAAAAGGATATTGCCGATTTATTAATAAGCACCATAAATGGTCGACAGATAAGACTCGGCGACGTAGCTGCCATAGAACGCGCCTACTCCGAGCCTCAACGCAACGGTTTCTTCGTCGACGGCAAGCCGGCAATAGCAATATGTATCGCAATGGAAGCCGACGCGATAGTCCCCGATGTGGGCAAAGCAGTGGACTCGCAATTGTCCCACGTCATGAACGATGTCCCGACCGGAATGCAAACCGAAAAAATATTCTTCCAGCCCGACAAAGTATCCGAAGCCATTGATTCATTCATGCTCAACCTTGTCGAATCGGTCGTAATCGTCATATTGGTACTTGTGTTCACAATGGGACTGAGAAGCGGACTGATTATAGGGTTCGGCTTGATTCTGACAATCGCAGTTTCATTTCCCATCCTTTTATGCTGCGACACCACGCTGCAACGCATCTCGCTCGGCGCGTTCATCGTGGCCATGGGCATGCTCGTGGATAACGCCATAGTGATTATGGACGGAATACTGATTGACAGGAAACGCGGCCTGCCACAAGAAATATATTTATATAGAATAGGGAAAAACACCGCGTTGCCTCTGCTCGGGGCTACAGTGATTGCCGCCTCAACATTCATCTGCGTATATCTGTCGCCCGACTCGGCCGGCGAATATGCCCGAGACTTGTTCTTGGTACTATGCGTCAGCCTGCTTGCAAGTTGGTTCCTTGCTCTGACGCAAGTCCCGGTGTGTGCACGCGCATGGATGCCGGCTGTCGACAACAAGAAAGAAACCGATGGGAAAGTCATGAACTCTCCTATACACAAGTTCGTGAGACGTTGCATTGCCACGCTCATAGCACACAAGAAATTGACCATCGCAGTGGCCGTAGTCGTATTACTTGCTTCAGTGTTCGGAATGACTAAAGTAAAAAACTTGTTCTTCCCCGACTTTGATTACAAGCAATTCATAGTTGAATATTACTTGCCGGCACAATCAAGCCCCGACAAAGTAAGGCACGACCTGCTTGAAATGACCGAACTGCTAAAACAAAACCCTGCAATAGAACGTGTGGCTGCAAGCATGGGAAATGCTCCGGCACATTACTGTCTCGTAAGGCCGATGACTTCGGGAGGAGATTGCTATGGGGAATTGATGGTTGACTGTAAAGACTACAATACCGTTGTCGAGCAAATACCGGGCATACGCAACATGCTGCGTGAACGTTATCCCGAAGCATACATCCGCATAAGAAAATACAACTTCTCAATCGCATCTTCCCACACGGTCGAAGTGGAATTTACAGGACCCGATCCTGCAATCTTGCGTGATTTGAGCCGGCAAGCCGAAGATATAATGCGCCGTTGCAAATATGTTGACCCTTATTCGGTTCAAAACAACTGGAGACCAAAAAGTAAAGCCATCATCGCCGAATATTCAAGAGATGACGCTTTGCGTTCAGGAATCGAACGCGGTGACATAGGCAACGCACTGCTCGCTGCAACCGACGGAATACCGATAGGCGTAATTAATGACCAGGAACGCATGGTTCCAATAAACCTTATGATAAGAAACGCCGACGGCAGCCGGATAACCGACCTTGGAGAAGTACCCGTTTGGAGCATGATGAACTTGCACTTCAGTGACGAAGACCTTGCCGGCCTGGCTACCGGGAGCAAGAACTCGGAAGATCTGCAAGACAACCTGTTCAAAAGCGTCCCGTTAAGCAATGTCACCGACAGCATCAGTCTCGAATGGGAAGAAGAATCGGTGTATCGCATCAACGGGCAACGGGCCATTGAAGCCGAATGCGACCCTAACACCGACATGTTTGACGCCACTCCGGCAAAAGTATTATCCGAAATAAAGGATGAGATTGAAGCCATCAAATTGCCCAACGGATATAACATGCGATGGGTGGGAGAAATCGAATTACAAGCCGAAGCCACGACAAACGTGTTCAGATATTTGCCACTGACGTTGTTTGCCATTTTGGGCATACTGCTATTGCTTTTCAACAACTGGAAGAAAGTCTTCCTCATCATTATCTGCTTCCCATTTGTGTTCTGTGGTATAACACCATCGCTGCTACTGTTCCGCCAACCGTTCACATTCATGGCAATAATAGGAATGATGGGCTTGATAGGCATGATGGTCAAGAATGCAATTGTCCTTGTCGACGAAGTAAACAGGCTTCAAAACGAAGAACACATGCATCCCTACCATGCTGTTATTGAAGCCACAGTTTCTCGCGTAAGGCCTGTCACAATGGCATCCTTGACGACGATAGTTGGCATGATACCGCTCGTCAACGATCCAATGTATGGCTCAATGGCGGTAACCATAATGGGAGGTCTTACGATAGGCACTGTCATTACCCTGCTCCTGTTGCCGCTTTTCTACACCACATTCTTCAAAATTCGCGAGCCCGAAAGCGATTCTGACAAATAATAACACAAACATTGACCAATAAACTTATATGAAATACATATCTGACATTTTAATAATCGCGTGCATGGTAATCGGTGCGACTGTCACAAACAAGGCCGCCGCACAAGAGAGCCGCACTTTGTCGCAAGCCGAGTGCAGGACTCTCGCCCTCGCCAACAATGAAACCATGCAACATGCCGAAAACGACTTGACAAAGGCCAAGCTCGACAAGGAAATCGCATTCACATCCTATCTGCCAAAATTCAGTGGCTCGGCTTCGGCAGTATACATGCTGCCCGACCTTGACATGATGGGCATGGAACTCCAGATGAAAGGAATGTACATGGCAGGAATAATGGTAACTCAACCATTATACACCGGTGGGAAAATCATGGCAGGCAACAAACTTGCAAGCATTGGCATAGACTGTGCTGCCGAAAATTTGCGCAAGACGCGCATGCAAATATTAGCCGATACCGACCATGCCTATTGGAACTACATAGCCGTGCTCGACAAAGTAAAAATGCTTGAAACTTATATGCAGCAGATGGACACGCTTTTCCATCAGGCACAAACAAGCCTTGACGCAGGGATGAGCACCGAAAACGACATGCTGAGAATCACCGCCAAACGCAGCGAGATAACATATCAATTGCAAAAGGCAAAAAACGGGGCTTACTTGTGCCGGCTTGCATTATGCGACATGACAGGACTGCCCCTCGATACCGAAATAACTCCTGCCGACAGTTCAATTTCAGTCACCGAACCAACAATGCTCGACGAGGACATTTCATTGCGCCCCGAATTGGCATTGCTTCGTAAACAAGTAGAAGTAGGCGAACAGCAAATTAAAATGGCGCGTGCCGATTTCTTGCCTACAGTCGCCCTAAGCGGAGGATACACCTACTTTGGCAACGTAAAAATCAACGGCATGAACGTAGATGCTCAAGGAAACTATGTACCTTTCACTCAAAAATACGATGAAGGCTTAGGATTAATCATGGCCTCGGTAAACATTCCTCTTTTCCACTGGGGAGAAGGTGCAAAAAAAGTAAAAAAAGCCAAGATTGAATTGCAAAACTACCGTCTCGACCTTGAACGCAATACGCGCCTTCTAAGCATCGAAGCCCGCCAGGCCGTGCAGAATCTAACCGATGGCTACAATCTCGTCCAAACAGCAAAAATAGGATGCCGACAAGCCGACGAGAACCTCAGAGTAATGAAAAACAGATATGACGCGTCAATGTGCTCCCTGACCGACTTACTCGATGCCCAATCACAATGGCAGCAAGCACAAAGCAACCATATCGAGGCTTTGACTCAATATAAAATATACGAAACCGAATACCTAAGAACAACAGGTCGGCTCGAATAAAGATTGTCATCCCCCCCCATAACCAAACTTTCCTTAACGCTTATCCATGTCAGTGCCACAAAGACACATGCAAATGCAAATTAGTATTATTTTTAACATACTCAATGAGTTATTGTAGGCATTTAGAACAATCTTATACCCAAACAGGTATCTTTTAAATGAACGATAATATCTAATTTTGCAATGTCACAAAACCAACTTGGCACGGAAACATGGACCATAACGAAAAACAATCCAAAATAAGCATAAACGATTTTCACGAATACTTCACAGGAGACTACACTGATGGAGACTTGTCGATATGTTCCGACATAAAAGACTTGAACACAAGTCGCCCCATCAAAATGAATACATTCCTGTTCCTTATATGCCTTGATGGTGAAATTGAGGGCGAAATGGATTCGGTCCAATATAAACTAAGTGCCAACGACTTGCTCGTATGCCGTCCTAACAAGCTCATAAGCAAAATAAAGACAAGCCCCGATTTCAAATGCACGATAATAAGCATTTCACAACAATTGCTCTTGAATATAATTCCATTAAGCGATGCTTATTTCAACGGTCCGTTGCATTTCATAAAATTTCCGGTAGTCCACATAAGTAATGACGAAGACGCTGCAGGCATAAGGCAATTTTGCAACCTGCTCACCGCCGAAACCATGCAACAAGACGGGTTACGCTACCACAAGGAAATAATCTTGTCGCTCGCTATTGCAACCGTATACAAAGTGATGTATTATATCGACAAGCATATAGGCAGCAACGGCACAGGCAAGATGAATCAAAGTGAAATAATATTCGGTAAATTCATAAACTTGATTTCGGCCAGCACTGTAAAGCAACGTTCTGTAGGATACTATGCCGAGAAGCTGTATATAACGCCCAAGTATCTGTCGGTCGTGTGTAAACGCATAAGCGGCAAAACTGCATCGGAATGGATTAACGAATTTGTGATAAAAGACATAAAAAAGATGTTGAAACATTCCTCAAAGTCCATTAAGGAAATTGCCCTTGAGCTGGATTTCCCAAACATGTCGTTCTTCGGCAAATATGTAAAAGCTCATCTTGGGGAATCACCGTCAAGATACCGCAAGAAAATGTTTGATTAAAACACAATATGACATAACAACTTGATAAAGCAAGACCGGGAATAGCGCATCTTGCATCTATTCCCGGTCTCATTATTATGGTCTCCGATTTATATTATAATCCGAACGCTTCTTTAAGCTTGTCTACATAATCAAGTTTTTCCCAAGTAAACAATTCCACTTCCATTACCTTGTCACCTTCATATTTAGATTTAAAATGCTTGGTAACAACCTTGGGAACACGACCTACATGACCATAGGCGGCAGTTTCTTCATAAATCGGAGCACGCAACTTCAATTCCCTTTCTATCGCACTTGGACGCAAGTCAAATATTTGTCCGAGCTTTTCAGCTATCTCTGCATCCGATTCCTTGACATGCTTCGTGCCAAACGTGCTGACAAACAAACTTACTGGACGAGCCACACCTATGGCATAAGACACTTGTACCAGCATTTCATCTGCAATTCCGGCCGCAACGGCATTTTTGGCTATGTGGCGAACAGCATAAGCTGCCGAACGATCAACTTTCGACGGGTCTTTGCCCGAGAATGCTCCTCCCCCGTGTGCTCCGCGACCTCCGTAAGTGTCCACGATAATCTTACGTCCTGTCAACCCGGTATCTCCATGAGGACCTCCAATCACGAATTTGCCCGTAGGGTTGACCAAAAGAATCAACTTGTCGTCAATCATAGCCTTGATTCGTTCAGGCATACGAGCCTTTACCCTTTCAAGCAAAATATCATGCACGTCGGCATATATCTTGTCGAGCATGGCTTTGTCAGCAGCATCTTGAGCTTCCTTGCTATCATCAACAGGCTTTATGAATTCATCATGTTGCGTGCTGACTACAATGGTATGAATCCTCACAGGCTTGCGATTTTCATCATATTCCACCGTGACTTGGCTCTTGGCATCGGGACGCAAATATGGCATCAGCGTGCCTTCCCTTCTGATATTGGCCAATTCATGAAGAATCAAGTGAGACAAGTCAAGCGTAAGCGGCATGTAATTGTCAGTTTCATTACAAGCATACCCGAACATCATGCCTTGGTCTCCGGCTCCTTGATCTTCAATATTCTCCCTTTCCACTCCACGGTTGATGTCTTGCGATTGCTCATGAAGAGCCGAAAGCACGCCACAGGCATCTGCATCAAACTTGTACTCGCTGCGATTATAACCTATTCGGCTTATCACATTGCGTGTAACATCCATCAAGTCGATATAAGCATTTGATTTCACTTCTCCGGCTATCACCACCTGTCCGGTTGTGACAAGTGTCTCACATGCCACTTTTGAAGAAGGATCATACGCTAAGAATTGATCGAGGACAGCATCGCTGATTTGATCGGCCACCTTGTCGGGATGGCCTTCCGAGACCGACTCGGACGTGAATAAATAATTCATTTTTCCAATTACATTTTTTAGTGGAAAAATGCTAAACGACTGAACTACTATATTTCCGTAAATTTCACAGGATTACATGAAATTGAGAATCGCAGTTTTAGCATTTTTTTGTGTGGTTGCAAGCAGCCAAATTTTTCCACATGTGTTTAACCATAATCTTTTTCGCCTGCAAAGATACTACAATAAAGTGGAAAATCAACCACATCCACATCCAAAGTTTTCGAGTATCATCAAGTTTGAATCTCATTCATGCGACAAAATCGGCTATCAATAGCCGGGAAACAAGCCTTTGTTCCTCACTTCAATCCATCAAAACAAGGCATTAACGCAAATTTATTTCAACTATTTGTGCAAAAACACAAAAAATTGGTATCTTTGCGTGCTTTTATTGCACAAACTATTGATAATAGGCAACATTTGTAACTAACCAACGAATAATAAAAACAAAAATTAAATAATTAAATGGCAGCTTTAGAGAAAATTAGAAGCAAAGCAGTCTTACTGACAGTTGTGATTGGCGTGGCCTTGCTGGCATTCATCTTGACCGACTTTCTCAACTCAGGAAGGACTTTCTTTGGCGACACAAACACCATTGCAAAAGTCGGTGGAACTAAAATCGACGCAATGGCATTCCAGAGACGTTATGAGAAATTCAACTCGCAATTGCAAGCAAGTGGGCAAAACGCAGGTGACGCCGCAATCGTACAAAACCAAGTGCTAAACCAAATGATTAGCGAGATTCTTCTTGACGAAGAACTTGACGCACTCGACATCTATGTTACCGACGAAGAGCTCACCGAAGCTATGATTGGAGCAAATGCCCGTCCGCAAATGATTCAGTTCGCTCAACAATTCGGAATAGAGTCTCCTGCTGCTTTGCACGACATGTTGTTCAACCCGACAAAATACGGAATGTCGGTAGAAGCCGTAAAGCAACAACAAGACGCGTGGATTGAAATGGAGAATGAAATGGTAAGGAACTTGAAATTGGAAAAACTTCAATATCTTATCATGGGTTCAATCCAAGCCAACGAACTTGACAAAAAGGAAATGGGCGAAGCTAACGCTGTAACCAATTACATCCAATTTGTCAAAAAAGATTATTCTACACTCAAGAACGAAGATTATCCTGTTACTGCACAAGATATCCAAGCAGCTTACAACAAAGATAAGGAATTATACAAACTGAACGAAGAAATGCGTGCAGCACATATCATCGCAGTAAACGTAGTTCCATCAACAACCGACTTGAACACAGCCCAAAACAACATCAATGGCGTATACACGACTCTTGTATCGGCCGAAGGTGTGGACGATGTTCGCAACAACAGCGACTTGGTAATCAATGAAATGACCGTGCGACTAAGCGACATTCGCCAAAACGACATACGCGAATTCCTTGGTAGAGCATCGGTAGGCGACGTAACTACTCCTAAATTCCAATCAAACACCTACACATTGACAAAACTCATCGGCAAGGAAATGGGAGTTGATTCAATCAACGTCAGCATGATGGCAGTACAAGGTGACAAGAACCTTCAAGACTCCGTATTGAACATGCTTAACTCAGGCGCAAGCTATGCCGACATTCAAAAGATTCCTGGAACACAAGGCCAAGAAAACATCTGGCAATCCATGATTGGAATTCCCGATTCAACTCAAGCCAAGTTCCTCAACGCAGGAAAGAATTATTTTGCATTGAACCAAGGCACTGATGGCGCATTCTTCTTCAAGGTAAATGAGAAGAAAGCTCCAAAGCAATTATACGACATAGCACAAATCACCTATACCGTATATCCGAGCACAAAAACAATCAACGACTTGCGCGACAGCTTACAGGCATTCATCAATACCAACAACACTGCTGAACTGTTCTTAGCCAACGCAGCAAAAGCCGGCTATAACGCACTTCCGGCAAGAGTGACTGCCGAAACTCCGCAAATCAACGGCATTGAAAACTCACGAGAAGTGGTTAAATGGTTGTTTGAAGCCAATGAAGGTAGCGTATCTACCATCTTCGACAAGCAAAACAACGACAAAATGATTGTTGCCGCATTGGATCAAATATTTGAAGAAGGATACATGCCGGTTAATTCCGAAGAGGTCAGCATGACATTGACGACACAAATACGCAACGAAAAGAAAGGTGACGCTCTTGTAGAACAATACAAAGGCAAAGCTACCGATCTTGCAGGATATGCTCAATTGATGAACACATCAATCGACTCAACTCAAGTTACATTCGGACAGCTCTACATATCGAAAATAGGAGCAGGAGAATCGGAACTCACAGCCGCAGTGTCGACAGCAGAACCAAATACTTTGGTGGGACCGGTAAAAGCCAACAACTCGGTAGTCGTATTTGAAATTGTAAAACAAGAAACTTCCAAACGCAAACCGACCGACATGGAAACCGAGCGTCAATTTGCTTCAACCCGAGGCAACCAAGCTGTAATGCGTCAAGCATTGAACATCTTGCACAACGCTACCGATGTCGAAAACTTGATGATTAAATTCTATTGATTTAGAATCAAGATATTTGCAAAACAATGGGCATCGCCAACATTGGCAATGCCCATTGTTGCTTTTTTATGGAATTTTCCTTATTTTTGGCCCTAAATATGGGAATTTGGAACTTGTTACGACTTTTAAACAATTTTTCCTTGTCAAAGCATTAAAGCAAAACTCCAAGTCTTGACAATTTGCCCATTCCCTAATCGATTTACGATTATGCAATCAATCAACGAAATACAAGACGAAATCATTGAAGAATTTGAAGGACTTTCCGAATGGATGGACCGATACGGGTACATCATTGAACTCGGGAATTCCCTTCCTCAACTGGAAGAAAAATACAAAACACCCGACAATCTGATAGAAGGTTGCCAAAGTCGCGTGTGGATTATTGCCGACATGAAAGACGGCCTGGTAAACTTCAATGCCGACAGCGATGCGATAATCGTCAAAGGCATTATTTCGCTCTTAATAAGAGTATTATCGGGACACTCTCCGCAAGAAATACTCGACAGCGACCTTTATTTCATCCAAAAAGTAGGATTGCAGGAACATTTGTCGCCAACACGCAGCAACGGTCTCGTGGCAATGGTAAAACAAATGAGAATGTATGCACTTGCTTTTCAAGCAAAAGAAAACAATAAGTAATATTAACCTCAATAACACCTTAAACTTATGTTGTTCAACCAACCCAAAGGATTAATCCCCGCGGCTCTGTCAAACATGGGCGAACGCTTTGGTTACTACATCATGAACGCGGTATTGGCGCTGTTCTTGTGCTCAAAGTTCGACCTGAGTGAAGAAATGGGAGGATTGATTTATTCTTTCTTCTATGCTGGCATATATGTGCTCAGCCTTGTAGGTGGCATCATTGCCGACCGGACTCAAAACTACAAAGGCACCATCATCAATGGCCTTGTGATTATGTCGTTTGGATATGCCATCCTCGCAATTCCAATTCTTGCGACAGATTCAAACATCAACTGGCTTTTACCTCTCACATGCTTCGCGCTGTTCTTGATTGCGTTCGGTAACGGTTTGTTCAAAGGCAACTTGCAAGCAATCGTAGGTCAGATCTACGACAACTATGAAGCCGAAGAAGCCCAAAAAGGACCTGAAGCACTTGCTACGGCACAAAAGAAACGCGACTCAGGATTCCAGATTTTCTATGTGTTCATCAACATTGGAGGCCTCATTGCTCCGTTCGTGGCACCGTTGCTACGCAGCTGGTGGCTCAACGCCCATAATTTCCTTTATAACGCCGACCTTCCAGACCTATGCCATTCGTTCCTCGACGGAGCTGAAAACATGACAGCTACCGAACTTTCAAATCTCCAAGATCTTTCGACAGCAGTCACCGGCTCAACGGTAAACGACATGACTGCATTCTGCACCGAATATCTCGACGTGTTCAACACAGGTATCCACTACTCATTCATCGCGTCGGTTGTGGCAATGCTCATTTCACTTGCGATATTCATCGCAACAAAGAAAATATATCCCACTCCGGGAAAGAAGAATGAAACGGTTGCCGCTGAATACACCGCCGAAGAAAAATTGGCAATGGCCAAAGAAATCAAACAACGCATGTATGCATTGTTTGCAATCCTCGGTGTAGTGATTTTCTTCTGGTTCTCATTCCACCAAAATGGAGTGTCCCTATCTTATTTCGCGCGAGATTTTGTCAACACGACAGTCATTCCGCCCGAAATATGGCAAGCAGTGAATCCATTCTTCGTTATTGTCCTTACACCAGTAATCATGTTTGTATTCGGAGCACTGTCTCGTCGTGGGAAAGAAATCTCGACTCCTCGCAAGATTGCCTACGGTATGGCAATAGCCGGAATGGCATACTTGTTCCTTGCCATATATTCGGCATGCATGGGATATCCGTCGGCCGAAACATTCACAAGCCTTGCCGATGATGCCAAAGTTAAAGCCGGATGGTGGGTACTAATTGTCACTTACTTCTTCCTTACTGTGGCCGAATTGTTCATTTCTCCGCTTGGTTTGTCGTTCGTGTCGAAAGTTGCGCCAAAGAACATGCTTGGCTTGTGCCAAGGCCTGTGGCTTGGCACGACGGCCGTCGGCAACCTATTGTTATGGATTGGCCCGTTAATGTATAAGAACCTGCCTTTGTGGCAATGCTGGACGGTATTCTTCATCGTCTGCATCATTTCGATGGGCGTTATGCTCGGAATGGTAAAATGGCTTGAAAGAATAGTTGCCGGTAAATAATAATTCCTTTTGACATATAGCCCGACGCATTGGCATGGAATGTCCTTGCGTCGGGCTTTTAATTTTCCAAAAAAATGACAACTAATAATCCATCTACAAGCCGTATCCTTGCCATTGACGCATTGCGGGGATTTGCCGTAATGGGCATAATCTTGCTGCACAACATAGAACATTTTAATTTCTACTCATTTCCTCAAACGACTGGAACACTTGCAGCCCTCGACAAAACAATATGGGACATGCTGTTTTTCATATTTTCAGGAAAAGCTTACGCTATTTTCGCTTTATTGTTCGGATTCACTTTCTACTTGCAAAGCAATAGCGCAAAGAAACGTGGCGAAGATTTCAAAAATAGATACATGTGGCGACTCGTGTTGCTTTTATGCTTTGGTTTTGTAAATGCCATTTTCTTTCCGGGCGAAATTCTTGTTTTATACGCAATCATAGGTTTTGTCTTAGTACCGGTGAGGAATATGGGCAACAAGACATTGTTCATTATCGCAACCATATTGATGCTACAACCCGTCGAATGGGCAAAAGTCGCTTATGCCGCAATAAATCCATTGGCCAATCCGCAACAAATGATTTTCTCGCTTGCCGATGTATATCCTCAACTTAACGGGCATTCATGGATTGAAATGGCAAAAGCCAATTTCATTACCGGACAATTGGCCAGCTTGAACTGGGCTTGGTGTTATGGACGGGTGTTTCAAACTGCCGCACTGTTCATTTTTGGGCTTTTACTCGGACGCCTCGGTTATTTCCTTTCCAATGACACACAATCTCTCGGTCGTTCCGTAAAATTTTGGCAAAAAATGCTCTATTCGGCTCTTCCCATGGCAATATTGCTGTATTTCTTCAAGCAATTCATTTTTGGCCAAATAGATAATCCTTTCTTGCTGGCATCAATGGAAACTATTTTGAATTCATGGTACAACCTTGCGTTCATGCTGGCAATGACCGGAGCATTCCTACTCGCATGCTGGAACGGCAAAGGGCTTGTGATGCGCTTCCTTGCTCCTTACGGGCGCATGAGCCTCACCGATTACATCATGCAATCAATAATCGGCAGCTTCTTATACTACGGCTATGGACTTGAATTGCATGATACATGCGGCACAACCTACAGTTTACTCGTAGGCATCGCATTTTTTATCGCACAGGTAGCATTTGCACATTGGTGGTTCAGGCATTTCAAGCGCGGACCGCTCGAGACAATTTGGCATAAGCTCACTTGGATAAGTAAAAAAAGAGATTGACCTTGCGTTCAACCTCAACCATAAAAAGCCATGATGCACCTATTCTATGCATCATGGCTCAATTTTTTATAATGCCATCACTCGGCATCCTTCCCGTTAAATTCTGCATTTCGCAACGGTATGGCTTTTATCTTCCCAAGTTGATAAGACTTTATTTCGGACGGCATTCCTTTATAATATACTTTGCCTGTACCACTTCCCTTTATCGTCAATTTACCACCATTGGGCCAACAACCTATTGTCCCCGTTCCAATTATCATGCAGCTGACATCAACTGCTTCAAGTTCATCGGCTTGAATCTCCCCCGTTCCGGTACAACGCAAATTAGCCTTATTGCATTTCCCTTCCAGTATCACAAGTCCTTTGCCTGTGACAATAGCTGCTTCGACTTCCTCCACATCCATTCCGCGCGAAACGATTTTGCCATTGTCCGATAATCTCAATTTCACCTTCTTGCCCGGTTGAATGACATTAATAACGCGCAAAGTGCTGTCGGCGTCGTTCTCAAGCTCCTCGATTGAACTTGAATATACCCTTACGACCGGTAAATTGCTTGGCTTGTTGGCATCCTCGGTAGAAACTTCTATAACCAGCCTCGACTTTTTATTGCTGAACAAGATAGAATTAACTTTATCGCGCGTTGTGTGAAACACAGCTATTCCGGCTGAATCAGGATTTAGCACATATTCCACATTTAAATCATTGGTTATCTTCAATTTGCTAAAATCTCCGACCGACACTTCATACCTGTGCACCCCTTCAACCTCATATCTGCCAGTTTCATCTTGAGCCGACATGAATGCAACCGGAATCACAAGCATGGCAAACAACATCAAAAACCTGTTCATAATTTTCTGCAAAAATATATATGTTATTGTAAATACTTCTCTTCAATAAAATTCAGAATGGCATCAAGCTCGGCAAACGTGTTGGCCTGCAACATGGCGATGCGTGTTTCTCTGAAGTTAGGAATTCCTTTAAACAACGGAGTGGCAGCCAAGTGCCTCCTAATGTGCAAAATACCTCGATATTCATCAATGTTGCCAATGCTCTCCCTTATCTGCCTGCGTATGAGCTGCATCTTCTCGCTCGCCGGTATCTTTGGGATTTCTCCATGAAGCATGTAATGTTTCATCTCCTTGAATATCCACGGCGCACCTATCGAGGCTCTACCCACCATTATCCCGTCCACACCGTATCGGTCGTAATACTCCACAAGTTTCTGCGGAGTAGTTATGTCACCGTTACCAATTATTGGAATCTTGATTCTCTGATTCCTCTTCACCTCGCCTATCAATGTCCAGTCGGCTTCACCGGTATACATCTGGCTTCGAGTACGGCCATGTATGGTTAAGGCCTGGATGCCACAATCTTGAAGCTGCTCGGCAAGGGTGGTTATTATCTTATTCTCGCAATCCCAGCCAAGACGGGTTTTCACCGTCACGGGAATCTTAACGGCATTAACCACGGCTCTCGTTATCTCAAGTAACAACGGAATATTGCGTAACATGCCGCTACCGGCTCCCTTGGAAGCGACCTTCTTCACAGGGCAGCCGAAGTTTATGTCAAGCACGTCGGGCGATGCAGCTTCGGCCATCCGAGCGGCCTCAACCATCGAGTCCACATCCTTGCCGTAAATCTGTATCGCTGCAGGACGTTCGGCATCGTTGATGACCAATTTGCGTGTCGTACTGTTTATATTTCTAATCAAAGCATCGGCCGACACAAATTCAGTGTAGACCATGTCGGCTCCCTGCTCGCGACACATCAATCTGAACGAACGGTCGGTAACATCCTCCATGGGAGCAAGCAGCACAGGACGTTCGCCTAAGTCTATATTTCCTATTTTCATTTATCGCAATACGAATAAAGCAATTCACACTGCGAAATTAGTTCAAAATTCCTACATGATAAAATCAACATGCCAAATAGGAAACATATACCGAAATATAACACTATCAATTCCCTAAATTATGCACATTTCCAAGCAACTTACTGACCACGACATCGGCGATGAGAAAAATAAGCAAGCACATTTTTCTCATTGCGCCCAACTTTCATTACTTTTGTGATAGAAAAGATTCATAATTATGAAGAATGTTCTTGTCACCGGAGCCGACGGTTTTATTGGCTCCCATCTTGTGGAATTGCTGCTTTCCGAGGGGTATAACGTAAGAGCCCTCAGCGTATACAATTCTTTCAATTATTGGGGATGGCTTGAAGGCATGAATCATGAACGGCTTGAAGTGGTGTGCGGCGATGTGCGCGACCCCAACTTCTGCATGGAAATAGCCCGTGGATGCGACACTATATTCCACCTCGCGGCCTTGATTGCCATACCCTACAGCTATGTCGCTCCCGACAGCTATGTTGACACCAACATTCGAGGTACGCTCAACATCTGCCAAGCTGCCCGCAACGCAAATGTCGAAAAACTCATTGTCACCTCGACAAGCGAAGTGTACGGGACAGCCTTGTATGTTCCAATTGACGAAAAGCATCCCAAGCAGCCGCAGTCGCCTTACTCGGCAACGAAAATCGGTGCCGACGCGATTGCATTGAGCTTCCACAACGCTTTCAACCTGCCTGTCGTGATTGCCCGCCCGTTCAACACCTACGGCCCGCGCCAGAGTGCACGAGCCATAATACCGACCATAATCACTCAGATAGCTAACGGTGCAACGGAAATCAAAGTTGGCGACCTCACCCCTACTCGCGACTTCAACTATGTGAAAGACACTTGCCGTGGTTTTCTTGCGCTGGCAAAGACTTCGGGCATAGAAGGCGAAGAGGTGAACATTTGCACAAATACCGAAATTTCGATGGCCGACACCCTGAAAACTATTGCCGAGATAATGGGCAAAGACGTGAAATGGGTGCAAGACCCCGAAAGAATCAGACCACGCGGCAGCGAAGTGTTCAGGTTGCATGGCGACAACACAAAAATAACTACGCTCACCGATTGGCGACCCACCTATTCGCTGCGTGACGGATTGGCTGAAACCATCGAATGGTTCTGCGACAAGAAAAATCTTGAAAAATACAAATCAGGAATATACAATCGATAGATTTTAATATAATGAGCGAGTATTTCCGTAGCCGACGCAATATAAACATTCTTTTCCTTGGAGGTGCCAAACGTGTATCAATGGCCGAACAACTCATCAAGGCCGGTGCCGGTTTTGGCATAGAAGTGAAAATATTCAGCCATGAACTGTCTCCTTGCGAACCGATAGCATCGATAGGAACAATCATAACCGGCAGCAAATACCTGTCGCCTGAAATAGATACAGAGCTTGATGAGATAATAGCCAATCACGACATCCACATCCTGCTCCCTTTCATCGACCCGGCCATAGAAGTAGCTGCACGATGCAAAGAACGACATCCTGAGGTATTCGTTCCTGTATCAAGTGAGGAAGTAGCCAAGACGATGTTTGACAAAATGTTGTCGGCCCAAGCTTTCGAAAATGCCGGTATCCCAATCCCTACGACTTATAACGACTCCTTCACATTCCCTGCTATACTGAAGCCTCGCAAAGGCTCGGCATCCAAGGGAATAATCATAGCCCGAAACGCCGACGACCTCAATGCCGCTACCGACCCCGAAGGCTACCTCATCCAAGAATACATTTCCGACCGCGAAGAATACACCGTCGATTGTTATGTGGGGACGCAAGACAAGGAAGTGAAATGTGCCGTTTCGAGAATAAGGCTCGCAACAGCCGGCGGTGAAGTAATTCGCACCGAAACTCGACGCATTCAAGCTTTGGAATCGCTATCGGACGAGGTACTAAAGAAATTGCATCTTGAGGGAGCTGTGACGCTGCAATTCCTGCACGACCTCGAAACAGGAAGATTCTTGCTCATGGAAGTGAATCCTCGACTGGGCGGAGGCGTGATTTGCTCCATTTGCGCAGGTGCGAATATCGCAAAAATGATAATTTCGGAAAGCATCGGAATCAATGCCATGCCCGTGAAAGATTGGCAAGATGGTGTGCTGATGACAAGATACATGAAAGAGGTGATTTTCAAAAACAACGAATTGCAATGAACAATAACCATGTCACTATAATTGCCGAAGCCGGAGTGAACCATAACGGGAACTTCGACCTTGCGGTAAAAATGATACATGAAGCCAAGTTGGCGGGTGCCGATTATGTGAAATTCCAAACGGCCGTGCCCGAGCTTGTCATATCAAGCATTGCTCCAAAAGCCGAATACCAAAAGGAAACAACCGGCAGCGAGCAGAGCCAGCTTGAAATGTGCAAGGCCATACACTTGCCTCTGTCGGCATATGCTCGACTGAAAGAGATATGCGACGCCGAAGGCATAGGGTTCATGAGCACGCCATTCGACCTTGTATCGATCGATACTCTCGAGCCGCTCGATATGGACTACTATAAAATACCATCGGGAGAAATTACCAACCTGCCTTACCTACGCAAAATAGCATCCAAAGGGCGCAAGGTAATTATGTCAACAGGGATGTGTGAACTTGACGAGGTCGATGCTGCACTCAATGTGCTTTATGACGGAGGTTTGCAGAAAAACGACATCATCCTGCTGCATTGCAACACTCAATACCCTACTCCTTACGAGGATGTGAACCTCAAAGCCATGCAGACTTTACGCGACCGATTCGGTGTGGCTGTGGGCTATAGCGACCACACTCGTGGCATTGAAGTGCCTATCGCTGCCGTTGCCTTGGGCGCAACCGTCATAGAAAAGCACTTCACACTCGATTGCAACCTGCCGGGACCCGACCACAAGGCTTCGCTTGAACCCGATGAACTGAAAAAGATGGTCGACTCGATAAGGAACATCGAAAAAGCCATAGGAACAGGCGAAAAGCATGTGACGACAAGTGAAAAACCAAACATTGTCGTCGCCCGAAAAAGTATCGTGGCCGCAGTCGACATTAAAGCCGGTGAAATACTTTCAGAAGAAAATATTACCGTCAAACGCCCGGGTAACGGAATATCTCCTATGCTATGGGACTCGGTAATAGGCACCCGTGCCGTAAAAGACTTCCCCAAAGACACTCTCATAACCCTCGAATAAACTTTCCATATCCATAAGAGTCCGGCTAAGCCTCCACCATAAATGCGAGCTTGGCCGGATTACTATTATCACTTCTTGAACATTTTACAATGTCGTTTCCGAAAAGTCTAAATCATAACAAACATTTCCTGTCCCATCCTTATAAAAATCAGCCGTGCCGATTAATTCTGAACGGCCATTAGTCCAAAAAGCCACGGAGATAGTCGTTTGCTCCGGGATTTCCAAAGTCCCTGCCAATTTTTGGGCTTCTTTTTCACATAATGTTTCCAACTTTTCGAAACTATCGGTAGATTCACCGCATTTCACATTCATTTCTTTTGTTTCCATCTTATTTCAATTATTAACTACAAATCTGAACCGTCGGCTTTGTTATATCCATTCTCGTAGAACATCACAATGGAATATCTTCCGTATTGCTCTCCTATCATAAACCATACAACTTTTTTCATTAATAAATCTTGCGCCAATTCCAGTTTCTCTGTTCTCATCTCTTCAGTCTGACTCTCTAATTCTTCAGGCGTGTATTTAGACTGCAACATTTCTTGAATTTTCTCCTGAGCTGTTGAATAATCATATTGTAAAAAAGTTGCTTCGTAACGTTTATTATGCACACTTATCTCATAACCAAAATCTTCATCATCGGGAATTATAAAATTCTCCCATGCATCATAAGGCATATATCTTGAATTATCAGCAAACTGATGCACGAGATTGTTAAACAGTATTCTAACATTCGCTTCATCATAACCAGCATCATGAAACACCATAATTCTCCATACCTTATTATTGTTAGTTTGAACATTTACAACTACAGACATTCCGTTGAATTCTCCTTCCAAAACTTCTCGGTCATATTCGGTGCGAGTAAAACCTTTGGCGAGGAGTTTGTTAATCATTTCCGACTTAGTACCGTCAACAGGGATACCGAGGAACTTGGTTACATCCTCTTGTGCATTCATGGCGAATGATAGCATCAGCACTGACGCAAGTAATAGTAGCTTTTTCATAACTGGTATAATTTTCTGCCCTCCAGCTGCCACAAGGACTATTATTGATACACGAAGCGTGGAACTGCAATGCCACGTCTTAATGTGAAGGTGCTAGGAAAACCTTTGGAAACAGATGTGGGAATAACAGCCCCACGCGTATGCGTGAAGACCGTCATATCATCTCTTGTTTCCATTGTGAGTAAGTTTCCTAGGCTTTTCACATACAAGATAAAGACATAACGCCTCTTATTTCTAACATGTCTCGGACGAAGCCTGCTTCATCCAATCACAAATTTAATAAAATTTCATGACAATCTTATGTCATGAAACCACATTTAATTTGGCGACAACTTAACTCGTCAGCCATATAATAAAAGCTTAAACAGGCATCAAGCCATAACCATCAAATTGATGGCGTTGCCAATATGTACCAACTCCTATCTTTATTTTGCCTTTGGATGTAACCTTTATTTTGCATATTATGCAACTGTTTTTTGACTGCAGCAGTCACTATTCCAACTTCTTTGCTCAATGCTTCAATAGTAATATCAGGATTCAGTCGCATTGCATTCAGCATCTTACTTGTCGATGGACTACGAAACACGATACGCTGTCCGTCATACCACCAAACATTTGGAGATTTTTCTTTGGCAAAATCAATATTGTATTTCAATTCCATAGCAACCAAAGACTTGAAATATCTCAAGAAATGCCTGATTTGCAGTATCGAGGCATGCGCTCCAACTGAAGCGTCTGGTCCAATTTCAAGATCTGATTGATGCAACGCTTCCAGATATTCATTCTTCATGCGGCTCCTTACTACAATCATAGGCCATCCATGCCGGGCTAAAATATAATTTACCATAAGGCGAGCAATGCGACCATTGCCGTCCTCAAAAGGATGGATACGGATATATCTATAATGGAACAATGCTGCCAATTCTACAGGAGAATAAGCACCTGATTGTTCTGCCTCATTATACCAATCAACAAGGTCGGTCATAAGTGCCGGTGTTTCCTCCGGCGAAGCATATTCAAATCTATCTCCATATCGTGTAATAACACTGTTAGACCTCGTCTTATATCGCCCTGCATGTATAGTATAACTTGATTGTTCTCCATTAGGCAATTGATAATATACTGTATAGTCCTCGCGCAACAATGTTTTATGCAGTTGACGTATGAAACTTTGAGTGAGAACATGCTTATTTTCATACACCTCATCAAGCATCATTAACAAACCGACTTGACTTGCTTTCATCTCGACAAAATCTTTCAAATTGCCTTCCCCACTCACTTTGTCAAAAAGCAATAACAATTCTGTTTGACCGTATGTCAACGTATTCCCCTCTATATGGTTACTGTTAAAATTGTATTCAACAGTAAAACGTTGGTTCAATAAGTATCGTTTCCGTTCGGGTAGCGGCTGTAATTCCTGCCACTCTTTATACAAGAGATCTATTTTTTCCATAACCCACTTATCAAGTCCAAAGGTAGCCACAGGCCACCTTCAAACGTTATTTCCATATCCCATAACTTCAATCATAACCATAGGAGTATCCTCCGCCCAGTCACAAATTTAATAAAAATTCATGACAATTGCTCCCTGTCTGAACCGATATTCACATTATATTTCATTCATATCTTCGAGCAGCATAGGCATAAGCGGCATTTTGTCCTCAACAAGTTATTCTTCAATGATTTGACCCTGTTGCAACATCTGTTCACCGTCGTGGATTACAACCAACTTGCTTTGATTATCACCTTCACAGACAACATTGTATTGAAATCCATCGTTCTCAAACGAGTATGTTCTGCTACCCTCATCATAAGCACCATTGCAGATTACGATATCGGGAATATCTTCCATCGATACATTTTTACTCCAAGACGCATACCTATATGTACCGTCATCCATCATATCAACCCGGATTCTGTAATCTTTGGTACAAAACAACAACTCAAGTTGCTTAAATTCGCGAATGCTCGGATGCAACCAATATCCTCCATCATCACCTGTATAGATAAATTTTTCCCCATTGAATGTATATAGATTGTAGCGGTCGGTCATTTCCTCATCTATAACTTCAGGCACATACAGTGTTCGCGTTGCTAAATCATAACGATATGGCCAATCCCAACCTTCACCGGCATTTGTCTTAAAATACCAATTGGCAAACCTATATTCCCTGAAAGTGCAATTGTTTCCATATCCGTCGGGACTTGCATCAAATAATGGCGCCGAAACAAGACGGCTGTCCTGTATCTTTACCGGAACTATTTCGGCATATCCCAAATTGCTCATCTCTCGCACATATGTATGCACAAGATAATACACATCACCATTATCGGCCCGGACTGTCCATAGCCCTAAAATTGCACATCCAAACGTATATTCATCAGTCCGCTCCAAATCGGCAACACTGCATTCGTATAAATACACATCCCCGTTTGCAGCACGGAATTGGCACAAATTACCCCAATCGATCATTGTTCCGCCTTGTCCTGTATCCCAATAATATAGCCGTAGTTTTCCGTCATCGGATGTCACGACATCCACATAACCTTTTCCTTGCATCAATGAAAAATCGTGAGTTAACGAAGCAGGATCATGTGCCACCAAGTCGCGTAGCTCGTTATTAGGCATATAATCCCTATAAGTTCCATGAATTGAATCCAATTTTGCTACCAGTTTTTTCTCAGCTTCACTAATTGTCGAATAAGAGAAACCCAATGCACCGAAAAGCTCAGCAGTGTCATCGGGCATTGATACGAGTTTTGGGACAACTTGATGACCAGCAACCTTGTTCTTGTTACAGGAACCTGACAACAAGCATGTCATAATCAACATACAATACAATATCGTTCTCATCTTTTTGCTTTTCGTTCTTAATATTCAAATTCATGCCATCTGTGCAATGACACACATCATTATAACTTCAGTCATTTTATTCTTTTTGTAAAAATAAGAAAAGTTTCAATGCCATCCCGTCAACTTGTCATTTTTCAAATTGTTATTCCTAAAATAGGCTTCGATTCAGCAGAGTCAAGCACAAAAACATCGTTTTTGCTTGTCTCTGCATTCTCCTTGCACTATCTTTGCACACTGAATTGAAATTTATTGACAATGAAACAACAAGCCGGCCAAAACCATCGTTTCAACAAGCCAGACAACATCCGTAATTGGACAGTAACCGAAGACGGAACCCTGCTTGAAACGGCAAAAAAAATACTTAAAGACCACACATTGACTAAAGTCAAGTCGATGATGAAGCACATGCAGTTTGCCGTAAATCATGTGCCACATTCGCAATATGATTTTCCGGTAACAGCAGGCGACACGTTTTCGGTCAATTTCGACCAGTCGTTTGCCGTGTTTTACAACAAGCGCATAGAGCTCATATATGAAGACGAGCATATTCTTGTGATAAACAAAGGATATGGAGTATTGTCGATGGGAACCGACAAAGTCAAGACCGGAACAGCTTATAGCATCATGCGTGAATACGTCAAAGCCAACAACCCTACGGCTCATGTATTCATCGTCCATCGTCTCGACCGCAACACATCTGGGCTGATGATGCTGGCAAAAACTCGAGAAGCCAAAGACGTGATGCAGCATAACTGGAACAACATGGTAATCAACCGAAAATATGTAGCCGTGGTAGAAGGCAAGATGGAACAAGAAGAAGGCGTAATAAAAAGTTATCTCGCCGAAAATTCCATGTTTGAGGTATATTCCACCGATGACCCCGAAAAAGGTCAATTGGCCGTCACACGATACAAGACCCTTCACGCAGGCACAAAATATTCACTGGTGGAATTTGAACTCGACACAGGCCGTAAGAATCAAATTCGCGTGCATGCCAAGGAAATGGGACACCCAATTGCAGGCGACAGGAAATATGGAGCTTCGGTAAGTCCCATCCACCGTCTTGCCCTGCACGCCATGACACTGAGGTTCGTACATCCGATAACTCGAAAAGAGATGAATTTCTCAACACCCATCCCGGCTGCATTCCGAAAATTGTCATGATTAGATAAACAAGCAAATATCTTCCCACAGAAAAGGATGCGCCCCTCAGTGACGCATCCTTTTCTCATTTTCTTTTTTCGGCGATATTACCTCATCATATCCTGTCGAGCACCATGAAGCTATATGGATATTTATTCCGTTCGTCGGCCTCAAAATCTTCACGCGAAATCACGTTAACCTTCCACCCAAGACTGGCAATCGATGGGAAAAACGCATCGGCATCGGGGAAAGACGCATGAACAATTGTAAGATATATCGTATCGACCAAATCAAGCATGAGCTTGTACACCTGCTCTCCACCTATTACGAAACATTCACTTGCACCACTGTCGAATGCCACTGACAAGGCTTCCTCAACCGTATGACAAATCTCAACACCTTCAACATTGTACTTGTCATCGCGCGTAAGTACAATGTTCAACCGCCCCGGAAGCGGACCTTTCGGAAAACTCTCAAATGTCTTGCGTCCCATAATTATCGGATGCCCCATGGTAACCGACTTGAAACGCTTCATGTCGGCAGGAATGTGCCACATTAATTGGCCGTCCTTGCCTATTGCGCCGTGTTCATCAACAGCCACTATCGCCGAAACCTTCATACTTTTGCCCATCCATTATGATTACACAGAAACTTGCGCCTTTATGTGCGGCCACGGATCATAACCCTCCAACGTAAAGTCCTCGTACTTGAAGCCGAAAATATCTTTAACGTCGGGATTTATCAACATTCGCGGCAATTTCCTCGGAGTGCGCGAAAGCTGCTCTTCAACCTGCTCAAAATGGTTGGTATAAATGTGGGCATCGCCAAGCGTGTGAACAAAATCACCAGCTTCAAGTCCTGTGACTTGAGCCACCATCATGAGTAGCAAGGCGTAAGACGCTATATTGAACGGAACGCCAAGGAAAATATCGGCACTACGCTGGTACAACTGCAAGCTCAAGCGACCATCGGCCACATAAAACTGGAACAACGTGTGGCATGGAGGCAAGTTCATGTTGTCAAGATCGGCCACATTCCATGCGCTCACCATTAAGCGACGTGAATCAGGTGTATGTTTTATGTCGTCAATCACACGCGAAATCTGGTCGATATGTCCGCCTTTGTAATCAGGCCATGAACGCCACTGGTAGCCATATATATGACCGAGACTGCCATCAGCATCAGCCCATTCATTCCATATCCTCACACCATGTTCTTGCAAATACTTCACATTAGTATCCCCGTTCAAGAACCATAACAGCTCATATATTATGGACTTCAAGTGCAGCTTCTTAGTCGTAAGCAACGGGAAGCCGTCGGCAAGATTGAACCGCATCTGATATCCGAACACGCTTTTTGTGCCTGTTCCCGTGCGGTCGGTCTTGATTGTGCCATTGTCGCGCACATGGCGCAACAAGTCAAGATATTGTTTCATTTTTTATTGTCAGTTTTCATTTTTATCATAGAATTGAAATCTCCACCGGGAGCATCGATTGTCATTTGCGGCACTTTGCCTTTCACCTGCTGCATCAGTGGCGTTGACAATCGCTTGCGCACGGTAGTAAACCTTATGGCGTTGTCATCGCACACAGCACCGCAATTCAGGCACAGTACGCAACGACTGTAATCTATCGTGTGGGCCTTGGCATTAACGCACGAGGCCTTGCAAGCCATTTCGCATTTTCCGCAATTGGTACATATGTCAGGATCTATTTCCAATTGCAATAAAGAATAGCGACTCACAACACTCAAAGCCGACCCCACAGGGCAAATAGTGTTGCAGAAAGTCCTACCGTTCTTTATCGACAACGTCACTATAGCAACCAACGTAACCAGCGACAAAGCCATGCCAAACAGCGAGGGAACTATCCATTCCCCTGCAATGGCAGCAACAGCCGGAGAAAACAAATTATCGATGAATTTTTCATAAATCATATAAGGGTCGGTAATTTCAGGCAAAAACATCTGTCCCGCGACTATGCACACAATTATGACGCCAAGCACCACATAACGCAACCTGTTTTCAGGTCTTGAATACCAATAGTCTCCTATTTTGCTGCGCCTTAGCTTCTTTCCAAAATAAGCAACCGCATCCTGCAAAGTGCCGAGAGGACATATCGTGGAACAATAAACTCGTCCCACCAACAACGAAACCGCGAGCCAGAACGCACATACCCCCATCGAAAATGAGATTAAGGCCGGCATAAGTTGAAACTTCTGAAACCAACCGAGCCAACTGCATTCCGACTCGCGACAAAATATGGCTGCCGTGACCAATATCGCCAGCACGACCGACAAGATGACTCGTATGATTTTCAAATGTTTCATGATCAAGATAACCGCTCCAAATATCAAGTGGCACAACCTCATGCACTTTCAACCTTTGCATCACAAAATTAGCAATAGAATCCCAATATCTAATCACATTTCATTCAAAATCCATCCAATAGCCCATGTAACGCAAGTTCCCATGTCTCATGGACGGACTTTCCCCCGGTTCAATATCGGCTTCTCGATGAACTTCCACGATAGGCATGCAAGTGCCACCGTTCCGAAAATCGCTGTGAGAAGAGCCAACGCATAGCTATATTCATGTAATTGAAAATGAACTATCGTTTGGATTACAGGGAAATGGAATAGATAAACTCCATACGACACATTGTCGAATCGAGAAAAAATATTCAAGAACTTGACATTGTAAGCTATGCCTATTATCAATATTGCGAAAGAAAAAGGCGCGACAAATTGCAATGAATCCACATAATATCTTCCTACATATAAAATCAAGGCAGCAGGCAACAAATACTTGACATAACGCTGAAAATGCTCAAAATACAACAATATAGCAGTCCCCGAATAGAAATACACAAGCTGCGCCCCAACTTGTCTTGCCAGCATTTCATACGCTGTGTTGCCTTTGACTTCATACAAATACAAGAAAATTTCCCTGTATCCTATCGACAACGCGAAAATAACGACCAATACCGCAAGCTTGTTGAAACGCTTGAAAAAGAAATAAACTATCGGAACTGACGCATATAACATCAATTCTACTTTCATCGTCCACAAAGAGCCATTGACCGCACTCATCACATTGTCGACAAACACTCCCGGCAAATTTGGTTCAATAAAGTTTAGAAAACTGCAATTGGCAACAATATACTTGTACAACATCGTGGAAGAGAAATACTCCCCCGGTGAAAGAATCGTGAGAAAAGCACCAGCAATCACACACAAGGCCACTATGAAGAAATATGGAGGAAAAATCCTCCTTACCCTCTTGAGGGCATATTTTTTCAACGAAGGATTACGGATGAAACTGTAAAAGACCAAAAAACCGCTCAATGTGAAGAAGCCCGACACGGCTTCTCCGCTATTGGTAATCCAATTGAAATTATTAGCACCCGTCAATACCGAGAAATGCGCGAAAACCACGACAAATGCCAGATAATAACGTATTACATCGAAGCAATTACCTCGTTTCAACATTTCGCGACTCTTCCCGGATACAAGCTCAACCATCAGATTTTTTATATTTCAATTTGAATCAATGCACAAGTAACAACTTGCCGCGCATAATCCAACACGCGGCAATTGCAAAAATAGTAAACATTTTGCTTGATTACATATTCATGATCACGATTTGGAATCGGTTTTACCGTTTGCAGCTTTATTTTGCTCACGCAACAAATCGCGAATTTCAGTCAGCAACTTCACATCGGCCGGAGTTTCCACCACCGCAGGCTTACTTTCTTTCTTTTTGCTATTTATCAATTTGTTAACAACCCGCACCATCACGAATACGCAAAATGCTATTATGATGAAGTCGAGCGTGTTCTGCAAGAATATTCCATATTCCACATCCACGCCAGCCGACACCACATTACCTTCGGCATCAAGAACTTCGGGAGCAAGCACCCACTTCAGTGACGTGAAGTCTATTCCTCCCACCACTTTCCCCAACAAAGGCATGATGACATTATTTACCAGCGATGACACGATTTTCCCGAATGCTCCGCCTATTATCACACCCACTGCCATGTCAAGCACATTACCTCGCATGGCAAAATCCTTGAAATCCTTCAAAAAGCCCATACACTTTCTTAATTAGAGTTCACAATCAGTCATTTAATATTCAACCAAAATTAAGGAAATTTTTCCATTATTTCACAGTCATAATAACATAATTCAAAAAAAAATATTAATTTTGTAGCGGAAAAAACAAGGCTTCGGCCACACCATGCAAACACAACTATAATGTGTGCGGCAAACCGGGGTAATAAACCCTAAATTGTTTTCCAGATAAATTGATGCAGACAAAATATTGGACTAAATTTTAACCAAACTAATTTTTATAAACAATGATTAAAGTAGGTATTAATGGTTTCGGACGTATCGGTAGATTCGTTTTCCGTGCTGCGCAAAAAAGAAACGACATTCAAATCGTAGGTATCAATGACTTGTGCCCGGTTGACTACTTGGCTTACATGTTGAAATATGATACAATGCATGGTGCTTTCGACGGCACTATCGAATGCGATATCGAAAAGAGCCAATTGATCGTTAACGGACAGGTTATCCGCGTAACTGCTGAACGCAACCCGGCTGATCTTAAGTGGAACGAAGTTGAAGCTGAATATGTTGTTGAATCAACAGGTCTTTTCTTGACTAAGGAAAAAGCTCAAGCTCACATCCAAGCTGGTGCAAAATATGTAGTTATGTCTGCTCCTTCTAAGGACGACACTCCTATGTTCGTTTGCGGTGTTAACTTGGATTCTTATGTTAAGGGAACTCAATTCGTTTCTAACGCTTCTTGCACAACAAACTGCTTGGCTCCTATCGCTAAGGTTCTTAACGACAAGTTCGGAATCGTAAACGGTCTTATGACTACCGTTCACTCTACTACTGCTACTCAAAAGACTGTAGACGGTCCTTCTATGAAAGACTGGCGTGGTGGTCGTGCTGCTTCGGGCAACATCATCCCATCTTCTACCGGTGCTGCTAAGGCTGTAGGTAAAGTTATTCCTGAACTTAATGGCAAGTTGACAGGTATCTCAATGCGTGTTCCTACTCTTGACGTTTCTGTTGTTGACTTGACTGTTAACTTGGCTAAGCCTGCTACTAAGGAAGCTATCTGCGCTGCAATGAAGGAAGCTGCTGAAGGCGAATTGAAGGGCGTACTTGGATACACTGAAGATGCTGTTGTTTCTTCTGACTTCTTGGGATGCACTTTGACTTCTATCTTCGATGCTAACGCTGGTGTTTATTTGACTGACACTTTCGTTAAGGTTGTTTCTTGGTACGACAACGAAATCGGTTACTCTAACAAGGTTCTTGACCTTATCGCTCACATGGCTAAGGTTAACGGTTAATTTAGAGTTTTCTGAGATTAACAATACAGATTTTAGGGCATGCAAAATTGCATGCCCTAATTTTTTATATCATCGTCCACATTAAAAACCTACATGGGTTCAATCCCGAAATCACATGTTACTTACATCATGCCAATCTCAAGCATGCAATCATCTTGTCCCCACAACACTCACACTCATTAATTTTCTCACCACTGCTGCCACTGGCATGCGGAATTAAACACATCAATCAATATCCATTTCGTAAAACCGCATCTCACACTCTAAACGTGAAAAAACGGCACCGTTGTTACCACGGTGCCGTCATCATATCATGAAAATAAAATTTTCAAATTACAGCAAACTCCTATTTTATCGTGTAAACTCGATAGCCCCACCCTTCTATTGAAGCTGGAATTTCTTCTTCAACTCCCGAAAAATAATTGACAGCTTTTACAACCGGAGCAGTTCCGCTATATTCAATTGCAGCTTCATCGTTGCTCAAATTTGTTATGACAAGCACACCGCCATTAGCATCGCTGCGCGAGAATATATACAAATCGGGATTGGTTGTTGCATAACGTACCAATGGTGCACCTTCCACACCGGCCTTGAGAGCAGTGCAACCATGCTTGAGAGCATTGAGCTTTTTATAGAATTCAAAACAATCGTTCTTTGCATCCCAGTCGGGAGGAGTGTCCTTCTTAAAGAATTCAAATGCACGATCCATTCCCACTTCCTGGCCCGTGTAAATCAACGGCATCCCGGGCAATGTATAGGTCAACACCGCAAAAGCATCAACGCCCTTGCCATAACGATCATATTCCGTGCCTTCCCATGAATTGAGGTCATGATTTGTAATCATGTTCATCATGTAAGTATCGCCCGGATAAGTTACTGCCTGCTCGGCAAGAAGAGAATCAATCGACTCGGCATTTTTATCATATTTCACATCGGCACGCGCACGTTTGTTGATGCCTTGAGTTGCCGTTATTTCGTTGAACAAGTCTTTCATCGGCCAGTTATAGCTCATGTCAAAAGCCTTCTTTGCCAATTCAGGCTTTGAAGCCTCTGCAAGCATGAACACAGGCTTTATGGAATCCAAAGCCGGACGAGTTTCATCCCAGAAGTCGGTCGGGACCTCTCCTGCCACGTCGCAACGGAACCCATCTACTCCAAGATTAACCCAGAACTTCATGGCATCAAGCATTCCTGCACGCATTTCCTTATTGGAGTAGTCAAATTTATAAACATCGGTCCAATCATACGGCCCATACATTTTACCTTCCTCATTCTTTACATACCAATCGGGATGTTCTGTCACCCAAGCGTTATCACATCCACTATGGTTTGGCACCCAGTCTATCACAACCTTGAAACCAGCCTTGTGGGCATTGTCAATCATGGCTTTGAAATCCTCAAGCGTTCCAAACTCAGGATTCACAGCCTTGTAATCTTTTACGGCATAATAGCTACCAAGCTCGCCTTTGCGATTCTTCTCCGAAATCGGATGTATCGGCATGAACCACAATATATCCACACCAAGCTCCTTGAGTCGCGGCAAATGAGCTTCAAAAGCCTTGATTGTACCTTCCTTGGTATACTGACGCAAATTTACCTCATAAATCACAGCGTTACGAGTCCAATCAGGGTGAATCACTTCGGTCAACGTCGAGTCTTTTTCCTCGACCTGTTGTGCCGTCTTGCCATTATTGCACGAAAATCCCGTCCAACCGAGCATTAAGCACAAAAATCCATAAAACAACTTCTTCATGTTATTAATTTTTTAATTGTATATAATAGTTAATGGTACAAAATCATAGGTATTTATATCCACAAAGATAGTGCAAGTCTAGCATAATAAGAAAAATAAATTCATTTATTTTTTCCCATTGACATGACACATGAAATAGTCAACAAAAAACACGACAAAATTATGCAAACATCATAAAACCTGACTACTAAAGTGGCACATATCAATCCTTTGTGTGCAAAAAAATGCACATAAAAACATGTTTCGTGCGGTTTTTTAGCAAAAAAATATTCTTTTTTCTTAAATAAATTATGATTTAAATCAAGATTTCCTATATTTGTTTCAGAAAGGTTATAAAACCACGCATATTGCATGGCAATTAACACTTTAAATGTTAAAACAACATTTTTATGACTAAAATAGAAAATATCGAAAACGTAGCGACACGTTTAAAGGGGCTTCGAGAGGCTCTTGACATGAGTCCTGAAGATATTGCAAACGTTTGCGGTATCGATGTAGACACATATCTCTCTTATGAATCGGGAGAAAAAGATGTTCCGGTAAGTTTTGTTCGCACTCTTGCCCACAAATTTGAAGTAGAATTGCCTGCAATATTATTTGGGGAAGAACCTAAGATGAGCAGCTATTTCGTTACACGCAACGGGAACGGACTGAGTGTCGAACGTTCAAAAGCCTACAGCTACCAGTCGCTCGCAGCGGGTTTTGCCAACAAGGTAATAAATCCTTTCATGGTAACAGTAGAACCCAGCGACCAGCCACGAGGTGCATTCAATTCTCACAGCGGGCAAGAATTCAACTATGTGGTGGAAGGACGCATGGAAATACAGATTTCGGGCAACACGATAATACTGGAAACCGGCGACAGCATTATTTTCAACGCCACACTTCCTCATCGAATGAGAGCTCTGAACGGCGAGCAAGTGAAATTCATCGCAATTATTTCATAACCACATAATTAACAAACCATATACAACATCAAGCAAAATGTTAGAAAAATTTCTTGATAGAACAGTTTTCGATTCTTATGAAGACTTTTTACATAACTTTCATATAAAAGTCCCCGAGAATTTCAATTTCGCCTATGATGTGGTCGATGAATGGGCACGCACCAATCCCGACAAAAAAGCCCTGCTATGGACTAATGAAGAAGGGAAAGCAATACAATTCACATTTGCCGACATAAAACGTGAAAGCGACAAAGTTGCTTCTATGTTCATGCAAAACGGAATAGGACACGGCGACATGGTAATGCTCATAATGAAACGCCGTTATCAATTTTGGTTTGCAATAACGGCATTACACAAAATAGGGGCAACAGTAATTCCGGCCACCCACCTCCTCACAGAAAAAGACATCATATATCGCGCCAATGCCGCAAGCATTAAAGCCATTGTAGCCGTAGGCGATGAAATAGTACTCGGACATGTCAACAAGGCATTACCACAATCTCCAACCATTAAAAAGCTGTTCTCAATAGGCCCCGAGGTTCCGGAAGGATGGATTGACTTCAATGCAGGAAGCGAAAACGCTCCCGAGTTTGTAAAGCCCGAGAAAGTAAACAGCAACGACGATATTTCTTTGATGTACTTCACATCGGGAACTACCGGTGAGCCAAAGATGGTGGCCCACACTTTCACTTATCCGCTTGGTCACATAATCACGGCAAAATACTGGCACAACCTCGACGAGGACAGCCTCCATTTCACCCTTGCCGACACCGGTTGGGGAAAAGCCGTGTGGGGGAAATATTATGGACAATGGCTCGTAGGAGCAAACATATTCGTATATGACTTCGAGAAATTCAAACCGGTCGACGTGCTGCACATGATTCACAACTACGGAATAACATCGTTCTGCGCGCCGCCGACGGTCTTCCGTTTCTTAATTCGCGAGGATTTGACCAAATTTGACCTTTCAACCCTGAAATATTGCACAATTGCCGGAGAAGCCCTTAATCCAAACGTATTTGACGAATGGTATAAGCTCACAGGCATAAAATTGATGGAAGCATACGGACAAACTGAAACGACAGTCACATTGTGCACATATCCATATCTCGAACCCAAACCGGGTTCAATGGGAAAAGTAGGACCTGTATACGACATCGCACTGCTCACGTCCGACGGCCGTTGGGCTGAAGACGGAGAAGAAGGCGAAATAGTCGTGAAACTTCATGGCAACGAACGTCCGATAGGCTTGTTCAAAGAATATTACAAAGATCCTCAACTCACGCAATCCACATGCCATGACGGCATATACCACACAGGCGATGTGGCATGGCGCGACCAGGACGGTTACTACTGGTTCATCGGTCGTAAAGATGATGTAATCAAATCGAGCGGATACCGCATAGGCCCGTTCGAAGTGGAATCGGCACTAATGACCCATCCGGCCGTAGTGGAATGTGCCATCACCGGCGTTCCCGATGAAATACGCGGACAAGTGGTGAAAGCTACAATCGTATTATCGAAGGAATACAAAGGCAAAGAAGGACCTGAACTCATCAAAGAGATTCAAGATCATGTGAAGCACACGACTGCTCCCTACAAATATCCTCGTGTCGTGGAATTTGTTGATGAACTTCCTAAAACCATCAGTGGTAAAATAAGGCGTGTGGAAATTCGCGACAAGAGTGCCAAGCAGAAATAAGCACTTGAAAACATTAGATAATCAAATAAAAACGTCATGAGAGATATCCGCCTCATGACGTTTTTTCATTTCGTTTTTACCACTAAGACAGGTTGAAAATAACTTTTTATGCTGTAATTTTGCATTAGGCTCTTATTCCATTATCACAAACGACACAAAATGACTGACAAACAACATAACAACAAGCCTCTGTGGTTCAAAACAATTTGCGCCATATCAATAATCACGGTACTGAGCTGGCCTCTGATGATGCAAACATCGGCACCATTCGACGAACCCGAGAATCCAACCAACCTGTTACTACTCCTATTCCCGATATATGCCGTCCTTTCTTTGTATCTGGCATATAAAACATACGACGAGCGTCCCGCTGTTTCCAACGTTCTGCTCGTCGTGTTATGGTTGGCATTCATCGCCATTTGGTTCATATAAGCGACTATGTCGATTACACATTACTTCTTTGCCGTCCGACGTGCTTTTTTCTTTGAAGCGTTAGCCTCATCGGCTACTATTGCCCTGCAATCTTCATATGTAAGCGAAGAAGTATCCGTTCCTTTCGGAATCTTGTAATTCTGTTTCTTATAAGAAATATACACACCATAACGTCCGTTAAGCACCTCCATTTCGGGATCTTCCGGGAATGAAATGAGGACTTTCTTTGCTTCGGTGGAACGTTTCTCTTCTATCAGTTTCACAGCTTCCTCAAGGGTTATATCTTGTGGCGACATTTCCTTGGGAATTGAAACATACTTGCCGGCATGCTTCACATACGGGCCAAAACGGCCTACTCCGACACTCACCTCCTCGCCTTCAAAATCGCCAAGTGCACGAGGCAATTCAAATAACTTCAGAGCTTCCTCAAGGGTTATAGTACCTACCGACTGGTTCTTCTGCAAAGGCGCGAAATGCGGCTTGTCATCACCATCGGTGCTGCCAAGTTGTACAAGGGGACCAAAGCGGCCTATTTTCACCGAGACAGGTTTTCCGGTCTTAGGGTCGGTTCCAAGCATACGTTCTCCCACTTTGTGCTCAAGACGCAACTTTGACACTTTTTCCACCGACGGATGGAATTGGCGGTAAAACTTGTCAATACCGTCGTTCCATTTCATCTCTCCATCAGCAATCTCGTCAAACTCCTCTTCAATCTTTGCGGTGAAATTATAATCCATGATGGCCGGAAAATATTCTTGCAAGAAATCATTGACCACCATTCCTATGTCGGTTGGGACCAGTTTTCCCTTATCGGCACCTGTGACTTCAGTCTTTTCTTTCTTTGAAATCTTGCCATTCTTCAATTCCATCACCTCATACTTGCGTTCCGACCCTTTTTTCTCGCCTTTTTCCACATAGTCCCGGTTCTGAATGGTAGAAATGGTTGGCGCATAGGTCGACGGACGGCCTATACCCAATTCTTCCAGCTTTTTCACCAATGAAGCTTCAGTGTATCGAGGAGGTTGCTGTGTGAAACGCTGCATCGCCGTCACACAGTCGGCAATTATCTTGTCTCCGCTGTTCATTTTTGGCAACAAGACTTGCTCGTCGGCCACATTATTACCTTCTCCCGCAGAATTGTCGTCATCACGAGTTTCCATGTACACTTTCAAGAAACCGTCAAACTTAACGACCTCTCCGGTAGCTACAAATTTTTCGTTACGTCCCGATATGAGAATATCTACTGTAGTCTTTTCAATTTGCGCATCGGCCATTTGCGAAGCTATGGTACGCTTCCATATCAAGTCATACAGCTTCTTTTCCTGCGCCGTTCCCGAAATTTCATGCTTGCTTATGTAGGTGGGGCGTATTGCTTCATGAGCTTCTTGTGCACCCTTGGAATTGGTGTGATACTTGCGCACCTTTAAATATTCGGCACCTATTTCATTTTTTATTTCTTCACTTATCGAGTTTATTGCAAGCGACGACAAGTTCATCGAGTCGGTACGCATGTAGGTTATAAATCCTGATTCATAAAGTTTCTGGGCAACCATCATGGTTTGCGAAACAGTGAATCCAAGTTTGCGTGCAGCTTCCTGTTGCAAAGTAGACGTGGTGAACGGCGGCGCAGGCGATTTTTTTAACGGCTTGACAACCGAGTCGCCCACTACATACTCGGCATTCTTGCAGTCGGTAAGCAACTTTTCGGCAGCCTTGGCATCCTTCATGCGGCAATTCAATTCCGCATTGAATAGAGCCGACGCGGCATTGGCACTGTGCATCTGCGCTGTGATGCGGTAATATTGCTCACTTGTGAACGCCTTGATTTCTTTTTCCCGCTCAACAATCAGCCTGACGGCAACACTTTGCACACGGCCGGCCGATAAAGCCGGTTTTATCTTCTTCCACAATACAGGAGACAATTCAAATCCCACGATACGGTCAAGTACCCTCCGCGCTTGTTGAGCGTCTACCAAATTATAATCTATGCCGCGCGGATTGGCTATTGCATGCAATATGGCAGGCTTGGTAATTTCATGAAACACGATGCGACGCGTTTTCTCGGGAGTCAAGCCCAATACTTCGTATAAGTGCCACGCTATGGCTTCCCCTTCACGGTCTTCATCGGAAGCGAGCCACACCATGTCGGCATCATTGGCAGCCTTTTTCAATTCCTTCACCAATTCTTTCTTTTCGGAAGGTATTTCATATATCGGAGCATAATCATGGTCAAAGTCAATACTGAAATCTTTTTTGTGAAGATCCCTTATATGACCGTAACTTGACATTACTTTATACTCTTTTCCTAAAAATTTTTCTATCGTTTTCGCCTTGGCAGGTGACTCGACTATTACTAAATTCTTTGGCATGGCAATATACCCACTTATATGAAATTATGAAACCAATCGTTGTTACAACGTTTCAGAACAAGCCTGTCATCAAGGAGATTAGATGACATGAAACAGCAACACTCTTAAATTGTCGGCAAAATTAGGCAAAAAACAGCGTATTTACACCGTTAATTTATAATAAATCAAGCATATCACGCCAAAAACGTCGATTTTTACATGGATTCAGCATCAAAACCTGTCACTTGCAGGCATCAAGCACTTTCCAGAAAGACTCAGGCAATGACACATTGGGCAATGACACAGCTCGCGCAAACAACGGGGCAATCTCGCTATCTTCAAATCCTGCTATTCCGCATCCTATGCGTGTAACAAGGAAGTGCAAATTCTCATGCGCGGCGGCAAATTTTATAAATTCATTGACATAGGGAGCCACTGTCTCCACACCACCCTGCATGGTTGGTATTGCATAACTTTGACCTTGCAACCCTACTCCCTGACCTTGTATCGCGCCAAACTTCAGTCTCGCGACTTTTGCGGCGCCTCCGCCATGAATTCCGCCAATGTTACTGCCGAAAACAAATATTTCGTTGTCTTTCAATGACTTCACTTCATCGGGAGTGACTCTTCCAAAATGAGCATTGCGTTTTTTTTGCTCCAACACTTCTCTCTGTATGTTTTTTCCGTGTTCTTCAAGGAATTGTTTTACATGCGACACAATCAATTGAGGCGGTATGCCTGTCATGCAAAAATAATCACCTCGATAGCAAGGCTTGCTTCCAAACACCGAACATGGCCGGCACGACATGTTAAGCTGCACTGCATTGCGTTCATCTTGATGCCACCCCATGAACCCGCAATATGGATGCGTCGCACCCCACACCGATACGACTTGTAACCTCACGAGAGAAGCAAGATGCATGTTGGCCGAATCCATCGACACCATCACGTCGCAATTGCTAAGAAGTGACAGCTCACAAGCAAAACCGCTATGATGAGCAGCCATATTGATTATGTTGGCTCCATGTTTCTGCCATCGCGACAATATTTCCTCTTCGTTCTTCCCAGCTCCTAAAAGAAACACTGTCGTATGTTCCCACGATGACAATTCATAAACCACCTTCTCCATCAAGTCCAAAGGATAGATTTTCCCTTTGTGCTTGGCAAACGGGGCAATTGCAATCCAAGTCTCCCCTTTGCGTTTAGGTTCTATTATGGAACTATACAATTCGGCAGGAGCCTTTGAATCGCCAAATATCGAAACAAATGACTCGCTAAAAGAAAATCCCGCCCTGTGGAACACTTCCCGGTAACGGGCTCTTGACGACAACAACGGAAGCATGCGTTTATTGTGACGCCTTGTCAACACATGTTTGCCCCTGCGGCCTTTATCGAAACGCATTACTTTAACACCCGAAGCCAAAAACGATACCCCGAGCAACCATGTACGCAACACGTCATGCAAGTCAATGAAAAGATCTATTTCGTACTCCTTGATTAACTTGTCTTTCAGCTTCCTGATGCCGGCCAGCCCTTTATATTCATTCTTCGTGTCGATGCCAAGCACCACGAGATTGGCAGGAACATTTATGAACAATGTCGATGCCATTTTCTGCGTCACCATGACAAACCGTGTCTCGGGATTGTCAATGCACACCGAGTAGACAACAGGAATCGTCATGGCCACGTCGCCAAGTGCCGAGAATCGCGCTACAAGCACATTTTTATATGACAAAGACCATTTATTGCTTATTGCCATAAAGCACTGGATTAGTCTCCGGATCGTTGTACATCTTCATCTGGCAATACACTTTCATGTACTTCTTACCCGATTCGATATCGGCAAGCAGCTGGTCAATCGCTGTAGTCAAGTCCTTGCGCTGTTCAAACAGCACTGCGAGCTTACCGCCACACTTAGCCTTATGCTCGACCGAAGCATCATCACGCTCCACTTCTTGACGCATGTGATAAATTTTCAAAGCAAGTATAGACAATCGATCGATTGCCCATGCAGGACTTTCCGTGTTGATAGTTGCATCTGCATTGGGAACAATCTCCTTGTACTTTTCCCTGAAGTAGCTGTCAATTTTCTCCACAAGGTCTGTTCGTTCTTGATTGGAACGGTCAATGCGGCGTTTCAATGTCAATGCTTCTTTTGGCTCAATCTCAGGATCACGTATGATGTCTTCCATGTGCCACTGAACGGCATCTATCCAGTTTTTCATGAACAACTCCGACTCAATGGTTCCGGGAGAATATGGATTTTCCACTTGGAAATCAATATTGTCATGCTTGTGATACTCAACAGTGGCCTTGTCGAAAATCTCATTGCACTTCTCTGCAAACGTCATAATCATTCAGTTTTTTATTATTTATCCACAAACATAACAATCATTTGCCAAAACTGCAAATCGGCCATGCTTAAATGTCCTAAAATACTGGACAATTCAACTTTTACAGTTCCCCTTTTGGCAATTTGCCTCTCAATCTTTACGACGGATTGGAATAATTCCTTCCGACACAGCAGTCATTACCAAATCGGCCACATTGCGTGCACCGAGTTTGTCAAGCAAATGCCTGCGATGTGTTTCCACCGTATTGACCGACACGCACAACTCGGTTGCTATCTCTTGCGTGTTTTTACCTTCCGAAATATGCTTCAGCACATCCAATTCGCGCGGAGACAACACGCACTTGCTTTTCCCGGGATGTTTTCGCAACATCCTGCAAACCCGCTCTGCTTCACTGCAATAATAAGTCTCCCCATTAAGCACGCGGCAAATGGCTTCGACCACTTTTGACGAATCGATGGATTTAAACAGCAAACCGTTGACATTGTGACGCATTATATTCTTGATGACCCATATCTCCTCGTGCAAGGTATTTACAATGATGCGTGCGCACTTGTCTTTCTCCTTGATTTTATCAACCAAATCAAGTCCGTGCATGTCGGGCAACTCCAAGTCAAGCATATATACATCGAAACGCATCGATTCAATGCATGCCAATGCCTCCGCCCCGCTTGAAGCCGTGCAAATCGACGTAACCTCCGGAATGGAATTTTCTATTATGCTCTTAAGCCCTTGAAGCACCAAATCATGGTCATCGATTAACAAGACGCGTAAGTTATTCTTCTCCATCAACCTGTGGTTTGTTTGCTGTTTTTAAATACTTTTCTGCAAAGAAACACAAATAATAGAAAGAGAATATCATCGAAAACAGTGATTTTTACAGTCAAATCATCCAAAATACACATGCAGGCTCATTGTCGCAACGGCACTTCCAACAAGAATATTTGTCCATCTTCATTTTGATCCATGCTGAAATTGCCGTTTATCGAATCGGCACGTTCCCGAATACTTCTCAAACCGATGCCTGCATTTTCATCCTGCTTCAAGCCATGTCCGTTGTCGGCCGACAATTTAAGACGGAACATTCCATCTTTAGCATTTATCTCTATATCTATGCGGTCGGCTCCTGAATATTTTATCACATCGGCCAGCAATTCTTGCAATATGCGATAGGTCTCATACGCAATGTTTTCGGGCAAGTCGCAATCTATGTCAACTTTCAAATTCACCGGCAGCGATGATGATATGTGACCTACATAGTCTTCAATTACTTCTTGCAATGACACATCATTAAACTTGGGAGGCATTAATTCATGTGATATATGCCGCACATTGCCCCGCACTTGTTCTATAAGTTCTAAAACTTTTGTAGCCGGCAATGCATCAGAACCCGATGCTTGCAAATGCAGCCCTATGCCAAACAAATCGTTGCACACACCATCATGCAATTCTTTGGCGATACGAGCTCGCTCACGTTCCATTCCGTCAATGCGGCTGCGCGACAACTCCAATTCAAGTTCTTTTTTCATGCGCTTACGTCGCAACATGTACCATGTCATCACAATTATGAGCAGCAGCACAGCCACCACGGCAGCCGATGCCCACATGACAATCTTCACTCGCTGGGACATGTGCTCGCTCTGAAGCTTTGCTATTTCAAGTTCTTTTTCTTTTGTATCATATTTAACCGACAATTCCGACAGTTCTCGCTCGATTCCCGTATGTCGCAAACTATCGGCATACAGTATCGCTTTTTCATAACACTCGGATGCGTTGCGGTATTCATGCATTCCTTTGTAATCACGAGCCATGTACAAATACAATTTATCGGGAGGCGTATGCAACCCTTTGCCGAGAAAGGTTTCCAAACGTTGCCATGCTGCAAGGCTTTCACGATAACGACCCGCCCGGCCATCGGCAATGGCCTTCATTTCGACATATCCAATTACCTCTTGTGAATTTTCGGGCAACTGCTTCGACAACTCTTCGGCAAGCGACATGTAATATTCCAACGAATCATAACGCTGGTACTGATCAAACATTCTCAGCATCGTCACGCATCCCTTCATCATCATTTGCGGCTTGTCATGCCGACGAGCTTCATTTATCAACATGCGGATATAATTTATACCTTTGTCGTATTCGTCGTTCTTGAAATGCGCACTGCCGCAAGCATACGCGCCATACATCATCATGTCGACATCTTCGATTTCCTTCGCAACTTTTATGGCTCGTTCTCCATAAGCGGCACCTTCTTCATAACGTTCTTCGTTAATATAAAAAATGGAAATATTACACAACAATGCGGCCAGTTCAGAATAGGAACGACTGTTTTCGAGCAACTGTAACGCTTCTTTATAATACACAAGAGTCGAATCGGGCATACCTTTGCGCTTATATATCAACCCTATCGTTGTGAGAGCCGTTGAAAGACAGGTCGTGTCGCGCATTCCGGCAGCCGATTCCTTGGCTCTGAGATACATATCCAAAGCCCTATCAATATCGCCTTTTGAGAAATATGCATATCCCAAGTCGCACAATATTATGTTATACATCACATCATTTCGATTTTGGATAGTCTCAAGTGCCTTGTTGCTGTACATCAACGCAGTATCTACCGAGCGATAAGCATAATACTCACCCAGCAGACAGTAAACAGTCGCTATGCTGTCTCGATTCCCAGTCGCACTGACGCGACGCAAATCATCATGCAAGGCCTGTAGTTCATCATCGGCCCGTGACGGCAATACTGCAAAAAGCAAAAAAGCAATAATTATATAACGCAAAAAACTCATGTCAGTGGAATTTAATGTCCTGTGCCTGTTTATTAGTAACTTGTCGGCTAATATACGGATTATTTCCCAAATTACGTCTGTTCCGCGTTTCTTGTCTTTTATTAAGTTAACGGCATTCAAGGTTATTACCTCGATTTTCCTTACTTTTGTAACAAATAACAGAAATTTCTTTTTTGCAATCATGTCGATTTTTTCTGATAGAATCAGCTCCCTGCGCAATGAGGCCAAAACAAGATTTGGATATTCAATAATATCGGCTGTGACCATAGCCATAACATTCATACTCATCGCAAATGCCAAGTTGCCGACAGCTCAATCAATAAACATGCTCATGGTTTTAGCTTATTGCCTGACGGCAATCATCTCCCATGCCATTGCCGACATTATGAGCTACATGATATTTGGATACAGCCAGCACAAATTTCTTTCATGGAAGGGTATTTTAAACCTGCTATTGACAATAAGCGTGATGGGTTCAATGATAAGCTTGTATGACATGCTGACCCTACCCGAAGGGACGCGACATGCGTGGTTTAAAGGCTATGATTTCCAGCATGCTTTAATTGCAAACTGCATTTACTCGTTCATCGTCACAGGCATAACCGCCATGTTCATGTCGGGAAGCGAACGTCGTTATTTGTCTATAAAAATTGAAACAGAATGCAAGGAAATGAACAACCGCATTGCCATAAACGCAGCCGAAAAAAGCAAAACACCCGGAGCTATAATAATGGATCAAATCATAAGAATCGACACAGGCATGAACAATAAATACGACTTGGCCGTGTGCGATTTCATTTATGCCAAAAAGACAAGTAGCAATACTGTGTCGATTGCATATTGCTCGGGGTTGAAAAACAAGATTCTTGAATATCATGGCCGAATGTCCGCGCTTGAAAAGTTTTTCATCAATTACAAATCGGTAATGAGATGTCATAAGAACTACCTTATAAACATTGACCGGATAAAATCAACTCGACGCAACGGCAAACGATACATACTTAAACTAAAAGGGTCAAACCGTGAAATACCTGTCTCAGAAACATATATGCGTTCAATATACTCAGCACTCATGCAATAATGAACATGAACCGTAAAATACTGGGTATAGCACTTCCGGCAATAGTTGCCAACATCACCGTTCCATTGCTCGGGCTAATCGACACGAGCATAGCCGGACATCTCGGACGCACCGAATACATAGGCGCAATAGCTGTTGGCTCGATGATTTTCAACCTCATTTACTGGAATTTCGGGTTCTTGCGCATGGGCACTGCCGGAATGACGGCACAGGCATATGGCAGCACAGACACGACCGAATGCCTGCAAATACTGGCGAGAGCCGTGTCAATAGGCGGCTCTGCGGCAATAATGATATTGATTCTCCAGCAGTTCCTCCTATGGATTACATTACTGGCAATAGGGCCATCGGACGAAGTCCTCGACCTTGCCCGTACTTATTTTCACATATGCGTGTGGGGTGCTCCTGCCATACTAATGACAATGGGAATCAAGGGCTGGTTCATAGGAATGCAAGACTCACGCAGTCCCATGATAATTTCAATAGGAGTAAACGTGGTAAATATCATTGCGAGTTTGGCAGCTGTTTACATGTTTGACATGGGATTCAAAGGGATTCCGACAGGCACAGTAATTGCCGAATATTCCGGCCTCGCATATGCCATATTACTTATAAGGCGCAAACACGGCTCTGATTTCCGGTCTTTCAAATGGAAAAATACTCTAAAGGCCGCAGGCATGAGAAAATTTTTCAAAGTAAACAGCGACATATTTTTACGCAGCACCTGCCTAATGATAGTGACATTATTCTTTGTATCGGCAGGAGCACGCAGTGGCGACATCACTCTTGCCGTAAATGCATTGATAATGCAATTATTCACGCTGTTCTCCTATTTCATGGACGGATTTGCTTACGCAGGCGAAGCCCTTGTGGGTCGATATGCCGGAGCAAAGGACTTGCCAATGCTTCACCGTTGCACCAACAGGCTACTGTGCTGGGGAGGCATAGTAGCTGCCGCATTCACGACAATATACCTTTTTGGGGCAGATGCGATGTTCGGCATAATCACCGACAACAAAACTGTCATTGCCGCTGCCCACGAATACCACTTGTGGAGCGTAGCCATCCCACTGGCAGGAGCTGCAGGTTTCATTTGGGACGGGGTATACATAGGCTTGACCGCCACTCGACAGATGTTATATACTATTGCAGTATCATGCGCATTGTTCTTCGCCGTGTTTTACCTTATGCCCGACTCCATGGGAAACAACAAATTATGGCTTGCATTCATCAGCTATCTCGCCATGCGAGGCATTTCACAAACATTTGTTTATCGTTACCACTTGCTGCCACGCATATTACGGTTGTGACGCGATGGCCGCATTGACACGCGCCATGAGCGAAGTCAGGTATGGACTGGCATTCATGTTGCAAGCCTTGGAAAGAGTCTCAAGCGATAATCTTGCAAGTTGTTCCCGATTGTATTTTATAGAATCAGGCTCAATCTGCCCAAGCAGCATGCCTGCATAATAATTCCCAAGTGCAACAAGCGCATCCTCGTCATGATTGTCAATCTCAAGCACTCGCTTAAAATATATCTCCATGTTTTCAAAATCACCAAGCTGCATGCAAGCATTGGCAAAGCACTTCAAATATTCTACATTGTCGGGAGTATGTTCCAATAATTCTTGAGTGATTTCCTTTACATTCTGAGAATCGTTCCTATACATATAATAATCAAGAAGATATATGCACACATTGCGACTAAGCCATGGCTGACGATCTTTCACGAGCAACAAAAATTCTTCATATGCCTTGGCGGTTCCCATTGTAAATGAAACTTTGCGTACACCATTGAAAAGAGAGTCAAGCGAAACTCCATGCTGCTGCGTGCGCTCAAACATGTCCATCTGCACTTCTCCGTCGCCCAACATCGCACCAGCGGCAATTGCCTTGTAATAAGGCTCGACAGCTTCGGGTCGATCAACAATCATCATTTGATAAATGGCCAATGCGCTTCCCCATTCCTTATACTTGAAATACCGCTCGGCTCTCTCCGAAAGCACGTCATAATCGGCCGGTTCACGTCCGGAAACCGCAAATCCGATAAAAACAAACAATATTAATACCAATTGTTTCATGCTCGACTTACATTCTATTACTTGCCAACGTCAAAATTAAAGATAAGCATTGAAACTTCAAAAAATCTTTCATTACAGGTAGTCAAATTATGCAATAACCTTACCCATAGGATTCCCTCATGGTCATTAAAAACAAACGAGACGTGTCTCATGGCACGTCCCGTTCTTATTTTTTCTATTTCTATGCTTTATTATTTACCAGCAAGAGCCTTGGCACGATCAAGATACTTGTCAAGGTCGAAATTGTAACTTTGAGTGAACGTAGGATATTTGTCCTTTATGGTTTGGAAAACATCGGCTTCAGCTGCATAGTTTTTCAACTCTCTGTAAACAGTAGCTTTCTTAATCATGAACAACGGAGTGTAGAGCGAATTGTCATTTGACAATGAAATTGCCTTGTCATAAGCTCCCAAAGCCTCGTCATATTTCTTCAAGTTAACATAGCAGTCACCTAAAAGAGATTGCGATGCAGGTCCTACGATTACTCCTTCGGCATCAAACTTGTTGATATAAGCAGCAGCTTCTTCATATTTTCCATCTTCATACAACAAGATTGCAGCATCAAGATTGGCACGATTTGCAGCACTGTTGCTGAAATTATCGGCAACCGACTTGTATTGAGCAAGAGCAAGCGAGTCATTACCCAAAGAGACTTCCATGTCGGCCTTTGCTATTTCGGTTCTTGCTTCATTCATGTTAGGATTGTGTATTCCATATACATAACCCATTATCACTGCTGCCACTACTATGATGGCACCCACAACCCAATAAATTGATTTCTTGTTGTTTTCGACTCTTTGCTCTATTGATGACAATGATTCATTCAATTCATCGATAGAGGTGCGCGTAGTTTCTTTCTTAGCCATTTTGCGTAACTATGTAATTTTTTATTTTATTCTAATTTTTTGATTTGCAAAAGTAATAGTTTCCAATAAAATAAAAAAATTTATATCCGTTTTTTAAAGTAAAAACCTCTGACAGGAAACAAATACAGCCTTGCACAAGCGAGGAATTACCAATTTTACTATAAATTTGCTGGAAATTTCTTGTAACATGCACATCAATAATCTCTTAAAAATATCATTGCTGCTTGTTGCGGCATTTTTATATTCATGCAGCAAAAACGAAACATCATCACAGCTGCAACAAGAATTACAAACCATTATCGATGGCAAAGATGCCACCATAGGAATAGCTCTGATAGCCAACGACACTGACACTTTGAGCATTAACAACGACATCGAGTACCCTTTGATGAGCGTGATGAAAATGCACCAAGCAATACATGTGGCAAAATGGTTGCAAGAACACGACCTCGACATTTACCACATGGTGAACATCCCTCCCGAAGACTTGAAACCCGACACTTACAGCCCGTTGCGCGACAGCTTTCCAAATGGCAACATCAAATTGACAGTAAAACACTTACTTGAATATACGTTGAAATTGAGCGACAACAACGCATGCGACATTCTATTCAAGTTGACAGGCGGCCCGCATGCCACCGACAGCTGCATCCGCAGCATCGGCATGACCGACTTCTTAATCACAGCAACCGAAGACGACATGCACCGTGACATTTCCCAATCATACGCCAATCATTCTACTCCGCTTTCGGCAGCATCGCTAATAAATGACTTATTCACCAAGACCGACGACACAAATCGCAATATCCAATTCATCAGACAGACAATGCTAGATTGCAACACAGGATTGGCACGAATCCCAAAAGGAATCGGAGCCGATGCGAAAATAGCGCACAAGACAGGAACAGGCGACCGTAACAGCCAGGATAGATGGATAGGGACCAACGATGTGGCTTACATAATGCTGCCCGACGGCTCTCATTATTCCTTGGCTGTATTCGTCAAGGACTCATTTGAAACACCGGAGACCAACGAAGCCATAATCGCCGAAATATCCTCGACCGTATACCAATACCTCATAACTCAACCCCGGGATTGACGACGGAAAGGTATTTTTTCATGACAAGCAGCGAAATGAGACGCTCACGCTTTTTGTCACGAAACTGAGCGACATATCTGTGGGCGTTCTCTATTATCTTCTGTGCCTCCGACGGATTGTCGATATAATATTGCATCTTTTCTTCAAGGTCGGAGAAATCGGGCCTTATTTCAACATAATGCACTCCCCCGACGAGCTTCCCTTCCATGAACCATGTCTCACACGTCGGGCGCGGCATCACGGCAAGCGAATTGGACGACATCACCCATTTCAAGTTACTCGCCACGTCGTTACCTTCCAACGCAAGGATAAACTTAAAATCAAGATGCTCCCCGATGGTCATTTTATCCACCACCCACTCAGGCGTGCAATAACGGCTCTTTATCTCTCCAAGATCACACAACGGGTTTCCCATGAACTGCTTCATGAAACGATAACGGTTTTCTTTGAACATGGGACTTCCCGGGACACCTATCTTGCCACGAAACACAGCCATATTCTTCTTCTGTTCAAATGATTTCTTGTCATTAACAAAAATGAAATGCCGCACCTTGTCCATGTTAAGCAGGACAGAACACTCATTATCGTCCACAAGTGGCCTGCTTTTTACTATTGAAGGAACCGACGGGACATCAACAATGTCGCCTGCAAGCAACTTCCAACGCAGATCCTGCTTGAAAAATCGGGAATATTCATATGAATCAAAAAAATATACTTTCCCCTCCTTGCACATTTCTTGTTGCGACAAGCCTATCATCGACTCATGCCATTTGCTCGCAAGACTGTCGTGACGAGACAACTTATTATAGTAATTCACCCTGTGCATCACATAATCCATGTCACTCCGACGCGACAAATTATTGATAATGTGCTCACGTCTTATCCTGCATATTGCCTTGGGACAAAGAAGGCGCATGTAATTCTTGAAAAAATATTTAAACTTGGAATTCTTTCCGCTATTGAGCAAATAATATAATTTTCGTCCTGACATAATTTATGCAACTGAATCCACAGCTTCTCATTGCCGTGAGTTAACAACACAAAGTTATGAAAAAGATGCAAAACAACGCTCAGCAAAACAAATCAATCTCAGTAAACAATAATGTCATAGATTTTCGTGCAAACATGCAATCGGTCAAGCAAATAAAATTTGAACCTTACACGACCTATTTTGCAAAAAACTATTTAACTTTGCGCCCGATTAAAAAAGGTATGTTTTATGGTTATACAATGTGCAATAATCTTCGGGTGCCTTGCGCTCGGGGAATTAATCGTGTGGCTCACCGGCATCAAGCTGCCATCCAGCATGATAGGCATGCTCCTGCTCACTACGTTATTATCAACAAAAGTCATCAAGCTGAAACATGTCGAAGGAATGGCAAATTTTCTTGTAAAAAACCTTGGATTCTTCTTCGTGCCGGCCGCCGTGTCGCTCATGCTGTTCTTTGACATAATCAAGGCGCAATGGCTGCCTATATTGCTTGCCGCCACTCTGAGCACCATGCTCGTGATAGTGGTTACAGGATGGATACACCAGCTCATGCGTAAATTATAAAAACTTGAGAAACACTTGAATCATGGAATATCTTAGCAACATGTATTTCCTGCTTGCACTCACATTCATCGTTTATGCAGCAAGCCAAATCATCCAATCTCGCACAGGATGGACTATTCTCAATCCTATCCTTGTATCGGCAATTTTCATCATTATCTTCTTAAAATTTACCGGCATAGGCATAGAGACTTATAACGAAGGTGGCAAATACATAGAATTTTGGTTGAAACCTGCCGTAGTGGCGCTGGGAGTCCCTCTATACAAGGAATTATCGGCAATAAAGAAACAATTCATACCTCTCATCGTCTCGGAACTTGCCGGATGCATCGTAGGCATAATCTCGGTCGTACTCGTTGCGCAATTGCTCGGAGCCTCAAAAGAGGTCGTATTGTCGCTGGCGGCTAAATCGGTAACGACACCGATTGCAATGGAAGTGACCAAAGCCGTAGGCGGAATACCGTCGTTAACGGCAGCAGTCGTGATATGCGTCGGCATATTCGGAGGAATGACCGGATTTAAAGTAATGCGTCTCACGCACATAGGCAGCCCCATCGCCCAAGGAATATCTCTCGGCACAGCTGCTCATGCGATGGGGACTTCAAGAGCCATGGACGTGAGTGACAAATATGGAGCATTTGCCAGTCTCGGGTTGACGATAAACGGCATTTTCACAGCATTGCTCACACCTACCATTCTCGAAATAATGGGTGTAATATAACGCGTATCACATATTTCCCATTTCAAACGAAAGCCTGAGTAATCCGGCCACGTTTGTTCGTCCTCCATCTTCAAATATGAAATGAACCCCGGGAGAAATAGTAAAATATTCAAGGAACGAATATCCGAACAAAAGTTCGACATCCGTTTCTCCTGTTTTGTCTAAGAATGCATGGTTTACTCCCACTCCGGCTGTTGCGAAATCCTCTTTTTCCCACAACAAGGCAAATGACAAATATCCGTCACAGCCCTCAATAGCCGGGTTAGGACTCCAAGAGCCTTGCACAAGCATTCCAAAGCAATTTTCATCCATGCTTGCCAAAGGTTGCTCCACATTGCACCACATTGCCGAAATGAGTCGCCGATCGGAACCATCGGCAGGCAAAGGATTTCCAACGACGTAACCCAATGAATAAGATGCTGTCGAAATTTCGCAATCATTGTCAAAAATTTCGCAAGAATACTCCACACTGCCAATATTAAAAAAGCCGTCGGAACGAGGGGAAACCCTAAATTGCTCGCCAACACGGTCGGAAGCGACTCCATTATACAAGCTTTCCTTTATCACTACCTCTTCGACAGGAGAATATTCAACATGCACGCCAAGTGCCGACAACGGAAAAGTGGGCAGAGGGAAATTCATCGACAATGTTGGAAAATTCCCATAAGAAGAACCTGTAAAGAACGATGTCATTGATGACGTAAAATAATCATCGTCAACATTACGCAATCCGGCTGAAATTTTCCAATTATCGCCAAACTCCTGAGTGTAACTTATTTTTCTAAAACGAAAAGCACGATTCTCACCGGCATCTATATTGGTAAATCCCTGAAAGTCTTCAACAACCGGCACATTCAACCCGTAACTCGACAACGCTTCGATATCCAAAGATGCTCCCTTCCACAAGCAAGCCCTCACGCCTGCTGTCAACAAATTATTCCATCCCGCCCTGTTATCAGAAATATTATACAACCCTTCGGTATCCAAAGCGACATTCCATGTAAAACGAAAGTCATCAGAATATGCCGATAACGGCATTAACGAAATAATCGTGGCTCCAAGATGCCTTAGCGCCATACACTTACAAATAGACATATTTATTCCTTATGGTTCTTTTACAAAATTTCCGGCAATTGCCCGGAAAAATAAAATTGCCGACTGTTTCAGAATTGAAATATTGCAGTAGCTACCACACGATGGTTCATGACCGAATTTGTCTCTATGACACCAGTCCTCGTACCATACCATGCGTTGCACAACATATATTCAACTCCAAACTTCCAATGTGCAGCCGGACGATATGTTATTTCGGCCGAAGCCGTGACAAGTTGTTGCAATCCGTCGCTTATGCCCGTACCAAGTACCGACTGAACCTGATCTCCGGAATCAAGATCCTTCAAATAGCCAAAAAACAAAGCAGGACGCCATTTATCGCCATAAGCTATATTAAGCCAGGTCGATGACACTTTCACAGGAGAATACTCTTGTTCTCCTGTCACTTGGTCATAACCGGTAATTGCATAACCGCCAACTCCGCTCGCTTGAGTAAAATTAGAACCTAATACTGTCTTTCCGGCAACGAGCCACAATCCTTTGACATATTTGAAATGAGCCTCGGCCGAAACCGACGTTATGCGCTCGTCTACTTTCGACACTCGGCCTTGATATTCAGCCTGTGTACGAGGGACAATCGATGTCATGTCAACCCCTGCTCCGACAAGCCAATTTCCGCCTTTCGGTGCATAATCGAGATTCAATGCTATTTCCGGGACACAACTGTTCTTAATGAAACTTTGACTCTTTGTAGTAGATGTTTCCCCTGTTTCATTGGAAGCCGGACCCACCGACAGATACTGGGATTGCCACAATAACGTGGCTGTCATTCGAAATGCCTTGTCGGTAAAACGATATCGCAACTGCGGAGCACGACTGAATGGCTGGTAAGGAGCTCCCATGTTAAGGTTAAGAATATCGGGCGCCACATCTCCATAGAAAGGGTGCCATGTCTGGCCTACAAGCAATTGCGATTGTCCAAATCCAAGAGAGAAATAGGCTTGACGTATGCGCACCATGTTATAATTTGTTCCTCCTCCACGAAAATCCACTTCCAAGCAGCCTGCCGTGGAAATGTTCTCGCCAAGTTTCGGCCCGGTCACAGTCACACCCAATCGAGAATACATTGTATAGAAATTCCCATCGGGCTTTGCATTCAGGTCGTTGCCGTAAGAGTCGTATTCGCTATCATGTGGATACATGTAAAACAATCCGTCGACCGTTTCCGAATTGGAGCGACTGTTATAGAACAAATCGGCTCGCACCTGTCCATAAAAATTATAACTGAAATTTTTCTTCTGGGCTGCTGCGTCAAATTGCGCATTCGTCAAAATCATGAAGGCACAAGCCATCACAAGGAACCGGATATTCATAATAATTGTGTTGTCATTTAATAAATTGCAAAATTACATAATAAAACCAAACGGCCAACATTTTCCCGGCAGATTGCTCCTTGTTACTTATGCAATACTATTCCTGTGAAAGTCCTGCCGGAGTTGACCCCCATGCGACGTGCCGAATAATATTTATCGGGCGACTCAAACGAACAATCTCCGTTCACGGTGATTTTATGATAGTCCAAACCGACTTTGACAAGCAATTTGCGATTAGCTTCCTTAAGGTTTACATGAGCCTTGCCGGTAACATCATTGCGCGATATTACATCACTTTCGCCAAGTCCTGCTTTGGCAAACATATCGGCAACCTCATCTCCAACTTCATAGCACTTCCCGCATATTGAAACGCCTATGTAGGCTGTCATTTCTTCAATTTTAGCACCATGCTCCACCATGCAATCCACAGCTTTTACCACTATTCCGGCAACAGTACCGCGCCATCCCGCATGGATTGCAGCTATCATCGGCACATTACCGGCAGCACATAACAACACAGGCACGCAATCGGCTGTGTTGACTCCTATCGCCACTTTGCGATGACAAGTGACGATTCCATCCACATCTTGCAAGCAGCCGCAACGAGAACCAACATCTTTAACAAAAAAACTGTCATCAAGAAAAACCACGTTGGATGTATGGGATTGCCTCGTTTGAATCAAGTCGCTTACATCTACTCCAAGTATCAAGGCAAGATTCTTGCGGCATTCCATGTAGTGCACAACATCATCTCCTGTATAGCCGCACACCGAATCGCCGAGATAAGGCTCATCGATGCTGCTTGCCCCTCTCAACAAAGTAAACCACTCAGCACCAGCTTCCTCATCGAGCCATCCGCGCTCAATCGTCATAATCCTTGTACTTTTCCGGCCAATACTCATCATCCCACTGTTGCTCATCGGTCATGTGGCCACCGGCCGACGGCTCTTCGTCCCATTCATCATAGTTTTCATCTTCAGGGAGCGAATATATGAACTCGTCTTCTTCCTTGACACGATGACGCTCATCAAGGTCGCGATGAGTAATACGAGTCGGTATGCGATTATTTTCATCGTTTATTTCCCTCCATAGCAAGTCCTTGAGCTCGGTCAAGCCTTGTCCTGCCACAGCCGAAATGAACAAAGACTTAACACCTTCGGGTAATTCTCCACGCATCTCGTCCATCAACTCGTCATCGAGCAAGTCACACTTAGTTATCGCCAGCACTCGCGGCTTATCGGCAAGGTCGGGATTGAATGTTTGCAACTCTTTGCACAGGATTTCATACTCGCGCTTTATATCGCCTGCATCGGCAGGAATCATGAACAATAAAACGGCATTGCGCTCTATATGACGCAAGAAGCGCAATCCCAATCCTTTACCTTCGCTTGCACCTTCAATAATTCCTGGGATGTCGGCCATTACAAACGATTGACGGTCGCGATAGCTAACGATACCGAGATTTGGCTCCAAAGTGGTAAACGGATAATTGGCAATCTTAGGTTTTGCAGCCGAAATTGCAGCAAGGAGTGTCGATTTCCCGGCATTAGGGAATCCCACAAGCCCCACATCGGCAAGAAGTTTCAACTCAAGGATTATGCTTTTTTCTATGCCCGGTTCTCCGGGTTGCGCATATCGTGGTGTGCGATTTGTCGCGCTCTTGAAATGCCAGTTCCCAAGCCCGCCACGGCCACCTTTGAGGAGTTTTACTTCTTCTCCATCTTCGGTCACGTCGCACAAGAATTGACCGGTATCGGCATCATACACGGCTGTGCCACAAGGCACCTCTATAACTTGGTCAACGCCATCCTTTCCCGAACTGCGGTTTGCGCTGCCGGCCTCTCCGTTAGTAGCAAAGACATGTCGCTTGTACTTCAAGTGAAGCAAAGTCCACAAGTTTCTGTTCCCACGCAATATCACATGCCCTCCACGGCCACCGTCACCTCCGTCGGGACCGCCTTTGGGAATATATTTTGCCCTGAAAAAGTGCAAAGAACCGGCGCCGCCCTTACCTGAGCGGCAAAAAATTTTCACATAATCGATAAAATTTGAACCTGCCATGATAGCTTTTATTGCCAATAATTTGCAAAGATAGTGAAAGTCGGGTGCAATGACAAAAACTTGAACAAGTTCAATTTTCTGACACCGCCAAAGTGCAGCATAAACGTCTTCTCCGGCCAACAGCAAGCCGGCCACACCGCAATAAAGAAAAAAAGCATCTGTTTTTTTGGACACTACAGCCAATGTGACTAAATTTGTAAAAGATGAATTTTTAATATTTGAACAAAGTCATGAGACCCAAATACAAAAGGATTCTGTTGAAACTGAGCGGTGAATCGCTCATGGGTAAACAAGGTTACGGAATAGACGCAAACCGTGTGAACGATTATGCAGAACAAATAAAGGCCATAGCCGGCAACGGCGTCGAAGTGTCGATAGTAATAGGCGGTGGGAACATATTCCGCGGGCTTGCCGGCGCAGCCAAAGGCGTTGACCGCGTAAAAGGCGACCAAATGGGAATGCTCGCCACTGTGATAAATTCCTTGGCCTTGAGTTCGGCTCTCGAAAGCATAGGACAACCAGCTCAAGTGTTCACGGCTGTCAACATGTTCCCGATAGGCGAACATTACAGCAAGTGGAAAGCAATAGAAGCCATGAGTAACGGGAAAGTGGCAATAATAGCAGGAGGCACTGGCAATCCGTTCTTCACCACCGACACCGGTGCTGCATTGAGAGGAATAGAAATCGAAGCCAACGTGATGCTAAAAGGAACTCGTGTGGACGGGATATACACTGCCGACCCTGAAAAAGACCCGTCGGCAACTAAATTCACCGAAATAAGCTATGACGAGATATACACCCGGGGGCTGAAAGTGATGGACCTCACGGCAACCACCCTATGCAAGGAAAACAAATTGCCAATCATTGTGTTTGACATGGACACAAAAGGCAACCTTGAAAAAGTGCTCGACGGAGAACCGATAGGCACTTTGGTATATTAATCATGACAACACTTAAAAACACTTTACATATTATTTTCTTATGAATGACGTAAATCATTATTTGAAACCGGCCGAAGAAAAAATGGAACTCGCGGTGGCTTATCTCGAAGAGACTCTTGCTCACATACGCGCAGGGAAAGCCAATCCGAAGATTCTCGACGGCATACGCGTTGACTATTACGGCAGCCAAGCTCCAATAAGCAATGTTGCCAACATCACAGTGCCCGATGCAAGAACAATTGCCATAACTCCATGGGAGAAATCAATGTTCAAAGTAATCGAAAAAGCCATTATCAACTCCGACCTCGGAATAACTCCCGACAATAACGGAGAAGTCATAAGATTGTCAATTCCTCCTTTGACCGAAGAACGACGCAAATCGCTCGTTAAACAGTCAAAAGCCGAAGCTGAACAAGCAAAAATCTCGGTGCGCAACGCACGTCGCGACGCAATCGATGGGTTGAAGAAAGCCGTAAAGGATGGAATGCCCGAAGATGTCGAAAAAGATGCCGAAGAGAAAATGCAGAAAACTCACGACAAATACATGAAGAAAATCGATGAGATATTTGCGGCTAAAGAAAAAGAAATTCTTACCGTATAACAACCTCTGTCAGAGACAAAAATAACAAGTCGGCACAATGGAAAAATGCTTGCAAAACCTCCATGTGGCCGACTTGATTTTTTCGATATTCCCTGCAATTCATTGAAACGACCACAAGCCCTAATCCCTTCTTATCAAAGACAACCAATATAAAGCGAAACAAGCATAATGGACACGACTCAACTCCAGAAAGAAAAATTGAGCCACTTGAAAGCCCTCATAGCATTAGCATGTGCCGACAGCAGGATAGATTTGTCAGAGCATGAAATGATAAAAATCGTGATGGAACGTGAAGGATTAACTCATGAAGATTACAATCGCTGCCTTCACGCGCCCGAAAGCATCGAGCTCGCACCTCCCACAGACGACTCGATAAAGCAATTATACCTCACCGACATGATCGTACTCATGATGGCCGACTCCGACTATGCCGATAGTGAAATTGCATTGTGCCACCAAGCAGCAAAAATGCTCGGATTCCCGACAGAGAAAATCTATGCAGTGGTCGAAAACGTCCTCGAAACCCTAAGGCATAAATAAAAAACGGCATCTTGCCTCTTGGATTCCCCAATGTGAAAAGATGCCTGTTTCCTAACATTTCGTATCAATACCAATCAATCCCTGTCGGAACGGATGCACTTGAACATCCATTTCAACAAATCCGGGTCATTGAATGCTTGAACCCAGCTACCATGAGTTATTCCGGGAAATTCAAAATAATTGACATTCACATGATGCTCTTTTAACTCAAGATATGCCCTACGCGATCCTTCCACAGTGACCACATTGTCGGCATCTCCATGATAAATACGGAATTTCACGCCTCGCACGTCTTTCAACCTTTCGGGATTTACCGTTCCGCAAATAGGTACGGCAGCCGCGAACAATTGCGGATAACGTGCCACAATGTCATACACGGCCATTCCGCCCATCGACAACCCCATTACATATACTCGATTAGGGTCAACATTATAATTTTTCACATAATTAAGGATGAGCCCTCTAAGCAATTTGACCTGTGTTGTCGGTTCTTCTTGAATAGGCATCGAGTCGGGGACAAATGATTGAGGACGGCTGTCATAAGCCCAATAACCATCTTCAGGACATTGTGGGAATAAGACATAAGCCTTGTACTTATCCCTGTTGATGGGGTTCAAAAACATTTGCGCGCCATGAGTCAACTGTTTCTCATTGTCAATTCCCCGCTCTCCTGCTCCATGAAGGAATATGATTAACGGATAATCCACATCTTGCGACATTTTTTGAGGCACAAGTTCGCGATAAGGCAATGAATCATTTCCCACTTTGTAAACTCGCCTGTTATAGGAATCTTGCGCCATCAGCACCGCAACAGCCACGACCAGCATCGCGACCGCCATAAATAAGCGTTTCATATAAATCGATTTTAAATTACTTGCTATACAAAAGTAACAAAACCGACATTCAAAACAAAATGGAACAAAATGATTTTACATTGAAGCCGTCAACAATGTGGCATATCCGGTTATGTGCAACGAAGAGGCTATCGCCGGCACGAGTACCGTTTCTCCTTGGTGCATTTCGGTCTCGTTCCCGAAATTGTCCAATATTTTTACCTCGCCTTCAAGGCACACCACTATTTTGAAAGAATCCTGCGATGCCTTCATCTCACATGATTTCACCACATTGACTTTATGCACATCGAAATAATCACACTTTACAAGTTGCGCGTCGCCTTCCACCTTATGCTCATAATCCAACTTGTAATTGTCATATACCGTATAGTCTATCGCGTCCATTGCCAGCTGAGTATGTAACTCTCGTGGCTTGCCATCGACATCGACACGGTCAAAGTCATACACTCGATAAGTTATGTCGGATGTTTGCTGGATTTCTACCAAAAAGTTACCGGCACCGATGGTGTGCAACCTTCCTGATGGCAAATAGAACAAGTCGCCTGGATGCGACTCATGCCTTGCCACGACATCCATGATTGTATTCTCGGCAACCATCCGTTTATAATCCTCGCGAGTAATAGGCTTCGTCAATCCGGCATAAATCAACGCACCTTTATCAGCATCAATGATATACCACATTTCCGTCTTGCCAATTCCATTATGACGGATTCTGGCAAGTTCATCATCAGGATGTACCTGCAAAGACAAATCACATCGGGCATCAATTATTTTAACAAGCAACGGGAACCTGTCGCCAAATCGGGCATAAACCGATTCTCCGACAAGCTTGCCTTTGTATTTTCTTATCAAATCCGACAATTTCATGCCCTTGTCTTCACCTTCGGCGACAACCGATTCATGACTTTCCATTCCCGATATTTCCCAACTTTCACCTACGTTGCTCGGAACTGTCTCTACCCCTTTATAAGAAGCGATTCTATCACCTCCCCATAGCACAGTTTTAAAATAAGGAATGAATTTAAACGCCTTGATGTTAACATTCACACCCATACTATTAATTAGAATCCATTTTGCAAAATAAGGTGAAATTTTATTTCCATCCAAAAACTAACCGATTATTTTCTTCTACACATGCTTGTTGAGAGCATGTTAAACCATAGTCTACTTCCGCGTTTTTTCAATATTTATGACTAATTTTGCAAAAAATAATCAGAACACACTATACATGAACATCATTAAGAACCTGCTCTTTGACCTTGGCGGCGTCATCATGGACATTAATCGCGACAGGTGCGTCAAAGCACTGACCGCCTTGGGCATGGAAGGAGCTGAAGAGATGCTGGGATTATATGTACAATCGGGAGAGTTCATGCAATTGGAAGACGGTAAATTAAGCCCGGAACAATTCAGGGATGCAATCAGAAGCCGAATTAAAACCAATCGCACCATAAGCGATGAAGAAATAGACTCGGCTCTCAATCAATTCCTATTAGGAATACCTGCGCACCGGCTGAAGTCATTGCGTGAGTTGCGTCAGAAATACAGGATATACCTGTTATCCAATACCAACCCAATAATGTTCTATTCAAAAATCGCAGAATCTTTCAGAGCCGAAGGTTTTGAAATGTGTGATTATTTTGACGGACAAGTGGCTTCGTTCATCGCCAAATGTTCCAAGCCGGGACGCGAGATATTTGAATACGCCATAAAAAATCTTGGAATCGCTCCCTGCGAAACATTGTTTCTCGATGATTCACAAAAGAATCTCGATACAGCGCAAATTCTCGGATTTAAAACAGCTCTTGTCGCTCCCGGAACCGAGTTTGCAGACATATTAAAAACAAAAGGCCTTTTCTGAACAAAAGGCACTCACAAGAAAATTACTGTATATGGAAGTCATTACCCAACCGGACATTATAGCTCCCGGCACAACGGTAGCAACAATAGGAATGTTTGACGGTGTGCATCGAGGCCATGCCATGCTCATCAACTTCCTAAACGAAACTGCTCGCAAGCGCAAACTGAAGTCGGCGGTAATAACATTCAAGGAACATCCACAACAAGTACTATATCCAAACAGTGGAATTAAAATGCTGATGACTCTCGACGAGAGGCTTGACGCGATAAAACAACTTGGAGCCGACTACATAGTGCTTATGGATTTCGACATAAGGCTGTCAACCCTCAGTTCGGCCAACTACATAAAATTCATCCGCGACCATTATGGCGTATCAGTCCTCATCACAGGCTTCAACCACCGCTTCGGGCATAATCGTGCCGAAGATTTCAACGACTATAAGCAGCACGGGGCCAAACTTGGCGTGGAATTGATACAAGCCGATGAATATCATGGAATATATAGTCCTGTAAGCTCGTCAATAATACGCAAACTCATAATGGCGGGAAAGGTAGACGACGCAGCCAACTGCCTCGGGCGCAATTTCAAGCTTGACGGAACCGTGGAGCATGGTTTTGAAATAGGCCATTCAATAGGATTCCCGACCGCCAATGTAGGCAACATCAACCCCATGCTCGTAATACCGCATCGTGGTGCATACGCGGTAAGGGTATCAATAGAAGATGGACGAACACTTGGCGGAATGGCCAACATAGGCACCCGCCCGACAATGGACAACGGCTCGAAACAAAGCATCGAAGTGCACATTTTCGACTTTGATGACAATATATACGGGCAACGGATAACAGTCGAATTTGTAAAATTCCTCCGCACAGAAACAAAAATGAATTCAATCGAGGAATTAAAGCAGCAACTTGAAGAAGACCGCATTAGGTCCAAGCAAATACTCGGAATGTAAAAAACAACCTTGATAAGACCCCATAATGGAAATAATAGATTTCTCAAAAGAAAAATCGCTTGTGAGCCAATACATGGCCGAATTGCGCGATACCTCCATACAACAGGACAGAATGCGATTCAGACGCAATCTCGAACGCATAGGAGAAATAATGGCCTACGAAATATCAAAACGCGTGAACTACGAATTGACCGACGTCACCACGCCTCTTGGCACGGCAAAATGTCATACAATTGCCGATGACATAGTATTGGCCACAATACTAAGAGCAGGCCTGCCTTTCCACAATGGATTCTTGAATTATTTCGACAAAGCTCAAAATGCCTTTGTAAGCGCATACAGAAAATACCGCCAATCAAGCGACCGATTTGACATTCACATCGAATACATCGCATGTCCTCGCATAACTGGGAAAACAATTATCATTGCCGACCCTATGCTTGCTACAGGCTCTTCGATGGAACTGTCCTACCAAGCACTGCTCACCAAAGGCAAACCGGCCCACATTCATGTGGCATCGGCCATAGCTTCTCAACAAGCGATAGATTTCGTCAAATCGCATTTCCCGGAAGAAAAAACTACCATTTGGGTTGGAGCCGTGGATCCTGACCTAAACGCCCATTCCTACATAGTACCAGGATTGGGAGATGCCGGAGACCTCGCATTCGGTGATAAAGAATAACTGACAAATATCAAACAATATTGAAAACAGCTTCCAAAAATTTTGCCTTGGAAGCTGTTTTTAATATTGCTTTCTCTCATTATTCAAACTTTTGTCGGCTAATCGATAATATCGGGCTACCTCGAACTATGAACAAACAAAATAGGCTGGAAAATTTCCAGCCTATTTTGTTGAGTTGTCTTACGAGGATTCGAACCTCGACAGGCAGAACCAAAAACTGCAGTGCTACCATTACACCATAAGACAATCCTCTCAACCAAGACTCATCGTCCTAATTGCGGTGCAAAGTTAATGCTATTATCGATATTATGCAAGCTTTTCATCGTTTTTTTTCAAAAAAATCCAATTTTATCGAAATCTTACAGGACGACGCAAAAAGGAAACCAACCAAAGACACTGAAACACACGCAAATAACGCAACGACGGCATTCAACATGTATTACACGATTGCAGAATCGTAATTTACCTCGACTGCATGCATGAAATTGGCCAACTACTCACCATCAAATGCAATCATTTGCATCCCAATTTCAATATTTCCAGCATTTTACATGCCAAACTTTAACGGACAATAATAAAATTTAATCATGCCTTTCTTGCCATTGGATATTAAATTGCTAAATTTGTAGAACATACAATTCAAGCTATTCCAATGAAACAATTCACCATCATATTTATGACTTTGCTGTTGGCAACAGCTTCTTTGGCGGCCAAAAACAATAAATATGCACAAGCCACTTTCCCAAAGAAATCTTACGACTTCGGATACATAAAAGAATCGGACGGCGTGGTAAAATGTGAATTTGAGTTTATCAACACAGGCACTGCTCCACTATTGATTTTAGAAACACATGTGTCTTGCGGATGTGCAAGGCCCGACTATCCAAAGAAACCCATAATGCCCGGGAAAAAAGACCGTATAACCGTATTATTCAACCCTAACGGACAACCGGGAGGAGGATTCTTGAAAAAAGTGACAATTGTGACAAACGGCCGGGAAAAGAAAACCGACTTATACCTTGAAGGCTCTATCATTCCCGACAAGAAACCGGCCCACTAATAAACGACAAGCATCATGCGTTTGGCGACATTATTGACAATATTGTTACTTCCGTTGGCATTAAAAGCCGTGGGGAACATTTCATGGCTTGAAACAAGTCATGACTTTGGCACTATTGCCGAGAAAGATGGGAAAGTGTCGCACAACTTCATATTCGTCAACACCGGAGATGAAGACGTGGTGATAAAAGACGTTAGGTCGACATGCGGATGCACCGCGACCAAAGGCCCCACTCGCCCAATAGCCCCGGGCGACACGGCATCGATAACAGCAACTTTCAATCCGGCAGGCAGACCCGGAGAATTTGAAATGTTTTTCACTGTCTTGACAAATTCCCGGCCAAGACGTACATCCCTGTCGATAACAGGCTTAGTCATACCCGAAGAATCCACGGTGAGCAACCAATATCCTGTAACGGTAGGCTCCATGCGACTTGACACGTCAATTATTCCTTTTGGAAAATTGACCCGGGGCGACACACGCATTGCCACAATCGAGGCTTTCAACGACAGCAATGACCCGGTTAAATTCTATGCCGAAGATGTCCCGGCTTCCATAAGCCTTACTCCCGACAAGGGAATAATCCCGCCAAAAAGCCGATACACCATAAAAGTGAAAATAAATACTGACAAAACCCGAAAATACGGATTCAACGATTGCCAATTCATAATGCTTGCCGAACCTGAGGAACCAAACTCTTCGGCCGTGGCCGGCATAACGACAATAGAAGCTACAGCCATAGTATATGAGGATTTCGAAAAATGGAGCAAGCGAGAGAAAGCAAACGCTCCTGTCATAAAGATTGACAGCGACCGAGTGATTTTTGATGACATCGACGGCACTTGCCATTCGGCAGTCGTAGAAAAATTCTCAATAACAAACTATGGCAAAAGCACTCTCAAGATATACGACATAAATCCAACCGACAATTTCATAACAGTCAAGCAAGATAAAAGCAATATCAAGCCCAATGAAACATTGGTTGTGGAAATTTCGGTGATTCCGCATAAAATACCCGAAAATATAATAAATTCTAACATAATAATATATTCCAACGACCCCGAACAACCTAAAACAATGCTTCGAGTCGTGGGAATGAAAAAACAAAAGTAAACACTATGGAACATCCCGAAAATGACAAACAGTTTGCCGGACTGACCGTAAATAAAGGCATCGAGCAACCGCCAACGGTCAACCCCTACATGAAACGCCGCCAACGTCGAAGGATGCTCAGTGCCGCAGAATATGTAGAGGGCATCCTCAAAAGCAACATAAGCATACTAAGTCAGGCTGTCACCCTCGTCGAAAGCCAAAATCCAGAGCATGAAAAAATAGCACAGGAAGTAATCGAAAAATGTCTGCCATATTCAGGCAAATCGATTCGCATAGGCATCACAGGCGTGCCCGGAGCCGGGAAAAGCACGAGCATCGACGTCTTTGGCCTTCATGTGCTCAAAGACGGAGGCAAGCTTGCCGTACTTGCAATCGACCCGAGCAGCGAACGCTCGAAAGGCAGCATCCTTGGCGACAAGACGCGCATGGAAAAATTGTCGGTACATCCCAACGCGTTTATCCGCCCCAGCCCCTCGGCCGGATCTCTGGGCGGCGTGGCTCGCAAGACTCGTGAAACAATAGTGCTGTGCGAAGCTGCCGGATTCGACAAGATTTTTGTAGAAACAGTCGGTGTGGGACAAAGCGAAACGGCCGTGCACTCAATGGTTGATTTTTTCCTGTTGATACAACTTGCCGGAACAGGCGATGAATTGCAGGGAATAAAACGTGGCATCATGGAAATGGCCGATGGAATCGTAATAAACAAAGCCGATGGCGACAATATTGACCGCGCCAATCTTGCTGCCGCGCAATTCAGGAACGCGCTCCATCTGTTCCCGACACCTCCAAGCGGATGGACTCCCGAAGTGATGACCTACTCGGGATACTACGAGATTGGCATCGACAAAGTGTGGGACATGATATACCGATACTTCGATTTCGTAAAAAAGAACGGATATTTCTACACCAAACGTCGGCAGCAGGAAAAATACTGGATGTATGAAACCATCAATGACCAATTGAAAGAACATTTCTACAACAATCCGATAATCGAGGACATGTTGCAAGACAAGCAACGTCGCGTACTTGCCAACAGGCAAAGTTCGTTTACAGCCGCACATGAAGTTCTTCAATTCTACTTCAACAACCTGCTGAATCACGAATAATCCAAAAAATTAAAAGCGACACACGAAGATCCCAAATTCTATTTCGCATGCCGCTTTCCAATATGAAAAATCCATGCACGCTCATCGAGGTGCATGGATTTTATCATCTTATGCGCTCATTGTTTTACTTACCTTGTGGAGCAACATATTCTTCTCCCATGTTATAAAGAATAAATCCATAAATATCGGCCTGTTCATCGATTATTTTCGATACCGGCTTTCCGGCGCCATGTCCGGCTTTACTGTCTATTCTTATCAACTTAGGCTTGTCGCCTGTGTCGGAAGCCTGCAATGTTGCAGCATATTTGAATGAATGTGCCGGAACGACACGGTCGTCATGATCGGCAGTCGTAACAAGTATTGCCGGATAAGGCGTGCCATCGTTCTTTATATTGTGCAATGGAGAATACTTGTACAAATATTCAAACATTTCTTTGCTGTCATCGCTGCGTCCGTAATCCGATGCCCAGTTCCAACCTATTGTAAACAAATGGTAACGCAACATATCCATGACACCGACTTGCGGAACTGCTGCTGCAAACAAGTCAGGACGTTGATTCACGACTGCACCGATAAGCAAACCTCCATTTGAACCTCCGTTACATGCCAATTTCGCCGGAGTAGTGTAATTTTCCTTGATAAGGTACTCGGCAGCGGCAATGAAATCATCAAATACATTCTGCTTGTTCATCTTCACTCCGGCTTGATGCCATTCCTCACCATACTCCGAACCGCCACGCAAGTTGACCGAAGCATAAATACCTCCATTTTCCAAGAATGGCAGACGTTGAGGCTTAAAGTCGGGAGTAAGGCTTATGTTAAAACCTCCGTATCCGTATAGCAACACTGGATTGTTGCCATTGCGTTCAAGTCCTTTCTTGTAAGTCAAGAACATGCGAATGGTTGTACCGTCCTTGCTCGGGAATTCCACCTGTTCGGTGACAAATTCTTCAAGATCTATATCCATGTCGGGCTTCCATATCTCAACCGACTTGCCTGCTTTCTTGTCATAGATATACAATGTACCTGGATTTGTAAACGAATAGAACGAATAGAACACATCATCGTTCTTTGAACTTGCGCTGAACGCAGCAGTCCCCGATGAAGGCAGCTCAATCTCATTAATCATCTTTCCGTCACAATCATACAAATAAGCATGGCTGCACGCATCTTCTTCATACATGGCAATGAGGTTGTCTTTACCCGAGCGCAACACACCCGTCAGGATGACGTCCTTTTCAGGCAAAATTTCCTTCACCGGTTTCAATGTCTTGAGATCATAAGCAACCAATTTTCCCATAGGAGCATCTTCATTCGTATATACATAGATGCGGTTGCGAGCCTCGTCAACACCGACAACATAACATACGACACTCAAGTCGTCGACAATTGTGCGGTACTTCCCGTTTGCAACCTTGGTATCCCTCATTGCAATGCTATTGCCCATGCCTTCCGACTCATACACAAACGCGTAACGTCCTTCCACCGATGTGCTATAAAAACGCAACGGATGCTTGTCATCGCTAAATTCAAGACGGTCGGACGATTGTGGAGTACCGAGCTTATGATAAAATACTTTATGGTATTCATTCTTCTGTGAATATGCAGTTTCTTCGTTCTCGGGCGCATCATATCCACTATAATAGAAACCATCACCGCTCCATTCTATGCCAGTGAACTTGGCCCACATGATGTGGTCGTCAAGCAGCTTGCCTGTTGCAAGATCCATGACATATATTTCGCGCCAGTCACTTCCGCTACGAGAAACAGAATATGCCATATACTTCCCGTTATCCGAGAAACTTACTTCATCGAGTGCCACAGTTCCATCTTCCGAAAGCGTATTTGGATCAAGTACTACACGAGCCTCTTCACCAATGGCATCTTGCACATAAAGCACGCTTTGGTTCTGCAAGCCCGAGTTCCTGAACGAATAATACTTGCCATTCTTGCTGAACGGGACTCCGCGCTTTTCATAATTATACAATTCGGCAATGCGGTCGTGCAAAGCCTTACGGAACGGAATCTTTTCAAGATAGGCATTGGTGACGGCATTTTCAGCCGCAACCCACTTTGCAGTAGCCTCGGAAGTGTCATTTTCCAACCAACGATAAGGGTCATGCACTTTCGTTCCGAAATAGTCTTCAACCACAGTCGTATCCTTCATTGCAACCGGATAGTCGATTTTGCCGCCCATGGAGCAGCTTGTAGCTATGACCGAGCCCATGACAAAATAACTTAAATGCTTCATAAATACGTTTTTTATTTATTTGTTTTATGTGAAATATCAAACCTTCGAAGACCTCAATAACTATAAATCAAGTTCAACAATGTCTGTCCGACAGCGTCAAGCGACTCCTTTGATATTACGGCAGGAGTGTCGCTTATGGTGTGCCATTCTTCAAAGAATCCTGTTCCCGTTGAATTGTTCTGGTCTATGATGTCGATACATGGAATGCCGGCTCGGTTTACAAATACATGATCATCAGTTACTGCTCCGCCATATTCATTGCTGAAATAGTTGCCATATCCCGATTCTTGAGCTATTTTCCACACTTCGTCGACTATGCCGCGAGCATATTGCATCGAGAAATACTCCCGAGCGAAACGCGCATCCTCGGCTCCAACCATGTCGAGCAATATCCCAAACATAGGCCTATAACCGAGCTTATGCGGGTTCTTTGTCCAATATTGTGTCCCCAATGCCCAAGTCTCCTCTCCACCGCCACTGTCTCCCCAGTCCTCGGCATCGACAAATAATATGTCAATACCCACCGATGGTTGTTTGAGCGACATCTGCCGTGCCACTTCAAGCAAGACTCCTACTCCGCTGGCTCCGTCATTAGCTCCCGGCACAGGACGTTTACGATTCTCAACTTTCGGATCATTGTCGGCCCACGGACGACAGTCCCAATGAGCAAGCAATAATATTCGCCTGCTTGCCGATGGGTTGAACTCGCCTATTATGTTACGAGCATCTATCCCCGTACCGTCAAACGTCGTCAATTCCATTCTTTGCTCCGTTACGACAGCCCCATATCCACGCAATTTGCCTGCAAGATAATCACCTGCAAGCCTATGAGCTTCAGCTCCCGGGACACGCGGGCCAAAATCGCACTGGGCTGTAATAAAAGCGTATGCCGAATCGGCATTGAATGCGGCCACTGCCGATATCGAATCGACAGCATTGACGATTGCTGCTTCGCTGCTCGATTGCTTATTACCCGAAGATGAACATCCCACAAGAACTCCTACAAAAAGGAATAACAGATAAACTGATTTCATTTTTCCAAACCAATCTTTTTATTGCTTCAAAATTAATCATTTCGGAAGCATCAAGCAAATAATAGCCGTAAAATACAGGTCAACGGACAAACGCACGATATCACTTTTGATGATACAAAACCGGCATATCTACGTTTATCTTTGCAACACACCAACAAACAAATGCCATGGAAAATGACCAACAAGACACAACAGTAACACAACAGGAATCTCTCTGCGACTACAACCACGAGAAACCTGAGCACAACAACATTGCAACACAATTTGCCGAATGGATGAAAAATCCACTTATATCAATCGCTCTTGCCGACCCTCGATTATGCCGGTTCATAGCCGACCTTTTGTCGGGACAAAACGCTGAGTTATCGGCTAAACGTAATTTCCCACAGGAACCGGCCGAAATGCCGGCTTCAATTGCCGATAAATTCGGAATGGACGCTGAAACTGCTACAGCCGTAGGCAAAGCCGGCCTTTCGGTCATGTCGGGGGACTGGAGCGACAATGCCGTGGAAATCCTGCTCAAAGCCGTTAACCACGACAAGCATGTGAAAGAGGCCGAAAGCGATGGTTACATACGCGGTCGCAATGAAGCAATCGACCTGAAACGTCACCGACGCATGTTCAAGGCTCATGTCGACAACACATAAACTTTAGTCTATGTACTACCCTCCCTCATGAAATTCAAGTAATAAATTATAACCTCAAATTAACTACATCATGAAAAAAACTCTAAAATGCTCGAAAGCCACTAAAACGATCTCATCGATGAAGCAAATCGGCAACATCATAAAGGAAAATAGCGGCTTAATCATGTTGATTGTCTTAATAGTCGCTGCAATCGTAATGCTATTATCGGGATGCAACGACGACAGTGGAGTGACAATGGCCTTTGCCACGATAATAGCAGGAACCGAAGGCGGACAACATGTAGTGGACGGGCCTTTGACTACCGAGACAGTCAAGAACTCTTCAAGCGACTTCCTCCTCAACGAGATAGACAAGCGAATCGTGAAAATACGTCCCATGGCCACGCCTGTCGACCAATTGTCGAGGTGTGCAGGAGCCAAACGCGCAGGAAGCATGGTTGTAGATTATTACACCGTCGACACAAAGCCGACTACGGCAATCATGACTGCCGAATACACTGCACCAAGTTCAAGTTCGGTGACATCGGCTGCGCAAAAAGCATTGTTGAAAACCAGCAACGACGATATATTTGCTGTTTCCGACACTATCTTGATCAAATCAATAAACGGCTTTGAAGCCGACGGAGTCACCGCCTCATCAGGAAGCCTTGTACTATATGTCGTGGCAAAAGACGACACTGGATTGACAGTAATGGCCGTAAACGGAGCAAAAATAGGTTCAGTAGAAAATTGTGTTCCTTCCATCCCGTCGCTCACTACGTTAATACGAATGGGACGAGCGGCATCCGAACTTGACGTGCAAACGGCACAATTTGAATCGCTTCCGCAAAAAGCCCAAAACTATTGCCAGATTTTCAAAATGCAAATCGAGCAAAGTACGTTGCAGAAAATAGCCGACAAGGAAGTTAATTGGAATCTTTCCGACCAAGAAGAGGCGGCAATCTACGACATGAGGCTCGGAATGGAAAAGAATTTTCTTTTCGGTGTCAAACGAAGCTTATATGACTATCGCAAGAAAGAAACCGTCATGTTTACCGGTGGAATTTGGTTCCAAGCCGGAAAAGAATTTTCCTATGACAAATCTTCGCTCAACCAAGACACATTAATCGAGATGATGCGCGAAGCATTCACAGGAAATGCCGGGTCGAAACGAAAAGTGCTTATAGGTGGCTCTGGTCTTATAGAAGCCATCAACAAAATAGATTACACAAAAGTTGTAAATGCCCGAGAAACTGTAACCAAATGGGGAATCGACTTCAGCGAAATAAATTCTAAATTCGGTCGTTTGTATGTTCTTCTCTCCGAGGTATTTGACGATTGCGGCATGCCCGACGACGGCATGATAATAGACCCTGCATACTTGCAAAAGTACAACCACCTGCCATTCGGAACCGAAGCCCTTGACCTTAAAACGGCAGGTTTGCGCAACACCGACGCGCTCGTGCTCACCGAAGCCAGTTGTCTCGTTTTGCGCTATCCTAAAGCCCACATGCGCATCGTGGCAGAATAACCCATTCAGCCCCTACCCAGTCCCTCCTCATCCGGGAGGGATTTTCCATATTCAGCCTAAACATAAAAATTTTTTTGCCCTGACATGTTACAAAATCCTGCTTGCCGCGTTTTCTTTGTTGTAACGATAAATTTACAAATGAACGAAAAAGCTCTGACATCCGTTTTCGTCGAATTGCGAAAGAAGACTCTTCGATTCGCAACTCGTTTCTTTCCAAGGGAAGAGGATGCCGACGATGCCCTGCAAGAGGCTTTTTGCCGATTGTGGACTCGCCGGGACAGCATCGACTCGACTTCGGAGGCAGAGGCTTTAATGAAAACAACCGTCAGAAACATGGGGATTGATGCCTACCGGCGACGCAATACATTACCGATGGTTTCATTAAATCCCGACATCGATATTACCACCGAGGAAATTGATGGCGGCGATGAAAATCAAGAAGAACGATTCAAAGCCATTGAACGCATCATCATGGCACAGCTCACCGACAATCAGCGCGAAATATTCATGATGAAGGAATTCAAAGGATACAGTTTCTCACAAATAGCAAAGGAACTCAACATGCAGGAACCTGCCGTGAGAATGCAACTGTCAAGAGCAAGAAAATCAATAAGAGAATTTTACAATAAGCAATTATGAAACGACAAGAAGGCTATGATACGAAATACTGGCACAAGCTCGCCGAAGATTATTTCAATGCGGCTGCCAGCGAAGAGGAAGAACGTGCGTTACGACAATTCCTTGCTTCGGACAAAGCCGATGGCCGGGAATGGGAGGAAGTAAAAGCCGTAATGGGATTTGCCGTTGCCGGACGCGCCATGTACCGACAAAAAGCCAAACGCCGGCTAATCTCACGAATGACAGCCGTGGCAGCTGTCGCCATATTGCTTCTTGGTATATCTATTCCTATATTGAAAAACCGCGACAACATGTGCGTAACTTACATAGGCGGTGTCAAATATACCGATGATGAAACGGCTTTGGCTCAAATGCACGATGCGTTGCAAAGCATGAGTGATGCACGCGACCAAATGACGACCGACGCGCAACTATCTGAAATGTTCAACATGATGAATAACGAATAAGACAAACGGCTATGAAACGGTTTATTCTCACAACAATGATATTCCTGGCAGCAACAGTTAAAATGCTGAATGCCCAAGACGGTCTTGCCGTGGCCCAATTATTTGAAAACAAATACCGCGACAAGGATAACGTAACCGAAGTGTACATGGAAGGAAAAGTATTACAGATATATGACCTTTCGCTATTTCGTAGCATGACAGTTGCAAACGACTCGGCCATAGCCACGCAAATGGAGCAACTGGTAGCAATCGATGCCCGTAAAGCCTCCGACAAGGAGATTGGCACGAAAGGTGGCCGCATTTACTACGCATTTCTCGCCTTCAACGAAGAAGACACTCACAGGTACATATTCTTCCGCAATGGCATGTTGCAAAAAGGTTCCAAACCTGAAGCAGCGATAATTTACATGGAAGGAGATGCTACCCTCGAAAATTTGAAGAAAATATTCATCCGACATAAATAAATCATTAAAAATAAAGCTACGATTATGAAATGCCCTTTTATCCTATTTATTACAATGTTACTGAACATGGCAATCACTGCCACGGCAACCGAAAACATGGTAACAGATTCAATCTACAAGTTTTCTCATCCCGATTCGGTTCTGATAAATCACGACGACAACTCCATGAAGATTGAAGTATTTGGTTCTGAGGAGAATCCCGACTACTATTATTCGTATGAGCGAACGACTGCTTCGTCCGACAACGAACAAATAAAGGAAAGCGACTGGGAATTCAACTTGCCGATTTTCGCTGAGAGCCGACGCAAGGAATCAAAGAAATCCACCTTTTCAATCGAATCGGGTGGAGTGGGTTTCGGATTTGTAAATGCAATCAACGCCCCTTCGGCAATGAATGTGAAAATGGCTAGTTCATATGAAATATTCTTCGACCACATAATAGCTGTAAGATGCCGGCCTTGGAACAACGGCTCTTCCTTCTTCATGGGCATAGGCATTGACTGGAAAAACTACCGTATGACAGGAGGTGCCCGATTCGTCAAAGACGACAACAAGCTTATATTGGCTCCTTATGCGGATGGTTCTGACCCGAGCTTCTCAAGGTTGAAAATATTCAGTCTCACAGTCCCGGTAATGTTCTCACAAGACCTCGGCAAGCATTTCACATTCAATGCCGGAGCCGTCGTGAACTTCAACTTGCATGGAAGCATGAAAACCAAATACACATTTGATGGTGAAGAACGCACCTACTCCGACGACCACATCAGGCAGCAAAAAGTTACAGTAGACCTCATGGCGCAACTCAACTACAGGGCCATAGGATGCTACATAAAGTATTCTCCTTGCAACATACTCGATACTTACTTTGGCCCCGAATTCAATCATTTATCAGCAGGAATAACATTGTTCTACTGACCGACACTGCACATAAAACAGGAGGGTCATGCACGCTCAATTGAACGCCATGACCCTCCTGTTTGTTATTTATAAAGCATGCTTTATTGATTCCAAAAATCATCTCCAATCTTCAATATTCCGAAATCCCACAACATGTCTTCAGGACGACAAGGATAATACCTATCAACGACTGCACCCTCCGAATCATAACCGATGTAGGCCACTACGGTATAAGCATCGAGTTTACCTCCATCATTGATATTGTCATCGGCAAGCTCATAACCTACGCTTCCATTTATGATACCCATGAAACTGCGATCATCTGTATCGTAAGGTATCGCCAAGATATTTTCATCATAAGCGCACGGCAGGTATTTGGTCACACGCTGGTAGTTCACAAGATAAGTCCTGTCGGTTGACAAGCCATAGGCACGAGCCCATTCACCGAACCTCACTTGCTGCCACACGTCACGCAAGTCGTATGTACGGTTGCTGCCATATACTGTGTCACGGACAAGCTCGACCGATGAAGAACGCATGTAGTTGTCGCCATTTGCATCGGGATACGGATTAACATCGCCAACTGCACTGATAAACGCGCTTTCACTGTTATATTGAGTCACCGACAGCGACGACACTCTCAACAACTTGCCATCGGCAGCCCTCATGAAATAATATTCCGTGTCATCATCATTACCGCATGAAACCGACATGACGGTAACTGCCAAAACAAGCAACAATAATTTAAACCGTTCCTTAATCATCATAGTAAATGGATATAAAATTTAATTTATAACGTAAAAAATGATTTTTAATTGTAAAGGTATCCACTTTTGGTTGAGACATAGGTTTCGACTTTTGTAAAAAGAGTTAATATTTCATAAATAATCATATAATTTGTCCGTTATTTACTCATTAATGATACGAATCTTGCGAAAGTGACACTTATACAGTATATTTGCAGTAGAAAATCAGCGGGATTAGTGGAGGGGGCAGGCAGCTCCCTCATTTTTTTACAAATATCGCCACTATCACGCCGTTACTCATTAAAAACACAACGAAACCGACACAAGCAGATGATAGACAAGACAGCCTTGGAGAAAGTGGTAAACGAGACCATAGAAGGAAGTGACATTTTCCTTGTGGACATCGAAATATCACCCGATAATCGAATAGTGGTTGAAATCGACAGCATGACAAGCATCGGCATCGACGATTGCGTGAAAATCAACAATGCCATAGAAGCCAATTTCGACCGGGACATAGAAGATTACGAACTTGAAGTAGGCTCGGCAGGCTTGACCGCTCCTTTCAAGATAAAGGCTCAATACATCAAGAATGTCGGCAACCCGGTGGAAGTGCTAACAACCGACGGACGCAAATTAAAAGGCGACTTGAAAGAAGCAAATGACGATTCTTTCACAATCACCACGACAACCAAGGTGAAACCTGAAGGAGCCAAACGCCCGATAATGGTGGAAGAAGACATTGTTATAAATTACAACGAAACAAAATACACAAAAAACATTATAGACTAAAGCACAAACATGGCAAAGAAAGAGGAACCCATCGACATGGTCGACCGATTCTCGGAATTCAAAGAACTGAGGAATATCGACAAAACCACAATGATTAGCGTCTTGGAAGAGTCATTCCGCAGCGTCATCGCAAAGATGTTCGGCAGCGATGAAAACTTTGACGTAATCATGAACCCTGACAAAGGCGACTGTGAAATATACCAAAATCTCGAAATCGTTCCCGACGGCAAAGTGGAAGATCCTGCAAAGCAAATCAGCCTTACCGATGCTCGAAACGATGCCGACAACCCTGACCCTGATTGCGAAATAGGTGAAGAACATACAAAGAAAATCGACTTTGCCAAGTTTGGCCGCCGTGCTATCTTGAACCTGCGTCAGACTCTCGCAAGCAAGATTCTTGATTTGCAGAAAGACGCGATATATTCCAAGTTCAAAGAAATGGAAGGCGAACTCGTCACCGGAGAAGTATATCAACTTTGGAAAAAGGAAATACTATTGCTCGACGACGACAAGAACGAATTGCTTCTGCCGAAAGACCAACAAATCCCTACCGATTTCTACCGCAAGGGTGATACCGTGAGGGCTGTAATATACAATGTTGACAACAAGAACAACAACCCAAAGATAACCGTGTCAAGAACCAGCGACACATTCTTGCGCAGGTTGTTTGAACTTGAAGTGCCCGAAATACACGATGGACTCATCGTCATACGTGCCGTGGCACGCATCCCGGGAGAACGCGCAAAGATTGCCGTCGAATCCTATGATGACCGCATCGACCCGGTCGGAGCATGCGTCGGAGTGAAAGGTGCACGCATCCATGGCATCGTCAGGGAATTGCGCAATGAAAACATCGACGTAATCAACTACACGTCAAATCCTCAATTGTTCATCCAGCGCGCATTAAGCCCGGCAAAAATATCGTCAATAAGAATAGACGAGGAAAACAAGCATGCCGAAGTATTCTTGAAGCCCGAAGAAGTTTCTCTCGCCATCGGTAAAGGTGGCTTGAACATACGTCTCGCAACCATGTTGACAGGCTATGAAATTGATGTATACCGCGACCTCGAAGACAATGAAGAAGATATCTATCTCGACGAGTTCAAAGATGAAATAGACTCTTGGGTGATAGAAGCCTTGAAAGATATGGGTTGCGCTACTGCAAAAGCCGTCCTTAGCACTCCACGAGAAGAACTCATCGAGAAAGCCGACCTCGAAGAGGATACCGTCGACAACGTGATAAAAGTGTTAAAGGCCGAATTTGAAAATTGACCATGCCCTACGGTAACGGGTGCAAGCCTCGGGCATGCCCCGTTGCCGATTATGATATTGAATCCAGGTTTACATTTCAGCACTTTATCCACAAAAACAAGTTAAAATTAATATATGCCCGTAAAGATTAGCAAAGTAGCAAAAGATTTGAATGTAGGAACCCAGACATTAATCGAGTTCCTCAGCAAAAAGAACATAACGGTAGAATCTAATCCTAACGCCCGTATAACCGACGAGCAATACAAAATGCTCCTCGACGAGTTCAAGACCGACAAAGACCAGCGCATCAAGTCGGACAACTTCAGCAGCGAGCGTCGCCAGGAAAAGGCTAAACCGGCACAAACCAACAAGCCACCGAAGAAATTCGAGAACAAGGCCGAAGAAATAAAAACTACTGTAGAAACAATCCATGCTCCTAAAATCGTGGGTAAAATCGACCTGTCGCAACATGCCAAATCTGGCAAAAAACCTGGACTGACAACAACCGGTACCGAACCCGAAACAACAAAACATGTTGATGCCGTTGAGAAAAACGACGAGCAACAAAATCAACCGGTACAAAAAGAAATAGAAGAAGTAGTAGATGTTGAAAAAGCAACAACGCCCCAAACCGAAACGGTTGATGAAAAGGCCGAAGTTGAACTAACGAAAAACGAAGAACAAACCATTCCTATGGACAACGGCATTAAAGATTCTGAAGATCAAAACCGCGACAACGATGCGGAAATCTTCTCATTGGGCACGCCGACTTTGAAAAATAAGCCGAAAGTAATCGGAAAAATCGACTTGTCGACTATAAATCCGCAAACGCGCCCAAAGAAAAAATCAAAAGAAGAAAAACGTAAGGAGAGACAAGAAAAAGCTCGCCAAGAAGTTCCCCACGCAATGACTGCCGGCGGTGAAAACAGCGACCGCAAGAAACGCAAGCGCATCGGGAAAGAAAAAATCGACATAGAAAAGAGTGCAAGCCAAATCACATCGCAGCCAAAACCAAGCCAGCCAAGCAACGGAGCTCAAAGCAGCGACATGCAAGGCAAAAAGCAACGCAATAACCGCAACAAGAACAAACGTCCGTTCAAGGCCGAAATCAGCGAGGAAGATGTTCAAAAGCAAGTAAAAGAGACCCTTGCCCGTCTAACCGCAAAAGTCCCCAAGAAAGCGGCAAAATGGCGTAAAGAAAAACGCGAAGCCGTCGAAGAACGCGAACGTGAAGCAGCAGAACTCGAAGCAGCAGAAGGAAAGACACTCAAGCTCACAGAATTCGTAACCGCAAACGACCTGGCCATAATGATGAACGTGCCGGTCAACAAGGTTATCGCTACATGCATGAGCCTTGGCGTCATGGTTTCCATAAACCAACGTCTCGATGCCGACACAATCAACATTGTTGCCGATGAATTCGGATTCAAGACCGAATTTGTCAGCGCCGAAGTCGTTGAAGCCATCCACCATGATGAAGAAGAGGACAATGAAGAAGATTTGGTGCCAAGACCTCCGGTAGTAACCGTGATGGGACATGTCGACCACGGTAAGACTTCTCTGCTCGACTACATACGAAATGCCAATGTCATCGCAGGTGAAGCCGGTGGCATAACGCAGCACATCGGTGCCTACAACGTGAAATTGAAAAACGGACAGCACATAACATTCCTAGACACTCCGGGCCACGAAGCATTTACTGCAATGCGTGCGCGTGGAGCAAAAGTCACCGACATCGTTATCATTATCGTTGCTGCCGACGACAACGTCATGCCGCAAACGGTTGAAGCCATCAACCACGCTTCGGCAGCAGGAGTGCCAATCATATTTGCAATAAACAAGATTGACAAGCCTACCGCAAATCCCGACAAGATTAAGGAAGAACTTGCCAACATGAACTACCTCGTGGAAGACTGGGGAGGTAAATATCAATCGCAAGACATCTCGGCAAAAAAAGGCATCGGCGTGACCGAATTGCTCGACAAGGTATTGCTTGAGGCCGAAATGCTCGAATTAAAAGCCAATCCAAAACGTCGTGCAACAGGTTCCATCATAGAATCTTCGCTCGACAAGGGACGCGGATATGTGGCTACGGTACTCGTTCAAAACGGAACGCTACATGTGGGCGACATCTTGCTTGCCGGAACTCACTATGGCAAAATTAAAGCGATGTTCAACGAGCGCAACCAGCGCATAACCGAGGCAGGTCCGTCGGAGCCGGCTCTCGTGCTCGGATTGAACGGTGCTCCGACTGCCGGTGACAAGTTCAACGTGATGGACTCCGACCAAGAAGCGCGCGAAATTGCAAGCAAGCGCGAGCAATTGCAACGAGAACTCGGGCTACGCACGCAAAAGCGCGTAACTCTCGAGGACATAAGCCGCCGCAAAGCTCTCGGCAGCTTCAACGAGCTTAACATAATCGTCAAGGGAGACGTGGACGGTTCAATCGAAGCTTTGAGCGACTCACTCATCAAATTGTCTACGCCCGAAGTCCAAGTGAATGTAATTCACAAGGCTGTCGGCGCGATATCCGAAAGCGATGTGACACTGGCTGCAGCTTCCGATGCATTCATCATAGGCTTCCAAGTGCGCCCGTCTCAGGCTGCACGCCGACTTGCCGAACACGATGGTGTGGACATCCGACTATACTCGGTCATCTACAAAGCAATCGAGGAAGTCAAGAGCGCAATGGAAGGCATGCTGTCGCCCGAAATCAAGGAAGAAATCATCGGTTCGGCCGAAGTATTGCAGACCTACCACATTTCGAAGGTGGGAACCATTGCAGGCGCAATCGTTCGCGAAGGAAAAGTCAAACGCAACTGCAAGGTGCGCGTAATCCGCGATGGAATCGTAATATATACCGGCGACCTCGGTTCGCTCAAGCGTTTCAAGGACGACGTGAAGGAAGTTACATCAGGATTTGATTGCGGTCTTAGCATTGCCGGGTACAACGACATAAAAGAAGGCGACTTCATCGAATCTTATGAAGAAGTACAAGTCAAAAAGACTCTGTAATCATCAGCAATCTTTGAATTAAAAATGAAAGAGACGGAACTCGACCGACAGGATGAGAGTTCCGCCTCTTGATAATTTTTATAGCAAATGAATTATTACTTGAACATTGGGTCGAACATGGGCAACCGCACTCGCAACATTGCGCGTGCCATACGCCTGATAAGCCGCACATTCAACACCAACATAAAAATAAGTGCTCCCGTGACAAGTTCTCCTTGGGGGTTTGAATCGAAAAACGTTTTTGTTAACGAAGGTGCCATCCTGCATACCGACGTGAAGCCGACCGAGGTGCTTGCAAGACTTCAACAAGTGGAACGCCTCATCAGCGACAAGCCGCATCGCAATGCCGATGGCTCCTACTCCGACCGTGTCATCGACATTGACATTGTTGCAATCGACGACATGACTATCGACACGCCTTCACTTAAAGTCCCACATCCGCACTTGCCCGAACGCGATTTCTACATCATCCCTATGCGCGAACTGGCTCCGTCGTGGGTGCATCCGCAATCGAGGATGACCCCGGGTGAAATGCTCGACCGCTTGCAGTCGCAATCATGATTCTTGAGCATCATGCTCACCGGCAGCAGCCTCTTTGGCGGCCTGTTTCTCTTTTTCCAATCGCGCCTTGTAGGCTTTCAATTGTTTCTGGAAACGCAGCCTGCGTTCTTTCTCTTTAGCCTCCTTGTGCAGGAGATAAGCGTCATATTGCTTTTCAAGATAATTGTCTGCCATAACTTATTTTTATAACTTGCCTGCAAATGTAAATATAAAACAGGCTGCTTTCAACACATTTTCACATGAACTTGGTCAAAATTCACGGTTCACTCGGAGAACAAATGTTTCAATACGCATTCTACTTGGCTTTGCGCAAGCATTGCGACGACACCAAATTACAAGGCGACATTTCCAGCCTTGTCGAAACATTCAACCTCAAGCATTGCGATAAAACCCGCTTATTGCCCCAACGCTCATTAATTTCAAGCCTGTTCCCCGGCAAAAACAAGAAAGTGACCGATCCTGCCAACAACTGTTACGACAAGGCTTTACTTGACTTGCATGGCGCAACATTCAATGGGAAGTGGCAATCACTCCGCTATTTTGAAAACATTGAGGCCGATTTAATCGAGGAATTTTCATTTCGCAACCCTATTCCATCAAATATTAAAATATCCACCAAATCCATAGATGGGAGTGAATCGGTGGCTATTCACATAAGCAAAATTAAGAGCAAAGACAGCACTTGCACTCCCGACTACTACAATTGGGCCATAGCTAATATCAACACATTTGTCACTAATCCTCGCTTCATCATATTCACCGATGATGAAAAATGGGCAAGACAATACCTTGTGGGATGCAACTCGCCTACTATAGTCCCGACAACAAAAATATCAGAAAGTATGCTTCTGCAAGCAATGTCATCGACACAGCATGTGATAATGTCCAACTCTCCCTTGTCTTGGTGGGGAGCTTACCTGAACAACAACGAGAACAAAATAGTCATAGCCCCGAAGCCATGGAACCGATCCATTCCCGATAGCGACATAATACCCTTGCATTGGACAAGTATCCCTGTGACATGATTAATCCTTGACGGCTCGCAATATCTCGCGCTTCCCTCCGGGAGGCCCCGGCAATCGCTCCACTTTAAATCCTATCGCCTGCAACCGACGACGAATCTCCCCTTTAGCGCAATAAGTGGTCAACACTCCTCCTTGCGCCATGCAATCATACAGCCGCTTCAATGCCGTTTCGCCCCACATACCCGGCTGTTTCTCGGGAGCAAAAGCATCCATATAGCACACATCCACATCGGCCGGCAAATTTACTTCTGGATTCATGAAATCGACGAGCATTTTATGCAAGGTGAAACGTGGCGACAAGTCAACGGCTTCATTCCATATGGCCGCATGAAGGTCATGAAACAATTGCTTCGCATTATCATCGCCAAGCATGTTCCCATAGTTCAACTTCATTGCATCCTCCAGCCGAAGCGGATACAATTCAAGTGTGCAATAGTCCACATGCCGCTTCGACGTGTCAAGTGCCGTCAGCAAGGCATTCAATCCTGTACCGAAACCCACTTCAAGCACCTTGACCTTGTCGGCCTCATGAAACCGCAAAGCGCAATCGATAAATATGTGCCTGCTTTCGGCTAATGCTCCTTTTATCGAATGGTAATGCTCATCGAGCGACGGTACATACAGCGTGTCCCACCCGTCGGCAGTCTTTTCAATGCTTATATCTTCCATAAAACCACGATAAATCCGATGCAAACTTACACAAAACATCCGATTTCACCCAATTATTATTTACATGTTCCTGCAAATAATCAGTTCGTTCTTTCAATTTAATATTTTATTCGCTATATTTGAATTACATATTATTTTCATCAACTTCCAACAAAACCCTAAACGTCATGAAAAATATAATCATTGCAATATTGCTGATCGTTATAGGAATGCTTGTCTACCACATCTACGACACTGAAGCAGATGTCATAGAACAGCAAGAAACCGAAACTTTCGCCATAGAACAACCGAAATCTGAGGATTATGTTATAGACGAGCAAAAAAACGAAACTAAACAAATTGTTGAAACCACAACTGCAACATCAAGCCATTTGGAATTCAAAGGCATCCCAATCGACGGTTCCATCGAGGATTTCGCATCAAAATTGAAAAGAAACGGATTTGAATCTATAAGGACTCATGATAATGATATCTATTTTAAAGGAGATTTTGCAGGATATGATTGCAGAGTAACAATAGAATCGACTTCATCGGGTACCGTATGTGCCGTTAAAGCCTTTATGGAGGGACCTAATGATTGGCAACCCATTGAGGATAATTACAAGACGCTAAAAACGGCCTTAACAAAAAAATACGGCAAACCGGCCAAATGCGTCGAAAGATTCACCAGTTATTTACAACCCCAAAGCAATTCTGAAAAATATTACAATTTGTCATTTGGCGAATGCAACTATGTCACAACATTTAAAACAAATAAAGGAACGATTATACTTTCCATCGCAAAAGAAGACTTCGATGAAGGTGTAGCACTCGTATATCAAGACAAGGAAAACTCCAAAATTGCAGCCAGCGACATGCTCGATGAGCTATAGACATTAACTATAATCACTTAACCTTTAAAATATCAACGTCATGAAAAAAATCATTATCGCTTACTTAGCCATTTTCGGCCTGATGATTTCCTGTACAGGCAATTCTCAAACAGAACAAAAGCCAAAGAATCAAACTTTGACAGGAATTTGCACTACCGACACATTCGAGCTTTACGAAACCCAAAACATGTGGACTTTCATCAAGCTCAACACCACGACAGGAGAAATTTGGCAAGTGCAATACACTCTCAGTGATGACCATCCAAGTCTTGAAACAGTATTAAATGACCGCCCTCTCATCGTAACAACCAACCCAAATGAGAAAATCCCGGGAAGATTCTCCCTATACCCTACAAAAAACCTATACAATTACATTCTACTCGACCAAATGGATGGACGTGTATGGCAAGTTCAATGGGGTTTTGAACCTGATAAACACATGATAATGCCTATTTTACCAGAATAATATTATAAAGAATGGCATAGGTTGAACACTGCTATGTCCGGCCTATGCCACTATCTTCTCGTCCTCGGCAGATTCTTGCTTCGCTATTTCTGCTTGGACGCTTTGTATTCCTCCACATCCTGCCACAAGTACATCTTGTCGCTCGGTCGAATTTTTTCATCGATCTTTATCGAGAACCTGTCTCCTTTCACGGCCTTAGGCACAGGCTTCAAGTCGACACGAATCTCCTCAACAGTCATAGGTATGGCACCTGTGGTAGGCCCGATTATTATAACTTCGTCACCTACTTTCAACTCACCGGCTTCCATAAGGAATTCGGCAACCTGTATATTGGAAAAATACCTCACCCCCTTGGCTACATATACCTTCACGCGAGTTGCCGAAGATCCATACTTCGATGTCCACTCGCCAAGACGTTGTCCCAAATAATATCCGTTCCAAAAACCACGATTGAAAATCTTTTCGAGCCGCATGTCCCATGCTGCAATTTTCTCCTCGTCAAATGTGCCGTCGATGCAGGCATTTATCGCTTCATTATAGCAGCTCACAGCCTCTCTCACATACTCAGGGCCACGGGCACGGCCTTCAATCTTGAATACGCGCACACCGGCATCAATCATCTTGTTCATGAAATGTATCGTCTTCAAGTCCTTCGGCGACATTATGTATTGGTTTTCAATGTCGAGTTCGTCACCGGTTTCCTTGTCCCTGACGGTGTAACTGCGGCGGCATATCTGCCGGCACGCGCCACGATTGGCCGATGCCCCTGTTTCATGCAGACTCAAATAGCATTTTCCCGAAACAGCCATGCACAACGCCCCGTGACAGAACATTTCTATACGCACTTGCTTGCCATGAGGGCCACAGATGTTTTCATTGACAATAGTATCATAAATCCCTTTCACCTGCCCGAGGTTCAATTCACGTGCAAGCACCATCACGTCGGCAAATTGCGAATAAAACTTGACAGCCTCGCTGTTTGACACGTTCACCTGTGTGGAAATATGCACTTCCACACCTATCGAACGAGCATACAGAATGGCAGCCATGTCGGATGCTATTATTGCCGAAATCCCGGCATCACGGGCGGCGTTGACAATCTCATGCATTAGCTTTATATCCTCGTCATACACCACAGTGTTTACCGTCAAATAACTTTTCAATCCGTTCTCTTGGCAATATTTCGCAATCTTGTGCAAATCATCTACCGTGAAATTATTGGACGACTTGGCACGCATGTTGAGCCCTTCTATTCCGAAGTAAACAGCATCGGCTCCCCCTTGCACGGCTGCCACGAGCGACTCGTAGGAACCAACCGGAGCCATTATCTCAAAATCTTTCCTTTTCATAATCTCCTTAAAACTAATTGCAAAGATAGTGCTTTATCCCCAAAGATTATGCATCTGCACCGGGGCAGTGCCCTATTATTCTATTTTATCCCCAAACGATAATTTTAATTATTTTCACTTTATAATTCTTATATTTTAGCACTAACACCGACCTAAACATGCAAATTAATCGTATATTTGCCATGTACACATGTAAAACAAGTTACATTTATGATTATCAGTAAATCAATATCAAAACTCATCGGTGCCAGCCTATGCGTGGCATCATTGCTTGCAAGTTGCAACACTCCGACGACAGAACAAACAAATGCCACAGTGGCTGTTGACACGAGCAAAATCGTCATCGAAAACATCATGGCTCGCCGAAGCATACGCCAGTACAAGCCACAACCGGTAAATCGCGACACGATGCAAATAATCTTGAATTGCGGCATCAACGCACCCAATGGACAGAACAAGCAATCATGGGCAATCCGCGTGGTAGACAATCCTGAATTCATAAACGGAATCACTGAAGTCTTCAAAGAGAAAAATCCGGCAGCAAAAAAATCTCCGAGCTTCAAGAACATGTTCCGTAATGCTCCCACCGTCGTATTCATTGCAAATGACACATCCTACGACATGTCGCAAATCGACTGCGGACTTCTCGGTGAAAACATGATTCTCGCCGCACAATCAATGGGGATAGGTTCATGCTGTCTCGGCAGTCCTACAAGATTCATGACCGAAACTCCCGAAGCCGCCGAATACTTGAAACAACTTGACATCCCCGAAGGATACTCGTTACTTTACTGCATTGCATTCGGTTATCCCGACGAAACTCCTGCTGCCAAGCCTCGTGACGCATCAAAGATAAAATTCATCGACTAAGAAAAAACATACAATCGGAACGGCGTGTTTGGAGACAATTCAACACGCCGCTCGCTCTTTTTATGAATAACACCAACAAAAACACTCTTGACTCCGGCTACACCACCCTCTACATAAAAAACATGGTGTGTGCGCGTTGCATCATGGTTGTGAAGCAACAATTATTGTCATTACAGCTCTCTCCGATTGAAATCAGCCTCGGGAAAGCAGTAATAAAAGAACAATTGGACGATAATCGCATTGAAGAGGTACGCAAAACTCTCGAATCGGTAGGTTTTGAATTGCTTGACGACAAGAAATCGCAATTGGTGGAACAAATTCGCAACCTGCTTGTTGAATTGACTGCCGACGAAGAAACGATTACACGAGTAAACATATCCGAATTTCTGTCAAGCCACCTCAACCATGATTACGGCATGTTGAGCAAATTGTTTTCGGAAGTAAATGGAACGACGATAGAGCGTTATTTCATTTCTTTGAAAATCGAACGCGTAAAAGAGCTGCTCACCTACGGAGAATTGTCATTGGCCGAAATAGCCTATCGTCTTGGCTACTCAAGCAGTGCACATCTCAGTTCGCAATTCAAAAGCATTACAGGAATGACTCCATCTACATTCCGCTCTATGCACAACCCGTCAAGGAAACCTCTCGACAAGGTGTAATACTTGCGACACAAATGTTTAATTTCACAGAATAATATAATCTTTATACATAATTTTGTAATGCCTGCATGACTTACAGGCATTAATTTTGCGACATACAATGACAAATGTTCAAAAATGATGAACAGCAATTTCAACAAACAGACGTTTCCTGTGCTCGAAATGAGTTGTGCAGCTTGCGCGACTCGCGTCGAGAAAACCATAGCGTCACTGCCAGGCGTAAAGGATGCCGCCGTCAACTTTGCCGCAGCCACGGTGACAGTTGAATATGACCCTGCACAGGTTTCGCCCGAATCGATGAAACAGGCTCTCAAAAACGAGGGATACGGCATGATTACAGATACAGGCAAGGATATGGCCGATGAAGCCGACAAAGCCCAACAAAAGCGTCTTGAACGATTGCGCCGGCGCACCATCTGGGCAATAGCTTTGTCAATCCCGGTGGCAACCATAGGCATGTTCTTCCACGACATGCCGGGAGCCAACTGGATAATGTGGATACTTGCCACACCCGTTGTATTCGGATTAGGCAGCGACTTCTTCGTTAACGCTTGGAAACAGCTCAAGCATCGCTCGGCCAACATGGACACTCTTGTCGCAAACAGTACCGGCATAGCCTACCTGTTCAGCATGTTTAACATGTCCTTCCCTGAATTTTGGACAGAACGGGGAATTACACCGCATGTATATTTCGAAGCCTCAAGCGTAATCATAGCCTTCATCCTACTGGGTAGATTGCTTGAGGAACGTGCCAAAGGCCAAACATCCTCTGCAATAAAAAAACTCATGGGCTTGCAACCAAAAACCGTTACACGCATCGATGCCGACGGCAATGCCGTGCAGGTAAACATCGATGAAATCGTGCCGGGAGACACATTGCTCGTCAGGCCGGGAGAAAAAATTGCCGTAGACGGAACTGTCATCGATGGCTTCTCATCAATTGACGAAAGCATGCTTTCGGGCGAACCTATTCCTGTGGAAAAGAAAAAAGACTCAAAGGTTTATGCAGGAACTATCAATCTCAAAGGCAGTTTCCGATTCTTGGCAGCAAAAGTTGGAGCAGATACCGTTTTGGCTCAAATCATACGCATGGTGCAAGAAGCCCAAGGCAGCAAGGCACATGTTCAAAAATTAGTCGACCGCATAGCAGCGATATTTGTGCCTACGGTAATGTCTCTTGCCGTTCTATCGTTCATCATTTGGATGATATTTGACCCGTCCGACGGTTTCTCCCATGGCTTGCTCGCGCTCGTGACAGTATTGATTATAGCATGCCCTTGTGCACTCGGGCTGGCCACACCGACAGCCATAATGGTAGGCATCGGCAAAGGTGCTGAAAATGGAATACTGATTAAAGATGCCGAAAGCCTTGAAGTGGCTTGCAAAATAGACTCCGTCGTTCTTGACAAAACAGGAACCGTAAGCGAAGGGAAACCTCGTGTGACCAATATAAAATGGCTCGACAACAATGACAGCAGTTCAAACATATTCCTCGCATTGGAAAAATTGTCGGAACATCCGCTTGCCGATGCCGTGACCGACTTCCTACAGCAAAACAATAACACTACAACGGTCGAAGTAACCAAATTTGAAAGCATTACCGGTGCCGGCATAAAAGGAACAATAAACGGAGAACCGTATTTTGCAGGAAATATGCAACTGATGAATCGCAACAATATAGCCTGCGACAAGCCTCTTGCCGGCATTGCGGCACAATGGGAATCTGAGGCAAAAACCATTGTCTACTTCGCCTCCGCCACCCATGTTATTGCCGTGGCTGCCGTGACCGACAGCATAAAAGCATCATCGGCTCAAGCCATCAAGCAACTGCGAGAAGAAGGAATCGAGGTTTACATGCTTACGGGCGACAATGAAGCTTCAGCAGCCAACATGGCCCGACAAGCAGGCATTATCCATTTCAAAGCCGGGATGCTCCCGGGCGACAAAGCTGCTTTTGTGAAACAATTACAGCAAGAAGGCCATCATGTCGCGATGGTGGGGGACGGCATCAACGATAGTGCAGCTCTTGCACAGGCCGACTTGAGCATCGCAATGGGACAAGGAAGCGACATTGCAATGGATGTAGCCAAAGTAACCATACTTTCGTCCGACTTGATGAAACTGCCCGAAACCATCCGTTTGTCAAAACTCACGGTACGGACAATCAAGCAAAACCTCTTTTGGGCATTCATATACAATACTATCGGAATCCCTATTGCCGCAGGTGCGCTTTATCCTGCCACAGGATTCCTGCTAAACCCGATGATTGCAGGACTCGCAATGGCCATGAGCAGCGTGAGCGTAGTTTCCAACAGTTTGCGATTGAAAGGGAAACGCATTTCTTGTGTAACCGACAACAACGTAATTATCAATAATAACATCAAAATTATGAAAAAAGAATATCAAATCGGAGGCATGATGTGCAATCATTGCCGCATGCATGTTGAAAAAGCATTGAATCAAACCGAAGGCGTGAAATCGGCAACAGTGACACTAGAGCCACCGGTAGCCACTGTGGAATTTAACGATGAACCCGTAGCCCTCGAAACGCTGCAAAAAGCCCTCGAAGAAGCAGGCGGCTACACAATCTCCGAAAAATAATCAGCCTTCGATAAACAATCAGTAACCAAATAAGACTAAAGTATTGCCCGATATGCGACATTTGGACATATCGGGCAATTATGTATGTCATTTTAGAATTCAAATGTGATGCCTACGGTGGGCAATATTGTACCTCCTATGTCATGACTTATGTGTTCCATGACATAATGACCGGGACGCGACGCATCGACGACATAAGCACCATTCTCATCCTTCACGGGAGCCAAAATATCCTGTCCCTTGGCACTGAAATCATATATGTTCTGAATATCTATGTAAAACCCTATGCGCCAACTTGAAAAATACCATATCTTGTCGACCCTTATGTCAAGTTGGTGGTAAGCCGGATTCCGTCCGCTATTGTATTTAGAATTATCGGCATAAGGTCTATGCCGTTCATCCCATGCCTCGATAAGCGACGATTTTTCTTCATCGTATGGTGTAAATGGCAATCCACCGGAGAACTGCCATTTGGCTCCGATCGTCCAATGGCGACCAAGATTGTGTATGGCCGATATGGTTACGATATTGCGAACATCCCATGCCGAACTCCACCACCTGCCTGGTATGCGGTTCAGCTCGTTATCGGTACATGCAAGCTGGGAGCGAACAAACGTATAGGACGCATTTACAACCGTATTCCACAGGTCTCTATGCCGCCAAGACAACTCAAACCCGTAAGCACGGCCCTCGCCGACCGATGCGGCAGGCACGTCGCCCACTATGTAATCACTGAAATCGGAAGTCGATACCGGCATTCCGTCGAGAAGCGACACGGGCAACTGAGAATATTTCTTATAAAAACCTTCGGCCTTCAACACCTGCATTGCCGACGGATTATAATTCACGCCCAACACATAATGGTTAACGGCAGCATATTTCAATCGTTCCAACTGCAATGTCCCATCTTCCGAAATTCCGTCGTAATCGAGCATTGTCATCGACGGCTCTTGATAATATCGAGCCATGCTCCCCGTCAACGAAACTTTATCGGATATGTTCCATGCTAAATTCAACCTTGGTGAAGCCTGCTTGAAAGGATTGTTTACCAATGAAGAATAGCTCATGCCGTCGAAACGCAACGACACATTGGCCGACAATCGTCCGCCGAACATAATCCTACTTGCCGATGCATAAATAGCATATCGGCCAAAACTATTGTTAAGGCTTGTTCCTACTCCACCCGAGGCTCCGGCTCGCAATCTGAATCCTCCCACATCAAACCATTCGACATCCAATCCTGCGCGATAATTCATTTCGCGGTCATTTATGTCAAACAACAACCCTGCCGATTCATTGTTGTTTTCATACTTGTACAACCTGTTTTTCAAGTAATCCACGCTCGCGGTAGCCCTCAACCGGCCTCCATCAAACTGATGTATATAACCGGCACCAAAAACAAAACTCGTCTGGTCATTGTTCGGTAAATATCCGAGTATGTACTCGCGGTCAGGTTCAAGATTCTCCTCTCCGGTGTTCAGCTTGTTATTGTCAATGGAACCGAGTCCGATGAAATAAAGTTTGTCATCGGGCGACAAGTCGGTGGTCAATTTAAACTGATAGTCATTATATGTGGGGAGGAAAGGCAATTTAAGCATGCTGAAAAGCATATTAAGATAGCTTGTCCTCCATGATGCTGTAAGAGTCGTATTTCCGTTCCTACTCACAGGCGTATTAACATGCACGCCGGCATCGGTGAACCCCACTATGACTTTGCCGTGGAAATGCTCCCTATTTCCTTCAAGCATCGTCATTTCCATTACCGAACTCAAACCTGAAGCATGATACACCGGAAATGCCGATATGTAGAAATCGGTTGAGCGCAGCAACTCGGTATTGACAAGCGATGCATTTCCTCCCGAACCACCTTGGACGGCAAAGTGGTTCAACACGGGGATTTCGATTCCGTCTATGTAGTATTTGTTTTCATTCGCGCCACCGCCTCTCACCAACAAATCATTTCGATTGGAATTGCTCACAGCAAGCACACCCGGCATCGACTGCAACACCTTCGAGATGTCGCGGTTTGCACCTGGAGTGAGGTCGGTCTCTTGCATCCCTATGCGCATCATCGACACAGGTGCCTCAACGCCTACCCTGTAAGGCGATGCCGTAACTGTAATTTCCGACAATTCCTTGCCGGTAATGGCACGCAGCCTTATATCGACAACCGCCGGAGCTGCCGTTGACACGGCGAAAGACTCGGTTGTGGCAAATTCATATCCGTCGGCTTCTACTTGCAGAATGTTATATCCTACATCCACATTTTCGATGATGTAATGTCCAAGACTATCAGACTTACATGCAAGCGAACTGTCCCCTATAATCTGCACCAAAGCCCCGGCCACGGGAACGTTTTGCTCTGCATCAATAATCTTCCCGACCACCTGCCCCGATTTCCTGTCGGCAGCCATTGCCATGACACCAATGAAAAAACACAACAAAAAACTTATATGCCGCAACGAAAACTTCGTCATAACAGAATCTCAATCTTTTCCCGTTATTATCTTCTTTATTTCATTCAACTTGTTCAATGCCTGCACAGGAGTCAAATTATCAATGTCCACATTTAATATTTCATCGCGAACTTGACACAGCACAGGGTCGTCGAGCTGGAAGAACGACAATTGCATTCCCTCTGTGGCATTACACTTCTCGTGGATGCTCTCGGGCAACTTGTCGCCAGTATTATTTGCTTCAAGTTGTTTCAGCACTTCATTGGCTCGATTCACTATCGATGCCGGCATTCCGGCCAACTTAGCCACATGTATTCCGAAACTATGCTCACTGCCACCCTTGACCAGTTTTCTCACAAATACCACCTTGCCGTCAATCTCCTTCACCGACACATTGTAATTCACAATGCGTTTATAAGTGCGTTCCATCTCGTTCAACTCATGGTAATGTGTAGCAAATAAAGTCTTCGGATGCGCCTTGCCATTTTCGTGCAAATATTCCACTATCGACCACGCAATTGATATTCCATCATAAGTGCTCGTTCCTCTACCCAATTCATCAAAAAGAATCAAGCTGCGCTCGCTTATGTTGTTCAATATCGATGCCGCCTCGGTCATTTCCACCATGAAAGTGGATTCCCCGAGCGAAATATTGTCACTCGCTCCCACACGAGTGAATATCTTGTCGACGATGCCTATCCTGGCACTGTCGGCCGGAACAAAACTGCCTATCTGGGCCAACAACACTATCAATGCCGTTTGTCGCAACAATGCCGATTTCCCGGCCATGTTAGGTCCGGTAATCATCATTATTTGCTTGTCATCGTTGCTCAAATTCACACTATTCGAAACATAACGCTCTCCTAATGGCAACTGACATTCAATCACAGGATGCCGGCCTTCCTTTATGTCTATATCTAATGAGTCATCCGGTACCGGACGGTTGTAATGATTTTCAACTGCGACCTTTGTAAATGACAAAAGGCAGTCAAGGCGTGCTATAAGACTTGAATCCAATTGAACTGCCGGGATAAAATCTCCCACTGCGGCCACAAGCTCATTGAACAGGCGTAATTCTATTTCAAGGATTTTTTCTTCGGCACCAAGAATTTTTTCTTCATATTCTTTCAATTCCTGCGTTACATATCTCTCGGCATTAGCGAGAGTCTGCTTGCGCACCCATTCTTGAGGCACTTTGTCCTTATGAGTATTGCGCACTTCTATATAATAACCAAAGACATTGTTATAACTAATCTTCAAACTCGGAATACCGGTGCGCTCGCTCTCGGCCTGCTGCATTTTCACAAGATAATCCTTTCCCGAGAATGATATTGACCGTAGTTCGTCAAGCTCGGCATTAACACCGTTTCTTATGATGTTGCCACGATTGGCTGCATTCGACGCGTCGGGATTTATCTCCTTCTCAATCCTGTCGCGAATCGACAAGCAAGGATTCAATTGCTCTCCAAGATGACGCAACACGTCATTGTCGGCATTCATGCATAATTCCTTAATGGGGACTATTGCCGACAAGGCATTTTTCAACTGCACAAGTTCGCGAGGCGTTATGCGCCTGACGGCAACTTTCGAAATGAGACGTTCAAGGTCTCCCACCATTTCCAATTGCCGTTTCAAAGTCTCACGTCCGACAGTGTCCTTGAAAAAATACTCCACTATGTCAAGACGATTGGTAATTTGTCTTATATCCTTTAACGGGAATAAAATCCATCGCCTCAACAACCTCGCGCCCATGGGAGTGTTCGTGCGGTCGATTACCGACAACAAACTTCGCCCGTCTTCACACATGGAGTCTATAAGTTCGAGATTGCGCACCGTGAACTTGTCAAGCCTCACGAAACGTTCCTCTTCTATGCGCGACAATGTCGTTATGTGGCTTATGTGAGTGTGCTGTGTAATGTCGAGATAGCATAATATGGCACCTGAGGCCACTATGGCATTATGCATTCCGTCAACACCGAATCCTTTGAGATTCTTCGTTTCAAAATGTTTCAACAATCTGTCGGTAGCTGCTTCTTCAGTAAATATCCAATCATCCAACTCGAACGTAAGATACTTTGCCGAGAATGTCTCAGAGAAACGTTTGCGATTGCTTCGCTCCACAAGAACTTCCTTCGGAGAGAAATTTCCAAGCAGCTTGTCTATGTAATCGGCAGACCCCTCGGCCGTGAGAAACTCACCGGTACTTATGTCAAGAAACGCTATACCACATGCCTTTTTACCGAAATGCACTGCGGCAAGGAAATTATTCTCCTTGTTGTCGAGAATATTGTCGTTCATCGACACACCCGGAGTGACAAGTTCCGTAATTCCGCGCTTGACCAGTTTTTTTGTCAATTTAGGGTCTTCCAATTGCTCGCAGATGGCCACACGCTTTCCCGCCCTCACCAATTTGGGCAAATATGTATCGAGCGCATGATGAGGGAATCCTGCAAGCTCCACATATTGCGCCGAACCGTTGGCACGACGTGTCAATACGATTCCTAAAATTTCGGAGGCAGCAATAGCGTCATCGGAAAATGTCTCATAAAAATCGCCCACCCTAAACAACAATATCGCATCGGGATGCTTTGACTTCATCTCGAAATATTGCTTCATCAACGGGGTCTCAACTACATTCTTAGCCACTTGATTATTTCTTTTCAACTTTCAAAATTACAATTTTTACTCGATTTTATGAAACTGCCGACAATCATAGGCTTCAATTATTCAAAAAGGAATATGCCATAACAAATTTTGCGACAAGAAAACATCAAGTTTCTTGCCGCAAAACCATGACCTTTGCTATTTTGCTACTATTGCCTGCATTCCCGATGCGGCAAGTTTTATCATTTCTTCAATTCAACTTTATGCGATGGTGGCAATTGACTGTTGCGCTTGTCGACAGCATCGACTACCCTGCGTGCAAGTTCAATGAAAGCAGCGCCCGAAATGCTATTCTGCAATGTCACAGGCATACCGTCGTCACCACCCTTGCAAATGCTCGCTACCAAAGGAATCTGCCCAAGTAATTCCACATTCAACTTCTCGGCAAGCAACTTTCCTCCATCTTTTCCAAAAATGTAATACTTCTCATCGGGATGTGCTGCCGGAGTAAACCACGACATATTTTCCACGAGTCCGAGTATTGGCACATTCACCTTGTCGCTCATGAACATGCTTACACCCTTGCGAGCATCAGCAAGAGCTACTTCCTGAGGTGTGGATACGACAATAGCACCTGTAATGGCCAACGTCTGCACAAGTGTCAAATGAATGTCGCTGGTTCCTGGAGGCATGTCTATGATAAAATAGTCAAGTTCGCCCCAGTCGGCTTCAGAAATCAATTGCTTAAGCGCGTTGCTTGCCATGCCGCCACGCCACAACACGGCCTGTTCCTTGTCCACTAAAAAACCAATCGACAACAATTTTACACCGTATTTTTCAAGTGGAAGGATAAGACTGCGCCCATCTTTTTCTGTCATATAGACCGGAGCATCCTCAAGACCAAACATCTTCGGAGCCGACGGGCCGAATATGTCGGCATCAAGCAGACCAACTTTATATCCGAGCTGCGCAAGAGATACTGCGAGATTAACGGCAATAGTTGATTTACCCACGCCGCCCTTGCCCGACGACACCCCAATTATGTTCTTGACACCCGGAAGCGGATTAACAGGATGGGATGGCATTGCCATGCGCGTCTTTACTCCTATGTTGCCGGCTATGTCAACATCATCGCCAATATAAGTCTTTATAGCTGTCTCAGCCGACTTCACCACCGATTTTATGAATGGGTCGGTAGGCTTGTCAAATATAAGAGAAAACGACACTTTCATCCCGTCAATACGAATGTCGTCTTCAACCATTCCGGCCGAAACTATATCTTTTCCCGAGCCCGGATAACGAACGTTACGCAAAGCTTCGAGAATTAAATTTGGATATAATCGCTTTTCCATAATAGTTTATATATTGCTTCAATTTATTTTCTTCTACATTCTGCCCGACGCATCCTCTTCCGGGTCGATCATCTTTTGCACATATCCGCGCGAAAAGCTACGGTAAGTATCTTCTTCAATCTCAATGTCGGGTTCCTGCAACACAGTTTCTTTGTCAAGATGGAACTTGATGTATTTTATAGTCAATCCACGCTCCAGCCATTGTTGTTCATAAAAAGTTTTTATGCCAAGAATGTCATCTTCAATCCCCGAGTGATACAAGTCGGAAGTGTTGACATCCACATCAAGCATGTTCAACTTTACAAGAGCATCGGTATAAGCATAAAGGAACGGGCTGTCGGTTTTAAGGTGAATTATCCCATTGGGGACAAGTATTTTCCTGTATAATTCAAGGAAACGAGTGGACGTAAGACGTTTCCTCACCTTTTTCATTTGCGGATCAGGAAAAGTTATCCATATCTCACTCACTTCGCCCTGAGCAAAAAAATGTTCTATCAATTCTATGTTTGTTCGCAAAAAGGCCACATTGTCAATACCCTCGGCAGCAGCTTCCGTAGCTCCGGTCCACATCCTTGCTCCTTTTATGTCAACTCCTATGTAATTGCGATTGCCAAACCGGCGAGCAAGCCCTACGGCATATTCTCCCTTGCCGCATCCAAGCTCAAGCACAATAGGATTGTCATTTTTAAAATAATCGCTGTTCCATTTGCCTTTCAATGGGAAACCTTCGGTTTTCAACACTGCAAAAGGATATTGGAATACATTTTCCAGACGATTCATCTCGTCAAATTTTTTCAACTTGTTTTTTCCCATTCTGTATCAATTAGGAATTATTATAAGTTTGACCTTATTTTTATCGTTTAATCAACTTCATCGTGTGTGAGACTCCATTTGAAAGCTCTATTCTTGCTGCGAATATGCTTGGATTCCGATTCGGTACCACGACATTTGCCTGACAATCAAACAAATGCACATCTGCAACAACAATACCCGAAATATCAACAACCGTCACCCGAATCATTTCAGTATCGGCCGTAATTTCAAGCATGTCCCCGTCAAAATAAGCTCTCACGTCACATGCGACGACATCGGCACTTGTCATGCTTACATTTGACAATCCCATTATTTCAAACAAGTTCCATTGCTCGGCCAAATTGTAATCATTCACAAGACCATCGTTCACATAAAGTCTTACTGCCGGTTGATTTATTCCGTAAAACACGTCTGAGCCAAGCTCAGGTACAGTTTTGGCATAAGAAACTATCTTGTCAAGTCCCGACATGCTTTCAAATGCATTATCTCCTATGCACGACATGCCATTTGGAATAGAGAAACTATTTATGGCACTACATCCATAGAATGCAAATTTATCTATGTTGGTTGCATTATCGGGAATTATCATTGTACTTGACTCATTGTTTCCAAAGAACACCCCTTCAGGAACATTGCTCATGCATGACGGCAACGACAATTCATTCAATGAAGCATTTGCAAAAGCCCAACTGCCGACACGCAACAATTGAGAACAACCTGCAAAAGGAGTTTCTGTCAATTGTGTATCCATGAAAGCCTCGTCGCCAATCATGGCAAGCCCACTGCCATCTTCCACTTTCAGAGTCTTCAAGGAGTTACACCCTTTGAATGCGCCATTGCCTATCGAAACAACGTTGCCACCCATCGTCACTTGTTCCAGCGCGACGCAACGTGCAAAAGCATCATCCTCTATCACGCAATCGGTAGTCTCACCAATATCAACAACCTGCAATGATCGGCATCCGGCAAAAGCTCCTTTGCCAATCATTTCCAAATTTCCTGACAAGTGCAATTCCTCAATACCGCTGCCGTTGAAGGCATGTTCATTTATCTCTGTTACTGTTGACGGAATGATTATCGAATGTAACTTGTCACAACCAGCCATCGAATATTCGCCTATCGATTTCAAACCTTCGGGCAAGACAACCGAAGAATATCTCTTACCGAAAAAACACATCCCGGGCAATTCTCCTGCCGGGAATTCCCCCGACTTGCCAAAATAGCATTCATCAGCTGAACATTCATAACCTGCAACAAATGCATTTCCAAGATTTATTGACACGAGATTATGTAATTCTTCATTTATGAATTTGAAATCTCTAACGTCTATCGTTCCCGAGACCGACAGCTCGGTAATGTCCAAATCTTCCACGCATGTCGACAGTTCTCCGGCTTCACACGCGACCGAAGCAGCCTGTATTCTAAAATACGACGCAATCATTGCAATCAAAGCCATGGCAACAATGGACCTGTACATAATCAACCGGGATTAATCTCTTGCAAAAATAAGGAAAATAATTCACTTGCAGGCATAAGCCAATACTATTCCATTGTCTTGCCATTTGGAATTTGCAATTACAAAAACAACCTCCGCTTCGGGCTGTCCCGGCGGAGGCAAATCAATATAATTATGAAAACAACCTATTCTGTCATGTCACTCGATTGCAAATCTTACTTTCATGGAACACTGCAACCTTATGGTTCGGAAATTATCATATCCACCTGCATTATTGCTAATGACATTCGCCATAGGGCTTCTCAGCATTTCAATGCCTACACCGTCACCGGGCTCAATTATGCGCAGCACATCGCCAACTTTTACACCAAGTGCTTCGGCCATGTATGCGGCCTTATCGCGTGCCGCCTTCAACGCCGCAATCTTGCCGGCTTTGCGATATTCATCCATATTGTTGTTCTTCAACTCGCCTATGCGCATATAAACTACGGCCCGCTTGTCGACCACATCGCTTATCTTGTCAATAAGACTGAAATCATTCAATGTTATGTCAAACTGCTTTGAAACACCAAACAATCGGCCTTCATCACGCCCATAGTTTCCAATTTCCTCCACCCTGACAGCACTGTCGGAAATACCCAAGCCCGATAGTTGCGAACGCAATTCGGCTTCTATTTCGGTCATCGACACCTTGTTCTTGAAATCTTTAGGTTCTTTCCCTTCAAATTCTTCGGTCCAGAATTCTTTCAATTCTATCACAAAATGTATTTCATCGGGAATTATTTCAGTCTCCGACACCCCGGTCACTTCAATATATTTGTCGGTCGCTTCCATGTCGCCGGCAGCCCATGCTGTGGTAAAAGCAAATATTGCCAATGCCGACAATAAAAACATTCTTATTTTCATCTTGCAAATATTTGTATTTGTTTCTTTGACAGGATTGAAGCCATTAGGTTTAAATCATTGTCTTTTTTTAACCACACTGGCGTAAACTTCCTTTTTTCTGCTAATTATTGCAAAAACACCTTTACAATATTGGCATATTACCAGCAATTGTGGTAAATTGCAAACAAAACGACAACGCATGGACAACAACGATGACATAATAAAACGGCTAAGGTACATAATCGATGAACTCGGATTGACACAGAATGGATTTGCATCAAGGATAGGTATCGACTCATCCAACCTGTCGAAATATCTTAAAGGTAAACTTTCGATAAACGAATCGTTGATCAACCGCATCGTAATAAATCTCGGCTTATCAAAAAAATGGCTCATGACCGGCAACGACTTGCCTTTTGCCAAAGAATCGGCCGACAACATACCACAGTCCTCGTTCAACGGCTCGATAAAACTGGAGAATATTCACGCCAACGGAACTCCTGTATACGACATTGACGTGACGGCAGGAATAATGCCACGCGCCCGAATGTTTGCCAATGAGAATATCATCGGTTCCATAAAACTGCCCGGCATCCCGTCTGATTGCCGCATAGTAAAAGTCAGTGGCGACAGCATGAGCCCGGTGATTCGTAATGGCGACATGATTGCCGTGCGCGAGTTGACCAATATAAAACAGATTTTTTGGGGACAAATATATGTCGTCATCCTCGACGATTACTGCATGGTCAAATATGTCAGGCGGCACAGCGACCCCGACAAGGTAATATTGCGCAGTGAAAATCCGAAATACGACGACATGGAAATAGAACGCGCCGAAATACGCGACATGATGTTTGTCCAACACATCTTGCATGTGGACACACGCATGTAAATCTCTTTTTTAAACCACAATTATCACAATAAAACATTTCTATATGATTGATTCTCTGCAAATTTTCTGCAAAAACACCAATGAATACATCCCCGTGACAGGAGGTGAAACACTTCTTGAGATATATGAACGCATTAAAGATAAAATAGGGTTCATCCCTATCTGCGCCCACGTCAACAATAAAACCGAAGACCTCCACTTCCCGGTCTACAAACCTAACATGGTGGAATATCTCGACCAGACTTCCCCGTCGGGCCAACGTGTGTACATTCGCTCGTTGTGCATGGTGCTTTACAAAGCCGTGCTCGATGTGTGTCCCGGAATGAGATTACGAATACGGCATTCCGTGTCTAACGGTTATTATGCCCAGCTCACTGGCAAAGACGACAACGACATAGAACCTTGCAACGAGAAAGTGAACGAAATAAAAAAGCGCATGCAGGAAATAATCGATGAAAATATACCTTTCATCCGTCGGCAACGTCTCACAAATGACGTAATCGACATATTCTCGGCTGCCGGGCTTGATGACAAGGTTGAATTGCTGAAAACCTCGGATGATATTTATTCAATATATTACACCCTTGGCAACACCCCCGACAGCTACTATGGCAACCTCGCGCCATCGACCGGTTCGCTAAAAGTTTTCGAATTGATAAAATATCACAACGGCATGTTGCTGCTCGGCCCCGACAAGTATGATACAAGCAAGCCACGCACACCCATCAGGCAAGACAAAATGTTTGAAGCCTTCACCGACTATCTTGAATTCAACGAGATCGTGGGCATAACCAATGTCGCCGAGCTTAACAATGCCGTGTTGAACGACAACGCATCGATGCTCATCAACGTTGCCGAGACTTTGCACAATGCCAAATTCTCACAAATAGCCGACAAGATTGCTGCCCGATATCGCAAAGGGTATGCACGGATAGTGTTGATAGCCGGCCCGTCATCGAGCGGCAAGACCACATCATCCAAACGCCTTGCAATTCAATTGATGATAAACCGCATCGTTCCTAAAGTAATTTCACTCGACAACTATTTCGTGAACCGCGAAGACACCCCAAAGGATGAAAACGGCGATTACGACTACGAGTCACTGCACGCTCTCGACCTTGAATTGTTCAATAGCGACATGCAAAGACTCATAAACGGCGAAGAGGTAGACATGCCAACCTACGATTTCGCGTCGGGAAAACGTGTTTTCAAAGGTGAAAAGATGAAACTTGACAAAAATAATATATTGCTGATAGAAGGAATACATGGCCTTAATCCCGAACTCACATCGCTTATTCCCGAAGAGCAAAAATTCAGAGTGTATGTATCGGCTCTCACCACGCTTACAATCGACGACCACAACTGGGTACCCACAACCGACAACCGTTTGCTGCGTCGAATCATACGCGACCACAAATATCGCGGAGTCGATGCTTTGGAAACCATTGCCCGGTGGCAAAACGTGAGAAAAGGCGAAGAAAAGTGGATTTTCCCGTTCCAAGAAAACGCCGACGCGACATTCAACTCTTCATTGCTGTTTGAACTTGGCGTAATGAAAGAATATGCCGAACCACTGTTGCGGAAAGTCCCTCGCAATGTGCCCGAATTTGCCGAAGCAGTGAGGTTGCTCACATTCCTCAACTACTTCCTGCCCATCAGCGAGAAACAAATACCAAGCACGAGCCTGCTGCGTGAATTCCTCGGCGGAAGCAGTTTCCATTATTGAAAAGATACTTGTCAATCAAGCAAAACAATCGCGACCCGTGGACATAAACCTGCGGGTCGCATTTTATCTTTTTACCGGCCACTTGAAGTTTTTCAATTCCTTGATGTCGGCTCGCTCATTACCATCATCATATTTGTCGGTCAATAGATGGAATTCATGGCTATGGTTAAAATAAGTCAGATGCGCAAGCTCATGACACACTACATGCTTTATGAGATGCTCGGGCAGAAACATTAGATAATAAGACAACTGAATTTCTCCCGAACGTGTGCAATGTCCCAATTTGGACATTCCATGCCCCATTACGAACTTTTTCACCTTCAATCCCAATTGCGCGGCAATTTTCTCGGCAAACGGGACAAGCACTCTTTCGGCACGTTGCCTCACCATTAACTTTATGACTTTCGACACGATATCCTCTACCGTGTCATTTTCAAATGAAGATTCAGAAGGAATATTCACATACAACTCCTGCCCATTGCATCCGTATTCCACTCGTCCCGGTTGCTCATGTTGCACACCTAAGGTTATCGAGTATCCGCCGAAGCAATTTATCTTCATTCCATCGTGATACAGATGTTTCCGCTCGGAATATTTGGAACACAAGACACGCAGTTCCGACCTGTATTGGTCAATCATTTCATGCACCGACTTTTTGCTTGCACCATCAGGCACCCTCAACAGCACATTGCCATCTTTCACCATGGCTCTCAAATTCCGCATTCCGACACGGGTATGCACCCACACGATGCCAAATTCATTATCTTCTATATAATATCTGCCCATGTTATTGCCCCCACATCAACTTAGTGCGCAACGTGTCGGCAAAATTATGATTGAGGGGTTGTATCACTTTTACATATACGCCTGCTTTTTTTACAGTAATACTTGACCCACTTGGAAACGAATGAGCCTTGCCATCGAGACTGACAAGATATTGTGGAGCTCGCGAAGTCGTTTCAAGCTCTATCACCGAATCGTCACGCAACACAAGCGGACGCAAAGTGAGCGAATGAGCCGAAATGGGCGACAACACCCAGTTTCGCGATGTAGGTTCAAGAATAGGCCCCCCAACGCTCAAATTATATGCCGTGGAACCTGTGGGAGTAGAAATCACAAGGCCGTCTCCGCGATAAGTCGTCAAGTCGGCTCCATTGACCCAAGCTCGCACGCTCAACATCGTGGATGAGTCTTGCCTCATCACCGCAATATCGTTAAGGGCAAGCGTATTGTCCATCCTTATCCCGCAATTGTTACTCATTTCAAGCATTGTCCTGCGACCTATCTTATATTGCTTGTTGAAAAGATTGCTTGCCACTTGGCTTATCTCACCCATGTGGGCCTCCGCAAGATAACCGAGATGCCCGGCATTTATGCCGAGAATAGGAATTTCCTTCGTGGCTACCATGCGTGCAGTGCGCAGGAATGTGCCATCACCTCCGATGCTCAACGCCACATCGCCCCACATGTCGTCCACATTGCGGCAGTCCACACCGTCAAGACCTATGCCCAACTCATGCGACAGATATGCGTAGAAGCTCTCTTCCATTTCGAGCGACGCGCCATATTCTCGCAGCACCGCTATCATTTCCCTTATCGATTCAGCAAAATGTTGCTGGTATTCATTTCCGAATATCAAAATCTTCATAATCCTGTTACAATCTATCAGCCTTTTGGTTCAATCAAGCATGTCGCGCCTGCATTACATGTCGGATGAAAATTCTTCTTGCCTTTGGCGCAAAACCGTTGTTACAAATTGTTACAATAAAAAATATTTGTGCAAAAAATCATATCGGTTTCGTAATTTCTTACCAATTCATATTAATTTTGCAGCAATTATATCTTATTCGCAAATATACTATATTTTTATTTCACGTTCACCACTGGTGACGCAATAAATGTAGAGGCTATATAATGACAAATCTAAGTGTTAACATCAACAAAGTGGCCACATTGAGAAACTCCCGAGGCGGTAATGTTCCCGATGTGGAGAAAGTGGCTGTAGATTGTGAAAAATTCGGTGCCGACGGCATAACCGTCCATCCGCGTCCCGACGAGCGTCACATACGCCGCGCCGACGTGTTTGCCTTGCGCCCAATCATAAGAACCGAATTCAACATAGAAGGATACCCGTCCGAAGAATTGATTGACCTGTTGCTAAAGGTAAAGCCCGAACAAGCGACGCTCGTGCCCGATGCCCCCGATGCACTAACATCGTCGGCTGGATGGATTGTGGCTGAACACCTCGACTTCCTCTCATCGGTAGTCGACCGATTGAAAGAAGCCGGAATACGCACAAGCATATTCGTGGGAACAGACATAGAAAACATCAAGATGGCAGCCAAGACAGGTGCCGACCGCGTGGAATTGTACACAGGACCTTATGCCGTGGATTTCGTCAAGAATCCCGAAGCCGCCGTGGCTCCATTCGCTCTTGCAGCCGAGGCTGCCCACAAAGTGGGTCTCGGAGTCAATGCCGGACACGACCTCAACCTTCAGAATTTGCGTTACTTCTATGAAAATGTACCCCACTTGAACGAAGTTTCAATAGGTCATTCGCTCATATCCGACGCACTTTATCTGGGTCTCGAAAAAACTATTGCCGCTTATAAAAAATGTTTACATTAATCCCGAATAAATCATGGCTATCCTAAATTCCATATTGGCAACTTTGTTGCTGCAACAACCGGTAATGGCCGAAGCTGTCACCGATTCGCTTTCGACAATCCAGCAAGTGGCTACCGACACCACGCAAGAACTTTCGGTGTGGGACTTGACTCTAAAAGGCGGCATTATCATGATACCGCTTGCAATTCTCTCTTTGATAAGCATATACATTTTCATTGAAAGGTTCCTCGCAATCCGCACTGCGGCTCAAGAAGACAAAACCTTCATGAAACGCATAAAAGACTATATCCATGAGGGCGAAATCGAAAGTGCCGTCAAGCTGTGCAAGAAAACCGACACGCCTTATTCGAGACTTATCATGAAAGGCATTTCTCGCATAGGACGACCAATGAACGACGTGCTCGTAGCCATCGAAAACACCGGAAACATGGAAATTGCGGCTCTCGGGAAAGGTCTCAATTGGCTGGCAACCACCGCTGCCGGTGCTCCGATGCTCGGATTCCTCGGAACTGTGACAGGCATGGTGCGTGCATTCTTCGCGCTGGCAAGTGCCGGCAACAATGCCAACATCGCAATCCTCGCCAGCGGTATATACGAAGCTCTCGTGACAACGGTTGCCGGATTGATTGTAGGCATTATCGCACTATTTGCCTATAACTTCCTCGTTTCACGTCTGAACAAGGTCATGAACCAGCTCGAAGCCAAAACGATGGAATTCATGGACTTGTTGAACGAACCCGCCGGCAAATAAAACAACGGCTCATTCTTTTTTTCGCAAACAGTACCCGATGCGCGGGCTGTCCAAACAATTATTTCCGACCATAATTATTTTTATTCATAATGGCTCTGAAACGACAACACGACATGCTGTCAATGTTCAGCATGGCATCAATGACCGACGTTATATTCCTGTTGCTGATATTCTTCATGGTGACATCGACATTCGTGTTTCCATCGGCTCTTGAAGTGAACCTGCCTCAGTCGGGGCAACAAACGTCGCTGAAACCGGGAACACGCATATACATTGACAAGGATCTGAACATGTATGCGGCATTTGGCGAGGAGGAACCTAAGATTCTCCCCGACGAGCAACTAATGACATTCCTCAAGTTGTCGCAAGAGAACAACCCCGAGCAATTCATCGCACTATATGCCGATTCTTCTGTTCCTTACGGCAAAATCGTGGAAATTCTCGACAAAGGAGCACGCAACCACTTGAAAATAGTGCTTGCCACGACGCCTTCTTCTCCCGACTATTCGGTAAAAGCCACAGAAGAATCTAAACAATAAGTTTCATTCCAAAAACTATTTGACGAAATGAAGAAGCACGACAAGAACAGTATGACAGCAATGGTCGCCACCGTGATATTCCATGCGGCGGTAATGTTGCTCCTTGTATTGTCATGCTTGCACTATGAGGATATACCTGCCAACGAAACTCTTGCTTCGCAAGACATTACATTCTTTGGAGGCGAATATGTGATGCTTGGTGATTCGCCTGAGCTTGCAACCGACGGCGACATGACTCCGGCTTCTGCAAGCGACGCCAATCCCGAAAGCACCGGAGACGACATCGACGACACAGGCCTTGCCGGTGTTTCGGCTACCCCGGTAGTCACTTCCGAAGAAGAATCTCCCATGCAAGTTGAACAAGAACCTAAGCAAGCCGGCCCGACACAAGAAGAAATTGCCGAGCAAGAACGCATAAAACGCCGTCAAGAAGCAGAACGCCGAACCGACAGCAAGGTACGCAACGCTTTCAGCAACACCGGTGGCAGCGGCAAGGGCAAGCAAGGCTCGCCCGATGGCAACAGTTCGGACGGTGCTCGCGCAGGAGCTCCGGGAGTCTCTGGACTATCGGCAGGTTACACTCTCGAGAGATGGGGCAAGCCAAGCAGCCCGGTTGAAGGAAAAATCGTAATTAGGGTGAGAGTGAATTCCCGTGGCAACGTGGTTGAAGCTCGATATAGCAGCGGAAGTGGCACTGCGGCAAGCAACATGGAAGTGAGACGCAGTTGCGAACAGGCAGCCAAGCAGTCTTCATTCAAAGTACCTATCGGGACTGTAGACGAGGCAATAGGATACATTACTTGGATATTCCAATAACAACACGGTCACGATGGAACGCAAAAACCGAATAGATTGCCTTGAAATAGAAACATGGACGGCAGCCAATCCTCATGAAGCCAAGGCACTCGCCCGAAGATTTGAGGAACTTGACAGCACGCTCTCGCTCGAAGAAATAGCAAAAGCCTATATAGGACATGCCTATGCCGATGGTTATTGCGACATGGGGCTTGACCGGATGCAGCTCGACCAAATGATGACAAACGGCGACATGGAAAATGCGCTGAGGCTCGCATGGAACACATCATGCGACAATCCTTTCAACCTCGATGCGCTGGATGTCCTGCTTAGAATAGTTCCCGAAGAACATGAAATATGGAAAGTCGCCGCATGGCGGTTTTCTCGTCTTTTAAAAGCCATTGCTTCTACAGGCGACGGCACTTCAATACTCTCGGCTTTCATTGTCACAAGCACTCGCGACGAGTTCATGCTCATGAAAAGCATGTTTGAACTGCAAAATGTGACTGACAGGCACCTCATAGTGTCGGGAACGCGTTCATTCGACAAATATGTCGTGACTCCTACACACGAATATCCCCACAACGAAATTTTCTTTGAAATAACCCCGTTCAACACCGAGGCTCCGTGACCGGAACATCTCTAAGGCTTAGCTTTCATAATAACCGTTCTCAGCCACCGAAATGCCACTTTCAAGGCAATCATGTGCCAACCTGCCGTTGCGTTCTTCCATTTCCCTTGAATTCATGGAATGATACAAATGATAGGCAATGCCTACAAACTTCATTTTCTTGATTTTCACGCCTGCATTGTGCATCCTTATGGCAAACTCGGTATCTTCCCAACCCCATCCGGCAAAATCGTTGTTATAGCCGTTTACACGCACGAAATCGGCTTTCCAGTAAGCCATGTTGCATCCTCTCACGCGCAACACTTTGGCACGCCCGCCGGTAAGAAGATATAATAAGCGGTAATATGCCATATTGCGTTGAGAATTGGATTTGACATATTCCCCCTTTGGCGGTGGGACATGCACGGTGGCAAGCTCTCCCCTCTTGTAACATTCTGTCCATTCACGAGTCAGCCTTTCGCTTAAATATGCCCTGTTGCCTCTCACAAACCGTCCCCTCGCCATCACGGCCGCATGGTCGGCGATGAAATGACGCTCCATCACTATGTCACCGTCTATTTGGATGATATAGTCGCCGCTCGCGGCTTTTACGGCCTTGTTCAATATCAGCGACTTGCGGAATCCTTTATCCTCTTGCCACACATGCTTCACAGGCACCGGCAATTGTGATGCCACACGCTTTATCAATTCGGCAGTATCTGCCGTCGAGCCGTCGTCGGCTATGACAACCTCGTCGGGCAGCATCGTCTGCCATGACAATGAATGCAACACCAGCCCAAGAGCCTCGGGCCAATTATAGGTTGATACTAATAATGTGATTTTATGTTTGTCACTTGTCATTGCAAGTCAATATTTGTTATTGTCATGCTTGCAGGTATCCGTTGGAGGCGAATGTTATCTTGTCGGCAAGCATCTTTGAAGCCAACTCGAAATTCTTATTCTCGTTATGGCGTGAAAAATAAGCATGATGCAGGTGATAGGCAATGCCGCCAAATTTAAGCCTTTTCAGCTTTACGCCCGCATTGTGCAATCTTATGGCAAGCTCTATATCTTCATGCCCCCAGCCTTGAAAATCGTTGTTATAGCCGTTTACATGCACGAAATCGGCCTTCCAATAAGCCATGTTGCACCCTTTCACGTTGGTTACCGAGCCAATTCTGCTCATCAAGTGCGACAACAATCGGCTCCTTAAGGCATTCATGCGGTTCCGGTCGCCCGAGATTCCGTTAATGTCAATCCGGTCGTCTTGCTCCAACAGCGACAAGCTGTCTTCGGTCTCTTCCTCGCCAAGCATCACGCGACCTCCCCTTATGAACCGTCCGTGTTCCATCGCTGCCGCATGATCCTCGATAAAATGCCGTTCCATCACTATGTCTCCATCTATTTGGATGATATAGTCGCCGCTCGCGGCTTTCACGGCCTTGTTCAATATCAGCGACTTGCGGAATCCTTCATCCTCTTGCCACACATGCTTCACAGGCACCGGGAGCCGCAGCGAGAAACGCTTTATCAATTCGGCTGTTTCATCGGTAGAGCCGTCATCGGCTATGACAACCTCGTCGGGTTGCTTCGTCTGGCACGACAACGAATAAAGCGACGCTCCCAAAGCCTCGGGCCAATTATAGGTTGATATCAATAAGGTTATTCCCATTGCATTCTGCTTTGACAACTAAAAAGGCTTGTAATCACTCAAATCTCGCCGCAAAGTTAGCCAAATGTTCCGATTTCCACAATTTTACGCCTCAAATCCGTCATCGGCCTATAAACATGCGAAAGGATGCACCGCAATTGCGGCACACCCTTTCTCATATCATTACCCGTGATTACAAAAACTTCATTTACTTTTTTGCATCATCAATCATACCTTGCAATCGTTTTATCTTATCTTCAATGAGTTTCTTTGGCAATCTATTATTTGCCCTAAACAGATTATTCAATCTTTCTATCATGTCAACCGGAGTAACAAGTCCCTCATCCACAAACAAGTCTACCACCCATAGAAGTCCAGACACAATAACGCCCTCATCTATCGCATGATTCCTTAATTTCTTGTCACTCGTCAATAGTCTATAACGATTTTTCTTTGCATATAGCATGACCGAACAATCAACAAAAGACAAGTTTGTGTTATTCGAATACACCGAATACAACTCCAATATTTCCGCCATTTCCTCAGAAGATGCTTTCGATACATAAAGCATACCCTCATTTATCAGTTCTTCTATCAATGGTCGTTTATAGGAAGAACGTCGCAACTCGTCAACTACAAGATCAACGGTGTGAAACTTCACTTTTGACATGCGTATGTAATCCAACAACCCTGCCGTATGCATATCTATCAGAATGTTGGTATCATTTACTACAATATCCATCATGCCACATTAAGATGCTCTAATACAACGTCTACCGATTCATTCAACAAGTTAGCAGCTTTGGAAACACTTATGAGTTCATCCGAAAGAGCTTTATACACAATACGTTCAAATCTTGTTGTATGCTCTTTAATATATATCGACTCCCTAACCATTTTTTTTAGTCTGTCCGATTTATTAAGAGAAATGTAAAAATTTCGATATTGAGTTTCATTGATGATGCTCAATTGAAGTGCTTTTATCATAATGGCTTCTACCGAAATTCCATACAAACGTTGGATATCCTTTAGTTCCACTAATGATATGTTTTTCCTTTTTTCTCCTACTATTTGTTTGAGCACTGCCGATGGCAACAGGACTTCATTGGCAAAGATGCTGCAAAGCTTTTCCACATCTGCTCCTTTTTCGAAAGAAAGAAGCAAATGAGCAAGTTCATGAAAAAGAGTAAGACGCTTACGCTCCGATTCTGAATTTTTATTTAAAACAATAACAGGTATCTCATTGTCACAAATGCAGCTTCCGTCAAATTTGTTGCTTGTATCAATCTCTATGATTTTCACCCCCCTGTTTTCCAATACATCGATAGGACTGAGAATACCATCTGTACCTAAATTCAACTCTTGCCTCAATCTGTTGCCAAGTGCTCTCGCATCATTTGCTGTCGCAACTACTGTATCCTTGAAATCTATGTCAAACCTCTTCCCGTCATTGGTGATAGACTCAATCTCCAGATATTTCTCTATTTGCGCAATTATTGTCTCTTTTAAGGCATTTTCTTGTTTTTTCCCAAGTGAAGATTTCTTGCGAAATTCAAATTTATTGGAATCTATCTGAAACGTGAATGGACGGAAGAAATAATCAAGTTCCATATTTAAAGCCTTTGACAAAGCTATAAGGACTGTGCTGGAAGGCAACATCTTCCCTGTTTCATACTTGGCTATGGCATTGCTTGACACAATTCCTCCTATTTTATCACAAAGTTCTCTCTGCGACAAGCACTTAATCTTACGCGCATTGGCAAGTCTTTTTCCAAAAATATTTTCCATAATCTATTTTATCACACGCACCTGGTTTGCAAATTTACTTATTTTTCTCCTATTTGCAAACCAAATTAAAAGGATAAATATAATTTCATAAACATGCGAAAGGATGCACCGCAATTGCGGCACACCCTTTCGTTTTACTGTCGTCGGTCAAGCCCTGATTAATAATTCTCGGCCTTGATTTGGAAATATGCTTGCGGATGCTTGCACACCGGGCACATCATCGGAGCTTTCTTGCCTATCACGATGTGGCCACAGTTGGAGCATTGCCAGATTGTGTCGCCATCCTTTGAGAACACTGTTCCTGTCTCCACATTCTTGAGCAACTTGCGATAACGTTCCTCATGCTCTTTTTCAATCTTTGCCACGCCCTCAAATGCCGCTGCAATCTCATTGAAACCTTCTTCACGAGCCTCTTCGGCCATCTTTGCATACATGTCGGTCCATTCATAGTTCTCACCTTCGGCGGCATCGAGCAAGTTCTCGGCAGTAGAAGGTATTTCACCGCCCTTGAGCAGCTTGAACCACAATTTCGCATGTTCTTTTTCATTGGCGGCAGTTTCCTCAAATATCGCAGCTATTTGTACATATCCGTCTTTCTTCGCCTTTGACGCATAGTAAGTGTACTTGTTGCGTGCTTGAGACTCGCCTGCGAACGCTGTCCACAAATTGGCTTCGGTTTTTGTTCCTTTTAATTCTTTCATGACTTTGTTTCGTAATTGTTAATAATTATTGAATGTTATTTTTTCTCAAATTGGTATCATGCAGCGACTCGCCCGCACGGCCTTGTTCAAGAATACGCTACTAAAATATCCCAAATGCGGTGCATTTCCAAATTTTGTCGGTAAAAATGTTCCGAAAAGAGCTGCCAACCCACCTGTTCACAATTTTACACTGTGGATTATCTCATTGAGCTTGTTGTCATATTCCTTCTTGTTGAACTCATACAGGCGCGGAGCTTTATAGTCGGTTCCTTTCAATTTTTCTTCGAGTGGGTTGATGATTTTAAGGCTTTGCATCTTGCGTATGAAATTGCGCTTGTCCAGACCCGCCTCGAGTATTATCTCGTATATGTCTTGCAACTGCGACAAGGTGAACTTGTCCTTTAGCAGCATAAATCCCACAGGCTCGAAATGAATGCGCTCACGCAACGTCGACAACGCCTTCTCGAAAATCTTGTCATGGTCAAACGCAAGGTGCATTTCCTTCACTTCCGATATGTCGAAGAAACGTGCCTCGGCGGCATCGTCACCGCCAAGAGCCTTCAAGGCCACGCCGCTCTCGTCGTCGACCATCTTCATGAGCGCGTAAAAGGCAATGGTCACCACGCGCTCGCGTGGATCCCGGTCCGGCTCGCTGAATACTCCCAATTGTCGCAATTGCCATTCCTCTATCGAAATGTTGGTTTCTTCCTTAAGCTCCCTTATTGCGCATCCCTCCACCGTCTCGTTCATTCTCATGAATCCGCCCGGAAAGGCCCATTGGCCTTCAAACGGAGGATTTTTCCTTTTCACAAGCAGCACGTTCAGCGACATGCGTTTTCCTTCATGGTCTCTCCTGTCCTTTTCTTCAACCGTAAACACCACGCAATCGGTGGTCAATGCTGCCCGGGGATACTTGTAACAATAATTTTTTTCTTCAGGCATTTTACTTATTGTTATATAGACACAAATATAGACATTGCTCCATGAATTTACAAATTTCCTACAAACAACCATGTTTTCATGCCATTTAGCAACAATTCCGGCACACCTATATCTGTTACCGATTATCGAAACATGGAAATGCTTATCATGAATAATCTCGAATGACCATTGTAGAGACGCGATTCATCGCGTCTAAAAAACAACATCCGACTCATCTATCATTCGAAACAGGTCATCCTCCCCTTGGTTAGCTCCTTCAGACGCGATGAATCGCGTCTCTACAAAAGTGGGCGAAAACAATTCCACTGCACTTGCTCGCGGATAATAAAAAAATGGAGGGACAGCCTCAACGGCTCCCCCTCCATCATATTCATCAAGGACTTCTATTAGACAATCTTAATCACGTATCAACCTATTACTTGCTTTTTATCCTTGATTATCGAGTTTAATGCATTGCGCTAATTTATTTCACAGTGATCTTGCCTGTGCCGGTTGTGTGGCATACGCCCCAGATTTCTACTTCAACGATTGAAGAAGTTTCGATCGGGTTGACGATTGTTTCGTCACCATACCATGTCAATACACCGTCAACAATCTTCAAGTTGTCACCAAGAAGCGTGTTAGCCTTGAAGTCGTAGTTCCAACTTCTCAAGTCAGAAGCATCGAATCCTGTCGGAAGTGCGTTGGCAGGAATGTCTTCAGCCCATGCGCCTGCTTCCCAGATTACAACACCGTTGAATGTAACAGTGAATTTCTCCTTCAAGTCAACCGAGAATCCGGCTTCACCAGGAACTGTTTCAAGAACGATGTCTTCTACTGTGATTTCGAGCGGGTTAACGAATTCAACATCGAATGTGCCGATGATGCATTCTTCACCGTTCAAGCGGTCAGCTACAAGCTCTACAGTTGCCTTAGCGCCATCCCAACCACCGTCAAGAGAGATAGTCTGGTTGTCGTAAGTTCCTTCGCTGATAGTCATGACTGTCTTGTCACTTGGGTTAGGCCATTCGCGTACCAACAAGTCAGTTGATTCAACTTTTTCTTGATAGAAGCGGAATCTTACGTTTTCGTGGTTGCCAGGAACTTTGTAAGTCTTGCCGTTTCCGAGGTCACCGTAGCCGTAAGCTGCCCACAAGTTCTGTGATTTGTACTTCCACATGTGGTCGATAGTAGACTCAGTATCCTTTTCGATACCTACGATTTGCATTACACCGTCTTCGTTAACGTATGTGCTGCTCAATTGAGGTTTAGCGCAGTTGTCAACTACAGTGTAAGTGTAAGTGATGACTACAGTACGGTAATTCTTATCCATTGTCGGAACAAGCTTGATAGTAGCAGTTCTTTCGTTGCCAAGAACCTTAACATCAGGATTCAAGCCGAATGTAACATAAGCTACGTCTTCACCTGCAGCAAGTTTCAAGTCAGAAGTGATGTCAACACCTTCTTCAGCCTCAACTTTTACCTTCGTATCCAAGTAGATTGCAGCAAATTGCTCTTGAGTCATGCCGAGTTCATCGAGAACTTGTTGTGCGAATGCAAGACGGTCGAATTCGTGTAGAGCCTTGCCTGCAACGATTGAAGAGTATTCAATTGTACCGATTTCGATAGGAGCTACAACAAGGTCGCTCATGTCTTGGTTAACGATGTTCAAGCGAACGTATGCGGTAGCAAGTTCGTTGCCATTGTAAGAAGCAGTAACGATTACGATTGGCTTGCGGCCAACTGCTCCTTGAAGAGAAGTAGTGGTTACGATACCATCTTCGGTCAAAGAGATGAAGTCGCCTTGGTTGGTCTTGTCAGGAGCAATGTAATCTTTAAGGATGCGGAATGAATATTCAGGAACGAAACCGAGGTCTACGACTGCGTCGTTTACGTTAGTTTCCCACAATTCAACATAGTCCTTAAGGTCGATGCTTTCACCGTAGATAAGATTTACTTCCTTGTCGCCTTCTGTCAAATCCTCTTCAGGAGCAGGGAAGTCGAAATTGTTTACAGTTGCATTTGAAGGACATGCAGTGAACAAGTCAGAAGTTCCTTCGACCCAAGTGAATGAACCGTCCTTTTCAATCTTTACAGTCTCTTCGTTTGCTATGCCGTATGCATACAAGTCAGTCGACTTAACAAGAGAGTAGTCAGAAACGATTTCACGTTGTTTTTCCGATTCGATGGTGCTTGTTGCAACAAGTGCGGTAAGTGCTTCCTTGCCTTCCTTTGCAACTGCCTTAAGAACGTCGTCGTCGGCTGTGATTTGGAACTCGATGCTGCCGTCACCCGGAATTGTCGGTTCGCCGATGATGGATACAAGAGTATTTTCGTCACCGTCGATTGCACGCATTACTACGGAGCGGTTGATGAAGCTCCAATCCCAGTTGCGGGTATCTGCGTTGTTCGGGTTCATGCGATAAGTTACTATCGGTTGGTTGGTAGCAAGATACTTGTGGGCAGTTCCCGGAGTGTAAAGAGAATAGAAGTCGATTACACCCAGTCCGTCTTGCATAACTTCAGGCACGAATGCGAGAGAAGCAAGAGGCACTTCAGTCTTTATGCTGTAAGAAGTAACGTTGCCTTCCGAGTCAACGATGTTGTGGATGGTCAAGTAACCGTTTTCAGTGTCCCAAACGGCTGTCAATGTGCCGGCCGGCAACCACAACATGTCGGTAACAGTTTCTTCATCTGTTTCACCGTCAACCTTGATCCACTTGCCGTAGTCTTCATCTTCTTGGTCGGTGCATGGGTAATAGTAGTCACCGTTCAAGCCGTCATCACCAGCAGGTCCTTGTGGTCCTTCGGGTCCTTGTGGTCCTTCAGGTCCTTGTGGTCCTTCAGGTCCTTGTGGTCCTTCGGGTCCTTGTGGTCCTTCAGGTCCTTGTGGTCCTTCAGGTCCTTGCTCACCCTGTTCACCTTGTGGGCCTTGAGGTCCGGCAGGTCCTTGTTCGCCTTGGTCACCCTTGTCACCTTTGTCGCCCTTGTCACCCTTGTCACCCTTAGGTCCTTGGGCTGCAAGTCCGGTGTTTTCACCGTCGATATACCAGTAACCGTCGATGATTTCAACTACAGATCCCGGTGCGCCATCTTGACCGGCTGCTCCGGTTGCGCCTGTCGCACCGTCCTTACCGTTGGTCAAGTCAAACGATGTGCCGTCGCTCAATGTCACTGTAACGCCATTTTCTGTAGTCTTGACGTCGCTGATGACTGCGCCGGCGTTGATTGCGGCTTCCAACTCGGTCACCTTGTTCTCAACAGCCGTCAAGCGGTCGTCAAGTCCTTGAATGTCCTCGTCGTAGTCCTTACAAGCTACAAACGCCCCTGACAAGCCCAACAATAAAGCTCCGTACAGGGTTGCACTTAAAAACTTTTTAATCATAATAATAAAAACTTTAATAGTAATAATGAAAAGAGTTTTTTCTCTCGTTTTTTTCTTTCTTTAGCCTTGTTTTTCTGCCGTTACTTCGTTGGTAACGGCAAAATAACATATCAACTTGATTATCAGCGCAAAACAAAAGACAAACGAGCAAAAATGCCCATTTGCCTTTGATAAATTGGAAAAATTTGCAAATACGTCATGAGTCAGACTCGGCTCCATGTGTCACTGCATGGGCTTTCTTCTTGACATAAGAAATCACCTTGCGGTTGGCACGGTCTATTCGCTCTTCCTTAAACGGTTTCAAATAGGTTTCTGTTACGGTTATCGACGAGTGTCCCATCGCTTCCGATATTATACCTTGGTGAATTTCACAATAATAAGCCATTGTGGCCCATGTGTGGCGAGCCGTGTAGGAACTCAAGTGGATTTTTCCGGCAAACATGTCCGACAAGGCTTTTAGCCGATGGTTGAAGCTGCGAAGAGCCAACTGATACTCGCGGTAAGCCTCTTCCGACCCTTCGGGACTGGTTATGAAAGGAAATAAATAGGGCGATTCGGGATACTTGTCCATTACTTGCGAAATGATGTCCCGTGCATCTTTGGTCAAGCGCACAGTTATCAATTTTCTCGTTTTCCTTCGCCTGTATATCAACAGATTACCTTGAATGTCGGTTTTACGCAAGAAGGCAATGTCGACAAAAGCCATGCCACGCAACATGAACATAAGAGAGAAAACGGCACGCACATAGACCAGTTTGTCGGGCAGTATCTTATTGACATCCAGATTGTTCTTGTCGGAAAACAACAAGTCGCCCATTTCTCCTGCTTCGAGGGCTCTTTTGCGTCGGCTGTCGACATGTGTGTGCACATGTCCGAACAACCGTGGCACGAATGGAGCCAACCCATAATCCACGGCTCGATTGTAGATTGCTTTCAGCACTTTCATATAAGTGGATACCGTGTTCCAAGTGCATTTCCTGTGTCGTAGAAAAATCTCAAAATCCTTGATTAGAGTAGGAGTCATTTCCCTAAATTTTAAATCCGTGTTTCCTCTATATAAAGATAGGATATTATAAGTGCTCTGATAGACATGGGCAGTACCCCATTGAGCGTTTGCTTTTAGTTCCTCAATTACGGAATGAAGCAATTCAAATACTGTTTTTGGATTCATTAAAACATTTTTTTGGTTTTATTCATCACTTTTTTTCGAGTTTTTTTCAAAAAAAACACATTATTTTGTTGGTTTGAAAAAAAACACATATATTTGCAGCGAGTATTTTGCCGTTACCAACGAAGTAACGGCATTTTTCATGTCTGCAAAAAAGAACGTAGTGAAGCTTTTAAATCGCTGACTTAAAAGCAATTAAACTCGGATAACATTAAACATATCCTCCAAATGTCCGACTCCAAAGCAGTCTTCCCCTGTTGCACTTTTATCGTTGAAACAACAACTCCGCATTCCTCATCGCGAACAATAACAACACATAAAGGCTAATCGATTCATGGCACATGCTATAAAGAAAAAATAAAGTCGCTTCCACATGCAGCATGGGCATGCAGAAGCGACTATCTCATAAAATGCCGTGACACGAGCAGAGGGGTCAGGCCGCAAAGAAATCGAAAAGCGGCAAACCCAATACAAGTTATGGCAGATGCTTATTTCAATTTAGCTTGTATTGCAGCGCTTTCGGCTTCGTAACCGGGCTTGTTAAGCAGGGCGAACATGTTCTTCTTATAGGCTTCCACACCCGGTTGGTTGAACGGATTCACGCCAAGGATGTAACCGCTGATGCCACAAGCCTTTTCAAAGAAATATATGAGTTCGCCAAGGTATTGCTCGGTCAACTTAGGAATCGTAACCTTTATGTTTGGCACATTTCCATCGACATGAGCGATGCAAGTGCCGAGTTCGGCCATCTTGTTGACTTCGTCCACGCGCTTTCCGGCGATGTAGTTAAGCCCGTCGAGGTTTGCCTCGTCGCTCGGAATTACTTCTTCGTGTTCTTGTTCTTCAACCGACAACACGGTTTCAAAAATTATGCGCTCTCCCTCTTGAATCCATTGACCCATTGAGTGAAGGTCGGTAGTGTTGTCTACGGCAGCAGGGAAAATGCCCTTGCCTTCCTTGCCTTCGCTTTCACCGTAAAGTTGCTTCCACCATTCACCGAAGTAGTGCAATTTCGGGTTGAAGTTAACGAGGATTTCAATCTTCTTGCCGGCGTTGTAAAGGGCATTTCGAGTCATTGCATAAGTTTCGGCAATGCTTCCGGCCTTTGCAGTTGCTTCTTCCATTGCTTTTGCACCTGCAATCAACGCATGGATGTCATATCCGGCAACGGCGATAGGCAACAAGCCAACCGGAGTGAGCACAGAGAAACGACCGCCCACGTTGTCGGCAATGACAAATGTCTTGTAGCCTTCCTCGGTGGCAAGTTTGCGCAAAGCGCCCTTCTTGGCATCGGTGATTGCAACGATGTGTCCGGCAGCAAATTGCTTGCCTTCCTGAGCTTCAAGCATTTCCTTGAGCATGCGGAAAGCGATGGCCGGCTCGGTGGTTGTTCCCGACTTTGAAATGACGATTATACCGAATTTCTTGCCGGCGAGCAAGCCTTTAAGTTCGTGGAGGTAGTCTTCTCCGATATTTTGTCCTGCAAACAGCACGCGAGGGCCTTTTGCAGGTTTGTAAGCGGCAAACGAGTCGCTCAAAGCCTCAATTACGGCCTTTGCGCCAAGATAACTGCCACCGATTCCCACGGCTACGACATACTCGCAGTCGTTAAAGCACTTGGCAGTTGCTTCAATGTCATTCAAGAGGCTTTCGGGGGTTTCGCTTGGCAAGTGCAACCATCCCAAAAAGTCATTTCCGGCTCCTGTTCCATTGTGGAGCTTGTCCATTGCGTCGGCTGCATTGGCTTGCAAGCCGTTGATGTCGGCCTCGGTTACAGTTCCGAGCACGTTACGGTTGTTAACTTGAATTGTTTTCATTTGCTTCTTTGAATTATAAAGGTCATTTTGAATATCATTTTTTCTAAGCCAGATGGTCATGCCTGCTGTGGCGGCAGCCTTCTCAATGGAACGAAGATGCCATTTCTTCGATGATGCGCACTGCCGGCCTGTAATTATACAGGATTTCATACACGCCGTCGAGAATCGGCATAGGCACTTTGTAGTCGCGATTTATCTCATATATGCACTTGGTGCCGTAATAGCCCTCGGCGATCATTTCCATTTCCATCATGGCCGCCTTTACCGAATAGCCTTTGCCTATCATCGAGCCGAAGTTGTGGTTGCGGCTGAAGCGCGAATAACTTGTCACGAGCAGGTCGCCCAGATAAACCGAGTCGCAAATGTTGCGCGTGCCGGGACTTGCGGCCGACACGAAAGCATCCATTTCGCGTATCGCGTTTGACAACAAAACGGCAAGGAAATTGTCGCCGCCTTTCATTCCGTGGACGATGCCGGCAGCAATGGCGTACACATTCTTCAACACGGCGGCATACTCGATGCCCGTCACGTCGTGTGAAAGGATTGTGCGCATCGACTTGCCGTTGAAACGCTTGGCCACGTCGGCAGCCATTTCTTCATTTGTCGACCCGACGGTGAGATAGCTGAGGCGTTCGAGCGCGACTTCCTCGGCATGGCAAGGACCGCTCACCACGACAAGCCTGTCGCCATGAACGCCGTAGAACCGTTTCATGTACTCCGACACCACGAGATTCTCATCGGGCACTATGCCTTTTACTGCACTCACCAGATTCTTGTCGCTGATGTCGACCGTCAACTTGGCAAGATGCGACTTGATGTAGGGCGACGGCATTGCCAGCAGCAATGTGTCGGCACGGTTGCACACATCGTTGATGTCGCTTGAAAAATATATCCTGTCGGTATCGAAACGAACGTCCGACAAGTACACCGGGTTGTGGTTCAAACGCTTGAAGTCGGCAATGCGGTCGTCGCGGCGCATATACCACAAGATATCGGCATCGCTGGCGAGCAACAACAGCTTGGCAAGGGCAGTGGCCCAGCTGCCACCTCCCATCACCGCCATTTTTCCCGTCCTGTTTGTTGTCATGATATTAAGTTTTGGTAAAAACAGCTTTTATGATTATCATTATTTCTCATTGCCATCGATTGCGGCAGCGGCATTTTCAATCCACTGCTTCACATCGTCGATGGTAGGATTTTTCAATTCCAACTTGTATTTTTTGTTAAGCCCGCACAAGTCCTGGTGCAATTTTCCGGCTCCGGCTCCGGCAAGGGCTTCAACGGTCATGCAGCCTGCCTTTTGCACGGCATCGACCCACTCGGCCGGCACGCCCGTGGCGATGAAACGCTCGGCCTTGTCGCGCGGCTCGGTCTTTTCGGGACGCATCTGCGGGAACAGCAGCACTTCCTGTATGGTCGATTGGCCTGTCATGAGCATCACGAGGCGGTCCATGCCGATTCCCATTCCCGATGTGGGCGGCATTCCGTATTCAAGCGCGCGGACAAAGTCTTGGTCGATGAACATTGCCTCGTCGTCACCTTTTTCGCTCAATCGCAATTGCTCCTTGAATCGCTCGGCCTGGTCTATCGGGTCGTTAAGCTCGGAATAGGCGTTGCACAATTCCTTTCCGTTCACCATAAGCTCGAAACGCTCGGTGAGGTCGGGATTGTCGCGGTGACGCTTGGTGAGCGGCGACATTTCAACAGGATAATCGGTGATGAACGTAGGCTGGATGTAATTGCCTTCGCAGAATTGGCCGAAAATCTCGTCGATGAGCTTGCCTTTGCCCATTGTCTCGTCAACTTCCATCTTCAATTCCTTGCAGATGGCGCGTATTTCATCCTCGGTCTTGCCCGTGAGGTCGTAACCGGTAAATTCCTTTATGCTGTCGAGCATCGTGACGCGCTTGTAGGGAGCCTTGAAGTTGATGATGTTGTCGCCAACCTTCACTTCGTAGCAGCCATTCACGTCCATGCACACTTTTTCGAGCATCTTCTCGGTGAAATCCATCATCCAGTTGTAATCCTTGTAGGAAACATATATTTCCATGCAAGTGAACTCCGGGTTGTGGGTGCGGTCCATGCCCTCGTTGCGGAAATTCTTTCCAAATTCATACACGCCCTCAAAGCCGCCCACGATGAGACGTTTCAAGTAAAGCTCGTCGGCAATGCGCAGATACAACGGAATGTCGAGCGCATTGTGGTGAGTGATGAAAGGACGCGCGGCGGCACCGCCCGGGATGGATTGCAAGATAGGTGTTTCAACTTCAAGATACCCCTTGCCGTTGAAATACTCGCGCATCGAGTTGTAGACCTTGGTGCGCTTTATGAAAATATCTTTTACATGGCTGTTCACGATAAGGTCGACATAACGGCGGCGATAACGCAACTCAGGATCGTCAAATGCGTCGTAGGTCACTCCGTCCTTCATCTTCACGATGGGCAACGGGCGAATCGACTTGCTGAGCAGCGTCAATTTTTCGGCATGAACGGTTATTTCGCCCATCTGCGTGCGGAACACAAATCCCTCAATGCCCACGAAGTCGCCTATGTCGAGCAATTTCTTGAAGACCACGTTATACAGGTCTTTATCCTCGCCGGGACACAAATCATCACGGCTTATGTATACTTGTATGCGACCCTTCGAGTCTTGAAGCTCCATGAACGAGGCTTTGCCCATGATGCGACGGCTCATTACGCGTCCGGCGATGCTCACTTGGCGTTTTGGCTCGTCATCCTTGAAGTTGGCTTTTATTTCATCCGTGTAGCCCGTTACAACGTATTCGGCTGCCGGATAAGGATTTATGCCCATTTTGCGCAATTCCTCCAAACTGTTGCGCCTCACAATCTCTTGTTCGCTTAAATCAAGTATGCTCATAATTATTAAACACTTTTTGCTATTATAAAGTGCAAAGATAGTGAAAGTTGAGAGCAATGGCAAAAAATTGAACCTGTTCAAGATTTTTGACACTGCCGAAACTCATCCTATCCTGTCAACTGTTTAACGTAGAGACGCGATTCATCGCGTCTAAAGGAACGAATATGACATACATACCGGTTTTCAGACGCGATAAATCGCGTCTCTACGGGCATTTTAATATTCTCATGTGTGGGGATTTTTGGTATAAAACAGAACGAAACAGGTCTATTTTATACATATTATCAGAAATTTCTACATTTGTTGATTTCCTTTAATTGATATTTTGCCATTTTTAAGCCATTTTAAGTAGTCGTTCAAATCTTTCGGAATACATTTGTTACATTGGGAAAAATATCTTTTTCCACCGATATGGTTTATTATTAATTTTTTAAGATTCTTTGATATGAAGAAAGTATTTATGTCTTTATTATTTGCGTCAGCTCTTTTCTCTTTCTCAATGAGCGCCGACGACAAACCTATCGCAGCAACCGAATTGCCGGCCGAAGCCACTGCATTCATAAAGAATTTTGCTCCGGCAACCGTTACAGCAGCTTCTGTTGATGATGACTTTTTCCGCCCCGACTACAAGGTGTTCTTGTCGGACGGCACTGTCATCGAGTTCCGTCATAACGGCCGTTGGGAGGAGATTTCCAACTATAAGGGAATAAACACCAAGGTTATCCCGGCTGCGATAGCAAACTACCTGAACACCAACCACAAGGGCGTGGCAGTAACCGACATGAGCTTTGATGCCGACGACATCGACTCCTACGAGTTGCGTCTGGCTTCGAGACTCGAACTTAAATTTGACCGTAACGGAAATTTCTTGACGGCCGAATACGACGATTAATCAAGACATTTAATTTATAATTGACAAAGAGGTGCGTGACCCACTGCGGCTGCGCACCTCTCGTTTTATAGCATTGTATTGAAATGACCCTGTCATGTGAAATGAACCCACCTTTGTAGAGACGCGATTCATCGCGTCTGAAGGAGCAAATTGGCAATGTAGGCGGTTCTTTTAGACGCGATGAATCGCGTCTCTACAAAAGTGGGCGAAAGCAATTCCACTGCACTTGCTCGCGGATAATAAAAAATGGAGGGACAGCCTCAACGGCTCCCCCTCCATCATATTCATCAAGGACTTCTATTAGACAATCTTAATCACGTATCAACCTATTACTTGCTTTTTATCCTTGATTATCGAGTTTAATGCATTGCGCATATCCAAATCAATTGTTTTTCAACAATGTGATGTTACCATTAACATCCAAGTCAACGATACCGCTAACTGTCATGTTAACTTCAGAGTTAACCAAGATGTTCTGTATAAGAACTGAACCTTCATTGTCCCAAGTAAGGATGTGAGCCTCACCGTCAGCAACTTCAACAGTCAAGTTACCATTTTGGTCGTCAGCTACACCGTAAGTGAAGTCGAAGTCGCCTGTTGTCAAACCGAACCTGTTCAATGCGTCGGTGTTCCAAGTTTGATTTTCAGGACCGTTGTAAAGAACTTCACCACTGATGGTTTCTGTTACTACCAAGTGATCCCAGAAGTCGGCAGTCGATGGTTCAACCTTTGTTTCAAGAGCAATGTCGGTAACTTCAAGCATGATCGGAGTTTCGAACCTTACAGTGTAAGCAACAACATCATGCTTTTCACCGTTGGCACGAGTTGCTACCAATACCACCTCGAATTCCTTGGAAGCACCGGTCAATTCGCCATCAAGAGCGATTTCTTGAGTCTTGAAGTTACCGGTGTTGCTGATTGTTGCACCAGTTTGTTCAGGAGTCATCGGTACAAATTCGAAATTGTAAGTGTGGTTAGGTTCGCTATATTCAGCCAAGTAGCCTTCAAATGCTTCAGCCATAGTGGCTTGAAGTTGCCATCTGCCGTTTACGAGCTTGCCCTTAACAGTGTGGACATTGTTAGATACATATTCAGGAGCAAATTCAGGTACTGCGCAGTTGTCGGTTACCTTGTAGTTGTAAGTAATCACGATGTCGCGGTCGGCCTTTTCATTCTTAGCCTTGTAAGTTACAGTGAATGAACCTTCCTTAACCAATACAGTGTTGTTGAATCCGATTTCAACCAAAGCGTCGGTCTTAGTACCGTTGTCATTAAGATCGTTAACCTTAACGTCGATACCGGTGATAGCCGGAGTTGCAGTTCCCGCGTTATATCTGCTTTCAAATTCTTCAGCCGGGATTTGAAGTGCGGTGTAAATGTCGTCATTTACATCTTGCCACTTATACTTGCAGTCTTCGTCCAAATTGTAAGCATAAGAACCGTCAATTGGAAGTTTAGTGTATTCAATTTCAATGTTCTTAGTGATTTCAAGCGGAGTCAAGTCAACAGATGGAGCTCTTACAACTTCAACTACGATATAACCAGTTGCGATGAGTTTGCCGTTGATGGAAGCTTTAACTTCTACTACAGGCTTGCGACCGATAGCGGCAACATTGGCATTCTTTACAGTCATGATACCATCTTCGGTTACCGAAGTGTAATAGCCTTGTTCAGTATCATCCTCGCCCGTAACCGTAATTTGAGAGAACTTGTAGGTCAAGTATTCGCTAAATCCTGCTTCAACGAGGCTCTTGTCAATATCCTTAGCCCATGCCTCAGATACGGTCTTGAGGTCGAGCGATTGATTGTAAACAAGTTCAACGTCGGCAGTAGTTGCTGCACTAACACTTGTCGGCTTGGTTTCTGTATAATATTCGGTCGGCTTAACAGGAACATTTTCTACTTCCTTAGCAATAGCGTAGGACTTAAGTTCTTCGCTGTTGATTATTACATAATCAGAAACGATAGCACGGTTATCTTCAACGGCTTGCAAAGCAACAATGTTGTGTTCATTGGCAGCAAGGGCCTTGATGCTGTTGGCCTTTGCAGTAACGATAAGTTCGTCACCGTTGTGATCCGGAGTACCAACCACGCTCAAGAATGAGTTGTTGTCGCCAGCTGCACGAACTGCAACCTTGCGGTCGATGAACGAGAACGACATGGTTTCAAAATTGATCCTTGCGTTGCCCGGGTTGAGACGGAACGGCATCTTGAGATTGCTTGCTACTTCAAATTCATATTCTTTTGACGTGCTGTTATAGATAGTCAAAGAATAATAATCCATAACGCCAAGTCCGTCTTGGATTTCAGTCGGGATGAATGCAATCGAAGTGAGTTGTTCGAAAGTCTTGATTGTGTATTTCGTAGTTTTACCTTCCGAGTCAACGACGTTGCAGATAGTCAAGTAACCGTTAACAGTGTCCCAAACGGCAGTCAATGTGCCGGCCGGCAACCACATCATGTCGGTAACGGTTTCTTCACCTGTTTCACCGTTAACCTTGATCCACTTGCCGTAGTTCACATCTTCTTGGTCGGTGCATGGGTAATAGTAGTCACCGTTCAAGCCGTCATCACCAGCAGGTCCTTGTGGTCCTTCGGGTCCTTGTATACCTTGCTCACCTTGTGGGCCTTGAGGTCCGGCAGGTCCTTGTTCGCCTTGCTCACCTTGTGGGCCTTGAGGTCCGGCAGGTCCTTGTTCGCCTTGCTCACCCTTTTCTCCTTGTGGGCCTTGGGCTGCAAGTCCGGTGTTTTCACCGTCGATGTACCAGTAACCGTCGATGATTTCAACAACTGATCCCGGTGCTCCGGCTGCTCCGGTTGCGCCTGTCGCACCGTCCTTGCCGTTGGTCAAGTCAAATGATGTGCCGTCGCTCAATGTCACTGTAACGCCATTTTCTGTAGTCTTGACGTCGCTGATGACTGCGCCGGCGTTGATTGCGGCTTCCAACTCGGTCACCTTGTTCTCAACAGCCGTCAAGCGGTCGTCAAGTCCTTGAATGTCCTCGTCGTAGTCCTTACAAGCTACAAACGCCCCTGACAAGCCCAACAATAAAGCTCCGTACAGGGTTGCACTTAAAAACTTTTTAATCATAATAATAAAAACTTTAATAGTAATAATGAAAAGAGTTTTTTTCTCTCAATTTTTTCGTTTTTTCGCCTAATTTTTCTGCCGTTACTTCGTTGGTAACGGCAAATTTTACTATACCGCTTATTATCAAATGATTACAAAAAGCATTCGTGCTGATTGACGTTGAATTTAGATAATTAGACATGAAAATAAATTGGTCCAAACATAACCAAACGGACTAAAAGACAATTTTACATTTTAACATTTCTGCGACAATCGCGGCATTTCCCAAACAGGCTCTTCCCTGTCAAATCCATCCTGCCTTTACAGAAGTGCAGCTATTTCCAACAAATTATTTCCTATTGAATGCCGATTTGCTTAAATTTGCATTTATAATTTCTTTATTGATGGAACAATACATCGTATCTGCCCGGAAATATCGCCCCACCACATTTAAAAACGTAGTGGGACAACAAGCGTTGACGCATACCTTGAAATCGGCAATCGACTCGGGGCATTTGGCTCATGCCTACCTGTTTTGCGGTCCAAGGGGCGTAGGCAAGACCTCATGCGCACGAATATTCGCAAAAACCATAAACTGCCTTCATCCGACCGCCGACGGCGAGGCATGCAACGAGTGTGAATCGTGCATGGCTTTCAACGAGCAACGGTCGCTGAACATCGTGGAACTCGATGCCGCGTCAAACAACTCGGTCGACGACATACGCAACCTCATCGAGCAAGTCAGGATACCGCCTCAAATAGGCAAATACCGCGTGTTCATAATCGACGAGGTGCACATGCTTTCAACCGCCGCCTTCAACGCCTTTCTAAAGACACTCGAAGAGCCGCCGGCTCATGCGATTTTCATCCTCGCCACCACCGAGAAGCACAAAATAATCCCTACGATATTGTCGAGATGCCAGATATATGACTTCTCGCGCATCACAATTGCCGACATCGCGGCACAATTGAAATACATCGCTTCAAACGAAGGGATAAACGCCGAGCCGGCCGCGCTGAACATAATAGCACAAAAGGCCGACGGTGCAATGCGCGATGCATTGTCGATATTCGACCAAGTGGCCGCTTCGTCGGGAGGCAACATCACATACGCATCGACGATCGAGAACCTAAACGTGCTCGATCACGATTACTACTTCAGGCTGATGGAAGCCTTCAGGACAAGCAACGTTCCCGAAGCACTGTTGATATACAAAGAAATACGCGACAAAGGTTTTGACTCGCTGTTTTTCATAAACGGTCTTGCAAAGCACATACGCGACATGATGGTGGCATCGACTCCACAAACCCACAAGCTCCTTGACATGGGCGAGGAAGTTGCGGCACGCTTCATCAATGAATCGGTGAAATTCCATCCCAAGTTTTATTACCTTGCCATGGACCTGTGCAACAGTTGCGACCTCAATTACCGCACGGCAGCCAACAAGCAATTTCTCGTAGAGCTTACCCTCATCAAGATTTGCAGGCTTCTTGAACCAAAATCTCCCTCTCCGGGACCTGAGACAGGTGGCAATGGAACAGGCAACAAGCAACAAACTCCAAATACTACCGGTTCTGCGACACAACAAACCGCATCGGCAACAAAACCAACAGCACAGACATCCTATGCCCCTACTGCGCACACGCAGCCCACGGCACAACCAAGCAACAATGCCCCTGTGACGCAACAACAGCCTGTTTCAACGCATTTCTCCACCGAGCCTGCCGTCACCTACTCTCAACGGCCAAAACCGGCACAGACGGCTCCAAATGCCGCAAACATTCCTCCAAGAATCCTAATAAACAACATCGACACTCCAAAACCGAGCACAAGCAACACAAGCGAGATGTCGAGTGCAAGCACTCAGCACAGGGCCACGCGCCGCAACGAGACATTCACCGACGAACAGATGCTGGAGGCATGGAACGACTACATCGCCACCCATCCTCGCGAACAAGTGATAGTGAACACGATGCGCACCGCACTGCCTCAAAAAGTCAACGACACGCTCTATGAGATATATGTCGACAACATAGGACAGGTGGAATTCATAAAGACCCGACTGACCGAAATAATGGCATTCCTTCGCGACAAGCTTGCCAACGACATGGTGGCATTGGAAATAAAAGTTAAAGAATCGGGACCTGCGCCCAAATACTGGTCGCCGCGCGAAATCGCCGAAGACCTTGCAAAACGCAACCCCGACATAAAACGGCTCATAGTTGAACTCGGACTTGGTCTTGCATGAGAAACTGCAAAACCATGCCAAAATCTCACCAAAATTCAACCGCAACTCCGTTGTGAAGCATCAATCATAACTGTCGAGCGCAAGTTTCAATTCATTGACGACGACAGCTTTCAACTCGGGCGGCGCAATCACTTGCACCTGAGAACCCAAAGAAAGAATTTCCTGCACGAAATCATAGGTAATCAACAACTTATAATGGAACAGCGAATAACTGTCATGCACCTCTTCACGCTGAGAATGATGCAATGGCAATGCACGCAGATATTTCGCTTGATTGGCAGTAGACTTCAGAACAATCTCCTTTGGCTCCCCTTTGCTCTGCATTATTCCGAAACAATTCTTGAAATAATCGGCGGCACTGAACCCTTCAGGCACTGCAAACGTGTCTTGCCTTATGGTCAAGTCGCTCATTCGGTCAAGTGAATAAGTCTTTATCGCCTCATCCTTGACATTATACCCTATCACATACCACAACTGCTTGAAAATGCGCACAAAATAAGGCTCAATCACGATGTCGCGCTTTATATTTATGCGATTATAAGCCTTATAGGAAAAATTTATGCGACAAGACTCCTTCATCGCCTGTATCACCACGGGCAAATTGCCTCTCGCGCTCGGCACATCTTCAAGAATTATACGGTCGGAGACATCGCGCGAATCGGACAACATACCGCTCATCGAGGCAGCGTCAAGAAGCCAGTTGCGCAACTTGTCCTCTTGCTCGCTGCCCGAGGAATCGATATAATATTCAAATGTCGACGGGTCGCATTCCACGACCACATTGAAAATCTCGGCTATGCCTTGCCGATAGTTATAGAACGTGCGCCGCGCCATGGGCATCCCGTCGCCAATCGACGACTTCACCCACAGCCGGTTAAGCTCTTCGCGCGTTATGCGGCCATAACGTTGTATCGTGTCGATAATCCAAATATACTTGTTAATCAACCCTTTTGACATATTTCAACGCTTTAATAACAGACCGCACGCCGCCATAGGGGGCATCATTCCTCGATTTTCTTGCCTGTCGACAACATTAGCAAACCTAAGAACGTGACAGCAGCATTCAACAATAGCAATTCAAAGCTCATGACATAGCCGAAATATTCAAACAATGCCTTTTGAGCAAAATAGCATATCACCGGTGCGGCAACACACACATAAGGCACAAAACGGTCCCTGACCTTGCTCTTCACTGCAAGACCGAAAGCAAACAATCCCAATATAGGACCGTAGGTGTAACTTGCCAACGTATAAACCGCGCTTATGGCATCGCTGTTGCTTATTATATAGAACACAATTATGACGATGCCCATGCACACCGACATGCCGAGATGGACAAACTTGCGAGTGCGTGTCAACTTGCGTTCATCTTGCTTGACGTTAGCTTTCAAAATATCAACAGTAAACGATGTGGTCAATGATGTCAACGCCGAGCCGGCAGCCGAATAAGCAGCCGAAATCAAACCAAGGATGAACAATATGCCCACGATGAGCGGCATGGACTTGTCGGCAGCGACAAGACCGAATAATTCGTCGGTTTTTTCAGGTATTTCAAGTCCCGGAGTGTTTTGGACGTAAATAACCAACAACGTACCGAGAATCAAGAACAATGCGATTACGAAAAACTGCGAAATTCCACTCACAATCATGTTCTTCTGCGATTCCTTGGAATTCTTGCAAGCAAGATTGCGTTGCATCATGTCTTGATCAAGCCCTGAAGTAGCTATTACCATGAAAATACCGGCAAGGAATTGCTTCCAGAAATACTCTCCCGACTTAGGGTCGTCGAAATAAAACATCCTCGATGTTTCATCGGCAGCAACAGCCGAAACCATGGTCGAAAAATCATATCCGAGTCCGCGAGCAATGAAGATAATGCACAAAATCACCGACATGACGAGGCAGAACGACTTGAGCGTATCGGTCCAGATGACAGTCTTGACACCTCCCTGCTTGGTGTAGAGCCATATCAACGCGATGGTGACAATGACATTGAACACGAAAGGAATACCAAGCGGCTCGAAAACCAAACTCTGCAACACAACACAAACGACAAAGAACCTCACGGCAGCTCCCAGCATCTTTGACACGAAAAAGAACCATGCTCCGCTTTTATAGGTCATCGCCCCGAAACGTTGCTCGAGGTACCCGTAGATTGAAATGAGATTCTTCTTGTAGAATAGAGGCACCAGCACGAAAGCGATGGCGATGTACCCTATTATGAATCCGAGCACCATTTGCAGATAGCTGTATCCCTTGGTAACCACCATGCCTGGCACCGAAATGAAAGTCACTCCCGAAATGGCTGCTCCCATCGTGGCAAAAGCCACTATATACCACGGAGCCTGCCTGCTGCCCGTGAAGAAACTCGCATTGTCGCTATTGCGACCTGCTACATAAGAAACAAGAAAAAGCAAAATAAAATAGCCTACTATCGTGGCAAGGACAATTACAGGTGTCATATGCTCATTCGTATAATTTAAAATTCAACAATACATCATTCGGCATACAAAAGGTACTTGCGCCTTTGTTGCTTGAATTTTTCGACATCGTCGCTCCATGTGGCTTTTATCTCAGCCGCGCTTTTGCCTGCCTCAATCATCTTGCGCACATTTCCGTCGCCTATTAATTTCTCGAAGAAAGAAGTGAAGAACTTGTCACCCATGCCTACCTTGTTGTAAGCGTCTATGACATATTCAAGATTGACTCCTGCCGCTATCACCTCCTCAGGGTCAAGTCCCGACAAATCGCGACCATAACATTTTTGATCGAGCAGCGGAGGATTTTTTGCTCCGGGCACGCTGCGAGGAGTAAACGAGAAATCGCACCCTTTCATGTCGGGATGTCCGTAAATTTCAAACGGCTTGTCGGTTCCTCGTCCAAGGCTTGCAACAGTACCTTCAAAATAGCAAGTTGACGGATAAAGATATATTGATAACATCGATTTCAAATTAGGCGACGGGGCAATAGGCAATTCGTAACGGCTTTGATGCGTGTATCCCTTGCATTTCACCACGTTCAAGCGGTCGCCAAGGTGCTTGCCACCTTCAAGCCAGCCCTCGCCATCGGCCATCAATGCCAATTCTCCAAGAGTCATACCATGTACTACCGGAATAGGCAACCACCCCACACCCGACTTGTATTTCATGTCGAGAATCGGCCCGTCGACATACATCCCGTTTGGATTAGGACGGTCGAGCACAATAAATTCCTTGTCATATTTCACTGCGGCATCCATGAGGTGAATCATAGTGATATAGTATGTATAATATCTCAATCCCACATCTTGAATGTCGACTACGATAACATCAAATTTGTCCATCGTCGTGGCGGCAGGCATTTTCGTGTTGCCTTCATAAAGCGAAGCGATGGGAATGCCGGTCTTGCTGTCCACGCTGCTCGATACCTTCTCACCGGCATCGGCATTTCCACGGAATCCATGTTCGGGTGAAAATATCGTGGTAACATTTATCCCTTTTTCAAGCATCACGTCGAGAGTGTGCTTGTCACCTACCATGCCTGTATGATTACTAAGCAATGCCACACGCTTTCCTTCAAGCATCGGCGCATATTCATTCACACTTGCCGCTCCCGGCTGAATTTCCTGCGCGACAACAGGGGCCACCCATGAAATCATGGCCAGCAACATTAAAATTCCAAAAAGATTTTTTCTCATTTCTTACAAATGGTGTTCTTTGATTAAATAATTGTGTATTGTTTAAAGCAGAACCGTTTATCCATATCAGCCGTTTTAAGGAAGATAATAAGATTATTCATGGTTTCAACCTTATCTCGAATGTCACAAAATTACATTTTTTATTTATTCTTGCAAACATGTGCCTGTTTTTCATGTTTTTTCAGAATATTCATGTAAGGCAGCAAGGTCAAAACTTGTCGAAACACAGCGGCAATAGAGCCTTGATTCCATCTTCCACGACATAGACCTCATTCCGGCCGCACAAGATGATTTCAATGGGCTTGCCTCCAAGTGTTTCATACTCCAGTATGGCTTGACGACATGCCCCGCATGGAGCTGTCGGAGTTTCGACAAAATCCCCGTCGTGCCATGCGGCTATGGCCAGCTTCTCGAAAGGCACGCCGGGATAACGCGACGAGGCGTAAAACACGGTTGTTCGTTCGGCACAAGTCCCCGAGGGGAAGGCAACATTCTCTTGATTGGAACCGGTCACTATCTCACCATTGCCAAGCAACAACGCAGCTCCTACATTAAACTTGCTAAAGGGAGCATAGGCACGTCGCGTAGCTTCCCGGGCAAGCTCTACCAATTTTTTGCGTGTGTCGGTTAACTCATTATACGAGTAAACTCGTATCTTTGTACTTAAAATCTTTTCTTCCATGGCCATTTCTTGTTTATGCAAATATAACAAACTTTTTCCTACAACCATCATGTTTAGGACCCTTATCGTCACATTGTCGTTGCTGCTCGCAATTCCTCTTGCAACAGCCAAAGACAAATCGCTATCGGCTGCGTATCTTGAATATATCGACACCTACAAGGAAATAGCCATCAGGCACCAGCAAGAATACGGAATCCCGGCAAGCATCACCCTCGCCCAAGGCTTGCTCGAAAGCCGTGCGGGACGAAGCAGGCTCGCCACACAGGGAAACAACCACTTTGGCATAAAATGCCACAAGAACCTGTGGGACGGCGACGTGATATATGCCGATGACGACCGCCGACATGAATGTTTCAGGAAATACGGCTCGGCCGAGGAATCATTCGAGGACCATGCAAGGTTCTTGAAAAAGAAACGCTATGCACCTTTATTCAAATTGAAAGTAACCGATTACAAGAAATGGGCAAAGACACTGCGCGAATGCGGATATGCCACCGACAAGCGTTACGCCGACAAGCTAATCGAATTGATCGAAACCTACGAGCTTTACAAATTCGACACAGGACAACCGATTATAGCCACGCCAAAACACCTTGAAGGGGATGAATCGCTCGAACACTCCATCGACAGCGACATTTATAATGAAATCGTCTCCACTCACGACATCGTAAAGCGCAACAGCTTGTACTGCGTCATAGCAAAAGAAGGAGACACTTATGCGGCAATTGCCAAAGAATTCAGTATCAGGAGGCGCAAATTATTGTCATTCAACGACCTTGGCTGGAGAGACCGCAATGTGCAATTGCAGTCGGGCGATATAATTTATCTTGAAGAGAAACATGAAACGGCAACATCAAGTTCTCCCGACACATACAAGACAAAAACAGGCGATAGCACTTATTCCATAGCACAACAATTTGGCATAAAATTGAAATCGTTGTGCAAAATCAACAATCTTTCAACAAGAAACTCAAAACATCCTGTAAAAAAAGGCACAAAAATCAGGCTTCGATAGCTGTCTACCGAAGCCTGACATGCAAAACAGATTCATTAATTTTCAGAAACCGATTTCATCCATTCGGCCTCTGAGGGAATCTCTTCGGCAATCTCTGTATTAAGAGCCTCGCCTCCATATTCTTCATTATGTTGCGATTTATCAAGGCCTATGCGCTCGCTTTTCTGCGACACGCGCATACGCACCATCTTGTTTGTCAGCCAATATAGCGCGTAACTCATGACAAATGTGTAGGCAAACACTATAATCACCGCCAGCACATGGTTGAGCATGAATTGCATGTGCGATATTTCTTCGCTTCCCGTCGGGAAAAAGTAGCCATATGTGAATATCCCCGTAAATATCGTGCCAACGATACCACCGACACCGTGAGTGGGAAACACATCAAGGGCATCGTCAAACAAATGCTTCTTAGCCTTATAAGTAACTGCAAAGTTACAAATCATGGTTGTGACAAACGAGATGAAAATACTTTGCCCCACTGTCACCCAACCTGCACTCGGAGTAATTGCCACAAGTCCCACTACCGCGCCTATCGCCGCACCCATCGCCGACGGACGACGACCGAGCAGGCAGTCGAGAAACACCCATGTAACCATTGCCGTGGCAGCTGCCGTGTTGGTATTCAGAAACGCTGAAATGGCAATACCGTCGATGGCCAACGAGGAACCGCCATTGAACCCGAACCACCCGAGCCACAGCAACGCTGCGCCAAGCAGGACAAACGGGATATTGGCAGCCTTCCCCTCTTCGCTCGTTCGCTTGCCAAGAAACAAAGCACCGGTCAAAGCCGCCACGCCCGAAGCAGCATGAACCACTATTCCACCGGCAAAGTCATGGACATGCATCTTGGCAAAGATTCCTTCGGGATGCCATGTCCAATGAGCCAATGGGCAATAAACAACAATCACCCACAAAATCATGAATATCAGATATCCCGAAAATTTTACCCTCTCGGCAAAAGAACCGGTAATGAGAGAAGGCGTTATAATGGCAAATTTCATTTGAAACAGCGCAAACAACGCCAATGGAATAGTGGTAACGGCAAGATCCTGCTGCGTCAGATTAAGGCCGCCTTCATTAGGGTACAGATTCTCGGCTCCGACCCCTTTCAACATAAAGAAATCCATAGGATTACCGATTATGCCATATATGTCGTTTCCAAACGACAGTCCAAAACCAAAGACAACCCAAATGACACTCACCACTCCCATGACAATGAAACTCTGGAGCATGGTGCTTATGACATTCTTGGCCCTCACCATGCCGCCATAGAAGAATGCAAGTCCCGGAGTCATCATCAACACAAATATGGTGGCTGTAATCATCCACGCCATGTTTGCATATTGCTGCGGAGTCAATTCGGGCATGTCAAAATCAGAAACAGAACCTGAAACAAATAAACCTAAAACACTGATACAACATATTAAACAAAACAGTATCAGCCATCTTTTTTTAACCTTTGCCATCTTTTTTCTTGTTTTAATTACTTTTGATAATTAATTTCGGCACAAAGCTATCTATTTGATTTAAAATATGCAAATATTGTAGCAATTATTTTATGTAATATAAATTATTATGGCAATTTGTATAAAATAATATAGTTATGCAAGCATTTTGCAACACGACCATGTCATTTTATGTGCTTACACACGCATCATGAAACCCTCCCGAGATTTTTCAGTATCGTGCACGATGGCTCACAGCACCACGCAGAGGTGCATGAAAAATAAATAACAACCTTGAAACAGAATTAAAATGGCAAGGAATTGCCATGGTTTTTAATACTTTGATGCGTCATTGGTCTCGCATCTTATCTATTTTTGCATACCGCACTTAAAATAAACAAATCGAGAAATGCATTTATTTCCGCCTCCATCCCGGGCGGGGAATAATATGTCTATATACTATAATTCCCTGCCCCTGCTTGTTGCTTCAATAAAAACATTTCTCGCAACCGATTTTTACTTGAATTTTATATGCGAGACAATAAACCTAAAACTTATAATTTTACCTTAAAAATACAATGCATGCAAATTTTGGCGCAAAAATATCTTTTTGAAATGATATATGCAATATTCCATGTCAAAAATGTATATTTTTTAGCGTTTTATAGTCCTTATTGACATAAATATGACCTTACATGCGACGGCCCGGTGGCGGCCCCATAGGACCTCTCGGCCCACGATGCATACCCGGCCCGCGACCGTCATAGTTGACATCGCGCGGAGCATCTCCGTTATTACCATTGCCAAATGTCGCGAAACGATAGGTAAACGTGAACATCACATATCGCGTCAAGGAATTAAACTCGCTATCTTCTATGTAGCTTGCATTAATCGTGCGGCTTATGTTTTGACGCTGATGTAACAAGTCATAGACTTTAGCCGTGATTGTGGCAGCTTTCCCCTTCAAGAACTGATAGGACAATGACGCATTCCACAACCATTGGTCGGTATCATATCCGGCACTATACCCTTGTGTTCCGCTAAACGTTAGGTCGCTGTTAAGCACAACTCCGAAGGGTGTATAATAAGCAGCATTGAACATGCCTCCATAGCTATGAATCGTCCTGTCGGCATCCGACTGAACCGTATTATGGGTAGTTTGGAGATTATAATTAGGACGCAATTCAAGCTCCACCGCATCGGTCATGAACCGTATGCCCGGCGACAGATTCATTGAGAAAGAACCGCTACGGTTGAACAAGCCGTTGTTATAACCGACGGTATTGGAATATCTGAACGAAGCCATCGACGTGAAATACCAGCTCTTGTTCCTTAACGGGAAGTTTATCATCCCCATCAAGTTACCATTCCACACGCCGTTGACGTTGGCATAAGTAGTCACCTGCCCACCGGTCTGAGAATCATAATCGGTCGTGGAAATAATGCTGTTGCTGGAGAATTGGAAATTGGCCATAGCCATTATGCTGCGTTGTTTCTCTTGATCGAAATCATTGAAACGCAAATTAATCCTCTGCGTGAATGTCGGTTTCAGATCAGGATTACCGACTACTATGCGCAACGGATTGGACACGTCGGCGACAGGTTGCAACTGCGACAACGACGGTTCGGATGTCCGTGCCCTGTAATCAAACGACAATGAGCGCATCTTATTCATCTTCAATCGTATGCGTGCGTATGGAGCTACATTCCACACCCATCTTGTAGGAATGTTCCTGTCAGGATTTATCAAGTCTTCGCTGCGCGACATCGATGAGTTGACCATGAAACCTGCATCGAGATTGTAATTATCGCGCACTTGCTTAAACCCTATCTGCAACGACTGATTGAAGAAATTGTTGCGGAAGCGGTTACTTTGCTCTTCGTTCAACTCCGGCTGCAACTCACTCTCAACTATGTCGCGCAATATAAATGGATTGGACAGCACTTCCTTGCCATAATCACGGGCAATGACAGTCTTGAACGCCGAACTGGAAAGCATCGACAACAATGCAGAATTCCCTGCAACCCCATCATTGCCGTCAACAAGGTCATACACATATTTGTCGGCATTATTGAATTTGTATTGTCCGCTATAAGCAAATGTCAAGAACCGTGCATTCTTCACATCGCCCAACGGCTCGGTCCACGTCAACCGTCCTCTCACGCTATTGCTCCATTGATGACTGTCGTATATTTGATTTATATCCTCATCCTCTCCGTCCACAAGATAATAAGTATTATCAGTATTGGTTCGCCCGTCTTCCGAAACATCGCTGAACTGATAACGCACGTTCACGCTGTAACTACGTCCCGGATGGCTCTTGAATTTGTGATTATAAACCAATGTTCCGTTGAATTCGTAGCTTTGCCCATTGTTTATGGCCGTGTTGCGGCTTCGGTTGACCAATGTGCGTGCATCATCGCCGGCCATTGTTGCCGAACTGTCGCTTTTTTCCGAATCGTTGAAATTAAACGAGAATCGAGGCCTGAATTCAAACGTTGAAAATGAATCCACATTCCACCTGATTCTAAAATTACCCGAAACGTTATGCCCCCTGTCGCGAGAATTGCTGTAAGAGTCATAATAGGATGTCGAATCCGGGAAAAGATATTGTCTGTTGCTGCTTGTCTCGCTTTCGCGATCACTATGTGAATAAAATACATTACCTCCCACCCTCAGCTTCTCTTCATTGCCTACGTTGAAGTTCAAGCCAAGCGATTGCGACGTGCTGATGCCGTTTCCACCCCCAAACCGGGTGAATCGCGAACCGCCCATGTCGGTAAATCCCATGTCATTGGTATTGTTGGCTCCTCCAAGTATCGTAAACTGGTTGTTGTCCCTGAACATGTTTACCATAAAATTGCCGGTGTAACGATTATCGGTACCATATCCACCGGTGAAGTTGCCAAACCAGCCACGCTTCATCCTTTTTTTCACGGTAAGGTTTATCACTGTCTCATCTTCACCGTCATCCACTCCGGTCAACCGTGCAAGGTCGCTCTTGCGATCTATCACTTGCAATTTATCGACTATGTTCACCGGAATATTTTTTGTAGCCACCTTGGGGTCATCGACAAAAAATTCCTCCCCGTCAATCAATATCTTGTTTATCTCCTTGCCATTTGCCGTGACCTTGCCTTCACTATCGACTTCCACACCCGGCAACCGTTTCAACAAGTCTTCAACCACGGCATTAGGCTGTGTCTTATAGGAATCGGCATTATACTCGATTGTATCCTCTTTCACCGTGATTTCAGTCTTTACGCCCACCACTGTAGTCTCGCTCAAGAGAATGCTATTTTCGCGCATCACCTCAGTGCCAAGATTCACATTCCTACCCTTGACTTCAAAATTTCGATAAACGGTTTCATATCCCAAATAGGTATAATTAATGATATACTTCCCGTTCGCAAGCCCGGCAATGGCATACTTGCCATCCTCACCGGTAGATGCGCCATCGACAAACGTACTATCTTTATTATCTTTTAACAATCTCACCGAAGCTCCGGCAAGTGGTTGCTGCGGCTCTCCGGCAACCAACAATCCGCTGACAGTTGCTCCATAAACCGACACTGCAACCATCACGAAAATCACACAAACAGCCAATATGCGTTTCATCAGCTACGCTTTTTATTTTATTAAAAAACCTCAGCATCGATATGCCTTAACAAACAAATCGATGCGCAAATTCAGTTTTTAGATGCAAAAATAGCATCGAAGTTTAATTGTTTCTATCTTTGCAAAACAAAAGAATTTACCACATCCATTTTTATCGGAATGAAAGAATTTTTTAAAATCCTAAAGAGATTTGTCCCCCCTTACAAGAGATGCCTGTTTCTGAACATATTTTTCAACGTCCTGTCGGCAATTCTCACCTTATTCTCTTTTGCATTGATAATTCCCATCCTTGAAATGCTCTTCCGCATCAACATGGGCTCCTACCAGTTTATGGAATGGGGTTCGGCCGACATCAAAGATGTGGCAGTCAACAATTTCTATTTTTATGTGCAAGAAATGATCTTGGAATACGGACAATCGTTGACGCTGGCCGCGCTGGCCGTCATGCTCGTGTTCATGACATCGTTGAAGACAGGCACGGCCTATTTGAGCGCGTTTTACAGTGTATCCATAAGAACCGGTATCGTGCGAGACATACGCAACATGATTTACAACAAAATATTGTCGCTACCGATGGCATTCTTCTCAAACGAGCGCAAAGGCGACGTGATGGCCCGAATGAGCGGAGATGTCACCGAAGTTGAAAATTCAATCATGGCATCCATCGACATGATGTTCAAGAATCCTGTGACTATTATCGTGTGCCTTGCAACCATGATTGTCGTGAGCTGGCAGCTCACTGTGTTCGTGCTCATATTGCTGCCTGTAGCCGGTTATGTGATGGGCAAGGTGGGGAAACGGTTGAAACGCTCCTCGCTCGAAGGACAAACCCAATGGGGCGTGTTGCTCTCCAATATCGAAGAAACGCTTGGAGGATTGAGAATCATCAAGGCTTTCAATGCCGAGCATAAAGTGAGAAACCGCTTCATGCGCGAAAATGAGAAATTCGTCAAGATTTCAAAGCACATGAACCGTCGCTACGAGCTTGCCCACCCCATGAGCGAGTTCCTCGGCACAGCCACAATAGCAATAGTTCTATGGTTCGGAGGCACGCTCATCCTATCGGGCAACAGTTCGATAAGCGCAGCATCGTTCATATATTACATGGTCATCTTCTACTCCATCATAAATCCTGCCAAGGACCTGTCGAAAGCCATGTACTCGATACAACGCGGCCTTGCCTCAATGGAGCGCATAGACAAGATACTGAAAGCCGAAAATCCAATAAAAGACCCTGCCAACCCGAAGTCGCTGCCGTCAAAACAGCCGTCAATACGATACAACAACGTGAGCTTTAAGTACACAAACGACTGGGTGATAAAAGACGTGTCGCTCGATATCCCGTTCGGCCACACGGTGGCTCTCGTCGGGCAATCAGGTTCCGGGAAATCGACCATGGCCGACCTATTGCCAAGATTCTATGACGTGAATAATGGCTCCATAACCATCGACGGCATCGACCTGCGCGACTTAAAGGTGTATGACCTGCGCTCGATGATGGGCAATGTGAACCAAGAAGCAATCTTGTTCAACGATTCGTTCTACAACAACATTACGTTCGGAGTGGAAAATGCCACGCACGAGCAAGTGGAAGAAGCTGCGAAAATAGCTAACGCTTATGATTTCATAATCGCTTCGGAAAACGGTTTCGACACCAACATAGGCGACCGAGGCTGCCGATTATCGGGAGGACAGCGCCAACGCATAAGCATAGCGCGCGCCATATTGAAAAACCCGTCGATTCTAATCCTTGACGAAGCAACGTCGGCACTCGACACGGAAAGTGAACGTTCGGTGCAAGAAGCTCTCGACAGGCTCATGAAGAACCGAACCACCCTTGTCATAGCCCACCGCCTTTCCACAATCAGAAATGCCGACATGATATGTGTAATGCACGAAGGCTGCATCGTGGAACGCGGGACTCATGACGAATTAATGGCATTGAACGGATACTACAAGAAACTTGTAGATATGCAAAAATTCTAATTTACACTTTCACTCATGGTAAACATCGCAATATTCGCATCAGGCAACGGTACAAATGCCGAAAATATAACACGATATTTCAAAAACAGCAACACAGTGAAAGTTGCCACCCTTTTTACCGGCAACCCCAAAGCAGGCGTGTTGTCAAGAATGGAGCCTTACGGCGTGCCTTGTCGCATTTTTTCTCGCGAGCAATGGAATGACCCGATTGACATCGTAAACGAGCTGCACAGGCTCGATATTAACTTAATCGTGCTTGCCGGTTTCATGAGCATGGTTCACACGCCCATCATAGAAGCCGTGAAAGGGAACATAATCAACATCCATCCGTCACTCTTGCCGAAATTCGGCGGAAAAGGAATGTGGGGTATGAATGTGCACAAAGCCGTGATTGAAGCCGGAGAAACCCAAAGCGGCATCACGATACATTATGTCACCGAAGAAATCGACAACGGGACAATATTGTGCCAGCGCAGTTGCCCGGTAATGCCCGACGACACTCCTGAATCGCTCGCAAAACGTGTTCACGAGCTCGAATACGAAGCATTCCCGGCCATAATAGAACAATTGGCTGAAAAACTATAAAAACGTTATCAGAACTGGAAGTAGATGAACGGCTGTATTTCACTGCTTTTCATCTGTATTGCAAGATATATTACAGCCACAAGAATTACCAAATAGCCGGCACAAGGCACCTTGACCATAGCTCGCTTGGCTGCATTTTCCCAGCTCTCGGGCAAGAAATGAAGCACGAAACCTATGCCCATCAGCACAAACACTTCCCAATATCCCGACACGAGTTGCGGAAGCAAGTCGGCGTGAAATGAAGTGAATATTTGTGTGATCATCGCCAAAGAATTGTCAAAATCCACGTTTCGGAAAAAAATCCAGCAGAAGCACACAAAATGGAACGTCAGCAGCACACACAACGTTTGCACCACACGTCCATGCTTCTGCCCAACCTTTTGGCATGTGATGGCCATCCAGATTTTGTGAAACGCAAGAGCAATGCCATGCAACAATCCCCACATCACGAAATTCCATGACGCGCCATGCCACAAGCCGCCAAGAAACATCGTTATAATGAGATTGACATACTGCCGCACCTTACCCTTGCGATTGCCTCCGAGCGATATATACAAATAATCTTTCAACCAACTTGACAATGAAATGTGCCAACGACGCCAGAACTCAGTTATCGAGGCCGACTTGTAAGGACTGTCGAAGTTTATGTTAAAATGAAACCCGAGCAGCAACGCTATGCCTATGGCCATGTCGCTATATCCCGAAAAGTCGCAATATATCTGCAACGCATAACCATACAAGCCGAATAAATTCTCGATGCCCGAATACAACGATGGATTCTCAAACACGCGCTCTACGAAATTCACGCTTATGTAATCGGAAATGACGACTTTCTTGAACAAGCCGCACACGATGAAATATATGCCGGTACCAAGCATTTCACGAGTGACAAGCACCGGTTTCCTGATTTGAGGAATGAAATCCTTGGCCCTGACGATAGGTCCTGCCACGAGTTGAGGAAAGAACGACACAAAGAACGCATAATCCATGAGACGGTCGAGAGGTTGAATCTTGCGTCTATAAACATCAATCGTGTAACTCAACGACTGGAATGTAAAGAATGAAATACCGACAGGCAAGAAAATGTCAAACGGGTCAAAATTGCTTCCTACAAGGTCACTCCAAATACGAGCAAAAAAATTGGTGTACTTGAAATAACACAATAGCCCAAGATTCACGGCCAAACTTAACGTGACAAGCCATTTGCGCCCCGACTTGCTTTCGGTCTTACCAATGAACCGTGCAATGTAATAATCACTCACAGTCACGATTGCAAGCAAGAAGAAAAAGATGCCGCTACTCTTGTAATAGAAATAATAAGAGAACAAGATTACAAACAAAATCCTTGCATTGTCTTTCTTCTCAAGCAATGTATATATCACCATGAATCCTGCGAAAAGCCACAGGAAAAAACCGCTGCTGAATATCATCGGCGCGGCAGGATTATACACAAACTGTTCTCCTAACCTGTCTATTATTCCTTCTAACATATTGTCGTCAATATCTGCAATTCGTACTTTCAAAAAAACAATCACTGCCTGATGCCGTAGCTTTCCTCGCCTCTGACCAAAGCATCAAATAAATATCCTGCCAGTTTCTTTCCACCGGCAAAGTTTATGTGCGTGTAGTCGAGATTGGCTTGCTTGGCTTCAACCATCTTCACGATGCTGCCTTCGCCTCCCATGCCTTCAAACATGTTCCAGAAAGCGACACCACTCTCGGCAGCCATCAAGCGTTGGAACTTGACCATGGCAAGAACCCCGCGCATTGTGCGCAATTCTCCGTCGCGGCGCTCTTCCCTGTCGCCTACGCTCACCACGAGAATTCCGCTTTCGGGACATGTGCGCTTTATCTTTTCTATGACTTTACACATGCGCTGCTTGTAACCGGTATAATCTACCATATTGGGAGAAACGGCATTCAGGCCAAACATCAGCACAATGAGGTCGTAGTGCCTCAAACGATCATATTCCATCAAGTTCTCATCGCTTATCGCGCCAAGATGCATGCCGCTTGTGCCACGCATCGAATAATTATCGAGCACGATTCCATGGCTGCAATCCATCGTCACGCCATAAAATGTATATTGACGTCCTGTATTGCCCACATTCCATCTCACGCGCCCCATGCGCCCCGATACCGTTAATTTCTGCATCTCGTCGGAAGCCGCCACATCAAACTTGTGTCGCTCACTACCATTGACAATGGCCGATACCGTACAATCGGCAAGGCTTCTGAAATATATCGAAGATTCTTCGCAACTGTCGAGCAGCGAGTAATATCTTTTCTGCCCGCGCAGTTCCACAGTAGCCGCGCTATCGGGTATGAAATAGCTTCCCGAAATGATTTCCTTGCTACGCTCAAAACCTGCCGTGTCGGTAACATTGTGAGTATTCCAACCCGAAAAGCTATGTCTCACGCTGCGACGAAACCCGTAAATCTCGGATGTGATTGGGACATATCCCACCCCGCATCCTCCGTGCCGCTGCTGCAACATCGACCGCAAATCGGCAGTCAATATATCTCCTTCAATGTAGGAATCGCCAAGCACGGCAATCCTGACGACTCCGCCTTCGGATTTCATTTTGGCTACGGCATCATAATATGGAGCCATGCCATGACCTTCACCCAAACTAAAATCTTCGATATCGGCCATGCCGGGTTCAACACTATTGACCGGAGTATCTTCTATTTCGTCATCGACCTCGTTAACATCAGCATTTGTTGCTTTCGCTGCAACTTTTTTACCGGCAGTAGCAGGCATTTTCTTGCCTTTTTCGGCAAGGATGGAATCCACTTTGCTGTCAACCGATTCAGCAATGGCCAAATCGGCCTTGTCATCATCTTTTTCCCTCAAATCACTCAAGATATCTACTTCCTTGAGTTTTATGTCTCCTATCTCAGGTTGTGGAAGTTTATTTATGACAAGCAACGCTATTATCGTAAGCAATACAAGCCACAAAACAACATGAAGATAATTCTTTTTCATCGCTCTCAATTTGAAGCGGTAAAATTAATAATTCTTTTTATACCTAAGAGATTATTTTATCTGTAATCTTCAAAATGTCATGGCTTAATTAGCCCGTCAAGAACATATAAGTTTCCAAAAGAATTCTTTTTAGCCACGCCAGTCTTTGTCATGTGGCTGATTATCATTACATTTGCATCCCATTCACTGAAAAGACGATGATATATGAAACAACCCTTCTTCCTATTACTGGCATTACTGGCTGCATTTTACTCCGAAGCCGCAATTCCCGACGGATATTACAGCTCCCTTAATGGGCTGAAAGATGAATCGCTAAAAGATGAATTGCACGACATAATAAGCCCACACACGAAACTTAGTTACAACAGCCTGTGGGACTATTATCCTGAGACCGACGCCTATCCCGAACGGGTGAACGGGCAATTGCTCGTGTGGGACATGTACTCCGACAACTGGAACGACCGCCAATACTTCTACTATGGCGGCACCAAAGGGCTCAACAGGGAACATTCTGTGCCCAAAAGCTGGTGGGGACCTTCAAACGAAGCCATAAACGGGTATCTTGCCGGAACCGACATAATGCATATTTTCCCCTCGGACGGAGATGCCAACATGGCAAAATCAAACTATCCGCTCGGCGAAGTGGGTCAGACTACATTTGATAATGGAACATCCAAAGTCGGTTACCCTGTAAACGGCCAAGGAGGTGGAGCCTCAAGAGTTTTTGAACCCGACGACCAGTATAAAGGAGACTTCGCCCGGGTATATTTCTACATGGTGACTTGCTACCAGCAATATGAATGGAGATATCAATACATGTTCAACAATACATCATACCTCACGCTGAACCAATGGGCCAGCGACATGCTCCTCGACTGGTCGAGAAACGACCCTGTCGACCAAAAGGAAATCGACCGCAATGAGGAGGTATTCAGCATACAAGGCAACCGCAATCCGTTTGTCGACGATCCTGAACTTGCCGAATACATTTGGGGAAATCGAAAGGGAGAGACATATTCTGCCGAACATTATTCGGGCGACCCTGTCTTGATTAGCCCTTCGACAGACACTCAATACAAATTTGAAGCGGCCGAAGGCGCATCACAACAACTTGATGTCATCGTAAGAGGAGAAAACTTAGTAGGCAGCCTTACCGTCACGCTCTATGGCACCGACAAGTCTATGTTCTCAGTGGCAGCATCTAATATCCCTGCCGCAAGCGTAAACAGCGATGCCGGATTCACTTTGCGCATCACATATTCGCCAAAGGCCGTCGGAGAGCATTCGGCCAACCTGTTGTTCTCAGACGGAGGGCTCACCGGAAGTTTCGCAATTCCGTTGAGCGGCACTGCTTATCCCGTACCTTCTCTATCGCAACTGAAAGCATTACCGGCTACAAATATCGAAGGTACAAACTATCGTGCAGAATGGATTCCTGCTTCTGAAACAATCGATTTTTATGTGGTGACTCGCACAATATATGATGGAACATCGGTAAGTACGACCGAACATGTGGCCGAAGCCGAAGAACCCTTCATGGACTTCAACGACCTTAAGCCTGGCACAAAGCACACTTATTCGGTACAATCATCCCGACTTGGATACATGTCTATCCCGTCCAATGTAATCACTATTGATGCTTCATCGGTAAGCGGATTAACCACCGACAAACCGCTGGCTGTGGCAACCTACGACAACAACGAAATAAGATTTATTTGCGACGAAAGGCACACGGGATGCCATATATATGATTCTCGCGGCATGTTGATACGAAGCATCGACACGATTGAACCGGGAATGTCATTGACGCTGCCCTACGGCGTATATTTCGTAACAACCAACGAATGCTCAAAGCCAATAAAAATCTTCGTAAGATAAATTCACTTAGCAACATGAACTCAAGCCGGGGAGACTTTTGACAAATCTTCCCGGCTTTTTATTATCCACCAAATATCCACAATTGGCAAGTATCTCAAAATTGTGAAAAATAAGCATGCACATTTTTTCTCATTGCTCTCAACTTACATTATATTTGCCTATATAAACCAATATTGCTTGTTATTATGAAACATCTATTATTTTCAATTTTTGTGAGTGCCGCCAGCTTGGTCATGGCTCAAGACTGGGATGAAAGCCTGAACACGGCAAAAGATGTCATGACAATCTCCGAAAATGAACGTGAAGTAATCTTTGAAATAAACAAATTGCGTTCAGACCCATCAAGATATGCCAGAGAAGTGGTGAAGCCACGACTCGCTAAGTTTCATTCCGACGGGAAAGTATATACCAATTCACAAGGCGTTTTCATACGAACCTCCGAGGGGAAAACAGCCGTAATGGAATGCATCCAGGCACTTGAAGCAACCTCGCCAATGCAGCCGTTGTACTACGACAGCAGGCTATATGATGCTGCAAAAAGCCATGGCATAGATATGCGCGACAACAACTTCTTTGAACATGACAGCAGCGATGGCACGCAATTCTATGAACGATTACAAAAATTCGGATTCAACGGACATTGCGCCGAAAATCTGGCTGCCGGCAACGATGCACCCGAAGAAATAATCCTGCAACTTATTATCGATGATGGCGTACCATCTCGTGGGCACAGGACAAACCTGCTCACCCCCGATTTCAACATCGTAGGCGCAGCCATAATCGAACATCCGCAATGGAGACACTCCTGCACGATGGATCTCGGTGAAATAGAAAAGGAGAAAGAAATTACCATTCCCACGACCAATGCAGGGACTTCAAAATAATAGATTGCAGCAAGCTCAACAAAAGAAAGAGCCATATTCAAGCATTCGAGCAAGAATATGGCTCATATTTTTTTAATTTCCCAAGGATTATGAGAAACTTAAGACTTCCCGGCTATGATTAAAAAGCTTTTGCTCCCTCTCCTGCGATGTCAACAAACAGATTATTTGCAAGACTCGAAGCCCCAATCCTGAAATATTCGTTTGTCAGCCAATTTTCTCCAAGCACTTCCTTCACAATTGTGTAGTATTTCAAAGCGTCCTCGGTCGTGCGAACACCTCCCGACACCTTGAATCCAACCATTGTTCCATGCTTATCGGCATATTCCTTTATGCACTTACACATTACATAGGCTGCTTCAAGCGTAGCTCCCGGATAAATCTTTCCTGTAGAAGTCTTTATGAAATCGGCACCGGAATACATCGATAAAATCGAAGCTTTCTTTATGTTCTCAGCACTTTCCAAAGCTCCTGTTTCAAGAATGACTTTCAACCTGGCCTTTCCTGCCGCTGCTTTTATTTCGGATATCTCATCACACAATTCCTCATAAGAACCATCAAAGAAATACCCGAGATTAAGTACTATGTCTACCTCGTCGGCTCCGTCATTTACAGCAAGAGCCGTTTCTGCGCATTTCACTTCAAGGTGGGCCTGCGATGAAGGGAAATTAGCCGAACAAACGGCAATATTTACCTCGCTTACCTCAAGGTTTTGCCTTACTACACCGGCAAAATTTGAATAAACACAGATTGCCGCCACGTTATTATATTGCGGATAGTTCTCTTCAAAATCATTCACCTTTTGAACAAATTCAGCAACAGATTTTTCCGAATCAGTGCTGCTAAGTGTTGTCAAGTCGATGCAATTAAACATGAATTTATACACTTCCTCATTCCTGTTTTCATCGAGATGCTCCGACAATATTTTCTCCACAGCCGCTTTCACTTGCATGTCGTCGGCAACAACCTTACTGGCGCTTATAGCTTGCAGATACTTGTTTGGGATTTGTTCTTCCATGATTAGTGCAATATTAAATGTTTTGTTTTAATTTTCCGTTTTCCTTGTGCCTTGATGCATCTCTCGAAGTTTTTTTCTTGAAGCTGCTTTCAAGAGCTTCTGTCAAGTTGACTCCCGTCTGGTTTGCAATGCAAATCAACACCCACAACACATCGGCAAGTTCCTCAGGCAAATTATCGCCCGATTCACCGGATTTGAATGATTGCTCGCCGTATTTTCTCGCAATGACCCTTGCCAGTTCTCCTACTTCTTCGGTTAACACAGCCATATTGGTCAATTCGTTGAAATATCTCACGCCATAAGTACGAATCCATTCGTCAACGCGTGCTTGTGCTTCATCGAGTGTCATATATTGCAAATTTAGTCTTTTAATCTTGAATCCACAATGATTGTCACAGGGCCGTCATTTACCAACTCAACTTGCATGTCGGCACCAAAAACGCCTTTTTTCACCGGCCGGCCTACTAATTCCTCCACTTTTGAGCAATAACGCTCATAAAGAGGTATGGCAAGGTCATGGCCGGCAGCATGTATATAAGACGGACGATTACCTTTTTTGGTGGATGCCGCCAATGTAAATTGGCTCACGGCAAGCACCTCACCGCCAACTTCAATCACGCTCTTGTTCATCACGCCGTTTTCATCGTCAAAAATACGCATATTCGCCGTTTTTTGAGCAAGCCAGTCCACATCAGCTTCGGTATCACCTGTCATGACTCCGACAAGAACCATCAATCCCTTCCCGATGGAGCTATGCAACTCCCCGGCAATCGATACCGACGAATGCGTTACACGTTGTAAGACTATCTTCATTACGTTATTTATGTTTTCAATTATTTCGTTTCCACTATTTCACTGCGCAGTCCTTCATAGACTATTTTAGCCTTGGCAGGACCTACTACCTCGGCAATTTCGTCGATGGATGCGTCCTTTACTCGTTTCAAGCTCTTGAAATGTTTCAACAATGCATCGCGAGTCTTTTCTCCGACACCTTTAATGTCGTCGAATGTCGAATGCAACTGTCCTTTGCTACGTCTGTTGCGATGATGCGTTATGCCAAACCTGTGGGCTTCGTCTCGTAAATGCTGAACCACCTTCAGCGACTCGCTATTCTTGTCTATATACAAAGGCACGCTATCGCCGGGAAAATAAATCTCCTCAAGACGCTTGGCAATGCCGGCAAGTGCAACTTTTCCGCGCAATCCCATTGCATCAAAAGCTTCAACGGCAGCACTCAACTGGCCTTTACCTCCATCGACAATCACAAGTTGCGGCAGCTCCTCACCTTCTTCCATCAAACGAGTGTAACGACGAGTCAAGACTTCTTTCATCGAAGCAAAATCATCGGGGCCGACAACAGTCTTGATGTTAAAATGTCGATAATCACGTTTTGACGGCTTTGCATTTTTAAACACCACGCACGATGCCACAGGATTTGTCCCTTGAATATTTGAATTGTCAAAACACTCAATGTGCCGAGGCAATTCTTTCAAGCGGAAATCACGTTGCATTGTAGTCAACGTGCGCATGACTCTCTGCTCAGGATTGAGTTTTTCCGCTGTTTTTAATTTGTCGAGTTTATATTGCTTGGCATTGCGCAAAGACATGTCAAGCAATTTCTTCTTATCACCTTTTTGTGGTATGGTCACTTCCATTCCTTCAAATTCCACATCGGGTGCTACCGGCACGACAACCTCCTTTGCCTTTCTATCAAAGCGAGTTTGCACCTCGTTAATTGCCATTGACAGTATCTCGGGCTCGGTTTCATCGAGTTCCTTCTTGTATTCAAAAGTCATGCTTTGAACTATCGAGCCATTGCGCACATGCATGTAATTCACATAATAGCAGTCATCGTCAGTATCTATGGAATATACATCGACATTATGAATCTGCATGCTTACTATCACCGACTTTGACTTGTACTTTTCAACAAGCAAATATTTCTCCTTCACTTCTTGGGCTTCCTCGAAACGCATCTCGGATGCAAGAGTGGTCATCTCATCTTTCAAATAATCGCACACTTGCTGAATGTTTCCACTCAATATCTGCCTTATTTCATCGAAGTATTTCCCATATCGTTCAATTGAAATCAAGCCCTCGCAACAACCCTTGCAATTTTTTATGTGATATTGCAAGCACACCTTGTATTTTTGCTTGGCAATCGCATCTTCGGTAATCGGCCATCGACAGGTCCTTATCGGATACATTTCGCGCAAAGTCTCGATTACGGTCTTTGCCATCTGCACATTTGCATAAGGGCCGAAAAATTTGCCTCCGTGCTTTGTCACCGTCCGAGTAAGAAATACCCGTGGATAAGGTTCATTGGTAACACATATCCACGGATAAGACTTATCGTCCTTCAGCAGGACATTGTATTTGGGCTTATATTCTTTTATAAGGCTGTTCTCAAGATGCAATGCATCCTCCTCACTGCCCACTACGATATACTTAAGGTCGCAAATCTTCCTTACAAGCATATTGGTGCGAGCTACAGAATGCACGCGATTGAAATAGCTGCTGACGCGACGTTTCAGTTTCTTTGCTTTACCAACATAAATTACCGTGCCCTCCTTGTCAAAATACATATAGACTCCGGGGCTTTCGGGCAGCAATTCTATTTTTTCTTTCAGATCCTCGCGCGTCATGCCACACTCCGTCAATAAACAATAAGCGAACTTACATCTACTCCTTCAGGAAAAACTTTCCGGCCATTCAATTCGCTAAGTTCAACGATGAAATTTACATATATTTTTTTCGGATTCATCGATTTTACCAGTTCATAAGCAGCAGCCATAGTACCACCGGTGGCAAGCAAGTCGTCATGCAATACCACAACGTCATCTTCGTTGATTGCGTCTTTATGAATCTCGATCACATCAAATCCATATTCTTTTTCATAAGACTTTTGAATTGTATCGGCAGGCAGTTTACCCGGCTTCCTCAAAGGCACAAATCCGGCATTCAATTCATGAGCCAAAATCGAGCCGCAAATAAATCCGCGTGCCTCTATGCCCACGACCTTAGTCACGCCAAGTCCGGAATACATCTCTTTCAAGTCTTCGCTTATTATATGCAAAGCCTCGCCATCCTTAAGCACGGTCGTAAGGTCTCTGAAAAGAATCCCCTTTACAGGGAAATCAGGCACATCGCGAATAATACTCTTGATCCTGTCTAATTTTTCTTTTTCCATATATCAGTATTGTTTTATGTGTTCCACGTGAAACATTTTCTTTCTATCTTCCTATTAACAAAAGGAGTATGTTTATGTCGCTCGGAGAAATTCCCGGTATGCGCGAAGCCTGCGCAATGGTCTCCGGATCTATTTTTTCAAGTTTCTGACGAGCCTCAGTCGACAAGGATTTCAATTCAGCGTAATTAAACTTTCCTTTTAACTTTATATTCTCAAGACGCTGTATCTTGTCGGCTATCACGCGTTCCCTGTCAATATAGCCTTGATACTTTATCAATATTTCGGCCGCTTCCACAATCTCGTCGCGTCTATCCTCCTCCACTTTATCCAATTGTGCTGCGAGAGGAGCAACGATGCCAGCCAAAGTCGATATGTCAAGCTGTGGGCGTAAAATCAAATCGTGCAACTTCACACCTTGCTTCAACGGCGTTGTTCCCAACGCTTCAAGCTTATCGTTTATCAATGCCGGCTTTATTGAGAAGTTCTGCGCAAAATCTATTATATTATCCCTTTGAGCGCGTTTAGACAACATCAAATCGTAACGTTCACGAGTTGCCAATCCTATTTCGTAAGCCTTTTCCGTAAGCCTCATGTCGGCATCGTCCTGACGCAATAATATGCGATACTCTGCGCGAGAAGTAAACATGCGGTAAGGTTCATCCACGCCCTTTGTGACAAGATCATCGATAAGCACGCCGATATAGGCTTCATCACGTCCAAGCACGAACGGCGACAACCCGTTTATCGACCTATGGGCATTTATGCCTGCCACAAGGCCCTGCCCGGCGGCTTCTTCATAACCTGTCGTCCCGTTAACCTGTCCTGCGAAAAACAACCCTTTTACACGTTTTGTCTCCAACGTGTGCAACAATTGCGTAGGCTCGAAATAATCGTACTCAATAGCATATCCGGGACGATATATTTGCACGTCCCTCAAAGCAGGAATCAACTGCAGAGCCTTGAATTGTATATTCCACGGAAGAGACGAAGAAAATCCGTTCAAATAATATTCTTGCGAAGTCTCCCCTTCCGGTTCAAGGAAAAGCTGATGCTTGTCCTTGTCGGCAAAAGTCACGATTTTGGTTTCTATGCTCGGACAATAACGAGGTCCTATGCTTTGAATCTGTCCGTTGTACAACGGAGAATCGGGCAAACCCTCGCGCAACACGTCATGAACGGCTTGATTTGTATATATTATCCAACACGGACGTTGAGTTAATTTACGTTTAACTCCCGGAAGGAACGAAAATTTATGAAAATCATCTTCTCCATCTTGCCTTTCAGCACAATCAAAATGGATTGAACGAGCATCTATCCTGACAGGAGTACCTGTTTTCATCCGTGCCGTTTCAAAACCCATTTCCTTCAATTGCTCGGTGATTCCGTAAGAAGCAGGTTCCGATATTCGTCCTCCATGTATCATTACCCGACCTATATGCATCAATCCGTTAAGGAACGTGCCGGCAGTCAGGACGACGGCACGAGCCTTGAATGTCACTCCAAGAGCCGTCTTGACTCCCGATATTGCACCATCGGTTACTTCTATTCCCGTAACAGTATCTTGCCACATGAACAAGCGTGGCGTGTTTTCCACAACCTTGCGCCATTCTTCGATAAATCGGACACGGTCGGCTTGAGAGCGAGGACTCCACATCGCTGGTCCTTTCGAGCGATTAAGCATTCGGAATTGTATTGAAGCCCTGTCGGTAACAATACCCATTTGTCCTCCAAGTGCGTCAATTTCTCGAACAATCTGTCCTTTTGCAATGCCTCCAACCGCCGGATTGCAACTCATTTGCGCGATTTTATTCATGTCCATAGTTATAAGCAACGTGCGCGAGCCAAGATTGGCTGCCGCACATGCAGCTTCACAACCTGCATGACCCGCACCAATAACTATGACATCATAATCAAATCTCATCTTTATATGTTAGTTATAATTACGTTAGCTGTCGATTTCCCCTAAAAAGGACGTATTTATCGGCCAAAAGGCTCAATAATTCCCGTTATAAAGCATATCGAGGGCATCATTCTCATGCTGCTCCATTATTTCACGTTCTCCTTCGCCTTTATCGTTTATACCGACCAAATGCAACACCCCGTGTATCACCACGCGGTTTAATTCATCTTCATATTGCTTGCCGAAAAGATCTGCATTGCTGCGCACAGTGTCAAGAGAAATGAACATGTCACCGCTTATACGTCTGTGTGTGGAATAATCAAAAGTTATTATATCGGTATAATAATCATGTTTCAGGAAATCGCGATTGACTTCTATTATCTTGTCGTCACTACAAAAAATATATGTCAACGTTCCGACCGTCTTGCCAAATTTGCCGGCAACGGCGGTAATCCACTTTTCTATTGTTTTCCTATCCAAAGCAGGCATTTCCACCCCTTCGGCTTCAAATATCAAACGTGCCATCCGATACTGTCTTTACAAGCGCAAATATAGCGTTTTTTTAACAATCTAAGCTCAAACGGCAACCACTAATTTCCTACTTGAAAAACAGATATGCCACGGCTACGGCCGAAATAGAACCTACGACATCGGCCAGCAACGCATAAGGCACTGCATATCGCGTTTTTTTCACGCCCACGCTGCCAAAATACACGGCAAGTATATAGAATGTCGTGTCGGTACTGCCTTGCATACAGGCCGAAACTCTCGACACAAACGCATCGGCTCCATAAGTGTTCATCACGTCAACCATCATTCCGCGAGAACCGCTTCCGCTCAAAGGTTTCATCAACGCAGTAGGCAACGCGCCTACCCATTCGGCATCAAATCCCATGGCCGATACCATATTCGCGACAAAATCGGTAAGAACCGTCATTGCTCCAGATGCACGAAAAACACCGATTGCAACGAGGATTGCCACCAAATAAGGAATTATCATGACAGCCGTCTTGAATCCATCTTTAGCTCCATCGATAAAAGCATCATACATGTTAACCCGCTTTCTCAAGCCTGCTACAATGAATCCTATGATTACCGAAAACAACAAAAAATTGGCAGCAAAACTCGAATAATACTGGATTTGCCCTTCATCCAATGTCGACAAGAACCAAACCGTCCCGCCTACCACGAGCGTCAAGCCTCCCAGCCAAGATATAATCACCTTGTCCAGCATGTTTATCTTCTGTTTGACGCACAAGGCTATTATACCCACCAGTGTTGAAATAAAAGTTGCTATCAAAATCGGCATGAAGACATCGGTCGGATTGGCCGCTCCACACTGAGCCCTGTACATCATGACCCCGATGGGTATCACGCATAATCCCGACGCGTTCAAAACAAGGAACATCAACATGGCATCGGTAGCGGTATCCTTTTTGTCATTCAAGGATTGGAGTTCTTGCATGGCTTTTAATCCAAGAGGCGTTGCGGCATTGTCAAGGCCAAGCATGTTGGCCGACACATTCATGAAAATAGAGCCCATTGCAGGATGGCCTTTCGGTATCCCCGGAAACAAACGCACAAACAACGGACTTATCAACTTTCCGAAAGTCTGTATCACTCCGCCTTTTTCGCCTATGCGCATGAGCCCCATCCAAAGAGACAATATTCCCGTCAATCCTATGGATATCTGAAAAGCTTGCGCTGCTGAGTCGAACGACGAATTCATAATCGTACTCCATATACCAAGATTTCCGTTAAATATCGTTTCTCCCAACGCAACAACAAAAGCCAGAATGAAAAAAGCTATCCAAATATAATTCAATACCATGCAATCTCTCTTTAAATGTTGCAAAAGTAATAAATAAGCGAAAAACATCTGCCATAATTTACAACCTTTTACATTCTGCCAGTTTTTCATTTTTCTTTGCAATCTGCAATAACAGGCATTTTTACGATAACAACCTAAATACCAATTATTTGCAACAAACTTAACTCTCTGAGAATTGGATATTTGCGCCGTTTATGTACAGATAGCCGTAAAATTACACGGATTCCGCTTTACTTCACATGGAATATTCTCTACCTTTGTCACATGACACAAATCAATCCACACGACACAGAACAATGGAAAGCTGAACTGAAAAGTTTTGCCGATGACGATAGAATAAAAATCTTGTCGTCATTTTTCAAAACCGGCAAAGGCGAATATGGAGAAGGCGACATTTTCATTGGCCTATATGTTCCGCTCAACCGAAAAGTTTCCAAACATTTCGACCTGCCTTTGGAGCAGATTGAAATATTGCTGACCGACAAAATTCATGAATTCAGGCTCGCGGCACTGCTCGCACTTGTTGAAGCCTACAAGAAAAGCAAAAATGACATTCACAAGAAAAACTCAATAGTAGAATTCTACTTGGCACACACTGCCAACATCAACAATTGGGATCTTGTGGACTTGTCGGCACCATACATAATAGGAAACCACATTCTCTCAACCGGCGACGATTCAATAGCCTTGAAACTTGTTGCATCCTCGTCGATGTGGGAACAACGCATGGGCATAGTGTCGACTATGACACCTATCCGCCATGGAAGATTTGACACTACTTTCACCATCGCCAACCAAATGCTCAATCACAAAGATGACTTGATACATAAAGCCACCGGATGGATGCTTCGCGAAATAGGCAAGAAAGACCTTTCCGCGCTTGAATCCTATTTGCAGCAAAAAGCACATCTCATGCCTCGCACAATGTTGCGCTATGCCATAGAGCGATTCTCCCCTGAAAAAAGGACATACTATCTTTCAATGAGGAAATAAGCCTCCTCCCCTACCCTGCTGCCACATCAAGCCTTTTCATCCTTATGACAGCTTGTGAACATCCCTTGAACTCCAATTCTTGATTTTATTACCAATTTATTATATTTTTGCGCATTCAACATATAAATGCTCAACTAAATTGGCTGCATACGATAGAATAGTAATAAAAATAGGCAGTAATGTCCTGACCCGTGCCGACGGATCCCTCGACATTACAAGAATGTCGGCATTGACCGACCAAATAGCCTGGATATATAAACAAGGCATAGAGGTAATAATGGTGACATCGGGAGCTGTAGCTTCGGGACGCAGCGAAATGAAAGGCTCTCCAACTTTAAAAAAACATCTTGACCCAATATCATCCCGCCAATTATTCTCGGCAGTGGGACAAGCCAAGCTCATAAACCGATACTATGAACTGTTCAGAGAACATGGCATAACCTGCGGACAGGTATTGACCACTAAAGAAAACTTCTCGACACGACATCAATACCTAAACCAAAAACACTGCATGGAAGTGATGCTCGATAACGGGGTCATTCCAATCGTGAATGAAAACGACACAATATCGGTCACCGAGCTGATGTTTACCGACAACGACGAGCTGTCGGGCTTGCTTGCCGCGATGATGGATGCCGAAGCTCTCATACTATTAAGCAATGTAGACGGTGTGTTTGACGGAAATCCTGCCGATGCCGACTCTCACCTGATACCTGACATCGACGTTTCAGACAACGACAGCACTCTCAATGCCGATTCGTTCATTCAAGAATCCAAATCATCTTTCGGCCGAGGCGGCATGACATCCAAATATGCCACAGCTTGCAAAGTGGCTAATGAAGGCATTGCCGTTTTCATTGCAAACGGTAAACGCGACGATATTCTTGTTCACATAACGTCGACCGACCGTTCCGTGCCATACACGCGGTTTGCGCCATCGGCACATCCAGTTTCAAGCATGAAAAAATGGATGGCCCACAGCAAGAGCTTCGCAAAAGGTGAAATATATGTCAATCAAGGAGCCTACGACGCGCTAATGTCAACTAACAGGGCTTCAAGTTTATTGCCCGTAGGAGTGACTAAGGTAAAAGGAGAATTTGAGAAGGACGACCTGGTAAAAATAATTTCCCCCGACGGTAAGCAATTTGCAATAGGCAGGGCAGGATGCGACAGCACCGCTGCAAACGAAATGATAGGCAAACAAGGCGAACGTCCGTTAATACACTATAATTATTTATATATAGAATAATATGTCACAAGAGCTGAACGATATCTTCAAAGCTGCACGGGAAGCATCGAGGCAGCTTAACATAACTTCCGCTGAAGAAATAGACAACATGCTGATGCGGCTTGCCGATGAAACTGAAAAAAACACCGACAAGATTCTCGAAGCCAACAAAATCGATCTTGCCCGAATGGACAAGACAAACCCGAAATACGACAGGCTGCTACTTGACAAGTCAAGAATCCGGTCGATTGCCGATGGAATACGCAACGTGGCAGCTTTGCCATCTCCGTTAGGCCGCACTCTTGCCGAATGGACTCGTCCCAACGGAATGCGCCTGCGCAAAGTCAGCGTGCCCTTCGGTGTCATAGGAATCATATATGAAGCACGACCCAATGTCACTCTCGACGTATTTTCATTATGCGCCAAAAGCGGAAGCGCGGTGCTACTTAAAGGAGGCAGCGATGCGCAATGTTCCAATCAAGCCATCGTCGATATCATCAAACACACTCTCGAAACCGTAGGAATGCCTTTGCATTCAGTGGCACTATTGCCTCCATCCCACGAAGCGACAGCCGAAATGCTTGAAGCAGCCGGATATATCGACTTGATAATCCCACGAGGTAGCAAGGGACTCATCGACTTTGTAAGAAACCATTCTCGGGTTCCTGTCATAGAAACCGGTGCAGGAATCTGCAATTGTTATTTCCATTCAAGCGGAGACTTGAAAAAAGGGCGCGACATCGTGTTCAACGCAAAGACTCGACGCGTGAGTGTGTGCAATGCCCTCGATTCATTAATAATCGATTCTTCACGGCTTCCCGACCTTCCTTCACTTGTTGCCCCACTTGCCGACAAAAATGTGGAGATATATGCCGACGAACGCTCCTACGCCGCACTCGACGGCCATCACCAACTACTGCTCCATGCCACGCAAAACGATTGGGGGCATGAATACATGGACTACAAAATGTCAATAAAAACCGTTGACAATATCGATGAAGCTCTCGCACACATAGCTACTTATTCGTCGAAACATAGTGAAAGCATAGTCGCTGAAGATAAAGATGCATGCAATCGTTTCCTCAAAGAAGTGGATGCGGCATGTGTCTATACCAACCTTCCCACATCCTTCACCGACGGAGGACAATTCGGATTCGGAGCCGAAATCGGCATATCTACCCAAAAACTACATGCAAGAGGCCCGATGGGATTACCCGAAATAACAACTTACAAATATTTGATAGAAGGGAACGGGCAGATACGCAATTCTTGACATTGCTTCATTGACATAAATGACAAACTCACATTTTGCCGGTCCTTAAAAAAGGCCGGCAAAATTTTATTCAAATTGCCCTAGAAACCGCACAAACATTGAAAATTCATCAAAATACGCTGCTATTTTGCCCAATTGTGAGTAAAAATCACAAATAAACATAATATTGACATTAATCAACACAAAAGAAATAGCATTTTGTAAAAATACGCACAATTTTACATACCTTTGCAACCGAGTTTATTATAGCTTTAAATATCACAACATCTTTTTTGGGAAATAACTATAACTATTATACTTAAATGAACAAATCATTTTATCTATTACTCGCTTTGGCATGTTGCGGATTTGGCTCAATGCAAGCCGAACAAATAAGCGAAGCCCAAGCAATAGCATTGGCTCGCCAATTCACAGGCAATACAGCCAAAACCCAATCTTTAGGAAGCCAGGCTCAACAACTAAGAGTGGCCTACACCGAAGTCTCAAAAAAAACCAATTCCAATCTCCTCTATGTTGTTGACAATGGCAACAACGCAGGATATGTAGTCATTGCCGGCGATGACATTGTAGATACTCCCATTCTCGGATATTCCGAAAATGGCAGCTTCAATTACAATGAAATGCCCGAAAACTTGCAATGGTGGCTTTCGGAATACGGTCGCCAAATCGAATATGCCATCGAAAACGGCATCAGCACATCGGTCTCGTCAGCTCCTACATTCGACACCGAGGTAGAGCCTCTCATCAAGACCAAGTGGGACCAATCAGAGCCTTACAACAACATGTGCCCCGAAATACCGGGATATGGTGGAGAACGTGCTGCCACAGGTTGTGCTGCCACAGCTTTGGCTCAATTGATGTACTACCATAAATACCCCGAACACGGAACAGGCAGTAACAGATATTATTGGGGGTCCACACTCTTGTCGGCTAACTTTGAAGACACCTACTACAAGTGGGACTTGATGGAACTTACCTACGACAGTTCAAGCAGCCAAGAATCGCAAGAAGCCGTAGCCGAACTGATGTACCACTGCGGAATCGCACAAGACATGGAATACGGCTGGTCGAGCGGAGCATTGACCTACAAGCCGGCAGAGGCTTTGATAAAATACTTCGGATACTCCAAATCTGTCCAATACATCAACCGCGACTATCGCCAATATGACGAATGGGTAACAATCATCAAAAATGAAATCGACAATGAACGCCCTGTGCTATACGCCGGCCAGTCATCGGACGGAGGCCATGCATTCATCATCGATGGATATAACACCAGCGGATATTTCCATGTAAATTGGGGATGGAGCGGACTATCGGACGGATATTTCATCCTTGCCGGATTAAACCCGTATGAACAAGGAACAGGCGGAGGCTCGGACAGCGGATTCAATTACTCGCAAGGAGCCGTCATCAATGCCAAGGCTCCTGAAGATGATGATACTGTGACATTTGAAATTACTTGCGACAACCTCGAAGACAACACGAAAACTGCAACAAAAGGCTCCAACTCATCCATTTACATGGGAATTTGCTATAACAGCGGAATTAATGATGCCGACATATATCTTGGAGCAATCATCAAGGACATGAACGGGGAAGTTGTTTCACAGACATTCTCCACACGCCGATCCAGAGTTCCCATGTGGTATGGTCTTCAACCTACGATAGAATTTGAAATACCGGCCAACATCGCCGACGGCACCTACAAAGTATATCCTGCCTACCGCAAATACAGCGATGATGGTATAGAATACATCCACATCTGGCACACAAAAAGCCAATATGTGGAAATGGTAGTCGAAGGCGACAACGTAACCATGCAGAATGCGCCTATAAGGACGCAAACCGACATACATGTCGACAATCTGTCGTTACTCTCGATTTTTGCCGATGGAGTGACAGCCGAAGTCGAAGCTACCATATCCAACAATGGAACTTCGACATTCTCCGAAGAACTTGGACTCGGCCTTGTCGACATGAACACAGGTGAACTCGTGTACAACGGATATAGCTATGCTTCTTACAGCGTAGTCACAATCCCGGCAGGAGAAAGCGTCACTGTTACACTCTCACAAAATATTGATTTTGACGGCAGTGGCCAATATTACTTAGCAATAACAACAAGCGACGGCATTGCTCTCAACGACATGATTCAGGTCAAAGTGGGTAATCCCAAAATATCACTCAACGGGGCCCCGACTTTTATCCCGTCAAATGAAAACATCGATGCTACCAACATGCACTTGCAAGCTACTATTGTCAACCCCGAAGATACCGACTATTTAGGTTTTTTAAATGCCTATATCTATCCAAACGGCGGAGGTTCTAAAATAAAATTATTTGCATCAAAACAAGTCGCAATCGACCCACAAGCCACTGTGGTCGTGGATTTCTACGGAACATTCCCTGAAGGCGTAGACGGCGAGACCTACATGATGATGCTCGAAGACGGCAGTCGCATGCTCCTGCCTCCTTGCACATTCACTTTGGGCACAAGCGGCGTTGAAACGATTAACATCGACAAGGCAGGCATCTACCCCAACCCGGCCGACGATGTAATCAATGTGACAGCAGCCGAAGCCATCGACAATGTCACATTATTCAACATTGCCGGAGCTACAGTAGGAAGCTACAACGGAGACGGCTCATCGTCAATGCAAATCAATGTTGACAACCTGCCTGCCGGCAATTATTTCGTGCGCATATCGACAGGAAATGATTCATCGACATTGAAGTTCATAAAGAAATAAACGCTGACATTTTCAGTGGAAAAATATTTCATCAGCTACGAGGCGGAATGGAGGTTTCCCTTTCATTCCGCCTTTTTTTAATTGTTTCATGTGAAACATCACCGCATTTGTTTCTATCGTTTCAACAAAAACCGTATATTTACAGTCGCAAACCGATAAAATAACTATCATGAAACAAGTCATTGTATTCATGCTGCTCGCAGTGGCAGCCATTTCTTGCAAAACATCGAGCTCCGCAATCAAATCAGGAGAAGGAACAAGTTTCCGTTCACAACCAAAAATGGTTGGAACTGCGGCAGCATTAGCACCAATGATCATCTATAAAACCACAGGAAATTATGACAATCTCGTTCCTGTTACAATGGATGAGACAAAAACTCGCATCACCAGTTATCCAGCTCCCGGCGACTTGTATTACAGAAGTGTTCTCGCAATGCCGCAGAGCCTCATGGAAGGATACCTGCTCGATCGTAGAGGCATATCGGCCAACACTGTATTTACCGATTACACTTACCAAGAATACGCTGCGATGGACAAGACCCCGTCAATCGAAGAATTGATGTCCCACATCAAATATAAAGACCCGTTTGTGGAACTTTATCGATTGAAATCACCCTCTTCCCGCGAGATATCCATAGAATATGCCAACGACATAATAAAAAGCAAATTCCAGGGATGTGAAATCATCATTTTTGCTCCGAATTCAACAAAGTGACGGCTACAGTGGAAAACCGCTTAAACTGGCTCATACAATACGCATTTCAACATCAATGCTATCAATTTTATTCGGACACTGCTGAATTTAAGATAATTTCACATTAAGTGCGTATTTTTACTTTTAAAATTACTTTTTTATGCAAAATATCATTATATTTGCAATGTGTTCACGTGTGAACGTGATTGTAACAAGCGTGTAAAAGCGTTGTTCTCAAATCATCTAGTCTAAATTTCCCTATGTCGTAAGTATAGTGGATACATGTGAATGTCGAACCGATACGAACCGACACTCATCATATCTTCACCAAAGGAAGAATGATGTCAAGAGGCTGTCCTCAAGAGGACAACCTCTTTTTTTCGTACATGGCACTCCCCCACTCAGCATCGTTTACAGACTTATAGCCATGAGAAACGGCAAGAGACAATGCCAAAGCACCTATCTCCTGCCGTAACATTACATACGGGGCAACAATCTCTCCCGATTGTGCCGCATGATAGTTATTTCAAGCCAACTATCTCCCTCATCTTCATGGGCAGCTCAATATTATTGTTAGCACGACTGAATTTTTCAGCACCCACACCCACTGCAAACACAGGAACAAAATCACCACAATGGCTCGTAGTAGTCCAACCTATTCCGTTGCAATGGTCAAGCGTGTCGAACACGGCATCCACAAATTCATTGTAAGTCGCATACAAAGTCTTTGTATCGTCGCTATCATGCTCAACAAATGTCTTTTCAAATTTCTCCTTCAACATCTCATCTTGTTTTTCATTCACTTTTATGGCTGAATACAATCCGAGATTTTCCGACAAGAATACCTTCATGCCATTCCAGTCGATGTTTTTACCCGTATCGATTAGATTTTTGCAATATTGCTGGAACTTTTCTATCGATATGCGTTGATAATCCATGTTTTTGAGATTCACTTCCTTCGGTCCACCCGAAACGCCCATCTGCATTCCACCGGTATTGTGATCGGCAGTAACGACAATCAACGTTTCGTCGGGATGCTGCAAATAGAAATCATAAGCAATCTTTATCGCTTCGTTGAAATTAAGCACCTCCTTAACAACGGCACCACCATCGTTGGCATGAGCCGCCCAGTCGATATTGCCGCCTTCCACCATCATGAAGAACTTGTTGGGCGACACACGGGTCAAGTGGTCGAGGCACGCTTGCGTGATATAAGGCAAATGCAAGTTAGCATCGATGCTATCTATCGTATAACCGAAATGCTCAACCGTTTTGTCGTTGTTAAGCAAAACAATCTTGTCCTTGTTTTTATTTTTTTCAAATTCAGCCCTGCCTTGAACCACAGTGTACCCATTTACTCGAAGAGTATCGAGCAATCCTGTGCTATTACCGTCCTTGTCAGTCAATCCGCGCAATTTCGAGCCCACAAACATGTCATAGTCACTGTGCGCCATGTCAAGTCCTATTTCATAAAACATTTTGCGGCTTGGCACATGAGTATAAAATGCGCCCGGAGTAGCATCATCGGGTTGAACTGAAGTCGCTATCGCGATGCCATATCCCATTGCTTGCAACTCCTTGGCAATGCTTGTCACCGGCACCGAGTCGGGAGTCATTCCGAGCATGCCATTGTTGGTCTTGAAACCTGTAGAAAGAGCCGTTCCCGCAGCAGCCGAGTCGGTAATTTTACTATTTGCCGAATAGGTCATCGCAAGCGAAGCCACAGGGAACTGCAGCATCATGATGTGCTCATCATTACCCAATACGGTACGGTTGTAGGTTTCAGTTGTCATAACATGCCCCATGCCCATTCCGTCTCCTATGAAATAGAAAATGTACTTTGGTGCGTTTGCTGACACTCCGACAGCCACAGTAAGGCATAAAATAAACGAAATCAATCTTGAAAACATATCTCTTGTATTTTTAATGGTTGTTTTATTCACATTTCATTATTTATTTCCAACAATCTGGAAATCAATGCGCGATCGTTGCTCAATCGTGGCACTTTGCGCTGGCCGCCCAGCTTGCCGGTAGTTCCAAGCCATTTGTCAAACAATCCCTTGTGGGCAATGACCACCTCAGGACCATCAAGGAACAAGCCCTTGTAACGTTTAGCTTCATAGTCGGAATTAACTTCTTTCAAGTGACGGTCAAGACTGTCGGCAAAACCTTGCAAATCGGCAGGCAACTGTGAAAATTCCACAAGCCATTGGTGATGACCATGCTTGCCTCCAGCCGCATATACCGGTGCAGCCGTATAGTCTTCCACCGTAGCCCCGGTATCACGACAAGCACGTTTTATGGCCTCATCAGCATTGAACACCATCAATTCCTCGCCAAAAGCGTTTATGAAATGCTTCGTGCGTCCGGCAATCTTGATTTTTACCGGTGCCACCTGCTCCACTTTTACCGTATCGCCAATCTTGTATCGCCACAAGCCGTTGTTTGCAGTGATTACGAGCGCATAAGTCCGTCCGGGTTCCACTTCCCACAATGGCAGCACACGAGGATTGTCGCTATCGACCTCCTCGACAGGAATGAATTCATAAAACACCCCGACGTCGAGCAAAAGCATCATGGCATTGGTGTCCCACGATGTCTGCACGGCAAAGAAACCTTCCGAAGCATTATAAGTCTCAAGATAATGCATCTTGCTGTTGTCGCATATCTCGGCATAACGGTCGCGATAAGGCTCGAAACTTACGCCGCCATGGAAAAACACCTCAAGATGAGGCCACACGTCGTGTATGCACGCCACCCCTTCTCGTTTCATGACCGACTCAATCACCGTCAAGAACCACGACGGCACACCCGATATGTTGGTAATATCCTCTTTACGACTGCTTTCAACCAAAGCCGGAAGTTTCTTTTCCCAATCTTCCATCAATGCGACACGCTTGTCGGGCACGCGCACAAGATTGGCAAGAGGATTGATATTTTCAATAAGATTGGCCGAAAGGTCCCCGACCCTGACTCCCCGTGGCAACTTCAACTCATTGGCGAAGCTGCCTCCGAGAATAAAACTTTTGCCCGAGAATATCCTGCTTTCGGGATTGAGATTCAAATAATGGGCCACTACGTCAAAACCACCTTGATAATGGCAGCGTCTGAATGAATCGGCCGTAATGGGAATATATTTGCTTTTACCGTCGCTCGTGCCCGACGATTGGGCAAAATTCATCACCGTTCCACGCCACAACACATTGGCTTCACCATTTACCATGCGCATTATTTGCGGACGTAGGTCTTCATAATCATGCAATGGCACACGTTCGCTAAATTGCTTGTAGCTCAATCCGTCGGCAAACTTGTATTTCAACCCTACTTCGGTAAAACTTGCCTGACCTATAAGCTCCTGCAATTGTTCGCGTTGCACCACGTCGCCAAAGTCGATAAAGCGTTGCGATTGCCTTATGCGGCTTTCAAACACTGGTCTTACTAATGGAGTAAAATTCAACATTCTACCTTGATATTCACAGGCATGACACTGAATGGCAAGCCTGTCATTTAATGCAAATATACACCTTTTGTCCCACAACATCCGTAACATTCCGGTTATTTTTATACATGCGGAAACTCGGACGCAAGCTCTTCAAAAAATATTATTTCGTAAATTTGCAACCTAAAGGTATGGCAAAATGCGAATGGTGAAGTTATTGTGTCTGTTGATTATTGCAAGCGCATTCATTGAATTGAAAGCGGGAATAGGTGGGAAATTTAGGTCTTTGCTCCCGATTTCCGTTCTATTTGGATAATACATGATGCGGTTCAGCAGAGCCAAACATAAAACATTGTTTTGTACTTGGCTCTGCACTCTCCTTTCGCTATATTTGTAGAAAGTTTTGAACCGGACATGTATACAAACGAAGAAAACATCCTATACATCACCGACCTTGACGGCACACTGCTAAACAGCAAGGGCATCGTATCAGCGACAAGCGCACACATCCTGCACCATTTGATTGAAGAAGAGGGTTTGAATTTTACAATCGCAACAGCCCGCACTCCTGCTACGGCAATGCAATTGCTGGCAACTACCGGGCTGAAACTTCCTGCCGTGGTAATGGCCGGAGCTGCATTGTGGGACGAATCGGCATCGGAATATTCCCGCACTTGGCACATTCCGGAGAATGTAATATCGGAATTGTGCGGAATATATGAAAGCCATGGAATGCATCCGTTCATCTACAGACAATCGGGTTCTCAACTGCTCGCCTACCACAAGCCTGAATTGTCTCCAAAAGAACAAGAGTTTGTGTCAACTCGCCAAGGAACTCGTTACAAGCGGTTCATATTCAACGAAAATCCTTATTCCACGTCGATGCACCCGGCTTTGATAATCTTTTCGACCGGGCCTCATGCCATAATGCACGATGTGTACCGCGACATCATGGCAGGGCGCATCGATTGTCATCCCATATTCTATCGCGACATTTATGATTCAGAATCGGCTTATCTCGAAATATACGCCTCTTGTGTTTCAAAAGCCACAGCTATACGCGCAATTGTCGAGACATGCGGATTTGACAAAATAGTGGCTTTCGGCGACAACGTGAACGACATCGAGATGATGAAACTTGCCGATTACAGCATAGCCCCATCCAATGCCGTGGACGATGTTAAAAACATAGCCGACGAAGTGCTGAAAAGTTCAAACGACGACGATTGCGTGGCGCGATGGATTGAAACCAACGCAAAACTTTAAACGGCATTGACGATAATTGAATACCATACAATATAACGCATCAGATTCAACGACATGCTTCTACGCAACATATACGACTCCCGAAGGATATGGAAAATAGTTTTCATTATCGTCGCCCTCATGCTCGTGGGCACATTCCTTCACATCTCCAACAACCTTGTCAAAGACCTTGCAGCGCAAGAGCGGGAAAGGATGCAGATATGGGCAAATGCGACAAAAGAACTTGCCACAATGACAGGGAACAGCAACGACACGAATGTAGACTTTCTGTTCAGCATCATTGAGGGTAACCACAACATTCCGGTGCTACTTGTCGACGGTGACGGCTCTATACTACTGCACCGCAATTTCAAACTTCCAGAACCTGTTGACACCTTGTCGCCATATAACATATCGGCCGGAAACATGGCTTTCCTTGAAAACAAGTTGAACACACTTAGAAATTCCCAAAACCACATAACCATAAAAATCGACGATTCCACCGTGCAAGATTTGTATTATGAAGATTCCACCGTGCTTAAACGTCTGGCTTACTTCCCCTACATCCAACTTGCCGTGCTGCTTATATTCGTCATTATCGTCTATTTTGCCATCATAAACATAAAAAAAGCTGAACAAAACAAAGTGTGGGTAGGATTATCCAAGGAAACTGCACACCAACTCGGGACTCCGATATCTTCAATAATGGCATGGATTCAAATGCTTGAAGCATCGGGCATAGACAAAGAAATAATTTCCGACATGAACACCGATGTCCACCGATTATCGGTCATTGCCGACAGGTTCTCAAAAATAGGTTCAAAACCCGAAATGGAACTAGCTTTCATCAACGACGCAGTCAACGAAAGCCTCGAATACATGAAATCGCGCATCTCATCGCGAGTCAAACTCACAGTCAACCTGCCCGAAGACGATTGCGGAGTGATGCTTTGCCTGCCTTTATTTGAATGGGTCATGGAAAACTTGACTAAGAATGCCGTTGATGCAATGCAAGGCGAAGGGCACATAAACGTGGATGTAGACAATGCTTCCTCGGGCAAGATGGTTTACATAGATGTCTCGGACACAGGCAAAGGCATATCACGAAAGAACTTCAAAACCGTGTTCAATCCGGGATATACGACAAAAAAACGCGGTTGGGGACTCGGGCTAACACTCGTCAAGCGAATCATCGAAGAATATCACGAAGGCAAAATTTATGTAAAAGACTCGGAAGTCGGCATGGGAACCACGTTTCGCATTGAATTGCACAAGATAAAATCATGACTCCCTCCCTTTAATGGGAACGATCAGACACATCATCATCGCTCCTGACAGCCGGAAATATTGAAAAAATAGTCAAAATTCGCCTTTTCAAAGAAAATTTAAAAGGCACTTTGTGATTTTTTCGTATTTTTGCAAACCAATAAAACGACATGGCTTCTTTTCAGAAAATACAAGACAGCATTTCGGACGACCTTGCAAGGCTCAACAAGATAATAAACGACACGCTTGAAAGCCCAAGCCCGCTTATGCAGCAAATAGTACACAATTTCCTTGCATCAAAAGGCAAGCAATTGCGTCCTGTCTTGGTCATTTTGAGCGGACGCCTCTTTGGCGGAGCCACCGACAAGGTGATTTATGCCGGAGCTGCCATAGAATTATTACACAATGCATCCCTCATACATGACGACGTAATCGATGAATCAAAAGAACGTCGCGGACGCCCCACGATAAACCGAATCTGGGATAACCACATAGCCGTTTTAGTAGGAGATTTTTTCGTGAGCGGAGCATTGTATTGCGCCGAAATGACAGGACAATTCAAAATAATTTCCATAATGGCCCAACTGGGTCGAGAACTGTCGCTCGGGGAAATAGAGCAAATCGACAACGCCCGCAACCACAACATAGACGAAAAAACTTATCTCGAGATCATACGCCACAAGACCGCATCGCTGTTCAGAAGTTGCGTGCAAGTGGGCGGATATGCCACAGGGGCATCCGACGAAGACCTTGCCAACTTAATGAAATATGCTGAAATGCTTGGCATCTGTTTCCAGATAAAAGACGACATCTTCGACTACTTCGACAACCCCGACGTGGGCAAGCCGACAGGCAACGACCTGCGTGAGGGCAAAATGACCCTGCCGCTGATTTACGCTTTGTCGCGCACCGACATGCCCGAACACGACAAAATGGTAGAAATAAGTCGCAAGAAAGAACTTTCAAGCGAAGACATCTCAACGCTCATTGAATATGCCAAGAAAGCCGGAGGCATCGATTATGCTTATGCAAAAATGGAACAAATCAGAAAAGATGCCAATGAAATCATCGACCGGTATGGCGATAATCCGACAATAGATTCATTCAAGTCGATATTTGACTACATTATCGCGCGCAGCAAGTAACCCAAGGCAGGAAAATGCTAAAACAATATCTCGAAAAAGACCGAGTGGAAGCAGGATGCGATGAAGCAGGAAGAGGTTGTCTTGCTGGGCCGGTAGTAGCAGCAGCCGTCATACTCCCACCCGACTTTTCCAACGACTTGCTGAACGATTCAAAACAACTTACAGCCAAACAGCGTGCATCATTGCGCACAATAATAGAAGCCGAAGCCGCGGCTTGGGCCGTAGCATTCATTTCCCCCGAAGAAATAGACCGCATCAACATTCTCCAAGCATCGATAATGGCAATGCACAAAGCCGTGGAGAAACTTGCAATCAAGCCACAATACCTGCTTGTCGACGGCAACCGTTTCAAGCCTTACCCAGGCATTCCACACCAGTGCATCGTGAAAGGAGATGCAAAAATGATGTCGATAGCAGCAGCATCTATATTGGCCAAGACCCATCGCGACGAATACATGGAAACAATAGCCAAGGAGTTTCCGGCATACGGCTGGGACCGCAATAAAGGATACCCCACCCGCGACCATCGCGCAGCAATAGCAGCCCAAGGCACGACACCCTACCACAGAATGTCATTCCGACTTCTTGACCCTCAATTAAGCCTGTTTTGAGAAGCAAAATGGCTTCTTTCACCGCAATAAGAACAAAAATGGCACAAAATGGTTGATTATTAAATAGAATGTTTGTAACTTTGTGCCGATTTAACTAAAAATATTTTGGAAAAATTTACCGGATTCGACCTTCCCTTAAAGGGAATGCCCGATGGCACTCAGACATTTGAGTACATTTTGGGTACTGAATTTTTCAGAAATATGGAAAGTGCCGATGTGTCGGCCGGAAATGTCAAAGTGGCATTGACGGTCATGCACAGCGGTGATATTTATGAGCTGTCATTCAAGCTGAAGGGTGAAATCAACATCCCTTGTGACCGTTGCCTTGACGACATGTTGCACATTGTCGACACATCTTATGACATGAGCGTAAGATATGGTGAGGAATACAATGAAATTGACGATGACAACATCGTGATTCCTGAATCGGACAATGTATTCAACGTCGCCAACGTGATATATGACACCGTGATGTTGACAATTCCCATAAAGCATGTCCATCCCGAGGGAGAATGCAACGAGGAGATGAGAGAAATACTTGAATCACACTTGGCACATCTCGCCGAAGATGAGGAAGAACCTAATGAGGCTTCCGATGACAGACTCGATGAAGAGGATGCGCAAGACGAAGAGCAGTGCGACCCTCGCTGGGAGATTTTAAAGAAATTGAAAGGAAACAATTAATTAAATATTATAAAGTAAAATGGCACATCCTAAACGAAAACAATCAAAGACTCGTACAGCCAAGAGAAGAACTCACGACAAGGCTCTTGTTCCAACATTGGCAATTTGCCCTAACTGCGGTGCATGGCACCTTTGCCACACCGTATGCCCCGAATGCGGATACTATCGAGGCCAAATAGTCATCGAGAAAGAAGCAGCAAAATAATTGCATGTCATTCTAAAACACAAGCCACAAGCTTTTGTTGAAAATGGAATGCTATTATCCTAAATTTTCTTCTGCTACAGCAAGGTATTTAGGATATAGTTTTGCTTTTTCATAATTTAAAGCCTCTTTTACAAAATTATGGTTAACGCTAATATTACCGGCATAGCATCTTACACTCCCGACTATGTATTGACCAACGACGAACTGTCGACAATGGTCGATACAAACGACGAGTGGATTACCACACGCGTAGGGATTAAAGAAAGGCGCATTCTCAAAGAACCCGGCGCAGGCTCATCGTACATGGGTGTAAGAGCCCTTAACAAATTGCTGGAAGAAACCGGAACCAAAGCCGAGGAACTGGAATTGATAATTTGCGCCACTTCCAATCCTGACTACCGTTTCCCATCGACAGCTTCAATCATAGCGCACCAGTGCGGAGCCGTTAACGCTTATGCCTACGACATCCAAGCTGCTTGCGCAGGTTTCATTGTAGCCTTGCAATCGGCTTCGGCCTACATCAAAAGCGGCTTATACAAGAAAATCGTCGTGATAGCTGCCGAAAAAATGTCAAGCATGACCAACTACAAGGACCGCACCACTTGCCCGCTATTTGGCGACGCAGCATCGGCAGTCCTCGTAGAACCGGTTGACGCAAGTGAAAATGTTGGCGTAATCGACGGCATTTTCCATGTCGATGGCGAAGGTTTGCCTCATTTGGTTATGAAAGCCGGAGGCTCGGCAAACCCCGCATCGGTAGAAAACGTAATGGCCGACGAGCACTATGTATACCAAGAAGGCCGAGCCGTATACAAACATGCCGTTACCGACATGTATGAATCGTCAAAAGACGTTATGGCCCGCAACAACCTGACGGTAGATTCAATAGACTGGTTCGTGCCTCACCAAGCCAACTTGCGCATAATCGAAGCCGTAGGTTCTCGCCTTGGCATCGACCCGTCTAAAGTTCTTGTAAATATTCAGCACTATGGGAATACAAGCGCTGCTACAATTCCTTTGTGCATCGACGAATACAAAAACAAACTGAAGAAAGGAGACAAGCTCATATTGACAGCATTCGGCGCAGGTTTCACCTGGGGCGCAATGTACATCGTATGGGGAATCTAATCTTTTGGGGCATTATCCCACACCTTGCAAGGCTGGACGCGAAATCAAAACACGCCACAGGCCCGGCAGGTGTGGGATTTGTATATTTCAAGGTAGGCATAAGCCGTTTCGGGACAATCCGAAATAGGACATGCTTATTTGTTCAACAATCCAGTTCAGTATCTCTATGCATAAAGCAGGTTTTGTCAATATCGTAGGAAACCCCAACGTCGGAAAATCAACGTTGATGAACAAGCTCGTCGGTGAGCGCATTTCGATAATCACATCAAAAGCTCAGACCACTCGCCACCGTATCATGGGAATAGTTAATACCGATGACTACCAGATCGTTTTTTCTGACACACCTGGCGTGCTGACTCCAAAATACAAGTTACAGGAAAGCATGCTTGAATTTTCGGTGGAAGCACTTATCGATGCCGACATTCTCATTTATGTCACCGACGTGGTTGAAACAATAGGCAAGAACCACTCCTACATCGACAAAGTGGCTCGCATGGATATTCCTGTCCTGCTGGTACTAAACAAGATAGACTTGCTGAAAGGCGATGCCGACCTTAATGAACACATAACCAAGTGGAAAGAAATGTTGCCCAAAGCCGAAATATTTCCCATATCGGCTCAGGAAGATTTCAACGTCTCCAACTTGATGCAACGCATTATCTCGCTATTGCCCGATTCTCCCCCATTTTTCGGGAAAGACGCATTAACCGACAAGCCGGCTCGATTTTTCGTTACCGAAATCGTCAGAGAAAAGATTTTGCTCGACTACGACAAGGAAATACCCTATTCGACACAGGTAATAGTCGAAAAATTTGAAGAAAAACCCACTTCAATACACATAATGGCCGTAATATATGTGGAACGAGACAGCCAAAAGGCTATCATAATAGGTCATGGTGGGAACAAAATCAAGAAAGTGGGCATAGAAGCGCGCAAAGACATAGAAGCCTTTTTCCAAAAACGTGTATACCTCGAACTTTTCGTGAAAGTTGAAAAAGACTGGAGGAACAAGGAAAGCAAGCTGCGCGCTTTCGGATACATAGAATAAACACATATAATTGTTTTTGCCACGCGCGATGCCGCATGGTGCGTGGTCTTAAAAATATTAATCACACACGGAAACATTTTCATTATCATGGGCAAATTAATCGCCATCGTAGGCAGACCAAACGTAGGTAAATCAACCCTGTTCAACCGCCTTACCGGCACTCGCTCGGCAATTGTCGACGACACGTCGGGAACAACGCGCGACCGCCAATATGGGAAAACCGAATGGGGTGGCGAAGAAATGTCGGTAGTGGACACCGGAGGATGGGTAGTAAACTCGGAAGACATTTTTGAAGAAGAAATAAACAAGCAAGTGGCAATAGCCATAGAAGAAGCCGACGTGATACTATTTGTCGTGGATGTCAAGAATGGCATCACCGACCTTGACGACCATGTGGCTTCAATATTGCGACGCACAAAGAAACCTATAATCGTCGTTGCAAACAAAGCCGATGACAACACTTATTACAGCGAAGCTGAATTTTATGCTCTCGGGCTTGGAGATCCTATGGCAATTTCGGCAATTACAGGCTCTGGAACAGGTGATTTGCTTGACAAAATAGTATCATTGCTCCCTAAAGAATCCGAAGAGGACAAGCCTGAAGACAACCTGCCTAAGTTTGCCATCGTAGGCCGTCCTAATTCAGGAAAATCATCAATAATAAACGCTTTCGTTGGCGAGGAAAGAAACATTGTGACCAACATTGCCGGAACCACTCGCGACAGTATTTACACTCGATATAACAAGTTTGGGTTCGACTTCTATCTCGTAGACACTGCCGGTATCAGAAAAAAGGCGAAAGTGAACGAAAACATAGAATTCTATTCTGTCTTGCGAAGCATACGCGCCATCGAGAACAGCGACGTGTGCATCTTGATGATTGATGCGACTCGCGGAATCGAAGGCCAGGATTCAAACATATTCTCGCTCATCCAGAAGAATAAAAAAGGACTTGTGGTGTGCGTGAACAAATGGGATCTTGTAGTCGACAAAAGCCCGGAATCAATAAAAACTTTTGAAAACGCCATTCGCAACCGTTTTGCGCCATTCACCGATTTCCCTATAATATTCGGCTCGGCTTTGACGAAACAACGCATCCTCAAGGTTCTGGAAAAAGCTGTGGAAGTGCACAACAACCGCAACCGCACTGTCCCAACCTCGGTACTGAACAATGTCATGCACGAGGCAATAGAAGCATATCCACCTCCTGCAAATAAAGGTAAATATGTAAAAATCAAATACATAACAATGCTAAAGGAGGCCGGAATCCCGACGTTCCTGTTCTTCTGCAATCTGCCCCAATGGGTCAAGGAACCTTACAAAAGGTATCTTGAAAACAAGATACGCGAAAATTGGAATTTTACCGGGACTCCGATAAACATTTTCATGCGCGAAAAATAAAAGTGTGATTACGGAAAATCTGCCTTAATTTAGCTTTATACATATTTTAATAATCATTGACAAAAATAAGGTTTTTTATTCCGTAGAGAGTACCTACCTTTGTGTTGTTAAGATTAGAAACATAGATCTCAAAACAACAAACAACAAAAATATATACTTGAATTTTGGTTATGAGGGGGGTGTGCTTTTGTGAAAAAGTGCACTTCTTTTTTTATCCTGCGAATCAAAGCTCAAATCGAAGCAAAATAACTGAATCTTAATCAATTTACAGTTAATATATAAGTGACACAAGAATAAAATCAAGTGCTCACATCACAGATGTTACCTCATGTCGGAAACTGGCACTGCTAATGACAATAAAAACATGACTCATGAAATGACATGAGTCAATTTCTTCCCAAAAATTCAAGAAAACGCATTTTAACATTTTTATGCCGACATATACGCCACTTTGTCTCGATTGTGCTAAATAAGGTTAATACGAATAAAAAATAAGCGTTCAAATTATGTTGCATAACATGAAAATTATATCTTTGCATCGTGTTTTTCATGGTATTAGATTTAAGGTTAACAAGGTTGATTGTCGTGAGACAATCAATTTTTTTGTATATACCCCTCTTTAGCTAAACACACATTTGGGCCTAATCGGCATTTGTGGCTCAACCATGAAGAAATAGCAGCCCTATTTCTTCCTATTTCATCGCATTTTGATTACATTTGGATAATATTTAGCCCAATATCATAAAAATCATATTTTTACTTTGTGCATAGTTTACCATGCGACATAGAGACTACATGTTGAAACACATGTTGCATTTAATAATCCTAATAGCCACATTGGCAACCTGCAGCTGTAAAACCACCCATGACTTGTCAAGCAGCAACGAAGCCAACAATCACGAACTCAGCGGATATAAATTGCCGGGATTTGTGTCAAGCCCTTATTTTAGTGAACAAATAATCTCCTACAACTACGACCCCGACGTAAAAATAGAAATAAATGCTCCGTCAGCCGCCGAATTCGACCCGGCGCTGCCGACGGCATTGGTGCTATATGCTTTGCCAAACGGGAATTCCATCGACTGGACCATAGGCCGGCAAAAGACCGAGAACGACGACTGGCATTACCAAATCCAACACATCGGAGCTCAAACCCGTTTCATCCGCTCCATGCAACCCGGATTCAATCTCGTAACTGTATACCTTGAAACAAAACAACAAAGTTGGGGCGATTGTATAAAGTCGGACAATGACAGATGTAACAAGATAAAAGAAATTACCGAGAGCCTAATGGATATTTTCGAAGGGCTCAATCCTTACGTCATCCTCAGCGGACACAGTGGTGGAGGGAATTTCGTTTTTGGATTCATCGATTCGGTCGATTCTATTCCAGCCTATGTGAAAAGGATTGTTTTCCTCGACAGCAATTATAATTGGGACAATACTCGTTATGGGCGTAAGCTTGCCGATTGGCTGGACTCTTCAAGCGAAAACAAGCTGGTAGTGGCCTGCTATGACGATTACAACGCGCTGCTCGACGGGAAACATTTCGTGTCAAAGACAGGCGGTACATTCTATCGCAGCAACATGATGCTGGAATATCTTAAAGGAAACATGCAGACGGCATGGTCGGAATCGGAGCATGAGAACTTGATACGCTGTGAATCGGCCAACGGGAGCGTACAGTTCCTCATGAGAAAGAACCCGGAGCAAAGAATATGGCACACTGTGCTTGTTGAAAAGAACGGATTCATCCATTCCATCCTGTTCGGATCGCCTTTTGAGAATAAAGGCTATAAATTCATGGGAGACAACGCTTACAACGACTTCATCCAGCCGGCAATGTCTCATCCCCACATCATGCGGATTCCTCCACGACACAAGGATGCTCTCACCGGCAGTGAATTCATTGAAAAGGTTAAAAACATGTCGCTTGCCGAGCGCGAAACGGCCATATATGAGGAAATTGCCAACGGGAACATCCCCGACTCGTTCAGAATCGCGACAACAATCAAAACAACCGAAAAAGATGCAGCAGGCAATAGCCACACGGTTGAATTTTTAGTCCTACCTGACTTCCTTGCAATAGGTTCTGATGATGATTTCGTGAGAGTGCCCATGCTACCCTCCACCGCACAACGAATTGCCAACCTGTTCAACGCCACGCTGCCGACGCGCAAACTGTCGGACTTAATCTACCGCCATAGCGTGGTCAAACTTGTCCCAATGCCCATGACTCCCGACTCGACAATGACTACCGTGCCAATATTTTACGAACATCATAGGAACATAGAGAAAGAGCGACTTGCCGAGGAGCAACCGTTATCAGCATTGATAGCCGGGCATAAAAAAGACATCGTAATCACTAACCGCCTCACCGAACCAGGCAGGGTGTTCATTTACGGCTGGCACTACCCCGACGGCAGACCGATACAGCCGCTAAGCGGTGTTCATGGTGCGGGATATGTGGATTACAGCCACGGCGTAAGATTGATAGGCAGAGAAATAGTAGTTGACGGAAAAATCCATGACGTACAAGACGTGCTTCAAGATGCCAATCTATACAAATTGCTCAGCGACGAGCCTGCCCCGATGCCAATAACCGAATACGACACAACCCTGCCACCGCTCGTCGAATAGATTTCATGACAAACAAAGGAAATTTCCAATTCTTTCTTAAAAACAATTTATCATAATTTATCGCAATTTATCAAAATTTGCGATAAATTATTTTATAACATTATGATTATGAAAATATTACAGCAATAAATCAAAACCGAAACAAAGTTCCTCAAAACCTTGTTTTCTTCATAATTTCAACATCCTTCCGCATACAGGTTGCAACACATGCTTATTGATGTAGTAAAGGATGATGGCAGCAAGAAAAGACAATGCAAAAACCATCGGTATGCCAACGTAAGCACCCCAAGAATTAGTAATCGCATAGCGTAATCCCATATCATAATACACTGCGACATGACACATATATAATTCTAAGGATATGCTTCCAATTTTCGTGAAGATTGAACTTACAGTATGCGGTAATTTATCAAAAAGCCATGCCAAAATCATACAAAGCGTAGGTGTTATGAACATGAATGGCAAGTATCGCAAAGCGTGAGACCAAATATTCTGTAAATAAAATACAGCAGCCATTGAAAGCATGAATAATATCAAATTCACGACTTTCCCTTTATTCGTCATAACAAATTCCTTGCTATCCTTGGCATAATGCCCAACCAAGGCGCCTATGAAAAATATAGGAACCCGGGAAATGCTACGGGACAATAGCTCACCATAATTCTCATTATCAAAACAAAATGCCATAATTACCAAGTAAAAAAGAGCAAGCAAAAAGCCTCCGACTATGAAACCAATAGAAACTTTCAATCCATGCTTCTTGAATAATTTGAAATAAATGGGGAAGATAGCATAAAAGACCACTATGCATGACATATACCAAAGTTTGTACGGAGCTTCGGGTATCCAATACCCGATAGTACTGGCTTCGCAAATAAGGGTGCAGACGGAACGTAAACCAAAATCAATCTGAATGAAAAAGAGCACTAACAGGAAAAGCCAATACTCTGGCAATATCCTGCAAAACCTTTTTTTTATAATATTTTGCAATATTGGGCAAGTAAATTACCCCCCCCCGATTTTGACAATGAGAAATACAACCCGAAACCTGACAGGAACAGAAATATGTCCACGCCACCATAACCTATTTCCATGACATGTTTAAGAATTGGAATGTCGGGATACGTCAGATGATGCAACATCACCCAAATTATCGCAACACCCATGAGCGCCCCACGGTAGGTAGATAATAACGACAAACCTAATTTCATAGAATCCTTGCAGTTAAGATATTAAATATATCAATTTCTGCGAGCAAAAGTACACATTTACCAAGAAACTCCGGGGTGTTTTAGCCCTAAAATTGCGCAAGGCAAACAAAAAAGCAGCTAAGCTGTGCGGCTTAACTGCTTGAATTACTGTGTGGTCCCACTTGGGCTTGAACCAAGGACCCCCTGATTATGAGTCAGATGCTCTAACCAACTGAGCTATGGGACCGGCTTATTGACTTCTCAAAAGCGATTGCAAAGTTATGTATTATTTTTGACACTTGCAACTATCAAAACAAAAAATTCCCGAAAAAAGACTATATATCCGAAAATCATAAACTTTGATATGCAATTGCATCGAACATGCATCTCTACAACCAATGTATTTTTGTTGACAACAAAGTACAAAATACTACCATAATGAATTACACCAATGTGAGAGCACAGCCCGGTATTTCACGCAATGAATCAGTCACCACGCAACTCTCAACCAACAACTGACAAAAATTAAATCGGCACTCAAAAAAAACATTTAAGCATCATTTTATATTTTTCAGTTTTAGTAGTACCTTTGCAATTAATTGGTAATGTAGGCTCTTACATGCCGGAATGCCAAAGGGATATATGAGTACGCGAAGATATGATGACGAAGAACGGTTGAAAGACACCGTGAGACAACTTTCAAACAATGAAAGTTTATGTGCCATGTGCCACCTCCGGCTTGGCTTCGAGCCATTGCCGCAGGAGTCGATGATACAGGAAATGATAATGTTATGCAGGTCGGTACTGTTTCCCGGATTCTTCGGCAAAGAAGACGTAAATTCGTTCAACCTTGAATACATCATAGGATTGCAATGCGAGAAGCTGAAAGGGATTATGGAAAACCAGCTCGTGGCAGGCCTTGTGTTCGGAGAAAAGAGCGAGAACGGACGATACAGCCTCGACCGTCTGTTACAAAAAGCCGAAAAGGTCGCTGCACGCTTCATTTACAAGCTGCCCGAATTGCGCAGAATCTTGCACACCGACGTCGAAGCCATATATCTGGGTGATCCTGCAGCCTCGAGCCATGAGGAAGTTATTTACTGCTATCCGGCCATCAAAGCCATCATCAACTACCGCATAGCCCACGAGCTGCTTGTCGAGGGCATACCCATCATCCCACGCATGATAAGCGAACTTGCACATTCCGAGACAGGAATCGACATACATCCCGGAGCAAGCATAGGGCATCATTTCGCCATCGACCACGGAACAGGCGTGGTGATAGGCGCCACTGCCATAATAGGAAACAACGTAAAGATATACCAAGGCGTGACACTCGGAGCAAAGAGTTTCGCCGTTGATGAAAACAACAACCCCATCAAAGGCATAGCACGCCATCCAATAATTGGGAACAATGTCGTCATTTATTCCAATGCGACCATCCTTGGACGCATAACAATAGGTGACAACGCCGTTATCGGCGGTAACATCTGGGTTACCACCGATGTGGCACCAGGAGAAAGAGTCATACAAGCGAAAGCCAACAATATTTTAAGATTAAAGAGTGATGAACAATAAATTCGAGATGGTCGCCAAGACGTTCAAGGGCCTTGAAAACGTATTGGCTGAAGAACTTAAAGGAATAGGCGCAGAAAATGTAGAAACCGGCTTGAGGATGGTGTCGTTTGAAGGCGACATGGCCACACTTTACCGTGCCAACATCTGTTGCCACACCGCTCTTAGGATACTTAAGCCTATCTACAAATTCCATGCATCCGATGCCGACGAGCTTTACAATGCAGTCAAAGACTTCGGATGGGACCAATACATGAACACCTCCCAGACGTTCTCTATCGACTCGACCGTATTCAGCGAGAACTTCAGGCACAGCCGATTCGTCACTTACAGAGTAAAAGACGCCATTGCCGACTTCTTCAATGAGAAATATGGCAAACGCCCGTCAATAAGGTTGAACAACGCCGACTTGGTATTTGACGTGCATATCTCGGGAAGTGAAATCACCCTTTCACTCGACAGTTCGGGCGAGTCATTACACAAGCGCGGTTACAGGGTAGCCCAGACCGAAGCACCCATCAACGAGGTCCTTGCAGCAGGAATCATCATGCTGTCGGGGTGGCATGGAGAATGCGACCTGATAGATCCGATGTGCGGTTCAGGCACATTCCTTATAGAAGCCGCCTTGATTGCCGCTAACATAAATCCGGGAATATTCCGCTCTAATTTCGCTTTTGAACGCTGGTCGGACTTCGACCCGGAATTGTTTGAAGAAATATACAACGACGACAGTCGCGAACGCGAATTCACGCACAAGATATACGGCTCTGACATATCGCCAAAGGCGATAGACATTGCTGCACGCAACATCAAAAGCGCAGCTGTGGGCAAGCATATAGAACTGAAAGTAAAACCACTCCAAGAGATCGAAGAGGCTCCAAGCGAAAGCGGCGTAATAATCACCAATCCGCCTTACGGAGAGCGAATATCGGTCGAAGACATGGAAAGCCTGTATCGATCGATAGGGGAGAAGTTGAAAAAAGTGTTCAAAGGCTACAAAGCATGGATCATAGGCTCCAACACGGAATTGCTCGACATGATTGGGCTGAAGCCGTCGCTCAAATTCCCACTTTACAACGGAGCTCTTGAATGCGAACTGCGCGAATATGTCATCTTCGACGGTACTTACAGCGAATTTCGCAAAGAAGGCAGAAGCGTGAAGAATGAAGAATTCAAAGGAGAACGCAACAAGGAATACAAGCGTCGTGCATTTGAACCTACGTTCAAGGAAAGCCGCAGCGAAAAACGTCCTTTCCGACAAGACAAAGAAGGTGGCGAACGCAAGCGCCGTCAAGAAAGGCCACCAAGGTTCAGGCAAGAAAGCTCCCCGAAAAACGCTCTTGAAGCAAAATACCGCAAGCCTTATCACGAACGTCATCGCGAAGAAGAAAACTTCAAGAGAAGAAATGTAGATAAAGAAAATACCGAAAAAGTGCACAGCGAGGAAAGAACCGAAAGAATAATCAAGTTCAAGCAGCCTTCGCTGTCTCCCGACAAAGAACGTCCGATAATACATGGACGCCGAAACAGCTGGAGAAGGGAAGATATTCCTCAAAATGCCGGAACCGAAAACCAGCCTACCGACAACAAAGAATAAAACTTAAACATTAAAAGCATCACAACGATGGGAAAATACACAGTACTGCTTTTAGGCTCAGGCGGCCGTGAATCGGCATTGGCTTGGAAGATGAGCCAAAGTCCTTTGCTTGAGAAACTATATATAGCACCCGGAAACGGAGGCACATCTCAATATGGCGAAAATGTTCAGCTATCGCCTCTTGACTTCGATGCCATAAAGACTTTTGTTGCAAACAATGAAGTAAACTTGGTAGTAGTTGGCAATGAAGACCCTCTTGTTGCAGGCATATACGACTACTTCAAAAGTGACGACACCCTTGCCGGCATTCCGGTAATAGGCCCCTCGAAATCGGGAGCAAGGCTCGAAGGAAGCAAAGACTTTGCAAAAGAGTTCATGAACAGGCATGGAATTCCCACTGCCCAGCACCTGAGTGTCGACAGCAACAACATTGAAGAAGGTTTTAAATTCCTCGAAAAGAACAATCCCCCTTATGTATTGAAAGCCGACGGACTTGCAGCAGGCAAAGGCGTGCTGATAATTCCTTCGCTCGATGAAGCAAAAGAACAACTAAAAGCCATGCTCGACGGAATGTTCGGAGCATCGTCAAGCAAAGTAGTCATCGAACAATTCTTGAGCGGAATCGAATGCTCAGTTTTCGTCCTGACCGACGGAAACAGCTATAAAATCCTACCTGTTGCCAAAGATTACAAGCGAATAGGCGAGGGCGACACAGGCCTTAACACCGGTGGCATGGGAGCCATCTCCCCTGTGAGCTTTGCCGACGACTCTTTCATGGAAAAAGTGGAAAACCGCATCATAAAACCCACTGTCGAAGGCTTGAAAAAAGAAAACATCACCTACAAAGGGTTCATTTTCTTCGGACTTATAAATGTCGAAGGAGAACCTTATGTAATAGAATACAATGTGCGCATGGGCGACCCTGAAACAGAAGTAGTGATGCCTCGCATAAAAAGCGACTTGCTCGACCTGCTCGAAGGCGTAGCCTCCGGCACATTGGAAAGCCGCACATTGGAGATAGATCCTCGTTATGCAGTCACTGTGATGATGGTATCGGCAGGATATCCGGGAAGTTATGAAAAAGGGAAAGCAATAGCAGGACTTGACAAAGTTGAAAACAGCATTATCTTCCATGCCGGAACCAAAATGACAGAAAATGGCAACTTGGTGACATCGGGAGGACGCGTGATGGCCGTAAGCTCCTATGGCGACACGAAGGACAAAGCTCTCAAGCAATCATTTGAAAACATAGAAAAAATTAACTTTGAGGGCAAATATTTCCGTCACGACATAGGGTTTGACCTAAAATAAGAATGAACGACTACACAATATGTCTCATAAGGATGTGCCGTTTTTTTATTGTCGGCACATCCTTTTTTTGCATAAACCCCGATTGGCATGAAAAGCCTTTTCAAATCTCATTTTGCACTCTAATGACCGTTTTGGGTTAAACCGCTGATATTGCAGGAACACGATTATTATGCTAATTTTGCGAAGATAAAAAATGGCATGCGCTCCTTAGCGCACATTCAAGAAAAATTGTTCATCACAGTGTATAGAGAAGAACATATCAACAGTTTTTTCAACGGGAAATATTTCAATATTGTGGCCATCGCACTGTTTGCGGCATCGGCAATATACTATTTCTGTTCAGGCCTCACCATAAGCCACGTCAACAACAGCGGCCCGTTTTTCCCTTCATCCAATTTATGGCTTGAAGGTTATCCGGTCCTGTCGCTCCTGCTCAACATGACTTGCATAATAGCCATGGGTTATCTTCTCAAGCTGCTTAACAGCATCTACGGCTTTATCCGCTCCCACACGGCCATAACGTTGTCGGTGTTCATCCTGCTTGAAATGAGCAATCCCCACATCACCACGCAATTCTTCGACGGAACGGCATTATGCCTGCTCGTGACAATGCTCACATTCATAATGTTCAACTCATATCAGCAACGACATTCCAGTTATAGCATATACGGTTCATTCGCATTGCTCGGATTTTATTCCATGTTTCAGTATTCGTGCTTGTATCTGATTCCTGTTTACATACTGGGGTTCATGCAAATGCGTGTCATGAATTTCAAAGGGCTGCTTGCGATGCTGTTTGGCCTCGTCACTGCTCCATGGATTGCTTTCGGGTTCGGAATGATTACATTCAATGACATTTCCACCCCCGAAATGAGGAACGTGTGGGAAGTCCTTGACAAAGAGCAATCTCTGTCGCTAATCATTATGTCGGCTGCCACAGCCGTGTTTGCACTGATGCTCATGGCTACCAACATGTTCCACCTCATAAGCTACAAGGCACAACGAAGAGCCTACAACGGATTTTTTTCAGTGCTCACGATAGCCACTATCATCATGGCTTGCGCCGATTATACCAATGTGCTGAATTACCTGCCCGTGCTGAACCTGTGTTTTGCTATTCATGCCGGACATTCTTTCACTATAAACAAATTCGACAAACGATACATCGCCATACTTATCTTGCTCGCTGCATGTTGTACGGCCTACATCTACAATTTTTGACACAAAATGAAGAAATTCATCATAGAAAACCACATACCATACATAAAAGGCATTCTCGAACCATTTGCAAACGTTGAATATTTGCCAAATGAAGAAATCACGCCTTCGGCAGTCGCCGATGCCGACGCTCTTATCGTGCGCACTCGTACACGATGCAACAGCGACCTGTTGTCAAGTAGTCGATGCTCATTCATTGCAAGCGCCACAATAGGCACCGACCACATCGATCTTGATTATTGCCAAAAACACAAAATAGCAGTATCCAATGCTCCGGGATGCAATGCACCGGCAGTGGCACAATATGTCATCTCTTCAATAGGGCATTTGATGGAATCCAAAGGTTACGCAGCCGAAGCCTTGACTTTGGGAATAGTGGGTGTCGGCCATGTGGGAAGCATCGTGGCGCGATGGGCGAAAGAAACCGGACTGAAAGTCATCCTCAACGACCCTCCACGACAACGCAATGAAAAAAACTTTGAAGGGGTCACACTCGAACAGATAGCCAACGATGCCGACATAATAACATTCCACACGCCTCTCACACGAGCTGGCGCAGATGCCACGTTCCATCTTTGCGACGATGCGTTCATCAATTCACTCAAGAAATGCAAATTGCTCATAAACAGCGCACGCGGAGAAATTGCCGACAACAAAGCCCTGCTGTCGGGACTTGAAAACAAGAAAATAGGGGAGATTGCCATTGATTGCTGGGAAAACGAGCCTAACATAAGCCGAGAGCTTCTCGACAGGGCTTTCATTGCCACGCCCCACATTGCAGGCTACTCCATCGAAGGCAAGCAAAGAGCCACTGCGATGGTGCTCGAAGCCGTAAAACAACACTTCGGGCTTGACGTGAACATACCGTCAATCGCAGCTCCTGCAAAAGGCGCAACCGACATTACCATTGCAAAAGTAATGGAAAGCTACGACCCACTTTCCGACACTAAAAACTTAAAAGAAAACCCCGGCATGTTTGAACAACTGCGCAACAACTACAATTTGCGCCACGAAGTCCGTTAGATTTAATTAATATTTTTTTCTCCTATATAGCAATATTTTACCCTACTTTTGTGGCAATTTTCACAAAGTGGCCAATAGACATGGGAAAGTTACGCACATACATGCTTTTCATCATCCTGATGCTTGCGACATCGCTGAATTGCAAAGCGCAAGAAGCAGGAGAAGTTTCAGTGGCCACAGGATTACAAAAAGTTTTCAAGGGCAAATATCATTTTATCGACGAGGCCACGGGCGACACATTGTGCATGATTGTGTTCAATCCCATCACCATATACCCTCAAGAACGTTTCAAGAACAAAAAAGAAGAAGAATTTTATTGGCGCACCGTGAGAGACGTGAAGAAAACACTCCCTTACGCCAAGCTGATTTATTCCACGCTGCTTGAAACTTATGAATATCTTGAAACATTTGAAACCGAAAAAGAAAAGCAGGAATATCTGAAAGAATTCGAAAAAGCCATATTTGAACAATACAAACCCGTATTGAAAGGCTTTACACGCTCGCAAGGCAAGATGCTCGTAAAACTGATAAATCGAGAAACCAACCAGTCGTCATATAGCATCGTAAAGGCATTCCTTGGTTCATTCAGGGCCGGTTTCTGGCAAACGTTCGGACGATTGTTCGGAGTGAACATGAAATCGGGTTTCGACCCTGAGAAAAATAAGGAAGATGCCATTATAGAACGTATCTGCATACGCATAGAAACGGGCACATTATGAATGTGTATATCATGAAAATCTATACTTAATTATTTTTTTATCATTTATTTTCATTTTTTACACAAATACCATATCTTTGTTGAGAAACATAACATAAACCTATGTAATAATATGAAAAAATTATTTACTTTTTTAATTGGGGGAGCCATTGCCATCCCTTTGTCGGTTTTAGCAACCGCGCAGATTGAAAGAACCTTGAATCCTTTGTGGGGAGTAGAAACAGAAGTTGATGATAACAACCTACTTGCTGCAAAGACTCTTAAGGAAAAGGTAGATGGCAATGACGCATCATATAGCTTGAAGTTGACAGAACTTCAAAAAACAAGACTGTTGAAACATTCAAAAACAAAAAGTGCAACAGGAAACGAAAGAATCCCCATGCGTTCAGTAATGCAACTTAAGGCATCCGAGCCATTCGAGAGCGATGTTAATGCCAAAATCACGCTTAATGTGCAGGATGACTGGGGTGATGGCACAGGTTTTCAAATGATATTTGATGCCGACCATAATACCTACGGCGAGGGGCTGGATTTTGATTACGACTATTTTAATGCGCCTGATTATAGCTCTTTTGAATATGTATTGCCTGAAGGTGGAACGATAAACAGCACCCAAGAATCCGGCGGATGCCTGTTTGCAGGCGAAAGCGCATCGATAGAAATTCCGGCTGGAATATATGATTTCGTACTCACCAATCCCGATGGAGGAGATGCATATCTCATTTCAAGAGGAGACTTCATGGGTGATGATTTCGAATTTGAGGCAGGCTTGGAATACATATTCACCGTAGTGGAGATACCTCCTTACATTACATGCATACTGGATGTCCCACGTCCTGTCAATCTTGCGGTAACTGAAATTACATCGTTGGAAACCTCAACCGCCCTTACCGATTCGGAAGTGGTAACAGCTACGGTTGTAAATGAAGGAACCCTACCAATTTCGTCATTCAACTTGAAACTGACAGTCGACGACATAGAAGTCGCTACCGAAACAGTCAACCAAACCCTTGAGCCTGATGCACAGATGGAATACACGTTTACGGCAAAAGCTGATTTGTCGGTCGAAGGTGTGCATACAGTTGCCGTTGAGGCAATTGCTGATGGTGACGGCGATGAAAGCAACAATACGGCGACAATTTCCGTAACCCATTTCGCAGCGGCCGACATTCCGTACACGGTGGATTTCTCGGATGAGTCACAAACAGGCGAATGCACATGGAAAGGCAATGGTTGGTCCTACAACATGTTGAATGGAGCCATGGCATTTGATGCTACTGAATACCATCCGCTCGTATTCCGCGGAATGAATTTAGAGGCAGGCAAATCATATCTGCTTGGATTGACTTATGCCGCAGGGTATGAGTTGTTCGGAAACTATTATCCAGAAGAGTTCAAAGTCGTATGTGGCCATGAAGGGACACCGGTCGATGAATGGGATGAAGTTTTGTCGTATGACGGAATATATACCGAAAACTATTTTGTGTACGACGAAGGCATAGTCACTTGCGAACAGTCGGGAGTGTACTCAATAGCAATTGTGCCTATAAAATCTTCAGGCACACTTTTCATAAAGAACATAAATGTGGCTGCGAAACTTGAATATGATGCCGTACTTGCTTTTGTGAACGCTCCGACAATGCTTCCGGAACCACAAGCCGGCAAATTCCTGCTGACTGCCAATATCATCAACAATGGCGTAAAAGAAATTGAATCGGCCACGGTAGTGGTTAATAACGGTGAAACAGAAGTCGGTCGTGCCAAGATTGAAGGAATAGCCGTCAATGACACAGTGCCTGTTCCTGTCAATGTGACCCTGACCAGTGCATCAGTCGGCACTTCGGTAAACCTTGAAGTAGCCGTATTGGTGGACGGACATGAAAGCGAGGATACCAACGATGACAACACGGCTGCCGCCACGATAGAGATTACAGAAGATGTTCTTGGATATGACAAAGTGGAACAGTACATGTTCTATGACGAAAATTACCACATAGGCATTGGCGTCGGTTATATTAGCTGCGGAGTTCCTTTCCACTTGGAAACGGCCGACGTACTGACAGGCATTTCTATTGGCTGGGGTGAAGTACTTGACCAAAACATACAGATTGCCGTTTATAAATTTGACCCGGAAACCTTGTCCATTGGAAATGAAATATACAGCGCAACAATACCGCAAGGAGAAGATACGGGACATGTGATTTACAAAACAACTCCGCGCATGCTGGAAGCAGGTGACTACATCGCATCTGTGAGATATCAGGGATATTGCCTTGTCTCCGACTATACAGAAAACGGTGTCGTTTACGTCACTTCATCAAACCGTGCCACCCCGCAATATGGTTTAGGAACATCAGCCATCCGCACAGTGTTTGGTGAAGGAGAAGCCATGGCCAAGGACGCTCTCGTGACGGATTTCCTCAATCCGGCAGATGAAGGACTATTCTCGGTCAATGAACCGGTTGTGGTTTCTGTAAGAAATGACGGATATGAAGATGTGACAGGAAAACTGACACTTTCAATAAATGGCGTGGATGCCGATGAACAACAAGTTTCGCTGGAAGGATATTCTTCCGAAGAATTCACATTTGAAACAGATTTGTCGAAACCGGGTAAATATGAACTCAAAGTCACTGTTGCTGTAGATGGAGACCAGAATGCCGACAATAACAGCTTGACCAAAGTCGTGACTTCATGGGAACCTGCCGACCCATACACAGTAGATTTTGAAAAATGCTTGGATTTCTCTACTTCAGGATTCAATCCTGCTTGGCGCACAGTCGATGTTGACAACGGACCGGTATGGGGATTGGGCGGCTATGATTATCCGCTTCCTTCTAACGGAAGAGTCGCCTTTATGATTTTCAATCCTGCCTTGACAAATCCGTCGTTGGCCGGCCATGCAGCAATAGCTCCTCATAGCGGTGAGAGATTTGCGGCAAGTTTTGCTGTCGATGGCATGCAGAACAACGACTGGCTCATTTCTCCAAAGCTCACTCTTCCGACAGAAGATGCCAACATGACTTTCTTCGTCAAGAGCTACTCCGGTGAATATGGACTGGAACAATATAATGTGCTCGTTTCGGAAACTGACGATGAAATCGAAAGCTTCGTCAAGATAGGCGAGACCCGTGAAGCTCCTGAAGACGCATGGATGGAAGTGAATGTTGATTTAAGCGAATATGCAGGCAAGGATGTATATTTGGCAATACAATGCGTATCGGACGACACATTCTTGTTCATGCTCGATGACATCAATGTAAGCAAGGGAGAAGGATCGGTTTCTAAAAATACAGTCGTTGCATTGTCGATTTATCCCAATCCGGCGACCGACATGGTAGTTATCAGTTCAGGAGGCTCCGTAATAGAGAATGTTGACATCTATAATGCGGCCGGCATGATGGTTTGCTCATCTCCGGTATCCGATGGAAGCAATTTCCGTTACAATGTATCAACTTTCGACGCCGGAATCTACTTTGCGAAAGTGACCACATCCGACGGTACTAAGGTAATGAGATTCATTGTGAAGTAAAATAATCATTTTGCTGCAAAGCCATATTACATAATATGCGGCATAGCGGCATTTGTCAAACACAGAATATGTGAATCAAGATTAGGCCTAATGCCTGATTTGAATTCATGTATTCTGTGTTTCATTTTGCCCAATACATCACTTTTTTTGTATTACCTTTAAATAAAATATGATACGTTTCGGCAATGATTAAAAATAAGTAAGCTCATTTTTCCCATTACGCCCGACTTTCACTATCTTTGCACATAAAAAGCGGAAAATAATGGCTAAGATCTCGGCAACAATCATTACTAACAACAATTGCGGCACTATTGAAAGATGCCTTCACTCGCTTGAAGGAGTGGCCGACGAGATAGTAGTTGTCGATGCCTGTTCCACCGACGGAACCGTCGACAAATGCAAAAGCCATGGTTGCAAAGTGACGCAACGTGAGTTTGCAGGATATGGAGCGCAAAAACAATATGCAGTGTCGCTTGCCGCCAATAGCTACATCCTGTCGATAGATGCCGATGAATATATCGACGATGAGTTGCGCCAATCAATAAAAGAACTGAAAGAAACCGGATTCAAGCATAGGATATACAGCCTGTCGAGGTTGAATTTTTTCGGTGACAAGCCAATAAGGCATAGCGGATGGTGGCCCGACCCGCAAATCAGATTGTTTGACAAGCGTTATGCAAGCTGGAACCTGCGCGACGTGCATGAACGTGTCACATTCCCATCAACATTGTGGCCTGCGCCCGTAAAAGGGACATTGATGCACGACCGTTGCGCCAATGCCTGTGAATACCTAAACAAAGAATCCCATTATGCGGCAATCAACGCCCATGTGCTTGCTTCGTCGGGATGGCACCAGTCATCGATAACAGCCTACTTGAAAGCAATTGCGGCTTTTTTGAGAATATATGTTTTCAAACTCGGATACTTAGACGGGAATCCCGGATTTGAAATTGCAAAAACGGCGGCCTCAATGCAATTGTTGACAAACAGGCTGGCAAAAAAGAATTGAACTAAAAAAAGATTGTGCTTGTCACAAAAAATACAATATAACTTATTTTTGAAAAAACCTCTCGCCTTGAAAGCACTATCACATCATGAGCTTGAATATTTTTCACATAGTATCGGGTAAAAAGTGGAGCGGAGTAGAACAATATGTTTACGACCTTGCATCCGAACTTAAAAAAGATGGGAATTATGTGGAAATCGTGTCCACTAAACGAGAATCGATTCTTGAGCGGTTCAGGGAACTTGAACTGCCCATATCCATATTGCCATTACGCCGCAAAGCCGACTTTGAGAGCCCTATCCGTTTTGCCCGTCTCATAAAACGCGGACACAATGTAATACATGTGCACAATGTGAAAGACGCACGAATGGCTGTCATAGCACGACGCATATCGGAAAACAAGAATACCAAGGTCGTGTTGACATGCCACACCGTTGAGAAAGCAAAAAAAGGGTTCATACACAGAATAATATACAATGAACTCGATAGGATTATATTTGTTTCGGAATTGGCAAAAAAAGAATTTCTCACCACATTGCCCGATTTCGACCTGTCAAAGACTTCGGTAATATACGACAGCGTAAAACGTGACAACACTTACAGGCACGACACAATCGACATTCGTCGCAAATTCAACATTCCCGAGACAAAAAAACTGATAATGTTCCACGGACGCATCTGCGAGGAAAAAGGTGTGTCGATATTGCTACGCGCCATCACGCAGCTCGACAAGGACAGCTTCCATCTCGTCATAATGGGACGCGGTGAAATAAAATACATGGGCAAAATAAAAGCTTTCATTGTTGCCAACCAATTGCTCGGCAATGTCTCCTTCCTCGGTTACCAAAACCACATCCAGCCATTGGTGGAACAATGTGACTTTGGTGTACTGCCTTCTATTGTAAGAGAAGCTTTCGGTATCACCAACATCGAATACATGATGCTTGGCAAGGCCCACATTTCCACCAACCATGGAGCACAATGCGAATATATCGAGAATGGCAAAACCGGCTTGCTTGTCAATCCGGAAGACTATAAAGCCCTTGCATCGGCCATAGAAAGCCTTATCACAAACGATGAAATGCGCATTGCCATGGGTGAAGCGGCAAAAAGGGAATTTGACTCCAACCTTGCCTACGACCATTTCTCGGAACGCATCAAAAAGGCCTATGAATGACATGAAAACGAAAATCGTCATCAACGACCAATTTGAAAACATACGGGCATATGTCGAATCAATCCCGTTCAGGAAAGAAAATCTGGGTGAAGCCATATACTCGGCGCGAAACACGATTTACCGAAACGATGAATGTGGAATCGACTTGACAATAAAAAGCTTCAAGATTCCACATCTGTTCAACCGCTTCATATACACGTTTTTCCGCAAGAGCAAAGCGCAACGCTCTTATGAATATGCCACAAAGCTCCTTGGAATGGGTATAAACACTCCCCAGCCGATAGCCTACATCGAAACATTCTCAAGCGGATTATTGTCACGCAGCTATTATGTGTGCCGCATGATAGACTCGGCCAACAACGTGCGACACTGGGAAACGTCGCCCGACAGAGATAAGATAATCGAAGGAACGGCTCGAATGATGGCATTGCTTCACCGCAACCATGTGTGGCATCGCGATTTCACTCCCGGAAACATCCTATATGACAATGATTGGAATTTTTACCTCATAGACATAAACAGGATGCAATTTGATGTCACTTCAAAGCGCAAATTGATGTCCAATTTCAGTGGAATACATGATGAATCTCCCGAGGAAATAGGCAAACTGGCACGCAAATACGCGCAACTGACAGGCAATGACATTGATACCGTGACAGCCGAAGCCGTGGCATTAAACCACAAATTCTGGATAAAACGATATCGCAAATGGAAATTCAAAGATTGGCTTAAGGGCATGCACCGATGAGCGGTGTGCACTACGCATCAATCATAAACGATATACCAACAACATAACACAAATAATGACATTATTCAAATATTTTTCCAATAGCAGGATCGGAAGCCTCATTTGCAACATCATCCTTTCCTATTTCTTATTCTTTTTAGCACGCATCATATTTTTTATTGTCAACTGTGATTACTTCGTCGACTACATGTCGTGGGAACTTGCCATCGACATGCTTAATGGCGCATTGAAATTTGACACATCGGCAGTAATATATGTAAATGCCCTGTACATCTTGATGATGTTGTTCCCATTGCATTTTAAAGAGACCAAGACATATCACAAAATAACAAAATGGATATATGTGACATTCAACTCCGTCGCACTTGCTGCAAATCTTGCCGACGCGATATATTTCCAATTCACCGGACGACGCACGACAGCCACTGTGTTTAATGAATTCAGCAATGAAGGCAATATAATGTCCATAATCGGCACCGAATTCATCAATCATTGGTACCTCGTGCTGCTATTCATCTTGCTTGCATACGGATTGAGCATCGCATACCGCATTCCATTTACAAGCCGGAACATAAACCTTAAATCCTATTACATCACGCAATCCATATCTATGATAGCCGCTATTCCGCTATGCATATTCGGCATACGAGGCGGAATAGGCCCTACAGTGCGGCCAATCACAATTAGCAATGCCAACCAGTATGTAAACAGGCCCATCGAAACAGCCGTCGTGCTCAACACGCCTTTCTCAATAATTCGCACCATCGGGAAAGAACCGTTTGAAACGCCACATTACATGACCGACGAATTGATGCGCAACACATTCGACCCGACACACCAACCGGCCAAAGGAAGCACATTCCGTCCACGCAATGTAGTTGTAATGATAGTTGAAAGTTTCGGCAAGGAATACATAGGAGCTTTTAATAAAGACCTTGACAATGGAACCTACAAGGGGTTCACGCCATTCACCGATTCATTGATACAACACTCGTTGACATTTGTCTACAGCTTTGGCAACGGACGCAAGAGCATTGACGGAATGCCATCGGTGCTGTCAGGAATCCCCATGTTCGTCGAGCCTTTTTTCCTTACTCCGGCATCACTCAACAATGTGACAAGCATTGCAGGAGAACTCGACAACAAGGGGTATTACACAGCTTTCTTTCATGGTGCGCCAAACGGTTCAATGGGATTTCAAGCATTTGCGCGCACTGTGGGATTCAAGGATTATTACGGCCTTGACGAATACAGCCAAGCAGCCGGACACGATGCTGACAAAGACTTTGACGGCACATGGGCCATCTGGGATGAACCGTTCATGCAATATTATTGCGAGGAAATGAGCACTTTCAAAGAACCGTTCATGACTTCAATATTCACAGCCTCGTCCCACCACCCTTATGTCATTCCTGATGAATACAAGCAAACGTTCCATGAGGGAACTTTGCCTATACACAAGTGCATAAGATATACCGACAATGCCCTGAGAAAATTCTTTGAGAAGGCAAAGAAACAAAAATGGTTCAACAACACGCTGTTTGTCATCACTGCCGACCACACCAACCAGTCTTGCCACGAATCCTACCAAAATGATTTGGGCGTATTCAAAGTGCCAATCATATTTTATGCCCCCGGCGACACTACATTGACAGGAATGCGCAATGACATCATAGCCCAACAAATAGACATAATGCCCACCGTTTTAGGATATTTAGGATACGACAAACCCTATGTGGCCTTTGGTTGCGACCTGCTGTCGACTCCACCTCAACAGACTTTTGCCGTTAACTACGCAAATGACATATACCAATATGTAAAAGGGGAGTACTTGCTGCAATTTGACGGAAATGGGACAAGAGCCGTCTACAACTTCAAATCAGACCCGTTACTAAAACATAACCTCGTCGGCAAAGTCGATTGTTCAAGCATGGAACTTGAACTCAAAGCCATCATCCAACAATACATGCAGCGAATGAATGAAAATCGTCTCACGGCAAGTAATTAAAAACTATAACCACATTTAAATAATTGATTATTATAGTATTAGCTACATTTTCACTCCTTGTATTTGCATTATAAGTAACAAATTGTTACCTTTGCACTCGCAAACGAGAAATCATGGCTACAAAAAAGACACATATCACCCTTGCGACAAGCTGTTGCCGAATTTTCGACAGCTATAGATATGTGCATGTATATTGGTTCAGTGGTTTTCTCTGAATATCCCTTACCGTCAGGAACACACCTTCCTGCATTTAATTTTTTTCACATCACAACTTATATAAAAGATGCTTGAATCCAAGCATCGAGACAATTATGCGCCCACACAATTCCAATGATGTGACGGGAAATAATGTCTTAACTCAAAAAACAAGAGAACAACTATGTTTACAGTAATAGGGATACTTTTCACAGGAATCATAACAGGAATTTTGCTACGCAAAGTAGAATTGCTCAAAAAAACCGAAAAGACAATACCGGTGACCGTAATAACCATGTTGTTTGTATTAGGATTGTCGGTTGGTTCAAACAAGTCGGTAGTTACCAATATTGCCAGTTATGGCTGGCAGGCTGCCTTGCTTGGTCTATCAAGTCTCATAGGCAGCGCAGTAGCCGCTTGGATAGTGTACATGATATTCTTCAAGAAGAAAGGAGGACGGGCATGAAAAGCAACATAGCAATATTGGCCAGCTTTGGAGCCGGTTGCGCCATTGGTCTTTGTGGAGAATTCGGCTCCGGCATACACGACTTGTCGCTTTACATTCTATATGCGCTCATCTTGCAAGTGGGGCTTAACATCGGTCGAAACAACGAAGTAAAACAAGCACTGACACATCTAGACATGCATGTTTTTGCCATTCCATTGGCCACGATAGCAGGTACATTGCTCTTCTCGGCCGTCGCAAGCATATTGCTTGCACAGTGGAGCGTATTTGATTGCATGGCCGTAGGCAGTGGGCTTTCTTATTATTCTCTTACCTCTGTGCTCATAACGCAATTGAAAGAACCTTCGGTAGGCATACAACTTGCCACCGAACTGGGTACAATAGCCCTGCTTGCCAACATGGTAAGAGAAATGGTTGCACTATTCGGCAGCGGACTGATAAGCAGATACTTTGGCAAACTTGCACCGATATCGGCAGCCGGAGTCAATTCAATGGACATAATATTGCCATCAATCATACGATACTCAGGCAAAGAAATGATTCCCGTTGCAATAATACACGGCATCATTACCGACATATCAGTACCACTGCTCGTCTCTTTCTTCTGCAACCTGTAACCGGCTTCACATATATGTCAGTGAGCCTCAAGCCAATTTGAAGCGACACCGCACGATGCCACAAGAGGGACATTCCCTTTATAAGCTCCTTCCATTTCTTCCTTGACGATACTGCGCACACGGTCAAGTTCTTCAGGGACAACGTCAAAGTTCAATTCATCATGCACTTGCATTATCATCTTGGATTTAAGTTGTTCCTCATTGAAGCGTCGGTAAATGCGCACCATGGCTATTTTTATAATATCGGCCGCAGTGCCTTGTATCGGCGCATTTATGGCATTACGTTCCGAAAATCCGCGCAACACGGCATTGCGTGAATTAATGTCGGGCAACATGCGCCTGCGACCATATAATGTCGACACATATCCCTGCGTGCGAGCTTGCTCCACACATTCGTCAATGTAACTTTTCACACGCGGGAAAGTGGTAAAATATCCGTTGATGAGCATCGAAGCCTCCGAGCGAGGAATCTCAAGACGTTCGGAAAGCCCGAAAGCCGATATGCCATACAATATGCCGAAATTGGCCGTCTTAGCCTTGCGACGCTGCTCGGGAGTGACCGACTCTATAGGTTCATGATAAATCTTGGAGGCAGTGAGCGAGTGTATGTCTTCATTGTCACGGAAAGCGTTCACCATCGTTTCATCACCACTCATGTCGGCAACCAAGCGCAATTCAATTTGCGAATAATCGGCCGAGAAGAAAAGATTTCCATCAGCGGGAATGAACGCCTTCCTTATTTCACGACCTTCATCGTTTCGTACAGGAATGTTCTGTATGTTTGGATTTGCCGATGACAACCGTCCTGTGGCAGTGACAGTTTGATTATAAGTCGTATGTATGCGGCCTGTCTTTGGATTAACAAGTTCGGGCAGCGCGTTAACATAAGTTGACAACAATTTCCTTATTCCACGTAATTCCAATATTTTCCCAACCACCGGATGCTTGTCCTTCAATTTCAAAAGCACCTCTTCGGTTGTGGAATATTGTCCCCGATGAGTCTTTTTAGCTTTTGCGTCAAGCTGCAACTTGTCAAACAACACTTCACCCACCTGTGCAGGAGAACTCGTATTGAATTTAACACCCGAAAGTTCAAAGCATTCGGCTTCAAGTTCATTCATGCGACGAGTGAGAATTTCGGAATATTCGTTCAGTGCCTTTTCGTCTATCCTCACTCCTGCAATTTCCATGCTTGCAAGAACCTTGACAAGCGGAAATTCCATGTCCCACATCAACTTGGTCATTCCGAGTTTTTCCACTTTTTCAAGCAATAATGGCTTCAATCTCAACGAATAATCAGCCAATTGGCACATATAGGCACATAATTCCTCATCAATCAATGAAGATGGTTCCTTATATTTCTTCCCTTTAGGTCCGGTTAGCGATTCAAATGCGATTACAGTTTCAGCAAGCATGGTTTCGGCAAGCCGTTCCACCGAATGCCCGGCAACTTCGGGTTGCACAAGATAATGAGCTACCGAGGTATCGAAATATTTTCCATCGGGAATCGCGACTCCAAGTTTATCAAGTAATATCACGTCGCGCTTCACGTCGGCACTTACCACCGTAGAACATTTTGACAATATCTGTTTCAATGCGGCCGATACTTTTTCCACTCCATGCGAAGCAACATGCACATACCCAGCCACACGACCCTTGCGAGAAATTGAAAGACCTATCACACTCGCCTGCATCAACTCATTACCGGAAGCAAGAACCGACATACCTATTTCTTCCCCTGGCTCCATTACCGACACAAATGAATCGATATCTCTCACTATGCTATAATTAGAAGCATCTACAACCTGTTTCTTTTCTTCCTGCACTGAATTGTCAAGGTCATCATCCATGTCAAACAGCGATCGCTGCACTTCCTTCGTTTTAACCGGTTGGGGAACAGTCACGGTCGTCCCCGGTTGCTTTTTGTCGATAATGCGAGATATTAAAGTCTTGAATTCAAGCTCTTCGAATATTTTTTTCAACGCGACAGCATCCATGTCGCTGCGTTCAAACATTTTTTCATTAAAGTCAACCGGCACGTCGGTCTTAATTGTGGCAAGGAACTTTGAGAATCTTATTTGCTCGGCATTATCCATGACTTTCGTCTTCAATGAGCCTTTCAATTGCCCGGTGTTCTCGAGCAAACCTTCCACCGAATGAAATTGCTTTACAAGTTTCATTGCCGTCACTTGTCCCACTCCCGGGCAACCGGGGATATTATCCACCTTGTCGCCCATTAAAGCAAGAATATCTATTACCTGACAAGGATTGTCGAGCCCGTACTTTTCACACACTTCCTTCACTCCGCGCACTTCAAAGTCACCTCCACGCCATCCGGGCTTATAGATAAAAATATTTTTACCCACAAGCTGACCGAAATCCTTGTCCATAGTCATCATATAGGTGGTGAAACCAGCTTCCGACGCTTTTGTGGCAAGTGTTCCTATCACGTCATCGGCCTCATATCCAGGAATTTCCATTACAGGAATCCTATAAGCAGCCAAAATCTCTTTTATATATGGAACTGCTATTTTTATATCCTCGGGAGTTTCTTCTCGCTCGGCCTTGTATTTTTCGTAAGCCTCATGCCTGAAAGTAGGTCCCGGAGGATCAAAGCACACGGCGATATGTGAGGGATTTTCCTTTGTCAACACTTCCTGCAATGTATTGACAAATCCAAATATGGCCGACGTGTTCATACCCTTTGAGGTAATTCTCGGTGACTGCGCCAAAGCATAATAAGCCCTGAATATCAACGCATAAGCATCAAGCAAAAAAAGTTTTTTTTCTTGTTCCATATAAAACGGTTTTGACCCGGGAAAACGGACATAAGTCGTGACACCATGCCCCAATAAAGAAAATTAATGCAATAAAGTTACGCCAAATTATTCAAACGCCAACATGGTTTCAAGGAATTTGTTTATTCCCGCACATGATGTACGATACATGACACCTTTCAATCTCCATGCAAAAAACTATTGCCTATACAATAACAAAAAATGGGAGTCCAATATAAAATATGGCATGTCAACGTTTCGTTAATTCACGAATAATGTGTAAGTTTGCGAAAAGTTCTGCCAGATTGCTGACGAACAAGTTGCCAAAATATAATTATATATGGTATACAAATACGATTATCTCGTTATCGGTTCAGGAATTGCCGGAATGAGCTTTGCTTTGAAAGTGGCAGAGACCGGAAAAGTAGCATTGATTTGTAAGACAACTCTTGAAGAAGCCAATACGTTCCTTGCACAAGGAGGTGTGGCCTCGGTAACAAACACCTTGGTAGACAATTTTGAAAAGCATATCAAGGACACAATGATAGCCGGTGATTGGCTAAGCGACCCGGCGGCTGTCGAGAAAGTTGTCAAAGAAGCTCCATCACAAATAAAGCAGCTAATAAGCTGGGGTGTGAACTTCGACAAGAATGAGAAAGGTGAATTTGACTTACATCGCGAAGGAGGACACTCCGAATTCAGGATATTGCACCACAAGGACAATACCGGAGCTGAAATACAAGACAGTCTCATAAGAGCGTTGAAAAGTCATTCCAACATTGACGTATTTGAAAACAGGTTTGCCGTAGAAATTTGCACGCAGCATCATTTGGGAAAAATCGTCACAAGACGCACTCCCGACATTACATGCTACGGCGCATACATATTGAACTGCGAAACGGGCGAGGTCGATACATTCCTCTCCAAAGTGACACTAATGGCCACAGGAGGTATTGGCGCCGTATATCGCACCACCACCAATCCGCTCGTTGCGACAGGCGACGGCATAGCGATGGTATACAGGGCTAAAGGGACAGTAAAAGACATGGAATTTGTACAATTCCATCCCACTGCACTTTATCATCCCGGCGACAGGCCTTCGTTCCTCATTACCGAAGCCATGCGAGGCTATGGGGCAGTGTTGCGCACGCGCGACGGCAAAGAGTTCATGCAAAAATATGACAAACGTCTGTCGCTTGCGCCTCGCGACATCGTGGCACGGGCCATCGACAACGAAATGAAAACGCGAGGAGACGATTATGTCTATCTTGATGTCACTCATAAAGATGCCGAAACCACAAAAGAGCACTTCCCGAACATATACGAGAAATGCTTGAGCTTGGGCATCGACATAACAAAAGATTACATTCCTGTCGCACCGGCCGCCCACTACTTGTGCGGAGGCATCAAGGTCGACACAAACGCATGCTCTTCGATTCAACGGCTATATGCAGTGGGCGAATGCTCATGTACAGGCTTGCACGGAGGCAATCGATTGGCTTCCAATTCACTCATCGAAGCAGTCGTGTATGCCGACGCAGCAGCCAAGCACAGCATGGCGCATATAGGAAATTATGACTATCGTGACGACATTCCTGAATGGAACGACCACGGAACCCAACATCCTGAAGAAATGGTCTTGATAACACAAAGCGCAAAGGAAGTGGGAGAGATAATGAGCACATATGTCGGAATTGTCAGAAGCGACTTGCGTCTTAAAAGAGCTTGGAACAGGCTCGACATACTTTATGAGGAAACAGAAGCGTTATTCAAGACAAGTAAAGTGTCACGCGACATCTGTGAACTACGCAACATCATTAATGTAGGGTATCTCATAATGCGGCAAGCAATGGAGCGGAAAGAATCCCGCGGATTACACTACACTATAGACTATCCGCCCGTGAAACATGGAGAGCCTGAAGGATTTTAACAAGTTCAAACCACACATATATAGTTATACAAGTGCATCTTAAAAGCACACATTTTTATTTTTCATAAATAATAAGAACTACGCAGAGAGAAGGGAAAGAATGATTGTCGACGGCAATCATTCTTCTCTTTTTCAAGCCATATGGTCACGGACGGGATATAATATTGAAAATTTAAATTGAAGCCGTCCTGTGATGCCGAAAAATATAGCTAAATTTGTATTTAGAACTAAAAGGCAATGCACAATGAAATATCGTGACGAAATAGACAAATGTTATGGCGTTGCCGGAATGGCACTAAGCCTTTCCTTGTTTAATGCCGATGACAAATTCTCCAGTATCACAATCGATGCCGAGAACGGATTTGACTGCATAAACTTCACACCCGACTATTACATAGTGTACAACCCTTCTCTTCCTGCCAAAGAATCTTGGCACAACACGCTAAACAATTTCCAGTTGACAATGGCTCTTGCCATTGCCGATGGAATATGCCGTCGTGTTGTGGGAGAGCGCAGCGAAGTAGACAGGGAATTGCAAAGAACCCTGTTCAAGATATCGTGCGATGAAGCAAGCAGTTTATGCCAATTGGAGGAAGATGAAGTAAGAAACTTGTTTGATGAATATTTTGTTTACCTCAACAAAGTATTTGCAAACAAGACTGTAAAAAATATCATCAAGGCAATAAGGGATGAATTGATTAAATCCCGTTCCATCGACCGTGCCGACCTGCTCGACATGTTAGCCCCGCTAAGACATTGATTAACTTATTCCGCCGCCAATCATGAAAATTGCATTGATAAACAAAAGCGACTCCACAGGAGGAGCTGCCGTAGTCACCTACCGGCTCATGCAAGCATTGCGCGATGCAGGTGCCGACGCAAGGATGCTCGTCCTTGAAAAATTACAAGACGACCAATGGGTAAAAAGCTACGCTTCGCCATTGGTGGATAAATACAATTTTCTGTCAGAACGCTGGAACATATTCACACATAACAAATTTTCCCGAAAAAACCTGTTCAAGGTCGACACGGCAAAATGGGGGAGAAACATAGCATCTAACAAATGGATAAAGGAAGCCGACGTGATAATGCTCAACTGGATAAACCAAGGGGCTTTATCACTACGCGGAATCGAGAAACTGTGTAAAACAGGAAAGCCTGTGATATGGACAATGCACGACATGTGGAATTGCACGGGAATATGCCACCATGCCTATGAGTGCGACGGATACAAGGGGGTGTGCCGTGGCTGCAGATACCTATCGGACGATAGTATTAAATTTGACCTGTCCACAAGAGTCCAAGCCGCAAAAGACAAATTATACAAGTTGTACCCCAATTTGTGTTTTGTTGCCGTGAGTAACTGGCTTGCCGACCGTTGCCGTGAAAGTCGTCTCATGCACAATGTGATGCTTACCACAATTCCAAATGCCATAGACATCGACCTGTTCAAATATGAAAAACAGGAAAATGGGAATCTCGGCATTCCTAAAGGAAAAATAACAATCGTTATGGGTGCCGCAAGGCTCGATGACACAATAAAGGGCTTCGACATACTAATCGGCACTACCGAATACTTGCGGCAGAACAAACCAGACCTTGCCGGAAAATTGCATCTTGTTTTATATGGCAACATAAGGGACAAATCTCTACTTGACCGTTTACAACTACCATATACATACCTTGGCACCATAAAAGGCATAGAGCGTCTTGTTAACATTTACACTCAAGCCGACATTGTACTTTCAACATCGCTATATGAAACATTGCCCGGGACATTGATAGAAGGGCAAGCTTGCGGATGCGTGCCAGTATCATTTGGTTTCGGTGGGCAAAGTGACATAATAGACCACGGCATTTCGGGATATATTGCCGATACCTTGGGCAAGGAATATATCGCCGAGGGTATAGAATGGGCAACCAACACCATAATAGACAGAAAATTCCTGCATGAAGAAGTAGCTCGCAAATTTTCAAGCAAAGTGGTGGCTAAAAAATATCTCGACCTGTGCCAGTCATTGCTCTCACAATAAAAACAGCACAGCCAGCCAAAACATATTTTTAACAACAAAATATATTACATAATCATGCAAACCGTATTATTTCACGAAACAATCTTCGGTCCCATACACAGCCGCCGACTAGGCTCGTCTCTCGGCATCAACCTTATGCCCAACGATGGCAAAGTATGTTCATTCGACTGCCTGTATTGCGAAGCCGGCTACAATGCTCAGGGACAAGGTACTACCGGAATACCTAAACGGGAATCGGTAAAAAAAGCCTTAAATGAGAAGTTGAAAACATTGAAAGAGGACGGACAAAACATCGATGTGATAACTTTCTCGGGAAACGGAGAACCTACTTTGCACCCACAATTCAAGCTGATAGTACACGACACGCTCATGTTGCGCGACCGATACTTCCCCGAAGCCAAGGTTTGCGTGCTGAGCAACGCCACAATGGCAAGCAAACCGACCGTGGCCGAAGCATTGAAAATGGTAGACCGGAACATATTGAAACTCGACTCGGCAATATACTCCACTTTTCATGTATTGAACCGACCTGTGTCGAAAAATGTCAATCCAAGCAGTCTCATCTATGACATGAAAGCCTTTGAAGGTCAATGCATCGTCCAAACGTTATTTGTGCGTGGCGAGCATGAAGGCAAAAAAATAGACAATACTACCGATGAAGAGATAGAAGCATTGATAAACGCTTACAAAGAAATTAATCCGCAAGAAGTGATGGTGTACTCCATAGACCGCCAGACACCAGAGCATAATCTCTCCAAAGTACCCAAAGAGGAACTTGAAAAGATAGGCGAAAGAATCAAGGAAGCCGGAATAAACGTACAAGTCAATTCCTGATAACACATGCAACAACACAGCATTCCATTATCTCCACAACAACGTGGCGATAATGGAATTTTATTTTGCCCAGTTCTCGCGGTCAAGGTTACGATAGCTTATGGCTTCCTGCAAATGACGCGGTTTAACATCCTCTTCGCCTGCAAGGTCGGCTATCGTGCGAGCAACTTTCAAAATGCGGTCGTAAGCACGAGCCGACATATTTAGGCGAGTCATAGCATCTTTTAGAAGAGCCATCCCGTCGGCATCGGGCTGCGCATATTTCCTTATGAGCCGGGATGTCATCTGTGCATTGCAATGCACACCTTTTTCTCCCTTGAAGCGTTGCAATTGCAACATGCGCGCCTTGACCACACGCTCGCGAATCGATGCACTGCTTTCGGCCGGGATATTTGAAGCCATCTCGTCAAATTCTACAGGAGCCACTTCTATCTGTATGTCAATACGGTCGAGCAACGGTCCTGAAATTTTTCCAAGATATTTCCTTACGGCTCCCGGAGGACAAACACAAGGCTTGGAGGGATGGCCATAATAACCACACGGACAAGGGTTCATGGAAGCCACAAGCATGAACGAAGCAGGGTAGTCAACCGTGTATTTGGCACGAGAAATAGTAATGTGCCTGTCTTCAAGAGGCTGACGCATCACTTCAAGCACCTGCCTGCTGAATTCTGGGAGCTCATCAAGAAAAAGAATGCCATTATGAGCAAGACTAATCTCTCCGGGAGCCGGATATGTACCACCGCCAACGAGAGCAACGGGCGAGATGGTGTGATGAGGAGCACGAAACGGCCGGCGTGTAAGCAACGTAGCACCCCTTTCAAGTTTTCCTGCAACCGAATGAATCTTAGTCGTTTCAAGAGCTTCTTGAAGGCTCAAAGGCGGCAAAATTGAAGGCAGACGCTTGGCCATCATCGACTTGCCCGAGCCAGGACTTCCCACAAGGATTATATTGTGTCCGCCGGCACATGCCACCTCAAACGCACGTTTTACATTTTCCTGCCCCTTTACATCGGCAAAATCCAAATCATAATCGCCAACATTATTGAAAAACTCTTCGCGAGTATTGACGATGGTAGGGTTCAATTGCCGTGCACCATTGAAAAAATCTATTACTTCCCTGATGTTTTCAACTCCATAAATGTCAAGATTGTTTACGACAGCTGCTTCCTTTTCATTTGCTTTAGGCACTATAAATCCCTTATAACCTAATTCACGAGCCTTTATGGCCATGGGCAAAGCTCCTTTTATCGGCATTACCGACCCATCGAGCGACAATTCACCCATTATCATGTAACTGCTGAGATATTGTGAAGAAATTTTTTCATCTCCGGCAAGAATTCCTATCGCCAACGGCAAATCATAGGCCGAGCCTTCTTTTTTTATATCGGCAGGAGCCATGTTTATCACCACCTGCCTGCGAGGAAAATCATAACCGCTTTGTCTCAAAGCCGATTTTATGCGTTCATAGCTTTCCTTCACAGATGTATCGGGTAAACCCACTATACAAAAGTTTATCCCCCTGTCGACCGAAACTTCAATTGTAACCAGTATGGCATCTATTCCATGAACAGCTGCGCCAAAAGTTTTTGTAAGCATGATACGCGAATTAAAGAAAGCAAGTTATCCTTATTCACAAAAATAACATTTTATTCCTTAATAAACATAATCATGCCATTTCAACCTTTTATTTTTTTGACATTTGAGTATCTACAGCCTTTATGGCGCTTTCAAGCGAATTTCCGCGATACAGCTGCCTTCCAAGCGAATTGGCAACAATAAAATATGGAGAACTGTTTATGTCGAGGTTTGATATAGCCCTGTTGAGAGAGCCGCCGACAGTCCAAAAATGCATCCAAGATGTGCTATCTTTTTCCAAATATTCTTTCCAACGCACAGAGTCGGAAGAAAGCAACACGTCGGCAATCTGCAAGCGACCCGATTCTTCATGTCTTTTCTGCAATTCCTTCAAACTACTTATGACATCCTTGCGATTTGCATCATCTTTGTTCCAAAAATAAAGAAGATTCGCCTTGTGCTTGCTCACCGAGAAAGTAATCATGCTGTCAAGACTGCTGTACATGAGCAATGAATTTATGCTGCGCTTGCTTTTTTCCTTGTCCATCTGCTGTGAGAGTGCATAGTAATTGTTCACAAGACCCGATGGCCGTGCATCAATGCTTATTTTCTTGAACAAGGAGTCCACACTCATCATTCCCGAAATATTTGAATAATCATTAAGCAAAATCAAAGTGCTTGATATTTCCGACGGATTATCGGTCACATATTTCTCAATTTCGGCATTCAATAGCTTACGGTCGGATTGTTCATAAAGCTTAGCATTGCTGTTCATGAATTTGCTCCACTGTTCATTTTCATCAGTTCCTTCAACAGTCATGCCATATATGTTTTCAAGTGAACCTTTGATTGATATGTCATCACCGTTTTTTACAGCAACACGGGCTATGATTTTCTTATTGTTGTCAATCAAATAAACTATAGTCCAATCATAGTTGCTTCCTGTAAATTCAAATCGACCGTCGGTCACAGTCACCCATTCCGATTCCACACGCTCGTCGTCGGTAAGATACAAGACGCGAATATTCTGCGTGCCGACGCCTTCAAACTCTCCTTTTATGGTAAAATAATCACTGTTGCATGAAACCATCAACAACAACGATGCCAATATGAATAAAATCTTGCTTTTCATTTAAATACAAAAATATTGAAGACCCTTATAACAACCGTGTGAAATAGTAATTTCAATTGTACATTTACAATTCAATGCCTTCAAAACGGGAAATTGCATCTTTCCATTCTTGTGACAATGGAGCCGAAACGCCTTTAACGGCATCAAATCCCACCATCACCGATGAACATAGGCATTTCAACTCGCCAGTCTTTTCATTCACGACAGCCTGCAACATTTTAAAACTTTTATCATGCATGCTTGCCACCTGCGTTTTGACAGCTATCGGCTCGGTAAAATACACAGGTGCGATAAAATCGCAATTCACATTGGCTATAACGATGTCGATTTTAGCCCAATGGTTCTTGTTACCTCTGACGGTATTGAAATATTCCACTTTGCCTAAATCAAACAATGAAAAATAAACCGAATTGTTTAAATGGCCAAGCATATCAATGTCGTTAAACCTCATCTGCACCGTAGTTGAATGCTTGAAAGGACGGTCCACCATTATGCTCGAATGATGTTTATTTCCGTGATTGGTAGTATCTTCCATAAGCCTGAGAAATGCTGTGATTACAAATTTACAAACCTTTTCCGAAATACGAAAATACGCCTTTACATGTGATAATGTCTAAATAAACCAATACATTTATTTACCTTATCACTATGTCGTGTATCACGTCCCTTCCCACGGCTTCATTGAGGCGACGAATCAAAGCTGTGCGACTAAGCATCAAATCATTACGCAACACCGAAGAAGACATGTGCAAATACAACACCCCATCTTTTACATAACGGCTTACCGTGTAACGGTTTATGCCTTGCCCAACGACCTCAGGCCAAATATATGAAATCTTTTGCTCGTCAAATTTCTTATCAAGATTCTCTTCGCTCAACAACCTGTTTATTATTTCACCCACAGTTTCAGCATCACTCTTTTTCATAATCAATCATCTCCTTTCCCGATTCTATCTCCCTGCAATCGCCGTTTTCAACCTTGAACATTTTATAATCTTTCCCTATGCTGCGTATTATATTATCGAGATGGGTACGATTAGTGTCGGTAATGAATATCTGTCCGAACGTATCGTCCGACACAACTCTTATGATGCTTTCCACCCTTTTTGCATCGAGCTTGTCAAATATGTCGTCGAGCAACAGCAGTGGGGTGATTCCATTTGTTTTCTTCAAAAAGTCGTATTGAGCAAGACGCATGGCAACAGTATAAGTCTTGCATTGCCCTTGCGAACCAATTTTACGCATCGGGTGTGAATCAAGCATAAGTTCAATATCGTCGCGATGCAATCCACCGGTAGTATAACCCATCACCATGTCTTTTTCTCTATTATGCGATAACAATTCCTCCATTGTCATATCATTTAGATGACTCCTGTATTTGAGCGACACGGTTTCGGCACTATTTGAAATGCTACGGTAATAGTTCATGAATATGGGAGAAAACTCCTCAATCCACGAACAACGCACGGAATGTATATAGGCAGCAGCTTTGCATATAGCCGTTTCCACTGTTTCAAAAAGTATAGGATCTCTGAATCCCTGCCTTATCATGGCATTGCGGTTCTCTATTCCTTTGCCATAACGAATGAGACAATCCATGTATTCCTTGTTACTTTGTGAAATTATCTGGTCCATGAACTTGCGTCGCTCCTCACCTGTGCCACGCACAAGTTCCCAATCCATTGGCGACACCATTACAAGCGGCAGCAATCCTATGTGTTCACTCAGCTTCTTATATTCTTTCCCATTGCGTTTTACATTCTTTTTCTTCCCCGGCTTAAACCCTATAACCACGTCTTCTTGTTCCTGCCGACGCTCATACTTTCCTTGCACAAGCATGAAATCGGCTCCATGGCGTAATATGGCCATGTCGCCCTGCACATTGCAACTTTTGCAAAAACTAAGATAATATATGGCATCAAGAATATTGGTCTTGCCCATGCCGTTGTCGCCGATGAAACAATTGAGATTGGAAGAAAAACTCAATGACGATTCGACTATATTTTTGAAATTCAATATTGAAATGCTGCTGAGTGTCATACATGCAAAGTTAATGCACGCTATCGGCAATTAAAAGGTTTCCTTCCATATTTATATCCACAAATTGCATCTCTCTACCAAAACATATATGTGCCTACCCGATATGTCATAGAATCAAGAATTATCGCACAACGAGATTATTTCCATTCATGCGTTGCATGTACTGTTGTATGATAGCCTTTAGTTCATGCTCCATGCTTGAACAGTCGACTTCCCCGGCAATATTGTGCTTGAGCAACGGGTCGGACTTGAAATTATAGGCAGCCTTTACTTTCTCACCGTCGAATTGCAGCATAATGTCGCCTTTCAAGAACTGATAGATGCCATTGTTGTAATTCACAGCCCATGTCGAAGAAGGTTCATCATTCATCAGGTCGCAACCGAAACCCACATATTCCATTTCATAACCCAAGTAACTCAAAATAGTTGGAGTTATATCGGTTTGCTGCGCGATTACATCATCGCGATAATCAGGTTTTATGCTTCCGTCGGGAGTATAAAATATAATGGGTATTGAAAATAATCCAAGGTCAGTTTTATATTCTGCCAACCGGTTTTGATTAGTATGGTCGGCAACTATGACAAATACCGTATTCTTAAACCATTCGCTGCCTTTTATCTTGTCAAAAAATTTGGCAATGGACATGTCGGCATATTTTATACACTTTGAAATTTCAAGATTGTCTTCATCAACAAAAATACCATAGTATTCATCTGGTATTTTGTAAGGATGATGTGAAGTCGCCGTGAACACTGTCGCCACAAAAGGTTTCGGCATTTCGTTCATGCGGTCGGCAGAAAATTGAAGGAATGGCTCATCCCAAATAGCCCATTTGCCATCAAAATCGGCATAACCTCCATAATTTTTATCTTTTTCATACTCGTCAAGCCCAAAATACATGTCATAACCTATGGCTTGGGCAAAAGCCGAAAAACCCATGCTTATGTTGTGGCCGCCATGAAAGAATGCCGACGTATAACCTTTAGGAGCAAGCAATGAAGGCAATCCTGAAAGGTCATTGAGAGATGCCGGTGTAAGAAAGAAAGGCTCAACGAACATGGGAATTGCCGACAATATCGAAGGCATTGCGTCCATGCTTTTGCGTCCGTTGGCATAACTATATTTGTAGGTCAGCGAATTGGCCGCAATGGAATCCATGAACGGGGCATAACCCTTCCACATGCCATCTTTATGCAAATCCCTGTTATAAAATCCAATATATTCCTTTCCAAGACTTTCAACTATCAATATCACTACGTTCTTTCCACGATTCAACGTATCGACAGATATAGATTTCATCACAGGCGAGAACGTCTTTTCCATCTCTTCATTACTCATGTAGCAAGGATCTTCAAAACTTTCCTTGCCAATGGTGCGTATTATTGAAAACGGAGTATTTAGCACGACCGACGTTTCCACAGCACGATTCACATATTGATTGGCATTGCTAATTGTTATGGGTCGTGTTCCGGCCACTGCGCTGCCCCTGATGCCAATAATAGCGACAGGAACCAACATGATTATCGATAATGCCTGTATCACATAGTATTTTATTTTATCTTTTACACAACAAGAAGGATTTTTGAAAAATTTCCATAACATGAAAGCTATTAAGGCGAAAATTACAACCAAATACCAATGCCTCAACACTTCGATTCCTATTATGGACAATATGTTGTTTTCATTTCCAAATTCATCAAATACTGTAATGGTAGTTCTTCTACCTGTGTATTGAAAATATACTGAATCGGCCAAGTTGGCTGCCACGCCTGCAATATTGGGAATAAAATAAACCCACTTGGAAATTTCATGATACAGCTTGTTTTCCTTTACATGACAAGGAAAAAGAGTCATCAGCAAGTACAAAGAATTTAAATACAGCAAAGCCGATGTATCAAACACCAATGCACCTTTCAACATTGTACAAAACAATTCGAAAGACATGTAAGGCGCAAACGTCGAATAATTAACCAAGAAAAAAACAACTCTGCACAACATGAATGCCACATAAGCCATGAACATATTCCATGCTGCAACAGATATGTTTAAACAAGACCAATTTGGCACAGACTTAAAAATTTTCATCAACTCTTACCTCAATTTTTACATGCACCTGGCTTAATACTTAAGATTCTTCCTATACTCCGATAATGTCACACCCTTGAACTTTTTAAATATCTTGCTCATGGATGACAAATCGGTAAATCCGGTTTTTTCAGATATTTCTGTCAACGACAAGGAACTATTCATCAACTTGCACACTTCTTCAATCCTAAGACTGTTTATCCAAGTGTTGAAATTGACTTTATAATAACTATTGATATATGTGGAAAGAGTCCTCTTGTTCACTTTTACCGAATCGGCCACATCCGATATTGATATTCCTTGACGCAAGTATACCTTGTCTTCACTTTCCAACCAAGATTCAATCTTTTCTTTTATTATAACTGTATCGTAAGAAAATGTCTCGTTCTTATTAACAGGTTTCGACATTTTAACGGCATTTGCCACATCATTCACAGCAACATTGCTACGAATGAACATATTTACAAACATTATCACGAATGTCAAATACATCAAGCTTGTCATCATGTAGAAAAACAAGTCGTAATGCACACTGCCTGATATGTGATATATATAACCTATTATACCAACTACAAGTATCATCATCGACACCACCATCATGCCTTTCAATTTCAGCTCGCTGTTGTCGACATAATAATTATCAATGTTATTAACATAGTAATAATAAGATTTTCTTATCGACATGAACGATACAATGAATGCCGCACCCATCGAAATAAAGAACATTAACCTGAGCATCATAGCAGGCTCTACAAGAAGATAACTGAAAAATTCTTCCATGTCATAAACATTCATGTCGCCAAACACCATGTTGACAATCAAATAAACAAACAACAGACAAAACGGCAATATATAATATTTGAGGATATTTTTCTTTTTTACATCAAGTTCATGCATTATTGACAAGAACATGAAAAATATCAACAATGATTTCAATGTATATTTCACCATTGCATAGATTGACAATATCTCAATCTCTCCATTTATCAAATCTTCTGCCCCAAGCAATTTGACAACTATTTCACATGTAGTAATGCCAAGCAACACAGCTAAGTAATACTTAGCCTTCATGTAATTTCTATTAACTATCTTGGTAAATAACAAGAATATTATCAACACAACGCTTGTGGATGCAAAAGAAACATAAGCATAAGTGTAAAAATTTTCCATTACACCTTGATCGAAAATATTAAAAATTGAATATTAAACCTGTCACTGATGTTTGTCTACAAAATTACTAAATTCATTTTTAACTTGTGAATTAATTTATCAACAATATTAGAAAAACTGTTAAATAACAATTAAATTAATATATATATAGTTGTATATATGCAAATTAACAACTTGTTGAAATGTTAATAACATTGTAAATAGCATGTTAATATCGTAATTTGTGTTTCTATGCCCGTATTTTGCATAAAAGGCAACATCCAATCAAAAAAATATGTGCATTTTCAATTATCAACATATTTAAACATGCTGTTAATAACTAATTATAAACAATGTGTCAATAACTGTTGAAAACTTTCATGGTACAAGAAAAGAGAGGCAGCATGTCATAAACAATGCCACCTCTCCAAGTCTCATTTATTTTCGTCTAAAACGATACTGCTATTTCACTACCAACTTGCCGCTATAATTGCATTCATTGCCTCGTACTTGCAGGATGTAGACTCCGGCTGACAATGTGCCTTGAAGATCAACTTCAATATTACCGTTGTCGGTAACATAATTCTTAGCAAACACCTGTGTACCTCCGGTATTATAGATGTACAAAGACACTTCATCCTCACCCTGAGCAAACACATTAAACTGTCCGTCAGTTGGATTTGGTCCTACAATCACCATATCTTGTTCGTTGGTTATATCGTTTACTCCCAATTGCCCCTAATAAACAAGACCTGCGTATGCGTCAATCACTCCGTTAGGACCCCACTGTTCTGCAATGCCAGTACCATATGCTTCGGGCTTTTGAGCTGTTTCCTCAAAAATTTTCTTGATATCATCGGGCGACAAAGTCGGGTCATATTCAAGCCATGTGGCTATGATGCCTGTCACGACAGGACAAGCCATGGAAGTGCCTTCATTGATGTAATATCTGTATAATTCACCGTCTTTTTCAACCTCGTTTGTAATCCTTCTCATTAAATAAGTAAATTCGTCAAAATTATATCTATTAAAAGCCGATTCAACTCCATGACCCGGAGCTACTATTATGGGATGCCATATACCATTAGGATCAACTCCATAGCTCGAAAAATCGGCCATCGTGCCTACTTGCGCCATTTCATTATCATATTTTGACACACGAGTATTACCTGATGCATCTACAATGGAATTCCAAGTCAACTTCGTAGAGTATGCACCAACCGAAATCAAGTTCTTCCCGGTAGCCAAATCATTATAAGAACCGGCAGGAGAACCGGCAGTAAAAGCATTGTCGCCATTATCTATGAATATGGAATAAGCATCGCTCCACATGTGCAATTCATCACCTTGCGTGCCATAAAATCTCAATGCAAGCAAGTAACGCTGAGAATCATTTTCCGTTCCCGGAATCATGTACAGCTTCAACACTGTTTCATACTTGTTATTACTGCCATTTAACGCAGAACTTACATAATTATTATTTTGAGTAGTTTCGGCCAATTGTCCAAATTTAAAATACTTGCCGAATTCATCATTGAAAGACAGATCACCAATTGAAACATTATTATTTACATCTATATCAATCAATTCACTTTCACAAACGACAGCATTGGCATTTTGAGTATCAACTACCACAAATTGCATTTGAGCCGATTGTCCTGTGTAACAATTAATTGTAGTGTAATAATTTGCCGGATAATAACTTTCTATAATCATTCCATAAAAAGGGGAACCGTCTATGATGGTTTGGCATTGCACATCTTTGCTTGAAGCATTTTCAAACTTTTTATGTACATACAAATCCTTTTTACCCTCATTTCCGGCAGCCACAACAACTATTGCACCTTCACCGGCAATATTATTAATACCTTGCGACACAGCAGCAGTACCATCATGAGGCCCTGTGTTATGACCTAAACTAAGATTGACCACTACCGGTTTCCCTTGTTGCTTGGCATAATCTACAATAGAAGATACCTGATTTAAAATTTCACTGTCGAAAATATGATTTCCTAATCCGCATAGATACAAATCGGCATCTGGAGCCATTCCTTGCAGTCCGTTACCAACAATGCTTCCGGCAGCTATTCCACTTGTGTGAGTACCGTGGCTTTCTTCACTTTTATCAGTAGTAATCGTCTCTATATCTTCATAAGTCCTACCACCTGCTTCATCCTGCTTCATCATATACAAAAGCTCTAACAATGCGCGTATTGCCATCTTCGTCCTTGAATGCTATGTGATTAAAGTCTATTCCGCTATCTACAATACCTACTATTACACCTTCGCCTGTAAATGATGATGTCAAGCCTGTACCTGAATGAACTGCATCGACATTTGTCACTTCGCGAGCCACGTCATTATACAACTTTACAGGTTGCGTAATTTCCACTCTCTCAACGCTTTCAAGCTCACTTATTTGTTCTATTGCATCGATAGGCATGCGAACAACGATGACATTCCCCGCTTTATTTACCACAGTAGCACCTGCAAACTCCACATCGGTCATATCAGCTCCATCGGCAAGCACCACAAAACCTTCAACCATTTGTACACCATCTATATACATTATTTTGGTTATAGGATTTTTTTGCACTAAACCTAATGCTTCAGTTTTAACCGATACATCATCAGCCATTGGTATTTTTAACGTACCATCAGCTTTAATTACACCTTGCTTGTGCATTTCAAGAAATGCATTAGTATAGGGCGATAATTTACTACCCGATTCGCCATATGCTATATTTACAACCAAGCACAACAGCATAGTTGCAAATATTTTTTTAATGTGAAATTGTTAATAACTATGTTCATAACCTCATTTTATTGAAAAAATCCCATATTACTATTCCTGCACTTATTGACACGTTTAATGAATGTTTAGTACCGAATTGTGGTATCTCTATACAGTAGTCACACATGTCGACAGCTTGTTGATTCACACCCTTCACTTCATTTCCTAAAATAACGGCATACTTTTTACCTTTTTCAACAATAAATTCATTAAGCATGACGCTACCGTTGACTTGCTCTATGGCACATACTTCAAATCCTTCTTCTCTAACTGTGTCAATAGCTTTCTTTATATCTTTGAAATAAGTCCAGTCTACCGAATCCTCGGCACCGAGAGCAGTCTTATGAATGTCGGGATGCGGCGGAACGGCAGTTATTCCACATAATATAATTCGCTCTACTACAAATGCATCGGCAGTTCTAAACACCGAACCTATATTATTAAGACTGCGTATGTCATCAAGTATAACTACAAGAGGAATCTTATCAGCCTTTTTAAACTCTTCGCAAGTTATGCGATTAAGTTCAAGCATCGATTTCTTTTTCATAAAAAACAATCATTATATCATTGTTGAAAACACCTGTAAAAAGTGTTCAAAAAGAAAAAACAAAAATTGAATAATTTTATTTCCAAATATGGAAAATAATTACATGTAACACTCATATTAAAGATGTCAAAAATGTTATTGTTTTGTTTTAATACATTTTTAAGCATCTATTTATGTATTTATTAATAAGTAATAATTGCAAAATTATTAACTTTGCACGATATTGACAAGTTGTTTATAAAAGCTATAATTTATTGATATGTACAATTTAAGATTGTTCAAATCATATCAATTAAAATAGTTCTCACAACAATAACTTATTTTACAAGCAAACTGAAAAAATCTTATTATAGGTTTTAACTGCCTATTATAATAATCATAAAAAGAATTTTAAAAATAAAAGAATAAATCATATATATAAATATGAATGTTGACAACGGATATGTAGACGCTCCAATAGAGGAAGGCATTGATTTGCGCAAAGAGATATTGAAGCTCAAAGAAGAAAAGAATGCGGTCATATTGGCTCACTACTATCAGCGTCCCGAAATTCAGGATATAGCCGATTTCATAGGCGACAGTCTTGCGCTCGCTCAGATTGCTGCAAAAAGCAATGCTGAAATAATAGTCATGTGCGGTGTTCATTTCATGGGAGAAACAGCAAAGATACTGTGTCCAGACAAAAAAGTAATAGTGCCCGACGTGAATGCAGGATGCAGTCTTGCCGACAGTTGTCCGGCAGAAGAATTTGCAAAATTCGTCAATGAACATCCGGGATACACGGTGATAAGTTATGTGAACACAAGTGCTGCAGTCAAGGCTTATACCGATATTGTTGTCACAAGTTCAAATGCACGACAAATAGTGGAAAGTCTTCCTAAAGAAGAAAAAATAATATTTGGACCTGATAAAAACCTTGGCAACTATATTAACATGCAGACCGGACGTAACATGTTGCTTTGGGATGGTGCCTGCCATGTTCATGAACAATTCTCCATTGAAAAAATACTTGAATTGAAAAAAGAAAATCCGGGAGCTGAGGTTCTTGTTCACCCTGAATGTCGCAAACCTGTACAAATGGTAGCCGACAAAGTAGGTTCCACTCAAGCACTGTTGAATCATGCTGTAAATAGCAATTGCAATGTTTTCATTGTTGCAACCGAGAGTGGTATTTTGCATGAAATGGAAAAACGATGTCCTGAAAAGAAATTCATTCCTGCTCCTCCGGAAGATGGCACTTGCAGCTGCAATGAATGTTCTTTCATGAAACTTATCACACTTGAGAAACTTTATAATTCACTTAAATATGAATTGCCGTTGATCGAGGTGGATGAAAATGTGGCTGAAAAAGCAATCATTCCAATAAGAAGGATGCTTGAGATATCTGAATCGCTTGGATTAGTAAAGAAATGAAATAGAATAAAATTAAAGTATCTCTATATAAAAATGGAATATAATTATAAAGAAATAGAACAACGCTGGCAAAAGTATTGGAAAGAAAACAATACTTACAAGACAGAGATAGATAATACTCGCCCTAAGTACTATGTTCTTGACATGTTCCCTTACCCTTCGGGTGCGGGTTTACATGTTGGTCATCCACTGGGGTACATTGCTTCGGACATATTTTCAAGATATAAAAGATTGCAAGGCTTCAACGTGTTGCATCCAATGGGATATGATGCCTATGGATTACCTGCCGAGCAATATGCCATTCAAACAGGACAGCATCCCGAAATTACTACTGTAAGAAACATCAACCGTTATCGTGAACAATTGGACAAGATAGGTTTCTGCTATGATTGGGATCGTGAAATAAAGACATGCGATCCTTCCTACTACAAGTGGACTCAATGGGCATTTATAAAAATGTTCAAGAGCTACTACGACAACGACAAGCAGAAGGCATGTCCGATTGATGAACTTGTGGCTTCGTTTGCAAGCAATGGTACAAACGGAATAAATGCTGCATGTAACGAGCAACTTTCATTCTCGGCCGAAGAGTGGAATGGAATGTCGAGCAAGCAACAGGAAGAGACATTAATGAATTACCGCATAGCTTATCTTGGCAACACAATGGTGAACTGGTGTCCTAAATTGGGTACAGTGCTTGCCAATGATGAGGTGAGCGAGGGCGTTTCAATTCGCGGAGGTTATCCTGTGGAACAGAAAATGATGCGCCAATGGTGCTTGAGAGTGTCGGCTTATGCCCAAAGGTTGCTTGACGGTCTTGACACGATAGACTGGACCGAGTCGTTGAAAGAGACTCAACGCAACTGGATAGGACGTTCGGAAGGTGCCGAGATGAAATTCCATGTGAGCGGCAGCGACATGGTTCTTGAAATTTTCACTACCCGTGCAGACACTATATTTGGTGTTACTTTCATGGTGCTTGCTCCCGAAAGTGAATATGTCGACAGCCTTGTTACCGAAGACATGCGCGACGAGGTTGAAAAATACATAGACGAGGTTAAGCACAAGACCGAGCGCGAACGATTGATAGACAAACAGGTATCGGGCGTGTTCACAGGAAGTTATGCCATAAATCCTGTTACAGGCAACGAAATACCTATTTACATAAGCGACTATGTGCTTGCCGGTTATGGCACAGGAGCCATTATGGCTGTTCCTGCTCATGATAGTCGTGACTATGCTTTTGCCCGTCATTTCAATCTCCCTATAATTCCTCTTATCGAAGGTGCCGACGTGAGTGAAGAGAGCTTTGATGCCAAAGAGGGAAAGATGATAAATTCTTCAAATGACAAATTGCAGCTTAACGGACTTGATGTGAAAGAGGCGATTGCCAAGACCAAGGAATATATAAAAGCTGCCGGCATAGGTTGCGTGAAGGTGAATTACAGGTTGCGTGACGCCATTTTCAGCCGTCAGCGTTATTGGGGCGAACCGTTCCCGGTATATTATGACGAAGACAACATGCCTCATGTGTTGAATGAGGATGAATTGCCGTTGTTATTGCCCGAGGTTGATAAATTTTTGCCTACCGAGACTGGCGAGCCTCCTCTCGGACGCGCCAAGAATTGGAAGACAAAGGACGGCCATCCGCTTGAATTGTGCACAATGCCGGGATTTGCAGGTTCTTCGGCTTATTATTTGCGTTACATGGATCCCCACAACGACAATGCGCTTGTTTCGAAGGAAGCTGACGAATATTGGCGCAATGTGGATTTGTATGTAGGCGGAACCGAACATGCAACCGGCCACTTGATATACAGTCGTTTTTGGAACAAGTTCTTGTATGATTATGGTTATGTGTGTGAACCCGAGCCATTTAAGAAACTCATAAATCAAGGAATGATACAGGGACGTTCTAATTTTGTGTATCGCATAAAGGATACAAATACGTTTGTGTCGTTCAATCTTCGCAAGGATTATGACGTGACACCTATACATGTAGACGTTAATATTGTGGAGAATGACATACTCGACTTGGATAAATTCAAGGCATGGCGTCCTGAATTCAATAATGCCGAGTTCATTCTTGAAAACGGCAAATATGTTTGCGGATACGGCATTGAAAAGATGTCTAAGTCGATGTTCAATGTAGTAAATCCCGATGACATAGTTGAGAAATATGGAGCTGACACATTGCGTCTGTATGAAATGTTCCTCGGACCTATCGAGCAAAGCAAGCCATGGGACACAAACGGAATAGATGGTGTGAATCGTTTCCTTAAGAAATTGTGGTGCTTGTTCTATAAGGGAGATAATTTCCTATTGACCGATGACGAACCTACAGCCGAAGCTCTTAAATCATTGCACAAGCTGATAAAGAAAGTGACATTCGATATTGAACATTTTTCTTATAATACGTCGGTGAGTGCATTCATGATTTGTGTAAATGAATTGAATGCGATGAAATGCACCAGCAAGGCTATTTATAGTGATTTAGTAGTACTTCTTGCTCCGTTTGCTCCGCACATAAGTGAAGAATTGTGGCATCTGCTTGGAAATGACACCACGGTGTGCGATGCAAAATGGCCTGAATGGAATGAAAAATATCTTGAAGAGAGCGTGGTGAAATATGCAGTATCATTCAATGGCAAGACTCGTTTCAGTATTGAAGTGCCGGCAGGAACTTCAAAGGAAGATGTTGAAAAAGCTGCTTTGAGCAATTCAATGGCCGAAAAATGGGTTGCAGGTAAAACTCCTAAAAAGATAATCGTGGTTCCAAACAAAATTGTGAACATAGTGATTTGATACAACAGCACTTATAAAGCAATATATTCAAGACAGATGGAACTTTTTCACATCCATCTGTCTTTTTTATTGTCAAGTTAATAATTGATGATTATTGATGACGAAGCAGGGTGTGAAAAAATAGTTGTATTTTTGCGTATGTGTAATGATTGAAAAAAATGAAAATAGTTTTTGCAACTAATAATAAAAATAAATTGCGTGAATTGCGTGAGATGACGGCAGGAAGTGATATTGAAATTCTTGGTCTTGCCGATGTTGGCTGTAATGATGAAATAGTTGAGGATGCCGATACGATAGAAGGTAATGCGCTGATTAAGGCGAGATATGTAAAGAGTAAATATGGTTATGATTGTTTTGCCGATGATACAGGACTTGAAATAAATGCCCTTGGAGGAGCTCCCGGAGTGTATTCTGCCCGATTTGCAGGTGAAGATTGCAATAGTGAACGCAATATAGATAAAGTTCTTTCTTTAATGACTTCGGTTGAAGATCGCAGTGCACGTTTTGTTACAGTGATTGCATTGTGTCGTGAAAATGAAACAAAACTTTTTGAAGGAGAAGTCAAAGGAATGATATTGGAATCACGGCGTGGCCAGGGAGGGTTTGGTTATGACAGCATATTTAAGCCGGTTGAGTCTAATTTATCATTTGCTGAAATGACCGATGAACAAAAAAACAAAATAAGTCATCGAGGAAGGGCTGTTGAAAAATTGATTAAGTATTTGATAGGTTAATTATTTAACACTGTGATTTTTAAGTGCTTTTCTGTAAACTTTCATTGTTTCAATAGCTGTCTTGCGCCAAGAGAAGCGATTGGCATTTCTTAAACCTTGTTCTATCACTTTGTTGCGTAAATCGGAATCTTGCAACATGTGGACTTTCTTGACAAATTCTTCAGTTGAAGGTTCTTTCATCAACAAAGGGGTAAAATTGCCATATATTTCCGGTATTGAAGAGCAAGATGCAGCTATTACGGGACATCCTGCTTTTTGCGCTTCTATTACAGGAAGTCCGAATCCTTCATACGAAGAAGGGTAGGCGAGTGCGTAGGCCGTGTTGTACAGCATGTTAAGTTGTTCAACAGGCAAGTAGCCTATTTGCATGCATCTACATTGTTTTTTTGCAATCAATTTCTGTTCTTTTTTGTTTAATTCAGGTCCAACGACCACAAGATTCATGTCGCATTGTGCCACTCCGTCCACTGCTATGTCGAAATTTTTATATTTTTCCCTTTTTCCTATGAAAAGTACGAATGAACGGGGTGCATAAGGTATAAGTTGTGAAATTTTGCAATCATAATTAGGAAAATAATCAATTTCCGATACACCATTGTGCACGACAGTTACTTTTTTAGGATTAACATCGGGGTAAAAATGAAGCAAGTCATCGCGTGTGTTGCGAGAAACGCATATAATATGGTCGGAATTGATAATGGCTCTTCGTTTCATGTACATGTTGATGTCACGGCGCAGACCTTTGTAAAAACCTTTTTCATGAATCAAGTCGTGTACAGTTGTTATGTTCACGGCATTTGGATTGTCGCATAATCTGAAATAAGAAGAATGGAAGATAAAAGGTGAATTATAATTATCGATGCGTACCGACAGGAATCGTGAAAGGTTTAAATTTTTCATTGCATACAGATGTCCGCGTCGTGCCAAGTCGAGTTTGTATCGTTCTATGTTGGATATTGCATTTTCATGTTCTATAAATCGTAGTTCGGCTGCAGTCATTGGAAGTAATTGTTTTATGAGATTGGCCCATACGCAACTTATACCTCCTGCATGTTGCAAGCTGAAAATAATATTGTCGAGAAATATTTTCATTGTTCTTTTAAAGAAATTGCAAATTTAAGGCACACAGGAGCCGGAATTTCCAAATTTACACCCGAATATTCAATTATTCCAGAATGTGTATCGCATTTATATATCTCTATACGATTATCATCACGGCATGCCACGAGTAAAAATTTGCCATTTGGGGAAATGATGAAGTTACGCGGATGTCGACCTGTATAAACATGATCTACATGCGACAGATGAATTCCATTGTTTTCAACTTTGAATATGGTAATTCCGTCATCTTTGATTCGAGTTGAAGCATAAAGGAATTTATTGTCGGGACTTAAATGCAAATCAGCACTTCCACGGGCATTGGCATTGTCGGCCAATACTGTTTCAATGACATTTAGATTTCCTTCAACATCTCTGGAAAAGACTGATATTGTTCCTGAAAGTTCTGATATAAGATAAGCAATCTGGCCATCGTCGGAAAATATCAAGTGGCGAGGTCCTATGCCTTCGGAACATGTAGGCATGACGCCTGATGTGATTAAAGGTATTGAATCGTATTGAGTAGAAATGTCTCCATTTTCATTTATTATGTCAAATTTATATATAAGGTCGGCTCCAAGGTCGGTTGCATACATGTTTTTCTTATCGGGAGAAATTGCCACGCAGTGTATGTGAGACGTTGCTTGTCTCACGGAATCTTTTTTGCAGGCATTGTTGAATTTTATTGCATTTTGCAATGATATTTTGTCATTGCTTATTTTGAACGTGTTCAGGCTTCCTCCTGTGTAATTGGCAGTGAAGACAGTGTTTCCTACGAGTGATACATAACAAGGATTGTCACCGACTGTGGCAGTGCTGTCAACAAATTTCATTTTTCCATTGTCAATATCATAGTCAATCATGGTTAAAGCCGATTTGTCTCCATTTTCATTTACGGCATATATTTTACTATTGTCATCGGACAATGCGACATAAGACGGATTTGGAACGGAAATTGAATCAAGTAAATGCAGATGTCCGGTTTCTTGATTGAATTCGGCCGAATATATGCCATGACTGCCTGAACTCGTATAAGTGCCTATTATCAATCCAATTGTTTCACTTTCAGTTGTCATGTTGCAGGATGAAATCAAAAGCGCAAAAGTGCATATTATCAAAATTAAGTGTTTCATGGAATAAAAAATTATTGGGGGAACAATGCTATTAATAATCGCTGAAGAAAGCCGGTTTTATTACGATTCCTGCACGCAGTCGTGAGTGGAACTTGTTGTAGTCGAGCAAGTTTTCGCCATATCCATTATAATATTGCAAAAACAGGTATTGATTGTCTTTTTTGAAGAGTTTATAATTAAGTTCAATTATGGTGTTGAAATTCAAATTGAATCCTTGACGTTTCACGAGAGTTATGGCCATTCCGAAACGTTTGTTTTTGGATGTCACTTGTATGCCGGTTTGATGAATACCTGAATATTTTAATATGTCTTTATTGTTTTGTCCGTCAATGATGGGAATCCATACTTTTCCGTGAACCATGAATTGAGGGTCGACAAATATGCTGGCACTTAAACTTATTTTATTCCAGCTTCGTGAATCTTCGCCATCGCGTCCGTTGGATTCATGCTCCACAAGCAACATCATTTTTCCTATGAGACGATCTTTTACGATAAGTAATTTTCCAAGACCTATGCCGGGATTGAAATTAAGGTCGCGCATTGGCATTGATTCTTCAAATACGTTCCAAAAGCATTTTTGCGAATAGGTAAGAAAAAGATATGTATTCCACGGTAATGTACTTTTCGTGAGACGTTGGGCAATGCTTATTTGGAACTTGACATCCGAGTTGAAGCGAGTGGGTTTTTCTCCCAATGCTGTTCCTAATACGAAGTAGTTATCTCTGAACAATGTGAAGTAAGGTCCGTTGTCAAATTCGTTTCTGATGCTGTCAGCATTAAAATTAACACTTTTATTTTTTACGATTTGAGCTTGTAAAAAAAGTGATGTCGACAGACATACAAGTAAAAATACGAACTTTTTCCCCATACATAGAAAATTTTATGCAAATGTAGCTATTTTTAGTGTTTAGTCATGCATCAACAGTTGGGTTAATTGGCTGATTATGTAGCATATTTTGCTGTTTTATAAAGATGAAAACAATTTTATTGACGTATGTATCAACTGTTTTTACATTCATGTTTCTCAAGATTACGTTTTAAAACAGTATCTTTGTTTTGTCTTTTTTAATGAGCAACAATCAAGATGGCAAAGAAAATATTGATAACCGGCGCAGGCGGTTTCATAGGCGGATTCATGGTAGCCGAAGCGTTGAAACGTGGATATGAAACATGGGCTGCCGTGAGGGCTACAACTTCAAGAGAATTCCTTAAAGATGAAAGGATTCATTTCATAGAGCTTGATTATTCAAATAGCGACACGTTGAGGACGCAATTGAGCGTTGTATTGGAAAAAATAGGGGGAAAATGGGATTATGTGGTGCATAACCTTGGTGCTACAAAATGCTTGAACTTCCTTGACTTTAACAGAGTCAATTATGAATATATGCGCTCGTTTGTAGACATGCTGAATGAACTTGGTGCTACACCCGATGCTTTTTTGTTGATGAGCAGTCTCAGTGCCATGGGGCAAGGTGATGATGAAACATACAAGCCGTTCACTTCAGCCATGTTGCCAATGCCAAATACCCGATACGGAGTATCGAAATTGAAAGCTGAAACCTATTTGCAGACGCTTGAAGGTTTCCCTTATATTATTTTCCGTCCTACAGGCGTTTATGGGCCTCATGAACGCGATTATTACTTGATGATAAAGAGCATATCGATGGGATTTGACTTCAGTGTAGGTTTCAAAAAACAAGTTTTGACTTTCATATATGTGAAAGATCTTGTGAATGCCGTGATGGATGCCCTTGAAAAAGCTCCTCGCCGCAAGACATACCTCATTTCGGAAAAAAGGGCATACACTCAAAAGGAATTTCGTAAAATAGTGTCCAATTGCCTTGGAAAGAAATTTGTCATTCCCGTGTGTTGTCCGTTGTGGATATTGTACATGGTTTCCGTGATATGCGAGTATATAGGAAAATTGACTCTTAAGCCGAGCACTTTGAATCGCGACAAGTATAAGATAATGAAACAACGCAATTGGGGATGCGACACAAGCGACGCGACAAGCGATTTCGGATTTGCTCCTGCATATTCACTGGAGCAAGGCATTAAGGAAGCCATTCAATGGTATAAGGAATCAGGGTGGCTTAAAAAGTGAGCCATACTATATTGCATAAGAAAAAAAGACTGGCTAAAAAATGGATTCAATCCTCGTTTAGCCAGTTTTTTTGTATCCTTTATGCGCCGAGATGCTTTTTCATCTTTTCTTTCAAAGAACCTTTGCCATATCCCGTCCAAGTGTCGATGATTTTTCCTTCGGGAGAAATCAATACATAATGCGGAATAGCTTGAACTTGATAACTTGCGGCAACTCCGGTACGTTCTTGTTTTAATTCGTTCCATTGGTTTCCGGCAAGTTTCTTTTCGTCAAGGAATTTAATCCACATCTCTTTCGGGTCTAAGCTTATGCCTACCACGGCAAGGCGGTCTTTATAATGGCTTGCAATTTCATCTATTTCAGGTATTGACTCGATGCAAGAACCGCATCCTCTGCTCCAAAAGTCGAGCAAGATGTATTTTCCTTTCAATTCGGCAAGGTGGTGAAGCCGGCCATCACTGTCGTATAAGTCTCCGTCGGCCATATTGTCGCCTATGTTGACGATGTTTTGCGGAAATACATATTGGATTATGGCTTTGCCTCTGTCGGATTGTTTCAATTCTTCGGGCATAATCTTGCAAACGGATTCTACTTTGGCTGTGAATAGTGAGTCTTTATAAAAAGAAATCATTTGCGCGAACGATGCCAGGCGTTTTATCCACGGTTCGGAGACAGGTGATGTCAACATTCGTTCCATTTCCTTGATTTGTATTTCTTTATCGATAGGCTCATATATTTTGCGTATGGAGTCTATCTTTTGCCAATAAGTGCGGTGCAGTTGAGGATTGTCGGTATGTTTGCTGGCTTCGCGCTGCAGGTCGTAATCTTGTGCCATCAATTGTAGGGAGAAGCGTCGGTCATCAATGGCGCAATCGACGAATGCGTTTTCTTCCTGTTGCTCGGCAATATCGCTTTTAACATTCCATAGAGGTATTAATTTGTCTTCGCCGTTGACGGTGATATATTTTCCCGGAGCTACCCATACGCTTCTCCATGTGCCGGGAAATCCCTGGCCATCGGCCAAGAGAAATCTTTCTTGCAAGGTGCTGACGGTATCGCGGAAAGAGAACGAGCCATTTATGATTGTGTCCTTTTGTTCAAGGACAAGTAATTGTCCGTTTGGCTTTAACAACATTATGACTGTACTGTCTGGTATATTTTGGATTGTTCCTTCTATAAGGTATTCGTTTTCAGGGACCGAATGTGTGTTGCATGATGGCAATGCCATATATGACATTAAAGCAGCCAATGCTATATTTTTTATTTTCATTGTTATGAGATAATACTAATGGTATAAATAAAAAAGCCAACTTCAACATTGAAATTGGCTTTTTGAGCGGAAGACGAGGCTCAAACTCGCGACCCTCAGCTTGGAAGGCTGATGCTCTATCAACTGAGCTACTTCCGCAATTGTCGGTGTGGGTGGTGATGGATTCGAACCACCGAAGTCGATTGACAACTGAGTTACAGTCAGTCCCATTTGGCCGCTCTGGAAACCACCCGTTGCAATTGCGCTGCAAAGTTACATAAACTTATTTGAATTTCAAAGCAAAATCACACATTTTTATTGCGCATTCGGCAGCTTCTGTGCCTTTATTGCCGAGAGAGCCTCCCGCACGATCTATTGCTTGTTGCTCATTGTCGGTTGTAAGAACGCCGAAAATGACAGGAGTGTCGGTAGTGGCATTGAGGTGAGTCATGCCTTCGGTAACACTTTGGCACACATAGTCGAAGTGAGCCGTATCGCCACGAATGACGCATCCGAATATGATAACGGCATCATATTTCCCTGATTTCACCATGCGTGATGCTGCATAAGTGAGTTCTATCGTGCCCGGAACATGGAAAACGTCTGCGCAATCATCGGCATATCCCTCTTCTTTGAACTTGTCAAGGGCTCCCATGAGAAGGGCATCGGTAATTTTTTTGTTCCATTCGGCAACTGCTATGCCTATTTTCAATTTTTCCAGTTTTGGCAGTTTTCCCGAGTTATATCCTAATGCGGTTGACATATAATATATGTATATTTGAGTGTTTTACTTGATTATTTTGTTAGTAGTTACCATGTCCACGCCAAGTTCTTGCAGGCGTTTGAATTCAGCCGGATCATCCACGGTCCATGTGTTCACTTTCAATCCCAGTTGGTGGAATGTTTCAACAAGTTGTGCATCGGCTATCTTGTAATGCACATCGATATCCATGTTTCTTTCCTTGCAGAAGTCAAGCGAGAGTCTCCAATCTTTTTCAGTAAGGAATTGCAAGTGCATTTCAGGATAGTTTTGGTGTATGTTGTCAAGTACACCAGCCATGAATGAGATGATGACTGCCTTGTCTTCAAGGCCTTTGCTCTTGATTAGGTCGATGAGGGCAGGTACGCCGTCATAACAAAAATCGGTCGGGTCGTTGTTGTTTGAATAAATGTTACGGCAATCTTTTATTTCTATTACAGGAATGCAGTCAAATTCATTGCAGATGTCGAGAAACTCTCCAAGTGTTATAATATGACCTTCATAACTGATGCCGTCGCGTTCTTGGCATAATTGTTCGTTAAGCACGTCGATTGCGTTGCGGTTTTCTATTGCAGTCGAATCTCCTCCGAGACGTTTAAGACTGGCATCGTGGTTGACGATGAAAGTACCGTCGGCAGTGGTGCGAATGTCACATTCGAGACCGTTGTAGCCGGCATGGGTTATTCCATTGACAAAAGCCGCAGTGGTGTTTTCGACACCCCATATTGAACCACGATGGCCTATCATTGTCTGTGCATTTGCAATCATCGATGAAGAAGCAATAGTGATTATTGCCACAAACAGGTTCTTCCAAAATTTCATTATGTCGAAATTGTTATTGTTAGCCAGTAATGTTTTTATTTCTTCCACCTCTTTTGTCGCATTCATTTGTTGGGCGAGAGGAAGGATTGAATTGAGGAGTTGTTCTCCGGCGGCATGGCGGTTTATGACGTTGAGCAAAGCCTTGCCAAGGTTTATTGATATTTTCAATTCCTTCATTCCCATCGATGCGCTTATGCGTTTCTGGTAGCGAAGTGCCTTTGTGTAGTATTTTATGGCATCGCGGTAGTTGCCGAGTTGCAGGTGGATGTCGCCTTCGGCGCTGATGCTGTCGACGAGGCTGTTTATGGCTTCGCTCACGCCTGCCGAAACTTTGCCTTGATACATCTCGGTGGCTACTTGGTAGTGGGCGAGGATGTTCATTTGTTTAAGTTTAGACTTAAAAATCTCGGTTGAAGCCTCAACGGCGGCCAGCATGGCCGGGGCAAAGCGTTCGTTGTCTTTCTTTGCAAGTTTTTCAAAGAGCTTTTGCGACTTCAGTAATTCCCTTTCGGCTTTTTTACTTTCACCAAGTTTCAAGTGAACGAAGGCAAGATTGTATATGACGCTTGCGGCTATCGACATGTATTCCACATCTTTTCGGTCGGTATCGGTTTCGGCAAGAGCATGCAACGTGTCGATTCCTTCAGTTATTGCTTGGTTAATGTTGTCGGTTTTTATTGACATGCACATTTGCATGAGCGATGTCCATGCAAGCTTTAGACTGTGCGGTGCAGTGTGTTCGAGTTCGTTTTTCAATTTGGTTATCGCATCTGCGGCGTTTGCATAGTCTCCGGCTGTCACCAGGTTGTAGATTTCATTTATCCTGCTGTCGAGCAACAACGCATTGAGTTCTATGTATTTTTCATGTTGCTCGTCATTGCAACCGTTGTATATTTTAGGAAATAAAACACTGAGCGACAAAAGTTTCATTTTGATAGAGATTTAGGAGTTGTTTTCTATTCCACTCAAGGCGCGTTTCAAATGTTCGCTTTTTTCAAGACCCGATTGTGCATTTATGCAATGAGTATGATTTGCAGCTTCTTGGGCAAATTCAGTTGCCATGTCGAGGATGCTGTTCATTAATTCCGAATCCACATTATCGAGCTTTTTGAACAAAAGATTATTGTAGAATATGGCGTATGTCAAGCCGGCAGCCAATCCTGATTGCCATCCGAGGAAACTTTCCGGGGTATGGGTTGGTTTGCTGGGATAATGGATTTTTTCACCGTTGCGCCTGTAGATTGTCAAGCTGAAATCATCATTTATGTAAATGAAATTTGAGGAGTAGAATTCGATGTGGTTTTTGAATGCTTGATCGGCGCTTTCACCGGGAAAAATCGCTTCAAGGTCGGTGCGGTTTGCAATTACTATGCTCGACATTTCAAGATTTTCAAGAATTGCAGGCATTACCTTGGTAATGCGGCAGTTTATTCCATGCTGGCATCCAAGGAAGTATATCATTATGGCCTTGCGTTCGAAAGCATAATGCAGCAGTTCATACATCCTTTCGCGTAAAGCGGTGTCGATGGAATAGAAAGAGCCAAACAGGATTATGTCGTCTTCATCTATTCGAGGCCACACGACATCAAAACGGTCGGTGGGATAATTGGTATAATTAATTATGTTTTTTTTGCCATCGTTGTTGAAGATTAGCGATATGGCGGTGCTTCCGTCGGTGAACCGGTCGATTGACGACGTATCCACATTATGATTTTTCAAGTGGTTGACTATGATGTTTCCCACATGGTCGTTGCAGCATTCGCTTACCATTGTCACCGGTATTCCGGCCGAAGCGGCCGAAGCGGCCGCATTTGCCACACGTCCGCCTACAAATGTGCTTTCAGGTTTGTCATCCTTGAAAACGGTGTCGAGGATGGATTCTCCTATTGCTATGACTTTACGCATATATATTGTTTTTCATTTGCATTCTTTTCTGCTTTTCAATCCGAGGTATCCGCCGTGATGACGCAAGGCATATTGTTCACGAGTAAACCCTGTTGCGAGCATGGTGTTTACAACCAGAATGTCGCCTATCACTGTCATCATGGTTGTGGAGGTGGTTGGGGTGAGCCCGAGCGGGCATACTTCGGGTGCGCCGCCTGTGTAGAGACAGATGTCGGCAAGCTTGGCAAGCTCGCTGTTCTCGTTACCTGTTATCACAATGAATTTAAGTTGAGGATATAAGTTACGGGCTAATGCCACGAGGTCGAGAATTTCGTTGGTTTTACCGGAATTTGACAACAGCAGCATTACGTCGTTTGGTTGCAATATGCCCAAGTCTCCATGTTGAGCTTCGCTGGGATGCAAGCATACCGACGGAATTCCGGTGGAGCAAAAAGTAGTTGCTATGTTCATGGCTATTTGTCCGCATTTACCCATTCCGGAAGTGACCAACTTGCCACCTTTGTCATGAACTTGCTCTACTATGAGACGTATGGCTTTTTCATATTCGTCGGTTATAGGTATTTCCCTCACAGCCTTGCTTTCTGCTTCAAGAATTTGCAGCATCGATTCTTTTATATCCATGTAACAATTATGTTTTTTCGGTTTTGAACAGTTTCCTTGCAGCTTTACAGCCTTTTATGCTGCAAGGAGATGTGTTTTTTTATGTCGAAAATGTTTAGGCGGCATCTTCGTCTGTTAGTTGCAAAGTTAGGTATAAATAAGTGAATTTTATATTTCCGAGTGTGGAAATTTAGAGTATGGATTATAAAAACACCTCTTGGAACATCTTTCCAAGAGGTGGATAATAGGAAGAAATATTATAAATGCGAATATATTTAGTGATTATCAAGGCTCATGTCGTTTAATGTAATTTTTCTTTGAGACGTTCTATTCTTTCATGCGACTCAATTAGACGATTTTCATCTATTTCACCATTCTTCACGGCATCTACAATCATGTTAACTATTTTAAATGGGCGGTCGGGTTCATAGCCGGTGGATATGTTATTGCCGAGGATAAGCATGTCGGCTCCGGCGTTGATTGCGAGGATAATGGCGTGCCTTATGTCGTAATTGTCGATGATGCCTTGCATGTACATGTCGTCGGTCAGCACGACACCGTCATATCCGAGTTGGTGTCGCAGCAAGCCATCGATTATGGCTTTTGAAAGTGTGGCAGGATAATCTTTATCTATGTTTCTGTTGAAAATGTGTGCTGTCATCACCATGTCTATTTCGCCTTCGTTTATCAATTCCCTGAACGGGGCAAGTTCCGACAGCTGCCAAGTCTTTGTCACATCGGTCAATCCGTAATGTGAGTCGGCTGTCGCGCTGCCGTGTCCCGGGAAGTGCTTGACAGCGCATAAAATGCCTCGAGAATGATGCTCGTCGATGAACCATCGTGCATTGCGAGTCACAACAGCCGTGTCGGCTGAGAAGCTGCGATGGAGCTTGCTGATTACCGGGCATTCGGGATTGGTGTTTACGTCTATGTCGGGGGCAAGGTTGACGTTCAAGCCCGTTTCGGCCATTTCGGCGGCTATTTTTGAAGCATAGAAACTTGTTGTGTCACGATTGTCGGCAGAACCAAGATATTCGGCCGATACTGTAGGGCTGAAGCCGTATTCAGTTTTCAGTCGGCACACTCTTCCCCCTTCTTGGTCCACTGCTATTAGCAGGTCGTAGCCTGCATAGTTGCGCAGGTCGGATGTAAGTTTTTTTAATCGTTCGCGTGTTGTGATGTTGCGCGAGCCAATTGTGGCCGAGCCTGTCAAATCCACATCAAACAGGATAATGCCTCCTACTTTCAAGTCACGAACATAGCGTGCGGCATCGCTTGTGGCGGTAATGCTGTCGCCTTTGAATCCTACCATGAGCATTTGAGCGGCATATCGTCGCAATGTGGAGTCGGGCAGTGCCGCAGATGCTTGTAGTGCCGCCAATGTGATGAATAACAATAGGAAAGATAAGTTTTTCATAAAAAGGTCTTGTCAATGTATAGTTGTTTTCGGTAAAGGTACTAAAAACTATCGATAAAGCATAATATTAAAGAAGACCATTATAAATGGTAAAAACCATAGCTAAGTAAAGTTAGATAATAAAGTAAAAAACAAACAGCAGACCTTGAATCCTCCCATATCGAGGAGTCATGGCCTGCTGTTTCATGCGATTGTGGTTTTGTTATCTCACTAAGACTTTAACGCCGTTGACGATGTAGAATCCTTGGGCAACAGGGATAGATGTAGTTCCTGCTGATGCATTGATGTCGGCTACGCATATTCCACTCAAGTTATACACTTTGATGTCGGCAGGAACGGCAAGCGACACGATAATTTCATTATTGCCGCCAATTGCACGGAATTGTGCGTCATTGCCGGCTGCTATGTCGCCAACGCTTGAACTTGGAAGTGCAAATGATGAAAGTATCGCGCCCCAACCGGTTGTGGTGGTTGTGAAATCACTGCCGAGGAATGAAGATTCATTGCTGTTGCAACGAGAGAATGAATAGATGTTTTCGGTGTCGGCAATTGCGTCCCAAGCTGTCAAGGCTCCGCCGCCGGTTACAAGGTCGATTGGTTCTTCGAGCGATGCAGTCTCCGACAAGAAGCGTCTTACATAAACAGCTTGACTTAGCGTGTATCCGTAGGCATAGATGTCATTGCCGGCCTTAATCGTGGAGAAATATCCCGAAATGCCCGCGCCATGAGCAGCTCCTGCAATCCAATTGCCATTTTCGGCATCAGCCTTGATGATGAATCCTTCGAGCGATTTTCCAACCGTTGTGAAGTTTTCGCCCGAATTGTCGTTACCAAATCCGCCTTTCACAGCTCCTGTCACATATAAGTATCCGTCAATCAAATTTAGATTCTTCACTTGCGTCGTGTGTTTTTGGTCTTCAATGCATCCGTAGGCAGGATAGCAGACAGCCCAATTAGGTTCCATGTCGGTATTGATAGAACCAAGCACGATATCGTCGAATTCAGTCAATGCAAGCGAAGTTGATCCAATGGTCAAATTTCCATTGCCCGATTCGGGTGATGTGGCAGTAGCAACGAAATAGATATTGTTTCTGTCGATGCGCATTCCATGAATTGATTCAACTCCGGTATTACCTTCGGGCATGAAGTGATCCACATAATTTCCTTCAGAATCCAACTTTACTATGCACATGTTGCCTGCATCACTTGTTGAACTTCCGTTCCAGTTGGCGGTGTTGGTTGGTTCGATGTCAACATTGTCTCCTGTGGACGAGGAGAATGTGACTGTTTTGCGCAAACTTACCCCGAGATAAATGTTTCCATCTTCGTCAACGCTGATTGTCTTGAAGTCGGCTCCGTCGGTGGTGCCGAGTTTCGCGCTTTCGGATGTAGCGGCAGGCTGTGCTGATGTGTCAACCGAAATGAGTTTTGTCCAAAGTACTTTCCCATCTCCGTCAATCCGGGCCATTACGCCTTGATAAGCCCACAAGTCGGCAGGTTTTTCCCATTTCAATTCGATGGCGTTGCCGGTGGCATCATTCAATGCCAACAGTATCCCGTTGCCGGCAGCATCACGGTTGGTGTGTCTCATTTTCATTACGATTATCGCGCCACCGTCGGCTGTAGGGGCAAAAGAACTGTTGGCAGCAGAGAAGTCTCCCCAATTGCTGATGACTTTCCATAACAGTTCGCCATCGGGTGTTATTTTTGCAAACAGTACGTTATTGTTGGCGCTGGAACCTTCGTAAGGTGCACCATCTCCTATTGCCGTGCCGTCAAAACGAACTTCGGTGTCGGATGTGCTGCCGAAATTGGCCAGTGCCAAAATATTCCCGTCACTGCTGAAATTCAACGTGCGAGGTGAATCGGATGAATTGCTATCGATTGTTTTTGCCCAATTGAACGAAAATCCTGTTGTTTCGTCGGCCAAAGCCGTTGTCATTGAAACCAAAGAAATACACAGTAGTAAAAATAAATTCTTCATAAGCTTTCGTGTGTTATTTGTAATCACACAAAAGTATTGAGGCTCGGATGACACGACAATAGCCAGTTTTTATGATTTTTTGCCGGAACTTACCTAACATTGGCTATTTGCACATTGTTGAGTGATGGGCTCATGCAGAAAAACAATCCTCCTGCAAACTGGTCTTGTGCAGGAGGATTGCCATCGCTTTTCGCGGTAAAGTCGTTTATTCCAATTCCATGGTTATTGTTCCGTCGGGAGCTACGTTGAAATCTATTTCATAATATATGATTGAAGTAGTGCCGGCATTTGAAACTGTTTCATTACCTTTTTCTACAACGTTGATTGTGAATTCGGATGTCGATTCGGCTGTGTATTCGCCTTTCCCGTCTCTGCTTTGCGGTATGCCTGCCTTCATGCGATATTCGGCCAACGACTTGAATTCATATTCGGCCGGAATCATTTTTTTAGCTTCTTCAATTTGCTTGACGATTGTGGCAGGATCGAATTTGGACATGTCGATGGGAGTTATTTTTTCATAATCGAGGCCTTGGTCATACCAGAAGTCGGGTTCTATCGGGGTGGCCTTGAATCCGAGCTGCCCGGTGAAACCTTGTGAGAATACTTTTCCGTCGCTTTTCACGAGCTTCATGAAGATGCTTCCTTGGTAAAGGTTGTTTCCGAGAGTGGCATCGTTGCTCGTGCCTTCATTCCAGTCGATTTGGATTATTTTCCATTCATCAGGATCGACATTACTTGTCACGAGATCCTTCACTTTGTTTACAGCATCTTCCGAGTCCATCGCGAGAGTACCAAATCCGCCTGCTCCGCAAGAAACCATTGTTAATGCCACTGCGGCAGCCGCCATTAAATTTAAGATTCTTGTTTTCATAAAGGTTTGTTTTTGATTGAAAAGTTATTTATGTAATTGTTTGATATTAGAAGTATTAAATACATGAAAGTCGAGAACAATCATGTTGATTGGATTTGTCCGATTTTCATTGTTTCCGTGTCACACAATATATATATGCACAAATATACGCAATAGGGAGGTTTACCCCCCCCCTATTGCGTTAAAATATATTAAAAAATAAATTTGGGCCAATTACGGGCAATCATTTAAATGCCAAAGCTTGTATTATACCAGAATAAGCTACAGTGACCCCGACATAGTATCCTTTGATGGCAGGGTTCTCTTCGGAATATACCGCATGTGCCACATAAGGCGTTATGCGAAGTGAAGAAACGAGTTGCTCGCGTTTCCCGGCCCAGAAAGGCTTGTCGGTGGTATAAGTGTGCAACTTGAAATCAAAATTGATTCCAGCCGTCCAGTTCACATCTTTTATTTTCTTGTCTTCGGTGCTTGTTGTCGTTCTTATGTCGTTGCCTTCTTCGTCAATCGACCATTCATAATTGGCTGCATTCCAGCTGTAACGACCGAGGAACATACCGAAATAGGGTGTAATGGCCACTTTGCGAGTGTCTACTACGCTGTAACCGAGCGACAATGAAAAATCAAGAAACGAGGCTTCGTCGTTGAGAGCCCCTTGCAAGTCGCGCCCCTCGTTGTCTGTTATGCCGTATATGTTTCGGTTGTTGAAACTCGGTTGCCCATAGGAAACGCCTGCCGATAACTTGATGCGCTTGTAGCCGCCTGTCAATCCGGCCGAGAAAGTGAAGCAACCGTCAAAAGCATCCTTTATGTTTCCTGTCGGGAATATGCCTCCCAATCCTAAGTAGGCGCCGTAGCTGAAGTCATCAGGTTTTTGTTGAGGCACATAAGGGATGCTCATTTCTTCAAGGTTCTTTTGTGTGAAATATTCCCATTCGGCCAATTTTGTCATGTTCCGGCCATAGTCGGTTTCATTGTCTATGTCTTTTAATTGTTCTATGTAAGAGTTGCGGAAATAAAGTAACTTTTGCTCTTCATCGCCAATTCCGGTATTTATTTCGGCTTGCAACTTGCGTCTTGCCACTTCAAGCAGGTCGAATTGCAGCTGGTGGTAGCGCAATCGGTCGTTATTGAGTAATGAAGAATCGGCCACATACGACATGTCGCGGTTCATATAGGCTCGTGCGATATTTATTTTACCATTGCCGCTTTTTGTATCTACACTTTTTATGTCGAGCGTGCATTCAAAATAGGATGCAATGCTGTCGGAAGTTGGAATGCCTTGGAAATCCGACCATGAAATTTTCCCGTCACTCCAGCTCTTTATGTCGCTGCTTTGTGCCATTGATGTCAGTGCCGTCAGTGGCATAAGCAAGGCAAGTATCGTCAATATGCTTTTTATCATAAGAGTGCTATTATTGTTTGTTGTTAGTGTTTTATAGGGAAATAGGGTATCATAAGTCTTCAAGTATCCTTTTTAAGACTACCTGAGCCGATATTTCCCTGTTGGCAGCTTCGGGTATCACAATTGAACGTTCGCTTTCTATGACATCGTCGCTTACTATCATGTTGCGTCTCACGGGCAGACAGTGCATGAAATAGGCATTGTCGGTCAAAGCCATTTTTTCTTTCGTGATTGTCCAACTGCGATCGGTCGACAGAATTTTGCCATAATTGGGGTCGGTATATGCCGACCAGTTTTTGGCATACACGAAATCGGCTCCTGCGAGGGCTTTGTCTTGGTCATACTCGATGACGGCATTGCCTGTGAACTGCGGATCGAGTTCATATCCGTGCGGGTGCGTTATAACGAAGTCGTAACCGGCTGCGTTTATCCATTCGGCGAATGAGTTTGGCACCGCCTGTGGCAGGGCTTTGGGATGCGGAGCCCATGTGAGAACGACTTTTGGGCGTTCTTTTGTCTTGTATTCCTCGATGGTTATCACGTCGGCAAAACTTTGCAAAGGGTGGACAGTGGCGGTTTCCATCGCAAATACCGGTCGTCCTGAATATTGAATGAATTGGTTCAATATTTTTTCGTTGTAATCATTCTCCTTGCTTTCGAAGGTGGCAAATGAACGTACACCGATTACGTCGCAATAGCATCCCATTACGGGGATTGCTTCAAGCAGGTGTTCGGACTTGTCTCCATCCATTATTACGCCCCTCTCGGTTTCGAGTTTCCATGCGCCTTGGTTTACGTCGAGGACGATGACGTTCATGCCAAGGTTCATGGCTGCCTTTTGGGTGCTTAATCGAGTACGCAATGAGGAATTGAAGAAAATCATCAATAAGGTGCGGTCTTTACCGAGAGCCTTGTGTGCAAACCTGTTTTGTTTTATCTCCAAAGCTTCCTTTACGGCAGCTTTCAAATCTCCAATATCTTTAACCGACTTGAAATATCTCATAACCTAAAACTTTATTTAATTATACTGCCTGCAAGGTAGTAAAATTTCGTTGTAAACCATGAAAAATAAACACTAAAAACATGGTTTGATATAGGCAAGAACTAATAAAAATGATAAAAAGTTGAATTTTCTATGCTAAATATGAAAAAAATGCCTATCTTTGCATCGCTAAAAAAGTCCGGGGTGTAGCACAGTTGGTTAGCGCGCCACGTTCGGGACGTGGAGGCCGGA